>JADJZF010000007.1 GCA_016719395.1 Candidatus Amarobacter glycogenicus | reverse complement strand
CACTCCGAACACACGAGAGGCCCGCGAATTTCGCGGGCCTCTTTGTGTTTGGTGCCTCGGCGGACTTGGACATGACTGGTACGGAATTCAGCTGCTGGCCCAAGACCGATGGGTGCTAGAATTCAGGTAAGGCCCCTGTAGAATGGAATCCACAGATGACGAAGATCATCGAGATTGAAGGAATCGGCGAAAAGTACGCCGCGGCGCTCGAAGGCGCTGGTATCGCCACCGTCGAGGCGTTGCTCGACACAGCCGGCTCGGCGTCGGACCGCCAGGCACTCGCCGAGAAGACGGGTGTCACCCCCCAGCGCGTGCTCGAGTGGGTAAACCGCGCCGACCTCATGCGAATCAAGGGTGTCGGCTCGGAGTATTCCGACCTGCTCGAAGCAGCCGGCGTCGACACAGTGAAGGAACTTGCCACGCGTCGCCCCGACAACCTCCACGCGAAGCTAGAAGAGGTGAACGCGGCGAAGAGCCTCGTCCGTCGAACACCGACCGCCGCCGAAGTGGAGAAGTGGGTCGCAGAGGCGAAGACACTCCCTCAGAAGGTGACGCACTGGTCCCCGTGGGAACTCGGTGGCACCGTGGAACCCAACTCAACCACCATCACCTCTGCTGTGGCTTCGAAGCGTCGGCAGTTCGAGAACACCCAGGCCAACCTCGACCTTCTGTCGGAGGCGGCGACGATCTTCGGTTCGATTGAGGACGCTCTGGCTTGGCTCGACGCCCCAAATCGATCGATAGGAGGGGCCACGCCAAGGGGCCTGTGTCAGAAAGGAGTCGATGGCGTGGCGGAGGCGAGGGACATCCTGTTCCTGCTTGAAGAGGGCATCTTCAGCTAAATGCCAGTTGCGTGGCGCCTGACATCTCTGCGCAGGGCCGCTTCCGCTTTCTCCGGGGACGGGTCGGTCGCGCACCCCGGGCGCTGGCACCATCCAGGCACGCGGTGCATCTACGTATCGTCTTCGCTCTCGCTGGCACAGCTGGAAGTGATGGTGCATTCGGGCGGCGGGCGCCCGGCAATCCAGTTCGTCGCCTTCCCGAGTGCTGATCCCGGACGACCTGGCTATCGCTGACGTTCCCGCTGTTTTGCTGTCGGAGGGCTGGCGGACGTTCCCGGCGCCGACACCTCTCGCGGACTTTGGTTCGAACTGGGTGCTTTCCGGGGCCACGGCGGTTCTGCGGATTCCCTCGGCGGTTAGCCCGCGAGAGTCGAATTTCTTGCTGAATCCCAGTCACTCCGACTTCGCCCGGATTGTCTTCTCGGGCCCCGAAAACTTCGAATTCGACGACCGTCTACTCGTCGGGATCTCTTGAGCCACCTCTACGGTGCTCGCGTCGTGGCGAAGAACAAGTCCCGATCTCAGGCGGTGGTGGTGAGGGGAGTATCTTCGCGGTTGGCCCATTCGCGCATGGAACCGTCGTAGACGCGGACGTTGTCATAACCGAGGAGTTCCATGGTAAAGGCGGCGTGTGCGGCGCGAATTCCACCCTGGCAATAGGTGATAGTTGGCTTGCCGCGTTCGATTCCGGCGCCATCGAGGAGTGCCTGGATCTCGGCGGCGGGCAGGAACTTCCGTGAATCATCGGTGTGGACGAATCGGAGCCATTCGAGGTGGTGGGCGCCCGGCACGCGGCCGACTCGCTTGTTGCCGCGATCGTTGGTGCCGTCCCACTCGCCGTCGGTGCGGGCGTCGAGTACCTGGCAATTTGGGCTGGCGTGATGTTCCTTGAGGAACTCGACGGTCGCGTTGATGTCCGGGTTGGGCGATGCGGTGAAGCTGCCCTTCGGCGCGCGGGTGGCGTGGAATGTCACCGGCCGGCCTCGGTCATCCACCGGTGCCAGCCACCGTTAAGGACCTTCGCGTTGGTGTGGCCGTATGCTTCAGCACCCACCAGAGACGCGAGGCGACGAGCGCGTTGTTGTCGTCGTAGGTCACGACGAGGTATCGTCCGAGACACCGAGCCTGGCCATGAGTTCTTGAACTGCTTCGGAGGCATCACGAGCGTCCCGTGGTCTGAGCCCTCAGGATCCTCTTCCTTGATGTAGTAGTGGACGGGGAGTTGGACCGCGCCGGGGATGTGTGCGCGGCGGTAAGCCTCGAGCGTGGCGCAATCTATGACGCGGACATTCGGGTTATCGAGGTTGGCCTGGAGCCAATCTGGTTCGGCGAGGAGTTCGGGGTGTGCGTACTCGGACACTGGGTGGCCTCCAACCTGAGATGACGGGGACTGAGTCTAACGCCCATGGCAGGGGACGGTCACCCGGCCGATTCGCCTGACGGCGGGGGGATCGTCGAGACGACGACATCGTCGATGATGAGCCCCTGTTGGCCTTGCTGGAGAACGGAGATAGTAAGCGTGGCGCCGGGTTGGACGTTTTCGAAGTGCAGTACGCGGTGGATGACACCAGCGGTGGGTTCGGACCACTCCACGACGTGGGGCGGCCCGCCGAATTCCACTGATGCCGTTGACCGCGGATTCGCCGTAGTCGTAGAGGCCGAGGTCGACCCACGCTTCACCGCCGGGAAGGAGGAGGCTTCGAGGCGAAGCGGTTGCCAGGGGGCGATGGCGACGAGTGCGCGGCCGCCTTCGTAGCGCGCATTGTCGAAACGGTACCAACCGGAGGCGCGGTCCCGCTCCAACTCCGGGTCGAACGAGAAGTTCAGCTCCGGTTCGAATGCCGTGATGAATCCGACCTCGAGGGGGAGCAGTGGCCGCCAGATCTCGCTGTCCGTGCGCGCCATCACCGAACAGTCGTGTTCAGGGGAGTCCGGGTCGATGGCTGCGGGGAAGTCGAGCGAGGTGGAAGTCATCCCCGGAGCGGCGTTGACTTCCCGGAGGGCGAGTGTCGATTCGCCGCACTTGAGGCCGAGGGAGATGGTCGCCGACGCGGCGGCGGAGTTCTGGAAGCTGAGGGTGAGGACCGCATGCTGCTGGGGGAAGAGGCGTTCGCTGGAGAGCCCGGCTGCCGTCGCGGTGACATTCGCGCCGATGCTCGTGGAAAGGCGCAGCGTCGTCACGGGGCCAGGGGCCTCGGGGACGAGCCAGACTGAGGCCCCGGATGGGTCGCTCCAGACCTTCTCCCAGTGAGGCGCGTGGGCAGTGGGCTTCGACCAGTGGTCCTGATGCGGGCTGATGACCACGAGGCTGCCGGGAGTAACCCATGTCCTGCCCTGCGAGTCGAAGCGGTTGAGTGTGTAGCCGACCCCGGTGAGCCGTTCGTAGTACGACGTTCGGTCGAGGCCCGTGTGGAAGCTCATGTAGCGGGAGAGATCGTCGTCCCATGTGTAGACGACGGATTCGGGGCGGGAGTCGAGGAAGTTCGCGACATCGAGGGCGAGGCGGTCGACGCGATGGCCGCGCCAGTAGTCGTGGTCTGCGTCGACCGAAGCTACGTTGAAGGCGAGCAGGGAGGCGAGGAGCACGGCGATGTAGGCATCGACTGCACGACGGTAGGGTGGCTGGACGCCGGCGCGCCAGCGGGTGAGGCCGACGCCGGCCAGTGCAGCGAGGAAAGGCACCATGGCGAGGACGTAGCGCGGCTCCTTCCACCAGGAGTAGAGGCTAGGGAGGCGCATGAGGTGCTCGAAGTACAGGTAGAGCCCGGCAATGACGATCAAGAGCGAGACCACCTGGCGGCGCTGTTGAGGATGGTCTCGCCAGGTGAGTGCGATGAACGCCGTGCCAAGGAGGGTGACGCCTGTGAGCGGGATGAACTTCCTGTCACGGGTGAATGTCTCCAGATAGGTCCAGTCGACGTCGGTGTACATCAGGGCGCCGGGCTGGGAGCCGCGCCCTTCGCCGATGACGGTGCGAATGTCTTCGAACGGTTCACCGCCGAGAGCGAGAAGGAGAAGGCTCATGGCCGTGGCGACGGCGAGTGCGGGAGGGACGCCCCAGAGCATGGTGAAGTCGAAGCGGCGGCGGTAGAGGACGAGCCCGGCGAGCGGCAGGGCGAGTCCGAGCGCCGTCTGGCGGGCGTAGAAGGCGAGCGCCCAGAGGAGGCCGGTGAGCGCGAATAGAATGGCACGGTGGCGCCACGGCTTCTGGGGAGAGTCCAGGGCATGCCAGAAAGCCAGGACCGTCGCGACCGAGAAAAAGGCCGCTACGGTATCGGGCAGGAACTGGGTGGAGTTGATGACAGCTTCGGGGAAGGTGACCGCGATGAAGGCGGCAATGAGGCCGGCGAAACGGTCGCCAGAGACGCGGAGCGCGACGAGGAAGCCGAGGACCGCCGCAGCCAGTGAGCAGAAGAACGGAAAGGCGATCGACTGGATCTCGCCCGGACCGAAGAGCCAGTAGAAGGCGGCGGCGGGAACTTCCAGGCTGAGGCGAAGGTACTGGGTGTAGTACAGGCTGCCCAGCGACTTGTGGTCGAAGACGGGCAGGCCGCGGGCGATGCTGGCGGAGGCATCGGCGTAGGCGAAGGGATCGGCGAGGACGAGCCCGTACCAAAAAAAGACCCGCAGAGCGGCGGCGAGGGCGAGGATCGTAGCGAGGGCGAGCAGCGTGGGGCCGTCGCGCCGGGTGCTCATCCGGTTACTCCGTCTGCCGACCCTGGAGCCACACGCGAATGGGAGGGGCAACGACCCGGGTGCACCCGCCGAACACCAAAGGGTGAGCCTTTCCGCATGGCTCCACAGGATACCGCAACCGCCGGGTGATGGGGCCGAGGGGTGTGTCCGCACGGCCAGCCGCGATCGGGTATCTTCGATGCACTACTACTACTTCAGGTGATCACCATGGAATACCGTTCGCTCGGCCGGACCGGCGTGAAAGTCAGCCCACTTTGCCTTGGATGCATGATGTTCGGAGGGAAGACCACTCCTGCGGATTCCGCAGCGATTATCGACCGCGCGATCGACGCGGGGATCAACTTCATCGACACGGCGAATGTATACAACGCCGGCCGGAGCGAGAGGCGACGGGCGCGGCGCTGAAGGCGAACGGCAAGCGCAACCAGATAGTGCTGGCGACGAAGGTGCATGGGCGGATGGGCGAGGGCGTGAACGACATGAACAACACGCGCCGCCACATCATCCAGTCGGTGGAGGACAGCCTCCGGCGACTACAGACGGACTACATCGACCTCTACCAGATCCACCGCCCGCAATCGGATATGCCAGTCGACGAGACGCTGCGCGCGCTCGATGACCTGGTGCGCTCGGGGAAGGTGCGCTACCTCGGGGCAAGCACGTTCGCGGCATGGCAGCTGATCGAATCGCTCTGGGTATCGAAGGAGTACGGTCTGAACCGGTTCGTCTGCGAGCAGCCGCCGTACAACCTGCTCGACCGGAGGATCGAGCGCGAACTGCTGCCGATGGCGCAGAGCTATGGCATCGGGATCATCCCGTGGAGCCCGCTGGCGGGGGGACTCCTCTCCGGGAAATACAGCCGGAACGAGCCGCCGCCCGAGGACAGCCGTTACGCGAACCTGAGCACGAACCCGATGTACCGACGGCGCATGAACGACAGCATCTGGGACGTGATCGAGGGGCTGGAGAAGATCGCGGCGGACAAGCGGATCGAGCTGTCGCAGCTTTCATTGGCGTGGTGCATGCAGGCCCCGGGCGTGACGAGCCCGATTATCGGGCCTCGGACGATGGAACAGCTCGAGGACAACCTGAAGGCCGCGGATGTGGCGTTCACGGCGGATGAACTGAAGGAGATCGATCGAGTCATTCGTCCCGGGGAAGAACGTGAGTCCGTACTATGAAGCGGACTGGGCGGTGAGCCAGTACCGGTGGTAGGGGTTGCACGTGCGACTCGATCCGGCCGCTCTCTCATGCGCCGTCGTGGCGGCCCTGGCGTTCGCGGCCTGCAACTCGAGCGGCGAGGACAGCCGCAATCACCGGCTCGCGCTCTGGGACGCCGTTTCCGGCGACTGGCGGTTCATCTCGCCCGCGGGCAGGTCGTCGAACGAGTTTGAGTGGCTGCCCGATGGCTCGGCGATGCTCGTCATTGAAGGGGAACCCCAGGGCGCCGGGCAGGCCCGAAGTGGCGGGTATTTCCTCGCCGTCCGCGAACTCTCCGGCAAGGTGAGGTGGGAAGTGGAAGGCGGCATGGACGACCGCCAACCCGTGGCCGCCACGGGCTCGCCCGATAGCACCGAGGTGGCGGTCCTCCGCGATACCTTCGGCGACGGTGAGCGCACGGCGTTCATCGAGATTCGCGATGCCGGGTCGGGCCAGGTGTTGCGCTCGACCGAGACGTGGATCACTCGGTTGACGTCCGGCGCGGCGCCGGTGGCAGCCGACATCGTGTGGACGCCGGACGGTCGACTGGCTGTGGTCTCCCACCGTGGTGCGGGGTTCAACGACCTCCTCTGGTTCGATGCGGGCTCGATGGCCGCCGAGCCCTTGCGTCCAACGGAGGCGTCGGAGGTCTGGGCGATCGGCAACGCCATGAACCCGAAGGTCCTTGTGTTCGCCCTGAGCCAACCGGGCGGCGGCAGCACGCTCACGCTCCACGAGCCTGGGGGGCCGGCTCGCGACATCGACGTCGGTCTCGGCGGCAACCTCGCTGTGGACTTCTCGCCGGATGGCACGCGGTTGGTCGTCGCGTACGACGAGGGAATCGAAGCCATCGACCTCCGAAGCGGCGAACGCCACATCCTCCGTGGCGCCTTCACGTACGGAATCTCCTGGGGCGCTAATCGACGAATCGCCAGCGCCTGGGGCTCGGACGTGATCACGTTCGACGAAGACGGCTCGGGCCTGCAGACGGAGGTCTCGCTGTCCGGGGGCCGGACGGCCCGTCACCCCGCGTGGTCGCCGGACGGCCAGCGCCTCGCCTTCATCGTCGAACCCAGATACCGCGACTGACCTTCGGCTGATCCCGGTGGGGTAAGTACATCGGTTTGACACCCCTGACTGCGCCGCGATAGCGTCCCTCCACGTTTGATTACCGGTTCGGAGAAGATTCCATGCGAGAGATGACCGGCGGCGAAGCCGTCTACGAAACGCTGCGCGCGCTTGGTGTCGACACGGTGTTCGGGATCGTTAGCGTCCACAACATCCCGATTTACGATGCGATCCACCGGGGCGGTGGGATTACCGCTGTGGCGGTGCGCCACGAGCAAGGGGCGGTGCATGCTGCCGACGGATATGCGCGAGTAACTGGGAAACTTGGAGTTGCCATAACGAGCACTGGACCAGGTGTCACCAACGGAGTGACTGGCCTGTTCGAAGCCGGGTTCGCGAGCAGCCGGGTGATGATGATCGCGGGACAGATTGACTCGGCGTACTACGGCAAGGGCAAGGGCTTCCTGCACGAGGCGGAGAACCAGTTGCCGTTGCTCCGGACCGTGACCGGGCGGACGGAATCGGTGCGGCGGCCGGAGGAGATCGGCGAAGCAGTCTTCCGAGTCGCGCAGGACATCAACACCGGGCGGCCGCGTCCGGGCGCGGTAGAGATACCAATTGACTTCCAGTACGCGAAGGCGGAGATCGACATCCCGCATGTGGAAGCGTGGCCGCGGAAAGCGCCGGACCGGGATGCGATAGCACGCGCGGTGGAGGCTATCCGAAACGCGAAGAAGGTCGTGATCTGGGCTGGAGGCGGGGTGCTCACCGCGGGGGCCGAGGGCGAGCTGTCACAGCTGGCCGAGGCGCTGCAGGCGCCCGTGTTCACGACGGGCAACGGGCGAGGCAGCCTGCCGGAGGACCACCCGTTGTGCATGGGCCCGTTGACGGCGCAGCCGGGCGTGGGCGAGACACTGGCGGATGCGGACGTGGTGGTCGCCGTCGGGACGCGCTTCCAGGCGGGACAGACGCGGAACTGGACGTTGCCGCTCGGCGGGAAACTCATTCATCTCGACGCCGACCCTGGGGTCATCGGCCGGAACTACCGGGCGGACGTGGCAGTGGTCGGAGATGCGCGGTTGGGCCTCGCCGGCCTGTTGAAGGGAGTCGAGAGCGCGAGGAGTGACAGTGCGTTCCTCGCGCGGGCGCAGGAACTCCGGGACGCGACGCGGAAGCAAATCCGGAGCGAGATCGGTCCGGACTACGAGTCGATCATGGACTCAATGCGGGAACTGCTCCCGCGCGACGGGATCGTAGTTCGCGACGCGACGGTGCCGGCCTACCTCTGGGGAAACCGGCTGATGCCGATCCTGTCGCCGCGGACTTCGCTGAACCCGACATCCGCCGCGATCGGTCCGGCGCTCCCGCTGGCTATTGGCGCTGCGATCGGGAGCGGCAAGAAGACGGCAGTCATCCAGGGCGACGGCGGGTTCATGCTGAACATCGGCGAGCTGGCGACAGCGGTGCAATACAACGTGCCGGTGGTGACCTGCGTCTTCAACGACGGCGGTTACGGCGTGCTGCGTTCGATCGAGGGCCGCACGTTCGAAGGACGGCAGTTTGGCGTGGAACTGGCGACGCCGGATTTCGCGATGGTGGCGCAAGGGATGGGGATGAGGGCCGAACATGTCGACAGTGCTGCCTCGTTCAGGGAAGCATTCGGGCGTGGCCTCGCGCACGACGGGCCGTACCTGCTCGACATCGACATGACGAAGCTCACGCCGATGTCGGGGCTGGGGACGCCGCCGCCGAAGCGGTAGGCAGTGGGCGCCAGCGAGGACGCGGAAGCGCCGCCAACAGCCGGTCGCGTGCCCAGACGCGCTCGTCTCACTTTCTGCCCGCTTGTGTAGAATCGCCGAAATTCGTTAGCCGCAGGCGAAGAAGGCACCTCTCATGGCGCAAGACACTGCCCCCGCCGAACTCGGATTCGACCCCGACGCACTTCGCGAGAAGTACCGCCAGGAACGCGACAAACGGCTGCGGGCCGATGGCAACGCGCAGTACCTGGAGATCACCGGGGAGTATGCGCACTACATCGAGGATCCGTATGTCCAACCGGACGTCCGGGAACCGGTGACGACTGAAGTCGAGGTGGCTGTCGTGGGCGGGGGCCACGGGGGGTTGCAGATCGGCGCGCGGTTGCGCATGGCCGGGGTGCAGAGCATCCGGCTGATCGAGAAAGGTGGCGACTTCGGCGGCACGTGGTACTGGAACCGTTACCCGGGCGCGGCCTGCGATACGGAGGCGTATATCTATATGCCGCTGCTCGAGGAGACGGGCTATGTCCCCACCGAAAAATACGCGAAGGCCCCAGAAATCCGGGCCCACTGCCAGCGCATCGCGCAGCACTTTGACCTCTACCGCGACGTCTTGTTCCAGACACAGATCACGGAGGTGCGCTGGCAGGAAGACGCGCAGAAGTGGCTTGTCACCACGGACCGCGGCGACCGCTTTCTCGCGCGGTTCATCGCCATGGCGAACGGCCCGCTCAACCGCCCGAAGCTGCCCGGCGTCCCGGGAATCGAATCGTTCAAAGGCCACTCCTTCCACACGAGCCGTTGGGATTACGACTACACAGGCGGCGACAGCTATGGGAACCTCACCGGTCTGGCGGACAAACGAGTTGCCATAATCGGCACCGGTGCGACCGCGATCCAGGCCATCCCGCACCTCGGCGCGAGCGCAAAGGCGCTGTTCGTCTTCCAGCGCACTCCGTCCTCAGTCGATATCCGGGCGAACCGAGCCACGGACCCGGAGTGGGCGAAGTCGCTTCAGCCGGGATGGCAGCGCCACCGCATGGAGAACTTCTCAACCGTCCTTGTCGGCGGCCAGGTAGAAGAGGACCTGGTGAGTGACGGCTGGACCGAGATCATCACGAAGCTTCTTCGTGGCCGCGTCTCCGGGAATGCCACAGATGGTTTCGGGGGCGGTGGTGCGCCCGACGCGCTCGAGCTCGGCAAGGTGATGGAGATGGCCGACTTCGAGAAGATGAACCAGATTCGTGCGCGGGCGGATGCGACCGTCCATGACAAGATGACGGCGGAAGCGCTCAAGCCGTACTACCGCCAGTTCTGCAAGCGCCCTTGCTTCCATGACGAATACCTCCCGACGTTCAACCGGCCCAACGTCACCCTGGTCAACACGGACGGCAAGGGGATCGACCGGATCACCGAAAAAGGGGTGGTGGCGAACGGCCAGGAGTATGAAGTCGACTGCATCATCTACGCCAGCGGCTTCGAAGTTGGGACGCCGCTTGAGCGGCGCGCCGGGTACGAGGTCTATGGCAAGGGTGGCCTCACGCTCAGCGACAAGTGGAAGGACGGAGTGGCGACGCTGCACGGTATGCAGACTCGCGGCTTCCCAAACTGCTTCATCGTCGGCCTCGCCCAGGTTGGCGGTAGCGCGAACATCACCCACGTGCTTGATGTGCAGAGCCGGCACATCGCTTATGTGATCGAGAGTGCCCTGGAACGGGGGGCCGAGACCGTGGATGTCGTGCAGGAGGCAGAGGATGCCTGGGTGGACACCATCATCCGGGCCTCGATGGCGAACATCACGTTCCTCGAGAACTGCACGCCGGGGTACTACAACAACGAGGGCCAGCCAAATGGCGAACTGATCCGCCAGAACGGTGCTTACGCGCCCGGAATCATGGCGTTTTCGAAGTTGCTCGACGCATGGAAGGCCGAGGGCAGCCTGTCCGGCCTGGAGTTCGCTGGAAGGTGATATCCGGCCGGTAAACGCCAGAGGCCGGAGTCTATCCGGGGCCTCTCTGCCTGAGACCTGGCGCGGCAGCGGGCGATAAACGCGCGCCGGCCCGTTCCTCTTCTTCCATCTCCTTGAGGACGGCGCGCATCCTGGCCCAGCGTTCCGCGCGGGTACGGGCGGTCTCGTCGAGAGTCGACGGGTCGATCTGAGCGACCATCGCGCCATAGGCGGGGTAGGCCGGGATCTCGTCGTCGGTAAGTTCCTTCATCCACTCCTTTCGCTGAAAGGCTTTCTCGATGTACGGAGCGAGCTCTTCGGCTTTGCGCTTTTCGCGAGCTTCGATCTCAGCCTTGAATTCGGGCTGGACTTCTTTCGAAAAGAGCTCGAGGGAATCGCAGATGTGTTCGTGCTTGTTCTTGCCGCCCTGCTGGATGAAGACGGTTTGGTCGACGCCGGCATCGGCGAACTTACGGAGGTGCTTGCGGAGCTGGTCGGGCGTGCCGATGCCCTCGCCGCCGCCGCCGAGGAAGTCGAGCGCTTCGGCGCCCATCGCGGCCTTCACAGCTTCGTACTGCTTCCAGATGTCGGTGCGGCCCGGCTTGTGGCTGCCGAAGGCGTAGTGGTGGCCGAGGCCGAACTGGAAGAATTTGAACCCATCGAAACCGCGGCGGAAGGCCTCTTCGGCATCGCGATGGCAGGAGAAACTGGTGACCATGGCGACGTTCGGGTTCACGGTGTGACCTATCGGGACGCACTCGTTCTTGAAGGTTTCGTAGTAGTCGGTCACCCAGTGCCTGGCTTCTTCGGGATCAACGAAGGCGAAGGTGAGGGCGCCGATGCCGAGTTGGGCGGCGAGATGGATGGTGTCGCGATTTGAGCAGGCGACCCAGAGTGGCGGATGGGGCTTCTGGACCGGCTTGGGCACGATGTTGCGGACCGGCATGGAGAAATACTTGCCCTGGAAACCGGGGTAGGGATCCATGGCAAGCATGTTGCAGACCTGCTCGACCGTCTCCCGCCACATCGCGCGGCGCTCACCGGGGTTGATGTTGAAGCCTTCGAGTTCGGCGCGAGAAGCGGACTCGCCGGTGCCGAATTCGACTCGGCCGTTGGAGACGAGGTCGAGGGTGGCGATCTCCTCCGCGATGCGCGCCGGCGAGTTGTAGCCGGGTGGCATGAGCTTGATGCCGTGGCCGAGGCGGATGTTCTTCGTGCGCTGGCTGGCCGCTGCGAGGAAGACCTCGGGGCAAGAAGAGTGGCTGTATTCCTCGAGGAAGTGGTGTTCGACTTCCCATGCGTATTCGATGCCGAGTTTGTCGGCGAGCTCCACCTGGTCGAGGGCGTCCTGAAAGAGCTTCAGCTCCTCACCATCGCTCCAGGGCCTGGGGAGTTGGTGTTCATAGAAGATCCCGAATTTCATCCGTCCCTCCTTGGGTGCCGGAGTTTAGCAGGCCAGGTTCGCCAGGTGGCAAGGGCAGCGGCGACATCCCGCGGGCGTGATCCGAAACCTCGCGGCGGACGCGCGTGCACCGTTTGCGCGGGTGTGGGCCAACGCAGAGAATGCGCGATCGGGCGAGCGAGACTCGGTTTGGGAACCAACTGCATGACAAAACCTGAACGCTCTCCGGAACTGGAAGCCGCGATCACGACGTTCTTCCAGGCGAGTGCACTGCTTGACCAGATCCGGCTGCGAATCTGGGACCGGGAGAACCTGACCGTCACGCAGCTTCGGCTGCTGGGACATTTGCGCGACCGGGAAGGCCTGAGCAACGCCGAGCTGGCCGACAGGTTGTATGTCACACGGCCTTCTGTTTCGGCACTCCTCGAGCGGCTCGAACGGGGTGGATTCATCCGAAGGGAAGTCTCGCCAAACGACCGGCGGGGCATCGCCATCTGGCTGGAGCAGCGGGGTCGCGAGGCGGCGGAGAACCTGCGAGACGAGACGCGCGAGTACCTTGCCAGCCTGATGGAAGAGATGTCGCCAGCGGAGGTGGAAGCGTTCACGAAGTCCGTGGAGAAGTTCGTGGCTTCCGGGCGTTCGCGGCGGGCGAAGGACCTTGCGGCGGATGGCGGGACTCCGTCGTAGGCTGGCTTGATGACCGAAGGGCTACGCCTGACTGAAGCGCTTACAACGAGTTCCGCCGTCGCGACCTACCTCGGCGCGCATTCCGTGACGGCGGAGCACGTGTTGACCGCGATTGGCATCCTCCGGGGGACGGTGACGCTGGACGACCTCGGACGACCCCAATCCCCCATGCTGTCGCGGGCAACCGGCGCCGGGCGTGAGGTCGACGCCCTGGTGCGGGAGATAGCACAGCGGTGGTTTTCGAAGCTGGGGAGCGACCCGTTCGCGGAGATGGATGCGGAACAGGTCTCAGAGTTGGAAGCCGACCTGAGGGCGGCAACCGGGTAGGCGGCCGCAGAGCCCTGGACTAAGGACTCGCGACGAGCCGTCGGACGACTTCGTAAAGCACCTGGAGACCGAGCCGGATGTTCTCGACGCTGATGCGTTCGTTGTGACCATGGACTCCGCCGAGTTCTTCGGGGGGCACGAGGCAGGGTACAAAGCCGTAGGCGGGTATGCCCTTGAGGCGGTAGATACGGGAGTCGGTGAACCCGCTGGTCATCTCCGGGGCGATGTGGGCGCCTTCCGCCATGTCTGCGATGACGTCGCGGACGACACTGGCGAAGCGCGTGTCGAGGGGGCTTTCGGCGCCCACGAAGCGATTTTCGATGGCAAGTTCGACGCGCGAGTCGGCGATGACGGCGGACAGCTCGGCAAGAAACACATCGGCATCGACATCCGGGAGGAGCCGGCAGTCGAGCGTGGCGGTGGCCTCGGCGGGTATGACGTTCACCTTGATACCGGTGTTGATGGTCGTCACGGCCACGGTATTGCTGAGCCGGGCACGGAGGCTCGGGTTGCGGTTGGCCGCGCGAAGGATGGCGTCATCGGCGGCGGAGCGCATGACGCCCGCACCGGTGAGGGCCCTGGCGTGCTCCTTCATGACCGGGAGAATGCGCAGCTCTCTCTGCCAGCGGGTGATGCGTTCGAGGGCCTGGACGAGATGCTCGGCGCAGTTGTCGCCGTGGGGGACACTGCCGTGGCCGGGCCGGCCGTGTACGGTAAGGCGAACCCAAAGCGGGACCTTCTCCGTCGGGGCGATTTGAAAGACCTGGGGGGGCCGCCGGGCAGCGCGAGACCATAGGCGCCCTCGTTGATCACCAGGCCAGTGTCCATCCATGCCGGCCGGTTCTCGGCGACCCAGGAGGCGCCGAAGGCGCTTCCCTGCCTCTTCATCCGCGACAGCGAGGAACGAGACCGATTCGGCAAGGGGAACTCCGGTGCGCCGGAGGAGGAGGAACACCATCAGCTCGAGGATCCCCATGCCTTTCATATCGAGGGCGCCACGGCCCCAGACCATGCCATCGACGAGGTCGCCGCTGAACGGGTCTCGCGCCCAGAACTGGCGTTCGACGGGGACAACATCGGTGTGGTTGAGGAGGCAGACGCCGCCCGCCGACGGACCGAGCCGGGCGAAGAGGTTGGAACGGCCCGGGGCCGATTCGGCGACCTCGGAGGGGATACCTTCGGCCGCGAGGATGCCGCGGAGGAATTCGACTGCGGGACGCTCGTTTCCGGGGGGATTGGAGGTATCGATGCGGAGGTATTCGCGGAGAAGGGAGACGGCCTCAGCGGTCGCGGCATCCCAGTCGATCGAAGCGGTCATCCGTGACTCCGTGCAGGATGGCCGGAGTTTACGGTGGCTATCAGATTGCCGATAGCGCCGGCACTGGGGATAGTCACGGCGATGGATGCACTCTGGATGGCGGGAGCTGCCGCTGTTGGCGCCGGGTTCGGGTGGGTGTTCCCGGGTGTGCAGCACGTGCTCTACTCGGAGCCGCAGTACCGGACGCAAGCAGCCACAGGCCGAAAACTCCTGGGACTCCGCCTGTTCGCGATGACCGCCGCGGCGGTGTCGTTGGCGCTGGCCTTGCGGCCGGACTTCTACGAGGCCGGGCCGGCCCTTCTGACGGCCGCCTGCCTGCTGGTCCTGGTGGCGCTGAGCAGCACGGACTTCGATCGGCGCCGAATCCCGAACACCCTGACGTACCCGGCGTTCGCCGTGGCACTCGCGCTCTGTTGGGCCTGGCCGGACCGCACTGTGGGCGAGATGCTGCTGGGCGCGGGCGCCGGGGTTGTCGCGGCGATGGCACTTGTCGGCTTTGGCGTGTTGCTCGGGGGAGGGGGGCTGGGATTGGGAATCGGCGACGGGAAACTGATCATCCTGATGGGCGCGATGATCGGGTGGCCGGGAGTGTTCCCGGCGGTGGTATACGGCATCCTGCTTGGCGGACTGGTCGCAGTTGTGATGCTGGTGAGGCACGGGCGCGGCGCGACGTTCAGCTACGGACCCTACCTGGCGGCAGGTGCGGCGCTTGCCCTGCTCTTTCCGTCTCTCCGGTAAGGAAACGCCAACAGGCCCTCACGTGCGTGAAGGCCTGCTGGTTCTTTCGCGGGGCGAGGGCGCTTAGAGGTTGTTCTTCAACTGGATGATGGCGGGCCCACCGATGACGATCATGATCGCGGGGAAGATGAAGAAGACGAGTGGGAAGACCATCTTGATGGGGGCCTTGAAGGCCTGTTCTTCGGCTTTCTGGCGGCGCTTCGTGCGGATGACGCCGGGCTGGACGCGAATGACGCCGCCGATGCTGATGCCCATGGCTTCCGCCTGGACGACGGCGTTGATGAGCTGGCGGAGTTCATCGACGCCCGTGCGGTCGGCCATATCGATGAAGGCGTCGCGGCGAGCCCGGCCCATCTGAACCTCGCGCATGGTGCGGGTAAGTTCTTCGCAGAAGGGGCCGTGGACTTTTTCGATGACGCGGGTGAATGCGGCATCGATGCCGAGGCCGGCTTCGACTGAGGCGGTGATGAGGTCGAACGCGTCCGGGAGCGAACGCCAGATTTCCTTCTGGCGGCGCTTGACGCGGCCCAGGAGCATGACGCGCGGCCCGTAGATGCCCATGGCGGTCGCGACACCGAAGGCGCCGAGAATCATCTTGAAGGACTGGCCCATGCTCGCCATGTACAGGGTGGCGAGGATCGGGAGGACGCCAGCGGTGACACCGCAGATGAGCAGGAACTGGCCCGGCTTCATCTTCATGCCCGCCTGGACCATCGTTTTTTCGAGGCGTTCGGACACGGAGGAGGGAAGGATTCCGTTGGCACGGCGGGAGAGGCCCTGCATGATCGGCCGGATGACGCGCTGGGTGAAGGCGGCGTCTGGGTCCGGGAGGGCGTCCTTGGCAGGGCGAGCGTAGCGCAGTCCGCCGAGACGCACGTCCATCCCGCCGCCGTCGGCGGCGCGATGGAGGAGGCCGTAGATCATGAGGGTCACGGTGATGAAGGTACTGATTGCGACAATTGCAGGCATGGCTAAATCTCGATATTCACGATCTTCTGGATGACGGCGAAGCCAAGGACTTCGGAGACGGCGGCCGCGCCGAGCAGCATTCGGCCGAGCGGGTCGGTGAAGAGGAGTGAGGTGAACTCGGGGCTGATCATCATGAAGACGAGGAGGAGGCCGATCGGGATACCGCCGATGACGTAGCCGGTGAGGCGCTGTTGCGAGGTGAGGGTGCGGATTTCGCCGCGGATGCGCTCGCGTTCGCGCATGGTGTTGGCGACGTTATCAAGGATTTCGGCGAGGTTACCGCCGACCGACCGCTGGATGAGGATGGCGGTAATCACGATATCGAAGTCGGGACTGCCGACACGGTCGTTGAGCGAAGTGAGCGCTTGTTCGACGCTCGCGCCCATGGCCGTATCGCGAAGGGTTCGGCGAATCTCGGTCTGGAGTGGCGCCTGGGTCTGCTCGCCTGCGGCTTCGAGTGCCTGGAGGAGGCCGAAGCCGGCCCGGAGCCCGCTGGAGAGCATCTGAAGAAGCTCGACGAGCTGGGCCTCCATCTTATGGAGGCGGGAGATCTTGCGGCGCTTGAGCCAGAAGCCCGTCGCGAAGAAGCCCAGGGGCAATCCGGCGAAGGCGAGGAGCGGGATTGGCGCAACTGCGAGGAGGAGCGTGGTGAGTACGACCGAGATCACGATGCGAAGGACGAGGTATTCCTTCGCGTTGAGTGTGAGTCCGGCGCGTTCGAGGTCTTTGGTCCAATTGGCGGCGAGGGTGCCGGAAAGGAGCGTGATGCCGGCGAAGTTCACCGAACCACGCCTGCGGAGGCTGGTCTTGGTGTCGGCGGTGGGGAGCGAAGCTTCGGCTTCCCGGAGCTTGTTGAGGCGGGCTGAAGCGAGGGCGCTGGCTCCGCCGGCCCCGGAGAACCAGAGGACACCGGTGGTGGCGAACGCGCCAGCGCAGAGTGCGGCGAGGATCATCAGCATTGGTCTACCAGCCTTCCGGGGACCCGAAGAGGGTGTTGGGCAGTTCGATGCCGGCGATGGCGAACTTGTGGACGAAGCCGGGGCGGATGCCGGTGGGCTTCATCGCGCCGTGGACTTTGCCGTCCTCATCAACGCGGTCGAGCTTGAAGAGGAAGATGTCCTGGAGGGTGATGGTGTCCCCTTCCATTCCGCTGACTTCGGTGACGTGAGTGACCTTGCGGGAGCCGTCCTGGAGGCGGCTGATCTGGATGAAGAGGTGGATGGCGCTGGCGACCTGTTCGCGGATGGCGCGGGATGGGAGTTCCATGCCGGCCATGAGCACCATGTTCTCCATTCGGGCGAGGGCTTCGCGCGGGTTGTTCGCGTGAATCGTTGAGACCGAGCCGTCGTGGCCGGTGTTCATGGCCTGGAGCATGTCGAAGGCTTCTTCGCCGCGGACCTCACCGACGATGATGCGGTCGGGGCGCATGCGGAGGCAGTTCCTGACGAGGTCGCGCTGCTTGATCTGGTTCTTGCCTTCGATGCTGGCAGGGCGAGCTTCGAGGGTGATGACGTGGTCTTGCTGGAGGCGCAGTTCGGAAGGGTCTTCGATGGTGACGATTCGTTCGGTGTTGGGGATGAACGCCGAGAGGGCGTTGAGCATGGTGGTCTTACCGGTGCCGGTACCGCCGCTGATGATGATGTTCATGTGGGCGCGGACGCACATGGCAAGGAACTCGGCGGTGGCTTCGCTGAGCGCGCCAACGGCGATGAGGTCGGCCATGCGCATCTTGTCGGCGCGGAACTTCCGGATGGTGACGCTGGGGGCCTTGGGTGAGGCCGGCGGGATGGTGATGTTGACGCGGGAGCCATCGGGCAGGCGGGCATCGACCATCGGGCTGGACTCGTCGATTCGGCGGCCGAGCGGCGCGACGATGCGCTCGATGATGCGCATGACGTGGGCTTTGTCGCGGAAGCGGACGGGGCTGCGGAAGATGCGACCTTCGCGTTCGAAGTAGACCTTGTCGATGTCGTTGACCATGACTTCCGAGATGGACGGGTCACGGAGGAGAGGTTCGAGGGGCCCGAGGCCGAGGGCTTCGTCGGCGACGGCTTCGAGGAGTTCCTCGCGGCTGGCGCCACCGAGCTGGATGCCTTCCTGCTGGAGGAGCTCACGGGCGGCCTTCATGACGGCATCGCGCTGTTGTTCCGGGGCGAGGCCCTCAAGGGCGCCGTGTTCGAGCTCTTCGATGAGGAGTTCGTGCAGCCGGATCTTTGCGGCTTCGGCCTGGGTGTTGGCGCCCTTGGCGCCGGAGACGGCTTCGATGCGGCGTTCGAGGCGCATGGGCTCGGGGCGCGCGGGGGCTTCGGGGCGTTGTGTCGCGGGTGCGGGCTGCTGGGGTTGCTGGGCGCCTGCGTTGCGCAGAGCGCTCATGCGCGCCTGGCCAGGGATGCCGGGCGGAGGCGGGGGCACGGCTTCGACGTCGCCCCACGAGCGGCCCTGGGGGGCCGGGCGCTGGAGCTGGCCCGAAGGGCGCAGGCGAGCGGTCTGTTCGCCCGAGGGCGGAGGGGATTCCTCGTTGGAATCCGCGGGTTGGGGAGGACCGGCGGCCTGGTCGCCGGCGAGACGGCGGCGGGCACCGGACCAGCCGAAGGCAGGCCGTTCGTCGTCGCCCGAGGCACGGCGTTCGCGGAAGTCATCAGCCATGATCAGTCACCTCGTCTTTGAGTTAGGCGCTTTTCTTGAAGAGGCGGCCCAGGTTGAAGCCGCCCTTGCGCTGGGCCTTGGAACGCTGCCGGATGCCGGCGAGCGCGCGGGCGATTTCGCGGATTTCGAGGGATACGCGGCTGTTGGGCCGGCTCATGACGATCGGGCGGCCGAGTTGGGCGGCCTTCACGACTTCGTTGTCCTGGGGGATCTTCCACCAGAGCTCGGTGTCGAGGGTGCGCTCGACGTCTTTCTCGCGGACGCCGGTATCCATGCCGGCGCGGTTGAGGACGACCTTGATGCGTTCGTCGTCATCGCCGAAGCGCTCATGAAGCATTTCGAGGGCGAGGACCGTGTCCTTGATGGACGCCATATCGAGGGTCGTGATGAGGAGGATCATCGTCCCAACTTCGATGGCGGCGGCGACGATCTCGTTGAACGTACCGGGGGTATCGAGGATGACGAAGTCATGCGTTTGTGAGAGCACATCGACGACATCGCGGATGTGGCTGGAGCTAAGGTTTCGCCAGTCGCTCGGCCGGGTTGGAGCGGGGAGGATGTGGACCCCGGATTCGTGCACCACGAGATAGTCGCGCAGGCTGTTGCGGTCGACGTTTTCCAGGTTGCGGGCGAGATCGGCGATGGAGCGTTCGACCGGGATGTCCATGGTGATGGCGACATCGCCGAAGCGCGTGTCCATATCGACGAGAGCGACCGTCTGGTGTGCTTCGCTGGCGAGCGCGACGGCGAGGTTGGAGGCAATGGTGGTTTTGCCGATGCCGCCCTTGGCGCCGAAGACGGTGATGATGGTCCCCTGGGCGACCGGGTCGGCGAGTTCGCCGCGGCGCCTGGCAGCTTCGCGCTCCTTCTTCTCGAGGACCTTCATGATCGAGTTCTCGAGTTCTTCGGGAGTGCACGGTTCCTGGATGTAATCCGAAGCGCCGCCAACCATGGACTGGCGCATGAGGCGGATGTTGGCCTCGGTGGAGAAGACGATGATGGGCAGGTCCGGGAGGCCGTCGTTTATGCGGGAGAGCGTCTGGACCGGGCGGACCAGGGGCTCTTCGATGCGCATGAGGACGAGGTCCGGGCGCATCTGGAAGCAGAGCGTGAACGCTTCCACGCCGTATCCGGCGGTTGCGAGGACCTGGAAGCCGAGCATCGAGAGGGTTTTCGCCATCTCGGCCGAGCTTTCGCGGTCCGGATCCACCACAATCAGTTGCGGTACCCGTGCCATGTGTTGTTCCTCCACCGTCTCGCACCCCAGGGACCGCCGGGGGCCTTGCTGTCGCTTTCTGATGCTTGGGCTGGCGTAGTCGCCACCCGTGGCGGGTGGCAACTACTCGTGATTGGATTTCCCCGCCGGGTTAGCGTGCCGGGAAGATGTCTTCGTACTTGTAGGTGGTCTTGCCAGAGATCGGGTCCGCATCGCCCTTCTGGCGCGGGAGGATGCGGTACTGGGCGACGTCGTCCTCCATCGCATCGATGAGGGCGACCTTGGCTACGAGGTCCGGCGGAAGGGCGATCGTGATGGAGATCGACTTTTCGTAGGTGCCGGTCTCATCGCCGGTGGCGACGGCCTGGGCGCCGGCGTTGGCGCTGACGGCGGCGGCGCCGCTGGAATTCTTGTCGGTAGCGATCTTCGGGACCGTCTTGACGACGGACTGGGCGACGGCGAGGACCTGGACGTTCTGGGCGATGTAGCCCGCGAGGAGGTCCGGGCGTTCCTGGCCGGTCAGTGGGTCGACGGTGACGAAGGCGGTGATGCCGAGGATGTCGATCATGTCGCCGGGCTGCGGGAGGCCGCCGGCAATCCACGCTTCATGGGGGACCATGAGGCCGAGTGCACGCATACCATCGGGGACTTTCCAGGCGATGGTGTTCTGGCCTTCGTAGGTGCTGATCTTGGAGGTCAGGACCTGTTCGCCGGAGTAGAGGGGAGCAACGGCTACCTGGCCAACGAGGGTGGTCGCCTCGCTATCCTTGATGTGGCCATCGACGAGCGCCGCGGCGGGCATGGTCTTGGTGCCGAGCATGTCGGCGGTAATCTTTTCGCCGACGTTCACGTTCCGGGTGACAACGACGACGGTTTCGGCGCCGGCGCCGGAGTTGAGCTGTTCATCGATGCCATTGTCGCCGCCCCGGCTGTTGAGGAACGCGAACATGAGCATCGCGCTCAGGATGCCAAAGACGGCGGCCAGTAGAAGGACGCCACGATTACGAGAAGAACTGCTTGAAGCAGCCGCGATAGTACGGTTCACAGTGCTACTCCTCCCCTTTCCCTTGCTATATCGGCGGTCTAACCGGGTTCCTACAGGCCGGGTTAACCCTGTTGACGGAGAAAGCGGAACCCCGCCTGGTCCGAGCTTCGTAGGGGAAGCCGGGGCGGGGTTCGCGGTGGTTGCGGATGGGCCCCCGGGTGTTACTTCACGAGGGCAATGTGGGTCTGTTCGGCGATGGCCTCGAAGGCTTCGTCGAGCTGAGCGGGTGTTGGCGCGAAGTAATACCGGCAGCCGTCTTCATTTTCCTGGCAAGGGCCGACGCCCGCCGTCCCGCCATCGGCGATGCGTTCCAGGAAGGCCGCGTTCACACCGTTGCCCAGTCCGATCGTGAAGATCATGATCTGTGCGTTGGTGGCGCGGACAGCCTCTGAGTAGGCGTGACTTTCGGCGCTTCCCGAAGAACTGTAGGTGCTGCTGCAGGGGACGGAGTTGTAGTCCCCGGTCGAGTAAGCGGAATCCGAGCCACAGACATAGTTGGCGATACCGTCGGTCAAGAGGACGAGGACGCGGACGGCGTTCGCTCTCTTTCCCGCCCCATCCAGGATGAGACGTCCAGCGGCGAGCCCCCCGGCGATGTTTGTCGAACCGGAAGGTGGCACGAAGTTGTGAATGGTGGTCTTCACGCCCGAGAGGCTGCTGGTCAGCGATTGGGCGTTGGTCGTGTTGGTGGAGTACTTGGCGACGCCGATCTTGTCGTATGCGGGGTCGAACAGGGTCGTAAAGTACTCGGCTGCGGAGATCGTCCCATCGAAGGGATCGATCTGGTAGGGGACGGTGGTGCTCCGGGCTGCCTTGTCGCAGCCGGTCCGGTTGGCCCAGACCTCGGCGCCGACCGAGTGGGCCATCTGGGTGGTCGCCGTGCTGGTCCAGTTGTTCGTCTGGGCGCGGGTAACGGTGAGCTGGTTGGCCCCGGGGCCGATGGCGCTGATGTCGAAGAGTTCGTACGGGCCCGAACTCCCGTTGGCGAAGATGGCGATGATCCCGGTCCGGCCGGAGATCGTTTGCTGGTGGTAGCGGTTGGTGCTGCTGTAGCCGAAGTTCGTGTTGTTGGTGGACGAGTTCGTGCTGTTGAAGATGGAGTTGCTGGAGAGCGTGATGACGATCGAGCCGGCGGTGGCGCCGGGGATGGCGGTTGCCACAGTGGGACGCGTGCCAGAAGCGTGGCCGGGGCTCATGAGGACGTTTTCCGAAGACTCCGAGTGCATGACGCCTGGGGAGTCGTAACACATGGACCCCGAGATATCGAGGACCATGGCGATATCGAGCACCTGGGCCTCGGCATCGCCTTCGGCGGAAACGGTCCAGTGGTCGACCCCGAAGAGCCTGGCGAACCAGGTGGGGATGTCGGCCTGGGCGGCGACGCGCAGGCGCTTATTCCCGGGCGGATACGAGACCGCGAAGGTGACGTTCTCGCCCTGGCTCTGGATGAAGCCGGAGTTGTCGATCCAGTAATCCGCGGCTGTCGCTTCGGCCTGTGCGACGTTGGGCATGTCCTGGGCGGCGGCGATAGCCGCGGCATCGACGCCGGCCTGCATGGAGGTGCGGGCCCAGACGTAACGTCCGACGTCGATGCTCATGGCGACGAAGCCGAGCAAGACAAACACCATAATGCCGAACAGAGGCAACGCCTGTCCGGCCTGATCTTTATGAGTGCGGGAAAGGATGGTCCGCATACCGCAGCCTCCCGGAGGTGGGGGATTATTCGAGGCGCATCGAGGTGTGTGCCGTGATGGTGGGCTCAGAAAGCGAGCCGCCGAGCATGGCCACGATGTTTCCGAGGGGAGTCGCATAATCGAAGTTGTAGCTCAGGTCGATTTCGACGGCTGAACCGCGAGCACCCTGGACGTTGGTCTTTTGAATGATGAGCTTGGTCGGATCGAGTCCGCAGCTGGACGGGTAGTTTTCGCAGAAGCTGTCGTAGATCCGGGTGTTGATGGCGCTGGAGTCACCCTGGACGGCGGCAACACGGGCGCCTTCGCGCGCTGCGTTGGTGATGAGCAGCCAGGTGTAGAAGCCGCGGCCGAAATCGACCAGTCCGAAGAGAAGCATGAGGAAGATGGGCAGGATCATCGTGAACTCGACGAGGGCCTGTCCGGCCTCAGTCCTCCGGAGTTTGCGGACGACGCGCGCAAACCGGGACGAGCGCTTCGCTTCGTTCGGTCCGTGTTCCATCCGGTCCCTCTTTCCAGAGCAGGGATGCCCTGAGGATTGAGAAGTAAGGAAAGGGGTGGGTGACCGTGGTCGCCCACCCCTTTCGAGTTGGTCCTGGGTTGCGCCAGGATGGCCGGGGCCTAGAGGCCGGCGCTGACGTCGCCGAGGATGCCCTGCAGGTCTCCGCCCAGCGTGGTGAGGGCGGCGATGCAGACGACGGCGATGAGGGCGAGGATCAGGCCGTATTCGGCGAGGCCCTGGCCTTCTTCGCGAGCGTCCTGGAACTTGACGACCTTGCTGACAGCCCAGTTCTTGATCTTCGACATGATGTTTCTCCTACCTCTTTCCTGGTTCGGGGCTTTGCCCCAGTTGGTTTGCCGGACCGGCGACGTGCCCTGCCTCCCCTGGCCCCCCGGCCAGTTGTCCTTCGCATCGCTTTGGCGAACCCCGTTTCCGGGTTGGCCTTCGCCGCCGCTCTGCTCGGGACCGGGCGCTTCGTCGGTGAAGCTACTGGCTATTTCGACGTTGCCGGCGAGACCTAAAGGCACTTCACCGGGTATTCACTGTTTTGTCCGGGTCCCGGGCGTTGGAGGGCAGAAGAGGAAGCTGTCTGCCGAATCCGGGGGGACGTGCCGAATCTCTACGTGGGAGATCGGCCGAGGCCGGTGGGCCCAACAGGAGGTTCACGCGCGTGGCAGCATCGGTTTCAGCGAAGGTCCCGTCGCGGGTGCAATCGAACTGGTCGCGGCGGCTGTCGTACGTGCAGGATGCCGCGCTGGTGTGCGTTTCCGCCCTGTTCTTCTACGTGCACGCGCGCCACGTTATCGAGTCGCACAGTGTCACGAACGTGTTTTTCGCCGTGGAGCAGGGTTTGCTGGTAGGGATGTTCCTCATGCGGCGGCGGAGCGAGAACACGTCGACACGCCCGGCCGACTGGGTGGTGGCAACGATCGGTGGCTGGTTGCCGCTGGCCTTGCGCCCGCACGAGACGGGCGGCAGCGCCGAGCTCATCGGCGCGGGAATCTCCATGATCGGGTTGACCTGTGTGATCGTGAGCTTCGCGACGCTGGGGAAGAGCTTCGGTGTGGTGGCGGCCAACCGGGGACTGAAAGTGGGTGGGCCGTACCAGTTCATCCGGCACCCCATTTACTTCTCGCACGCGACGACGATGACCGGGTTCGTGGTGGCCAACTTCTGGTCTTACAACGTCGCTATCCTGGCGATCGTCACGACATTCCAGGTGCTGCGGATTGCGGCGGAAGAGCGCGTGCTCGTGGCGACTTCGGACTACGCGAGCTACAAGGAACGGGTGCGCTGGCGGCTGGTACCGGGGCTGTATTAGGCGCGGGGCCGGGAGCCCTCCTAAGGGGGCCACACTCTACACTGGGGTCTGTGGACCAATCCCGCATTCGCAACTTCTGCATCATCGCGCACATCGATCACGGGAAGTCGACGCTGGCCGATCGGCTACTCGAAACGACGGGGACGGTCTCGAAACGGGAGATGTCGGAGCAGTTGCTCGACTCGATGGACCTGGAGCGGGAGAAGGGCATCACGATCAAGGCGGCGGCCGCCCGGATGAGCTACACGGCTTCGGACGGCGAGACGTACGAACTCAACCTGATCGACACGCCCGGCCACGTGGACTTCACCTACGAGGTATCGCGAAGCCTGGCTGCATGCGAGGGCGCTCTGCTGGTGGTGGATGCCTCGCAGGGGATCGAAGCCCAGACGCTGGCGAACGTCTACCTGGCGATGAACCAGGACCTGAAGCTCATCCCGGTGCTGAACAAGATCGACCTTCCGCACGCTGAGCCGGAGCGGGTTTCGGCAGAGCTCACGCGGGTAATCGGATTCGACCCGGACGAAATGATCGCGGCGAGCGCGAAGGAAGGGACGGGTGTCCCGGCAATCCTCGAGGCGCTGGTCCAGCGCATCCCCCGGCCCAGGGGCAACCCGGAGGCGCCGTTGAAGGCGCTCATCTTCGATTCGAAGTACGACGCCTACAAGGGCGTGGTCGCTCACGTCCGGGTGTTCGAGGGGCGCATGTCCGGAAGGAAGCACCTGCTCCTGATGCAAACAGGCGCGACCTTCGAGCCGCTGGAGTTCGGCGCGTTCAGCCCCGCGATGCGACCGCTGCAATCGCTGGAGTGCGGCGAGGTTGGCTACGTCGCGACGGGGCTGAAGGACGTTGCGGACTGCCGAGTCGGCGACACGATCACCCTGCAGGAGAACCCCGCGACGGAAGCCCTTCCGGGGTATCGGCAGGCGAAGCCGATGGTGTTCGCCGGGATCTACCCCACGGATTCGGACCAGTACCAGGACCTGCGCGAGGCACTGGCGAAGCTGGTGTTGAACGACGCCTCGCTGGTGTACGAGCCGGAGTCGTCGGTGGCGCTGGGCTTCGGTTTCCGCTGCGGATTCCTCGGGCTGCTGCACCTGGAGATCGTTGGAGAGCGGCTCGAGCGCGAGTATGGGCTGAGCCTCCTGACGACGGCACCGAGCGTGGAGTACCACGTGCAGACGACGGGGAACGAAGAAGTCATCGTGGACAACCCGGCTGACCTGCCGGACCCTTCGAAGATCGCGGTCATCTCGGAGCCGTGGGCGAAGATCGATGTCATCACCCCGAGCCGTTACATCGGGCAGGTGATGGACCTCGTGACGGGACGGCGGGGACAGTTCCTGCGGATGGAGTTCCTGGAAGCGGAGAGCGACCTGGCACCGGGCGAAGCGCGAGTGCTGCTCGAATACGACATCCCGATGGCCGAGATCCTGGTGGACTTCTATGACCACCTGAAGGGTTCGACGAGCGGCTATGCGAGCCTGGACTACCACCTGAGCGAGTACCGGCCGGCCCGCCTGGTGAAGGTTGACATCCTGGTGAACGGGGTGGCGGTCGACGCGCTGTCGCTCATCACGCACTCGAGCAACGCGGACCGGGAGGGCAGGGTGCTCGTCAGCAAGCTGAAAGACCTGATCCCGCGGCAGATGTTCGATGTGCCGATCCAGGCGGCCGTCGGGGGGAAGATCATTTCGCGCGAGACGATCCGGGCGATGCGCAAGAACGTGCTGGCGAAGTGCTATGGCGGCGACATCAGCCGAAAGCGCAAACTCCTGGAGAAGCAGGCCGAGGGCAAAAAGAAGATGAAGCGGGTTGGGAACGTGGAGATCCCGCAGGAGGCGTTTATGGCCGTCCTGCGATTGCGGGAGTGAGGGCCGGCGCCAGGTCGAGGCTCTTGTCCAAGGCGGGAGACGGCGTGAGCCGCCCGGGGCGGGCATGCTTGAAATGTGCCGGAAACCTCAAGGTGCTAGGTTAGCTGCATCGCACGGGCGTCCGCGGCCCGGAACGGAGCTAACCGCCATGATCAAAGCGTTCGTCCTGATCGTTGTCGACCCTGCCAAGACCGTTGATGTCTACGCGAGTCTCCGCGCGGTCTCGGGCATCAGCGAGGTGTACCAGGTCATGGGGCCTTACGACATCGTGGCAGTGGTGGAGGTCCCGACGCTGACGGATGTGCCGTCGGTCATCAGCAAGCACATCAGGTCGGTGGAAGGGATCGAGAGCACGACAACGTGCGTAACGTTCCCCGAAGCGAGTTAGCAGCGGGAATCGGACAGGGGTCCTGCACTGGTCTCCCCGTGACGATTCAGGTCGTCCGGGGATCCGGGACGTTGACGACGATTTGCTCCTGGCTGTTGCGTGCGAGGAGGAGTTCGGCTTCGCCCGCCTGGTCCAGGTTCTCTTCCATGTGGACTTCGTAGGGCGGCACGAAGATGAAGTCGCCGGGTTGGGTATCGGCGACGTGCTCAAGGTTCGGCCCCCAGCGGAAGCGGACGCGCCCCCGCAGAATGTAGATGCCCGATTCGTTTGCGCCGTGATGGTGAGCTCCAGAGCTCGCCCCGGGGCTGTTCACGGCCGTGCCCATCCAGAGGCCTTCGGAGCCGGTGAGTGCGGCGGAGATGCCTGCTTGCCGGACCATGCCGGGAGTCTGAGCGGTGCCCGAGTCACGCTCGCCGGGGCGAATGATCTTGACCATGGCGCGGATTATAGCCGGGCGCAGGAGAGCGTCATGGCCGGCGCATCTCAGGTGTAGAAGAGCTGGGCGATGGCCATGCCGTAGGACATCACCTGCTCGGGTTCGAGCGCGTAGATGGGCGGGTTCAGGCAGGCCGAATCCGCTACTTCCCAGACCTTGGCGACCCTGGCCCTCACTTCATCCGGTGTCCCGCAGACGACGAAGGTCTGCGCCATTTCATCCGGGACGAGGTGTTTCACGCCCAGGTAGTCGCCACGCTTGACGCCTTCCTGGAGGAGCCGCGCTTCTTTGCCAAACCCATGGGCGGCGAAGTAGGCCTCGTACTGTTCGACGCCTGCATAGAAAGCCACGGTCGCTTTCGCGTCCTCGATGGCCTCCTTCCGGTCGTTGTTGGGTGCGACGAATAGCCAGACGTTGAATTCGATGTCGGAACGCTTCCGGCCGGCCTTGGCGAGGCCGGCGCTAATGTCGTCGATTACCTTCGTTGTTGCCCATTCGATGGACCAGATCGGGTGGCCGATGACTCCGTCGGCAACCTCTGCACCGAGCTTCAAGATGGGCTGGCGGAGGCCGGCAACCCAGATGGGAAGATCGGTCCTCACGGGGGCACGGAGGGGTTGGAACTCGCTGAAGTCGAGCTGGTGATACTTGCCGTCATAGCGGCCGAGTTCGCCAGTGTGGCTTTTTTGGATGACGAGCCGGACGATTTCGATCACTTCGCGAAGGTGTTCGACGGGCTTCCCATAGGGCATGCCAAAGAAGCCTTCGCTCCAGGAGCGGACGCTCGACCCAAGGCCGAGCACGAACCGGCCGTTGCTCACGGTGTCCATGTCCATCGCCGCCACAGCGGTTTCGAAGGGGCTGCGGGCGAAAGCCAGGGCGATGCCGGAAGCGAGCTTGAGCCGGGTGGTTGCCCCTGCAGCGACGGCAAGGGGAATGAACGGTGGGCCGTAGACCTGGGGGGCGAAGACGCCTTCGAGGCCCATGGATTCGAACTGCTGGGCCTGAGCCGTGATCACTTGAGCGGGGAGCGGTGAGAGCGTGCCCCAGTACCTCGGCTTGTTTGCCACGTCGAGTCTCCTGCTATGAGGTCGCGGCAGCGCCCACAGCGCGTGAGGGCGGCCGGAAGGTAGCACCGGTGCTGGAAGAACGCAATGGAGTGAGCCGGTTCAGGAGGGTCCGTGACAGTTCCCCCGCCAGCGGGGTTGGCTGTACGCTCTGGGAATCGGAGAGGGGCATATGAAGTATCGCGCATTGTGGGGTGCGGCCGTCGGGGGCCTTGCCATCCACTTCCTCGGACTTGGCTGGGACGTCTACCGGCATTCGAGCGACTCGACACTGGCGCAACGCGAGGACGTGCTGTCGTTGGGTAACCCGAGCCACCTGATGATCGTGGTCGGCATGGCGATCGTGGCGGCATCGCTCCTGGGGATGGCGGCGGCCTGGATGGCGGAGCGGCGACTGGGTGGCGACGGCCTGCCGGGGGCCATGGTGAGGGGAGTTTCCCTGCCGTTCATTTCGATTGTGGCCGGAGGATCGATCTGGCTGGCGTCGACAGCTGAAGACGGAAGCCATGACCACGGAACGACGGATCACGTCCACGCTCCGGGGACGCCAGAAGACCACCCGCATGACTCCGAGGGTGGGCCGGGCACGCAGGACTCGGCGGCGTTCCTGGTTGCGAGGCAAGGAAGCGCGGCAGGTGTGGCGACCCATGGACACACCAACGGCGCTGCCGCCGAAGAAGATTCGATGGGCGAGGGCAGTGCCCATACGCACGGCATCGAGGTCGCGGTTTCGGGCGAACAACTCCTGGCGGCCGGGAAGTTCGCAGCGGCGGTGAAGGAGAAGACTGCGAAATACATCGACGTGCGGGAAGCGCTGACGGCTGGTTACGTGCAGATCACGCCGGACTTGCCGGGTATTGCCGCGCACTTCATCCGTAGCGATTACCAGAGGGACGGGCGCGAGATGGACCCGGAACGTCCTGAAGTGCTGCTTTACAGCAAGCGGCTCGACGGGAACTGGCGGCTACTTGGGGCGATGTTCATGGCGGAATCGGCGGGTGAGACGCCGCCATCCTACTTCGGCGCGGTGGACGTCTGGCACCGGCACGAAAACCTCTGCTTCACTGCCGGGGCGCAGGTGCGCACGACCGCGAGCGCCGCTGAATGCCGAGGGGGCGTGTTCGTGAAAGCGACCGCTTACCAGATGCACGTGTGGGTGGAACCGGGCGGGACGGGGGTATTCGCGCACGACTATGCGCCGATCTCCCCGGGAGCATTCGCAGGGGCGACGCAGTTGGCTGCCTCGGAACTGCGGGCACAGGTTCGGTAAACGTGGGCGATTTTGCGCGACGTTTACAGAGCTGTCGTTTGGGTTTGACACGGGCGAGGGAAGATAGGGCCTGAAAGGAGCAGAGATGGCTCGCACGCTCTCCCCCACCTTCTCCGTGACCGTGCTTCCCGAGTGCGGTGCGCGGCGGCGGCAAGCCATCTCCGCCTCCTTATCGCGCCCGTCCGCCCCGAATTCGGGGTAACCCGTCCTGGTGGCGCCAGGCGAACCTCCCCTCGTCCTGGCGCCGCTTCTCTCTCCTGGTTGTCAGCACTTCGCGGCCCTGCCTCTCTCCAGTCCCGTCGAAGGCGAAGAACCCAGAAAGCCCACCGCTGGCCCGGTGGGCTTTCTCGTTCTTGCGCGGTTTGTTCGCGGTTAGGGACGCTCACGGACTACCGAAGGGAGGGCCGCGAGAAGATGGCGCCGAGCCTGGCGCCGGCACGGTCGAGAACGGGCCAGCGATGCAGGAGGATGAGGATACGGAGGGCGATGAGCCCCACCAGAACCCCGGCCACGGTGTCGGTGAGCCAGTGCCGCCCCAGTTCGATCCGCCCGAACATGGTGAGAACGACGATCAGTGCGTAGGTGGCAGCGATGGCGAAACGCATCCGGCCGGTGCGGGCGGTCCCGAGCATGACGTATGCGATGAGCCCGTAGAACGATGCTGCCCACTGGACGTGGCCGCTGGGGAAGCTCTCGAGTCCCCCGGCGCCGAGTACGCCGAACTCTGGCGAAGGCCGGTTCGCGGTGATCAGGAGCTTGGGCGAGATCAGGACGTAATGCAGGGCGAACGCCGCAGCGACCAGGAGCAGCAGTTTCCATTGCCGCCTGACGGCGAACCAGGACGCGGCCATCGCAGGGAGGAGCAGAGTGCCGTAGACACCGCCTCCGACATCGGAACCGAGGCGGGCCAGGCGACCGAACGCCCCTCCCGGCAATGCCTGAACCAGAGTTGTGAACTCGCGGTCGATGGGACTGGGAGCCCACAGGAGCACCGTGAGCAGGAGCGCGAAGAACCCGAGCAGCATCGGGCTGACCAGCGTGAGTTCGCGCCTAAGTGGATCTTGAGACCACGTCTTTGACAAAGTATTCATGGAGCCACTTCAGTCTACCGCATCGGCAGGAGGAAGGATCGCCCGTTCGGCCCGATCTCGGTGTCCGGCCGCCCGGATCGCTGAGTACAGCCAGATGAGGCCTGACAGCAGCCCGAAACCGACGATGTAGGAAACCAGTACGTCCATAGGCCAGTGCCTGCCGATGGCGATCCTGCCGACTCCGGTAGCTAGAGCCAGCACAATCCATGCGATGGTTACGGCCAGGCGGACGCGGGTGCTCCGCGCGTGGGTTACGAGGAGGTACGCGAGGAAGCCCCAGAACGTGATTACGAATTCTGCGTGCCCCGAAGGGAAGCTCTGGAACCCCCCGACCCCCTCGATGGCGTGGTGACCGGCGGGTGGCCGTGGCCTATCGATGACGGCTTTCGGCCACTGTGCGAAGACGTGGAGGGGGAACGACAAGAGGAGGAGCAGAGCAGCGTCCCTGTGATTCAAGAGCCAGGCGACCCCGAAGGCAGCACCGAAGATCGGGATGAACTCCCAGGCGATGGTGTTCGTGAGCCAGAAGGCGAGGTCAAAGACCTCGTAACGGGCCGGGATTCGTTGGAGGATCCTGGTGGTGTGGACTTCCCATTCGAAGATGTGGCCATCTTCGAGCACGAGGACGCTCATCGCCTGAAAGCCGAAGGCTACCATTGAGCAAGCCCAGAGGAGCCGGTTCCGGCGACTCGGAACGACGGCCAGTCTGACCGCCGCACCGAGTTTGGAATCCATGGGCTGCTCCGGTGTTTAGTGGGTGATCACCTGTGGAAGGGACTTCGCTGCACCGATCCAGTCCTCAACTTCGGAGGCGGCCGGGGCATCAGCGCCGCCGACCTCGGCCAGTTTCGCGTGCAGGTTCGCTGCGTTTCGCGTGGCCAATTCCTTTACGGTGTCGACGCCCGCATTTTCGAGGAGGTCGGCGAGGGCGGCAGTGACTCCCGGGACGCGCATGAGGTCGGCACGGTTCGCCCACTCGAGGAGCCGCTTCGCGTCGATGCCGGTCTGGGTGGAGAGCGCCTTACGGCCATCGGCAGAGGCGGCGACATCGAGATACTCATCGAGCCAGACTATGCCGGCGTCGTTGAGGGCGGCTTTGGCTTCGTCGCTCACGCCGATGATGGTCTCGACGGGGACGCGACCGCCGGGTTCGCCATGATCGGCGGCCGAAGGCGCAGCCACGGACTGGGGCGCGGCGGTGGCCGGCATGGCAACTCGAGGTGTGAGCCCGGAACTGGACCTTGCCAGTGCGACGGCGGGGACGTGCCCGTTGCCGAAGAACTGCGAGACCTTCCCGCCCTGGGCGAGGCTCGATACGAAGACGTGCCCGGCCGGCACGCGTTCCGTGACGGTGGCCTTCGCGGCTACGGCAGTCGTGCCGGCGGAGATGGTCACTTCGTCGCCGCTGGAGATGCCGAGCCGGAGGCCATCTTCCTCGCTGACCTGGATACGGTCGTAGCGGTGGAGTTTCTCCGCTTCCGGATGGCGCATCGCGGCGGCATCGAGGGCGGTGTAGAGGTCCCGGGCGGCGATGACCTTCGTGCCGGCGTCAGCGGAAAGGGATTCGACCGGTGCGGAGGCGGCCTTCGCCGAAACGGCGACGGAGCGACGGACGCCTTCGCCGATAATGAGATCCCAGGCCGGCTGATAGGCGCTGTCGAGCTTCGCTACCGCGCCAAGAGCGGCATCGGCCGTCTTCGGGAGCTCGACGCCTAGGGCGGCGCCGAGAGCTGAAAGGGCCTCGAAGAGCGATACGGCATCGCCTTCAGGCTTCACGGCCGGCATGAGCTTCTGGATGCGGTGGTCGGCGGTGGTGTAGGTGCCGGTACTGGCGTAGGCACGGCCCTCGGCGATGACGACTGCAGCAGCCTTCGCCGCCTCGCTGAGGACGTTGTCGATCACGATGACCGTCGCAGCTTTCGCAAGGGCTGCACCTGCCGTGGCGAGCCGCATGGTGGGGTCGTCGCGGATGAGAAGGACGGCAGCGGCTCCCTCGAGCGGATCGGCTGCGCCTTCGGTGGCGACGCCGACGTCGAGCAGGCCGTGTACGTTGGCTTCGGGCGGGAGGACGACGAGGTTGTTGCTGGCCTCGGCCCCAAAGAGGGCGATCGCGAGGTTCGCAGCGCCGCCAGCCATGGCGCCGGCAATGGCAGCGCTGACCGGGTTGGGAGCGCAAACCACGAGCGAACTGTCCCTGGGCGCGTCCTTGAGGATGGAGACCGCGGCGGCGACATCGTCGTTCGTCGCGGGCGCCCCGGCGACGGAGCTGGCTATGGCGGCCGCGGTCGCGCCTTCGGCGCCGGCATCGGTGCGGACCCAGAGGGCCGCGAAATCGACGAGTTCGCTCCGCAAGGGGCCAATAACAACAAGCTTCGCCCCGTTGCGGACGACGGCATCCTTGATGCGGACGCTGGCGATGTTGTGGCTCTCTTCGAGGTCATCCGCGACGACGACGATAGCCTTGCTGGTGGCGATTCGGGTCATGTCGGTTGCCATCCGCCACGTGCCGAAACGGGCCTCGAGGGCGGACTTCGTGGCGCGGATGACCGGGCCGAGCGAGCTGTCGGCGGAGGTCTTGAGGGCCTTCGCTATCTGGGCGGCGAGGTAGGCTTCTTCGTTGGTGACGTTGGCGCCGACGAGTACGCCGACCTTGCCAGGGGCACCCTTGAGCGCTTTCGCGGCTTCGGCGACTGCTTCGGCGAGGGTTGCCGGGGCATGGATGTTTCCGCGGCGCAGGAGATGCTTCCCGAGGCGTTCGCGCGGCTTGAGCGAGTCGTAGTGATAGCGGCCGCGGACGCAGATCTGGTCACCACTGACGGGATTACCGTCGCCGGGGCGGACGATGACGCCGCGGCCTTCTGCGGAGCCGATGCGCAGACTGCAGCCGATAGCGCAGGAGTCGCAGGTGGTGGTGGTCCAGGCATCGGGCTTGGCGACCCACTTGTTGGGGTGTTCCATGAGCGTCGCCGTCGGGCAGACGTCGATGCAGGCGCCGGAGAAATCGCAGTTGCTCTCATCGATTGCGCCGCCGGCGCCGAAGGCAATACGAGTGTCCCAGCCCCGCCCGCTGAGGGTGATGGCGCCGGTGTGCCGTTTCTCATCGCAGGCGCGGACGCAGCGGGTGCAGATAATGCACATCTGCGGGTCGAACTCCATGAAGGGGTTCCCGCGGTCGGCCATGGGCTGGGGTACCTGGTACCAGGAGCGCTCTTCGCCGACCCATGGCTCGTAGCCGGACATGCCGACCATTTCGCAGGTGGCCTGGAGTTCGCAGCGGTAGTTCTTGGAGCAGGTGAGGCAGCGGTGGGTGACGACATCGTCGCGCAGGCAGATATCGCCGGGGTGGCAGTGTTCGCGGCGGTGGCAGGTGAGGCAGCGGTCGCTGTGGTTCGCGAGGATGAGGGAGAGGACAGCCTTGCGGCCTTCCTTAACCTCTTCGGTATCGGTCCGGACGACCATGTTGTCCTGGACGACGGAAGTGCAGGAGAGCTGGAGGCCGGGAGGGCCTTCGATATCGACCAGGCAGGAGCGGCAGCCGGCGTAGGGTTTGAGCCCATCGATGTAACAGAGGCTTGAGACGTAGAAACCGTTGTTCTTGAGGACTTCCACGAGCGGAGCGCCCGCCGGGGCCTCGATGACCTTGCCGTCGACTGTGAGAGATGCCATGTCTACCTGCAGCGAAGCCGGGCGCGGGATTGCCGCGACCAAGCGGATGGTTCCGAGGAAATCTACCAGATTGTGATTTGGAACACGAACCGAGGGTGGCCTGCGCGCCGGGATCGCGGGTTGACATTCACTGGAGGCGGGGCTGATGACACTCGACCACCGGCGGCTCCGGCCTGAGCAGCGCCGACCCCCTGGCGCCGGAAAGCTCCGTATGCACTCCGAGTCCCCGAAGCGCCCCTAAAGCCGGTGGAAGTCCGCTTCGGGGGAGGGTGCTTTCATGCCGTTGGGGTAGGTGTTTTCGTGGCCGGAGAGGAAGCGTTGCGCGACGTTCGTGAGCGAGTGCTTGTCGCGGTACATCTCTTCGAACTGATAGACGGCGTCATCGAGCGGGCCACCGGGCTGGATGGCCTCGTACGGGCAGGCCTCCGTGCAGAGGCCGCAGTACATGCAGATGCGGAAGTCGATCTCGTAGCGGTCGATATTGCGGCGGCCTTCGGCATCCTGGCTGGTGGCGACGAGGATGCAGCCGTCGGGGCAGGCCTGGGCACAGGTGGAGCAGCCGGTGCAGCGCTCTTCGAACCAGAGCAGGTTCGTCCGCGCGTAAACGGGGACTGCGCGCACTTCTTCCGGGTACTGCACGGTCGCGACGGGCTTGAACATGCTCTTGAGCGTGAGGCTCATGCCTTTTGCGATGCCCGTTCCGTAAGCCATGCCGACTCCCCGAAGTGTGCGCGCATGCGCGGCGCGACGTCCCCGCGATCCTAGCACACGAGGGGATTGTGACGACAAACACAAGACCGCCGCGTCGCGGGTTAGGGGGTAACGGCTGGTTGCCTGGCCATAGCAAGCGCGTCGCCAAGGGCCTCGTACTGCGCGAGTTCCACCTGGAGCATGATTGGGTCGGCGAGCGCCCGGAGTGCCGGGCTGGAGGACGAGACCGGGTGTTCCACCACGGCGAGGTTCGTTGTCCCGCCCGCTGCGGGCCCTTCCAACGGCGCGGCCGGGGAGCTCTCCGATCGCCACGCACCGGCCATGCTAAGGGCGATCGCGATCACGCCGAGAGCGATGAACAGCAGGTTGACGGGGCGCAGCCGCTGCCCGGCGACTGAGTGCATTGAGGTTGCCACGGTTGGACCTCCTGTGTGTTCCAGGAGGGACGATGGCAGCGAACGGGGTGTCCGAATATCCGCTGGACGGTTGATTCCAGGCGAAAAGCATCGACCGTTCGGTTGATCTACGGCCGGCTGGCAGCGAGGCCGTGGCGTATTGCCCATGCTGTCGCCGCAGCGCGGTTGGAGACGCCGACTTTTTCCAGGATGTGGTGAATGTGCGTCGCCACGGTGGAACGGCTGATGACCAGGGCGTCGGCGATCTCGCGGTTGCTCTTTCCCGCGGCGATAAGCGACAGGACCTGCGTCTCGCGGGCGGACAGGCCGGCGACGCAGCCGGGGGCGAGCGGCTCGGCATCGCGGCGCGGGGGAGGCGGCACGTTCTCGCCGCCGAAGAACATCCGGCTCTCGTCTGCTACTGCCGAGTCCTGGGCCCAGCGGTCGGGCGAACTGAAGAGGAGGAGCCGGGCATTGGGAAGCAGGCGGGCGAGTTCGGCGGAGTGGGGATGGGGAACGAGTGAATCACCGGTGTTGTGGATGATGAGGCATTCGGCGGAGACGAGTGGGGCGACGCCAGCGAGCTCACATGAACCCAGTGCGTCAAAGAGGGCGCGGATGTCCCCTGGATTGCTCGTCGCGACCGGTGCGGTTCCCGCGAGAGCCCCGATGTTCTTGCCCCAACCGGCTGCGTACTGGCCCATGACGCGCCAGAAGGTCGTCACGTCCTGATCGAGCAGGGACAGGATCGACCGCGTTTCCGGACGGAGCCGCCATTCGCTGCCAGAGAGAATCGGTTCGGCGAGCAGAATCCTGGTCACACGGGACGTTCGAGCGGCGAGGAGGAGGGATTCGAAGCAGCCGGCGGCGGCGGCGTAGATCACGATCTCAGTCAGCCCGGCCGCGTCGGCAACAGCCTCGAGGTCATCGGCGTAGCGTTCGGGGCTATGCTCGACGTTGGCCTGGGAGTTACCAAAGCCCCGGCGGTCGAAATAGATGACCCGGCCGCCGAAAGTTGACGTAACAATGCGGGGCCAGGGGGACCCGGATGCCATGGTGACGGGCCAGGGTGGGGCGAAAAGCAGGGACGGTCCTTCGCCCTCTGCCCTCCAGGCGATGCGGACGCCGTCGGCCGAGGTGGCGTAGCTGATCGGGCTGGCAGGACTCATCGGGCGCGTGAATCCGGGTAGTCGATTGCGAGGGACATGCGTCGTGGATCGTACTACCTCGCTGCAAGTGGTCCGCCGGATTCGCTGGTCGATGGAGACGGCAGAAACACGAAACGCCTCGACGGGCGTCGAGGCGTTTCGCCGGGGTTCGCAGCGGAATCGACGCGGTCGCTACAGCTCCCCTGCCAGCCACGCATCGATGTGGGCGTCGTGTTCGGCGCGGGCCGCACTCCCGTCGACTTCCCGTGACGGGGTCGTCAGTACGGCGGAAAGCGGGAACGCATTGTCGTGTTCGATGCGGGCAGCCTCGACCTGGGAAGGGGCGTCGGAATTGGCCGTGCCGGCGGAGCGCTGCCAGCTGGCCAGGTAGGCGCCACCGGCGGTGTCGCTGGTGCTGGAACCACTCCAGGGGTGCGCGAGGATTGCTCCTCCTGCGACGAGTGCCGCCGCGCCGATGGCGAGGTAAATGCGGCGGAATGATGTCCCGCCATGTCGTCCGGTGAAAGTTGCTTGCGTCATTGCCTTTCCTCCTTTGGAAGTCAGGAGGAGCTTGCCAGCGAGCGGGAGGGCCGGGCATCGTCAGAGAAGTGGATTTCTGAGCGTTCGCCAGTCCGGGACGTACACAGAGTTGTGTACTGCGAGGCTCAGAGGCCGTGCCGGGCCGCCCATGTGGCGGCTTCAACCCGGTTCGCGAGGTCCAGCTTGTTGAGGATGTTGTGGACGTGGCGGGCGGCCGTTGCTTCGGCAACGACGAGCTTTTCGGCGATCTCGCGGTTGGTCTTGCCGGCGGCGACGAGGGCGAGCACCTCGCGTTCGCGGGCGGAGAGCGCGAGGAGTTGGGCGGCGCCGGATCCGCCGGAAAGGGTCGTGCCGGCGTCGAGGGCGGTGCTCGCGGGCTCGCCTCCGAGGAATTCCCGCACGCGCGCGACCACCTCGGGAGGGAAGACCCAGCGCTCGGCGGCGGACCACAGCAGAAGGGTTGCGTTCGGGAGCAACTGTGCCAGCCGCGCCGAGTGCGGATCGGCGACGACCGAATCGCCGGTGTTGTGGGTGATGAGGCACTCAGCGCGGACGAGCGGGGCTATGGCATCGAGTTCACAGGTGGCGTACGCGTCGATAGTCGCGCGGAGATCATCTTTGCTGGCGATGCTGATCCGCTCCCGGGTCGACGCACCCCCCGTGAACGGCTCCGTGGATCGCCCCCACCCGGAAGCGAATTGGGCCATGACCTGCAAGAACATACTAGGATCCCGGTCGAGCACCGCGAGGAGGGGCCTGATTTCGGAACGGTTGAGCCATTCTCTACCCGAAAGGACGGGTTCTCCGAGTGCAGCCCTGGTGACCCGCGGGTCGCGGGCGGCGAGATGAAGGGCTTCGGAGCAGGAACCCACCGTCGCGTAGATCATGATGTCATCGAGGCCAGCCGCATCGGCGACGGCCTCAAGATCGTCGGCGTAGCGCTCGATGCTGTGCTCGACATGGCGTTCGGAGTTCCCGAACCCGCGGCGGTCGTAATAGATCACGCGGCCGTCGAAGCGTGATTCGATGATCGTTGGCCACGGACCGAGCCATGCCAGCGTAATTGGCCATGGTGGGGCGAAGATGAGCGACGGCCCCTGGCCTTTCGCCTTCCAGGCGATGCGCGTCCCATCGTTGGAGGTCGCGTAGCGGATGCGACTGTCGTCGTCCATGCCGAGCCTCACCGGGCGCCCCACTTGCCGACGAGCACCCGGGGGGATTGTACGAGAAGGAGCGGGAAGCTCGCTCGCTACATCCCGTAGAGGACCTGCCGGAGGTCGAGCGCGAGGTTGGTCGAGTCCATGAGCATGTGGCGCGAGTTGAAGCCCTGGGCGTGGACGCGGATGCGAAGGTCGGCCGGTTCGAGGTCTGCGGGGATCGAGATGCCGGCGACCCCGCTGCTGTCGGTGAGGACGCGGGCGACCTTGCCATCGCGGTGGTCGGAAACGAGGATTTCGGCCGCGGAGACCGGGGGCTTCTCCCCGGAAGGCGTGGCATCGTTGTCGAGGACAGTGACCTGGGCGGTGCGGCCGTCGGCCTGGACGACGATTGCCACTTCGATGTCGCGGAGGTAGACGAGTGGTTCGGTGGTGACGGCTTCCATGCCATCGCGCTGAGGAATGCGGGCCGGGTTCGCCTTGAGGGATACGTCCTGCTGGGCCATGCCGTGGTCGGTGGTGATTACAAAGAGCGTGGATTCGAACAGGCCGCGTCCTTCGAGCGTGCGCAAGAGGTGTCCGATGCGGACGTCGGTCTCGTCGAGGGCGGCACGGGCGCCTTCGTGGTGGGGTCCGTAGTCGTGGGCGCTCGAATCGGGCTGGGCGAACTCGTGGTAGGTGAAGATCGGCGCGGGATGCGACCGGTCGAGGAGGAGCTGCCGAGCCTGGGCGAGGGCACGGTTATCAATCTGGCCCTGGAGCCGGTGGCCCTGTTCTTCGAGTTCGTTGAACCAGCGCGGGCTGATCTCGTGCTCGGTCTCCTTCGTGAGCATGATGAGCTCGCCCCGGTCGCCGATGAGGCGGCGTTCGAGCGACGCGTGCCCGGCGCCTCGTGTGCAGGGTTCGTTGACGGAAGCGGTGACGACACCGCTGGCGCCATCCCATTCGCCGTAGACGCGGTGGAAGGCTTCGAAGAGGGTTTCGACGGCGGGATTGAGGAATCGGGCGGTATCGAACTGCTGGCCCTGAGGGGAGACGGTTTCGCGGGTTTCGCGGAGGTAGTAGCTGGGATTGACGATGTCGTGGTGCCCGGACCAGCTGCCGGTACCGATGGCGTTGTGGCTCGGCCATGTGATGCTCGGGAAGTTCGTGATGCTGCCGTGACGCAACATAACGCCTGCAGCAATCAGCCGCCTCAGGTTCGGTATTGCCCCGGGCTCGGTCTCCAGGCGGTGGAGCAGTTCCGTGTGGGACTGTCCGTCGAGCAGGACGAGGTAGACCCGCTCCGGTTTCCCAGCGGCCGGATCGAGCACCTCATCGAGTACCCGGCCGTCCTGCCGGGCGAGGTACACATCCGGACTCACCCCGCGCTCCGAACTCGTCCTGCCGGTCAAGTCGCGGCCATCGATGAGCGGGAGATTCATCAGCCTCGCGACGGTCGGGGCGATGTCGATCTGTCTCGATGGGCACTCGATGAACGCGCCGGCTTTCACACCTGGACCGCTGAAGATGAGCGGCGAGCGGGACTGGATGACATCCAGCGCCCCATGCTGGCCCGGCTGGCGGCCGTAGCAGTAGCTCTTCGGGTTGACGACCAGGTCGGGTGCGTTCGGGCTATCGAACAGCTGAGAAAGCCGCTCGTAAGCCCAAGGGTAGGTGAGCTTATCGGGTTCGACGAAGTTCGTTTCCGGGTCTCCACTGCCGGCAGCGAGTTCCTCGGAAAGCGTCGCCAGCGCGCGATAGTCCTGCCGCTCGATCGGGTTTGCGCCGGCGGTTTCGACCACTTCGTAGTCGTATCCGCCGGCTTCGGAGTAGCGGCGAACCCAGCGCACCATTCCCCGAAGCGCCCACGCTTCGTACGACCAGGAGCCATCGCGGGATTGCCTTGCGGTGGCGACGAAGTCCGTCCACGCGCGGCCGTCGTCAGTGGTCAGCAGTTTGTGGATTGCGAGGTTGCCCGATTCTTCCTGGTTGTGGTCCAGGCCCTGCCCGCCGGGGCGTTCCGGGCCGATGGGATCGAGGGTGACGGATTCGACGGTGGTCATCTGGGGCCTCCCGGAGGAATATCGGATTGTGCGCGAGACTGTGTGAACGGGTCAGCCCTGGAGCTGCCAGCCGACGAACGGTCCTTCGGTCTCTACCTCGATGCCACCGAGGAACCGGGCAGTCATCCCGTAGTAGCCGATGAGGAGATTGATCCCGACGACGGTCGAAGAGTCGAAGTGTTCGGCGAGCGCGGTGTGGGCCTCGTCGGACGGGTGATCGCTCGCCGCAAGCGCATCCACGTATTCGAGGAGCGCCCGTTCGGGTCCCGTGAACGCATCGCTCGCACGCCAGTGGTGTAACGCGAGGATCCGCCCGTCGCTGAGGCCCGCGCGCCGCCCGATGTGCACATGCTGATGCCATTCGTAGAGCGAGTGGTGAAGGATGGCCGTCCGGAGGATCGCCAGCTCGCGGGTCGCTATATCGAGGCCACTGTGGGTCCAGAGAGCGTTCCCGAGTCGAAGGTATGCGCGCCAAAGGATGGGGTTGTTCGCCATCGTGCGGAAGATGTTCGGGAGCGCGCCATCCGTGGTATTCCGGTCCCACACATACTGGAGCTCTTCGGGGATGTCTGCGCGCTCGACGAAGGGAAGTCGGGCCATGGGCGGCACTCCGGGGGAGGTGATGGGCGAGTGTAACTTCTCGCGCAGCGGAGTGCCGGGTGTGGGGGCGTTAGAATCGGTTGGACGAAATGAGGACTGAGATGACGGAAGCACCCAAGCCGACGGGAACCTGCTGGTGCGGCTGCGGAAGTGGGACAGCCGCCGACGCGTTCTTCCTGCCCGGACATGAACGGGCGGCGGAGGCGGCGGTCGTGCGTATCGTCTACGGCGGTGTGCCAGCGTTCCTGCGGGAGCACGGCTTCGGACCTGAAGGCCGGAGCGCGATCAAGGAGCTCGCAGCATTGCGGCGGGATGAAGCCCGCTGACAGGTTGACGCGGCCGTAACAGGATGCTGGTAGGCTGCGCGGCATGCGCGCGATTGTGTGGAACGCCGGCGGCAGACTCGAGCTTGCCGAGCGTCAGGAACCGGTTGCCGGCGAAGGGGACGTCCTGGTCCGCTCGGCGGTTGTGGGAATCTGTGGGTCTGACCTGCACTTCTTCCGCGGTGAGTTCCCCGCCTTTCCAGGTTCGACTCCCGGGCACGAAATCGCAGGCAGGGTGGTCTCGGGCGGCGGTCTGGCGCCGGGAACGGCGGTGGCGATAGAGCCAACGCTGCCGTGTGGCCAGTGCCCGGGTTGCCTTCGCGGGCAGTCGCCGACCTGTTCGCGGTTGCGCCTGATGGGGATTTCGGCGCCGGGCGGGATGCAAGAGCTCGTCGCGGTCCCAGAAGCGAATGTCCACGCATTGCCCGAGGGCGTCAGCCTGGATATCGGATCAATGGCGGAGCCGCTCGCCGTTTGTGTGCGGGCTTCGAACCGTGCGGAGGCGCCGATGGGCGCTCGTGTGCTCGTCCTCGGCTCGGGGACGATTGGGCTGCTCGCCGTGTTACTGGCCTCGCAGACGGCGAACGAAGTCGCGGTAACGGCGCGATACCCTCACCAGGCGGGCCTGGCGGAGGCGATGGGCGCCGGCCTGATTTTCGAACCCGGAAGCGCGGCGTTGCTCGATTGGGCGCGGCGCAATCCCGTCGACGTTGTCATCGAGACCGTGGGCGGAACGGCGGACACGTTCGCGGAGGCGATCAACGCGGTGCGGGCGGGCGGTACGGTCGTGCCTCTCGGGGTGTTCACGGCCGATGTGATGGTCCCAGCGCGGAAGCTGGTGAACCAGGAGGTGCGGGTCGTGGGGTCGGTTGTCTATGGCCATGCCGGACACCAAAGCGAGTTCGGCGCCGCCGTTGGGATGCTGGGCCGATTCGCCCCGAAGCTTTCGTTGCTGCGGACGGCGACCTATCCGCTGGCGTCAGCGAACGAGGCATTCGAACACGCGGCGGACAAGGGACGGCAGGCGGTGAAGGTGAGCGTGGCGGTCGAGGCCTGAGCCGGAATTCCCGGAGGGTTTCGGACGCAGGCCGAGTCCCCCGAGTGCGGGAGAAAACGAAGAGGGGCCCCGTTGGGAGCCCCTCTCGATTAGTGCCGGTTGGTGGAGCTGGAGGGATTCGAACCCTCTACCTCAACACTGCCAGTGTTGCGCTCTCCCGATTGAGCTACAGCCCCGAAGCAACTTTTCGATGGTATCAGCCGCCGTGATTGCGCGCCAAATCGGGAGTGCCCTATTTCCGGGTTCGAGGGTCGAGCGCGTCGCGAAGGCCATCGCCGAGGAAGGTGAAGCAGAGCATGAGTATGGCGACCATGATGGCCGGCCAGACGACGAGCCAGTTGTTGACGAAGAGGTATGCGTAGCCATCTCCCATGAGGGCGCCGAGGCTGGTGTAGGGAGACGGGACTCCGAGCCCGATGAAGCCGAGGGCGCCTTCCGCGAATATCGCGAGCGGGATGCCGAACGTGACGGAGACGATGACGGTGCTGAGGGTATTCGGCAGCATGTGGGCGCGGACGACGCGCCAGGGACTGGCGCCGATGGAGCGGGCGGCGAGGACGTAGTCCTGTTCCTTGATGGAGAGCATCTGGCCGCGTACCAGCCTGGCGATAGTCACCCAGCTCACAAGCGAGATGGCGAGGATGGTACCGAGGATGGCCGACGGAAAGCCCGGGATCTGAGGGTCTCCGGTGCCGATGATGGGCCAATCGCGACCGAAGAGAACCTGGCGGAGGAGGATGATTGCGAGAAGGTCCGGGAAGGCGTAGGCGAGGTCGGTGAACCACATCAGGATGGTGTCGCTGAGTTTGCCCCCGAGGGCGGCGCCCATACCAATGGTGATGCCGACGAGGAGGACGATGAGCTGGGTGCCGAGGCCGATCTTGAGGGAGAAGAGGGTCCCGTAGAGGAGGCGCGCCCACATGTCGCGGCCGAGGATGTCGGTGCCGAGCCAGTATTCGGAACTCGGGCCCTCGTTGACGATTGAGTACTGCTGGACGGTGGCATCGTGACGTTCGATGAAGGGCACGAGTTGGGCCGAAATGGCGAGGACCGTGATGAAGATGAGGATGATGGCCGAGACGAAGGCGAGCCGGTTGCGGATAAGCCGCTGGAAGGCCATTTCCCAGAGTCCGCGCTGCTTGGTGGCGAACGGGTCCCGTGCGAAGTCGAAGGGCTGGAGAGTGGTTTCGGTGGCCATCGTGTTCTCCTGTCCCTACAGCCGGATTCTTGGATCGGCCATTGCGTAGGCCAAGTCCACAACAAGATTCATCGCTGCGATGATGCCCGCGTAGAACAAGGTAACGCCCATTATCAGGCCATAGTCGCGGATAAGGACGGAACTCACAAAGGCGTTACCGAGCCCGGGGATGGCGAAGGCGTTTTCGATGATGAAGGAGCCGGTAATGAGGCCGGCGAAGATCGGGCCGAGGACCGTGAGTACCGGGATCATGGCGTTCTTGACCGCATGACGCGTGATCACGGAGAACTCCTTGACGCCCTTGGCACGGGCGGTGCGGATGTAGTCCTGGCGGAGGACATCGAGCATCGAGGCGCGGGCGATCCGGGCGATGAATGCGCCGGGGAGCATCCCAAGGGCGACAGAAGGCAGCACCATCTTCTTGTAGTTCCACAGCTCCCAGCCGAGGACGTCGAACCAGTCGAGTTTCAAAGCGAAGAGGATGATGAGGAACGGGGCGAGAATGAAGCTCGGTAAGGCTGCGCCCCCGGTCGCGATGAAGACACCGACGTAGTCGCCGATTCCGTTCTGGTTCATGGCGGAGACGACGCCGAGGGTGACGCCGAGCAGGACAGCGAAGATGAAGGCGCAGATGCCGAGCTGGATCGAGACGGAGAACTTCTCGCTGATGATGTCGGTGATGGCGCGCTCGTTCGATGATGTGGAAATGCCGAGGTCCAACTGCGCGGTGTTCGCGATGAAGTTGGTGTACTGGGTCAACAAGGAGCCGTCCAGGTTGTAGCGCTCGTTCAAACGTGCCCTGGTTGCGTCTGAGATGGGGCGGTCGGAATCGAACGGCCCCCCTTCGACGGAGTGCATGAGGAAGAACGTGAGTGTCGCGACGGCGAAGAGCAACGGGACCATGAGAACGACGCGCCTGATGGCGTAAGCGATCATGAGGACTCGCACCTGAAAAACCGTGATGGGGTATCCGAAGACACCCCATCACACGCGTAGCCCGGAGTTCGTGGAGTGCCGGGAACCGGCACTCCACTTTGCCTCGGGGGATGTTACTTCTTGGTGGTCGTCCAGAGTTCGACGCTAGTGTCGCCTGGGACCTGCTTGTCGTCGGGCTTCTTGTTTTCGATCATGCCCTTGATGTAGGGCTTGACGACGGCGTGGAAGCCGACCTGCCACATGGGAGCCATGCCGCAGACGTTTTCGACGATGAGCTTCTCGGCGTCTCGAGCAGCTCTGCTTGTTGATCGAGCCGCCCGTTTCATAGAGGCCAAGGATCCAGTTTTCAGGGTCCGGGTAGTCTTCGCCCCAACCACCGAGAACGATCTGGAAGTCGCCGCTGTTGAACCGCGCGGAGCGGGTCTTCGAGTCGGTGTATTCCAGGGTGATGTCGATGTTGAGGTGTTTCTTCCATTCGGACTGGAGGAATTCGCCAATGGCCTTGTTGCCGGCTGAATCGGTCTGGAGGACGGTGATCTTCGGGAAGCCGGCTCCGTTGTCGTAGCCAGCCTTCTTCAGGTTCGCCTTCGCCTTGACCGGGTCGAAGCCGATGGCGGCGTCGTATGCGGTCGGGTTCGTGCCGGAGCGGGCCGGCGGCATCCAGGTAGTGGAAACGATGTTCGCGCTGTTGAGGACCTTTTCGTTGAGCGTCTTGCGGTCGGTGGCCTGCGAGACGGCGAGGCGCACTTCGAGCTTGGCGAGTGTCGGGTCCTTGAGGTTCGGTTCGATGCCCCTGGTCCGCGTGGCGGGATACGAGATCAGTTCCTTGCTCAGCGTCGGGTCGGCCTTGACGGCGGCGAGCTGAGTCGAAGGAACGAGGGTCGCATCGATTTCACCCGCGCGGTAGGCGGTGAGTGCGACGGCGGCGTCATCGATGTACTTTATGACGATCTTTTCCACCTGGGCCTTGACGGCGCCGGTGTACTGATCGTTCGGGACGAGGGTAATGCCGGACTTCTCGGTGTAGGCCGAGGGCTTGAACGGGCCGTTGTAGACGTTATCCATGGGGGCGGGCCACTTGGCATCCACCGTCGCGAGCTTGTGCTTCGGGACGGGGAAGGTCGGCCAGAGGGCGAGCTTGATGGAGAACGTCGGCACCGGGTCGGTGAGTTTGAACTCGATCGTGGTGGCATCGACGGCACGAACGCCGACGGCCTTAAGGAGGGCCGCTTTCTCTTCAGCGGTTTTCTTGCCGGCGCCGTAGTAGGCGTCGCATCCCACGATTTCGGTGAGGATGTACTGGTAGTGCCCGGCGTTGTCCGGGTTGCAGGTGCGCTGAATGCCGAGGACGAAGTCGTTGGCATCGAGCGGCTGCCCGTCGGACCACTTGAGGTCCTTCTTCAGCTTGACGGTGTAGGTCTTGCCATCGGCGGAGACGGTGGGCGCGCCATCGGCCATCGCGGCCTGGGGCTTGCTGTCTTTATCGAGGTGGTAGAGACCGCGCCAGACCATGAAGAAGTGTTCGATGTCCTGGTTGAAGTCGGAGAAGTGTGGGTCCCAGCTTTCGAACTGAATGCTGCGGATGGTGATGGTGCCCGAAGGCTTGGCGACTGTGGTGGGCGAAGCGGCGGCGCCAGTCGTGGGCGACGCTGTGGTGTCGTCATCGTCGTCATCATCGTCGTCGCCGCAAGCCGCAGCGAAGGCGAGGACGGCAAAGATGGCGAACATGCTCAGGAGCAGGTGCCATTTGGACCTGGTCATCGTTAGTGGTTCCCTCCTCTATTCGATTAACCGTCCGGTAAGGTGCTGGCCGCCGGGCTTAAAGTCAACAAGCCTTAACAGCCTGCGTGGTTCGATTCACGCACTTTCGATTGCACCGACCTCCTCGTGAGTGGCACTCGGGGCAGGCCCCGGGCGCCTATCTGAGCGAGGATACGGCGCGCGGGAAGTCTATGGATGTCTGTGCTTTTTGCATAGGCACCGCGAGCGCGCATGCCCGGTGGGCGGGATGGCCCTATCCTCGCTTGTGAGTCGGCGCAGAGCCGGACCTCCCGCCAGAGGAAGATTTTATGAGCCGTGTCCTTGCCATCGTCAGCGTCCTCGGCCGGGACCAGAAGGGTGTTGTCGCGAGGATCAGCACGTACCTCGCCGACCAGGACATCAATATCGAGGACATCGAGCAGCGCGTGGTCCGCGGGCAGTTCCTGATGGACATGCTGGTGGATATCACGGGTGCGACCGTTTCGCTCGATGAGCTGGTTGTCGGATTGCTGGCGATCGGCCGCGAGATCGACATGGAGATCCGGGTGACGCTCCACAACAAGCGCGAACGCCCGAAGGTCGGCGTGCTGGTGAGCAAGGAGTCGCACTGCCTGGAGCAACTGATCACTGACCAACGCGCGGGATTGCTCCACGGCGATCTGGTGACGGTGGTGGGCAACCACGAGGATCTGCGACCAGTCGCGGAGAGCGCAGGAATCCCGTTCGCGTGGCGCCCAAGCGAGGATAAGGATGCCCACGAGGCGTTTGTGGTCGAGGAGTTGGGCCGGGCCGGCGCCGATGTGGTCGTGCTGGCGCGCTACATGCAGATCCTGACGCCGACCGTCGTCGGACCGTATGCCGGGCGGATCATCAACATCCACCCATCGCTGCTCCCGTACTTTCCGGGCGCGAATCCGTACCGGAGGGCGTGGGAGGACGGTGTGCGCGTGACGGGTTGCACGGCGCACTTCGTGACGGAGGAGCTCGACGCGGGCCCGATCATCCTCCAGGACGTGTTTCACATCGAGGTTGGCGTCGATAGCGTGGAGGACGTGCGAAGGAAGGGGCGGGCGCTCGAGGGCGTCGTGCTGAGCCGTGCGCTTCAGCTCTACCTGAACAACGAAGTCGTGGTCATCAACGGGAAGGTCGTGTTTAAGCCCGGGATGCGGACACTGCTGCGGGATTTTGGCGAAACGGAGTAGCGGTGTCGCCGACGAGGCGCCAGGCCATGCGGATGCCCTCGATGCGGCCGCGGTAGACATCGACGACGTGTTCGGGGCAGGCATGAACGATGATGTGCTGGTCCGTGCCCACGCTTTCGAAGCTATCGACGGCCGATGCGACCATGTCCGGCGCATTGGTAAGGAGGCCCACGGTGCCAGCCGCCGCGCGGGCGGGAGTGGAAAGGTGTTGGCAGATAGCGCAAACCGGCACGACGTTCCTCCAGTGGCTGAGCGAGCCTAGCACTGCCCAGACCAATAATGTTTCTGCAGACGTGAAGGGTGACGGCCGCCAGGGCGGGCATAGCCGATTGTGATGGGAGGAAGACGTCCGGGCGGCAGGGGCGGGAGTGGGCTCCAGCTTCGGAGAGAAGTGGATGGCGTGGTCTATACCGGCAATCGATGGCTTGCATAGATCCCCCGGCGGGGGCGTAGAATCAGCCTCTGCGGCTTGCGGGGGCTGCGAGCGGTCCGACTTTATCCGCCGGGTTGGTACACGTGCGTGCAGATCACTCGGACGTGGCGTTCAGGTTGTTGCTTGCTCTGGGAGACCTCTGGGATGGACTTGGTCGAGCGGGTGTGGATCCCACGGCCAAAGGGCTCCACGTGACGCAGGAATACCTCGGGGGCTACACGAGGTTCTCGGCCGGGCCCGGGTCTCATGCTCGCCTGGTAATCGAATGGAATCAGACGACGCGGCATTTGCGGGTGTTGCGGGCAGAGCCGTGGCCAGGGGCAGAAGCGACGATTTCCGGTACGGTCGCGCATGTGCGGATGGAGGCTCGGGCGCACGGGATCGCGGATTCCGTCGATCGCGCGCTAGTGGCAGCCTGCCAGGAGCCGAGCCAGCCCTCGCGGCGGACGGTGCTGAGCACTGCCATAGCGGCGACTCAGCCGGCGGCGGCGCTCAGGCGGGCTTAGGAGAAGGCCCCGGCTACTGCCGGGCGGCCCACTGCTTGGCATGGTAGGTGATGATCATGTCGGCGCCGGCACGGCGGATCGAGGTGAGCGTTTCATCAATCGCGCGGTGCTCGTCGAGCCAGCCGTTCTGGATTGCGGCCATGAGCATGCTGTACTCGCCACTGACGTTGTAGGCCGCGACCGGCACGTCGACGCGGTCGCGCACCTGGCGGAGCACGTCGAGGTAGGGGAGAGCGGGTTTGACCATGACCATCTCGGCGACTTCCGCGATGTCTGTGGCGACTTCATCGAGGGCCATCCGCGCGTTTGCGGGATCCATCTGGTAGCCGCGGCGGTCGCCGAACTGGGGCGCGCTATCGGCGGCATCGCGGAAGGGGCCATAGAAGGCGCTTGAGAACTTCGCGGCGTAGGAGAGAATCGGCGTCTGCGCGAACCCGGCGGAATCGAGGGCGAGGCGGATGGCCGTGACCCGACCATCCATCATGTCGCTCGGGGCGATGATGTCGCAGCCGGCTTCGGCAAGGGTCACCGCGGTTTCGGCGAGTAAGGGAAGGGTGGCGTCGTTGTCGACTGAACCATCGGGGAGGAGCGGGCCGCAATGGCCGTGCGAGGTGTATTCGCAGAGGCAGACGTCGCCAACGACGACCAGTTCGGGGTTTGCCTCTTTCAGGCGGCGAATAGACTGCTGAACGATCCCGTCGCGTGCGTATGCGCCGCTTCCAAGGTCATCCTTTGAGACCGGGAGCCCGAAGAGGAGGACCGCAGGAATTCCGAGGCGGGCGAGGTCGTCCGCTTCTGCGTTCAACTGGTCCACGCCGATCCGGTCTTGTCCCGGCATGGAGAGGATGGGCGAGCGGCCCTGGAGGCCGGCTTCGATGAAGAGCGGGTAGATCAGGTTCCGTGGAGCGAGGTCGGTCTCGCGGACCATCGAACGGATCCCGCTCGACCGGCGAAGGCGGCGATGGCGCTTGAACGGAGGAAGTTCCACGGTTTTCCAGTCTAGCATCAGGCAACTGCACGGAATCCCGCAGGGATGCCGTGAGGTATCCTGCGGAGCATGGAAAGGCGACTCCCGCGGGAGTACAGCGGCTGGCAGGAACACGAACCGGCGTTTCGCAGGATGACGACGCCGGAACTTGTGCAGGAGATCCAGGACGGGTCGCCGGAGCGCCGGCTGGCGGCGCTTTCCGTGATCGATCTTGCGGACGTGGCACCGTCGACGATCGAGGACTGGATCAGGACGCTGCCGGATGCGGAAGCGAACGAACTCGCCGGGGCGATCCCGGCCCAGCGCCCGCATTCGGCATGTGCCGAAGATGTGCGCTGGGTTGGCGTTGCGCGGCTCGGCTACGAGCAGCGGAGGCTGCCGACGTTTCTCGTGATGCTGTTCTCCTCGCTCGAAGCCCTGGACTCCCGGGCGTGTGCGGAGGCAGCGGGAGAATGGGAGCGGATCGGCGACTGGCTGGGGGATGTCTACGACCGTGTGGTCGCGGCCGGGGAGGAGGACGCGCGGGGAGACATCTCCCTGTTCGTGTTCGAGAACTACCTGGGCCAGCCGGCGATTTTCGAGGCCTTCTGCGGGATGATGGTCCGCCACGAGGTGCTGGCACTCGAAGTGAGCGCAAACCCGGCGCTGTACCTGTTGCAGGTGGACGAGGCGCACCAGCGGTTCGCCCTGCAGGAAGCAGCGGCGAACGGCGGGATCGCATTCGACCAGGCATGGAAGACGCTGCAGGGCGGTTAGCGCGTTAGATCGCGCATTCGCCTTCGCCGCGCTGCAGCTGGTAGAGCTCCAGGCGGCTCCAGTCGATGAACATCTGGCGGTTGTCGTCGGTGAAGTCACCGGGGAGGGTGAGGTCTTCGATTGCGGTCTCGAAGGCTTCTGCGCCCACCCGATCGAAGAAGGCGTTGAATTCTTCGCCAGGCTGGCGGCCGGCTTCGTAGAACTTCACCACACGCTCGACGGCATCGGGGCCGCGCTTTGCGGGGAGGCGGACCTTGAGCTGGGTGGCCATGCGCAGGTTGCCGTTGTCGTAGGAGCCGCCGACGAACATGTGATAGGCGGGGAGCTGCTGAGGGCCGACTTTCATTGCGGCGCCGTGGAAACCGATGTTGGCGATGTGGTGTTGGCCGCAGCTGTTCGGGCAGCCGCTCATCTTGATGTGGATCTTCCTGGTGAGGGCATCGGTGACGTCCATGAGTTCGACGCGGTCCTGGATTGCCTGGTTCAGGCCCATGGAGGCGGTGATGCCGAGCTTGCAGCTGTCGGTGCCGGGGCAGCTGACGACATCGGTGATGCCCTGGGCGCCGATGTCGGCGAGGCCGAGGTCGCGCAGCCCCTGGAAGACCTCGAAGAGGCTTTCGTCGCGGACCCAGCGGAGGACGATGTTCTGGCCGACGGTCATGCGGGCGTAGCCGCCGCAGTATTCGCGCATGATCGTTGCGATGCCGCGGAACTGCTCGGGCTTGAGGTCGCCACGGGTGACTTTGACTTCGACGGCGCTGAAGCCCTGTTGTCTCTGAGCGCGGACGTTGGCCGAAACGAAGGCCGAGAACGCCGCCATATCGCCATTCGGCTGCTGGTAGAGGGGCTTCCGGGGCGGGGCGTTCTGTTCCTCGTCGTGGATGTAGAGGAGCCGGTCCGGGCGGAAGTCCTTGCTGGCCCAGTCGCCCTTTAGCTCTTCATCGACCATGCGACGGAACTCTTCGATGCCGACACGGTGGACGAGGAACTTGAGGCGAGCCTTGGAGCGGTTCTTTCGGAGTTCGTCGGCTTTTTCGAAGATGCGGACGACGGCCTCGGAGAGCCTGAGGTACTCGTCGGTGGACACGAATGGGGCGAGGACGGGTGCATTGCGCGCCATGATGCTGAGGCCACCGCCAACGACTACCTCGAATCCCTTGACGCCGTCTTGAATGCGTGGAATGAAGCCGAGGTCATGGATGCCGGTAATCGCGTTGTCGGCATCGGTACCGGTGAAGGCGACCTTGAATTTCCGGGGGAGGAGCTGGGAGAGCGGGTTCCGAAGCCAGAAGCGGGCGAAGGCGCCGGCGTACGGGGTAGGGTCGAAGAGTTCGCCTTCCTGGATACCCGCCCACGGGTCGCCAGTGACGTTGCGGACGGTGTTTCCGCAGGCTTCACGGGTGGAGAGGCCGGCCTTGCCGAGGACGAAAAGGGCTTCAGCGGCTTTTGCCAGCGGAATGTGGTGGAGCTGGATGTTCTGGCGGGTCGTGATGTGACCCTTCCGCAAGGGTGCGAATCGCTCCGCAACTTCGGCGAAAGCGTCCATCTGTTCCGGCGTTACGCCGCCGAAGGGGAGCTTCACGCGGATCATCTGGACGTTCGGCTGGCGCTGGCCGTAGACGCCCTGTTTCAGGCGAAAGCCGATAAACTGATTCTCTTCCCATTCGCCGTTGAGCATGCGGTGGGCTTCCGTCTGGAAGTCCTGCAGTTCCTTTTCGAGGACAGGGAGGATGAGGGCGGGCTCGTTGGTGTAGACGAGAGTCTCGACGTCAGGCATGGAGTTCACCTCGAACCGGGTTGCGGCCCCCGGCGGGCGCGGGGTATGGCGGCAAAGATGACTGACTTTATCAACTATAGCCCTTGCCCGCAACGGATGAAGTTGATAAAGTTGACTGAACTACTCAGGTATAGGGTCTCTCGCTTTGCTAACGACGAAGAAGACATTCAGCCCGGGCGAGCTTGCGGAACTCGATGCCGGATTCGAGCGGACGGACCCGCGGGAGATCGTGCAGTGGGCGGTCGAAACGTTCGGCGAGGGCCTCTCCGTAGGGGCGAGTTTCGGCGGCGCGAGTGGGATGGCAATCCTGCATATGGTGGCGCAACTGAAGCCCGATGTTCACGTGTTCGTCCTCGATACGGACTACCTTTTCGAAGAGACGCACGAAACGATGCGGAAATCGATCCCGGCGCTCGGACTCGGGAATGTGAACGTCTACAAACCGGAGATGAGCCACGAGGAACAGGCGGCGAAGTACGGTTCGGCGCTCTGGATGCGCGACCCTGACCTTTGCTGCGAGATCCGGAAGATCGAACCCAACCGGCGTGCGCTCGCGGGGAAGTCGGCGTGGGTCAGCGGACTGCGGCGGGACCAGTCGGAAGGGCGTGCCGACACGCCGATCGTGTCGTGGGCTCCCAAGTTCGGTGTCGTGAAACTGAACCCGTTGGCGAACTGGACTGAGAAGCAGACCTGGGAGTACGTGATGGCGAACAAGATCCCGTACAACCCGCTGCTCGACCAGGGCTACGCGAGTATCGGTTGTTACAACTGCACGCTACCGGGCGTACAGGGACGCGCAGGACGTTGGCAGGGCTTTGACAAGGAGGAGTGCGGCCTCCACACGTAGGCCGTACCGACGATGCAGAACACCCCACCAACCCCGAGGTGCGCTTGAACAGCGAGACCGGCTTCGTACTCTGGTTCACCGGCCTTTCGGGGGCCGGCAAATCGACGTTGACCGAGGCGGTGGCGCCTTTGCTGCGCGGACGCGGGCGGAAGATCGAGGTACTCGACGGCGACGAGGTGCGGCTGAACCTCTCAAAAGGTCTCGGATTCAGCCGGGAGGACCGCGACACCAACATTCTGCGGATCGGATTCGTTGCGAACCTTCTCGCGCGAAACGGCGTGGGCGTCATCAGCGCGGCGATTTCGCCGTACCGGGAAACGCGGGACGCCGTGCGGCGGATGGTCGAGGCTGACGGAGTGCGGTTCATCGAGGCACACGTCGCCGCCAGTCTCGAGGAGTGCGAGGCTCGGGACGTGAAGGGGCTTTACGCGGAGGCGCGGGCGGGCAAGCGCCCGGGCTTCACCGGTATCGATGACCCGTATGAGCCGCCGGCCGCTCCGGAGATTGTGATCCCGACCGGGCAGGAGCCGCTCGAAGCCTCGATTGACCGCGTGCTCGGGTACCTGGAACGGGAAGGGCTTATCGCGCGGGCGGCGGAGGCGGTTCGGTGACGACGGAAGAAGCTTCGGTCCCGGTCCTCCACGATTCGGTGCTCGAAATGCTCGAGGCCGAGGCGATTTTCATCATGCGAGAGGTCGCGGCCGAGTTCGAGCGTCCGGTGTTGCTGTTCTCCGGGGGGAAGGACTCGATCGTCCTCCTGCGCATTGCGGAGAAGGCGTTCTGGCCGGCGAAGATCCCGTTTCCGGTGATGCATGTCGATACAGGACATAACTTTCCGGAGGTCGTTGAGTTCCGGGACCGGCGAGTCGCGGAGCTTGGGGCGCGGCTGATCGTGGCCTCGGTACAAGAGGCCATCGACCGCGGCGAGCTCGTAGAAGAGCGCGGTGCGCGTGCCTCGCGTAACCGGTTGCAGACGCCGGTGCTGCTTGAGGCGATTGCGGAGCATCAACTGGATGCCGCCATCGGAGGGGCGAGACGAGATGAAGAGAAGGCGCGTGCGAAGGAACGCGTCTTTTCGTTCCGCGATGAGTTCGGGCAGTGGGACCCTCGGAACCAGCGGCCGGAGCTGTGGCACCTGTTCAACGGGATGCATGTGCGGGGCGAGCATCTGCGCGTGTTCCCGCTTTCGAACTGGACGGAGCTGGACATCTGGCGGTATGTCGAGCGGGAGGGCCTTGAGATCCCGTCGATTTACTTCGCACACGAGCGGGAAGTTTTCGAGCGCGACGGGATGCTGATGGCGGTGAGCGAGTACCTTCCGCCGCTGGCGAGCGAGAAGCCGTTCGTTGCTTCGGTCCGTTACCGGACGGTCGGCGACATGACCTGCACAGCGGCGGTCCGTTCTACGGCTGCGACGGTTTCTACGGTGGTCTCGGAAATCGCGGCGACGCGCATCACGGAACGCGGCCAAAGCCGGGCGGACGACCAGTTTTCGGAAGCGGCGATGGAAGACCGCAAACGTGAGGGGTACTTCTGATGGACCTCCTCCGGCTCGCAACCGCTGGGTCCGTCGACGATGGGAAGAGCACGCTCATCGGGCGGCTTCTCTACGATTCAAAGCAGGTGTTCGAAGACACCCTCGCCAGCCTCGAGCGTGCGAGCGCGGCGCAGGGGCTGGGGGATGTGAACCTGGCGCTGCTCACGGACGGGCTGCGCGCCGAGCGGGAGCAGGGCATCACGATCGACGTGGCGTACCGGTATTTCGCAACGCCGAAGCGCAAATTCATCATCGCGGACTCGCCCGGACATGTGCAGTACACGCGGAACATGGTGACGGGCGCTTCGACAGCGCAACTTGCCCTCATCCTGGTGGACGCGCGCAAGGGCGTGGTTGAGCAGACCCGGCGGCATTCGGCGTTGACGCATCTGCTGGGCATCGAGCATCTGGTCCTTTGCGTGAACAAAATGGACCTGGCGGGCTGGTCTCGGAGCCGGTACGACGAGATCGAGGGGGAGTACCGCGCGCTTGCGGGGCGTCTCGGCGTACCGCGGGTGACGGTCATCCCGATGTCGGCAGTCTCAGGGGAAAACATCGTCGAGGGCGCGCCGAACATGCCCTGGTACACCGGGCCGACACTGCTGGAGTTCCTGGAGACCGTGGAAGTGCGCGACCCCGCGCGGCACGCCGACGTCCGATTCCCGGTGCAGTACGTGATCCGCCCCCTGACAGATGAGCACCACGACTACCGGGGCTACGCCGGGACGCTGGCGGCGGGAGTGCTCGAGGTCGGCTCCCACGTCACCGTGCTGCCGGTGGGGAAGACGACGCGGGTGGCCGGGATCGACCGGTTCGACCAGCGGCTGGCGGCAGCGGAGAGCGGCGACGCGGTGACGGTGCGGCTGGAAGACGACATCGATGTCAGCCGGGGGTACATGTTCGTGACGGCCGATGCGCCCCTGCCAACGACCAACCGGTTCGCGGCGGACATCTGCTGGATGAGCGACTCCACCGCACTGCGGCCGCGGCAGCAGTTCTGGATCAAGCACACCACGCGGCGGGTGAAGTGCATGGTGGAGTCCCTGGATGACCGCCTCGAGATTGAAGACCTGGAGCGAACCGCCGCGGGCGACGCGATGAGCCTGAACGAGATCGGCCGGATCACCATCAAGACCATGGAGCCGCTCTTCGCCGACCCCTATTCGAGGAGTCGCGATACCGGGAGTTTCATCCTGATCGACCCGGCGACGCGCCACACGGTGGCGGCCGGGATGATCCGGGACGTCTCACCTGGCGAACGAGCCAGTGAGTCCTGAAGACCGTGTCGTTCCTGGCCTGTTGGACGAGGGCCTGGAGCGAGAGCGACCGCAGGGCCGCCGTGTCCGAATAGCGTCCAGGGCCTGGCTGCGCCTTTTCAGTGCCGGCGGCGGGCTGTTCCTGTTCGTCTTCGCGCTCCAGATCATCAAGACGGGTGCGCGGGCAGTCGTCCCACTGCTCGAGAACCTGGACATTGTGGGGCCCGTGAATTCGCTGGGTTTCGGGTGGCTCGCAGCGTACCTCGCACTCAGCGGGTCGCCGGTCGCGGCGATCGGGACCACGCTCCTCGCGGGCGGGGTGTTCAACGAACGCGAGGCGTTCGCCGTCATCGGGGGGTCGCGACTGGGGGCGTCGTTCATCGTGCTCGCCGTCGGCTACGTGTTGTATCTCAGCCGGCGCCGCAGCCCCGATGGTCTCGCGATAGGCGTGGTTGCGTTGCTCACGACGTTTACGACGCAAGGGCCGGCGGTGGCTCTTGGGCTCTTGTCGCTCCACTACGGCTGGCTCGACTGGATTCAGTTCACGCCGCCGGCGGGGATGCTTGACTGGATCGATGCGGTTTATGGCGGACCGGTCGACTTCCTGGACGATGCGTTGCCCTCGGCGCTGGTGTTCGCCACCGGCGCGGCGGTGCTGCTCGGGAGTTTCGCGCTGTTCGACCGGGCGCTTCCCCAACTGGATGCAGGTTCGCCCGGGTTCGAGCGAGCGTTGCGCCGGTTGGATTCGAAGTGGCTGATGTTCGGGATGGGCTGCGCGGTGACCGCGATGACGCTCAGCGTTTCGATTTCGCTGACGTTGCTGGTACCGCTCTCGCTGAAAGGCTATCTACGGCGAGAGCAGATTATCCCGTACGTCATGGGTGCCAATATCACGACGTTCATCGATACGCTTGCCGGGGCACTCGTGCTGGGCGGAGCAGCAGCGTTCACCGTTGTCCTGACAGAGATGGTGGCGGTGGGCCTGGTCTCGGGTGCGGTGCTCCTGCTTGCTTACGGGCCGTACTCGCGGGCGGTCCTGTGGACGGCGGGGCGAGCGACGCACAGCCAGCGCAACCTCGGCGTGTTCCTCGCGGTGATCGTGGCTGTACCGTTGGGGCTGTTGGTGGTCTGAAGTTACCGGTGCAGCGTCTCGTCCGGGTCGTCGGCGGTGATACCGGCAGCGTACAGGGCCTCGAGGTCGGGCTCGGAGAGTCCGAGGAGTTCGCGGAAGACGTAGGAGTTGTGCTGGCCGAAGCCCGGCGCGGGCATACGAATGTGGCCAGGTGTCCGCGAGAGCCTCCAAGGGGGCGCTTCCATTTCCCATGTGCCGGCATCCGGGTGGGTGTGTTCGACCCAGGCGCCGCGAGAGCGCAAGTGCGGGTCCGAGAGGAGTTCGGGGGCGGTGAGGACGGCTCCCGCCGGGACTCCTCGCTGTTGGAGCAGGTGCATCGCCTCGTAGTGACCCCGGACGGAAGTCCAGCCCCCGATGATGGCGTCGAGTTCGTCTTCGTTCGACTTGCGGGCCGCATTCGTGGCGAACCGCTCATCCGTCGCGAGTTCGGGCATGCCCATAGCGGCGGAGAGCCCGGCGAACTGGGAGTCGGATTCGCAGCTGACCACGAGCCAGCGGTCATCGCCTGCGCTGGGGAAACGGTTGTGGGGAGCGAGGAACGGATGACGGTTGCCGATGGGCGGGCGTTCCTCGCGGTTCATGCTGTAGTCCACGATATGTTCGCCGACGAACATGGTGAGGTTCTCGCGCTGGGCGAGTTCCAGGTAGCAGCCGTTGCCGGTCCGGTTGCGCTGGCGAAGCGCCATGGCGACAGCTCCGACGAGCGCCGTGCCTGCCATGGGGTCGCCGTAGCTGAAGCCGGTCTTCATGGGCTCACCGCCTTCGTAGCCGGAGAGCGAGACGAGTCCCGCCAATTGCTCGACGTTGGAGCCGTAGGCGACGAAGTCCTTTTCTGGGCCGGTCTTCCCGTGCCCGGGCATTGAGACATAAATGATGCCGGGGTTCGCCGCGCTGACGGCCTCGTAGGTGAGGCCGAGGTTGTCCATCACGTCGGAGCGGAAGTTTTCGACGACTACGTCACTGACGGCGCAAAGCTTGAGGAACACGTCGCGGCCGCGGGTGTCTGAAAGGTCGAGGGCGGCGGCGAACTTGTCGCGGTTATTGTGATTGAAGTAGGCGGACTTGTTGTACCAGTGGTGCTCGTCGCGCGGGATGAGTCCGAGCGACCGGAGCATGTCCCACTGGCGCGGGGACTCGATCTTGATGACTTCGGCGCCGTAGTCGCCGAGCATGCGCGCGCCGAACGGCCCCGCCCACACCATGGTCAGGTCGATGACACGGATCCCGTCGAGGGGCATCGTCATGAGGCCGCTCCGAGGCGGGCGAGGCTCGCCGGGCCTTCCCAGGTATCACCGTTGTCCAGGCGAACGACGAGGGTAGTGCCGGATTCCTCGATGGTGCCGGGGAGTTCGCCGCCGGAGCGGGGGTAGGTTCGCTTCTCAGGGACGGTAACGCGGACACCGGGCGGGAAGTCCGCCGACGCGGCGATCTCGAGCGTTTCGATGCGCTGGCCGATGGCGCGGGTCATCGCCTGGAGGAGGGCGAAGTCCTGCGTCTTGCGCAGGGTTTGCATGGCCTCTTCCCTGATCGCTTCTTCGCGCGCCCCGCGGACATCGGCGGGATGTGGGATGGTCTCTTCGCTGCCCTTCTGGAGGTAGCTGGAGACCATCCGCTTGATGCGCGGGGCGGCCTCTTCGAGGGACTTGCGGAGAAGCGGCATGTCGCCGGAGTTCTCGAAAAACGTGATAGCTCGTGCGGCTTCTTCGCGGGGTGTCATAAGGCGCTGCTCCCAAGGAACTCAGTCGTGTGCTCACCGAGGAGCGGGGCGCGCATGTGGCTCCAACCGTCCGGGCCAAGCCACCAGGGGGGCCCAGGGTACGAGGCTTCACCCGCGACAGGGTGATCGATGCGTTGGATGAAGCCTCGAGCTTCGAGCTGAGGACTGGTGAGGAGGTCTTCCATGGTGTGGACGAATGCGATCGGGGCGCGGCCCGCGCCGGCCCGGCGGTAGACGTCGTGCTTGGTCTCGCCAGCGGCCCATGCGTAGAACTCCGCCATGAGGTCGTCGTTGTGCTGGGTGCGGGCCGCCTGGGTGACGAACCGCGGGTCGTCGAAGAGGTCGGGCCGTCCGATGGCGTCGGTGAACGGTTTCCAGTTGCGAGCCATGATGTGGATGCCGAGGTGGCCATCGGCGCAGGGATAGATGCCGATGAAACTGGCCATGTGGTTGCCGCGGCGGACGCCGGCCCAGCGGCCCATGTAGGTGTAGTAGTGGATTGTGGCTTCGAGGATGGGGGCCATGCACTGCTGGACGCTGACATCGACGTGCTGGCCGAGGCCGTCGCGTTCGGCAGCGAGGACGGCGAGCATTCCGGCGGAGAAGGCGTTGAGGCCGCCCTGGTAGTCGGCCTGGTAGCCGCCGTTCTTGAGCGGACCGCCGTCCTGGGTGCCGGTCATGAACATCTGTCCACCCATGGCGAAGGCGACGAGGTTGTTGCTTTCGTAGTCGGCGTAAGGGCCGTCGTGGCCGAAGGCGGTGATAGAAATGACGACAAGGCGCGGGTTGGCGGCGCTGAGCGTTTCGTAGCCGAGGCCGAGCCGGCGCATGTCGGCCGGGCGGAAGTTCTCGATGACGACGTCGGCAGTCTTCACGAGTTCGAGGAACTGCCGGCGGCCTTCCGGTGTCCCGATGTCGAGGACGACCGACTTCTTTGCGGTGTTGAGGTAAAGGAAGAGGGCACTGGTCTCCGGGTCGGGCAGCGCGTCCTTAAAGGGGCCGTGGGCGCGGGAGATGTCACCGCCGGGCGGTTCGATCTTGATGACTTCCGCGCCGTATCCGGCGAACAGCTTGCCGCAGTAAGGCGCGGAGACGAACGTCCCGATTTCGAGGACGCGAAGACCTTCGAGCGGTTGGGGCATGAGATGGGATTCTACGCAGTCCGCGTGGTGCGGGCCTCGGCCGGGGAGCGGCGCCCGGCGATCCTCTGCCGGGAATGAGGATTCGCGCGCCGGATGCGGGGCCGTTAGGGCGATCTCCGGGTATACTCGAGGCATTCTCCTGTCTCCCAGGTTCATTTCGCGCGGGGTCCCAACATGGCGTTGTCTCTCGGGTTTACTTCGAAGGTATTCCAGGTCGATACGATTGACCTGAAGGGTCACAAGGAACAGATCGTGAAGGGTGGCCGCCACCTCTTCCCCCTCCTGCCGAAGGCGCTGGAGGGCATCAAGCAGATTGGCGTGATCGGGTGGGGCTCGCAGGGGCCGGCCCAGGCGCAGAATCTCCGTGATTCGCTGGACGGAACGGGGATCGTGGTGAAGGTTGGCCTGCGGCCCGGCTCCAGTTCGATGAACGAGGCCCGCGACGCCGGGTTCTCCGAAGCGAACGGCACGCTGGGCGAGATGTTCGCGGTGGTCGCGGAATCGGACCTCGTGATCCTCCTGATCTCGGATTCGGCGCAGGCCGAGGTCTTCGAGCAGGTGTTCGCGAAGCTGAGGCCGGGCGTCACCTTAGGACTTTCTCACGGCTTCCTCGTCGGCCACATGAAGAACGTGGGGGCGACGTTCCCCGAAAACGTCAACGTGATCGCGGTCTGCCCGAAGGGCATGGGCCCATCGGTGCGGCGGCTGTACGTGCAGGGGGCGACGGTCAACGGCGCCGGCATCAACAGCAGTTTCGCTGTGCAGCAAGACATCGACGGGCGCGCGACGGATATCGCGCTCGCGTGGTCGGTCGCCATCGGCTCGCCGTACACGTTCCAGACGACCCTGGAATCGGAGTTCAAGTCGGACATTTACGGCGAGCGCGGCATTCTCCTGGGAGCGGTGCATGGGATCATCGAGAGCCTGTACCGCCGATACATCAACCAGGGGATGAGCCACGAGGACGCGTTCCGTCACTCGGCCGAGGCGATCACGGGGCCGATTTCGCGGATCATTTCCCGGCAGGGCATGCTCGGCGTTTACGACGCCCTGGGGGCCGATGGACGCCCGCAGTTCGAGGCGGCGTACGCAGCTTCGTATCCGGCGGCCCACGAAATCCTCTCGGAGATCTACGACGAGGTCTCCAGCGGAAATGAAATCCGAAGTGTCATCCTTGCCGGCGACCGGCTGAAGAAGCGACCGATGGGCGTGATCGACCGGACTGAGACGTGGCAAACCGGGAAAGGGGTGCGCGCGGCCCGCAAGGAAGACGAAATCCCGCTCGACCCCTTCACCGCGGGCGTCTACATCGCCACGATGATGGCGCAGATCGACGTCCTCATGGCCCACGGCCACCCGTACTCGGAGGTCGCCAACGAGTCGGTCATCGAAGCGGTGGACTCGCTGAACCCGTACATGCACGCGCGGGGCGTTTCCTACATGGTCGACAACTGCTCGACGACGGCGCGGCTGGGCTCGCGGAAGTGGGCGCCGCGTTTCGATTATGTGCTAACCGAGCAGGCATACTCCGCTCTCGACGCGAAGGACCCGCTGGAGTTCGAGCGAGTGGACAGCTTCAAGTCGCACGAAATTCACCAGGTGCTGGCGGAGTGCGCGAAGCTGCGGCCCTCGGTGGACATCTTCGTCGATTAGGGCGGACGGCGAGCGGAGAAACAGAAGGGGCGCCGAGAGGCGCCCCTTTGCATTTTCCAGGACTGTCCTGTTGACGGCCGAGGATGACTAGATCGGCAGAATCACCTGCCGGCGGTGCCGGTCGTTGGCGTAGTTCTCCATGGGATTGACGCCGACTTCACGCAGCATCCAGTAGACCTCGACGACGCGCACCTTGCCGTCGACGAGCCGAAACCACTGGGCAAGCCGCGGCCGGGAGGGCTCGATGGCCCATTCCAACATGGCGTCGTGTTCTCCGGTGAGCACGCGGGTCACTCGCAGAGTCCCGAACGCGGGCTGAGGCCGGGAACCGCTCAGTGCGAGGATGTTGTCGAATCCGTGAGCGATCCCGTAGACACCGTCGATCAGGGTGGCCTTGTCGTGAATGGGCTCTTTCATCCCGTCGATGTCACCGGCGGCGACGGACGTGAGGAACTTGTCCACGACCCCCTTCGTCGTGCTGGCGCTACCGCCCTGGAAGCCCTGAGCGTCAGTCATCGAGGCGGTCGCGGCCTTGTCGAGTTCGATGTCGCGGAGCATCGCGTAGAGGCGGCGGGCGCTGATCTCGCCGGCGTCATCGAATTCGAACACCTCGACGATACGCTGGGTGAACGGGCGCCAGTCGTAGGCTTTGGCTTCGATCGTGGCGCGGAGGGCCACGGTGTTGCCCTGCTCGACGTACTCGAGTTCGGTGTAGTTGCAGTCTGCGTAGTCGCGCAGGAATTCGCGGTGCCAGTCGGCGATGGCGACGCTATCGCGGAGGGTTGGGCCGCGAAACGAGTGGAAGACCGCATCGGAGGCGTGGTGCGCCTCGATTTCGGCGAATCGATCGTGATTGATGGCGGTGAGGAGCGCGTTGACCGCGGGGATGTTCGACATACGCGTCAGCAGTACCTGTCCTGCGAGGGTGCCGGCGGATTGTACCCCGTGTCACGAATGCGGGGTAGGCGAGTAGGAGGACGCCGGGAGGAAGCAGAGCGAGAAGTGGCGCCGGGTTCGCGACGTCGGGTGGCGGAGTGTGAAGTGCTCGGCTGGAGGCGTGCCGGCGCGCGCTGTAAGCTCGTTCGACCCCGCCCGAGAGGGCTGCCGGAGGAGCGAAGCCATGACGATCAGCACAGCAGAGCTGCGTGACAACCTGACCCAGGCCGAGGCGGAGGCGCGTGCCCTGCGCGTCAGTGGCTGCGAGTACACGATCGCGATCGAACTCACTCGGGGCGCCGGGACATACCGCGGAGACACAACGCTGCGGTTTGATGCCGCGGGGAGCGGCGACCTGTTCCTCGATTTTCGGGGCAAGTCCATCGAGCTGCTGGAAGTCAACGGGCGGCGGTTGGAGCCGAACTGGAACGGCTACCGGCTTTGGTTGCCGGCCGCGTCGGTCTCGAAATCCAACACCGTGCGGGTGGTATACGAGAACGAGTACGACCACGAAGGCGATGGATTCCACCAGTTCAAGGATCCCGAGGACGGCGAAGAGTACCTGTACTCCAACTTCGAGCCTTATGAGAGCCACCGGTTGTTCCCGCAGTTCGACCAGCCCGACATCAAGGGCACATACGGGCTGACTGTGCTCGCGCCGGCCGAGTGGGAGGTTGTCGCGAACAGCCGGGAGACCAGCGCCGAGCCGCGGCCCGACGGCCGGACGCTCCATGCGTTCGAGGCGACGCAGCCGTTTAGCACGTACCTGTTCGCGCTGGTCGTGGGGCCATACCACGTGGCCCGGGAACGGCACGGGAGCGTGGATATCGGACTCTTCTGCCGGAAGTCGCTGGCGAAGCACCTCGACACGCAGGAACTGTTCGAGGTGACGAGGCAAGGGCTCGACTTTTACGCGGCGTTCTTCGACTTCCCGTACCCGTTCGGGAAGTACGACCAGATCTTCGTACCGGAGTTCAACTCCGGCGCCATGGAGAACGTGGGCTGCGTGACGCACAACGAGTACATGGTGTTTCGCGACCCGCCGACGGAGAACCAGCGGCGGGGGCGGGCCGAGACGGTCCTGCACGAGATGGCGCACATGTGGTTCGGCGACCTCGTGACGATGCGCTGGTGGAATGACCTCTGGCTGAACGAGAGCTTCGCGACGTACATGTCGTACCTGTGCATGGATGACGCGACGCGCTTCAAGACGGGCTGGCAGGACTTCGCCTCGGGGATGAAAAACTGGGCGTATCGCCAGGATCAACTGGTCACGACGCACCCGATCGCGGGACAGGTGGAAGACACCGAACAGACGTTCCTGAACTTCGATGGCATCACTTACGGGAAGGGTGCGAGCGTGCTGAAGCAGCTCGTGAAGGCGATCGGCCTGGACGGCTTTCGCGAAGGCATGCGCCACTACTTCCGGACGCACGCCTATGGCAACGCGACCCTTTCGCAGTTCCTTGGTTCGCTTGAGAAGGGCAGTGGGGTGGACTTGAAGGAGTGGGCCCGGCTCTGGCTGGAAACACCTTCGCTGAACACCATCGGGGCCCGCTGGGAGGCTGACGGGGACCGAATTTCGCAGTTCTCCCTGGGCCAGACAGCGCCTGAAGAGTACCCGACGATTCGGCCGCACCGCATCGACATCGGGTTGGTCCGGGATGTCCAGGGGAAGCTCGAGATCAGTGTCGTGCCGGCGTCCATCGCCACGGCCGAGGCGGAAGTGACCGAAGCCCGGGGGCTGCCGCGGCCATCGCTGGTCTTCCCGAATTACGGAGACCACGGATACGCAAAGATCGCACTCGACGCCGAATCGCTGACGTTCCTCAAGGGCAACATGCAGCGGATCGAGGACGCGCTCCTGCGGCTGCAGCTCTGGGGATCGCTCTGGAGCATGGTCCGGGACCAGCAGCTCCGGTCCACCGAATACCTCGAGCTGGTGCGTGCCCACATCACCCGGGAAGCAATGCCCGAATTGGTCGAGGCTGTGGTGAACAACGCGACGGCAGCAGCCGGCCGGTACGTGCCCGAAGAGTGGAAGGCCGGAGAAGCGCATTCACTCGCCCGGGCTGCGTACGGCGCGTTGAAGGCCGCCGGTTCTCCTGACTTGCAGATCATCTGGGTGCGCGCGTTGATCGCCAATGCGGTGGTCCCGGAAGACCTGGCGCTGGTCGCCCGGCTGGCGGATGGCGAAGAGGCGGTCGAGGGCCTGACGATCGACCAGGACATGCGCTGGAGCATCGCCGCGAAGCACGTGGCCTACGGCATGCCGGGCGCCGCCGAGCGGGTGACGGCCGAGGCTCAGCGCGACCCTTCGGACAGGGGGGTTCGCGCGAAGTTGCGTTGCGAGACGTCATCACCCGCCGCCGAGGCCAAGGCGAGCGCCTGGGAGAGGTTCAACGGCGAAGGTTACGGGTCCCTCTACCTGACCGGGGCAGCGATGTCCGGGTTCAACTGGGCGGAGCAGCGGGAGGTGCTCGAACCGTATGTGGAGGCGTACTTCGGCGCGCTTCCAAACGTCTTTCGGACAAAGGACAAAGAGTTCGCCTCGGACTATTTCCGCGCGTTGTTCCCCGGCTACCGGGTTGAGCGGGAGCTGCTATCGCAGAGCGAAGCGGTCCTTGCCGGGTACGGAGATGAGCTCCCGGTGTTGGCCCGGATGGTTCGGGAAGCGAACGATGACCTGCTGCGGGCGATCCGCTGCCGGGAGTTCGCGGCGGGGTAGCCGAAGGGGCACTTTCGCATCCGTGGCGCGCGAGGCGGTACGCTTCTGCGGCCTATCGCCAACTGAGGAGGCGTCGTGAAATTCGGACTGCACATCGGACAGCAGAACATCTCGATGGCGGAGATGCGGAAGACCTGGACCTGGGCGGATACCGCAGGCTTCGACTGGGTGGATGTCTGGGACCACTTCTACGAGGCGCCTCCCGTCGACGGGAACGGAAGTTGTTTCGAGGCTACGACCTGCATGGCGGCGATGGCCTGCGAGACAAAGAACGTCCGCATCGGCGTGCTGGTCCTGGGCATGAACTACAGGCACCCGGCAATCCTCGCGAATGCGCTGGTGACTATCGACCACCTCAGCGCCGGGCGACTTGAGATCGGACTCGGCGCCGGCTGGCACCAGCAGGAGTACGCGGGTTACGGCATCCCGTTCTTGCCCATCGGCCAGCGGATGGACATCCTCGAGGAGGGGGTGAAAGTGGTCAGGATGCTGACCACGCAGGACCGCTCGGACTTCCAGGGGAAGCACTTCCAGTTGAACAACGCTGCCTGTAACCCGAAGCCCGTTCAGGCGCGCCCACGGATCTGGGTCGGAGGCAACGGGGAGAAGCGGACGCTTCGCATCGCAGCACGCCACGCAGACGGCTGGAACACGCCATACCCGAGCGTGGACGAATTCAAGCGGCTGCAAGGGGTACTCGACATGTGGTGTGAGAAGGAAGGGCGCGACCCAGCCACTATCGAACGGAACGTGAACCTGAGTTTCCACATGGCGGCGACGGCATCCGACCTGGAGCGGACGGAGCGCCAGTACCGCGAAACATGGGGCCCTGCGAGCGACGCCATGCGTGGGCGGGGGGTCGTCCTCGGGCTACCCGACCAGGCAATCGACCTCGTGGGGCGCTTGAAGGATGCGGGTGCAGCCCGGGTGAACATCGCGCAGCGCCCGCCGCTCGACTGGGACGCGTTGCTGGCCTGGTCGGAGCAGGTAATCCCGGCCTTCGCGGGGAAGTAGCCGGCCCCGCTGTCGCGCTGCTGGTGCGAGCCGTACGATCGAAGGAATGACTGATCGCAAGAAGGTCGCCATCCTCGGTTCGACGGGTTCCATCGGGCGGCAGGCGCTAGATGTGATCAGGCAGTTCCCGGACCGCTGGGAAGTAGTGGCCCTGGCGGCCGGGCGGAATCATGAGTTGCTCGCGGCGCAGGTCGATGAGTTCCGGCCTTCGTGGGCGTCGTGGGAGGGAGCGGCGAGCGGCGCCCTGGCGGACGCCATGGAACAGGCACGCAGCAGGCGCTCAGACACGGTCGAGATGGTGCTCGCGTGCGATATTCCGCTTGTTGGCACCGCGGGGGCAGCCGGGCTGATGCCGACGCTGACGGCACTGAGGGCGGGCAAGCCGGTCGCCATCGCGAACAAGGAAGTACTGGTCATGGCCGGGCACATCGTGCGGCGGGCGATGGAAACAGGAGGGGGCGCCCTCCACCCGGTAGACAGCGAACATTCCGCGATATGGCAGTGCCTCTGGGGCGAGGAGAGTCACGGTATCCGGCGGATCTTGCTCACGGCGAGCGGCGGCGCCTTCCGGGACTTGGACCGCAGCGCACTGGCCGGCGTGACTGCTGAACAGGCACTTAACCACCCCACGTGGAACATGGGACGCAAGATCACCGTGGATTCGGCGACGCTGATGAACAAAGGCATGGAGACGATCGAGGCGATGTGGCTGTTTGACGTCCCCATGGAAAAAGTCGAAGTGGTGTTGCACCGGGAGTCCGTCGTCCACTCGCTGGTGGAGTTCAGTGACGGGAGCGTGAAGGCCCAGCTTGGAGTACCGGATATGCGCCTGCCGATCCAACTCGCGCTGGCGTATCCGGAGCGTATGCCGGCCCCGCCAATGCCCACACTCGACCTTGGGGCGATTGGAACGCTCCACTTCGGGACGCCGGACACCGACCGGTTTCCCTGCCTGAAGCTGGCCATGGAGTCGGGCCGGCGCGGGGGGACGTTTCCGGCGGCGATGGCCGCCGCGGATGAAGTGGCCGTCGAGCGCTTCCTTGCTGGCGAGGCTGGCTTCCTCGACATCCCGGGTATCATCGAAGCCGTGCTGGAGAAGCACGAGAGTGTTGCCGATCCTGATCTTGAGACTGTTCTCGAGGCCGACCGAATCGCTCGAGAGGCAGCCCGCCGGGTTGCCGTGGGGGTTAGCGCTTGATGTTCCTAGCCTTTGACGCCGTGGCAATTGTCCGAGCGGCCGTGCCGTTCCTGAGTCTTCTTCTCATCCTGGTGCTCATCCACGAATTCGGGCACTTCCTTGCGGCGAAGGCCTTTGGGATCAAGGTGCTGGAATTTGGGATCGGCTTCCCGCCGAAAGCGAAGACGCTGTTCACCAAGGGCGGACTGAGTACTCACTCAACTGGCTGCCGATCGGCGGTTTTGTCCGGCTGCTGGGCGAAGAGGATCCGTCCGACCCGCGGTCACTCGCCGCGGCGCCGCGCTGGCAGCGATTGACGGTGATGGGCGCCGGCGTGGCTATGAACCTGGTGCTGGCCGTCTTCCTGCTCTCGGTCGGGTTCATGATCCCGCGGGAGCGGTCGCTCTCGATGGCCCAGATCGTTGAAGTCGCACAGGGCTCGCCCGCCTCCGAGGCGACGATCACCGGCGAAATGCGCGATGGGACTGCCCCGGCGCAGGGGATCCAGCCGGGGGACCTGGTGATCGAGGTCGCCGGCCGAGAGATCAAGAACACCTCGGAAATGGTGTACGCGAGCCGCCTGAACCTCGGTGAGACGCAGGAGTGGATCATCGTCCGGGCTGGCGCGACGCTGACCGCGGAGGTTTACGCCCGCTGGCACCCGCCGGCCGACGAAGGCCCGACCGGCGTGCGAATCGGCGCGCCGCAGACCTGCACGTACAACGAGAACTCCGAGCCTATTTCGTGCGAACTGAAGTACCCGCAGACGGAGAACGAATGGTTCTGGCCATGGGAGGCATTCCCGAAAGGTGCGAGCTCCCTGGTTGATACGATGGTGCTCACCGTTAACGAGATCCGTGTGCGGGTCGGCGGCGGAGGTGGCGCGAGCGTCGGGGGGGAAGACCAGCCGGCATTTACCGGTCCGGTGGGGATCGCCGATACGACCGGGGACCTGATCAAGGAGGCGGGCTGGCGGCCGCTGATCGAGTTCGCGGCGTTGCTTTCCTTGAACCTCGCCATTTTCAACGCGCTGCCGATCCCCATGCTTGACGGCGGCAGGATGTTCTTTGTCTTCCTCGAGATCGTCCGCGGGGGACGGCGGATTTCGCCGGAGAAGGAAGGCCTGGTCCACTTCGCAGGATTCGCCCTGATGATGGTTGGCGTATTGATTGTCACGTACTTCGACATCGCCCGCCTTGTGACCTGACAGGACGCGATGTTTGCGTTCATCTTCGTGTCGCTCATGGTGGTGACCTGGCTGGCGCTGGGTTTCCTGCCATGGCTGGCGTGGTCGGTGGCGACACGCGGGAACGCGGGGATCGGCATGCTGCCGGTGTGCATGTTCGGGGCCGTCGTCGCCGGACTCGCGGTACCGATGCTGGGTAGATCCGACGGCGCGGGGATGGGGATTAGCGCTGCCGCAGCTGTGGCCTCGGCAGCGGCGTTGCTGGCCCTCCGGCGATTCGCCAGGGCGCCGGAACCCGCTTCCGCGGACCGCTGAGGCGAAGCTCAGAATTCCAGGTCGAGGGAAATGTCGACGCTGCCGGCGCTGTGGGTGAGGGCGCCAACGGAGATCGCGTCGACGCCAGTTTCGGCGATAGCGCGGACGGACTTGAGGTTTACGCCGCCACTGGCTTCGAGCTTTGCGCGGCCGTGAGTGCGCCGCACCGCCTCGGCCATGTCCGCGTTGGACATGTTGTCGAGGAGAATCCACTCCGGTCTCGCGGCCAGGGCCGCTTCCAGCTGATCGAGGTCATCGATCTCCACTTCGACGGCGATGCCGGGGGTGCGCTGGCGGATGGCGGCAACGCCGTCGGCGAGGGACATTTCGGCGCGGGCGAGTGCTTCACGGTGGTTGTCTTTGATCATTGCCATAGCGGCGAGATCGCGCCGGTGGTTCGTGCCGCCGCCGCAGCGAACCGCGTATTTCTCAAGATCGCGAAGGCCGGGAGTGGTCTTGCGGGTGTCGAGAATGACGGCGCCGGTGCCGGCGACGGCATCAACGAAGGCGCGCGTGTGGGTGGCTGTCCCACAGAGGCGCTGCAGGAAGTTCAAGGCGACGCGTTCGGCCTGGAGCATGGCCCTGACGCTGCAGGTGACTTCGGCAAGGATGGAGCGCGCCGCGAACCTTCGACCTTCCTGGACGTGGACCGCGAGCCCGGCGGTGGGGTCGAACACCCTGAACGCTTCGAGTGCGACCGGCAGGCCGGCGAGGACGCCATCCTGCTTCGCGAGGAAGCGGGCGGTGCCCCGGAGTGAAGGGGTGACGGCGGCGAGCGTGGTCACATCTTCAGCTGCACGGTCCTCGGCGAGGGCCGTTTCAACAGCAAGACGGATGACGCCTTCCGGAGGGGGCTGGATCATTCGCGCACCCATACCTGCTGGCGGCGCCAGCGCGCATCGTCACGCGATGGATAGTCGCTGCGGTAGTGTCCGCCGCGGCTCTCGGTGCGGGCGAGGGCGGCATGGAGCATGAGGGCGCTGAGCCTCGCCATCTGCCGGCGTTCGAAGGCTGGCCGGGTGGTGAGTGCGCGGGGCCGGCTCCAGGAGTTGATGGTGTCGAGCCCGTCCTGCATCGAGCTGGCGTCGCGTTCGATACCTGCGCTCCGCCACATCAGGTCCTGTAACCGGGCATGAGTCGGGGGCGCCCCCTCGCCGGGTGAGATGGGCGAAAGCGAAGGTGCGGACCGGGCGGCGCCGCCTTCACCGCTTGCGATGTGTTCGACGACGCGCTTCCCGAATACGACGGTCTCCATGAGGGAGTTGCTGGCGAGGCGATTTGCCCCGTGGACGCCGGTGCAGGCCGTCTCGCCGCAGGCGAAGAGGCCAGGGAGCGTTGTGCGCCCGCAGATATCGGTGCGCACCCCTCCCATGAGGTAGTGGGCGGCCGGTGCGACCGGGATGGGCTGTGTACGCATATCGATGCCGACACTGCTGCAGAAGGCATGGATCCCGGGGAAACGGGCGGCGAGGTCGACCGATTTCAGGCCCGTGCAGTCGAGGAACTGGCCGTCGGCGCTTTCTCTGCGCATTTCGGCGACGATGGCGCGTGCGACGACATCGCGGGGAGCGAGCTCGCGGAGCGGGTGGTAGCGGGCCATGAAGGCCTCGCCCGCGTGGTTACGGAGGATAGCCCCTTCGCCGCGGACGGCCTCGGAGATGAGGAAAGTTGGTGCGCCCTCGAGGCGGAGGGCGGTTGGGTGGAACTGGTAGAACTCGATGTCGGCGACTTCGGCGCCGGCATCGAAGGCCAGGGCGGCGCCGTCTCCGGTGGCCACCTGGGGATTCGTGGTATGCGAGAACAGCTGGCCGGCGCCGCCGGTGCCGAGCACCACAGCGGGGGCTTCGTAGTACTCCGTGGCGCCGGTCTGGAGGGCGATGGCCTCGACGCCGGTCACGCGGCCGCGCTCGACTGCCAGGGAAGTGACGAGGGTGTTATCGAGGACCGTGATCTGAGGGTCGCGGACGGCGGCGCTCAGGGCGGTCTCGATGGCGGCGCCGGTGCGGTCGCCGCCGGCGTGGAGGATGCGCGAGTGGCTGTGAGCGGCTTCCCGCCCGAGTGCGACTTCGCCGCCGAGGGAGTCGAAGGAGACACCGTAGTGGACGAGGTCCCTGATCCGGGCCGGCGCTTCTTCGCAGAGCACCCGGGCGGCTTCTTCATCGACCAGGCCGTCACCGGCCGCGATGGTGTCGGCGAGGTGCTGGGCGGTGGAATCGAGCGGGCCGACGGCGGCGGCGATGCCGCCCTGGGCCCAGCGGGTGTTGCAGTCATCGATGCTGCCCTTGGTGAGGACGAGGACGGGCCCGAGCTTGCGTGCTTCGAGAGCGACGAAGAGGCCGGAGATGCCGCTGCCGATGACGATCAGGGAGTAGCGGCTTCGCGCCGGTGCGGAGACTTCGCGCGGGTTGGGAGCGGGCATGAGAGTTAGTGTAGATCAGACACGAAGTCGTCCGCTTCCCATGGTTTGGATGAAGCTGGTCCGATGGTCTGCCGGCACTTGCCGGACCGGACAGCCTGTGGCCTCGGTTCGCTCCAGTCACTCCCCACACGGTTGGTCTTGGCCACCGGTCTTCACTCGCCGGAGGTTTCCTTTCCGCCGATTGCCGACCTCGCGTTCCGGCGTCTGCGCCTTGTGTTAGGCTGCGGCGATGATGAAGCCCTCCGTCGGAGTCGTGGCATTCGGGGTCATTGCGGTGTTCCTGGCGTTGTCCGGAGGCTGGGCAGCCTATGCAGCCGCGCTCTGCTTCGCAGTGCTGGCAGGGTGGTACGGCGCGCGAGTAAGGGCGTCTTGGAAGCGTGGGGACCGGCAGCCCGGGGCTTAAGACCACCCAGCCGGGGGTTGGAGAAGGTGGTCGCGAGACACTCTCCGGAAGCCCTCGAATTTCCAGGCGGCCGACTTGCAATACGAATCCGGACTTGACCGTTATTGGTGACTCTGGCCGCGTCTAGATCAGACACGAAGTCGTCCGCCAAGGGCGCATCAGGCCCAGTGGCGATACACTACGGCAGGCGCAGCGGCGCACCAGATCGTCCCGGAGCTCGTCCCTTTGGCCATCCTCCCCATTTGCCGTGCAGGCGACCCCGTGCTGAGAGAAAAAGCACGGCGAGTACGGACCATCGACAAGTCGATCCACAAGCTCGTCGAAGACATGTGGGAGACGATGTACGACGCACCGGGCGTTGGCCTTGCCGCGCCACAGGTCGGCGTTTCCCTGCGCGTCGTTGTGATTGACGTTGGGGACGACAACCCGATCGCCCTGGTGAACCCCGAGATCGTGAAGCGTTCGGGCGAGCGGCGATGTGACGAGGGTTGCCTCTCGGTTCCCGGCTACCGCGGGGAGATCACCCGGTCAGTGAAGGTTGTGGCGCAGGGCATGGACCCGTACACGGGCAAAGAAGTCCGGATCAAGGCGGAAGACAACCTGCTGGCGGAAGCGCTCGAACACGAAATCGACCACATCAATGGAATCCTCTACATCGACTACCTCGCGAGCCCGGATTCGCTCATTCCCCTGAGCGATGCACCGGAAGTGCGGGGCTAAGGAGCAGGCATGTTCATCGAATCCATCGAGGCGCGGGAGATCCTTGACTCGCGCGGGAACCCGACCGTGCATGTCACGGTGATGCTCGCCGACGGCGCCACCGGGACCGCGGCGGTGCCCTCCGGAGCCTCGACAGGAGCCCACGAGGCGGTCGAACTGCGGGATGGCGGAAAGCGGTACAACGGCAAGGGCGTCTCAAAGGCCGTGCGCAACGTGAACACGGAGATCGCGAAGGCCCTCAAGGATTTCCCCGCGACCGAGCAGCGGGCGATTGACCGTGTGCTTTGCGAACTGGACGGGACGCCGAACAAGGGTCGGCTGGGGGCGAACGCGATTCTCGGTGTTTCGCTGGCTGTGGCACGCGCTGCGGCGGATTCGCAGGGCCTGCCGTTGTACCGCTACCTCGGCGGGGCGGGCGCACACCGGCTGCCCGTGCCGATGTTCAACATCCTGAATGGTGGGAAGCACGCACCCGACAGCACGGACTTCCAGGAGTTCATGGTGATGCCGGTCGGCGCCGAGACTTTCTCGGAGGGCTTGCGGATGGGCGTGGAGGTCTACCACGCGCTGCATGCGATCCTCCACGACCGGGGCCTGGCAACATCGGTCGGCGACGAAGGCGGGTTTGCGCCGTCGTTGCCCGGCAACGAGGACGCCGTCCAGGTGGTGCTCGAGGCGGTCGAGCGGGCAGGGTACAAGCCTGGGAGCGACGCGGTGCTCGCCCTGGACCCTGCCTCGACGGAGCTGTTCAGCGGCGGAAAGTACGCGCTCGCCAAGGAGAAGCGGATCCTGACTTCGGCCGAAATGGTCGATCACTGGGCTGGCTGGGTGGAGAAGTACCCGATTCGCTCTATCGAAGACGGCCTCGCGGAGGACGACTGGGAGGGCTGGGCGTCGCTCGTCGCGAAGGCTGGCGACCGCTGTCAGCTGGTTGGCGACGACCTGTTCGTCACCAACGTCGAGCGAATCCGGCGTGGCATTTCAGAGAAGTCCGCGAACAGCGTCCTCGTGAAGCTGAATCAGATCGGGACGCTGACGGAAACGATGGAGGCCATCGAGATGGCGCAACGCGCCGGTTGGACGGCGGTAATCAGCCACCGATCGGGTGAGACCGAGGACACGTTCATCGCAGACCTCGCGGTGGCGACCGGCGCCGGCCAGATCAAGACCGGTGCGCCGGCGCGGAGCGAGCGGACGGCAAAATACAACCGCCTGCTGGAGATTGAAGCGGAACTTGGGCCCGGTGCGAGCTATGCGGGCTGGGACAGCATCAAGCAACTCGAGGCTCGGCCCGCCCGCGAGGCAGCGACCCGCGGCCGCGCACCCCGGACCGACCGGCGTCCTCCGCGAGCCCGGCACTGAGATGACTCCCGAAATCCGGGCGATAGCCGACCGGTTCATGTACGAACAGGCGACCGTGAAGCACATCGCGGCGCTGGCGCCGGAAGGCGGCCTCGACCGGGCGGCGCCGGGCACCAGTTGGAGCGTCCGGCAACTGCTTGGTCACCTGGCGCAGTCGCTGAACGACTACGCGGCAATGATCGAGAGGTGGGTCCGGGGAGAATCCCCGATTTCGCCCGGATGGGACCCGGACGCGGTCAACGCGGAGACGGCTACACGGCTGGCCAACGCCAGTCTCGGGGAGTTGATGGCGCTGTTCGGCACGGGGATCAATGGGCTCGTGGCGGCGCTCGAATCGATCCCCGATGGGCGGGTGCGTGACCAGTTCGGGCCGGCGCCGCTGATGGAGACCCTCCGGGTGTTCGGCGGTCATTGCCTGGGCCATGCCTTCCCGCTTGTTGATGCCTTGCCGGAGGTGCGCATGGACGCCCTCGTGTTGAACTGGTTGCTCGAGGCGGAAGTGGAAGGGGAAGACCGGGAGGCATGGCAGGCGGGCCTGCTGGCCGAGGCCCGGGAGTACGTCGCCAGCCTGCCGGACGAAGAGGAAGACGAATGACGACACCGGTAGTCCTGGAAGTCATCACGGAACTCGACGGGCACAGGGCACGTTTCGAGGAGTTCTGCCGGTCGCTGTCTCCGGAGGAGCTCGATCGGCAGGCGCCGAAAAGCAGCTGGTTCGTGCGCGACTTCATCGCCCACCTTGCGACCATCGACGTCCCGGTCGGGGAGATGTTCCGCGCGATCCACCGGGGGAGGACGCCGGAATGCGGACTCCGGACGGGGCCCGGGTCGACATCGACAATTGGAACGAGCAGCAGGTGGTGGAGCGGCGGAAGGCCGGCGTGGAATCACTGTTGGAGGAAGCGGCGCGGGCGCGACGGGAATTGACGGGTCACCTGAAGGCCCTCACTGAGGAAGACCTCGCGCGGATCCTCAAGTTCGCCGGCGACTCGAAGCGTGCGGCGGCGGAGATCCCCCTGGGCGCATACCTGCGCGGCTGGTGCAAGCACGACCCGATGCATGCGATCGATATGTGCCGGGCCCTGCCCCACTGGCAGTCGGAGCTGGCGCCGTGGTTCGATGATCCCGGCGTCCAGGGCTACCAGCGGGCGATGAACAAGTAGGGTAACGATGACTCGCCGATTCGCACTCGTTCCCAGTCCGCTCGTCGGGGACGCGACGTTCGGGCCGCTCCAGCCCGAGTCCGTCGTCGATCGGCTCGCTGCCCTCGAGGAGATGCTGGAGGTTGACTCGATGAGTATTCGCATTTCGCCGCCGAAGGTCTTCCCGATGGCGACCGGGGCGGCCCGGCCGGCCGCGGACGCGGGCGGCAGTCTCGATTCGCACCGGCAGACTTCGTTCGTTCTGGATGGCGACCTCGCTGCTGTTCTCGACGGATTGAACCTGGAAGGTGGAGTCGCGGCGGCCTCCACCGGAGCGAAGTCCCGGACGCAGGCGATGGTCGCGGCGCTCGGGCTCTGGTCCCGGTCCTGGTTGTGCCGGCTCGAGGCGCTGCACGCGGTGCAGTGGGGAAACTATGCAGCGGCGACGCCGCTGGTGCGGTCTGCCGCGGACTTCCAGGCATCGATGCTCTACCTGTTGCGGACCGGCGCGGCGGAGTGGCAGGAGTGGCTCGATGGAGGCGGCATCGCGATCGCACCGGAACACCATGCGACGCAGTTCGCCCTCCATGCCTTTCGTGCCGGTGAAATCCTCGCCGCACACGAGGTTCTCGGGCCGCTGTACCGGGCAGCGACTGACCTCTCGCTTTCGCACTTTGGTTCGACGCTGCTCGTCGCGGGGAACGAATCGGGGCCGGACCACGTGGCGATGACCTTCGGCGACCGGGACTTCCACATGGGACTGGCCGAGATCCACCTTGGCTGGTTGACCGACCTCGGGATTGCCCAGGCGGACGCACTGCGCGAGTTTGATGCGGTCTTCGAGATCGGCGACGGGCATTCGCTACAAGGCTGGCGCGAGCGGGCGGGCGCCCTCGCGACGACCTCCCGCTGCCGGATCGAGCCAGTTGAGGTTGATGGGGTGCGGCGGTACCTGGTGCACCATTGGCGAAGGGAGCCGCGTTCGGCGCCCAAGAGACTGCTGCTCTGAACGTCGCCTAACGCCCCGAAGATGTAGCATTTTGCCGATGCGACGTTACCTGTTCGCGGCTGCAATGCTCTTGCCCGCACTCGCCCTGTTCGCCAGCTGCGGTGATGACGACGACACGCCGAAGAGCGGCGGAAGCGACGAGGAGTACCTTGCAGCCATCTGCAAAGGCACCTCCGACTTCTCAAACGCGCTGTTGAGCAAGACGACCGCGGCGGAGATCGCCGACGTGATCAAGGAGTTCATCAAGACGATGAAGTCCACCAACCCGCCGGCCGACCTGGCGAAGTACAACGACGAGTTCGTGCAGTACCTGGAGGACGCGGTCAGTGAACCGACTTCGCTGGTAACGCGGACCCCGCCGCTGCCGCCGGATGATGTGCAGAGGCGGTTGGCGGCCAAAGAGCTGACCGTCGAAGAGTGCAAGGATGGGACGTTCTTCAGCCGGTCGCTGGAGGACTGACCCGAGCGGGGAACCGCGGGCTGCCGCTGGTTATACTCATCGCGAACCCGACCATTCCCAGAGGCGAAGGAGCACCATGCCAACACCGTACGCGTATTTCCAGGGCGACATCGTCCCGCTCAGCGAGGCGAAGATCGGGATCATGACTCACGCCTTCAACTACGGGACAGCCGTGTTCGAGGGTATCCGCGGCAACTGGAACGAAGAGGCGCAGACGACCTACCTGTTCCGCACGCGGGAGCACATGCAGCGGCTCGGCCAGAGTTCACACATCCTTGGCATGCAGATGCGAGAGCCGGTTGAGAAGCTCTGTGAGATCGCCGTCGAGCTGGTGGAACGAAGTGGGTTCACCGAGGACGTCTACCTGCGCCCGATGGTCTACCTCTCGGGCGAGGTGCTCGGCGTGCGGCTGCACAACGTGGACGTGGACACGCTGATCTTCCTCTCGCCGTTCCCGGCGTACCTGCCGGAGACCGCCCGCTGCCATACCAGCACCTGGCGACGCGTGCAGGACACCGGCATCCCGCCGCGCGCGAAGGTGACCGGCATCTACGTGAATAGCGCCCTGGCGAAGACCGAAGCGAACGCAAACGGCTTCGACGAGGCGATCATGCTGAACGAGAACGGCCACGTCTCGGAGGGCAGCGGCGAGAACATCTTCATGATCCGGCACGGCCAGCTGATCACGCCGGGGCCGGCCGACAACGTGCTGGAGGGCATCACTGCGAAGAGCGTGATGCAGATGGCGGCCGACGACCTTGGCATCCCGATTGTCCAGCGCGAAATCGACCGGACGGAGCTATACATCGCCGATGAGGTGTTCATGACGGGCACCGCAGCGCACCTGACGCCGATCGTGGAGATCGACCGGCGCAAAGTTGGAGAGGGGCGGCCCGGGCCGATCACGAGCCAGCTGAGCGAGCTGTTTTACGACGCAATTCGCGGTAGGAGTGAGAAGTACCGGGCATGGTGCACACCGGCACGCGCACGCATCGCACGCTAGGGCCGGTGGAGTTCCAACCGCCGCGGGCCCTTGGCGTGATCGTCGGGGGTGCGTTCGCAGCGTGGGCATTCGTGGCAGCGTTGCTGGCGGGCGCGGTGGCGTTCGGGGCGCCGGCCGAGTTCAAGACGTTCGTGGCGTGGACTGTTTGCGCGGCGGCGGCGGGGCTCGGATTGTTGTTCGCGAACTGGGCGTACGGAGTGTTCGCGCTCAGCTATGTTATCGACCGCGATGCGCTGACCATTCGATGGGGCTTCCGGCGGATCGTCGTGCCGATAGCGGCGATCCAGAGAATGGTCCCCGGGCGGACGCTCGATTCGGCAAGCGTTAAGGGGCTTAACTGGTGGGGCTGCCACGTTGGCGCGGCCGATGTGAAGCGGCTGGGTTTCACGCTGTTCTTTTCGACGCACAGCACTCCCGACGAACTTCTCTACCTGGTAACGACGGGCGAGGCCTACGCGCTGACCGTCCTGGACCAGGCGGCGTTCGCCGAGGAGATCCAGTCGCGGGCGGCGCTGGCCCCAGTTGAAGAGTATTCGCACCGTTCTGCTGCGACGGGGCTGGCGGCAATGCCGTTCTGGCGGGACCGGGTTTCGATGCTGGCGTTGGGGATCGCCGCGCTGGCCTGCGCGGCACTTGGCGGCTACGTGTTCGCCCGGTATCCGGACCTGCCGAACGTGGTGGAACTCAGCTTCCCCGAGCTGGGTGGGATCGTCCGGGTGGGGAACAAGGGGGAGCTGTTGCGCATGGCTTACCTTGGGGCGGGGATACTGGGCTTCAACGCAGCCGCGGGAGTCGTCCTGCATGCGAGGGAGCGGGCTGCCGGCCTCTGGCTGATGGCGGCCTCGGGGCTGCTGCAAGGTGTGCTCTTCGGGGCGGCTGTCCTGGCGTACAGCCGGGCCTGACATGCGCCCGGCGGGCGTGCGGCAAAGCAGCGCAAGGGCTACCATCGGTGGAGAGTTGCCCCCGTAGCTCAGCGGATAGAGTGTCGGCCTCCGGAGCCGAAGGCACAGGTTCGAGTCCTGTCGGGGGTACCAACGATTTGGCTATTCGCCCCACCGGTTTCGGTGCACGTAGTCGGTGGCCGGCAGCCGCGGGCGAGTACCCAGCACGGGGTCGGGGTCTTCGGCGGGGTAGCCGAGAGCGATGACGTTGGCCACCACGTGGCCTTCAGGGAGACCGAGCACTTCGGCTGCCTGTTCAGCGTGATGCATGGACGCCGGGCAACTGGCGATCCCTTCGGCCCAGGCGGCGAGCATCAGGTTCTGGGCTGCGCGGCCGGCATCGAAGGGTCCGCGGAAGATCGCGAACGGTGCACCAATCACGCCAGCTTCCGGGACGAGAACGAAGACTACCGCAACCTGGCAGGTGGGGATGTGGCGTGGCGTTGCCGCACGCGGCAAGACGTTCCTTCTGGGCCTGATCGCTGACGAGGACGAGGCGCACCGGCTGAGCTGCCTTGGCACTCCCGGCCATGCGGGCCGCCTGGACGAGGCGGGCGAGGGTATCGGGAGGGATTGGGCGGTCGCTGAAGCGGCGCGTATCCCGCTTCGAAACGATGGTGTCGTATGTCTCACTCAACGGGGAACCGCCTCTCGCCATTCGACTTTGTACAGCTGTACCGGGGACTCGGCAGCGGCGACATGGGCCTCGCCGCCCTCGACGAAGTGGAAGCCCTTGCCGGACACGAGTTCGCGGACGACGCGCGAGACGACGATTTCGCCGCCCCGGGCGAACGCTGCGAGCCGCGAGGCGACGGTAACGGCATTGCCGTAGAGGTCATCTCCTTCGGCGATCGGCTCTCCCGCATTGATTCCCACGCGGATCGAGAGATGCTCCCCGTGGAGGGGAGCTGCCGCCGAGTTCGCGCGCTGCAGGACAATGGCGCAGCGGATCGCCTGCTGGGTGGATTGGAACGCAGCGAGGACACCATCGCCGAGGGCTTTCACCTCGTCGCCGCCATGCTCGCGGAGCGTCTCGCGGACGAGGCGCTCGTGCGCACGCAGCACCTCGCGTCCACGAACGTCACCGAGCCGCTGGATCATGGCGGTGTGGGCCTCGAGGTCGGTGTAAAGGATGGTGCGCATGGCGCAGTCATCAACAGCTGAAGGAGGTTGCTGATCTTCCGCCAGAAAAGCGAGGGAGGCCTCGACGATTGTCTCAGAATCGCCCACGAATGGTGCGACGGACTCGCCGGGCACCAGCGCGAGCCTTGCATCGCGAATCTGGCCGGCCAGTCCCTTGGCGACATCGACGTTGGACCCGACGAACGCCGGGCGATGGAACACGAGGGTGGGACAGCGGACGTTGGGCAGGTCTTCCCTCGCATCGAAGGCCTGATGATTGGCGAGGTTTTCGAAGAACCGGTCCGGGTCGATGCTCTTCTTGGCCACTTCGACGAAGCGGTTTGCGGTATCGCCTTCGGTCCAGCCCACGGCCCGGTGAAAATAGGTGCGGATGTAGAGGTCCTGGTCGACAGCGGCGAGCTGGTTGACGGCCTGGCGCTGCTGGTTCGCCTGTTGCGGGAGCTTGCCGACGACGTCGGCATAGGCGGCGTGGGTGCACCAGAGGATCATGCGTGCGACGCGGGATGGATTGCGGGCGGCGTAGCGGATTGCCATCGGGCCGGCATAGCTGGCCGCGAAGATCGCGAACCGGTCGAGTCCGGCGCGTTCAACGACGGCTTCGAGATCGAGCAAGTGGGCATCGAGCGAACGGTCGGAGTCTTCGCGGTCGGAGAGGCCGAGCCCGCGGGCGTCGAATCGCACGACCTGGTGGTGTTCGGCGAACCGTTCGAGGAATTCGCGGAGGCCCGGCATCTCCCACTCGACCTGGAGGTGGCTTAGCGGGAGCACAGGGAGGAACACCACCGGCGGGCCTGCGCCGAGGGTGCTCATCGCGATGTTTACGCCATCACGGGCGACCGCGTATTGGATGATCGGTTCCACAGATCGTCACATGGTACGCGAAGCGTCACACACCGCGTTAAGGAATTCGAGCAAGAGTTGAGTGACTTCTTCGGGGCGCTCCTGCTGCGTCCAGTGGCCGCAACCTTCGAGCACCGCGGACACGCGGAGGTCGGGGACGACCTCGTGGAGGCGGTGAATCGCGGTGGAATTTCGTGCGGGATCTCGCGAACCGGTGACGAAGAGCGCCGGTTGAGCGACGACGGCGTCCGCGAGGTCCGCGGCCTGTTCCCAGTTGCGGTTCACGTTGCGGTACCAGTTCAGTCCGCCGCGAAATCCGGAGTGCCGGAATGCGGCGACGTAGGTCTCGAGGTCTTGGTCTGTGAGCCACAAAGGCGGGGCCGCCGGGACGGTGAGCGAATCGAGGAAGCGCTTTCCACGCTGTATCGGCTTGAAACGTTCATCCCGCGGGGCATCGCCGGAGATGGCCCAGATGAATCCCAGGAGGGAGTCACGGACGTTCTGCTCGAACTCGGCTTCGACCAGGCCAGGTTCCTGGAAGTAGTCGACATAGTGGACGAATTCCGGCCCGGCGGCGCTGCGCATCAGTTCGAGGGGCGGCGCCGGCGCCCTTGCGGCGTGAGGCACGCTCAAAGAACCGACAGCGTGGATGCGGCCGGGAAAGCGGAGGGCGCTGTGCCAGGCGACCGGCGCCCCCCAATCGTGGCCGATAACGGCCGCCGGCCCGCCTCCAAAGTGGTCGATGACAGCCGCGACATCGCGGGCGAGTTCTTCGAGAGCGAATGCTTCGATGTCCGGTGGCGAGCTGCTTTCGCCGTAGCCGCGCTGATCCGGGGCGACGACCCGGTAACCGGCGGCAACGAGGGGCCCGAACTGGTGCCGCCAGGAGTACGCGAGCTCGGGGAAGCCGTGGAGCAGGACCACGAGCGGTCCGTTGCCAGCGTGATGGACGCGCAGACGGACGCCGTCGCGTTCGACCCAGGTTCGTTGGGTCCCGGGGATCACGCGCCCGCCAACGCTTCCGGCGCGAAGGTCTCGGCGATGTGTCCAGCCTCCCGGAGCTGCGCGATTTCCTCTTCGGAGAGTCCGAGAACCTCCCGGTAGACGTAGTCGTTGTGTTCGGCGAAGAGGCACGGTGGTTCGCGCAGGTCAACTTCGGACTTCGAAAACCGGTAAGCCGGCCGGAGCCAGTCGACCTCGGGATAATCCTCGGTGGCAGGAAGACGCTTCCACGTGCCGGTCGCGGCGAGATGCGAGTCTTCGGCGGCTTCTTTGGCGTTGAGCACGGGACCAGCGGTGACACCGGCTGCTTGAAGGGCGTGGAATAGGTCGTCGCGGTCCTTGTTGGCGGACCACTCGGCGATGCGTGCTTCGAGCTCATCTTCGCGGGTGGCGCGCCCTGTGCGAGTCGCCAGGTCAGGCGTCGTGGCCCACGAGGGACTGCCCAACGCGCCGACCAGCGCGTGCCATTCCGCATCTGAGCGGCAGCTGATGGCGATCCAGCGGTTCGTGCCCGCGGCCGGGAACACACCGTTGGGCACGAACCCCTCGACGCTGCGGTTACCGACGGAACCCTGGGCGCGGCCGTTCCAGGCGGCATCGAGCGCGGCCTGCGGGAACATGTGCATGGACGACTCGACCTGGGCCATCTCAATGACCTGGCCTCGGCCGGTCCTTCTGCGGTGGCGAAGGGCGGCCATCACGGCAACGGCACCGTGCATGCCGCCCCAGAAGTCGCCGGCGAAGATGCTGGTGTTGTCTCCCGGGGAAGAATCACGGTAGCCGCGCAAGACCGACGAACCGGCGACGCTATCGATGTGGGCGCCGTAGCCGCGGCCCTCGGTGTATGCCCCTGTACGCCCGAAGGCGGGCATATGGAGGATGATGGCGTCGGGCCGCAAGTCGCGGATGGTGTCGTCGGTGAGCCCGAGCTTGTCGAGCGTCCCGAGGGCGAGGTTCTCGGCGACGATGTCGCTGATGCGGACGAGCTGGCGGACGATGGCGAGGCCTTCCGGGCGGCGGCTGTCGACGGTGAAGGATTTCTTGTTGCGGAGGACCTGGATGAAGGCCGGGCTGTTGTTCCACGGTCGCGGCCCCGGGTCCGTGGGGTGCCCGGCGATCCATGGGGGGAGCATCTGGGCGATCATCCCGTTGATGCGCGGCGATGCTGCGCGCGTCATCGGGTTCCAGATGTAAGGATTCTCGACTTTGATGCACTCGGCGCCCATGTCGGCCAGGTACATGGTGGCGGTCTGGCCGGCCCAGACGGCGGTAAAGTCGCAGATGCGTATACCGGAGAGTGGCAGGCGGTCGCTCACGCGATTACTCCTTCGCTTTGCAGGCGATCGATTTCAGCGCTGGGGATCCCTGCTTCGGCGAGCACGGGCCTGGTGTGTTCGCCGAGGCAGGGTGCTGCGGAGCGGATGCGCCAGGGAGTCTCTTCGAGTATGTACGGACGTCCGAGCATGGGCAGCGTGCCGAGCAGAGGGTGGTCAACCTCGGTCCAGACGCCGCGCCCGTGGAAGTTCGTATCCTCCCAGATGTCCAGGCCGGTATTCAGGGGTGCGACCATGGCGTGAGCCTTGCGCCCAGCCTCCCAGACCTCGGCGCGCGTATGAGAGAGCATCCAGGGGTAGACGATGGCGTCGGCTTCCTCCTTGGCTGCCGGGTCGAGGGCGATCATGGGGTTCTCCCACTTCGGGTCGCGCAGGGCGTCGTCGTCGATCATTTCGACGAAGCGGCGCCAGTAGTTGCCGGCCGAGGCAGTTAATTCGATGTAACCATCGGCAACGGGGTAGATGCCGCCGGCAATACCCGCGGAGGCGCCGGTAGGGCGCTCCTGGATTCGGCCCGAGAAGCGGTAGCCGAGGATGCTGGAACTGCGCCGATCGATGTTGCTGACCTGGACGGTGAAGAGCGGGACTTCGACGAGTTGGGCGAGGGCGTCGAGTTCGTAGGCGTGGATGGCGCCCATGGCGGCCACCGACGCCATCGCGCCACCCTGGAGGAGCGCTGCCGTGCCACCGAGCTTCAGCGGCTCGCGGTCGGCGAGACCGTGCGAATACATTTCGGCGCCCATGGCGTAGAGGACGGTGTCTGAGAGGCGGTAGTCCCGGTAAGGCCCGGAGTGACCGAAGTTCGTGATAGAGAGGACCGGGATGGGCGCATAGGCGCTGAGGGTCGGGTAGTCGAGCCCGAGGTGCTCCTCCTGAGATGGCGAACTGGCCGTCACGATGAGGTCGGCCATTCCGGCAAGGCGCCGGACGATGTCGCGGGCGGCAGGCGACTTGAGATTGACGACGACCGACTCTTTGTTGGTGTTGAGGTAGTGGAAGGTGGCCGAGCGCTCGGTACCGGAGATGTCATCCTTGAAGGGAGGGAGAGACCGGGAGACATCGCCGCCGGGGCGTTCGACTTTGATGACGCGCGCGCCCATATCGGCGAGGAGCTTGGTGCAATAAGGGCCGGCGATATGGCCGGTAAAGTCGAGCACGGTGAGCCCTTCGAGTGCGTCCATCGATCCTCCGGGTTGGTTGGGCTCGAATCTACCGGAGGTTTCCGCTGTTGTCAGGCAGATGGCGCGGGGGCGGTGCGCTCGGCACGGGCCATGGTGAAGGCGAGGGAGACCACGGGCACCGCTACGAAGCAGACCGCGAGACCAGCGATGACGAGCGCCGAACGTGGCCCGAGCCACTCGATGAGTGGACCGGCGACTGCGTATCCGGCGATCTGGGCGAGCGACGCGACCATGCCGACGAGTGCCATCACGCGTCCGCGGGAAGGCGTCCGCCGCCTCGCGCTGGAGGTAGCTCGAGAGGGCGACCTGGAGGGCGACGACGCTGGCTCCCTGGAGGAGCAGGGCGCCGGCCGCCAACTCGAACCCCCGGGCGCTGCTAAGGAGCAGCGTCGTGGCACCGGTCCCAATGAGTGCGAACGCACCGGTGACCAGGAGCTTCCGCCCCGGGCCTACGATGACGAATAGCACGGCCAGCACCATCGCGCCGACGCCCTCGATGGCGAGGAGCGTGCCATAGCGGCTCTCGGGCAAGGCGAGTGACTCGGAGACCAGTGGGAGCGTGCCGGTATTCACTAGCGTGCCGACAAGCATGACGACACCGATCGCCAGCGTGACGGTCCGTATGGGTCCGTGGCGGCGCACGTAGGAGAGTCCCGCCCACGCATCGGGAAACGGATTTCGGCGGCCGCCGTTGGCCTGCTGGGCTGGCACCCTGGTGATCATCAGCACGAGACCGGCGGAAACGAGGAAGCTGGCGGCATCGGCGGCGAGGACGAAATCGAGCCCGCCCCGTGCGATCATGAATGCGGCGAGCGCGGGCCCCACGATGTTCGCCAGACTGGTCGCCAGCCGAAGGGCGCTATTCGCCCGTCCCAGCTGGTCCCGCGAGGCGAGGGCGGGGAGGAGGGCCTGGGCGGCGGGGCGGTAGAACGCGCCGAGCGAGGCAACCGCGGCTACAGCGACGAAGGCTGTGGTGGTGGTTGAGGCGCTGGCGGCGAGCCCGAAGGCCGCGAAGCAGGCAAGGGCCGCGGCAAGGTCGGCGCCGACGAGGATTCGCCGACGAGGGAACCAATCCGCGAACGTGCCGCCGATCGGGCCGAGGAGGAGCGTGGGGATGGCGGCGAGGCCGAGGAGAAGACTGACCGAGGTGGCAGAACCGGTGACACGATAGATGGCGATGGAGGCCGCCGTCAGCAGCACCATGTCGCCGGTGACGGAGATGGCCTGGGCAAGGATGAGGAGGGCGAGGCCCTGCCGATTACTGCCCGATTGGGTCACGCGGTGCCTCCGCCCGAGTGTTCATCGCGGCACTGTACACCCGCGCATGCCGGGCGCAAGACGACCGGGGAATCAGGCGGTGACTGGGGACTTCCGCTCGTACTTCTTCGCCGGTGTGAGGACGAGAGGAAGCAGTTCCGGCGCGTTGAAGCTCGCGATCTGGCGTTCTTCGGGGGCGGGTCCGTACTCCGTTGTGCGCTGTCGCGGGTTACGAGCCATGACGCGGATCGTTCGTTCCATCTCCTCCGGTGGAAGCTCCTGTCCGAAGCCGGCGCCGGCAGCGCGAGAGATGCTCTCGTTCATGAGCGACCCGCCCATGTCGTTGACGCCGGCCGCGAGGCATGCCTTGACGCCTTCGACGCCCATCTTGACCCACGAGACCTGGATGTTCGTGATAAGTGGGTGAAGGGCGAGCCGGGAGACGGCATGCATCAGGACGGCTTCGCGGAAGGTCGGGCCCTGGCGCGCCTTGCCTTTGAGATAGAGAGGCGCCTCCATGTGGACGAACGGGAGGGGGACGAACTCGGTGATCCCGCCCGTTCGTTCCTGGAGTTCACGGAGGCGCACGAGGTGGCGTGCCCAGTTCAATGGGCCATCGATGTGGCCGTACATGATTGTCGAGGTGGTGCGGAAACCGGCGTGGTGGGCAGCCTCAACGACATCAAGCCACTCTTGAGTCGAGAGCTTGTCGGGACAGAGTGTGGCGCGGACTTCGTCATCGAGGACTTCCGCGGCGGTGCCAGGGAGCGTCCCGAGGCCAGCGGCCTTCAGCCTGCCAAGGAACGCCGGCACGGAGATGCCCAGAGTTTCGGCGCCCTGGGCAACCTCGAGCGGACTGAAGGCGTGGATGTGCATGGCGGGAAGCGCTTGTTTCACGGCGCCGAGGATGTTCAGGTAGGTCTGGCCCGTGTACTCGGGGTGGATACCCCCTTGCATGCAGACCTCGGTGGCGCCGCGCTCCCACGCTTCCTGCGAGCGGCGGACGATTTCGTCGAGGCCGAGGTCGTAGGGAGTGCCGCGCAGGCTTTCGCTCATTTTGCCCTTGGCGAAGGCGCAGAACTGGCAGCGGAAGTAGCAGATGTTGGTGTAGTTGATATTCCGGTTTACGACGTACGAGACGGTGTCGCCGTTGACCTGCTTGCGGAGGCGGTCGGCGGCGGCGCAGACCAGGTGATAGTCATCGCCGCGCGCCTGGAAGAGACGGGCGATCTCGGTTTCAGAGAGTCCGAGGCCAGCCTCGGCCCGGGAGAGTGTCTCCGGGACATCGCGGGAGGCCGTATTAACCACCCGCGCGGCATCGAGTTTCCGGGGCAAATCGACTACCGGCGGGGGCGTCTCGGCATCGCCGGGGGACCAGGGGTCGACCCTGGCGAAGCCATCACCATCGATGGAGCGGATGACGGCGGTGGCCATTTCGGGGGACTGCCAGCGGGCAGAATCGAGCGCGTGGGCGGGGTAGACGGCGAGCCGTTCGGTTAGGACTTTGCCGCACTCGGCGGTGTGGTCGCGGAGGGACTCAAGGTGGGGCCAGGGGGCCTCCGGGTTGACATGGTCCGGGGTGACGGGCGAAACCCCACCCCAGTCGTTCAGGCCGGCGGCGACGAGCTTCGGGTACTCGTCATAACTCAGGTTAGGCGGAGCCTGGATGTTCATCTCGGGGCCGAAGACAATCCGGGCGACGGCGATGGACCAGAGAAGATCGTCGAGGTCCGGTTCGGGAGCGTTGGCCATCTTCGTATCCGGCTTCGCGCGGAAGTTCTGGACGATGATCTCCTGGATGTGGCCGTATTCGGCGTGGAGCGCGCGCAGGGCGAGGAAGGACTCGATGCGTTCGCGGCGGGTTTCGCCGATGCCGATAAGGATACCGGAGGTGAACGGGACCTGGAGTTCGCCGGCATCGCGCATCGTTTGGAGCCGCGGGGCGGGGTGTTTATCGGGCGAGCCGTAGTGGACCTGGCCTTTTTCGTGGAGCCGGCTGGTGACGCTCTCGAGCATGATGCCCTGGGAGATGGTGACGTTGCGGAGGGCCGCGATTTCGTCGCGCGTCATGACGCCCGGGTTGGCGTGTGGGAGGAGGCCGGTTTCTCGATAGACGAGTTCGGCCATTGCCGTGAGGTAGGCGATGGTGCTGGCATAGCCCATTTCATCGAGTTCGCGGCGAGCGACCTTGTAGCGCAGCTCGGGCTTGTCCCCGAGGGTGAAGAGCGCTTCCTTGCAGCCCTGAGCCGCGCCGGCGCGGGCGATTTCCAGCACCTGTTCCGGCGTCATGTAGGCTCGCTCTCCCGGGACCGGGGGTTTCGCGAAGGTGCAGTAATGGCATACGTCCCGGCAGAGTTGGGTCAGCGGGATGAAGACTTTTCTCGAATACGAAACGATGTTCCGGTGGTAGGAGTCGCGGAGGGACGAAGCAGCTTCGAGCAGTGGCTGGAGGTCGGTTTCGCCGGCGAGTGAGAGTGATTCCTCGTCGGTAGGCGAGACTCCGCTGAGGGCTCTTTGCAGGAGCGGTCCGGTGGTTGCGAGCATCTGGTGCCTCCGTTCGCGGCGGCAGTCAGTTCAGAAGTTGAACTTACCCCCTCGCGTGCGTAGCATAACTCAGAGATCCTGCGGGGGAAAGCCAGCATGGCGCGAAGCGTGAAGTGCCCGGTTGCGACGACACTCGACCTCGTCGGGGACAAGTGGACGCTCCTTGTCGTGCGCGATTTGCTCCGCGGGCGGTCGCGGTTTTCGGAACTGCGCGATTCGGTCGAAGGGATACCGCCGGCGGTGCTATCCCGGAGGCTGAAGGACCTGGAGGCGGCGGGCGTGCTTGTTCGGCGGTTGTACAACGACCACCCGGCGCGCTACGCGTACCAGCTGACGGCGAAGGGCCATGGCCTGGGCGTGGTGGTTGGGGCGCTGGCGGACTTCGGGGAGCAGCATGCCGAGAGCGACCTGACGCTCGTCGACGACGAGTGTGGCCATGGCATCCGGGTGGTGTACCACTGCCCGACGTGCGCTCGCCGGGCGCCGCGGAACCGGGCTCGCCTGGTCCAGTCCTGGCGGACGAACGGGCGCCGAGGGCGGTCAGGACCGATCGTGCGGCACAGCGGAGCCCGGGTCGGGGAGTGCTGACGCGACCCCGCGCGTGTAGGCTCCCGGTGTGGTCACTCGGGCGCATTTCATCCTCTTCGTGGCAGACCAGGCGAGGAGCACTGCGTTCTACGCCTCCGTACTCGAGACCGTCCCGCGGCTGGATGTACCCGGGATGACCGAGTTCGAGCTCCCCGGTGGAGCGGTGCTGGGGCTCATGCCGGTCGACGGCATCAACCGGCTGCTCGACCTGCCACATGCTGTGCAGGCGGGTGGCGGACCGCGATCCGAGCTGTACCTAATGGTCGATCGGCCGGACGAGTGGTTTGGGCGAGCCACCCGCGCGGGGGGCGCTGCCATCGAGCCTCCCGTCCTTCGCGATTGGGGGCATGTCGCAGGATACGCGCTGGACCCGGACGGCCACTTGGTGGCGTTCGCGTCCGACGCCCAGGAACTGTAGCGACGAAGAGTCGCGCGCGGGCGGCCCGTTTGGCGCGTTTTCGATGACGGGGATAGACTGAGTGTTCCATTACATTCGTTCCTCGCGGAGTACCTCGTGCACGTCATTGGGCTGACGGGTGGGATCGCCAGCGGTAAATCAACCGTGACCCGCTTTTTCAAGGATCGCGATATCCCCGTAATCGACGCCGATGTACTCGGCCACCGTACATACGACCCCGGCACCGACACGTTCGCGGCCGTGGTGAAAGCCTTCGGAGACGACCTCGTCGCTCCCGATGGGACCATCGACCGGCGTGTGCTGGGGGGCAAGGTGTTTGGCAAGCCGGACGAATTGAAGCGGCTCACGGACGTCGTCTGGCCGGGCATTCGGAAGCTCGCGAGCGAAGCGCTTTCGGAATTTGAAGCAGCTGGCAACGCGCTGGTCGTGCTTGAAGCGGCCGTGCTCTTTGAGGCTGGCTGGGAAGACCTTGTGGACGACGTATGGGTCGTGGTGGTGGAGCCGGACCTCGCCGTCCAGCGACTGGCCACGCGGAACGGCCTCGATGAGGCGGCGGCGAGGGCGCGGATCGATTCGCAGCTCTCGAACGCGGAGCGCATGGCGCGCGCGGATGTCGTTATCACGAACAACGGGACGCTGGAGGAGCTCGAAGCGGGCATCCAGCGCGCCTGGGACGAACTTCAAACGAAGCTGCAGAGCGCGGCCGGGAGGAAATGACAGCATGACTCAGGGAATCGAAGGTTCAGCCACCATCTACGCTTCCGAGGAATACGCGGTCCACGACGAGCCGTATTACCTCCCCATCGCCGACGAAGTCGAGCTGTTTGAGACGGCGTATGCGCAGCGCATCCCGGTCCTCCTGAAGGGTCCGACGGGGGCAGGCAAGACGCGGTTCGTCGAGTACATGGCCTACAAGTTGGGGCGGCCGATGATGAAGGTATCAAGCAAGACCGGGCAAGAGGCCGAGCATCGGATGCCACTGATCACGGTGGCCTGCCACGAAGACTTGACGGCCAGCGACCTCGTTGGCCGGTACCTGCTGGACACAGACGGCACTCACTGGACGGATGGCCCGCTGACGCGAGCGGTGAAGGTGGGGGCCATCTGCTACCTGGACGAAGTGGTGGAGGCACGCAAAGACACCACGGTCCTGATCCACCCGCTCACGGACTACCGGCGCCTGCTCCCAATCGAGAAGCTCGGGCAGGTTATCGAGGCGGCCGATGGCTTCCTCCTCGTGATCTCCTACAACCCCGGGTACCAGAGTGCGCTGAAGGACCTGAAACACTCGACGCGGCAGCGCTTCATCGCGATCGAGTTCGATTACCCTCCGCGCGAACAGGAAGCGGAGATCATCGCGCACGAAGCTGGTTGTTCGCGCGAGGCCTCGATCGACCTGGCCCGGCTGGGCGAGAAGGTCCGAAACCTGAAGGAACACGGGCTTGGAGAAGGCGTGAGCACGCGATTGCTGGTGTACGCCGGCAAGCTGATGGCGCAGGGTGTGCCTGCACGGCGCGCCTGCCAGGTGGCAATCACCTGGCTCTCACGGACGACCAGGAAGTACAACGCAGCATCGAGGAAGTAGTCACCTCGATCTTCGAGTAGTGCGCGGTGCGCCTTGGAATCGTCTCGGACATTCACTGCAACCTCGCCGGGCTGGAGAAGGCTCTTGAGTTGATGGCGCCTTTCGACGAGTTGTGGTGTGCGGGCGATTCCGTGTTCCAGTTCCGTTGGTCGAACGAGGTCGTTGGCAGACTTCGCGACCTGGGGGCGAATGTGATCCTCGGGAACCATGAGGACACGATCTTGAGCCGGGACGGCGAACGGGCACTCGCGTCGCCGAAGGTGGACCAGGAACTCGTCGACTGGATGCGGAGCCGGCCGTACCGGCTGGAGAGGGATATCGATGGCAAGCGGGTGGTGATGACGCACGGTTCGCCATGGGAGCCATGGAAGGACTACCACTACCCACACGAGTCGGTCTGGGCGAAGGCGGCGGCGCTTGAGTGCGACACGCTGATCGTCGGGCACACGCACTACAAGATGGCCCAGCGCTTTGGGCGCGTCCTGGTCATCAATCCTGGTTCGGCAGGAGACCCGCGATCACCGCAACGATTTCCAGCTTTCCTGCGCGACCTGGGACACGACAACCGAGGAGGTTGTCTTTTACGATTACAAGGATCCAACCAGGAACTTCGTGAAGCATTCGGGAGAGGCATGAGGCGGCCACCATCTCGGTCCCGCCGGTGCGCAACCCGGGTTCACCATGGCTCAATATCGGAGGCTGACCAGGACTTATGACGATCGTTGGAGAACTCCTGGCGCGCCATCACGAACGGCTATCCGGATTCCCGGCCCCGCTCGAACAGCACTATGAAGCCGGCCTGCGCGCGCTATCGCCGCGGCTTTCGCCCAACCAGCTGCAAAGCTGGGCAGAAACCGGGGTGGAACTGACAGCCCTGAGCCTGCGCTCCTGGGAAGCGGCAGTTGAGTATTTCAAGGCTGGCGCAGAGCTTCCCCAGAGCGCGACCTGGGACGCGATTGAGACGCTCGGACGGGAGTCGGTCCAGATGGCCGGGGAATCGGCGCCGTTGGCGGTGAGCTTCCTGCGCTCTTCGGCGGCGACGATGGAGGCTGTTGGGCCTTCGCACGTGCGCCAGTGGGCGGACCTCGGGAGGCGGCTGTACAAGGGGAACTGGAAGAGTTCTTCGCTGGCGGCGCAATTCTTCGACCTGGCCCCAACGGTGTTTCATGTGCTGCGCATCGGCCAGGCGGCACGGCTCGTCTTGTTCATCGACGAACTCTCGCGGCACAGTTACGAACTCGCTTCGGCCTGCCTCGCTTCGGCGCCGACCGTCCTCCAGAAGCTGGATGAAGACGACCGGCTGCCGTTCATCGCCTTCGCGGTCGAGCTGGCCCAGTCCAGCTGGGCGGACTCGCGCCTGTACTTCGAGCGCGGCTCCACGCTCATCCAGAAGGTGCACAGCCCCGTCCGCGAGCGATACCTGATCCTGTCGGCGCAGGTGGCGAGGGGCCACAACCGGTCGGCCTTCCAGTACTTCGAGGAGGCATCGGCTTCGCTTGGGGAATTGGAACCGGATGACCACCACCGGGTGATTGAGCTGGCAGAACAGCTGGCGCCGTATTCCGCCTACGCAGCGATGGACTTCGTCACGAGCGTGCCACGCGTCCTGGAGCGGATCCGAATCGATGAGCTAGAACCATGGCACAACGCCGGGTTGCGGATCCTGGAGGCGAGCCACGACGGTGGGGAGGCCTACTTCCGCCTGCAATCAACGCGCGGCGAGGACATTCTCGAGACACTGTCGGCTCGCATAGAGCTCTCGAAGATCGGCGAGATCATGCGGCTGTACTGCAAGGCGCTGACGGGCCGGAACGTCAGCATTCAGACGGCGGAGTCGCTGGCCGAAAAAGGCATCGGCTGGGTAGAGGAGCACCGAGCGAGTACGGATGGAAGCACGATCTTCCTGCCCGAGGTAATGGAGCGCTTCCACGAGAAGGACGAGAATTTCGCCGCAATGAAGGTGTTCGCCACGCACCAGGCGGCGCACATCGAGTTCGGGAGCTTTGATTTTGTCTTCGACCGGCTGGGCGGAGTGTTTCCGTTGCGGCGAGTGGCTTTCGCACTTGCCCGGGAGAAGCCGGCGACGACGGACATGGAGGAGTACTTCGACCTCTTCCCCGAGCGGAAGCTTGCCTCGGACCTGTTCACGATCGCGGAGGATTCGCGCATCGACTCTCGCGTGAAGCGGGAGTATGGCGGGATCCGGCGGCCGCTGGCGCGGATGCAGCAGGAGGAGCTGGCGAAGCGCCCCGATGTGCGCCAGCTACCTCTGCGGAACGGGTTCGTGGAGAACCTCGTGCGCGCCAGCCTTGACGGGGTCGACGCCATCCGTTGGCCGAAAGACCGTGCCGAAGCGATGTCGCGCGCGCTTGGCCTTCTGAAGGCGGTGCACACTGACGAAGCGATGGTGGAGGACGCCGCCGAAGCGACTCTCGCGCTCTACGAGATAGCTATCTCCATCCCGAACGTGTACGAAAACATGGACGAAGGCGCGTGGGACTCGGTTGAGCCGATGGACGCGGGCCAGGCAATGCCCATGCAGGGTGGGGAATCCGGCGGCGATGGGTCGCAGATGCAACTCGGGAGCTCCGAAGGGAGCCCCGATGATGCAGAGTACGAAAGCCCGCAGGAGATTGATTTCCGCGGCGACTTCAAGCCGGAACTCGTGGACCTGCTAATGAAGCTGCGAGAAGACGCGAAGATGGGCCAGGGCGGTGAGCAGTCGCCGGCGCAGCTGACCCCGGAGCAATTGGCGGAGCTCCTGGCGAAGAGTGTCGAGATCGACCTGGACGCGATGTACGACGGGGACCTCGACGCTTCGACGGGCATGTTCATGAACAACCTCATGAAGGAAGCCGGCAACCCGGCTTCTGAAAAGGGCGACCAGAACCAGCCGACCAGCGACAACAGCACCGGCGCAGGGGAAGGCGAAGAAGAACTCATCCCGATCGTGACCGTGTACTACTACGACGAGTGGGACTTTCGGGCGCAGGACTACAAGCCGCGCTGGTGTGCGGTGAAGGAATCCAAGCTCGAAGAGGGTGACGACAACTTCTACGAAAACACCCTGCGCGAGCATGCAGGCCTGGTAGCCCAGACCCGGAAGCAGTTCGAACTGATGAAGCCCGAGATGTTCCGGAAGATCAAGCGGCTGCCGGACGGCGAGGATTTCGACCTCGATTCCGCGATCGAGTGGATGGTGGAGAAGCGGGCCGGCGCCAGCCCGAACGAGAAGATCTACTGGCGCCGGAACAAGATCGAGCGCGATGTCGCCGTTGCTTTCCTGGTCGACATGTCGGCCAGCACCGACGAAGAGATCAACAAGCGCGAGAAGAAGTACGACGACGACGATTACGACGACGACCCGCGGAAGTACCTGAGCTGGTGGGTTTCGAAGCGGCGCCAGGAATTGACGAGCCCGCCGAAGCGGATCATCGACCTCGAGAGGGAGTCGACGGTCCTCCTGATGACGGCGCTGGAGACCATCGGAGACCAGTACGGGATCTACGGGTTCAGCGGCTACGGCCGGGACAACGTGGAGTTCTTCGTCATCAAGGACTTTAACGAGACGCTGGACACGAAGATCAAAAACCGGCTGGACAAGGTGACGCCGATCCGCTCGACGCGGATGGGCCCGGCGATCCGGCATGCGACCTTCAAGCTGATGGAAACCGACGCGAAAGTGAAGATCCTGGTGCTGCTCAGCGATGGGCGGCCGCAGGACCACGGGTACGGCCGCGACCGGACGGAGAAAGAATACGCGATCCACGACACCAAGCAGGCGCTGAACGAGGCGAAGCGCGAGGGCATCACGCCTTTCGCGCTCACCGTTGACCGGGCCGGCCACGACTACCTGAAGACGATGTGTGAAGACATGGGCTACGAGGTGGTCGCCGACATCGAGGCGCTGCCCAGCCGGTTGCCCGCGCTTTACCGGCGGCTCACGGAGTAAGAGTCGGGAGCCGCCCGCGGGCGATTCGCTCCGCCGATTCATGCGTGTCCGGTAGCGGCCAGCGCGGGATAGGCACGTCTCCATCCGGCGCTGCCTACGAGGGTGGTCCGCGCCGCCGTCGCCGATTCCACCTAAGATGCGCGCCTAAGACCACTTCTCTGGAGCGCCCACATGCCCGGCGATCGCGCGGAACTCATCTTCACCAACGGCATCGTCCACACAGTCGATGCGAACAACAGCATCGCCGAGGCGGTCGCTGTCTCCGATGGGCGCATTCTTGCCGTCGGCTCGAACGCGGAGGTGTCGGCGACGGCCGGACCGGCGACAGAGCGCGTGGACCTTCGCGGCCGGTCGCTAACGCCGGGGTTCATCGATGCGCACCACCACATCACGGGCCTCGGGTCGGGCTCCGAGGCCATCGACTGCAAAGCCGCGGGGATGGACAGCATCCGTGCGATCGTCGAAGAAGTGCGCAAGCGGGCGGCGGCGCTCCCGGCGGGCACGTGGATCCGGGGCCGTGGCTACGACCACTCGCGATTGGTGGAACAGCGCCACCCCAACCGGCACGACTTCGACGCTGTCGCGCCGGAGCATCCGGTGATCTTCACGCGGACGTGCGGACATATCCTGGCTTTCAACACGAAGGCCATCGAACTCGCGGGACTTTCCCTGACTGCACCGGATATCGACGGCGGGCGCTACGACCGTGACGGCGACGGGAGGTTGCTGGGGGTTTCGTACGAGCGTGCGAACGCGCCAATCCAGATCGCCGCGGCGGCGTCGCGCGCCGAACTGCGCCAGTGGTTGAAGGCGGCCAACGACAGCGACCTCGCCAGCGGGCTGACGAGTATCCACGATGCCGGCGGGCTCACGGGGGTTTCGCTCGACATCGCGAAGGAACTGGTGGATGCGGACGACATTCAGGTGCGGATCTACTCCTTCGTCACCGTGAACGCGCCCGACCACCCGCATGTCGGAATCCTCTCGACGGGCGTCCGTACCGGGTTGGGCGATGAGCGGCTGCGCATGGGGGCTTTCAAGGTCGTAACTGATGGTTCGAGTTCGGGACCGACAGCGGCGACACGCGAGCCCTACGCCTCGAACTCAGACGACCGCGGCATCGCGTACTGGAAACAGGACGACCTCGACAGCCTCATCGGGCGGGCACACCGGGCAGGCTGGCAGTGCACCGTCCACGCCGTGGGCGACCGCGCCATCGAACAGACGCTGGACGCGATGGCGCGTGCACAGGCCGAGTACCCGCGCCAGGGGTTGCGCCACCGCATCGAGCACTGCGGTATCACGCCTCCCGACCTTCAGCGACGGGTGAGGGCGCAGGGGATCGTCCCCGCGATGCAGCCCGCGTTCTTCTGGGAGTTCGGCGATGGCTATATCCGCAACTACGGGCGCGAACGAGCCGACGTGATGTTCCCGGCGAAGTCGTTGCTCGAAGCCGGGGTCATCGTCGCGGGTTCTTCAGATTCTCCTGTCACCGACTACCGTCCGCTCTTTGGCATCGAGCAGGCACAAACGCGGGCCACGAGCGGCGGCGATGTGTGCGGCCCGAACGAGCGCGTCGACCTGGCGATGGCGCTTCGGATGCATACGATCAACGGGGCTTACGCTTCGTTTGAAGAGCGCATCAAGGGAAGCATCGAGCGAGGGAAGCTGGCGGACGTGGTCGTGCTGTCCGGGGACATTCGCAAGGTTCCCGTGCGCGAGTTGCGCGACCTTCCCATCGCGATGACCGTTGTTGGCGGGCGGGTCGTTTACGAAGGGTGAAGCGGTCGGAGCCGGAGCCGGCATCGGATGGGTGGTCATGACGCCACGGCGGTGCGAGTATAGATTGAATACGACGAACTTTTGTCGCGCCGAGTGACGCTGGAATCGCCGGTTGTTTATGGTTCGTTCACTGATGAACTCACCCGTCCTTGGGCTCTTAGCACCGACACGGAAGGCGCTTGTGTTGGGCTTGAAAGAGCGCGGCGAGGCGACGGCGGAAGTTCTGGGTGTCGCGACATACCTTTCAGTCGCGGCGGTCCGCGCCCATCTGACGGCACTGGAACGGTTGGGCATCGTTTCGCACACGAATCAGCGAAACGGCCCCGGGCGGCCGTTGCATATCTACCGGCTTCTCCTGCGGGCGAGACGCTCTTCCCGCAGAGCTACGCACCCCTCCTGAGAGCGGTCTTCGATGCCGTCGCCGACGACCGTGAGTGCGAGGCGAAGATCATGCGGTTTGTGGAACAGGCGCAGGTTTTCGAACTCCAGCAACACGTCCGTGCCCCCAGCGTCGGCGGGCGACTGCGGGAGCTCGTGCGGGCGCCAACGTTCGCGCCTTTCTTCCCCGAATATGAACAGACGGCGGAGAGGACGTGGTGTCTCCGGTTCCGCCACTGCCCTCTGAAAGAAGTCGCCAGCGAGTATGCGCAGTGCTGCGAACTGGAACAGCGGGTTGTCCAGGTGGCGCTCGGCGAATCTGCAACCGTTGAGGTCCAGAGCCGGATGACCGATGGTTCGCCAGTCTGCGCGTTCAACGTGCGGTCTGGCGGCTAAGGCCGGGTGCCGGCGACTTTCGCGAGTATTTCGATTCCACGGCGGATGCCGTCCTCGTTGACGCTCGAGTAGCCCATGAGAAACGAAGCCCCAGCGGGCGGCGAACCGAGGTAATAGCTCCGCGCCGAATAGATGCCGACGCCGCTTGCACGCGCGGTTTCGATGAAGCTGTCGGCATCGGAGACACCCTGGATGTTCACGAGTACGTGCATGCCGCTTTCGGTGCCGGTGATCGCGGCGCGGCTCCCGAAGTGTTCAGCGAAGGCGGTGAGCAGGGTAGAGCGGCGGGTTTCGTAGACCTTTCGCATCCGGCGGAGATGCCGCTCGAAGTGGCCTTCATCGATGAAGAGTGCGAGGACGGCCTGGTAGAGCAGGGCGACGTGGCGGTCGGTCAGCCACTTGGCTCCGGTGATGGCGGGTTGAAGGCTCGGAGGGGCGACCATATAGCCGAGGCGAAGGGCGGGGAGAAGGACTTTGGAGAGGGTCCCGGTGTAGATGACACGGCCACCTTCATCCAGGCCCTGGAGGGCGGCGAGGGGCCTGCCTTCGTAGCGGAACTCGCTGTCGTAGTCGTCTTCGATGATGACGGCGCCAGTACGGGATGCCCGGGCGAGCAGTTCGAGGCGGCGCGAAGCAGACATAACGGCTCCGGTTGGGAACTGGTGGGAGGGAGTCACGTAGATGACCCGGGCCTCATCGGGGATCGCGTCGACGACGATGCCTTCGTTGTCGCAGGGAACCGGCATGACTCGCGCACCCATTGCCTGGAAGACGGCGCGGGCGCCCCGGTAGCCCGGATCTTCAATGGCGACGACGTCGCCGGGGTCGATGAGCACCCGGGCGCCGACATCGAGCGCCTGTTGGGAGCCATTCACGACGAGGACCTGGTTCGCATCACAGCGGACGCCCCGCGAACGCTGGAGGTAGCGGGCGAGGGCCTCGCGGAGCTGTGGCAGGCCCTGTGTGGGGCCGTATCCGAGCAGCTCTTTCGGCGGATAGTCGAGGACGCGCTTGGTCAGCGTGCGCCATGCGTCGATGGGGAACTCGTCGAACGAGGGCGTCCCGTAGCGGAACTCGAAGTCAGTCGGTCGCTGCGTCTCTTCGTCGATGGCGGTTGGCACTTCGCCGGCGACGAGCCTCCTGGCGAACCCGGAGAGGCGGGGAGGGGCCCCTTGTCCGTCCCGGGCAACGTTTGCAGCGATCGATTCAGCCCTGAAGGCGCGATCGGGCAGGTCCGGGGCGACGAACGTGCCTGAGCCGTGACGGGCGGCGAGGTAGCCCTCGGCGATGAGCTGTTCGTAGGCTTCGAGGACGGTATTGCGGGCAAGGGAGAGATTCCCGGCGAGCACACGCGTCGGGGGGAGGCGCTCGCCAGCCCGGAAGCGTCCGCCGAGGATGCTTTCACGGATGGCTTCGGCCAGGCGCTGGTAGGCGGGGCGGGCCGGATCGTCGGGGAGTTCGATGACGATGTCCAAGAGTGAATGGTATCAGCCCCGCGTGAGAACAGAATCCGTCGAAAGGGTGAGGCGCTCACGGGCCGGTCTATACTCCCGGAATACTCGAAGCGAGGTGCCGCCGATGGTCAACGAGGGAATGCAGCGACAGTGGAATTCGCCGGAGTTCCTGAACATGTGGCGTGGCCTCGAACCTACGGTTTCAGGACTCACCGCGCCCCTGATGGCAGCGCTCCAGCCCAAGCCGGGCGAACGAGTACTCGACGTCGGCTGTGGCGGTGGGTTGCCGACGCTTGAGGTAGCCGCGGCCGTTGGGCCGACCGGGAGCGCGACCGGCGCGGATATCTCCGAGGACCTGCTCGAGCTTGCGCGTTCGCGCGCAGCCGAGTCCGGCCTCAGGAATGCTACCTTCGTGAACGCCGACGTTCAGGTCGATAGGGTCCCCGGTGCACCGTTCGACGCGGTGTTCAGCCGCCTCGGCGTGATGTTCTTCTCCGACTTCGTCGAGTCGTTTTCGAACATTGGGCGGCATATGAAGCCGGGCGGACGGCTGGTGTTCGTGTGCTTTCAATCCGCGACGGCGAACCCGTGGTTTGGCGCGAACATCCTCGCGAAGTACGCGCCGCCGCGCCCGCCCTCGCGCTTCCCGCCGCCAACGCCCCTCGCCCTGGGCGAAGAAGCGCTGACCCGCGAGTTCTTGGCGGAAGCGGGCTTCCGGGGTGTTTCCTTCGAGGCATTCGACGACCCCATGGATGCGCCTTTCACGGGAGAGCCGATGAGCGGCGGCATGCTCGCGCCGATGGGCCTGGCGCCGGACGTCCGGGCGAAGGCGATGCAGGAACTGTTGGCGAATGACCAGCGGTTCGTCGAAGGCGACCGGGTGAAGACGATTCGGAAGATGTGGATCGTTCGCGCGAACGCTAGAGGGTGAACCCGACGTGGCTCCGACGGTGTGGCCTGCGGTGGACCTGCCGCAACGCACATCGTCGGCCGACAATCGGCGCATGGAAACGCTCCTCTGGGAATCGGACTTTCGGTTGGCCCCTGCCGCTGTGATTGTCGCGTTCGGCGCGTGGTTAACGTTCCTCGGCGGGTGGAGGCAGGGCCTGCAGCTCCGGCTGCCGTACGAGGCGCGCGGCAAGAACTACGGCTGGGTCCGCGCCATGCGCCAGATGATCCAGGGAATGTCGCTGCTGGCGAGCGGGCTGGGGTGGTGGTTCCAGTGGCCGGTGGCCATCGCCGCGGGCGCGATCTTCGGCTTCGAAGAGACCATCGAGACGAGCATCGCGACCTGGGCGCTGAAGCAAGAGGCTGAGGGCAGGGAGGGGTACGCATAGGGGCGAGTTGCGAGTTGCGAGTTGAGCGGCGCCCTGCGTTTAGCGGCCATAGTGCTGTGTCACCTCGACTATCGTCACAGAGAGAAAACGCCCGAACTTCGCGACGACCACCGGGCTGGGCGGGCCGTACCCTCTCGCGATACAGGTCGAAATCGAACCGCCTCAGACCGGCTGAGATAGCCCAACCCCCCCCGGGCCGGGGGCCCGGCCCCCCCCCCGGGGCCCCCACCGCCGAGCTGACGCTTCCCGGCCGAACTGCGGACGTCGCTGGGGGGGGGCGGGGGCGGGGCCCGGGGGGGGGGGCCCCCCCCGGGGGGCGGCGGCGCCGCGGCGGGGGGGGCGGCGGCGCGGCGGCTGGGGGGGGGTCCGGGCGGGGGGGCGGGTTGGGGGGGCCGCCCGTGCCCCCGGCGGCGGGCGGCGCCCCCTCCCCCCCGCCCTCCCCCGGGCCGTGTCTCAGCCCCATTCCTACCTGCTGCCGAGCCTTTCCTCGATCCACGGGATGATCATCTCGATGAGGCGCTCGCGCGGATCGGCGAGCTTCTTCCCTTCTTCGCCGACCGGATAGAGATAGTGGTCGGCCCAGGGGAGCGTGCGAAGCAACTTGTCCTCGGCGCCGCTCCTTTCGAGCAGTTCCTCCTGCTCGGCCGGGAAGATGTCGCAGTCGCCATCGGCGAAGACGATGAGCGTCGGGACGGTGACGTGGCGGATGGTGTCGGGCAGCTCGGCCTGGGAGCTGGTGCCGCTCCATGTGCTGAGCCAGCCGCGCGGGGTCATCGTGCGGGCGAGGCCGCCGGGGCCGTAGTTGCCGATGATCGGGTCGGCGGGACTAAAGATGCTGCCGACTGGCCGATTGCTGGGGTCGATTGTGGGGTCCAGGTAGGCGGGGTTCGCCAGTGTCCGGTAGATGACCATGTACTTCCAGAGGCGGGTGCGCCGGGCGACCATTCCGCGAGCTGCTTCGGGCAAGGCGGCATGCCCGGGGTCGCGGAGCTGGTTGCGGAAGTACGCGTGTTCCGCGATGTGTTCGCGGGCGATCGTGTCGAGCCGGTGTGAGCGGGCGACCTGGCGCTTGCGGTACTCGGCCAGCCACTGCCGGTCGTAATGGCTTGGCTCCGGAAACGGCCGGTAACCGTTCGCCGGGTTGTACATGTCCCATTCGTGGTCGACGGCCGTTGGGTCGTTTTCGTCGAGGACGCTGGGGTCGATGACGTTGAGCATGAAGCGGCCCTCGCCCAGGTGGGCGGCGACGGCGATGTAGAGGTCCCCTTCGGGCATGACCTCCTGCGTGAGGTCGATAGGTTCGCCGCCCGGAGTCATCGCCAGGCGTTTTGCCGGGGCCCGGGAGGCCTGGGACTGGTAGAAGCCGAGGAGCGAACCTCCGCCGCTGTTGCCGAGGAGGACGATCCGCTCGAATCCAGCTTCCTTCAGGTAGCGCAGGCCCGCGGCGATATCGAGCAGGAGCCGCTCGTGAACCATGTCGGTGTCGTTATTGATATAGCGGCTGTTCTGGCCGAAGACGGCGTAGCCGCGGGCGGTAAAGGGTGGCACGACATAGTGGCGAGTGAACTCGGCGCGGGGGTGCATCAGGTAGACGACGGTCTTCGGGTCGCGGTTTGCGGGCCGGTAGAGGATGCCGAAGCTCTGGGCGGTGTCGGTGGCCTCGAGGTATACCGCGTCGCGGCGGACTGAGGGGTCCAGGTGGGTGAAAGCAAAAGGGAGGCGGCGGGCGCGCCCTTCCGGGTGGGTCATGGTGTTCAATCCTGCGGTGTGGCTGGCCGCGGATTGTACGGGCGGCGCGGACGCGCCGCTCGCGCGGGGGCTGGAACGTTAGCGGGGCGCCTTCGCCGCCAGTTGCTCCGCGACCTGCTTCCGGACGTTCGCGGTCTCCGGTATGTCGGGCCCAATCGTATAGACGATGACGACTGCGCGTCCGAACCGGTGGATGTCTGACCAGACGTAGGTGCCCTGGTTGTCGGGCTTGTCGGTCCTGTAGCTGCGCGATTGGTCCGCCTGGTAGGCGGGCGTGCCGGCAGTCTGTTTTGTGTTGGCGCCGAAAAGGTCGGGCGGAGGGTTCTTCAGTGCTTCGGCGAGGGTGCCGAAGTTCGTCGTCGCAGTCTCGATGTTGGCGAGGATGGAGACTTCGAGGCGGAGCGAGGACACTTTGCTAGCGGGATTTTCGAAGAGCGCGACCCTGGAAGTGGCGGTTTCGGCGAAGCCGGCGGCCTTGCCGTCGGTTACTTCCTTGTAGCCGAGCTTCGGGATGTCGGCGACCAATTCGGCGGCTGTCGCTACGGTTTGGTCCGAGGCTGCCGGCGTCGTGGCCGAGTCGTCGTCGTCATCGCCGCCACAGGCCACGAAGGACGCCCCCGCGAGGACTGCGACGGCGGCGAGAGTGGCCACCGCGATTCGGCTGTGTTTTCGATGAACTCGCCGGGTCGTTCCGAGCCCGGGCGATGCGTAGTAGTAGAGGGGTCGTAGGTGCACGGAGTCAGCCATCCTGTGTCGTGAAAGCGGTGAACACCACGGCGCTGTTCGCTGCCGTTCCCGGGATGTTGCCGGGCGCCCTCTTTTCGCATGGACGCCCGTGCCGGCCGGGATTCGTCGTACGGGTGCGTATTCGAAACCGCGACCAGCAGTCCTACGGTATCGAATCGAGGGGAAAGGATCACCTGCCAGGCCATGACGGAATCGCCCATCGCTGCGCCGGTGAAGTGCTCGGTGAGCGGCGGTAGCTGTTCGGAGCGGGGATCGGCCGGGACACGAAGAAGGCCCGTTTTCCGCCGGGCCTTCTCCTGAGAAGCGGGTTGCCAGAGCGCTCCGGACGCTCGTTAGGCCTCGGTCGGGCTCACGATGTCTTCAAAACGGGTGAAGAGGTAGGGGTCGAAGCGGGTACCGGCGAGACCGCGCATCACTTCGATCGCGTCTGAGTGGGTCATCATCGCGGGCGTAGACGGGGTGCATCTGTACTGTCGACATCTCGTCGACGCTGAGGATGTCGGGTTTGCTCAGGTAGTGGACGGGCACGCCAAGCGTCCCGATGTCCTGCAAGAGCGCCGCGACCTTCACGAGGTCTGCGCGCCGCTCCGTCATGTCGCAAGCGAGGGCGACACGGCGGGCGAGTTCGGCGACACGTCGTCCGCGCCCGTACTCGCGACCGTTGCGGACATCGACGACATCGCTCAGGACAGCGATGAAGTCGAAGAGTTCCTCCCTTGCCATGATGCCACCGTAGTTAAGCGACATAAGGGCGGAGGCGAGATCGTTGTCGTAGAGGCCGAGCCAGAATTCGTCGCGGCCGGCGATGTCGGCCATCTTCTCGGCGAGTTCCGGGTCGATTTCGTGGCCGGCCATCTCGCGGACGAGGGCGGGACCGCGGCGGCGAATGACGAGTGGCGAGGACTCCGCATCGATCAGTGACTCGACGCGATCGGCGATTGAGACGATGCGGGAGATCAGGGGGGCTCGCTCGCCGGGCTGCGCCTTCGGCGAGCCGGAGCCGTCCCAGCAGTCGTGGTGGCCGGCAACGGCGTTGACGACGGCTTCGCCGAATCCCATCTTGCGGACGATCCGGGAACCTTCGTCGCAATGCCTGGCGATCGCCTCGACAACCTCATTCCAGGCGCCGGAGGGGACCTGGTCCAACATGTCGGTGACGCGCGCCCCGCCGGCAATCATCTTGCCGCCGCGGTTGGCATCGAGGCGCGGGACTGTAGCGGCCGCGGCCATGCCGGCATCGTGGAGGAGGCAGCCGAAGAAGACTTCCTCGATTCGCTGCGGTTCGAGGCCGAGCTCGCTGGCGAGGAAAACGCCGACATAGGCCACGCGCTGGGCGTGACCCGGCCGGCGGCCTTCAGCGAGATCGAAGGCGCGGCTCAGGGCGGCAAGCACTGTGCCGCGGCTGAGGCGAGGGAGACCGCTGAAACCCGGATCGTCGTACAACGACGGGTCGAGGAAGTCTGCTTTGACCGTTTGGATCTGCGCCCTTGAGGCCATGAGCCGTGTTCTCCAGCGGATAGCACCCGGTGACAGGAATATCGGCGTCACGCTGGTGACGCTTCAGGGATGAGATGGTGACGGGGCAGCGAAATAGGGAAGAGTCGTAGGGGGCATTCAGGGGATCCCGGTGAGAGAGGGCGATCGGGGGTTTTCCCGGCCTGCACAAGCGAAGCAAACGGGGTAGACTTGAGGCAAAGCGCGCGCCGGGGAATCGAGGGGTTATCCGGCGCTAATCTGCCCAGGCGACGACACAGAACGAGATGGATCGCTCCCGGCTCAGCCGGTTCGTCAACCAGCGCCTGAATGAGCTGCCGCTCGAAGCGCCAGCCGTGGTTTCCCCGTCCACTTCCGTCCGAAGCGCCCTGGCCGTGATGCAAGAAGGTTCACGTTCGTGCGTGGTGGCGGTTGATGAAGGGAAGCTTGAGGGTATCTTCACGGAGCGGGACGTCCTCAACCGGTGCATGGATGAGAGCTTCGATTGGGACCAGCCCCTGGGCGCGTCGGTCCTGACGCGGGAGCCACGGACCATCGCCTCCAGCCGCACGATCGCCGAGGCCATCATGCTGATGCAGCAGTTCCACTATCGGACGCTGCCGGTGATGGAGAGTGGGACGGTGGTGGGACTGGTGCGGCTTGGCGATGTGTTGCGCCACCTGGCGGAGGAATACCCCGAAGAAGTACTCAACCTGCCTCCACGCCCTCACCAGGTGATGGAGAGACCAGAGGGTGGATAGCAGAGCCTCATGACCACTGAAACGCAGATCAAGCCCGAGCACATCGTCGAAGAACTCGACCGTGTGACGATTCGCTTTGCCGGTGACTCCGGCGACGGGATGCAGCTGACGGGGACCCAGTTCACCAAGACGGCGGCCGTATTCGGCAACGACCTGGCGACGCTCCCGGACTTCCCGGCGGAAATCCGGGCCCCAACCGGTTCCTTGCCGGGCGTTTCCGGTTTCCAGCTTTCGTTTTCCGGAAGCGACATCCACACACCCGGCGACCGGCCGGATGTGCTGGTGGCGATGAACCCGGCCGCGCTCAAGACGAACATCGGCGACCTGCGTCCGGGCGGACTCTTGATTGTGGACGAGAACGAGTTCGAGCCGACCAACCTGAAGAAGGCCGCGTACGTTTCGAACCCGCTTGAGGACGGCTCGCTTTCGGCCTACCAGCTGGTGCCGATCGACATCACCCGCCAAAACGAGCTCGCGCTCGAAGGCCTCCCGCTGAACGCGAAGGACAAGTTCCGTAGCCGGAACTTCTATGCCCTCGGTCTGATCCTCTGGCTTTACGGCCGTTCGATGGACACCACGGTCAAGTGGGCGACAGAGCAGTTTTCCCGCCGGCCGGACATCCTTGACGCCAACCTTCGGGCGTTGAAATCCGGCTACAACTTCGGCGAAACGACCGAGCTCTTCCGAGTCCAGTACCGGGTGCCGCCCGCGGTGGTCCCGGCGGGGACGTACCGCCACATCAGCGGGAACGAAGCGACCGCCCTGGGTTGCGTCGCGGCTTCCGTCCTGAGCGGGCTTCCGCTGTTCTACGGGAGCTACCCGATCACTCCGGCGTCGGACATTCTGCACGAGCTTTCCAAGTTGAAGGCGTTCGGTGTGAAGACGTTCCAGGCTGAGGACGAGATCGCGGCGATCGGCGCGGCGATCGGCGCCGCCTACGGCGGCCATCTCGCCCTCACCGGCACGAGCGGCCCCGGCCTCGCGCTTAAGAGCGAGGCGCTCAACCTGGCCGTGATGACCGAACTGCCGCTGGTCGTCATCGACGTCCAGCGAGCAGGCCCGAGCACCGGTATGCCGACGAAAACGGAACAGTCCGACCTCCTCCAGGCGATGTTCGGCAGGAACGGCGACAGCTACGTTGCGATACTCGCACCGGCGACACCTTCGGATTGCTTCCTGATGGCGATCGAGGCGTTCCGGATCGCGCTGAAGTACATGGTCCCGGTCATTCTGTTGAGCGACGGGTACGTCGGGAACGGGTCTGAGCCGTGGCGGATCCCAGATGTATCGGCGCTCCCGAAGATCCCGTGGAGTTACGCGAAGGAAGGGGAGGAGTACAGCCCGTACTCCCGCGACCCAAAGACACTGGCTCGGTCATGGGCAGTCCCCGGTCAGAAGGGTCTCGAGCACCGGATCGGTGGTCTCGAGAAGTCCGGCCAGACCGGTGACATCAGCTACGATCCGCGCAACCACCACGAGATGACGCTCGCCCGCAAGGGCCGTGTCGATCGCATCGCATCGGATATCCCAGACCTGGAAGTGCAGGGACCGTCGACGGGCGACATCCTCGTCCTGGGATGGGGCGGCACCTATGGCGCCATCACAAGCGCTGCCGAGAACGCCCGGAAGAACGGACTGAGCGTCGCGAGTGCTCACCTGCGCTACCTGAACCCATTCCCGGGGAACCTGGAGAAGGTGCTCCGAAGCTACAAGCACGTGCTCATCCCCGAGCTGAACACGGGGCAGCTTTCGCTCCTCGTCCGGGGGAGGTTCGTGATCGACGCAGTGCCCTTTAACAAGATCTCCGGGCAACCGTTCAAGATCGCCGAAATCGAAGGGAAGATCGACGAGGTGCTCGGACGGAGCGGGCCGTACGTCTTCGAATTCCCCCAGAGCTCCGGGCTGTCGGGAGGCTAGACCGTGACCACACCTACAAGTAATGGCCTGATCGCCGGTGAACTGCCGGTCTTGACACGCAAGGACTTCGTTTCGAACCAGGAGGTGCGCTGGTGCCCCGGCTGCGGCGACTACTCGATCCTGGCGCAGATGCAGAAGATGCTGCCGGAGTTGCGGATCCCGCGTGAGAACGTGGTTTTCATCAGCGGCATCGGCTGCTCCAGCCGCTTTCCATACTACGTGGAGACGTACGGCTTCCACAGCATCCACGGGCGTGCACTCACGATCGCGAGTGGGCTGAAGACCGCGCGTCCGGAACTGTCGGTCTTCGTCGTCACAGGTGACGGAGACGGACTCTCTATCGGGGGGAACCACCTCCTGCACGCGATGCGGCGGAATGTGGACCTGAACGTGGTGCTCTTCAACAACCGTATTTACGGCCTGACCAAGGGGCAGTTCTCCCCAACGTCGGAGTTCGGAAAGGTGACGAAGTCATCGCCGTATGGGACGACGGAACGTCCTCTCAACCCGATCCGCGTGGCACTGGCGGCGGGCGCCACATTCGTGGCCCGATCGATCGACCGGGACACGAAGCACCTGGAGGAGACGCTCTACCGGGCGGCCCAGCACAAAGGGATCTCGTTCGTCGAGGTGTACCAGAACTGCAACATCTTCAATGACGGCGCTTTCGCAGCCTTCTATGACAAGGACGTGCGACAGGACAAGATGGTGTACCTGGAGCACGGCAAGCCGCTGCGCTTCGGGAAGGAAAACCAGCACGGCATCCGCCTGAACGGCTTCCAGCCGGAAGTGGTGGAGAACGCCGCCGGCGATGACGGACTGCTCGTGCACGACACGAAGCAGCAAAACCTCTCGTTGGCGAACATTCTCGTTGGGATGGACTACCCGGAGTTCCCGGTGCCGATCGGCGTCTTCCGCGATGTGGACGGGCCGGTTTATGACCAGCTGGTCCAGGAGCAGGTAGATGCGGCGCGGGCGAAGGGCCCCGGCGACCTCGCGGCGATACTGCATGCGGGCGAAACCTGGGTTGTGGACTAACCGATACATCCATAGGCGTCGACAATCTGTTATCTTTCAGAGCCCCGGACCGTCCGGGGCTCTGTCTCTTTCGCTCAGGAGGCGCCGAGCCATGACCACAGACCTGCGCAACATTGTGATCTGTCCCAGTTGCGGAACCGAGAACATCGAAGGCAGTGACGCCTGCGAACGCTGCACGATGGACTTGAGCGGCATCGACGTGCCGGAGTCGGTCCAGGTCGTATCAGAAAGCGACTTGAACGTTTCCATCTCTGCCGTGCGGATGACGCGTCCGCGTACCGTCGCGCCGATGCAGACGGTCCGCGATGCCGTGCTCGAGATGAAAGGCGACCCGACGGGGGCCGTTGTCGTCGTGGATAGCGGGAAAGTCGTCGGTATCTTCACGGACCGGGACGTGCTCAAGAAGGCAGCGGCGCGGCTCGCGGTACTGGACGATCCGGTCGCCTACTACATGACCGCAGACCCGGTAGTGCTGCGCGAAGACGACACGATGGCGTTTGCCCTCAACAAGATGGGCGACGGTGGGTTCCGTCACATCCCGGTGGTGCGGGACGGAGAACTGGTGGGGATGATCACAGTGAGGGACATCATGAGCTGGGTGCTCGGCCGGTACTTCCGACTGAGAGAGTCCCGGGCGACCGTGCGGGCGGCCGGGTAGGCGGAGGTTAGATGGGTTCCGCGACGAAGAGCGGGATCGTGCGGGTGGTGCGCTCCTGGTAGTCCGCATACGGCGGGAAGGCAGCGACCGCGAGCTCCCAGAGGCGTGCGCGCTCGGCGGCGTCCTTGACGTCCCTGACACGCATCGCCTGGACCGTGGTCCCATCACGGAGCTCGACGGCGGGGTTGGTGCGGAGGTTGTAGACCCAGACCGGGTTCTTCGGCGCCCCGCCGACACTGCCCACGAGTACGTAGTTCGCGCCGTCCTGAACACGCATGAGCGGCGTCTTTCGAATCGCGCCGGTCTTGTTGCCGGTGTTGGTGACGATGATCACCGGCAAGCCGGTCTCACGCAGCGTCGTCCCCTGGGTGCCGCCCGAGCTCTCGTACAGCTCAACCTGCTTGCGTACCCACTCGACGGGGCTCGGGATGTAGTCGGCCATCAAGTTCTCCAGTCTGATCGATTCCCGCGAGGGAACCCACGCAGTATAGGCCAGGCTGACGCAGAGGGCGCCGGATAAGCGCTCGCCCGGGCGGCTCCGTTCGCCGGGTACACCCCGCCGTTGCCTGATACATACCAATCTCTAGCCTATGGCTGGCTGAACCCGTATGGTTCTGGCATAGCGAAGACTTATCGCTAACGGGTGAGCCATCCATGGAACTGGCCCAACTGGACGCATTTATCGCTGCCGCCGATTGCGGCAGCTTCAGCCGGGCGGCCGAGCTGCTGAGCGTCGCACAACCGTCACTGAGCAACCGCATCCAGTCGCTCGAACGCGAGGTCGGTCAGTCGTTGTTCGAACGCATGGGCCGAGGCGTGAAGCTGACCGATGCGGGCCGCTCATTTCTTCCTTACGCCCAGCGCGTTTTGCGGACGTTGAACGATGGACTGATGGTGCTCGAAGGCACGCGGGACGGCACTGCCGGCCGCCTGATGATTGGCACGGCGCCAGCCGTCGGGACCTACGTCTTGCCGCGGCTGTTGAAGGTGTTCTGCGACAACCACCAGGGCGTCGACGTGCTGGTGCGGACGGGTCACAGTGACGAAGTCCTCCAGATGGTCGTCGATGACGATGTCCAAGTCGGGTTTGGGCGCCCGATCAACCATCCCGATGTCCGGACGGTGACGCTCTACCACGACGAACTGGTGCTCGTGGTGTCGTCGCAGCATCGCTACGCGAAGCGCGGTTCGGTGAAAGTTGAACAGCTCGCGGACGATTCGCTGATCCTCTTCGACCGGGATTCGGGATACTACGGGATGATCCTGAGTCTCTTCCGGGACCTCGGTGTGGTCCCGCACCAGCAGATGCAGCTCGACTCCATTGAAGCGACGAAAAAGATGGTCGAGGCGAACCTTGGCATCGCGCTGTTACCGGAGGTCTCGGTAGAGCGGGAGATCCGCCTTGGGACGCTGCACAAGGTGCATATCGAGTCGGCCGAGCCGGTCGAGCGGGACATCGCGGTGATGTACCGAAGGAACAAGCCGCAGTCCGGCCCGATGTCTGCCTTTCTCGACCTGCTGGGCGAGATTTACGGCATGAAGCTCCCGCGGTAGCGAAGGCCGGTGCTGATCGATCTGCACTGCCACACCCGCCCGCTCTCGGCGTGCAGCGCGTTGACGGCGGCGGAGCTCGTCTCGCTGGCCTGCGAGCGAGGGCTGGATGGCATCTGCCTGACGGAACACGACCGTGCCTGGGATGCCGGCGAACTCGCCGAGCTCCGTGAGTCCGCGCCGATCCGGGTCTTCTCCGCGGTGGAGCTGACAACGGACATGGGACACGTGCTGGCCTTCGGCCTCGATCCGTCCGGATTCTCGGCAATCGCGCGGGCGGTCTTCGCGGCGGCGGAGGCATCGGGCGGGGTACTGTTCCTCGCCCATCCGGCGCGCGACGGCCTCCTGCGGGTCACGCACGAGACCGTGCAGTACTTCGCCTCGGTCGAGGCGGTGAACGGCTCGGATTCGAAGTTGCAGAATCTCGCGGCGAGCGGCCTCGCAAAGGGCTTCCGGCTACCGGGGATTGCGGGTTCGGACGCTCACATGCGGGACGAGGTGGGGCGCGCCGCGACACGATTCGCCTATCCCGTGACGACCGACGCCGAGTTGCTGCGCGAACTCCTGGCGGGCCGGTACGAGGCGGCGGCGGTGGAACGGTAGCCGGGGGCCCGGTGCTGCGGGTATCGTTCGGCGCTACGCCCGGAGGGCAGCGACCGCTTGCAGTCGACCATTTTCCACCTGATCGGCAAGCCTGGTGTGGGCAAGTTCACCATTGGCAGCGCACTGGCAGTCGCAACCGGAGCGCGCCTCGTCGACAACCACTCGATCGCGAACGTCATCTTCAACGTCCTGGACCAGGACGGGATCAAGCCGTTACCCGAAGGGGTCTGGTCGTACGTACGGCTGGTCCGGCGCGCCGCGCTCGACGCGATCATCGACCTTTCGCCAGCTGAACTGTCGTTCGTGTTCACGAACTACCTTGCGGGCGAGAGTGAGTCGGAGATGGCAGTGTTCGACGAGGCAGTGGCGGTGGCCGAAGCGCGCGGCAGCCTGTTCGTTCCGGTGATCCTGTCGTGCGAGACTCCGGAGCTCGTGCGCCGGATCGTGTCGCCCGCGAGGAAGGAACGGATGAAACTCATCGACCCGGTCCAGGGCGCCCGGCTCAACGACGAAGTCCCGCAGTTCTCAACGGACCACCCGAACGTGATCTGCCTGGATATCACGCGGATGCCCCCGGAGGAATCCGCCCGCATCATCATCGACTGGGCGTCGTCGCGGAGGAGTTGATCAGGCCATCCAGCGCCGGGCCTGGCGCTTCTCGAATTCCCCGTGCAGGTCGAGAAGCACCGCAAAATGGTCCAGGGCGTGCCAGAGGACCTTTTCCGCCAGCCACGCGAGGTCTACTTCCTGACTGTCGGGCCAGATCCCGGTCCGTAGCCACTGATCCGGGGAAAGGCTCTTGAACATCTCGACGGTTTTCGTGCGTTCTGCCATGAAGCGCTCGGCGAGGTCATCGATGTCGCCATCGGGGCGGTAGCGCTCGTTGAATGCCTCTGTGTCCCAGGAGACGAGTTCGGGGCGGTCTTCGGCAAGGATGCGCCGGATGCGCGGCTGGAAGTTCTCTGTCTCGACGGCGATGAGATGCGCGACCTGGTGGTGGGCTGACCAGACGTCTTCGATGGCTTCGTGCTGCCAGGGTTTCACGAGGGAGGCCGCCCAGTCGACTCCTTTCACGCTGAGCTGGAGGCGTGCCATGAGGGTGGGGTCGGGAATGCGCTGCTCGGCCACGTGAGTGCTCCGGTAGGGGATTCGCCGCCCGAGGATACGGCATTCGATGGATACATCGACCGGCAGGGGCGTCATACGGTGTGCCAGGATGGCCATCGATCCGACTACCCACGGCACGGTCTCGAGCGCGCACGTTTCACTTCGCGAAGCTGGCCAGATCGCGCGCAGCCGTCCCTCCGGAGGCTTCTCGGCGGCGGCGTCGACGTACCAGCCGCCGACGGCACTGGCTGCTCCGAGGGCGGCTTCGGCACGATCTTCCGCCACCGGCGCCGCCAGCCGGGCGTCCCGGACTGCCACACCGCACACGCCGGTCCAGTCGAACAGCGACGCAGACCCGGACCAGTGGGACAGCATGCTCAACCGGATGGGCCAGAAGTACAACGTGCCGCCGCTGTTCCTGAAAGCGGTAATGCTCATCGAAAGCGGTGGCCGGCCCGATGCGGTGGGCGACGCCGGGCACTCGGTGGGGCTGTTCCAGTTGCACGACCAGGGCTATGGCCACGGCATGGGAGACAGCCGATTCGACCCCGAGGCGAATGCCGACTGCGCGGCCCGGGGCCTGGCCGAGGCATGGCAGGCGGGCGACCGCGCCGGGTATTCGGGCGAATACGCCGTGCGCGCTGCGTACAACTACTCCTTCAACCCCGGGGGCGGCTTTGCCTACCAGGGTGATGCCCTCGTCAGCCAGTACAACGCGCTGCGCCAGGAGCAGGGGCTGCCGCCGGTGTCCTGAGGCTCTCCCAAGTATCACGCGCGCCGGGGACGCGGAGCCTCGCGGGTTCCCCCGCGGTGCTATCATCGAAGTTCGCCACCGCCGCGGGGTGAGCGAATTCTCGATGGGAGAGCACGCCATGGTGACTGCCGGGTATCTCGAACGCAGCGTTAAGGTCGGAAACCTGAAGCTCAGCTACCAGGAGTGGGGTAACCCCCAGGCGCAACCCATCATCATGCTCCATGGGTTCGGGGTTTCCGGGCACATGTTCGATGAGTTCGCGGGGCGTATGCAGGACCGCTACCGCCTGATCGCGCTGGACCAGCGCGGCCACGGGGACAGCGACTGGGCGGAGGACGGCGATTACACCCGCACGGCCTTCGTCGAAGACCTGGAAGGGTTCCGCCGCGAGCTTGGGATCGACCGGTTTATCCTTGTGGGCCACAGCATGGGCGGGCTGAACTCGGTCACGTATACGAATCGCTACCCACAGCACGTGAGCGCGCTGGTGCTCGTCGATGTCGGCCCTGAATCCGCGAAAGAAGGCGTGGACAACATCGTCCGCTTCACGCGGGGGCCGGATGAACTGGAGTTTGAGGAGTTCGTCGAGCTTGCGCACCGCTTCAATCAGCGGCGCACGCTGGAGAACATCCGGGAGCGGATGCGCCACCGGCTGAAGCCCACCGAAACCGGGAAGTACACGTGGAAATTCGATAAGCGCTTCCGCCAGCCCGATAGCGGCCTGCGTATCGGCGGCGAAGCAGCGAATGACGACTCCTGGGCGCTCTTCAGGGGCGTGCGCGTGCCAGCGCTCCTGATCCGCGGTTCGGAAAGCGATGTGCTCTCGCAGGAAGTTGCCGAGCGGGCAGCGAGCGAGATGCCGCGAGCCCGCCTGATCGTGATCCCTGGAGCCGGCCACAGCGTGCCCGGAGACAGCCCGGACGCGTTCACCGACGGTGTTCGGGAGTTCCTCGGCGACCTGGAACACGGCGAGTTCGAACCCGCCGCGGCGGCGCCACCGCTCGAACGGCTGATGGAAGAGCACACGGCCGCCTCGCGTCGTGGTTCGAGCCTCATCCTCCTGGCAGCGGCCGGAGCTGCGGCTGTCCTGATTATCGCGGGGGCAGGCTTCGCAGCCCGCCGATCGAGCCAGAAACGGTCCGCCGCTCGCGTCGAAGCCGCTCAACGTAGGACCGTCCGAGGCCGTGCTGCCACAGCCGCGGGACGGCTTCCCCTTCATTCGGCCGATGTCGAGCATGCGCGTGAACGCGCCGCGGAAGTCGTTGCACGGCTCGGTGTCGCCGGGGCAGAAGGATCACGCCGGGCGCGCGAGTCGCTCTCGCAGATTGACCTTGATCATGCCCGGCTGGCGGCTCAAGACGCGTTGGCCATCCTGAGCGAGGGGTCGCGTCACGCTCCGGCGAACGTCCGCGCGGCCGTTGGACGCGCGGATCGAGGGAGGGCGAGGAAAGGCGGCTCAATGGCGCTGGCGGTAACGCGCGGGGCGAGCCTCGCAACGATCCACACGGTGGCAAGGCTCCTCAATCGGAAACGGCAGCCCACGCCGAAACCTGCCCGGCGCATCGCTCGATGGCGAAGCTGACGGTCAACGGTGCGACGATCGCCTACGACGACCGGGGAAGCGGATCGCCGGCGTTCGTCTTCATCCACGGCTGGGCGTGCGACCGGACCTGCTGGTCCGAACAGCTGGCCGAGTTCTCGAAGAGGCATCGCTGCATCGCCGTGGACCTGCGCGGGCGCGGCGAATCGCCTGCGGCGCCGCCGTTTCGCGCAGGACAGGCCCTGGAGGACGTGGCAGCCATTATCCGTGAACTCGCGATCGGTCCGGCTATCCTGGTTGGTCACAGCCTCGGTGGGATCATCGCCCTCGCCCTGAACGGGCGCTACCCGGAACTCGTTCTCGGAGTGGTGACGATCGACTCGCCGATAACGGCCCAGACGGGGGCCGGCTCACCTCGTTCGGTCTCGCTGATCCGGGAGGCTGGTTCGATGCGCGCCGTCGAGGGCTTCATCGGGACATTCGCCTACGACCCGCCTCATGCGGGCGCGGCCGAATACGTCGAACGGGTCATGCTGGGTTGCCCGGCCGATGTTGGGGCGGGAATGCTCGAGGATTTGCACCTGGTGGGTGAAGACATGCCCCGACTGATCCGGGAAGCAGACGCCAAGCCCTTCATGGCGATCTGGGCAGAAAAGCCGCTTGGCGACCCCGCCTGGCTGCGTGAACACACGACCTTCCTCCGCCAGGAGCCCGTCGCCGGCAGCGGCCACTTCGTCCAGATGGAGCAGGCAGAGATGACGAACTCCTTGTTGCGGGCGTTTCTCGATGATGTCGCCCGCGATCCGCGGGTTAGCGCGGGGTAATCCGGCGATAGGCCAGAAGCACCGTCGGCGCTAAGGTTTCTGCGATGAGTGATACGAGGAGCCGGCCTGTCCGCCGTGCGGGGGGCAAGGCGAAACGCCAGACCGTCGGCGGCTCCGAGCGTGGCTCCAACTTCCCGGTCGTCTTCATCGGTGCCCTGATCGCGGTTGTGCTTGCAGTCGTCTTGTTGCTCACGGTCGCCGCCGACTCGATCTCCGGCGACGGAAAACCGGCTGGCCCATCTGGTGACCCGTCCAGCACTGCGACGGCCGAAGCCACGGCTACAGCCGGTGGTCCGACATCCACCGTTGGCGCGAGACTTCCACGAAGACTCCGGAGCCCACCCCGGGTGACGATGGCAGCATCCTGGTGGCTTGCGGCGACATTCTCGCTCCCCTGGACAAGCAGCACCGGCTCGCTGCGGATTGCGCACCGAATGACCTGCGCCAGGTTGCCGGAGGGGCCCACCTCCGCGCCGAGGCTGCCGTTGCACTCGGCGAGATGTTCGCCGCGGGGAAGCAGGAAAAGGGATTCGACTTCTACGTGAACAGTGGCTACCGGAGCTACCAGGAGCAGGTGAACACCTACAACTACTGGGTGCAGACCAGCGGGCAAGCGTACGCAGACCGCACGAGTGCGCGTCCGGGCCACAGCGAACACCAGCTCGGCACGACCGCTGACGTCGCGGCGCGCGGTCTCGAACTGGAAGCGTTCGGGGGCACCGCCGAAGCGGCCTGGGTCGCCGCCAATTCCTACAAGTTCGGGTTTGTTGTCAGCTATCCGGATGGCAAGGAAGCCATCACGGGATACGCGTCGGAACCGTGGCACATCCGTTACGTCGGCAAGGGAGTCGCCCAGCAGGTGAAGGACAGCGGCCTGACGCTCCACGAGTTCCTGTTGAAGTAGCCAGCCGTGGCGCGGGTTCGTTGAAAGCGTGTCGGTTGCAGCGTCAGTGCTGTGATGCAACACTCGCCCGACATTCTTTGACGTCAAACGGAGTAGCCACACCATGATCCCTCCATCCCCGACCGACGAGCTGCTGCTCGAACAGGACGGCAACGTCCTTACGATCACGTTCAACCGCCCCGACCGCCTGAACGCTATCACCGGGCCGATGCTGGCCGCACTTTCCACGACACTCCAGGCGGCGAACGTAGACCGGGACGTGCGCGCCATCATCATCACCGGCGCGGGGCGCGGATTCTGCTCGGGTCTCGACCTGAAAGCACAGGGAGGCGACAAGAGCGACGGCGCCATCCAACTCGGTGGCCGCGGCTACCAGATGTTCGACCTTCACAACTCGCCTCCGATCGTCATTAACCGGATGGACAAGCCGATCGTTTGTGCCCTGAACGGCGCCGCCGCCGGTTACGGGATGGACCTCGCGCTCGGCTGCGACATCCGCATCGCAAGCGAGAACGCGAAGATGGGCGCGGTCTTTGCGAAGCGCGGGATCGTACCGGAAAGCGGCGGCTGCTGGTACTTGCCGCGGCTGCTCGGTTGGGCGAAGGCCGCCGAGGTTGCGTTCATGGGCGACGTCCTGGACGCACAGCGCTCGCTCGAGCTCGGCCTCGTGAACAAGGTGGTCCCGCACGATGAGCTGATGACTGAGGCGAAGTCGTGGGCTCACAAGATCGCCAACAACGCACCCCTGGCGGTCCAGGCGACAAAGCGCATGATGCGTCTCGGACAGGATGAAACGTTCGAGGCGGCCGTGGACCACATCCTCCTCCAGCTCCTGCCGCTGGCCCAGACGGAGGACTTCAAGGAGTCGTTGAGCGCGTTCGCGGAGCGTCGCGAGCCGGCGTTCAAGGGGCGATAGGTCTTTCGCCGAACGCGAAATCTCGCCGTCCGGGCCTAGACTGCCCGGGCGGCGCGCGCGAGCAAGGTGCTGACTTCACCCTGTGAAGTCAGCCGGAGGAAGCGGACCTGGCGGAACTGCGGGTCGGTCATTGCTTCGAGGAAGGCTGCCCGGGACTGGCGACGGCGGGAGATGGTGTAGCCGATGAGCGATCGTTGCGGGCTCCAGATCATCAATTGGTCCCAGAACTTCTCCGCGTTCGTGCCCCAGAGCAGTTCGCGGCTCCGCCACCGCCGCCAGGAGCGGACGACGACGCGCCACGACGTCAGGTAGAGCGGGAAGTCCAGCCAGATGATAGTGTCGGCCCGAGGCCAGACCGTGGCCAACGTGTGCCGGAGATAGTTGCCGGCGGTGACCCACGCGTCCGCGGCGTGCGCCTCCACCAACCGCATCCGGAACTCCTCCGGGTCGCTCTCTTGCCAGTTGGGCTTCCAGAAAAGGGCGTCGAGTTCGATGAAACTCGCACCGCTGAGGGCGGCAAGCTGGCTTGCCAGGGTCGATTTGCCGGAGCAACTGGGTCCCACGACGACAATTCGGTGGCCGAGACTGCCTGGGTGTGCGCCTGGCGCGTCCATCGGAGCCTACATCCTGGAGCGGAGTTGTTCCGGCAGGTCTTCGGGAATCTCCGAGACCGGCAGGCTGGCGAGGGACGTCGTGATATCGAAGATGTCGCCCCAGGCGGCATCGTAGTAATCGGCGGGCCCTTCGTCTTCGGCTTCCCACACGACCACGACCTGCGGGTCGCCTTCGGGGGCGTTCACCCAATATTCGCCCAGGACCCTGGCCTGTGGCGGGTGCTGGAAGGTCTTTCGGCGTTCGAATGCCATCAGGCCCTGGAGCGCGTTGGTGCCGGGCTTGAAGCGAAAGTAGGCGACGAAGAGCGACATCGTGGGGATTATAGTTCCGTTGCTGGAAGGAGGACGGCCTTTCTCTCTGGTACACTGCGCCCGCCGGGTCTGCGAACCCGGGCATTGGAGTCATGAATGTACCGTCGGATCTTGGTTGGCGTTGTCGCGCAGGGGCAAACCCGAGACTTCTTGAGCGCCATGCGCGAGGCGAACACATTCCAGACCGAGCGGGGCATCCGTGCGCGGACGGCGGTCTGGGGCGCCATGACCGGCCAGAACAACTCCGTCGTCATCGCCGCCGACTTCAACACGCTCGAGGACCTGGAGAAGTGGACCGACCTGGCGACGGAGGACTCGCGGTTCGCGATTGTCCGCCGCGAAGTGCGTTCGGCGATGATCTACGAAGACTCCGAAGTGTCGATCCTGCGCCTCGCCTACCACTCCGAAGGGCTGATGACCTCCGAGGATGCGACTGCGCCGCGGAAGTACATGCGCGTCCTGCACGGAGACGTGAAACCGGGCAGCCACCGGGAATTCGTCCTCTCGGTATCGGTAGCGCTTGATTACCAGAAGCAGCGCGGAATTGATGCGCACACCAGCGTTTGGTCGAAGATGACGGGCCACACCAGTGGTGTCTCGATCGTGGCGGAGTTCGACTCGCTGGGGGAGCTCGAGAAGTTCGACGAGATGGCCGTGACCGACGCGGAGTTCGGCCGCCTGCGGGCAGCCACCCGGGCTTCGATGGTGTTCCTCACGAGTGAGACGCAGTTGATGCGCAACCTGATGTAACCGGCCAGCACTGCCGATCCTCCTGGTGTACGGAGGAGCGGTAATGCGGCTGCCCTGGCGGAAGCCCCCCGATGGTCCGGCATTTGATCCGTTTGCCGGCGAGATCCCTGAGTACCTGGAACCATTGGAGCCACTCTCTGCCATCCGATGGCGCCGCGTGATCGTGTTCCTGGTCGTCGTTCCGGTCGCTGTGATCCTGCGCCCGATGCACCATCTGTTTGAACTCTTCCGGGTTCTGTACGGTGCGTGGTGAGCACGAAAAACGGGGCCAACTTGAATCGGCCCCGTTCGTGATTTCGAAGTGGGATTAGCCGGCGATCAGCTGCCGCAGGCGCGGGGCTGGCCGCTTCCGTCCGCAGTCTGGAAGCTGGAGCCGCAGGCGCATGACTTGGTGGCGTTCGGATTGAAGATCGAGAAGCCGCTCTTCATGATGTCGTCGACATAATCGATCTCGGCGCCGGAGAGGTACTGGGCGCTTTCCGGGTCGATGACAATCTTGATGCCGGACTGTTCGAGGATGATGTCGTCTTCTTCAGCGGCGCGGGCGAGCGCCATGCCGTACTGGTAGCCGCTGCAACCGCCGCCGGCGATGAAGACGCGGAGCGCGCCATCCGTCAGTTCGCGGGCTTCGAGCAGGGCCTTCGCCTTCTCGGCGGCCTTCTCGGTGATGTTGACGAGGACTACGGGGGCTTCGGATTCGGTCGTCATGGCTGAGGCCTCCAGCGGGATGCGGCTTCTTGTTGTCGACGCTTGTCGCTATGAAAATCATAGCCATTGCGGCGTCGCGCGTCTATGTCGCTTGCTCAGTTGTCACCCGGTCGCGCATTACCTACCCTCCGCGCATGACTCAGCAGGGATCTCGTGTTATCTACCTCCCACCCGGTGTTGTTGCGCCGATGCCCGCCGGAGGAGGCAACAATGGCGTCCCGTTCGACCGCGCGTTTTTCGAACAGGTGCTCCCTCCCGCGATCGCGGGGTTCTGCAAGCAGGTGGCGTGTGTCGCTCCCGTCGTGGAGCTGATGACGGTCGATGGCGTGACCCACTACGTGAACGGCATCTCGGGCGTGGCGGAGGAATGGGTCGCGCTCCAGACATCGATCCCGGACCACGAGCACCCGATCCAGAGCTTCATCCCTTACCAGACGATCTACCGCGTTGAGATCCACCCGGAAGGCGATGAACGCCGGGCGCACCTGGGGTTCGTGACGACGGCCGTGCAGGGCCTGCCGAAGATCGATCCCGACGAGCCCGTTGCTGCCAGGGTCCGGCGGCGGGCTCCCACGAAGAAGTAAGCCGAACACTTGTGCTAACGCCGGGGACTTCTGTCACAATGCCCTGATGGCGCGCGTAGCGAACCCCGTCCCGGCCCTCGAACAGTTCAGCCCGGCAGCGCGTGCCTGGTTTGCGGATTCGTTCGAGGCGCCAACGAAGGCCCAGGAGCTCGGGTGGCGTGCGATCGGGAGTGGCGAACACACGCTCCTCCTGGCGCCGACGGGGTCGGGCAAGACGCTGGCGGCGTTCCTGTGGTGTCTCGACCGGCTGGCGAACCGCCCGCCGCTTCCCACCGGCAGGGGAGGTAAGGTCGTCCGCGCGGGCGTCTCTGTCCTCTACGTTTCTCCGCTGAAGGCGCTGTCGTATGACATCGAGCGCAATCTGCGGGCGCCCCTTGCCGGCCTCCGAATCGCCGCGGCCCGGGAAGGACTACCCCCTCCGGACATCGCGGTTGCGACGAGAACGGGAGACACTCCTTCGCGCGAACGCGAGGACCTGCGCAAGGACCCGCCGGACATCCTGATCACCACACCAGAATCCCTCTACCTGATGCTGACGTCACGCTCGAAGGCGATCCTCGAAACGGTGGAGACGGTCATCATTGACGAGATCCACACGATGGCGGGGACGAAGCGAGGGGCGCACCTGGCCCTATCGCTGGAGCGGCTGGAGCGGCTGACTGGACGGTCTTTCCAGCGGATCGGCCTCTCGGCCACGCAGCGGCCCCTCGAAGAGGTCGCGAAGTATCTCGGCGGTGATCGGCCGGTGCGCATCGCCGATGCCGGCCTGCAGCGGTCGTTGGACCTTGAAGTGGTCGTCCCGGTGGAGGACATGACGCGGCTCGGCGAACTCGTGGGACCGATCCCTGAGTCAGAAGTCAGTCCCGAAGCGCGAACGTCGATTTGGCCGGCGCTCTACCCGCGGATGCTCGAACTCGTCCGTTCCCATCGTTCGACGTTGCTCTTCGTGAACAACCGCCGCCTGGCGGAGCGGCTGGCTGCGCGTGTGAACGAGCTTGCGGGCGAGGAACTCTTGCTCGCCCACCACGGTTCGGTGTCGCGCGAGCAGCGGCTCGAAGCGGAGGAACGACTGAAAGCGGGGACGATCCCGGGGCTTGTGTGCACCAGCTCGATGGAGCTGGGCGTCGACATGGGGGCGGTCGACCTCGTCATCCAGGTTGAATCGCCGAAGTCAGTCGCTCGGGGGCTCCAGCGAGTTGGCCGCGCGGGACACCAGGTGGGCGCCACCAGCATCGGGCGAATCTTCCCGAAGTTCCGGGGCGACCTGCTCGAATGCGCTGTCGTGACGGAGCGCATGCGGAAGGGCCTCATCGAAAAGACGGAGGTTCCCCGGAATCCGCTCGATGTGCTCGCCCAGCAGGTGGTGGCGGCCTGCGCGTCGGAGGACCTCACGGTCGAGGAACTGTTCGCGATGGTCCGCCGCTGCTACAACTTCGCGGACTTGAGCAGAGAACAGCTCGAAGGCGTGCTGGGCATGCTGTCGGGTCAGTATCCGTCGGATGAATTCGCCGACCTGAAGCCACGGATCCTCTGGGACCGCGAGACGGACGTACTTTCGAGCCGCCGCGACGCCCGCATCGTCGCCCTGGTCAACGCGGGCACGATCCCGGACCGGGGGCTCTATGGCGTGTTCCTGGGAGTTGGCGGGCCGCGCGTCGGCGAACTCGACGAGGAGATGGTGTACGAGAGCCGCCCGGGCGAGACGTTCCTTCTTGGCGCCAGCACGTGGCGGATCGAACAGATCACGCGCGACCAGGTCATTGTGTCACCGGCGCCGGGCGAGCCCGGAAAGATGCCGTTCTGGAAAGGTGATGGCGTCGGACGGCCGTTGGAGTTCGGCCGGGCGGTGGTGCGTTCACCCGGGAGATTGACGCGATACGGGACCCGGCAAGGGCGGCGTCGCGGCTTCGTGAAGTGCACGACCTGGATGAGAACGCCATCACGAATCTCCTGGCCTATCTCGCGGACGAGAAGGAGGCGACGGGGCACCTCCCGACGGACCGGACGGTCGTTGTGGAGCAGTACCGGGACGAACTGGGCGACTGGCGGATGGTGATCCTGTCGCCGTTCGGCGGACAGGTACACGCGCCATGGGCCCAGGCGATCGAAGCTGTCCTGGCGGATCGCAGTGGCTTCGAGGTTCAGACGATTTGGAGCGACGACGGCATTGCCATCCGGTTTGCCGGGGGCGACGAATTGCCCCCGGTGGAGTCGCTGTTCCCAGGGCCCGATGAGGTCGAAGAGTTGGTGGTATCACGGCTGGCGAACACTGCGCTTTTCGCGTCGCACTTCCGCGAGAACGCCGGCCGCGCCCTCCTGCTGCCGAAGCGGCGGCCAGGCGCGCGTTCACCGCTCTGGCTCCAACGGCAGCGGTCAGCGAACCTCCTGGCCGTCGCCAGCCGCTACGGGTCGTTCCCAATCATCCTGGAGACCTACCGTGAGTGCCTGCGCGACGTGTTCGACATGCCGGGTCTGGTCCAGGTGCTGCGCGAAGTCCAGAGCCACGAGATTCGGGTGGTGCCGGTGCAGACACGGGAGGCATCACCGTTCGCCCGGTCGCTGCTCTTCGACTACGTGGCGGCGTATATGTACGAGGGCGATGCTCCACTCGCGGAGCGCCGGGCGCAGGCACTGACGCTCGACCGGAACCTGCTCAGAGACCTCCTGGGTGAGGCGGAGCTTCGCGAACTGCTGGACGCGGGAGCCGTTGAACAGGTTGAACTCGAGCTGCAGTGCCTGGTCGAGAATCGCAAGGCGAAGACCGTGGACCACGTCCACGACCTGCTCCGTCGCCTGGGGGACCTGGACGTCGAAGAGGTCGCCGCCCGTCTGGCCGCAGTGGGGGCCGCCGAAGCATGGTTGGGAGAATTGGAGACGAGCCGGCGAGCCTGCCGGGTGAGGATCGGTGGTGCGGAGCGTTGGATCGCCATTGAAGACGCGGGCCGCTTCCGGGATGGGCTCGGGGTTTCGATTCCGGTGGGCGTGCCAGAGGTGTTCCTTCGACGGAGCGAGAACGCGCTTGAGGGCCTGCTGGCCCGCTTCGCACGGACGCATGCACCGTTCGTGACGGCAGCACCGGCGCGCCGATGGGCACTGCCCGAGTCGCTGATCCGGGAGACGCTCGAGGAACTCGATGCCGGGGGCAAACTGCTCCACGGTGACTTCCGTCCCGGTGGCAGAGAACGGGAATGGTGCGACCCGGATGTGCTGAGGCAGATCAAGAGCCGTTCGCTCGCGCGGCTGCGGAGAGAAGTCGAACCGGTGAGCGGGGCAGCCTATGCCCGGTTCCTGCAACGCTGGCACGGGATCGGATCGGCGGCCCGGGGGCTGGAACGGCTCCGGGATGTGATCGGGCAATGCGAGGGTGTCGCCCTGCCGGCGAGTGCTCTGGAACGGGAAGTCCTCTCTGTGCGGGTTGGGGACTACCAGCCGGCCATGCTGGATTCACTGATGGCGGCCGGCGAGGTCGCGTGGTTCGGAGCGGGGAGACTGGGACGAGACGACGGCCGGATCGTGCTTGTCCGGCGAGAGATGCTCAGTACGTTCGCTCCAACGTCTCCGGAGGCGCCGGGTCCGCTCCCGGCCGCGATTCTCGCGGCGCTGGAAGCCCGCGGCGCCCTCTTCTTCAGCGATCTGGTCATGGCGACGTCTGCTCCGCACACCGAGGTGCTGGAGGCTCTCTGGGACCTGGTCTGGGCGGGTAGCGTTACGAACGACACGATCGCACCTGTCCGGGCACTCGCGTGGGGCAGGCGCGGGACTCCGCCAGCTCCTCGCGGCCGCATTGGCAAGCTGCCCCCGGAAGCGGCCGGCCGCTGGTCAGTTGTGAGGCCGGGTGCGGTCGATGAATCGCGGACAGCGACAACGGCCCGTTCCCATGCTCGCGCCCAATCACTCCTCGATCGGCTGGGAATCGTCACGCGTGAAGGGGTCGCTGCGGAGGAGCAGCCGGGTGGGTTCTCGGCGGTGTACCCGGTGCTGAAGGCGATGGAAGACGCGGGACGCGTTCGGCGGGGGTACTTCGTGGAGGGGCTCGGCGCTGCGCAGTTCGCGCTGCCCGGTGCTGCGGAGCGCGTCCGGGCCGAGCGTGAAGCGCCAGACGAACAGACGGCGGTTGTCCTCGCTGCAACGGACCCGGCGCAACCGTACGGCGCGACCCTCGCATGGCCGCGTGACGACGAGAGCTCGCGGAAGGCGTACCAGCGCGTGGCTGGCGCCAGGGTCGTCCTCGTCGACGGTGTGCCGGTGCTCTACCTTGCCCCTGGGCGGAGGGCGATCCTCGCTTTTCCCGCGGTGGCGGATGAATCCCTACTTGCCGTGGCTGCAGAGGTGCTGGCGAGCGACCCGGCTTCACTCGGCAGCAAGGGACTGTCGATTGAGCGCATCGACGCGGAGCCGGTTGGCGATTCGGCGATCGCCCGGGCGCTGCTTGCTGCGGGCTTCGCCCGCGGGTTCCGTGGTCTCACGCGGCGGTCTGAACGTGCGGTGTTGCGCAATGCCTGAAGGAGACGCGCTGTACCGCTTCGCAGAGAAGCTCCGGCCAGCGCTCGACGGCAAGATCATCCGAGCTGCCAGGAGCCATGGCCCGGGTCCGGTGCCGCGCGTCGAGAAGATCGTCGGTCAGCGCTGCACTGGTGTCCGGTCGCAGGGGAAGAACATGCTCATCGGATTCGAGAACGGGCTCGCCCTCCGAGGGCATCTGCGGATGTATGGGACGTGGCACGTTTACGAACCCGGCGAGCGATGGACGCGTCCTGAGCGAGAGGTTCGCCTGGTGCTCGAAGTCGACGGCGCAGTGGTGGTGAATTTCGGCGCGCCGGTGATCGAACTCGTCGAGGAACGCAGCCTCGGATACCACGCGCCGGTTTCCAACCTGGGGCCGGACCTTCTTGACGACGCCTTCGACGCCGAGGAGGCGCTGCAGCGGTTGCGCCATCCGACACGGGCGATGCTCACCATCGGCGACGCGATCATGGACCAGCGAGCCGTAGCCGGGGTGGGGAACATCTGGAAGCACGAGGCGCTCTTCCATGCGGGAGTGAATCCGTGGCGGCGCGTTTCCGACCTGAGCGACGACGACGTGCGCCGGCTCCTGGGGAAGGCCCAGGGCCTGCTTCGGGCCAGCGTGGGCAAGGAGAATGCGCTGGGACTCACGCGCAGGCCGACGATGAACGTCTATATGCGCGGGGGCCAGCCATGCCGTCGCTGCCGGACAACCCTCCGGTCGGCGCCACAGGGGGTGGACATCCGTCACACGGCATGGTGTCCGAAGTGCCAGCCCGTGGTCGAAGGGCAGCTTGAACCGCCGCGAAGCCGGCGCGATCGTCCACTCGTGGTACGCCCGGGGGAGACAAACCGTCAGCTTTCGAAGTAAGAGGTGAATTCGCGGGCGCGCTGCTCGTCTGACAGGCCGCGAATTCGGGCTGTCGGCCGATGGAACACTTTGTCGATGAGCGATCGGGTCACCGCATCGAGGACTTCCGCGGGGACCTCTGGATGCAGCTTCCGTGCTCGTTCGAGTTCTTGCTGGCGGATGGCCTCGACCTCCGCCCGAAACGCTCCGAGAGGGGAGCGTGAGTTCTCCCCGAGGCGCGCGAGCCGCTGGTCTAGGATCTCGCCGAGGCGGGCACGGAGCTTCCTGCGCCGTGCCGTCGCATGCGGGCGCGTGGCTTCTTCATCCAGCATGTCGGCGATGGCAACCACGCCGGGCGAGGATGGCACGTTGAAGTTGCGCGGCGTGCCCAGGTCGACCAACAGGCGGCAGGCTGGCAGGACACGGGGCGCGATTTCCCCGGCGCCAGAGCCCAGGCAGCCGACAACGACATCGAATCGCGGGAGGCCGGGCACCCGCCCGAGTTCGACGAATTCGTCCCCGAACGGCGGTTCCGGGGGACGCCGGGCAGCGACAGTGACCCGGAAGCCGAGTTCATGGCCGCGCTCAGCGATGAGCCGGCCCATCGCACCAGCGCCGAGGACCAGGAGCAATCCGCCGGGCTGCATCGTGGAGAGCCGAAGCGCCTTGTCCAACAAGTGGCCCGCATGGCTCTCGAACCGCGTCTCGGCGCGAAGGGCTCTGGCGGTAGCGATGGCGATGTCCGAAGCCGCCCGCAACTCGTTGCTGGCTGCGGCGAAGGCAGAGCGTACCTGGCCGGTGATCTGGTCTTCGCCGAGGACGACCGATTCGAGGCCAGCGGTGACTGCCGCCAGGCGTTCGAGGGCGGCGTGGCCGGTGAGCCGTTCAGGAGCCGCGCAATCGCATGGGCCAAAACCGTAGGCTTCCAATCGCTGGCAGCTCGTAACGACCGCATCGCCATCGTGGTCGCCGCCTATCGATGCGCGCGCAGCGGCCATTTCGGCAGCCCGGTAAGAAACCGTGCGCCATGCGCAACATCGCAATTGTTCGAGGCTTTCGCGATTCATGGTTGGCAACCAGCGTATCAACGCGATGTTACGAACGCGAGAACTACGCCTGGCGGCGGCGCCACTCAACGAGGTTCGCCAGAGCGATACCCGCCCGGGCAATGCTGGGGAAGGTGGCGAGACCCTGGCGCCAGCACAGCTCCTGGAACTCTGAAGACTGGTCGAAGGCATCGCCGGTGACGGCCGGCCTGATGGCGACAACCAGCGGCTTACCAGTCTCCCGCTGGATGCGACCGAGCGTTTCGGCCTGGCGAACCATTCGTTCGCGGACGTTCTGGTTCCGGGCGACGGGGCCTCCTCCGAAGCTCGTATGGAAGAGCACGACGTCGATGTTCTCGGCAGTGGCACAGGGTCGAACGGTGGCTTCGAACGCCGCGTCTTCCCAGAGGCTGGTGGTGTCGATCGGGTTGCGAATGCTCGTCCCGGCTTCGTGGGTGACCTTCGCCAGTTGCTCCTGGGTTTCTGGGAGCAGTGCCGGGAGCTGGAGCCCGGCGGCGTCCAGGTCGTCGGCCGCGAGCACACTCGCGCCTCCGCCACCGCCAACAACGACGACGCGCGGCCCCGCGAGCTGCTTCACGAAGCGGAATGCGACGGCCGTGTCGACGAGCTCTTCGAGGCTTTCGACGCGGAGTGCGCCGGCCTGCTTGCAGAGGGCATCGAAGATCTGGAGTGAGCCGGCGAGCGATGCCGTGTGGGAACTTGCCGCTCTCGAACCGGCCTCGGTGCGGCCGCTCTTCAGGATCGCGACAGGCTTCTTCTGGGCAGCCCGGCGGATGGCCTTGGCGAGGCGGGGTCCATCCTGGATGCCTTCGAGGTAGGCGACGATGATCTCGGTCTTCGGGTCGTCGGCGAGGTATTCAAAGAAGTCCGCGGCCTTCAGGTCCGCGCCGTTGCCGAAGCTGATGACTTTCGAGCAGCGGATGCCGCGAGGGACGGCGTAGCGGATGAATTCCCCGGCGTTCATCCCGGACTGTGAGACCATGCCCACCGGACCTGCTTCAGCGATCTGGCCGTTCATCATCGCGAGGCGTGAGTCCGGGACGTAGAGGCCCATGCAGTTCGGGCCGATGAGGCGAATCCCGGCCTCCCGCGCCCGTGCGACGACGGCTTGCTCCATCTTCGCCCGCTCGGCGTCGCCGGTCTCTGTGAAACCCGCGGTGAACAGGTGGAGCACCCGGACGCCCTTCGTGATGCACTCCTCCAGGAGCTGCGGCACGAAGCGGGCGTTGACCGACGAGATGACGTAGTCGACCTCGTCGGGAATCTCCAGGAGCGTCTTGTAGCAACGCAGACCCCGGATAGCGGGGGCTGTCGGATGGATCAGGTAGATCGGGCCGCGGAACCCGATTTCCTGGAGCGAAGAAACGAATCCTCCGCCTCCGAAGGCAGCGGTCTCCTTGGCCGAAACGCCGGCGATGGCGATCGAGCGGGGATTGAAGACGAACTCAAGTTCGGGCGTCGTGGCAGGCGCAGTCATAGAAGGCTCCGGTGAGATCTTGCGGCAGCAAGACCCGGCGGGAGACGCCGGGAAAGTGGGCTGAGTTTACCAGAGGTTCGCGGATACGTTTGACCGTGCCGCAGGGCGTGGGCACGATGCCGCATGTCGCACCGCGACAGCTATGAACGTCCTCACCCGTCTCGCTACCGCCGGATTCATCTTCTCGATCCCCGTCTTCCTGGTGACGGCGAACGTGCGCTTCGCCGCGGGCGACGCGTGGTTCTACGAGCAGGGCTTCCGGCGGTATGACGCGGACCAGGCGACCGGGGTTTCGTTGCCGGACCTGGACCGAGCGGCCGAAGACCTGATCCGCTACTTCGAAGACGACCGTTCCAGCCTGCGGACGCAGGTCACGATCGACGGACAGGAGACGGCACTGTTCAGCGAGGAAGAGACGTCCCACATGCGCGACGTCAAGGGACTGATGCGTGCGGTGTTCCGGCTAAACGAGGTGTCGCTGGCCATCATCCTGGCTTACATCGGCGGGGCGGTGCTATGGACCCGGGAACGCACGCCGCGGCAACTGGCGGCCTATTCCCTTGCGGGTGTGGGCGCCGGCCTCGCCGCTATCGGCGCCATCGGCGCATTCGCCGTGACGGGCTTCGATTCCGCCTGGACGAGGTTCCACGAGATTGCGTTCAGCAACGACCTGTGGCTCCTCGACCCGGACACCGATCATCTGATCCAGATGTTCCCCGAGCCGTTCTGGCAAGACATGACGTACCTGGTGGGAGGACTCACGGTTGTCGAAGCGCTGGCAGTCGTGTCGCTCTCGGTCAGCTACCTGGTGTTTGGGCGCGCTCGGGACGGAGCGCCAGAGACGGCCCGGGCGCGCAGCGGGGCCGGCGACTAGTTCGCGCAGGCGCAACCGCCGCCGCCGCAACAACCACCGCCAGACGGAGCTTCATCCAGCATGAGGCCGCCCGCGGTGCGCGACATCGCGAAGGCGGAGACGGTCCGTTCGGCGCGGTGACCGCTGGCGCACTTCGTCGCGACGGCGGCTTCGGACATTGGCCGGCGTTGCTCGAACTTCGCGCGGCAGGTGGGGCAGTAATACTCGTAGATGGCCATGCGGGCAGTATAACGGGCGCGGGGCTGCCCGATCAGGCTGCGCGGCCGGCCCGGCGACGGCGTGTGCGCTGCGCAGTGCGCGTGGCGGGCTGCGTCCGGGCAGGCAGTGTGACGACTTCGGCAGGCTCGCGGAGCGGGACGGACATCGGCAACTCGGCGAATGAGCCAGTCATGATAGCGCGGGTGATGGCGTTCGAAGGCTCGACCCAGCCAGCGCCGGAGGCACGTTCGGAGCCGCGGAGCCGCGCGAGGAATGAGTGGAGCCAGCGGAACTTCCAGACCATGGAGGTAGACAATAACTGGCGTGTTCCCCTAATGGCAACCGCCTATTTACCCGCTGTACCCCTGCCGGCACGCCGGAGAAAGTCGCCTACAACCTGGTTCCACTCGCCGGCCCGTTCGAAGTAGCAGGAGTGCCCGGCGCCTTTGACCTCGTGGTACTCGGCGCCCGGCACGAGTGACTTCGCCTGCCGGATCATTTCCGGCGAGGTGATGAGGTCATGCTCGCCGACGATGTAGAGCACGGGAACGGCGAGGGCGGCGAGCATCTCGTGGGTGCTGCCCCTGTAGGTGGGTGGCGGGCGCCCAAGCATTCCCTTCGGGCGGGGCGGGTTGATGGCGTTCAGCTGGCGGTAGAGCAAGGCCATGCCGGGGTTCGCTTCTTCGTAGCCGGGGGCGAGCGCGTGTTCGCGGAGGCCGCCATCGCCGCGTTCGTCTTTCAGCTCGTCCTGCAGTTCACGCACCCGGTCGTCTGTTGCCCCTGCAGTAGTGCCGCAGAGTACCAGGGAAAGGGCGCGCTGCGGCGCCAGGCGAGAGAGTCCCGCGACGGCACGGCCACCCATGGACTGAGCGATGATGTGTGCGCGCCCGATGTCCAGCCGTTCGAGCAGCGCCACGAGGTCGGTGCCCAGGGAGAACCGGCCGACGGCCATTTCACCCCGCGAGAGACCCCAGCCGCGGGCATCGAATGTGGTGCAGCGGAACTCGCGGGAGAACGCAGCGACCTGCTGCCACCAGACGAGGTGGTTGCCGCCGGCGCCATGGAGGAATACCACATCGGGCCCGCTGCCGTGCTGCTCGTAGTAGAGGCGGGCGGCGTTTACGGTCACGTAGGGCATAGCCGCATTGTATCCGGTGGGCAGGGCCCCCGCGCTGGCGTTCCGTGGTGGTGTGGTTAGGTATTTCCTCGCTGCATCCGATTCAGCATCGCATCCGGGAGGGAGACACCAGCATCGATGAAGGCTTTGCCTATGGCCGCGGCGTTCGGCCCGAAGATGGTCGTGCGATTGCTGGCGACGAACTCCTGGCTTTCTTCGATCCGGCTGATCTGGCCCTGGAATCTCGGTGCGACGTAGCGGGCGAAGAGTTCGTAGCTGTGCCGTGTCTTTTCCCAGCTGGTCCATTCGTGGGCGAGGCCGAGCAGCGCCCCGAAGCCGCCGCTCATCTCCTGCATTCGCTCGATGGCGGCGATGGCGTCATCGGGCGTGCCGACGATGGCGCCGCCGCGTTCGACCTGGCTGGCGACGTCCGGCTTCACGCTCGGGTCTGCGGGCCGGCCGAGAGTGTTCTCGAAGTAGTCTTTGTTGAACTGCTGGTTGCCCTCGTCGACGTCGCGGATGGCTTCCTCGCGGGTGTCGGCGAGGTGGATGGGGAGGACGAGGCGCCAGTCTTCGCGGCTGAGGCCCTTGTCGGCTTTGTCGGCGGCCTCCTGAGCCATCTCCCATGTCCTGGCGAGGGAGATCAGGCCACCGGGCTGTGAAACGGCGACGGAGAGGATGCCGACGCCGTGCTTTCCGGCGGTCTGCGGGCCTGCGGGAGAGAACGTCGAGGCGACTGCGACCGGCATGTGCGGGAAGGTGTAGGGGGCGATCTGGAGGCGGGCCTCCTTCATGGTGAACCAGTCCGACTGGTGCGTGACGGTCTCGCCGCGGAAGAGGCGGAGGATGACGCCGAGTGCTTCGTCCATGCGTTGGCGCTGGGTAAGGGCATCGATCCCGAGCATGTAGGCGTCGCTGGTGAGGGCACCCGGCCCCACGCCGAACATCGCCCGGCCCCGGGTCATGTGGTCCAACTGGACCATACGGTCGGCGAGGATGAACGGGTGGTGGTAGGGAAGCGAACTGACGCCGGTGCCGAGGCGGATCGTTTTCGTGCGCTGAGCGGCGGCAGCGATCATGAGTTCGGGCGAGGCGATGAGTTCCCAGCCAGCGCTGTGGTGTTCGCCGAACCAGGCTTCATCGTAGTTCAGGCGGTCCAACAGCTCGACGAGCTCCAGGTCGCGGTCGAGGGCGACGGTCGGGTTCTCCCCGACGCGATGGAAAGGAGCGAGGAAGATGCCGAAACGCATCCGCGGCGGTTTGTAGGTCACTGTGAAGTCTCTCCGGAGCCACTGGTGTGTGACAGGCGAGATACTACCCACCTGTCAGGATTTTGCACCTTCGGGAGCTCCGAGGCTGGCGACGCCTGCTCAGGCCGGTGAGCGCCGGGAGACGAAATTGCGCCGTCCGTTAACCCCGATTTTGCCTTGCGTTTGCTGATGACGCCGGTCGGGCGCGCCGATACATACCCAGGGAGGGTTGTCGCTTTGCGCGATCCGATCTGATCGCCCCGCGAAATGCAGGGGAGTTCCCGAGAGAACGCGGCGGAAGGTAGCCCGAAACTGGGCAATGGCTGCTGTTGAGGTGTGAGGATGCCACCAGGCAAGGGGTTTTACGGTCCCAAGTACCGGGAGAAGCGATCGGGAGACCGGAAGCTTGCCCCGTTCGCCCTGCTGGCGGGTGTGCCGGTACTGGCATTCCTCGCCTGGATCGGCGCCTGCGCTTTCGGCGGCGGTGGGGCTGGGGAAGCGCCAGCGGAGGGCCGCAGCGGCGAGACGCTGACCAAGGCAACTGAGTCACCGAAGATCGCGCCGACGCGCGACCCGGCGAATAAGGTCGCGGGCGAGAACGAAGGCGCCGGGACGGTGGCCTCCAACCCCGCGAAGCCCGACATCAAGGAGTACCTGATCGCAGGCGGCAAGCGATTTGAGTTGCCGCTCAACACGCACGCCGGCGTGGAGGACTATTTCGGGACACCGCGCGCGGACAACAAGGTCCACACCGGGGTGGACTTCTCGCTGGTCGGGCTCAAGAACGTACCGGTGGAATCGGCGTGCAGCGGTTTCGTGATCGAGGCCGGTGTTGACGAGGTCTACGGGACCCACGTGATTATCGATTGCGGCGGCGACTTCAAGGTGGTCCTCGGCTGGCTGGAGAGCCTGCGCGTGACGGACGGCAACAACGTCTCGAAGTCGACTGTCGTCGGGACTGGCGAGCCGGACGGGTTCGTCCACTTTGAGATCCGGTACAAAGACGTCCCCTTCGACCCGAAGGAGTTCGTCCAGATCCCGGGGAAGGAGATCGTCCCGTGGACGCCCACGCCGACTCCAACCCTGCGCCCGGGCGAGACACCGACCCCGGAGCCGACCGAGACTCCGGAGCCTACGCCGAACTCGGGGCCAACACAGAGCGGCCCCGAACCTACGGCTACGCAAGGGCCGCCGACTTCGACGCCAACGATCACCCCGACGCCGACGATCACGCCGACGCCGACTCGGACGCCGACGCCGACGAAAACGCCGGCGCCCCCGAAAAAGACACCGACTCCGCTTCCTCGCCAGCAGTAGAGCGTGTGGCGCCGGGCTTGACCGCGCGGCGCTTCACCTCCGACGATCCGTGCATGGCTCTTTACGAATACCTCTGTGCCGCTTGCGGCACTCGCACTGATAAGCGGATGCCGATGAGCGATGTCCTCCAACAGATCCCCTGCCCGAAATGCGGCAAACAGGCACGCAAGACCATGGGCTCATGGTCGGTGGTGGGCGGAACCCAGGCCGGTGTAGAAGACGGGCCTGCGCCGTGGGATTCCGATGGCGGCGGCGACGACTTCGGGGGCGAGGGGTTGGGTGGCGGCTTCGACATGGGCGGACACGGCCACTCCCACGGAGCGGGCGGTCACAGCCACTAATCCAAACAGGGGAAACGGCCTGCAAATGCGCGACAGGTTCTCGCCCGGCGCTGAAGTCGTGGTTCGCTACATAACGCGGTTGGGCAGTACCGTCGGCATGACCTGGCCGTTCCGCGTGGTGGGGGACGACGATGACTTGCTCGCGTTGTGGTTGCCCCGGGGTTCGTTGGGCCGGCTCTGGAGGAATTCTCCGGGCCAGGCGCGAGAACTCGTCGAGGGCGAGTGGCGGCGGGACACGCTGCGCCTGATGTACCCCGGCAAGCCCTACTCCGTCTGGCTCTTCTGGGAGGGCGAACCGCGCCGGTTCACGACGTACTACGTGAACTTCGAGGAGCCGTTCCGCCGGACGCCAGTTGGCTTCGATACGAACGACCACACGCTGGATATGGTGGTCGCACCGGACCTGACCTGGACGTGGAAAGATCGCGACGAGTTCGAGGCGCTGGGTGTTTCCGGGCACTTCTCGATAGAGTTTTCGGAGACGGTGGAGGCAGCGAGTCGGGAAGTTCTCGAACTCATCGAGAGCGGGGCCGCACCGTTCGATGGTTCCTGGGTGGGGTGGGCGCCGCCGTCGGACTGGACCGTGCCGGTGCTCCATCCGCGCTGGCAGGAGGAACCTCCGACGCCCTGGAGCCGCCGCGAATGGGCGTACCCTTTACCCTACCGATGAGTTAGTCCCGGGCAAGCAATGGTGTACGCACGCGGTTGCCGAGCGGGGGCAGAGTGGCGGTCGCGGTAGGGGTTGTGGCTGGCGGGTAGGCTGACTGGAGCCCTGCGATGTCGTCGGCCGTGAGTTCGCGCCGGGACTCGCCCGCGGCGATCTGGCCATACATCACCGATTTCAGGTACACGCTGGAGCAGGCCGGCGCGCCCGCGTCTCCGCAAGAGTGGCCGAGGCCGAGGGCGTGACCCAGTTCGTGGAGGACGGTGGTCGGCAAGTCGTACGCTCCCGGCGCCGGAGGAGTGGAGCTTGACCACGTCCCATCGCCGTCAAGTTCCATGTCGAATTCCTTGATCTTCCCGCCGGCGAAGATGGTGCAGGTGATGCCGAGGGTGAGCCCGGGGAGGTTTGCGAACCGCACGGTGTTGGTGCCGTCGGTGACAAAGTTCGGCCCGTCGGCGCAGGAGCCTGTCCCGTTTGTGGTCGTGCCTCCCCAGGTGAAGGCGAACGCGGAGGGGACGGCGTTCCACTTGGCGATCGCATCCTGGATGACCTGGGCAGTGGCGATCCCGCCTGGCGCGCCAGAGGGGTTGAAGGCGACAGCGACGGGGATGGAGGATGCCGGCCACCGGGAGGAGTTGACTTTGAAGGCGGCGCTCACGCCGGTGTGGATCTCTTCTTGCTCGACGGCGACTGTCCCGTCGCTCGCGATCGTCAGGACATGGCGGACGACGGTAACTTCCTCGTCGACGGCGGTGGCTGCGGCTGGTCCCCTGGCGATGAACAACAGCGCCAGCCCGCCGGAGAGGGCGATCAGTGCCGCCGCTACCCTCAAAGCGGGGTGATGGACCCCACCGGCAGCGGCCGAGCGAGATGTCATGCTCGAAAGGGTCGCATGTTTGAGGTAACGGCGCGAAAAGAAAGGCCCGGGCACGTCGGCGTGCCCGGGCCTTCTATTTGATTCGATTCCGGTAGGTGTCAGCCCCCGAAAGTGAAGTCCGCGTCCTGACAGTCCTTGTTCTTGTCGGCGACTTTCGTCAGCCGATCGGAGATGTCCTTGGGCGGGTCTGGCATCAGCTCGTCGCCGAGGGCGTCGAAGTTTCCGTCCTTGAGGCCCTTCACGGCTTTGTCGAGGGCATCGGAGGCGTCGTCATGCCACTCCTTGAGATCCTTCGGCGGGTTGGCCTTGGCGAACGCCTTGGCGAAATCCTCGAACGGTTCGGCAGCCTTCTCGGCTGCTTTTTCGAGGTCCTTCTCGCTGGCGAGATCCTTGGACAGCTTTTCCATGGCGGTCGCGAATTCGGCGCCTGCCTTGCAGATTGATGCGACGTACTTCTCATCGGTGCCGGTCCCGCCGCTGCCACCGTCGTCGTCGTCGTCTCCGCCGCACGCCGCGAAGACGCTGGCGCCGAGCACAGCCGGGATCATCCCTGTTACGAGGACCAGTTTGCGAAAGTTCATTGTTTCTCCCATCTATTTCCGCTGCGCAAATTCTTGCTGTATTGGCCGTTGGGCGCCACCCGCGGAGTCCGGCGGCCCTCGTTAGGGTCTTCGGCATTCGGCGGCTGGGACTGAAGGCACGAACCAAGCAAGAGGGGCGCCCAAAGGCGCCCCTCTCGTGGTTTTCCCGTAGGTCGAGACTAGATCTCGAGCATTTGCGCGACGCGCTCGCGGTGGAAGTCGCCGTCACCCCAGAAGAGCTCCGCACGCTTCTGGCGGCGGAAGAACAGCTGGATGACGTAGTCCTTGGTGAAGCCGATACCGCCGTGGATCTGCTGCCCGTGGGCGACAACGCGGCGGCTGGCATCGGAGCACCAGGCCTTGGCCATGGCGACGTCCATCTGGGCGGAGTCTTCGCCTTCGCTGGTTGCCCAGGCGGCCTTGTACATGATGAACCGCATGCCATCGACATCGGTGACCATGTCGGCGGCCTTGTGCTGGATGGCCTGGAAGGAGCCGATCGGGCGACCGAACTGGACGCGCTCCTTGGCGTAGTTCACGGAGATCTCGAAGTCCTTCTGGGCGAGACCGACCAGATAGGCGCATTCGAGCACGGTTGCCTGGTTGCGGATCGTATCGCCAACAGCCTGGGGAACCGCCATGACGTCGTCATCGGCGACGGCAACGTCCTTGTAGACAACTTCGGCTTGCTTGTCGCTGGCGATCGTCTTGAGCACGGTGACCTGGACGGCGGAACGCGGGACCACGACGGCCACCATGTCGTTGCCCTTCCGGGCAGCGGTGACGATGTAGTCGGCGACGGCGGCATCGGGCACGAAGAGCTTGGTGCCGTTGAGCTTCCCGCCTTCGAGCTTCATCTGGACGCCATCGCGATCCCAGCGGCCGCTGGGTTCGGTGAAGGCGTAGGTGAAGATGGAGGAACCGTCGGCGAGCTTCGGCAGGTACTTCTTCTTCTGAGCATCGCTGCCAGCGGCAAGGATGATGGCAGCCGCGACCTGGTTCGGGATGAACGGCCCGGGGACGAGCGCGCGGCCGAACTCTTCGACCAGTACTGCCAGATCGAGGAACGAGAAGCCGGCGCCGCCGTGCTCCTCTGGGATCATCAGGCCCTGCCAACCGAGGTCAGCCATCTTCTCCCAGAGCTCGGGGCTGTAGCCCTTTTCGTCCTCTTCCATGGCGCGGACGTGCTCTTCCGGGCACTCCTTTTCGAGGAATTCGCGGGCTGAGTTCTTCAGCAGTTCCTGTTCTTCACTGAGGCCAAGATCCATTCGGTTTGCGTCCCTTTCGAAATGTTGGAGTCTGCGCGCGGGGCGCAGACGAACGAGCCCCGGAGTGGCCGGGAGCCGGTGTGCGGCGGGATTGTAGCAGGATATTTCGCGTGCTGCGAACGTCCTTCGAGAATCCCGCCTGGTTCAGTCCGCCTTCGCCGAGCCGACGATGATGTCCTGCACGACCGCCGGGTCGGCGAGGGTCGTCACGTCGCCGACGTTCTCCGGTTCGCCCTCGGCGATCTTGCGCAGGATGCGGCGCATGATCTTCCCCGAGCGGGTCTTGGGGAGGCCCTCGACGAACTGGATCTTGTCCGGGGTCGCGATGGGGCTGATGTCCTTGCGGACAGCGTCGCGCAAGGATCTCGCCAGTTCCGGTGAGCCACTGTAGCCCGCTTTCAGCAGGACGTAGGCGTAGATGGCGTTGCCCTTGACGTCGTGGGGGTAGCCGACGACGGCGGCTTCGGCACACGCTTCGTGTCCCACGAGAGCGCCTTCGATTTCAGCCGTGCCCAGGCGGTGGCCGGCCACGTTCAGGACGTCGTCGACGCGCCCGGTGATCCAGTAGTAGCCGTCCTTGTCTCGATGGCAGCCGTCGCCGGTGAAGTACTTGCCGGGGTAGGTGGCGAGATACGTGAGGATGAAACGCTGGTGGTCGCCGTAGACCGTGCGCATCATTCCGGGCCAGGAAGCCTTCATGCAGAGCCGGCCGGTGACGTTGTTGCCTTCGAGTTCGAGGCCGGCTTCATCGACGACGCAGGGTTCCACGCCGAAGAACGGCAGCGAGCCAGAGCCGGGCTTCATGTCGGTGGCGGCGGCAAGGCCGGTGATCATGTGGCCCCCGGTTTCTGTTTGCCAGTAGGTGTCGACGATGCTGCAGCGCCCTTCGCCTACGACGTTGAAGTACCACCGCCAGGCTTCGGGGTTGATTGGCTCTCCCACGGTCCCGAGGACACGGAGGGAAGTCCGCCTGTGTGCCTTCACATGCGCGTCGCCTTCGCGGGCGATGGCCCGGATCGCCGTTGGGGCGGTGTAGAAGACGTTTATGCCGAGGCGGTCGACCATGTCCCAGTAGCGCCCGGGATTGGGGTAGGTCGGGATCGATTCGAACATAACGCTCGTCGCACCGTTGCCGAGGGGGCCGTAGACGATGTAGCTGTGACCGGTGATCCAGCCCACGTCGGCGGCGCAGCAGAAGATGTCGTCGTCACGCAGGTCGAATACGTACTTGTGACTGACCATGGTGTGGAGGAAGTAGCCCGCCTGGGTGTGCAGCACGCCCTTCGGTTTCCCGGTCGAGCCGGAGGTATAGAGGATGAAGAGCGGATCTTCGCTGTCCATGGACTCGGGGGCGCAGACGGCGGGTTCTGCCGCCACGACTTCGTGCCACCAGACATCGCGGGAGGCTTCCATGCCGACGGCGGAGCCGGTGTGCTGGAAGACGACGGTGAACTCGACAGTGTGGCCGGGTTCCTGAAGTGCCTCATCGACGTTGGCTTTGAGAGCGACCGGGCGTCCACCGCGGCGTCCTTCGTCCTGGGTGATGATCGCCTTGCAGGTGGAATCATCGACGCGGTCTCGGATGGACCTCGGGCTGAAGCCTCCAAAGATGACCGAATGGACTGCGCCGATGCGCGCACAGGCGAGCATGGCGACGGCGAGTTCCGGGACCATGCCCATGTAGATGGCGATGCGATCGCCCTTTTTCACGCCTCTGCCGCGCAAGTAGTTCGCGAGGCGGCAGACCTCGTCGTGCATCTCGCGATAGGTCATGGTCCGGTTCGAGCCGGGCTCGTCGCTTTCCATGATGATCGCGGCTTTGTCGCCGTGGGTGGCGAGGTGGCGATCGAGGCAGTTGACCGAGACGTTCAGTTTGCCGCCAAGGAACCAACCGATTTCGCCGGTTGTGAGGTCTTCTCTGGACACGCGGGTAAACGGGGCGTCCCAGGTGATGAACTGGTTTGCCATCTCCGACCAGAACCCGTCGCGGTCCTCGATACTGCGCCGGTAGAGGCGGTCGTATTCGGTGCGAGACGCGACAAGCGCCCCTGCGCGGACCCGAAGCGGTGGGGCATACGACTCATCAACGGGGAGTCCAACTTCAGCCATCGCGGTTCTCTCCATGCGTGGTTCCTTCCGTTGGGAAGGCAGTGCCTGCAATGCGGCATTGTAACGAGTGGGACGCTGAGCCTCAGACCGGCCGCCAGCCGGTGAAGACTTCGCTGTAGCCTTCCGGGACTTCGCTGTGGACCAGCGGTACCGCGGCGGGGTGGAAACCTGCATCAGTCAGGGCGGAGAGCCAGGTGTCGCGTGGCAGTGCGCCGTTGACGTGGCGGTCGAGGACGACGCGAGGCTCATGGCCGTCTTCGTGGAGGACGTAGGCGTAGTCGACGGCGAACTCGTAGGTGTCCGGCGGTCCCGGCGAAGTCCACTCGAGGTAACGCAGCGCGCGGCCGACGCCGTCATGGCCGCCGTGGTCGGTTTCGTAGACGAGATTCTCGGCGGTGTGGTCCGGACAAAAGACGGCGACGCCGCCGGGCAGGCAATGTTCAAAGGCAGTCGCCGCGAGCTGGCGGATGTCCTGTTCAGTGGTGAGGTAGGAGCAGGCATCGTGGACGAACACCGCTTCGAACCGGCGGGCGAGGCGGAGGGTGCGCATGTCGCCCTGGATGTGCTCGAGCTCCGAGTTGATCGTGCGGCTGAGGGCCAGCATTTCCTCCGAACGGTCGCTGAGCACGACATCGGGAATGTGCGCCTTGTAATGGGAGGCGTTGTTGCCGCCGCCGGAGCCGAGCTCGAGGAGGCTCGCAGGCGAGCGCCCGATGATGTTCCTCATCAGGGTCAGATAGTAGGCAGCCTCTTCGGCGTAGTCTTCGGGAGCCGTGATGAGGTGAAACCACTCGGCGAGTTCGTGGTACATCCTCGGGCGGGAACTCATGGGACGCTCGCATCGTATTCGGTGGCGATGTGGCCACCGGCTTTCAGCGCTTCGAACTCGGCGTCCGAGACCTCCAGGACGTCCCGGTACACGTAGTCGTTGTGTTCGCCGAACATCACCGGTGGCTGAAGGTACTCGACGGGAGTACCCGGGAATTTCCAGAGAGGCCCAACGTACTCGTAGGCGCCGGAGGCCGGCTGGGTCTGCGTCTTGAAGAAGTCGCGCGCCCGCAAGTGTGGGTCGTCGAACATGCGCGACGCTTCGAGAACGGGCGTGGCGGCGACGCCGGCGGCCTGAAGCCGGTGCATGAGATCGTAGTCGTCCTGGGTGGCCGTGTAGGCGGCGATGTGCGCGTCGATCTCGGCATGGTGTTCCAACCGGCCGGCGTTCGCCGCGAATCGTGGGTCAGTTGCCCATGGCGGGCTTCCGATGGCCTGCCCGAAAGCGCTCCACTGCTCGTCGGTGTCGATACTGATGGCGATCCAGCGGTCGTCCGAAGTGGCGGCCGTGCCCGGCGAAACGGTGGGGTAGACGCCGGAAGGCGAACGGCCGTCGATGTCGCGGTTCGTCATGGCGCCCTGGACATTGCCGTTGAGGCTGTAGTCCATGATCGCCTGGGTGAACATGGCGGCCGCATTCTCGGCCTGGGCGATTTCGATGAGCTGGCCTTCACCCGTGCGGTCCCGGTTCCAGAGCGCGGTCATCACGGCGAACGCCCCCTGTGCGCCAGCCAGGTAATCGCCGGAGTAGATGGCGGTGTTCGAGCTGGGGTCGGCGTCGTCGTAGCCGCGGAGGAGGCTGTGGCCCATGACCGCCTCGAGGTGGACTCCGAGGGCGCGGGCGTGGGCGTAGGGGCCGTTGCTCCCGTAGGCGGGGACGCGCACGAAGATGATCTTCGGGTTGGCGGCTTTCAGCCATTCATAGGTGATACCGAGGCCCTCCATGGTCCCGGTGGCGTTGTTTTCGTAAACCACGTCGGAGACGGCGACGAGCCTTCGCAGGATGTCGAGCCCCTCCGGCCTCCGGAGATCGACCGTGAAGCTCTTCTTGTTCCGGTAGAGGCTGACGAACGTCGGGTTGTAGTCCCATGGCCGGTCGCCGACCTCGTTGTGGGGGAGGCCCCCGGCCCAGGCGATAGAAGCGCCGATGAGCATCTGTGGCGGGCGGGCCATTGCCCCCCGCGTCATCGGCTGGAACACGAATGGGTTCTCCGGCTTGATGACTTCCGCCCCGAGGTCGCCGAGCAGCATGGTTGCGAACGGCCCGGCCCATACGACGCAGAGATCGATAACACGAACACCTTCGAGCGGTTTCTGTGTCACGCCGCACCTCCGGAAGCCGCAGTGATGGCGGTCGAATCGAGGCCCGATTCGGCGAGCAGTTCTTTCGTGTGTTGGCCGAGGAGCGGGGCGGCTCGTCGCAGTTCCCAGCCGTTCTTCTCCATGATCAACGGCCGGCCCGGGATAGTGAGTTCACCCATCTCCGGGTGGCTGGTCCTTGTCCAGAACCCGCGATTTCGGAAGCTCTCATCGGTGAACAGGTCTTCCATGGTGAACATGGGTCCGCACATGACCTTCGCGCGACGGGCTTCTTGCCAGACTTCCCGTTTGGTCCGTTCGATGCACCAGCCGATGAAATTCCCGTTCCACTCTTCGATGACCGCCGGGTCCATACGCTGCATGGGGTCGCTGTAGCGGGGGTCGTTGAGCCAGTCGGCGTGGTTCAGCATGGCGGCGACACGGTCGGGGCGGAGGCCTGCGTTAGTGAAATCAACGTAGCCGTCCGCGCATGGGTAGATGCCGCCCGGCATGCCGCCGCCGTGACTGGCGACGCGCAGGGTCTTGCGGCCGCTGAACTGGAACGCGATGGCCGTCGCGTGGCGGCGGTCGACGCCACCGAAGTGCGTCTCGGCCAGGGAGATATCGACGTGCTGGCCGATGCCGTGACGCTTCGAAGCGAACAGCGCGCCCATGATACCGACGGCGGAGGCGGCGCCGGATTCGAACAAGGCGGCAGTCCCGGCCATCTTCACGGGTTCCCGGTCCGTTTCGCCCATCGAGTACATCTCTCCGGCGAAGGCGTACAGCGTCAGGTCTGTGAGCTTGAAGTCGCGATACGGGCCATCCTGCCCAAAATTCGAGATCGAGACGACCGGGAGCGATGGCTTGAGGGCCTTGAACCACTCGTAGCCGATACCGAGGCGCTCCTTCGTCGCGGGCGCGTAGCTTTCGACGACGATGTCCGCCGTCTTGGCGAGCGCGGCCAGAGCGAGTTTGCCCTCCTCAGTGCGCAGGTCCAGCACAACCGAACGCTTGTTGCAGTTGAGATAGAAGTAGAGACCGCTCTTTTCCGGGTGGGCCTGGCCAGCTTTGAACGGGCCCATGCGGCGGGTGACATCGCCGCCCGGTTTTTCGACTTTGATGACGTCGGCTCCGAAATCGGCGAAGAGCCGGGTCGCATAAGGCCCGGCGATATGCTGCGTGAGGTCCAGGACCCTCACGTTGTCGAGTGCCTGCACGTGTACCTCCGTGGCTTGACGGTTCACGTAAACGCTGAACGCGGACGAACTCTAGCAGAGGCAGGAAACGGGAGCATCCCGACGCGCGGCACCATTCGCGCCGGGCCCTTACAATCCCGCCACAAGCAATATCACTTCCGGGGTGCCCCATGAGCGTCCGCTACCAGAACTGGCGCGATGACTACCAGTCGCGTCTGAAGACTCCTGACCAGGCCTGCGAGGCCATCAAGGAGGGAGACCTCGTCTCCATCACGATCCTGTGCCCCGCACCGCTCGTCGGGGCCTTCGTCAACCGGGCGAAGCAGCTGAGCAGGGTCGACTTCCGCACGCTGGCGCCGAACAACCCCGACCTGTTCAACCCGGCGATCGTGAAGGGCGAGAAAGAGATCGAGATCTTCATCGGCGATGCGATGCGTCCGTCGCACGATGCGAAGATCTCCACCTACCTGCCCAACACGTTCATGCTCGGTATGAAGGCGACGGACAACAACCGCGAGGAGGCTCGCCTGCCCGATGTCTTCTTGACTCCGTGCAGCGTGCCGAACGAACAGGGGTACGTTCACTTCGGACCGCACATGTGGATGCGGAAGTCGTACGCGAAGCGGTGTCCGAAGACTATCGCCATCGTAGACCCCAACATGTCGAAGGTTCACGGCGACGTCTGGATGCACGTCAGCGAGATTGACACGTTCATCGAAGGCGCGATCAAGCTGGTCGACCGGCCCGGGGTTGAGGAGCGCGTGCGGACGCTTTCGCCGGAGCCGCTGCGGCCGCAGCTGTTGGAGCTGCTGGAGAAGGTGTCGAACGAGCAGCTCGCGCTGGTGGAGGCCATGTTCCACGCCTTCCCGCCGGAGCTGCTGAAGACGTCACTTGGCATGGTCGAGATCGACCCCGCTGCCCAAGGAATAGCCAACAACCTGCGGGGCCTCATCCGGGACGGCGACACCATCCAGGTGGGTGTAGGTCAGCCCAGTTCGCTGATGTTCCTGGCCGGTGCGTTCGACGATGCGAAGCACCTCGGTGTGCACACGGAGCTCGGTTCGCCCGGGCTGGCGAAGCTGTGGGCGCGCGGGATCGTCGATGGGTCTCGCAAGACGCTCTTCCCCGGAAAGTCGGTTGCCGTGGCGTGGACCGGCTGCGACGGTGAGGACCTCAAGATCATCGCCGACAACCCGGCGTTCGAGCTTCACCTGCCGGAGAACATCCTCAATCCTGCCCTGATGTCCCAGAACCGCCAGATGACCTCAATCAACAGTGCGATCGCGGTTGACCTGCTGGGCCAGATTGCCAGCGAGGATCGATTCGGGGGCCACATGGTAAATGGGACCGGTGGGCAGCCGGACACGCATATCGCCGCGGCGCTTTGCGAGGACGGGCGGGCGATCACCGTCATGCGCTCGACGGCGATGGAGGGATCGATTTCGAAGGTGGTGGCGCGGCACGATGCCGGCACGCTGGTCACGATCCCCCGGTACCTTGCCGACACGATCATCACCGAATTCGGGGTCGCCAGGCTGCTGGACAAGAACCACCGGCAGCGTGCCGAGGAACTGATAGCCATCGCCCACCCGGACTTCCGGGGCGAACTCCGCGAGCAGGCGAAAGAGCTCTGGGGTTAGGCGACCGCTTCGGGTTCGGCCGCCTGTTCGGCCTGCTCGCCTCGCAAGGCGCGAAGATTCAGGTTTATCTGGTCATGGCCGAGCAAGAGGAAGACCGCGCCGATCAGGCTCACCGGCACGACGTTCACGAGGTGGGCGAGGATTGCGAAGCTCAAGGCTGGTCCGCTCGCGACATCGAAAGGTAGGAGCGAGAGCGTCGCGGCCGCGTGGAAGACACCGATGTACCCCGGCGAGGAGGGGATCAGCATCGCCAGGTTGGTCGTGCAGGTCAGGAGCACCGCCACCGGGAATGGCGCGTCGATGTGGAGCGCCTTCATCAACAGGTAGTTGATCGCAAAGGCGCCGATCCATGCTCCCCAGGACCAGCCCCAAATCGGGACGAGGCGCTGACGCGAAAAGAGCTGGCGGAACCCTTCGCCAAATGACCAGACCTCTTCCCGCAGCCGCTGGTTTCCGGGGGAGGCGGGCGACGATCCGGTCGTGCCGGGCGAGGAGTCCGATGCGCTCGCGAAAAAGCGTCGCTCCCAGTGCGACGCAGGCCATCGCGGCGAAGATCACCCACGCCGCCCGAAGCCAGGGCTCATAACCATCGGGCACAGGGAGGAATGGGCTGATCAGCAGGAATCCGGTCAGGAGGGTCACCATGTCGGTCACTCGTTCGGTGAGCATGGACGAAATGACGTGGCCGAACCTGATCCCCGGCTGGCGAGTCGTCATCGCCACGCGTGCGACGTCGCCAAGGCGCGCAGGGAGGACGTTGTTCAGCAGAAAACTGATGTGGAGGATGCGATAGAGCCTGGTAGTTGAGACGGCCGAGCCTTCGGGCAGGAGGAGGCGCCAGCGCACGGTTTTGGCGACGAGCGAAGCGACGAGACAGGTGACGGCGAGGGCGATGAACCTGGGGTCCGCAGCCTGAAGGGCTGCCTCGGTGCTGGACCAGGGAATGAGACGGAAGAGCAGAGCGGCGCAAACCGCAGTAACGACAAGGCCGATGAGGAATCGTCGCATCGGGGGGTGAGCCTTCAGGGGATCCTTGCCCCTCGGGGCAAAGAGTGCCACACAATCGTCCTTCCGTCAGTCCTTCTTCCCCCGTAATCTGGAAACCGATGCGCGTCCAGGACCCGTCGCTCGAGGCGAGCGCCCGCAGCGACCCCCCGAATGAACGGACGACCGCCGGCAGGATTGAAGTCGCCGTCCTCGTCCTCCAGGCGGCGAGTTTGGTGGCCATGACCGCCACAGTCGCCACCCGTGTCTGGCAGCAACACCTCTGGTTCGGATTCTTGCTGGTGATCCTGACGACGGCCGCGTGGGCGCCGGAAATCCGGTATCGGCGTGAGCGGATGGTGTGGTTTGCCTACGTAGCCGGGATCTTCGTCTACACACTCTTGCGAGCACTCGCTGACGAAACAGCCATCCCCGTGAGGACCGATTACGTCATCCGGGTGGACGGGTGGCTTCCCGGGAGCAACCCGGTCCAGTGGCTCCAGGAGTGGCGCATCGACAACGGCGTGCCAAAGGTCCTTGACTACCTTGCAATAGCCACCCACTGGTCGTTCTTCGTGACTCCGCATGCCGGAGCCGTCGTTGCGTTCGTCTACTACCGGGCGGCATTCCGGCGGTATGTTGGGCTCATGGTGGGGACGATGTGGCTCGGACTGACGTTGTTCTTCTTACTGCCCACAGCGCCGCCCTGGCTTGCCGGCGAGACGGGCGACTTGCCCGGAGTGACCCGGGTGATGGACGCGACCATCCGCGACGTGCTGGGGGATGCGACGGAAAGCGGCGCGGCAACATACGACGAGCTCTACAAGGCCCTCGGCGAACCGAACTCAGTCGCTGCCATGCCTTCCATCCACATGGGGATAACGTTCGGGATGTACCTGTGGGCCCGGAGCCATGCCCGCCGGCTCGCACTGGCTCTGCTGGTGTACTGCGGGCTCATGGCCGCATCGCTGCTGTACCTCGGCGAACATTACGTGGCGGATGAGTTGGCCGGCATCACCTGCGCGCTCCTGGTTTGGGCCGGCGTGCGCTGGTACTTCCCGGTTGGCGAGGCGGGCGTGGCTCAGGCGGCGCGCAGGTAGAGATTGGTGCCGGCCGAGCGGAAGCCGATGTCGCTTGAACGCATGATCATCTCGCTACCGCCGATGAAGAGCAGGCCGCCCGGGCGCAAGGCTTTGGCGAAGCCGTTGTAGATGTGCGTCTTCGCTTCGTCCGTGAAGTAGATGACGACATTCCGGCAGAGGATGACATCGAGGTCTTGCGGGTACGGGTCGCTCAGGAGGTCCTGGCGGCGGAAGGTGATGCGCCGCTTGAGTTCCTCCGTCACACGGAAGGTCCCAGCCGGCTCTTCGATGAAGTACTTCTTGACGAGCGGAGCCGGGACTGACCGGACTTCGGAGGCAAGGTAACCCTTTCCCTCGCGGGCGCGGTTGAGGATCGGGACATCGACATCCGTCGCCACGATGCTGTGGGCGCCGGTGGGATCGATTTCGTTCAGGATCATGGCCAGGGAGTAGGGTTCGCACCCAATGGAACAGCCGGCGCTCCAGAACTTCAACTGCTTGCGCCCGGCGAGGAGGCGAGGGATCCATTCCTTCTGGAGTTCCACGAAGCGTTCGGGCTGGCGCCAGAATTCGCTGACGTTGATGGTCAGGGTGTCGCGGACGTCTTCGAGGAGCTTCTGGTCCGCGGCGATTGCCCTCTCGAAGGCGGGCCAACCGTCGATGCTCCGCCGGGTCATGACGCTGGCCAGGCGGCGTTTCATCTGTGCTTCTTTGTATTGCGCGAGGGGAACACCGATCGCTTTTTCGAGTGAACGCCGGAACGCCATCCATTGCGGGTCTTCCGGGACGTGCTCTTTCACCTGGTGCTCCTCAAGCCGGGCAGGCTGGTAGCCAGTGCCGCGGCGATCTGATCGAGTGGGAGTTGGGTGGCATGGGATGTGCGCTCCAGCGCGACACGCGGCATGCCATAGACGACTGAGGTTGCCTCGTCCTGGACGAAGACCCGCCCGCCCGCGGCTTCGAGTTTGGCCGCGCCTTCGGCGCCGTCCTTGCCCATTCCAGTGAGGATCGCGACGTTGGCGGAACGCCCGTAGACGGCCGTCACGGAATCGAGCGTGATGTCGACGCTGGGACGGACTCCGTGGAGCGAGGGGCCGTGGTCCAGGTGGATGCGCTTTTCCCGGGTCACGACGAGATGGAAGTCGCCGGGAGCGACGTAGACGTGGCCGTTCACGATCGGTTCGCCTTCCTCGGCCTCTGAGACGCTGAGCGGGGAGAGGGAGTCCAGCCGCCGGGCGAGGGCGTTCGTGAAGCCGGAGGGCATGTGCTGGACGACGACCACGCCTGCGGGAAGGTCGCCGGGCAAATGCGGGACGACTTCGGTGAGCGCGGGCGGCCCGCCGGTGGATGAACCAATGACGAGCAGATTGTGGGCCGGTATGCGGGCGGTGGCGGAAGGCCCTGGGGCAGCCGGGAGGACTACCATCGGGCGACCGGAGACCAACCCGGGCTTTCGGCGCTGGAGCCGAGTGAGGCTCGCCCGGACGACCGCTTCGTTGAGCTTCTCGCCTACGTTGGCGAGGTCGGTGCTGAGGCCGCTTGGCTTGCCGACACACTCGACCGCACCAGCTTCGAGCGCACGAATGGCGGTTGCCGTGCCATCGTGGGTCAGCGTCGAGACCATGACGATCGGGGTGGGAACCGCCTGCATTATTTCGCCAACTGCAGAGACGCCGTCGAGCCTGGGCATTTCCACGTCCATCGTGATGACGTCGGGACGAAGTTCGAGGGCGCGTTGGACGCCCTCGAGGCCGTCCGCCGCCGTGCCGACTACGGTGATGCCGGGTTGGGCCATCAGGAGCCGTTCGACCGCGCGCCGCATGAAAGCGGAGTCGTCGACGATGAGGACGCGGATCGTGCGCCCTGGGGATGGGGCTGGGAATGCCACAGCCGTCCTCCTAGGCGCAGAGCTTGCTGACGGCGGCGAGCACGCGGTCGCCTTCGCACGGCTTCACGAGGAAGTCCTTGGCGCCGCTCTTGACGGCCTCGAGGACGATCTGTTGCTGGCCGAGGGCGGTGACCATGGCGACTCGCGCGGCCGGGTCATGGCTCTTGATTTCCTTGAGGGCGGTCAGTCCGTCCATTTCGGGCATCGTGATGTCCATGAGCACGGCATCGGGGCGCGATGCCTTGTACTTTTCGACTGCTTCCAGGCCATTTTCGGCCTGGACAACGTCGTAACCTGCTTCGGAGAGGATCTTCGACATCCGCATCCGCATGAACGCGGCGTCATCGACCACAAGAATTGTTGCCATGATTGGACTCCCTACAGTTCGATGGCCGGTGAAGCCGCGGTACGGACGAACGTCTTGCCGGTGGCCGGGTGCATTTCGAGCGTGCGGCCCTTCGTGCCCCCGAGATCCATGCCGGCAGGCGTGAGCCCGTGTCGCTTCAACCGTTCCTTGATTGCTTCGGCATTTCGCTCGCCGATCTTGAATTTCTCTGCGTTCGCAGGACCGAGCACCGCTGCTCCCCCGGCGACCTTCACGACGAGCCTGCGGACCACGGCGCCGCTGGCCGTCATACGAGACATAAGCAGGTCAATACCGGTGTCGGCGAAGCGTGCCGGCTCCCGGTCTTCACTACGCTTGCCCTCCGAGTTCGGGAGGAGGATGTGGACGAGCCCGGCGACGCGGGCCTGCGGGTCGTAGCAGCTGATCCCGATGCAGGACCCGAGCCCATATGCGACGAGTACTTCGCCAGGGTCTTTGCTGATGGCGAGTTGTCCGATGCCGACGGAAACGCGGCGGGCATCGGGTGGGGGGGCTGTCATGCGGCCACCCTCTGCAACCGCTCGAGGGAGACCGGGTCCGGGGCGACGAGAAGCAACCCCGCGGTCTTTCCAGAGTGGTCTTCGAAGATGGCATCCATCATGACGACATCGCTCCCCTGGGAGAGCACTTCCGCATACACAGACTCGACGAGGGCGATGGCCATGTCGTTGATCACGCTGGGCGGCGATGGATGGAGGATGAGGTTGAGGTGGTCGGCCAGGGCGTTGATGAACGCGGAGCCGACGATGTTGCCCAATTCGCCGATGGCGGAATCGGACAGTTCATCGGGTTCCTGAGTCGTCCCCGGGGGTTGTCCGCACATCAAGTCCACGCATTCCAGTGCACGCGGGACCGGGAAGAGCAGCATGACGTGACCGGTGATGTCGCCGCTGATCGAGAGGTAGGCGCCGAGGACGATGGTCTCCTCGCCGCCGACGGCGTCGCAGGCGTCAGCCTTCGTGCCGATGCGGACGTTCGGAACGTGGATGGCGATCTCCTGGCCCATGAGTCCGCTCAGCCCGCGCCCAGCGCGGAAGGCTCCGTCTTTGGCGACGGTTGAAAGCGTCGAGATGAGTTGTTCGTGCATACGGTGCTCCTCGGTGGCGCCGGGACGGGTCAAGCCGTCGCCAGCATGGCCTGTTCGCTCACAAGACTGGCTGTATCGACGATCAGCCCCAGGCTTCCGTCGCCGAGGATGGTTGCCCCGGTGAGGCCCTTGCGGTTTCCCACGAGGTCCCCGAGTGACTTGACGACGACATCCTGCTCGCCGAGCAGACGGTCCACGGTGAAGGCGACCTGGCGTTCGCCATGGCGGGCGGCGACGACGAAGCGGCCGGCTTCGATGCTTCTCGGCCGCGAATCGCCAAGCGCGTTGGCGAGGTCGATCATCGGGAGGAGGCGCTGGCGGAGGCGGAGCGTCTTCAGGCCATTCACCGAATGGATATCGGCTTCATGGTCGGCGAGGGCCTCGGTGACGGAGACGAGCGGGATGGCATAGACGGTGCTGTTCGCCACCACCATGAGCGCCTTTGTCGTCGCCAGAGTCAGGGGGAGCTGGATGATGACTTCAGACCCTTTTCCGGGGGTCGATTGGAGCATGATGCTGCCGTTCAGGCGCTCGATGTTCGTGCGGACGATGTCCATGCCGACGCCTCGCCCGGAGACATCGGAGATGGTCTTCGCCGTGGAGAGCCCGGCCATAAAGATCCACTGAATGGCCTGTTCTTCGGTGGCTGCTTCGGCGGCGTCGCGGGACATAAGTCCCTTCTCGACGACTTTTGCGCGAAGGGTGCGGGTATCGATTCCCTTCCCGTCATCCTTCACCGAAAGGTAGATGTAGGTCTCCTGGTTCCATGCGGTGACCGTGACGGTGCCCGTTTCCGGTTTGCCGGCGGCCCGGCGCTCTTCCGGTGTCTCAATGCCGTGGTCCACGGCGTTGCGGAGGATGTGGACGAGGGGGTCCGAGATCTCCTCGATAACGGAGCGGTCCAGCTCGGTTTCTTCGCCGGCGGTGAGGAGCTCGACCTTCTTCCCGCACTTGGTCGCCACATCGCGGACGAGACGCGGCAGGCGGGTGAGCACCGAGCGGACGGGGAGCATGCGGCTTCGCATGATCTGTTCCTGGAGTTCATCGGTTACGCGGGCGAGGTGGGAAGTGGTTTCTTCGAAGTTTTCGGTCAGCTCGGTGAGGTTCGCGTCCTTGAGGACGGCGGAGAGCTGGTCGCGAATCTGTTGGAGGCGGGTCCGGTCGATCACCAGCTCGCCGACGAGGTTCATCAATCCGTCGAGCCGTTCGACATCGATGCGGACCGACTGAGCGGCGGCCTTCTTTGGCGCCTTGCCGCCGTCGGTTCCCGGCGCTGCGGACTCGACAACTGCGAGCTGTGCCTTGCCGGGAGCGGCGGCAGCGGCCGGCACCCGGTGGGCCGTCATCGGCTGGCCGAGGGCTTCTGCCGGGACGCTTCGGACATGGACGGCGCCGACGTCCATCACGACTTCGACGGCTGCCTGCAACTGTTCATCGGACTGGCGTGAAAGCAGCGCGGCAGTGAGCGCGAACTCTCCCGCGCCCGCCTCGACGACATCCCGGTCAGGCCATGTTTGGAGGGTCGTGCCGAGGGCATCGAGTTCCTGGAGGACCTGGAAACACCGGATCGATGGCAACTGGCAGTCCGGACTGATGGAGACTTCAACGAAGTAGCAGGAGCTTCCCTGTCCCATCTCCGCGAGAGCGGCCTGGACCGAAGCGTCGCTGAATTGGTAGCCGGCGCCGGCCGGCGCCGACGGCAGTGACTGGGTGTCCGGGTCGTCGGCTTCGAGGGTGGCGAGCAAGTCAGCTTCGAGGGCTGCGGTCGCGATTCCTGAATCGACGCGAGTCACGACCTCCCTTGCGAGTTCGCGGAGGGCGTCGAGGCCGGCCAGCAACGCGTCGACCATCTCCGCATTCGCCGACTTGCGGCCCTGGCGGACAGCATCGAGCACGGTCTCCATCGCGTGGGTGAGATTGGCCATCTTCTTGTGGCCGATGGTGGCGCTTGACCCTTTGAGGGTGTGGGCAGCACGGAAGATCTGTTGGACGAGGTCCGGGTCGGGGTCGCCTTCCAACTGGACGAGGGAAGCATCGAGCAACTCGATCTGTTCGTCTGCTTCTTCGCAGAAGAGCTTCAGATCATCGTCATCCAGGTCAAACTGAAGTCGTTGTCCTTTGGTTGTGGCCATGCAGTGGCTCTCCTCGGGCCGGGAAGGCTGAGTTGTCTGGTCGAAAGGGCGGTGTCTGCAGCGCTAGGCGGCGGCGGCGCTGGCGTACTCGAACTCGCCTTCGGCGCTCGCCGGGAGTACCCCGTCGAGGTCCATCAGGGACACGAGCCGGTCTTCGAGCTTGGCGATACCCCGGAGGTAGGTGTTCTCTGGCACCGAGACAATCGCACTGGGCTGCTCGACCTGGTCACCGGGAATACGCATGACTTCCGAGACGGCATCGACGATGAGCCCGACCATTCCGGTGGAGCTGCTGACGACGACGATGCGGGTTTCGGCGGTGTATTCGCCGGAATCGACGCCACAGCGCTTGCGCAGGTCGACGACGGGTACGACGCGTCCCCGAAGGTTGGTGATGCCTTCGACCCAGAAGTCGGAACCAGGGATCGAGGTGATCGCCTGCATCCTGACGATCTCCTGGACGGTCTGAATGTCCAGGGCGTAATACTCATCGGCGAGCCGAAAGATGACGACGTGCTCTTCGATAGCGGGCTGTCCCGTGACCTCAATCGTGGAATCCAACCTGGTAGCCACAAGTCTCTCCTGTATCGCGGGCAACTACGCTGCCGGCGCTTCCAAAAGCTACGTGCAGATGGCGCCTTCAGGGCATTGGGCGAGGCCCCCAAAAGCCATATGGGATTCCCCTTATGCCTGAGGGCGAGATGCAGGGACGGTCTAAGGGGGACCTAGGGAAACCGCGTATATCGTGCCGATAGTCATATTGGAGAGACTTGCCGCGAGGAGGAGTTCGTGGCTTCCGAAAACGCAGTCCTGAGCCAGCGGGAAATCGACGCACTGTTTAATAGCGACGTCGCTTCCTCGTCCTCGGAAACGGCCAGTGTCGTGGCCATGCCGGTGGCTCCACGCCAGGATGCTGGCAAACGAGTCAAGCTCTATGACTTCCGGCACCCCGAGAAACTCTCCAAGGAACAGTTGCGGGGACTCCAAATCATCCAGCAGGGCGTGGCGGGGGCCATGGCCGCCAACTTCTCCGCGCGGTTGAGAGCGCCCGTCGAGGCGCGGCTGAGCGCGCTGGAGCGCGGGATCTACGAGGAGTACGTCACGCAGATCGGTGCGACTTCGGTGGTCGTCATCATCGACATGTCGCCCCTCCAGGGTTACGCGGTCACCGCCTTTGGGCTCGATGTCGCCTTCGGGATCATCGACCGCTTGCTGGGGGGAAAGGGCAAGCGGAATGCCCGCGTTCTGAATCGAGACCTGACAGACATCGAGATCGCGCTCATCCGCCACATTGGGATGGATATCGCCCGTTCCCTGGTCGAGCCCTGGACGCGAGTCGTGGACCTTACGCCCGATGTCTCCGAGCTGGCGCTTGGGCCGCAGGTGATGCACGCGATACCGCCCTCGGAGTTCGTCATCACCGCCTGGTACGAGGTGCGCCTGGCCGACCAGACCGGCGGGATTTCCCTCTGCTTCCCGCTTACGGTGCTGGAGCAGATCCTGCCGAAACTGACCGGCCAGAGCATCTTCGAGAATCGCCCGATCCGCGGATTACTGGAAGCCAACAAAGTCCAGAACGACCAGCTGATGCCGGTCTCTGTCCTCGCGCGGACGATGCTCGGGGAAGCTCGGGTGGATGCGGTGGACCTGGCGGCTCTGTCGCCCGGGGACGTCATCGTGCTCGATAGTCTCGCAGCCGACCCGCTGCGCTTGCTCATCGGGAACTGCGAGCGGTTCGCCGGATTCCCGGGCACCAAAGGCCGAAAGATGGCGCTACAGGTTTCAGCTCGGGTTGACGATGATGGTTGGGTGAAGTCCTTCGAGGATGCTGAGAATGAGTAACACCATTCCCATTCGTGCGGTACTCATGTCCTCCGAGATCATGAACGGTGGTTCGGGTTTCCATCGCATGGTGTTCAAGGTGGATGGCGGGCGTGCCGGCATGTCCAGCGTCACCGTCCTGATTTCGCAGGACGCGCACCGGAAGCTGGTGCAACAGATGAGCCGGGCGCGCTTCCAGGTAGTTGAGAAGGCCGCGTTGCTGAAGATGTGGGCGAGGTGGGAAATCGCTTTGCGCTTCAACGAGACGGGCGTCCTTCCGGGAACCGTGACGATCACCGCGCGGGATATCGACGACTTCGGGGCATACGCCTCGGACCTTGGGCGGACACTCCAGGTGGGCTAGGCCCGGACAGATTCGAAAGAACGACGCCGAGCGACGGCGAGGAGGAATTATGCTCGCAAAGATCACCGTTGCCGAGGCCGCGCAGGCTGCTTCGCAGGCGCCGGACCGTGCCCGCGTCGAACTCATCGGCCCGTTCGTGGAGGCGGCGGCGAGAGTCATCCAACAGGAATGCGGAGAACAGGTCCAGCGTGGGCAGCTTCACCGGGTACGCTCGCCCCAGACCAACAACGAAGTGAGCGCACTTATCGCGATTACGGGCGGAGTCGCGGGGCTCGTGATCTACTCGATGACGCAGGATGCGGCACTGGGTTTCGCCTCGAAGATGATCGGTGAGCCGCTGAGCGAACTCGATGCGCTGGGTCAGAGCGCCATCGCTGAGCTGGCGAACATGATCACCGGCCAGGCAGGGATCGCGCTGGAGAAGAACGGGTTCCCGAGCGATATGTCTCCGCCCGTCCTGCTCCTCGGCAAAGGGAGCACCATCGCGACCCTGAACCTCACGCGGCTACTGGTCCCGCTCGTGGTGAGCTTTGGCGAGTTCACGATCGACATTGCGGTGAAGGAAGTCTAGGCAGCGCCACAGGTGAGGCGGTTGCTGTACCGAACCCCCGGCCGGCGCTAGCATGACCGTGATGACCGCCCGCCAACCTCGTCGTCCCCGCCGCCGCGTCGCCCCCGCGGCCTCGCTCCCGCGTCCCGTCTCAGGGCTCGACGACGCAGCCATGGAGGCGCGCAGTCAGCTGGTCCGGCGCTCAAGCGATAGCCTTCACCATCGCCAGCATCATGTGAACAAGGACTACAGCTACGTGCACCGCGACCTTGTCACGGTCGCCGTCGTCGGAAGCGCGGTTATCGGCTTCATCGTCGCGATGTCCTTCGTGGTTGGCTAGTCAGCGCAGATTTTGATAGGCGAAGTAGCAGGCCACACCGGCAGCCACCAACCCGTAGACGGCAACCCCGGGGGGAACGAATAGCAGCTGCATTGCCCAGGCGATGCCGATGCCGAGCATGGCGAAGCCGACCATATATGGGCCGCGCTTTCGCCGCGTGACGGCCTCCAGGATCCGGGTGAAAACCCAGCCAAGCCCGGCGCCGACGAAGATGGAGAACCAGCCGAAGGTGAAGGGCATCAGGACGAGGCCCCAGACCAGACCCATGGCCACGCCACCGACAACGGAGGCTGCTGCGGCCTTTGCCGCATTGCCCGCGGAGAGCGTGTAAACAGGGCTCCTGGCGATGCGCGCGCAGTCTTTACAGCGCGCCCCAACGGGCGTCTGGATCAGGCATTTCGGGCAAATCGGGGTGTCGCAACGGCTGCACCGAAGTGCAGTGGAGACCTCGGGGTGGCGTGCGCACTGGCCGATCGTGGCGCCGCCGAGCCGGATCGGCGCTTCGGGCGCCGGGGCTGGCCTGAAGCCGTTTCGCGAACCGTCGTACTCAGCCCGGCGAGTGGCGTTGCCAATGACCGCAAAGGCCTCTTCGACGGCTCTGCGGCGTTCGCGTACCGCCGGGTCGGGATCCTCGCCGTACTTCCGCATGAGGCCCTTGTAGGCGGCCTCGATGACTTCCGGGCTGGCCGAGGGTGAGACCTCGAGGACGTCGTAGTGTGTGGTGGTGGTGTTGGGCGCGCTCATGTGGTCTTTACGATACTAGACCGTGGCGGGTAAAGGCGCGGAGATGCGGGGTGACTATTCGGTGGCTGCGGCGCCCATCTCGACCAGCGCAAACATGATGTTGCCTTCTGCAGCGACCTTGCCGTCGACGGTCGCTTTGACATGGCCTTTGCCTACGGGGCCGCGCAGCTTTTCGAGCGTGAACTCCATCCGGAGCTGGTCGCCGGGAACGACAGGTTTGCGGAAGCGCATGTCCTCGATGCCGCCGAACAGCGGCGTCTTGCCGCCGGAGCCAGTTCCTTTGAGAAGGGTGACGGCGGCGACCTGGGCCATTGCCTCGACGATGAGAACGCCGGGCATCACCTTGTTTCCCGGGAAGTGGCCCTCAAAGAACCATTCGTTCGCGGTGACGTTCTTGATGCCGACGCCGCGCTTTCCCTCTTCGACTTCGAGCATGCGGTCGACGAGCAGGAACGGGTAGCGGTGGGGGATGATCTGCTCGATCTGGTCTGCTTCCAGCATCAGCGGGCCTTCTTTCCTGTGTGAGCACAGTTCGCGTCGATGAATCGCAGGAACGCCTGGACATGGTGGTCCGGGAAGTCGATGTCACCGATCTCGCGGTCGTCGGGATTGCCGAGGCCGTGGTAGTCGCTGCCACCGGAGCGGGCGAGGCTGTGCTTGAGGGCCAGCTCTTCGTGGTAGCGTACCGCTTCCGGTGGGTAGTTCTTGTAGTAGGTCTCGATCCCATCGGCGCCCCAGCCCGCGAGCTGGGCGACGGGAGCGCCGTAGTCTTCGCCCATGAAGATGGGGTGTGCGATGAAGATGACACCGCCATGGCGGTGGACGAGGCTGATGGAATCCGCAGGATCAAGGCGCTCGCGGTTCACATCGGCGGGTTTGCCGTTGCCCAGCCAGGTATCGAATGCCTCCTGGACGCTAGCGACGTAACCCTTTTCGACGAGCGCGCGCGCGACGTGGGGGCGCCCGACGGATGCCTCACCGGCGATCTCGAGCACGCGCGACTCCTCGATCGGCATCGCGTTTTCGCGAAGGATGCGGACCATCTTCGTCAGCCGCTCTTTCCGTCCATCGCGCATCGTCCGCATGAACTCCTGAAGTTCCTTTGCCGCGGTGTCGAACCCGTAGGCGAGCAAGTGGGCATCTACTTTGCCAACATCGGTCGAGATTTCCATCCCAGGGATGAGCCGCAGGCCCAGACGGTCGGCGGCCTTTCCGGCTTCCGTGAGGCCTTCGGTTGTGTCGTGATCGGTGAGCGAAAGGAAACGCACGCCATTCCTGGCTGCTGTTTCCATCACCCAGGTCGGACTGTGGACGCCGTCGGAGGCGGTGCTGTGGAGGTGGAAGTCGCCGGTGGCCATCAGCAGGACACCCGGTCACAGCGAGTGATGCTGATCGCGCGCTTGGTTGTGTCGTCGGCTTCGATGAGGAGGCCGTTGAGGACCGCAGGGCCTTCGGCAGCGGGCAGCCGCGTGGGCATCTGGGTAAGGAAGCGGGAGATGACCGCCTGGACTTCGTCGCCAATGACGGAGTCGCGGGCGCCGCACATACCGGCGTCGCTGCAGAATGCCGTCCCGTGGGGGAGCAGCCTGGCATCGGCCGTTGGAACATGCGTGTGCGTGCCCACGAGCGCGGTGACGCGGCCATCGAGGTACCAGGCCATGGCTTGTTTCTCGCTCGTGGCCTCGGCGTGGAGGTCAACGAAGATGAAGCGGTTCGGGTTGATCGAGGCGATGGCCGCATCGGCGGCCCGGAATGGATCGTCGTAGTCCGAACCCATGAAAACGCGCCCGATGAGGTTCAATACGACGAGGTTGCCGGCTTCGGCGATACCGTGCCCCGGCGCTCCCGGAGGGTAGTTGAGTGGACGTGTGACTCCCGCGGTCGAATCGAGATAGGGGTAGAACTCGCGGTGCTGGAAGGTGTGGTTCCCGCCCGTGATGATGTCGATCCCGCAGTCGAACAGCTCGTCGGCGTGGCGAGCGTTGAGGCCGCGGCCGCCGGTGCAGTTCTCGCCGTTCGCCACGACATAATCGAGGTCGAGTTCGCGCCGCAACTTCGGCACGTTCCGGACCACCGCTTCGCGGCCGCAGCTCCCAACAATGTCGCCAAGAAAGAGCAAGCGCATCGGGGGTTAGCGGGCGTACTCGGTCGCCCGCGTCTCGCGCACAACGGTGACCTTGATTTGACCCGGGTACTCCATAGTCTCCTCGATTTGCTGGCTGACATCGCGAGCGATTCGCATGGCTTCGAGGTCGTCGATGACTTCTGGGCGAACGATGATTCGGACTTCGCGGCCGGCCTGGATGGCGAACGCGCTTTCGACGCCTTTGTGGCTTTTCGCGATGTTCTCCAGCGTCTCAAGCCGCTTGATGTAGGCCTCGAGCGACTCGCGGCGTGCGCCGGGGCGTCCGCCGGAGATGGAATCGGCCATCATGACGATGACTGCTTCGACGGTGCGCGGTTCCACTTCTTCGTGGTGCGCTTCGATGCAGTGAGCGATGGCGTCCTTCACCTTGAAGCGCCGGGCAATGTCCGCGCCGATGATGGCGTGGGTGCCTTCGACTTCATGATCCACGGCCTTGCCGAGGTCGTGGAGAAAGCCGCCGGCGCGCGCGACTTCGACATCGGCGCCGATTTCGCGCGCGATCATCGCCGCGATGTGGCCAGTTTCGATGCAATGGCGCATGACGTTCTGGCCGTAGCTCGTGCGGTAGCGCAAGCGGCCGAAGACCTTCAGGACTTCGGGGTGGAGGTTGAGGACGCCTGCTTCCACCGCCGCGGCTTCGGCGGCGTCCTGCATCGTCGCTTCGACATCGCGGCGAGCCTTGTTAACGGCTTCTTCGATGCGGGTTGGGTGGATGCGGCCGTCCTGCACGAGCATGGAGAGTGCTTGGCGGGCGACTTCCCGGCGGACAGGGTCGAAGGCGCTCACGGTGACGGCGTCAGGAGTGTCATCGATGATGAGGTCGACGCCGGTCGCGGCCTCGATGGCGCGGATGTTCCGGCCTTCCCGGCCAATGATGCGGCCCTTCATGTCGTCACTCGGGATCTGGACCACCGATACCGTGTTTTCAGCGGTTACTTCCGAGGTGTATCGCTGGATGGCCGTAGCGAGGATCTTGCGGGCACGAGGGCCGGCCGTAGCCTCGACTTCTTTTTCCATTTCGCGGACGCGGCGACTCGCTTCATCGCGGATTTCGCCTTCGATCGCGCCGAGGAGCTGTTCGCGGGCTTCATCGACGGTCAGATTACTGACGCGTTCAAGCTCGGTTGCCTGGCGCAGCCTGAGTTCTTCGGCTTCCGTCCGCAACTGCTCGATCGACGCTTCGCGGTCCCTCAGGGACTGCTCACGGCGTTCGAGGGTGTCGACCTTTCGGTCGAGATTCTCTTCTTTCTGGGCAAGGCGTTGCTCGCTTCGCGCGGCTTCTGCCCGGCGGTCCCGCATCTCCGCTTCGAGTTGGTTGCGAAGGGTGAGCGTTTCTTCTTTGGCTGCCAGAAGCAGCTCTTTTTGGTGTGTCTCGGCCTCGGCGAGGATGCGGCTAGCCTGTTCCTCCGCCTGTTGCAGCGATGTCCCATCGGAACGCTTGCGGAGCACAAAGCCCGCTCCCGCTCCGATCAGCAAACCCGCGAGGCCGACGATAATCGAGACTATCGCCAGCATTGAACGACTCCATGGTGGTCAACAAAAATGCCACGTATTCACGCACCGTCAGGTGCGAATGCACCGTGATTGGCTGGTGGCATCGTACGCCCGGCGGCGATCGGCAGTCAAAGTTACCGGGCGGTTAAAGGAGGCGCCCCTGGTGGCCTTTGTCGCGCCCGGGGTGGGGGAGGTGGAGGTCGAAAGCGAGGCCTGCAACCCGCACGAGGGCGGTGACGCCCACGGCCAGGAGGGCCGCGCCGCCAGTCGACACCGGCTCCGCGAGCCAGAGACAGAACCCACCGAGAGCGGCGGCCGTGGCGTTGACTTCGGAGCGCAGGACCAGCGGCACGCGGTCGGCCATCAGGTCGCGGATGATGCCGCCACCGGTCGCGGTCAGGACCGCGAGCAGGATGACCCCCGGGACTGCGAGACCGGCGCCCAGGGCGGCCAGTGCGCCGGCGGCCGCGAAGGCCCCCAGCCCGGCCGAATCGGCGACTGCGAGGAGCACTCGCGGGGCAGTCCTTCGCCGCCAGAGGAGGACGATGCCCAGGACCGAACCGCCGGCCGCCCAGAGGAGATAGTCCGGCTTATCCAGGAGGAGGGGCAGGCGACCGAGGATGACATCGCGCATTACTCCGCCCCCGGTTGCGGTTACGACACCCATCACGAGCAGGCCGAAGACGTCCAGCCGGCGGCGGGCGCCAACTTCCACGCCGGAGAAAGCGAAGGCGACAAGCCCGACACGATCGAGGATGCCAATGATCTCGGAGGCGGAGAAATCCACGAGTGGACTCTACCCCTGTGGGCGACTACCTCCGAGTGACGCACCGGGCATCGGGCCGGACCATGGGCGAAAGAGGGCCGTGAGTTCCCGGTCCGGGGACTGCAACGGCTTCGGCACCGGTACCAGGGTGATTGCGAGCGACCAAACCTTCGCGCCGCCTCCCGGCAGAGCGGCGCGGGGCGAAGGTGCTTGGCGTTACCCCTTCGCCGGGAGCTCGACCTGGACGTTCGCCCGGGTGCTGGGCTGTCCGTCCGCGAGCGTGACCACTTCGAGTTCGACGATGTGCTTGCCGTCTTCCACGCGCTTGTCGACGACGCGGCCCCCGAGGACCAGTGGGCGGTCCGCGACGTCCGGGCGGCGGTAGGCGGCGCGGAGGTTCTTCACGTGGCCCTCGGTCCCGGCCCAGTCGCTCACGTACTGGGTGATCCACGAGAGCTTCAGCAGGCCCGGGACCAAAGCGCCACCGACACCGAGCCGCTTTCCCGCTTCGATATCAGAGAAGGCCGGATTCGTCGGGTTGTCGCGCCCGAAGAAGTCGATCGCCATGTCGGTCGTTGGCGTCCGCTCGAGGGGTTCGAGTTCGTCATCGAGGTTGGTGTCTTCGTAGTAGCGCTGGCTCATTCGTCGCCCTTCCTCTGGGACTTCGGGTCGAACTGGGTGATGGTGATCATCGCGGAGGCGACGTGGTGGCCGTCGGAATCGAAGTATTCGGTGCCCTGGGTGACGAGCACGCTGTAGCCGTAACGGCCCCCAAGGCGGTCGCGGATGTCGAACACCTGGCTGACCGCACTGAGTTCTTCGCCGATTTTGAAGGGCCGGGAGAATCTCCACTCTTGCTGGGTGAGAAGCCCGCCAGGCAGGATCTGGGGCATTCCCCGGCGTGGCCCGCCGCCCATCCCGGCGATGACGTAGGACGGCGCGAGACCAGTACCGTCGGCCCAGCGGGGATCCTTATCTTCGAGGACGTCACGCATGCGGTGGGCGTCGACTTCGCCGATGACCACCTTCACGGGGTCACTCTTGACCCCGATGGCGGCGCGATGTTCGTCGGTTATGAGGCTCTGTTCGGGTACAGACATGGCTACTCCTAATTGTGGCCGGAGTTTAGCATCGGGCGAAATTTCGCGCCTGCAGGCGGCCGCGGCTATCATCCGATAGCGCTATCGATCGATAGCAGCGAACGATGGAGTGCCTGCATGCGTATCGAACGAGTTGGAGTCATCGGTTCTGGCCTCATGGGGAGCGGCATCGCCCAGGTGGCGGCCTATCACGGGTTCAACGTCACTCTCGTCGATATTGACCAGGCGCGCGTTGACGCCGCGATCGATGGCATCCACCGGCGGCTCCTCCGCGAAGCTGAACGCGGCAGGATCACGACCGAGGACTGCGAGGCTTCCTACCAGCGCCTGCATGGCGTCGCCGATATGGACACGTTGAACTCGATGGCGAGAGTGGATGCGGTTATCGAGGCAGTCGTCGAGGACCTGGAGGTGAAGGGCAGCGTGTTTCGCCGCCTCGGAGAGGTCTGCACGCCTGGCACCCTGCTCGCGAGCAACACCAGCTCGTTGCCGTTGAGCGACCTTGCGGCGGCGAGCAAACGTCCGGAGCGAGTCATCGGTCTGCACTTTTTCAACCCGCCGTGGGCACTGAAGCTTGTTGAGATCGTCTCGACCGCGAGCACGACTGACGAAACGCTCACCGACGCAATGCGTTTCTGCGAGAAGCTCGGACGCGTGCCGGTGCAAGTGAAGGACACCCCGGGGTTTATCGCGAACCGACTGTTGGTGCCGTTCATTTTCGACGCGATCGACTTGCTGGACAGCGGGGTCTCGAGCGCGGAGGACATCGACAACGCGTGCAAGGTGGGCCTGAACCACACGATGGGGCCGCTCGCAACCGCCGACCTGATCGGGCTGGACACGCTGAAGCTCATCGCCGAGAGCATGTTCGAGGAGTACGGCGAGCCTCGCTTCAAGGCGCCGACGCTCCTCCGGCGGCTGGTGAGCCTGGGACACCTGGGACGGAAGACCGGGCGGGGCTTCTTCAGGTACGCCGAGTAGCCTCCGGTGCGGCTGGGCGCACTGGCCCTAACGCGTGACGCGGCAGGACGATTGCCGCGACGTGATGCAGCTCGAATTCAGCGGACGGGTCTGGTTCTGGAAAGGGCCGGCGCCGTGGTATTTCGTCACGGTCCCCGGGGAGCAGTGCGCCCAGCTCACCGCGGTTGCGGGCGCGGTCACCTATGGCTGGGGCATGATCCCGGTGAGCGCGGAGATCGGCCGGACCAGGTGGACTACTTCGCTCTGGCCCAAGGGTGGCAGCTACATCGTGCCGTTGAAGTCGGCCGTCCGAAAGGCTGAAGGTCTGGACGAGGGAGGCGTAGCGCGGGTGAGGATTTCCCTCTCGATCTAGACGTGGACGACCAGGCCATCCGACGCCCGTTCCATCTCCACGTCCGCGGCAACGATCATTTCCTGCGCCATGTGGGTAAGGACGATGCGCCGGCACCCGAGTTCGCCCCGATGTTCGAGTAGTTCGCCATAGCTCAAATGGAACGGCACGCGGCGGTCGCGGAAGTATGCCTCGCAGATGAGCAGGTCGGCGCCGGACGCAGCCTGGACCAGCGCCGGAGTCCAGGCGGTGTCTCCCGAGTACGCGATCGTGCGACCGCCGATCTCCAGTCGCAGGTGATGTGCCGGGGCGCCGCTGGCGTGGTCGGCCGCGAAGACCCTGACGGTTGCGCCTGCGAGCGAGGCCGCCGCTAAAGGCTCGAGCTCGTCGACTACGAGCTTGAAGCGGCGCTCGACGCGGCTGGAGCCGGGGTACAGCACCTCCATCGCGAGGGCGATGCGCTCCCGGGAGCCAACCGGCCCAACCACACGCAAGTCGGCCTCACGCCGCGAGAACTGCCCGTCGAGGACGAGGAATGGGATGCCGCCGAAGTGGTCGCCATGCAGATGGCTGAGCAGGACGATGTCGATGGAATTCGGGTCAATGCCGAGCCGCTTCATACCGATGAGTGACGACGTGCCGCAGTCGAGGAGGACTCGCTGGCGGCCGTCATCGACGAGAATGCACGCCTGAAGCCTGCCGCCGCTCCCGAAGGCGTCGCCGGAGCCGATGAAGGTGACGGTCACCGGAGGGGTCACTCCGTTGCGGCGCCTGCGAGGATCGCGTCGACCGTTTCGCGGGTGGTCAGATGGGAAGAATCGACCCAGAGCCCGATCTGCGCCGTCTCCTCGCGCAGGACGCGATCAAAGGCATCGATCTCCCCGCGGTTCCGGTAGCCAGACTTCCCCCGCTGACGTTCGCGCACCGAGACGGTCTCCGCGTTCGGGCAGAGGACGGTGACGAAGAGCGGGTAACTCGCGAACTTCGCCACGACATCTGCGAGTGCCGGGCCGAGGATGATGTCCTGGTAGACAACGGAGAATCCAGCGTCGCAGTACGACTTGGCCGCGGCGATCGCCAGGTCATAGCGCAGATCAAGCTGCGCTTTCGCTTCGTCGGAAAGTTCAACGCTCATCGGCGCCTGGCCGTTCACGATCATCCTGCGGAAGGCGTCGCCGCGGAGGTGGACGCTTCGTGGAAGACGCTCGGCCAGCACCTGCGCGACCGTCGATTTGCCCGAGGCCATCAGGCCGGTGATGAGAAAAATGCGCGCGCTCATCGTGCCGCCACGGAGGCGATGTCCGCGATCTCATCGAGGATGGCGCGGCATTCGTCGTCCGTGTTGTAGAAGTGTGGCGCGATCCGGATTCCTGCTCCGGGGCGGTAGTCGATGATGAAGCCTCGCCGGATTAGTTCATCCTTCACGAGCTGAGCGTTGGGCAAGTCGACGGTGACGTGGTTGCCACGCCGGGCGAACTCAAGGGGTGTGTTGACCGTGAAGCCGCGTTCGAGCGCCCCATCGACAAGGATCTGAGTCTGGCGGCGAGACTGTTCGCGGATGGCTTCGACGCCAACTTCGCGAATGATCTTGTAGCCTTCGCGGGCCTGGTAGTAGGCGGGCATGTTGGGGGTGCCTCCGGTGAAACGGCTGATGCCCTCAGCGTACTCGATTGGCGGCGATTCGAAGCCGAACGGCCGCGCATGGGAGAACCAACCCGCCAACCGCGGCTCGAGCCGGTCGACGATATTGGGGTGAGCGTAGAGGTAGCCCGCGCCCGGGCCGCCGCAGAGCCACTTCACCGAACCGCCGACGAGGAAGTCGACGTCCAGCTCCGTGACATCGAAAGGGACCGATCCCATGGACTGGTATGCATCGAGGAGGACGAGGGCGCCGTGAGCATGGGCCTTCTCCACGAATAGCCGAACGTCTACGAGTTCCGCGGTCCGGAACAGGACATGGGAGAGGACGACGAGAACGGTGCGGTCGCTGATGCCGTCGAGCAGTTCGCGAGCGGGAAAAACGAGAGGGTCGTTTCCGACACGGACGACCTCCGCGCCGATGCGTCGCTGGCCGTCGAGGAGGTACTCGACGGTCGGGAACTCGCCGGCGCAGTGAAGTATCTGGTTGCGCGGCAGTTCGTATTCGAGACAGGACAAGATCTCCGCGAGCGCATTCGTGACGTTCTGGCACATTGTCATGCTGCCGCGCGGCGCGTGGATGATGTCTTCAAGGATGGCTGCCGTGTTCGCTACCTCCGGCAGCCAGGTGTCCCAGGCAACAACCCCCTGAGAGGCCCAGAGCTCGGTGTACTCGCGGAGCGACTCCATGACGGAAGCGGGCATCGCCCCGAGGGAGTTGTTGATGAGGTAGGTCTTGCTGGCGAGGATGGGGAACTTCGCCCGCCAGGAAAGCAAATCGGGCATGCCCGAAAGCATGCCCGATGCGGTGATTCGTGGGAAATACGCCTAGCGCGGGAGGCCGACGAGGATCTCGCCGTCTTCGACTTTCACAGGGTAGGTCTGCATGTCCTCGGCATTCATGCTCGGCCGCGCGAATTTCGGCACGGGGAACGCCTGGTACGGCATCGGGATGAACTGGATGAGGTTCCAGAGCTTCGATTGGATGCCGCCGAGGAGCGGGTGGTCGTTGTTCCACTGGGAGGTGAACGGCTGCCGTACGGCTTTGCCGCTGCTCACTTCAAAACGGGCGCCATGGAACGGGCAGGTTACGCAACCGTCCTGGATGGCCATTGCCTTGATCGGCGAACCAGGGAGCCCTGCCATCGGGAGGCGGGCGTGCGAGCAGAGCGCGTTCATCGCATAGATGTCGTCGCCGCGGCGAGTGACGAGGACGCGTTGGGCGCGGAGGCGCATCTCTTTCGGCACGCCGTCGGTGTAATCGCGGACGAGGCCGGCCTTTGCCCACCTGGTGAGCTTGGCGTGGGCCTTGTTGTCCTTCGCACGGAACGGCACGGGTGCATCGAGGCCGAGAAGCGGCGACACGACGACCTGCATGAGTCCCATCGAGGTGAGCCCGAGGACGAGGAAGAGGATGCCGCCGAGGGTGTTATCGGACGACGTTGTGGGGTCTCCCGGGAAGAAGAGCATGATGATTCCCGCAGCGATCATTCCGATGCTGGCGAGTCCCCAGGTCCCAAGGATTGATACTCCCAGGACAGCAAGCGCAGGTGACACAGGCCGAACCTCCCGGAGGTGGATACTACCCCGATTGTGCAGAATTGCGCAAAGTCACTATTCGCCTCAAGCGCCGGAATGGTGTTCTGTCAGGCCCTCGAGGAGGACGCGGACGCGTTCGGGGGCGGAAAGATGCTGGCGAATGCGCGTTTCGAAGTCCTGGCGATCCCTGGAAGCATGCCATCGGCGCCAATCGCCAAGGCCGAACCATGTCGAAATGACGACGAGGTTCTGAGGATCTTCGCTATCGCGAAGCGTTTCGCCGCTGATGTAGCCGGGTTCATCGAGACAGCGGACGCGGAGGGCACGCAGCACCTCGAGCACGCGCCGTTCTTGCCCGGGGAGTACACGCCGTTCGATGACTACTTTTACTGCCATTGGCCGTCCATGTTGAGCGCGCGGTAAGCGCGGCGGAAGTACACGAGTGGGAGTCTGGTGGCATCGAAGGTGGCGCCGACGACCCGGCCGATGGCGATGGTGTGGTCTCCGCCGGGAACGGCTTCTTCGAGTTCGCAGTCGATCTGGGCGATCGCCCCGGAGATGAGGGGGCTGCCGGTCCGGATGTTCTCGGTCGCGAAGCTTCCATCGAAAGCAGGCGCGGGGTCTCGCCCGGAGGAATCATGTGGGGCAGGTGATTGCTGTCCTGGAGGCTCACGAGGATCAGCCGGGGTTCCATGGAGAGGGACGAAAAGCTCGACACGGTGATGCCGTAGACGAGCCCGTCGAGTTTCGTGGTAACGATGGTGACGCCCGAGGCCCACGAGCCGAGCGCGCCCTTGAAGTCCTCCGGGGTGACGCTCGTCATTTCCGGCGGCCTAGAGCGACTGGAGGCTGGGCACCATGTCCCAGAGGGCATGGACGGTGGTATCGACGAAGTAGCGGCTCATCGGCAGCGAGGCGACGAGCTGGTCCATTTCTCGCGGGTCAGCGGCGTCATAGATGGCGAGGACGCCGAGGCCGGTCTCGCGGTAGATGGCGCGGATCTTTCCCTGGTCGTACTGGGCCTTCACGGCCTTGAGCTGTTCGCCGACGACGGCCTGCCATGCCTCTGGCGAGACATCGGTAGGCTGGCGGGAAACGAGACGGACGGAAAACAGCATGGAGGGCTCCTGGAGCGGGGTGGAGCCAGATTATAGGGGATGGGCGGGGAAGGGGGTTCAGGTCAAGAACTTGCGGATATGCAAACGGCAGACCTTACAGAACGGCGCGGCGACATTCCGCATCCTGCAGTTGCGCGTGGGGCGAAAGAATCCGCAAGGAGAATGGTTCGCACCCTGAAACACCCCAACACCATCCTCAAGCCCATCTTCGTGGCGCTGGTCGCACTGGCCGCACTCAAGCTTGGGGCGAAGGTCCGTGGGATACGGAGGTTTCAAGTTCCATGGGGTTTGCGCGGCCGAACTCGACACATTCGAGTAGAAAACCGTGCCGGTCGCCCCCCCGTCATTCACCTCGCATCCATCCCAGTAGTCATACTCGTCAGCGAGATCCATCGAGTGACCCAGTTCGTGCAACGCAAGCCCGACAGAATCGCAACTGGAGGATGCGGCCCAGCAAATATCGGTATGCTCTTCGTCGGAGAAGGCACCACCGTAGTGGGGAGTATTGACTAACACTAAGATGGCTGCAAAGTTCTCTGATGAGTCAGACAGAGGGAACACACTCCTGAAAGCATCTCGTCCATGGCTTATAATCCTAGAATTCGTGTTTGTCGTAGTCCCTGCTAGTAACCGGCAATCAGCTGAAAAGCCAGAGTCGAAATATGTCTTCGGGTGGGCTACATTGAATCCATGAGCGCAGCCTTTAGGAATATCAGCACCTGACTCTTTAGACCAATAGGGCTGGGCATATATCTTGAGTTTGCGGTTCTTGAATTTAAACTGTTTGTTGATCGATTTAATGAGCGTTGCACAATGCTCTTTTACAAATACTGAAACCGCTTCAGCCTTTGTATACCCGTCGCCTATGATCAAGATGGAAAACAAGAATTTACTATTTCCAGTATCGTCGACGAGAGTGAGCAGTGGACCGACTTTACCGCCGTGTTGACTTGTCATTTGCTCTTCGACCTCGGTATCGACAGGCACGGTCGCCACGAAAGGCTCCGCGACTCCATTGGGCCTCGGGCCACCTGGGCCCTCATTCGACAGATGAATCTGGAGTTCGTCCGGCAATCAAAGCTGTATTGAGCGGAACAACGACCCGGAAACGACGACGACGTTCTGAACCTTCTATGTGACCGAATCCAGCAATACCGAATGTCTCCGCATACTGGTTCAATGGATCTCGAGGTGCGGCGAAGTAAAGCAGTCGACCGCGTTTTGTTAGAGCAAACCAAAACGCTGAGCGAGCGCCACTGTCAGCGTCCGGGAGCTTCTTGACGCGCTTCGGCGGGGGGATGCGAGTGTACGGTAGTTCAGCGTATTTGCTGACCTTGATTTCGTTGCCTTCCAGGCAGAGGAAGATACCCAACGCCCGTTCGGCGGGTCCTGCGCCGGGCGTCGGGATAGGCGGATGGGTCAAATGTCTTGCCTCGATACTTTCGGTGTCTCAAGCCAAAAGACATTGGCGAGCGAGGCGCACGTTATTCCATTGAGATTTCTGCCCATGTGCCATTCCAGCTTGATGGTTTGGAACCCAGCTTTGAACGGGGGCGCCGACGCCAGTTTGGCTTTGTCCGGCCAGTCTCCGCCGGTCGTTCCGGTGGCCACGTCCAGTTGGCCGGGTTTACGGACTTGGGCCGAGACTCACGGAATCTTCGAGGAACCATAGCAGCCTCTCCGCGACGTGTTTCTCGGCTGCAGCACCGCTAAAGTTGACACTAGGTGGGAGCATCCACCAGTGGGGAGTGGGAAATCGAACCAGTCAACATCGAGGTGAGCACGATTGGAACTGATGCGAGTCACCCCGGCTCTTGCGCCAACTACGGACAGCCGAGCGTCCAGCCAAACGTCCATCATCTTCTTGGATACGCCCGAGTTCGCGAGTTTCATCATCTCGGCGCCAAAAAGTGAGGCTGTTCCAAGTGCCCAGTCGGAAGCGCAAGGCTCTCAACATGAGGATGGTCTCCCACCGGGCCTGTTGGTCGGCCAACTTGGTTTCCAATTGCGCCAGGGTCTTCTGAAAGTAGTCGGTGTTGGGTATGTTGCTCGACGTCCAGGTGACGAAGGCGACGCCTCCGACGTTGGAGTTGTCGGCCGGAAGCTTGGGCGGTCCACCGGGCACTGACATCGCGACATCCTTTCTCACGTGACGGCAGCTAGGGAGCGGATGCGGACTATGCTCCCGACAGAATTATCTTGTCAATACCTGAATAGTATTCGCCTGGGAATCAGGTTCTGGCCGCCAGGTGCGCGGCTTCTGTCCGGTTTGCCGCCCCGGTCTTTCCGAGGATGTTGGCTACGTGGCGGATCGCGGTGTGGAGGCTGATCACCAGTTCGTCGGCTATCTGCTGGTTCGTCATTCCACGCGCGACCAGGCCCAGAACTTCGATTTCGCGGGCGGTCAGCTCGTCGAGGGCCGCGCCGTGCGCACGAGCTGACCGTTGGTGGGTGTCTGCAGCGCGGCCTGCGAGGAATGCCTGTGCGTCCCTCGGGCTGTGGACGCCGATACGCCGGGAAAGGCGTTGGAGATGTCCCTCGACGGTTCGGGAGTGGATGAGCAGCCGTTCTGCGATACCGGGAGGTGGAGTGCCGCGGGTGTATTCCTGCAGGACTTCGAGTTCGGTCGCCGAGAATTCGTCCGGTGCCGGTAGCAAACCGGATGTCGTCGCCGGGACGCCCGCTGCTGCGGCAAATTCCCGAAGCAGCTCGGCCGCTCCTACAAGGTCGAGGCGGCGGAACTCCCGGGCGGCACTGGCGGCGGCTTCGGCAACTTCACTGGTTGGCGCTGCCAATGCCGCGAGCAGCCTGGCGCGTTCGAATGCGACGAGGCCGATTTCCGGCGGAGCATTCGACTCCCTCGCGACGCGCTCAGCGATGTCGAGGTAGCCGGCAGCGAGCGCCGGGCGACCGGTGAGGCGCATTGCGATGGCCAGCGAACGCGGAAGCAGCAAGGGCGGTGCGATGCTGAAGTACACACCTCGGTCGACAACCGGCTGCAAGATGTCGGCGACTCGTTCTGCAAGCTCGACCGCGGCGGATGCTTCGGCGACCTCGGCGGCGACGGCGACGGCGCCCACACTGGAGAAGTCGACAGGTTGCGTCGATAGCCGCAAGCCAGGCTCGCTGCCATTCATGGCCTGTCCGGCACGGATACTCGGAAGTGTCTGGAGCGGGCGGGCGATGGTCGGGCCCGCCAACTGCGCCCATGAATCGGCAGCGTCGGCGGCTTCGTCGAACTCGCCTCGAAGGAGCCGGTCCCAGGACGCAGAAGCCAGGAGGATGAAATTCGCCATTGGATAGGCGGCACGCCGCGCCAGGGTGGCAGTCTCGTCCCTGAGCATGGTGGCGAGTTCCGGCTCCCCAGTGCTCACTGCGATCGAGTCGAACACGGCCGCCGCGAGGGCGCCGTTGCTGAGATCGTCGCCCGCGCGGGCAAGATCCCGAGCGTATGCCGAGGTCGCCCGCGCCCCGGAGAGGTCGCCCCGCTGCATCAAAGGCATCGCGAGGCGGGCCGCACCCCATCCTTTGATGCGAGGATTCGGGATGGCCTGCGTGTGCTCCATCGCCAAGAGGAAGTGGGTGATGGCGCGCTCTGGTTCAAGGTGGCGGTTGCGAATCAGACCCATCGTGGTTTCGGCGTAGGCGCGGGTCTCCGGGCCTTCCGACATCATGGCGGCGGCGTGGGCGTCTTCGCCGGCGGCGATGTCGTTCGGGTCACGGGCGAAGCAGAGCGTCTCCGCGCGGTGGACCAGCAGCTGTGCTCGAACGTCGCGAGCGTCGCTCCCTGCCGCCGCAGCGAATGCCTCGTAAGCGCCATCGTCCGGTATGGGTTCACCCACATTGGTAAAGGTCCGCCACCAGCTGAGGAGGGAGAGCCCCCAGCCGTCGATGTCTCCCGCTTCCTGCAAGGCGTCAATCGCGCGTTCCTCCCATTTGCGGCAGCGAGTTCGGTCACCGTTGACGCCGCTCGCCCTGGCCGCACGGGCGAAGAGGTGTCCCTGCTCCCGGCGACCCAGACTTTCGACATAACCGGGAAGGGCGAGGACTGCTTCGAAGAACCGCAGCCCCCTGGCCCAGGAGAAGTGGCTCATCGCTGCGTTGCCGGCGCGTTCGAAGATTGCGGCGGCCTCCGCTTGGTCCGGCCAGTCGCCAGCGGCGAGAACATGTTCGGCGATCTCGATCGCGTGGTCAGGCGAGGCGCCGAATCGGTCAATGAGGCTGCGGGCGATATCGGCGTGGAGATGCTGTCGGCGGAGGGGGCCGAGCGAATCGACCACGGCTGCGCGAACCGTGCCGTGGGTGAAGGCGAATCCCCCGGGGACTTCGGCCAGCAAGCCCGCTGCGACCGCCGCATCTACCGCCGTTTCGGCCTCGTCGGAGGCGTGGTAGGGGGCGAGGTCAGTGGCGGAGAAGTGCTCGCCGACCACAGCGGCAGTCTGCAGGACCTTCAACGTCGCCGGCGCCAGGTCGGCGAGTCGTTCGCCGACTGATGCTGGGGCGTTGGCGGGAAGGTGGACCGGGACGAACGTGGACGAGATTTGCAGGCGGTTGTCCGTGCGAGAGATCAAGTCGCGCCGCCGCAGCGTTTCGACGATCTCCCGGACAAAGAGCGGGTTGCCGCGGGTCGCTTCCATCACGGTTTCGAGCAGGAGCGGCTCGCATGTGGCGTCTTCGATGGCACGGACGAGATCGTGGACCTCGCTGGCCGAGAGGCCTTCCAGCTCTATCCCGGCGCAGAAGGGCTCACGGCGGATCTGGTCCTGCGTGATACCGAACGGGTCGTTCGGAAGCGGAGGATGGTGCGTTACGACGAAGAGGGCGGAGAGCGGGCTGCGGCGGTCAAGTTCGGAGAGGTGGCGGAAGTAATCCCGGAGGAGGGTGCGGGTGCCGTCGTCGCCGAACTGGAAGTCATCGACAACGAAAATCATCTGCCGGCGGTTGGCGAGGTCGACGGTCTTGTCGGCGAGTCCGGCCGCGATGGACGCGAGGTTTTCGCCGCGGAGAATCGCCAGACTGTCCCCGTCATCCGGGGAAACAAGCCCCGCACGGACCAGTTGTGGGATCAGGCCGGTCGAGAAGGGCAGATGGGGCGCGCCGGAGTCTTGGGAACAGCGTCCCCAGACGGTCTGCCAGCCCTGGGCGTCGGCTTCGGTGAGGAATTCCCGGACGAGTGATGTCTTGCCGACCCCCGGCTCGCCTTCGATTAGGGCCAGCCGCGCTTCGCCGTTGGCGGCCATGGCGAGCTGCTCGCGCAACCATGCCAGCTCGCGTTCCCGTCCAACGAAGGCTGGCTTTCCGCCCGGGGCCAAAGTGCGTAAGGCGCTGGCCATCCGGTTTATTCCCAGGCGCGATGGTACTCCGGACGTAAAGGCCTCTCAATTCCCGGCCTCGAAAGCCCCTGGGACCGGGGGATGACCACTTCGCGGTCCGGCGGCAATGGCTATCGGAAATGGCTATTTCTGGCCATGAGAACGGGTTTCGGGGGGCGCACGATGCGAGCACGTCGAAATGACGGCCCGGGCCACCAAAGAGGACGAGCAGTCGCCCGCCGAAATGGCCACACACACCCGGTTGAAAAGGAGACCGACATGAACCTGGAACCCATCAGCGAACTCGCCCTGGCCCATATCGCGGACTACGAACGGCTCGTAAACCGCCTGCTTCTCGAAAGGGAAGCGATGGCCGCCAACGCAGAAAGCCGCGCCCGCAACCCGCAGCCGAACCGGCGCTACCTCCCCTGGTCCGTGGGATGGCACCGGCACGGCGCGACCAACTGATCCGCTCGATAGTTCAAGGAGAAACAGCAGTGACGACTCAACACCACCCGCGCCCGGCATCGTTCGCCGGCCCCATCGTCTTCGTTGCCGGCCTCGCTGCCGTCGCCGGAATCGCGGCCGTCGGCCTTACCCGTTACGACCGCGGAAACGACAGCGGTCCTTCGACAAGAGACGTCTTGCAGAGCGTCTGGGTCGCCCCAGCGCCGCCCACCGCCGAGGAATTGCTCCAGGCCGCGATGGCCCTCCACGAAGCGCAGACCGACGCCATCTTCGGGCCGCTGCGGCGCCCGGTGAACCCGACCGACGAAGTTGCGCAGGCCCAGGCCGAGCACGACAACGCCGTGGCCGCCTACCTCGCACAGACGCAAGGTTCGACGGACGGAATCAGCGTGGCGAACACGGTCTCTGCGGACGCCGTGATCGCCCAGGTCGTGGCCGAGCATGATAACGCCATCACTGCGACCACCGGGGTCGGGCCTTCGGGCGAGACTACGGGAGTGACGCAGACCGACTACGAGCAGGCGCTGGCGAATGCCATCGCTGAGCACGAGTACCGGATCGCGCAACTCGGCTGGTGAGCATTGCACGGCACGGTAAGTCCCCGAGGCGGGGCCGGAGTATCCCGGCCCCGCCTTTCTTTGTGTCGAAACCGCGTCAGCGGATGAAGAGGACGAGTGCCACGAGCAGCCCGTAGCTAATGACGGAAACGCGCAGCCAGCGTTTCCCGAGGCGGCGTGCGACGCCTACGCCGAGGTAGCCGCCAGCGAGCGCGGCGACTGCCATGACGGCTGCCGGCAACCACTCCACCGGGCCGAAGGCGGCGAAGTACACCACGGCAACGAAGTTGATGAGCGCTGAAAGCAGGCCTTTCAGCGCATTCGAATGTTGCAGGTCGTCGGGGAGGAGGATGCCGAGGACGGCGAGCGTGATGATCCCCAGCCCGGCGCCGAAGTAGGCCCCGTAGATGGCGAGGACGAAGACCGCGCCGTGGAGGAGCGGCGGAACGCGGTCGCCGGGCTGAGCGGCGAGGCGATGGTGTTGCGCCCAGGCTCCGAGCCGGTCCTGGAACGCCATCAGCCCGCAGGCAAAGAGGATGAGGAACGGGACGATCCGATCGAAGAACGATTCGGATGTGGCAAGCAGGATGATGGAACCGGCGACGGCGCCAAGCACGCTGGGCAAGGTCAGCGCGACGATCCGGCGGCGCTGCCGCTGGAGTTCACCGCGATACCCGTACGAACCACCGACGTAGCCCGGCCAGAGGGCTACCGAATTGGTGACGTTCGACGTCTTGGAAGGGTAGCCGGCCGCGAGGAGGGCAGGAAAGCTCACGAGCGAGCCGCCGCCGGCGACAGCGTTGATGGCTCCGGCAGCGAACGCGGCAGCGGCGAGGAGCAACGCCTCAAGCGGCGTCACCTCCTGTCACCGTGGCTGGAGGCAGAGTCGAGGCGAGGATGCACTGATCAGTCTTTCGCCACCAGGGGCAGCGTCAGGACGAACTTCGCCTGGAAGGGGAGCGCGCCGACATCGCCATCGGCATCGGCCAGTGGCACCTGGTAGAAGAGGTTCTCGTCAGAGCAGGTATTGGATGAGTTGAAGTCCTTGCAGGCCACGCTCGCGGCGTCGGGCACGGCATCGCCGACGGGGCCCATGGCGTCGCTCGCGAAGGTGAATGTGAACACGCCAGCGGTGACCGGGCCATTCCACATGCAGCTGGGGGCGCCCCGGATCCGACAACATCGGCGCTGCCGTTCGTGGTGCTGGTGCAGGTCAGCGTCCGATTGGCCAGGTCGGGATCACCGGCGAGTTGGATCGTCAAGGACTGGTCCTGGGCAACCGTGAGGGTGACGGTGGCCACGTAGGTCACGCGGGTGCTCTTGGAGACGAGCGTGCCAGCGACCGGGACCTGACTCACTTCGGAGGTCAGGACGGAAGCCGGGATAAGGGTAAGTGGCCCAACGTTGGCGTCGGCATCGCCCAGGGCGACGAGGTTGCCGGAGTCCTCATCGCTGCAGAGGTTGTCGGCATCGGTATCGGTGCAGACGACGCTATCGACGGACGGGCCCGCATCGGTCACCGGGCCGGTCATCTTGCCGGTGAAGGTAAAGAGGAAGGTCCCGGCCAGAACGGGCGCGTCCCATATGCAGGATGGGGCCCCGGAGGTCCTCACATTGTCCGCCGGGCCGTTGCTCGAGCTCGAGCAGGTGAGCGTGCGCTCGGTGAGGCCAGGCTGGTCTTTCAGCTGGATGGTCAAGGGCCATGTTTGCGGAACCGTCAGGCTAACGGTCGCGGTATACGTGACGACGGCGCCATAGGCGGCAGCGCTACCGCCGGGAGGCGCCTGGTTGAGTTCTGCGGAAACGAACGGAGGGGCAAGCAGTGCGATGGGGCCGACGTCGCCGTTGCCGTCGGACAGGGCGAGCTTGTCGCCGGGCGCTTCATCGTTGCAGGTGTTCGACGAGTTCGTGTCGGTGCAGACAACGCTCCCGGGAAGGAGGCTGGCGATCGGCCCGGCGGCTTTGCCGGAGAAGACGAAGGTGAATGTGCCGGCAAGTACAGGCCCGTTCCACAGACAGCTTGGCGCGCCGCCCCAGCCGACGGTATCGGCCGCGCCGTTGGTCGTGCTTGTGCACACGAGCGCGCGGTCGGTGATGTTGGCACTTCCGGACATCTGGATGGTGAGCGATTGCGCCTGGCCGGCCGAGAGGACGACGGTCGCCGTGTAGGTCACGGTCACCCCGGCGGCGACGGCGGATCCAGCGGGGGGCACCTGGCTGACTTCGGTGGTGGCTGCCGGCGCTGCCGCCTGGGCCGGGCGCAGCGAAACGACGCCGAGGGCGAGGAGGGCCGGGAACAACAGGAGCAGGATTGTCCGAGTTGATAGTCGTGGCATCCGTCTCACCTCGCCGTTCATGGCGGGAGTATAGGCCGGGGGGAGGCTTGCCGCGAACGGCGCATGAGCGGCCGCGCCGGTACGATTGCGGGCGATGTCCCCCGAGAGACCGTTGCTGACGTTCGACATGGATGGCGTGCTCTGCCGGCCGCCGTTCGGGATCAACCCCGGGAGCGGACGGCACAAGCGTCGCGACGCACCCGGCCAGAAGGGCCTCCTCTGGGCGACCGAGAGCTGGCGGTACCACTTTCGGAAGCCGATGCCTGGAGCGGTCGAAGGCTACAAAGAGCTGGCACAGGTGTACTCGTGTGCGGTCGTGACGGCGCGGGGAAGGCAGGCTGACGAGCTGACGCGCGCGTGGTTTGAGCGGTACTTCGGCTTTGTCCCGGAATTGCACATGCGGCCAGGCTGGGGCGAGACCTCGGCGCAATTCAAGGCCCGAAAGATGGCCGAGCTGAAGCCGGTGGCGCACTTCGAGGACGACCCGTTCACCGCCCGGTGGGTCGCCGAGCTGACCGGTACCGTCTTCCTCATCGACTGGAAGCGGAACCGCGGGCTTTCGGGCGACGGGATCCAGCGGGTGCGCACCATCGCGGATGCTGTGCCGCTGCTGGAGCGGGCCGCGCACCCCTAGCCACGTATACTCGGCGCCAAACCCCAGGGGCGAGGTGCAGCGCGATGGTCGAGATCTGGACGAACTCCGCCGGGATGCCCTCGGCAGTTGCCCGCCGGGCGGAACGCGCGGAAGCGTCCGGGTATGACGGCGTGACCACGGTTGATTCCCAGAACCTTTCGGGCGATTGCTACGTCGCGCTCGCCCTGGCTGCGACGGGGACCGGACGGATCAAGCTCGGGACGGGGGTTACGAACCCCTTCACGCGCCACCCGGCGGTCACCGCGTGCGCCATCGCGACGGTGCACGCGGTCTCGCAGGGACGGGCGGCCCTGGGTATCGGCCGCGGCGATTCGGCGCTCGCGCACCTGGGTTTTTCGCCTTCTCCGGTAAAGCAGTTCGAAGACTACCTCTGGCGATTGCAGGGATACCTGAACGGCGAAGAGGTGCCGTTCGAGGCGAGTGGCAACGTCGATGCGCTGCGGCTCGCGAACCAGCCGACGGCAAGCCGGATCGAATGGTTGCGGCCCGGCCGCTACCCGAAGATCCCGGTTGATGTTGCGGCCACGGGACCAAAGGTCATCGCCGCGGCGGCCCGGCATGCGGACCGCATCACCTTCGCCGTGGGGGCCGACCCGGCGCGTATCGCCTGGGGCATCGAAACCGCGCGGGCGGCACGCGTGAAGGCCGGGCTTGATCCGGAGATGCCCTTCGGGGCCCGGGGGGGGGGGCCGGCGCGACGACCCGCCGGGGGGGGGGGGGTCGGGGGGGGGGGGCCGCGCGGGGGGGGCTGCCGGGGTTGCGCTGGGTGTCGCGGGGTGGGGCGGGATGGGGGGGGTGGTGCCCGTCGGGGCCGGAGAGGTTCGGCCCGCCCGGGGGGGGGGGCCCGGGGGGGGTCCGGGGGCCGGGGTGTGCGGGGGGGCCCGCGCCCCGGCGGCGGGCATCGGCGGGCGGTGGGCCCCCCGGTGGGTGGGGCCGGGGGGGGCCGCGGGGTGGCCCCGGGGGGGGGGGGGGGGCCCCCCCGCCGTCGGGGGCTGGGGGGGCCCCCTTGGGGCCGTGTGCGCTGGTGGGGGGCCTGGGGGTGGGGGGTGCCGGGCCCCTTGGGGGGGGCCCTTGGCCGGGGTGGCCCCTGCTGGTGGGTGGGGGGGCGGTGGTTTGTGTGTTTTTTGGTGGTGGGCGGCCGGAACAGGAAGTCCGACGCAGGTCATGCTAAGCGGGTGCGCGCGCGGGTTGCAAGGCGGCCACCCGACTTATCCGAAGCAGAGCCCAACCCACTCGAGCCCATCACGCCCCCGCCCATCACCCAGTCCAGGTCCTCGCCGCGGAGCCAGGGGAGGTGGTCAGTGAACATGTGGATGCACTCGTAGTAGGTGCAGGGCATGCGGGTGAGGTCGGTGCCCCAGAACATGCGCTTCGGTCCGAAGGCGTCGAAGAGCTGACGCAAGTAACCGTGAAGGTCGGCGAAGGGATAGGCCTCGCCCGACCAGTGGGGCAGGCCGGAGGCCTTCAGGGCGACGTTGGGGTGGCGGGCGAGTGCGCATACCGCAGGCAGTTCGTCCCAGACCGAAGGGTCGTTGGGGCGAAGGCTGACGCCGACGTGGTCGATGACGAGCCTGAGGCCGGGGTGTTTCGTGGCGATGCGGTCCAACACTTCGAGATGACCGGGCACGAGGACCATGAGCGGGATGCCGGCGGCCTCGGCCGCAGGCCAGAGCCAGTCGGCCGAGCCGTCAGTGAGCATGTGGCGGTAATGCCGGTTGTGGAAGGCAAAACGCATGCCGAGCATGCCAGGCTGGTCGCGCCAACTCGCAACCTGGTCGCGGCTGGCCGGGTCGGTGAGCGAAAGCCTGCCCATGACGCCGAACCGGTCGGGGTAGGCAGCGGCGGCTTCGAGGGCGAGGTCGTTCCGGTCACCTTCCCAGGATGGAGGCACGAGGACGACGCGTTCGACCCCGGCCTGGTCCATCTGGAGGAGGAGGGTCTCCTTACTGATGGGGTAGGGGCGCTGCGCGTCAGCTTCGCGACCTGGCGGCCAGGGGCGAGCGGGGGTGTCCGGCCCCCAGAGGTGCACCTGGGAATCGACGATGCGCACGGTCTTAGCCGACCGCCGCCTCGACGTTGATGGCTGGCTCGCCATCGGACGCGGGAGAAAAGTTCAGTTTTTCGAAGCCGATGACCGCGCCCTCTCTGTCTTTCATGAGGATGACGTCGTCTCCGGCCTCTTCGCAGATGTAGGAAGTGCTCGGGTCGCCAAACCAAACCGTGAGCGTTTCCCCGACTGTGTCGTAGTAAACCTTCACTTCTGCCATGCCAAATCTCCTGACTTGATGTTAGTCGATTCGTACGTGGTGACCAGATAGCCCTCTTCTCCTCGCGCCTCGTGACTGCAACGACCCAACGCCTCTGGCCGGTCGAGCGGTAGAACATGAGCGTGTGCCGCCGCGAAACACTGAACCGAATGATGTCCGGATTGGCGAGGGTCTCTTCAACCTCGGTCTCCCGGCCGCGCATTTCGGGATGCTTCTGTTCCATGATCGCGTCCCAAGCAGAACGCACGACGACCACGCGAAACCCCAGTGGAGTCGCTGCGTCGATGAGGACGTCGGTCGGCCGAGTCAGCGAACTTCGCCGAGCAACGCTCTCCGCAGGAGGAGGAGGGCGGTGGTGACGGCGCGGCGCTTCACGGCCTGACGGCCCTGGTTCATGGTCATGCTCAGGGCATGGGAGCCGCCTTCCGGAGTGGCAACCGCGACGTGGACGGTACCGGGCGGAATGCCGTCTTCAGGGTCCGGGCCGGCGACTCCGGTGATGCCGACTCCATAGTCAGCGCCGGCTCGCTGGCGGGCGGCCTGGGCCATGGCCTTCGCCGTTTCCTGGCTGACGACGCCGAACTCCTCGATGACTTCAGCGGAGACGCCGAGGTCGATCTTCTGCTGCGTGGAGTAGCTGACGTATCCGCCGAGGAAGTACTCGCTCGCGCCGGGGACGTCTGTGAGGGTGTTCGCCATGAGGCCGCCGGTACATGACTCCATGACCGCGAGCGTCGTCCGCCGTTCGTGCATCTGGTCGGCGATGTAGCCCTCCATGGTGTCTTCATCGCGTCCCCAGATGGCACTGCCGAAGATACGGTTCATTTCGTCTTCGACCGGGCGGATCAGTGCCCAGGCTTCTTCCCGGGTCTTCGCCTTGGCCCCGATGCGAAGGTGGACGCCATCGGCGCGAGCGTAGGTGCCGATACCGATGCCGGAGGCGCCGTAGAGCGGCTTCGCCATCTCATCGACAGTGCCTTCGCCGATGCCTACGGTCTTGATGGTGCGGGTGACGAGGACCTGTCCGTCGGAGCGCCGCTCAAGTTCGGGTTGGACTTCCTTGAGCCACATGCGCTCCATCTCTGGAGGGACGCCGGGCATGCAGACGATGATCCGGTGGTCGCGCTCCACCCACCAGCCAGGGGCGGTGCCGCGAGGGTTGTCGATGGCTCTCGCGCTTGGGATGAGCCACGCCTGCTTGATGTTTGATTCGGGCATGGGGTAGCCGCGGCCGGAGAACCAGGCGCGCAGGCGGGTCTCCAAGTCGGGGTCGACTTTGGGGTCTTCGCCGAGGACCTTCGCGATGCCTTCGCGCGTCATGTCGTCTTCGGTCGGTCCGAGTCCACCGGTGCAGAAGATGATGTCGGAGCGGTTCCAGGCGCGGTCGAACGTTTCGACGATGCGGCCGATGTTGTCGCCGACAACGGACTTGTAGAAGAGGTCGATGCCCAACTCGGGAAGGCGCTGGGCGATGTAGGCGCTGTTGGTGTCGATGATTTCGCCGAGGAGGATCTCGGTGCCGATGGCGATGATTTCTGCTTTCACGGGGGCAGTGTAGAGAGCACGCGTGAGCGTGTGAATCGCGGCGAGCGCCGGTTCAGATGCGGGCCAATTCGCGCTGCATCTGGGCGAGCCCCATCGGCCCGAGGTCGAGGGCTTGGCGGTGCCAGTCTCTCAGGCTGAAGGCTTCGCCCTGGCGCTTCTTCGAAGCCTCCCGCGCTTCGAGCCAGCAGCGTTCGCCGACCTTGTAGCTGATCGCCTGGCCGGGTGTGCCGAGGTAGCGGATGACTTCGCTTTGCATGAAGTCGGGCGGGAACTGGGAGCGCTGGAGGCAGAACTCCTGTCCGAGGTCGGCGTTCCAGGTTTCGCCGCCGTGGAAGGCTTCGGAGGCTGGAATGCGAAGGTCGAGGTGCATGCCGATGTCGACGATGACGCGGACGGCGCGCATCGCCTGGGCGCGGAGCATCCCGAGGTAGTAGTCGGGGTTTTCGAGGTAGCCGAGTTCGCCCATGAGGCGTTCGGCGTAGAGCGCCCAGCCTTCGACGTAGCCGGAGGTGCCGCCCATCAGTCGCTGGAAGCGGGAGAGTTCAGCCGCGAGGTACTTGGCTGTCGCGCGCTCGAAGTGGTGGCCGGGTACACCTTCGTGGTAGGCAATGGAGACTTCGCCCCAGAGCGGAAAGCGAGACTTGCCGCCGGTCGGGTACCACGTGCGGCCCGGCCGTGCGAAATCCTCGCTGGGGCTGGTGTAGTACATCGCGAGGGAGCCGCCCGGCGGCGCGATCATCGCTTCGATCTTGCGCAGCGGGCCGGGAATGTCGAAATGAACGCCGTCCATTTCCGCGATGGTGCGATCCTGGAGATCCTGCATCCACTGCCGAAACTCCTCGACACCATCAATAGCGCGGTTGGGGTCCGATTCGAGGAAGAGCTTCGTTTCCTCGATGGAGGCGCCGGGAAGGATTTTCGCGCAGGTCCCCATCATTTCGGATTCGATCCGGTACAGCTCGTCCCAACCCCAGCGATAGGTCTCTTCGAGGTCGAGTTCGACCCCGTTATAGACACGCGAGGAGAGCTGGTAGAGTTCGCGGCCGACGCCGTCCTTTTCGACGGCACGGTCCATGAACTTCTCGGAGAGGTAGCTGCTAAAGTCGGCGTACGCGGCCGCAGCTACATCGGCACCTCTTTCGATATCGGACCGGAGTCCGGGAGAAGGGATGCCGGCCGCATCGAACGCATCGAGCAGGCCGTGGAAGAACGACTTCGAACCATCCGCGCCGGCGTAGGTGGCCGACTGTTTGATTGCCTGCGCGACCTGGCGGCGGGCCGAGGCGGCGCCGATGCGGAGGCCCTCTTCGAGGGAGACGCGGAATGTTTCGGCGCCCCACGGAATGAGGGCCAGGCGTGCGGCGATGTTCCGCCAGTCTTCCTCCGTCGCACGCGGCATGAGGTCGAAGGACATGCGCATGGTGGTAGTCGCGTTGCGGAAGCCGCTGAGGCGGTACTGATCGCCGGCGGCGACGAGTTCCTCGCGCAGCGACAGCACATCCTCCATCGCTTCTTTCGCCACGCGGTCACGGTCACCGGTGACTTCAGCGGCGGCGAGCTTCGCGAGGGTCGCGCGGCGGAGGGCGGAGTGGGCTGCAACTCCCTCGGGTGAGAAGTCGGTCATCTCGGAGTCGTGGCCGGGCACGCCGATGGCCGTCGCTGCTATGGGATCGAGCGCCGCTATCTGGTCGACGTAGTCACTCGCGATGTCATAAATGGCTGTCATTGCCGCCCCCGGGAAAACTGGTGGCGACGAGGGTATCACGGGTTCGGCCAGCGGTTTGAGACTCAAGTCCAGGGCAGGCCGGCGCTTTGAGCCGTGAAGTCATCGTGCATTGCCGCGCCAGTCGCGACGGCTTCGCGGGAGTAGATCGTGGCTTCGGCGCCCTTGCGGTCGCGGACCACGCCTCCCGCTTCACGCACGAGGAGGAGGCCCGGAGCGATGTCCCACGGCTGGAGGTCCGAATGGATGTAGATGTCCCAGCGCGCGGAGGCAACATAGGCGAATCCGAGGGCCGCCGAGCCAGAAATGCGCAGACTCTGCATGCCCGGCCAGACGGCCTGCGCGAGTTCGAGCTGGCGTGCGCCCCGCTCGGCGTCGTACCCCATGTCGATGGCGACGACCGCTTCTGCGAGGGTGCGGCAGTCCGAGACGGCGATGCGCCGGCCATTGCAGAAACAGCCTTCGTCCTTAACGGCGAAGTACGTGTCGCCCAGGAGTGGATGGGTGGTGACGCCGAGGACGGGTTCGCCTGCGTGGCAGAGCGCGAGGTTGAAGCCGAAGTGGGGGATGGCCCGGGAGAAATTCTTGGTCCCATCGAGCGGGTCGACAACCCACATCCAGTCGTCGGACCGGGTTTTGCTCTCGGACTCCTCACTGAGGATGGCGTGCCCAGGAAACTCCTCTCGGAGGATCGAGAGAACGATGTGTTCCGCGGCGAAATCGGTTTCGGTGACCACGTTTCCGCGGCCTTTCACGCCTGCAAGTGACGCCTGGCCGTAGCCCTGACGGATGAGTGCGGAGGCCGATTCGGCACAGCGCATGGTTACATCTGCCGCGGACTCTCCGGACGTGCCGTGGGGGAGTTCCATCGCCGCGATGCTACGAGGCTGGGGCGCTTGGTGCATCGCGACTGCCGGTGCGCATGCCGATCACATCTTCTCGGGGGCAGCCATCCCCATCAGGTCGAGCACCCGCGCGAGTGCGACTTTCGCGGCGAGGACGAGACGGAGGCGCGCACGGGAAAGGTCGACGTTATCGGTGATGACCTTGAGCGACGAGTCGTTTGCCTGCTTGAAGGCGTCGTTGAAGCCGTGGAACGCGTTGGCGAGCGACATCGCGTAGTGCGGAAGCTGTTGTGGCTCCAACGAGGTCACGACGATTTCGATGACGTCGGTGAGCCGCATCATTTCGCGGATCAGGGCCAACTCCGAAGGGTGCGTGAGGAGGGAGACATCGCCGCCTTCAGGCGTCAGTCCCTGGTCGCGTGCGCGCTCGAGGATGGAGCAGAGCCGAGCGTGAGCGTACTGGACATAAAATACGGGGTTGTCACTGGACTGCTTCACGGCAAGGTCCAGGTCGAAGTCCATCTGGGCACCGGGAGAACGAAGAAGGAAGAAGAAGCGCGCGGCATCGGCTCCACTTCGTCCACCAGCTCGTCGAGGGTGATGATTTCGCCGCTTCGCTTGGAGAGGCGGACGACTTCGCCGCCGCGTTTCAGGGTGACCAACTGGTAAAGGAGGATGTGGAGACCGTCAGGGTCTGCGCCGACCGCCCGTGTCGCCGTCTTCAGCCGGGAAACGTGGCCGTGGTGGTCGGCGCCCCAAACGTCGATCACAAGGTCGAAACCGCGCCGGATGAACTTGTCCCAGTGATAGGCGATGTCGCTGGCGTAGTACGTAGGGTGGCCATCGGAGCGGACGACTACGTTGTCCTTATCTTCGCCGAGCTCGCTGGAGGAGAACCAGAGGGCACCTTCTTTGTCGGCCAGGAGGCCCTTCTCACGAAGGATGCCCATGGCGATGCCGTAGGCGCCTTCCGGGTCGTAGAGTGACTTCTCGCTGAACCAGTGGTCGTAGCGGACTCCAAACCTGTCCAGCGTTTGACGGATGTTCCGGACCATGAGTTCGATGCCGAGATTACTGAGGTCGGACGGTGCAGGGAGACCCTCTGGGCGGAGGAAGCTGTCCCCTGCTTCGTCACGGATCTGCTTCGCGAGGTCAGCCATGTATTCGCCCGGGTACCCATCCTTCGGGATGTCGACGTTCCGGCCGAATTGCTGCTGATAACGTGCGTAGAGGGTGTCGGTGAACGTGTCTGCCTGTGTGCCGGCGTCGTTGACGTAATACTCCCGGGAGACCTCGTAGCCTGCTGCCCGGAGGGCGGAAGCGAGGGCATCGCCGATGGCCGCGCCGCGACCGTTGCCAACGTGGAGCGGTCCCGTCGGGTTCGCGGAAACGAACTCAACCTGGGCCCGGCGGCCGGTGCCGAGGTCGACATCAGCGTAGTTCGCTCCTTCCCGGATGACGTGCTCCACCTGGGCCTGGATGAAGGAACTGGAGAGCCTCAGATTGATGAAGCCTGGCGGGGCAACTTCAACGGGCTCGAGTAGTTCATCGGTCTTGATGTGGCGGGCGATGGCCGCCGCGACCTCGAGTGGTGGTTTCATCGCCGCGCGGGCGAGGCGGAGGGGCAATGCCGTCGCGAAATCGCCGTTCGCCGGGTCCTTCGGTCGTTCGATCACGGCCGGCGGCAGGGGAACGTCCGGAAGGTCCCCGTGGTCGACGGCTTCCTGGGCCGCGCGATCGACGAGGTCGGCGAGGTGGGTGCGAATCGTTCGGGTATCGGGCATTGAGCCAACAGCGTACAGGGGTGCGCAGGGAAGGGCGAAAGGACGCGCGACCAGTAGCAGGGCGAAAGCTACAAAATGTGTCCATTCTGATCTCGTCACACGGGAGGCGGACGTCTACCGTTTTCGGCATCTCCCGCAAGGAGCCAGACGATGGCCCTCCCGAAGATCCGCTTCACGCGGCAGTCCTCCCCCGCGAAAGAGCAGACCGAAGCGGCCCTTCGCGCACGCGCTGCGGAAGCGACCGGCGTCAAAGTGGTTGACGCCGATCGGAAGTCCGAGGGCGAGACGATCGCCGACTCGACGGTCAGCACTGACAAGTTCGAAACGCTCATCGAGGAGCGGAAGAAGGGAGACGAGGAAACAGCGCTCGCTGACGAGGCCGATGAGCCGCGCACGAAGGATCCGCGTGATGGGCTCTCGGGCGCCGGGACGACTGATATCGCGTCGATCTTTGGTGAAGCGCCATCGACGGCGGATCAGCTGGCCGCTGCTGCCGGGGTGGGGGCGGACAAGCTGGCGCGGGCGCAGACCGCGACCGGTCATGGTGGCGGAACAACCGCGGGCACGGGTGGGGAACCAGGGACCAGTTCCGGCTCCGGGAGCACGAGCAGTGGCGGCCCGAAGGGGAGCGATGGTGGCCCGACGGGGAAGTGGGGCCTCGGAAGCGGGCGCACGACCGACCCGGGAAGCGGATTCGGGGATGTCGCTGGCGGCGGCGAGGAGGCGGGGTACGGCAAGGGAATGTTCGCCCAGGGGGCAGTGAGCGGCGTGGCACCGGTCGGCTATGACGAGGAGGAGGGGGTCAGAGCCGGTGCGGGCATGAAGGAGCTCGCGGAGAAGTACAAGGGTCTTCCTTCGATGAGCCCGGACAAGATGCAGGGAGGGTACTTCGCAGACTTCCGGCAAGCAGTCGACGCCGCTGACGAGTTGAGCACTCAGTCCCACGCGAGCAAGGATGGGGTGGTCACGAGCCAGAAGAAGGCAGACGGGACCATCATCGTGACGAACCGGGATAACGACACGACGACACGGTTGAGCCCGGACGGCTCATCGGAAACCACGCAGACGAGCACCGGGAAGGTGGTCGACAGGACACCCGCGCCGAGCCAGCCAGTCGATGAAACGGCACCGCTGCCACCCGAGATCCAGGCGTCCCTCGACGCGACCAAGGCGCACCTTCGGACGTTGAAGCCGAACCCCGGGAGCGGCGACATCGACCCCAACGACGACCGAAGTGCAGTGGAAGCCGGGGGCGGGGAGCCTGAGGACCTGAAAGCGAAATTGCTGGTAGACCCGCCGCGAGCCGAATCGGGCATCGGGGCACGGGGCGGGCGGACTCCCGGGATGCCCGGACTGCCGGGCGATGTCGATCCGACCGAAGATACGTTCATCCCTGGGCAGCAAGGTCCGGAGGACGACCCTTTGGCGGGGCTCAACGATCCCACACTCAAGCCGCGATCGGCGAATGAGGAAGAGGACGATGACGACAAGGGCGATGACGATGACGATGACGAGGAGTAGGGGCGAGAATACGGACGGATGAGTTACACACTCGGTATCGACCTGGGGACCACCTACACGGCTGCCGCAGTAACGCGCGACGGGCGTACGGAGATCTTCCAACTCGGTGACCGGACTGCGTCGATCCCGAGCACGGTCCTCTTACGGGAGGATGGCGAAATGCTGGTCGGCGACGCTGCAGCACGCAGATCGGCGACTGAGCCGGGGCGTGGCGCCCGGGAGTTCAAACGCCGCCTCGGCGACCCGGTGCCGCTACTACTCGGCGGCACTCCCTACAGCGCCGAAGCGCTAAGCGCCCACGTGCTCAAGACCGTGCTTGCCGACGTAGCTGCTCGCGAAGGCGGCGCGCCTGATGCGGTGGCGGTCACCCACCCCGCCAGTTATAGCTCCTACCGGATGGACCTGCTCTCCGGGGCCTGCCGGCAGGCGGGAATCGCCCGGCCGGTGTTCTGCTCGGAGCCGACGGCTGCGGCCGTTTACTACGCTTCGCACGAGCGGATCGCCCCTCGCGAACGGGTTGCGGTGTACGACCTTGGTGGGGGCACATTCGATGCAGCCATCCTCGAGAAGACGGGGGACGATTTCAGTCTCGTCGGTCAACCGGACGGCATCGACCGGCTCGGAGGCATCGACTTCGACCAGTCGGTTTTCGGCCATGTGGCGGACTCCCTCGAGCTGAACCTGAAGGCGATCGGTGAGACGGACACGGGCCGAGCGGCCCTCGCTCGCTTGCGCGAAGAATGCCGAGAGGCGAAGGAGTCACTCTCCTCGGATACCGAGACGACCATCCAGGTCCTCCTTCCCGGAGTGCAGACCCAGGTACGACTCACGCGGGCGGAGTTCGAAGCGATGATCCGGCCGCGCATCGAAGAAACCGTTGCGGCGCTGCGCCGAGCAGCTGCGAGCGCAGGTCTCGAGCTCGAGCAGGTCGACCGTGTGCTCCTCGTGGGTGGCAGTTCGAGGATCCCACTCGTGGGCCAGATGGTGTCTGCGGCAGCGGGTTCACCGGTGATGGTTGATACGCACCCGAAACATGCGATCGCCCTCGGGGCCGCGATGATGGCGGCACGGAGCCTGGTCCCCGCATCGCCGGAGCCAGTGCCGGTCCTGACCGGCGCTGCGGCGCCAGCAGCGAAGGCGAGCGTGCCGCCACCGCCGGCCGGGCAGCCTCCATCAGCGGACGGGATGAGAGAGGGAGGTGACCCGGCCGGAAGGGGAAAGACGGCCAGGCTGATGGTGATCGGGCTCGGTGGGCTCGCCGGAGTGCTCGTCATTGCGGGGGCGGCCTTCGCGTTGACTCGGGACGATTCGGGCGATGAGAAGCCAGCAGATGTCGTTGGCGGAGGCGCCACGGCGACGCCAGCGTGGACAAGCGCACCAGCACCGACCGGGACGATGGCAGCGGCGATCACCAATGCGCCAACGGCCGCCTCAACGACCATCGCAACGCCGGCTTGGACGGCTACTTCGGCGCCGACGTGGACGCCGGTGGTTGTCGCTACGGCCGCGCCCACGGCGACGCCAGTCCCGACCGCGTCGGCCGCGATCAAGGGCATCACGGTTTCGTACGGGAACTACATGGTGGACTTCACGACCTCCTCCCTCGTGCTGAACGGCGTGAGCGGTGTCGTGCATCTGCATTTCTTCTGGGACACGGTGCCGCTGGCGAACGCTGGAGCGCCTGGCGCCGGGCCATGGTTCGTTTACGGGGGCGCGTCACCATTCACCGGGTACTCGGTGGCGGAGAAACCAGCAGGAGCGAAGCAGATGTGCGTCCTGGTCGCCAATCCCGACCACAGTGTCCGGCCCGGGACCGGTAACTGCTTCACACTGCCGTGATGCCAGGCACCAGCGGGCCAGAGTGTTTCACCGAGGGACCCCCTTGAACCTGGACGAGGCCGAGGGGGTGCTGCGCGACACCTCCGACCAGGTGGTTGCCCTTTGCCGGGAGCTGGGCCGCGAAGACCTGGCCGTGCGGACGGAAGACGCCGTTGCGCGGATCGGCCGGGATGTCCTTGTTGTCGCAGTCACTGGAGAGTTCAAACGGGGCAAATCGTCGCTGGTCAACGGGCTGCTTGGCGTCTGGGTGTGCCCGGTGGCGCCCGACAGGTCGACGGCGATCCCAACGATCTTCCGCCACGGTGAGGCGAACGCCGTGAGCCTGACGGTGGCGGAGGGCCAGGGCCAACGCGTGGTGAAGGGCGTGCCCGCGGACCTGGATGGCATGGTGCTTGAAGGCGACCGGGACGTGCCCGGGCTGCGGCGCCTGGTGGCGGTCGCGGAGATCCCAAACCGTTTCCTCGAAAGCGGCTTTAGCCTGATCGATACTCCAGGTGTCGGGGGGCTCGGACCGGGCTACGGCGAGGCGGTAGTGAACCTGGGAGGGGTCGCCGACGCCGCGATCGTTGTCGCAGATGCGGGCGCCCCATTGAACCTGGACACGATCGCATTCGTGGAAAAGCTGTCGCGTGCGTGTCCGGCCCTGGTGGTCGCCTTGAGCCGGGCGGACCTGTACCGGCACGGCGGAGCGGCGGGTGAGATTGGTGAACAACTGAGCGACCGAGGGATCGAAGCGGACGTGATTCCGATCAGCAATTCGCTGCGCAGGGAGGCTCTCCGCACGGGGGACGCGCAGCTCAACGCGGAGTCTGGATTCCCGGCACTGCTCGCTGCGATCGAGAGCATCTCGTCCCGGAGGGAGGTCACGGCCCGAGTGGCAGCGGAGGCGAAAATTCGGGGTGTAGTGGGGGCGCTTTCTCGCGAGGTAGACGCTCGACAGACGCGAGCCGCCTCTCCGATGCCAGACTGGGCAACGCTGGTCGCGGAGGCGCGGGCGGCGCTGGACTCTGCACGCAAGGACGCGGCGAGGTGGCCGACGATGCTCAACGACGGCGTGTCCGATGCCGCGACGGCGGCGGAGTTTGATCTGCGCGCCGGGTTGCGCCGGGCATTGAAGGAGTTCGAGGAAGAACTCGAGCTCGGTAGCGGCGCAATCCGAGTGGAGGAGTTCCGGGGGAGGGTCCAGGCACGAGTGCAGACCGAACTCGCGCCTGTATTCGAAGCACTTGAGTCCAGGCTCGCCGGCGTGGAACGGGAACTGCACTCGCTGTTTGAGAGCGAACCGGCGGACACTGATGTCACGGCGCTCCCACCGGATCTGCCCTCGGAGTGGGGCACGCCTCAGGGACGCCAGAATCGGGGCCTGAAAGCGGCTGCGGGCGGTGTTTATGGGGGTCTGCGAGGGGCGCAAAGCGGGATCATGCTTGTGGGTGTGTTCGCAGGCATCGCTGGCTTTGGGCTTGGCACGCTGGCCCTGGTGGGAATTGGAGCGGCCTTCGGCGGGAAACAGCTGATGGACGAGCGCGGGAAACGTGCCCTTTCACGCCGGCAGCAGGCGCGGACAGCGGTGCGGCAGTTCATCGACGAGGTACAGCTGCAGGCGGCCAGAACTGTCCGCGACGTCGCCAGGGAGCAACTCCGGCGCCAGCGGGAGGTTGCCGGGGAGCGGGCCGCCGCATGCGTTGCGCGGAGGGCAGAGGCACTGCGGCTGTTGGAGGAAGAGCGGGAACGAACTGTCGCCGAGCGGGCCGCTCAGGCGCGCGCGCTGGAAGCCTGGCGGTCGCGGTTGGACCGGGTCGGTGCTCGCCTGGCAAGCGGGAGCGACCGGTGAGGCCCGACTCACTCACCGGCCAGCTGCACCGGCTGTGCAAGGAGCTGGCGGAGACCGCGCCGGGCGAGCTCTCGCGCGTTGGTGTCGAGGCGGCCTCGCGGCTCGATGGACCGTTGCTGGTGGCCCTCGCGGGGCGAACCAAGGCGGGCAAATCCACGCTGTTGAACGCGCTGGTCGGCGAGCGGGTGGCGCCGACGGACATGTCCGAGTGCACACGATTCGTCACCTGGTATCGCGATGGACCGGAGTACAACGTGACCCTGGCGGGAGAAGACGGGGCAGCAACGAGGCTCGCGTTCGAACGGCAGGGAGGGCGGGCGCAAATCCGGCTGCCCGAGCCACCACCCCGGGACTTCAGCGAAATCACCGTATCACTGCCGTCCCGCCGTTTGCGGCGGGTCCAGCTGGCGGACACTCCGGGGTTTGACTCCACGGACGCAATGGTCGGGGCGAGAACCCGGCGCCTGCTCGAACGGCCGGAAGGGGAAGGGCTCCTCCCGCGGGTCGACGCTGTGGTCTACCTGCTGCGCCACGCGCACAGTGCCGATTTGGCTTTCCTGGATGTGTTCGACGAGAGCGGCGTACCGGGGTCGCCGATCCAGGCGGTCGGAGTGCTTTCCCGCGCCGATGAGTTGTTCGACGGCGGGCTGGAGGCTATGGATTTGGCCGCGCGGGTTGCAGACTCTCTCGGCCGGGAGGCCCAACTCCGCCCGTTGCTGGGCGCGGTGATCCCGGTGGGCGGCTTACTCGCAGAGACTGCGGTCACGCTGACCGAACAGGAATTCGGCTGGCTCACGGCGGTGTCGGCTGCGACGGCGGAGGAGCCGGGGCTTGCTCTTCTCTCCGTGGACCGGTTTTGCGATTCCGCCCCGGGCGACCTTCCGCTCGCGGCGCGAGAGCACCTGGTCCAACGCTTCGGGCTGTTCGGATTGCGGTGGAGCGTTGCCCGGCTTGCAAGCGGCCGCGTCAAGGATTCGGCCGGCCTCGCTTCCGCGCTGTCGGCCGTCTCGGGGTTGGACGCTTTGCGGGATGTGCTGGAGCGGCGGTTCGTTTCAAGGGCTCGGCGACTGGTGTGCCAGTCCGTGATGGCGTCGCTCGGCGCTGCGGCGATCCGGTTCGCAGACAGGGAGCCGGCGGCTGTCGCCGGGATCCGCGGCGAACTGGAGCGGATCCGGGCCAGCGCCCACGAACTGGCGGAGATCCGGTTGCTCGACGCTGTACTGACGGGAGAGGCGACCCTCTCCGTGGAAGAAGCCGGAGAGGTCGAGCGGATCGTCGGGGACGGCAGCCCACTGCAACGGCTTGGGCTCGGAGAGGGAGTGCCGATCGGTGACGCGCAGGCGACGGCTGCGGAGCGAGCGACATACTGGAAGGAGCGGGCGGAAAGTCCGCTGCTGATGCCGTTTGAGCGTGACCTCCTGGGGATTGCGGCGCGCTCGTATGAGGGCATCTACTCGGAACTGAGCCAGGCCCGGGGGGTAGTGGCTAGGGCGTCCCCGCGACTGTCCGGGCGAAGAACGGTTCGACTTCATCGCGGGCCGACGCGAGTTCGGCCAACGCGGCGACGGTATTGGGGTCCACCGGGATCCAATCGTTGAACCAGAGCGACGGCTGCTGATTCGCGGGCCCGGTGACCGCCAGGAACTTGAGCGGGCCGAACTGTGAGTGGCGCCAGACCACGGGGTAAGAAAGTCTCACGCGGTACATTCGTCCGGGTACCGTCATCCAGAGGCCGAGGAAGCGTTGCACGTAGTGCGGGTCGCCGTTGAGGAGGTGCTGGACGGCGGCGCTCAAGTACGGTTGGCGGGCCGGGTCGAGGGCGGCATCGTCCCCGTAGTGGCCCTTCACGACGCCGATAGCCACAGAGAGTGCTTCATCCCAGTTCACGAGCCGGTCGGCGAACCGTGGAGTGCTGAGCATGCTCAGGAATCCGCGCTCGAACGGCCCATTGAGTTCTCGATGAAGGTTCACTTCCCACAGCCTCTGGATAACCGGGTTCGCGGCGGCGACTTCGAACAACTCGGTCGTCACACACGACGGGTGGGGTGAGGCAGCGATTTCGGCCGCCGCTTCTTCAAGCGTGAACCACTCGCTGGCGAGCCGAGCGGCCGGCGACCGGCCATCCGCGGCATAGCCCGCGCCCTCCATGATCTCCTGGCGGGCGAAGGCATCAGCGGAAAGCCGGTCGAGAAGGGTCCCGAGGGAATCCCTGCCCGGATGCCGGACGCCGGTTTCGTAGGCCTTAATCGACGAGGGCGAGATCCCGGAGCGGGCCGAGAGTTGGTTGCGGGTGATGTGCTCTTGCTCGCGCAGGCGGCGCAGGAGGTCGAACCATGTCGTCACGAGGCGGTTCTAACCCTCGCTGAAGGGGAAACTGCCGGAACGGGCGAGACACCTGAGCTCGCGCGCCGCCGACTCAGCGCGGTCGATTACGTCCCGGGGGTAGCCGTAGAGCTTCTGATGGACCTCGAACTCGTCCTGATCGAGGAGTTCGATGCATCCATTTGGGCGGACGGTGACGTCCAGGTCGAGGTCGATGTAGCCGATCTGCTGGCCGTCATAGGTCGGCGGGGTCGTGACGTTGCAGTACCAGAGTGCGAGGGGACAGCCTGGACGGGAGAGGCGGAACACGTTGTACCAACGGTCGCGCCAGAAGTAGACGAGTGAATCGTAGGGAGAACGAAATTCACCGCGGCTGGTGTAGATGGGCGTGCGGGCGCGGTAAGAAGCGACGAGCAAGTTCCCGTCGTCGGAGACGACGTGGAACGGCTGGATCCAGTGAGCAGTGCCGTCGTACTTGGTTGCTCTCAAGAGTGCGCGGGTACCCGGCCGGGCAACTGGGGCTGGATGCACGTCCATTGGCGGATGATACACAGCGGACTGGCTACGCAAGCAGGCTTACGTGAAGTTGAGCGAAAAAAGGCTCAGTCGGCGACGATGGTCAAGCCAGCGATGACGCCTGCCAGCAAGCTGACGGCGGCCAGAACGTAGCAGAAAATCACCGCGCCTTTCGAGAACGTCTGCTGGATGTCGTGATGCATCGGCGCCGCGTTGGGGTCTTCGTGCCCGTGGGCTGCGTGGCTGTCTGCCATGGATAGTGCTCCAGCAAGAGGTGAGGCAAATTGTGGAGTCCGCGCGGCTTGTGCGCATGTTGGACGGGGTACTGCGGTAGGCTCTCCACCGTGAGGCAGCGCCGGCCGAAGCAACTGGTCGTGAAGACCATCACGGTCCCGGAGAACCTCCAGCGCTCCTGTGAGGACTTCAACGCCGGCCGCTTCTTCGAAGCTCATGAACACCTGGAAGAGATCTGGCAGAACGAGCGAGGTCCTGTGCGGGACGCATACAAGGGGCTCATCCAGATCGCTGCGGCGTTCGTCCACCTGACCCGAGGCAACTACCCGGGCGCGGAGCGGCTGCTGCGGACCGGGACGGGCTACCTGGAGCCATTTCGTGCAGCGGGCGCACTCGGGTTCAACATCGAGGCGATCGCGAGCGCGGCTGAAGAGGCGCACGTGCGGCTGGTGGCAGGCGGTGTCAGAGCATTCACGACCCGCCAGCGTCCCAACTACGAGGTGGACCTTGCCGCACTCAGGCGGCAGGCGGTCCGTGACGGCGCGTGGGGGTTCGATGAGAGCGGCGATGCGCTGGAGATGGAAATCACGGTTGCGGGCTGACGTTTTCGGAATCACCCAAAAGAAGGTTTCCGGGATGTGGAGACGGGGCTAGTCTGAATCTCATTGGTTCGAGCGAGTGAGGGGGAAGACATGAGCGACGCCCACGGAGTGGCGGACGAAGTGGTCATCGAGGCGCGTGGCGTCGTGAAGACGTACGACACCGGACTTGTCCAGGTGAAGGCGTTGCGGGGTGTGAACCTGCGAGTACGCAAGGGTGAGATGGTCGCGATCATGGGGCCATCGGGTTGTGGAAAGACAACCCTCCTGAACAGCCTCTCCGGCCTGGACGACTTCGACGCCGGGACGGTGACGATCAGCGGCCACGACATTGCGCGCATGCCGGACGACCGGAAGACGGAGTTCCGGGCGAAGGACATGGGGTTTGTTTTCCAGACCTACAACCTGCTCCCGGTGCTGACGGCCGTTGAGAACGTGGAACTCCCCCTGATCGTCTCGGGCACGCGTCCGAAGGCGGCACGGGAAATGGCGTTGACCTCACTGGATCGGGTCCGGCTGCGGGATTGGGCGAACCAGCGGCCGTCGCAGCTTTCAGGGGGGCAGCGCCAGCGCGTCACCATTGCGCGAGCCCTCGTGAATCGGCCAGCCATCATCTGGGCGGATGAGCCCACCGGCGCGCTGGATTCGGCAACGGCGACCGAAATCATGGACCTGATCGTCGAACTCAACGAACAAGAGCATCAGACGTGCGTCATCGTGACCCACGACCCGAAAGTCGCGGCCCGTTGTCACCGCACGATCCAGATGGCCGACGGCCTGATCGTGCGAGAAGACAGCCAGGCTGAAATGGCTGCTGTGGCGGCCGGGCATTAGCGCAGGAGAGGCCTGATTGAACGAGCTATTCGGCGTCTCGATGAACCTCATCGCAGCGGTTTGCGTGGCCGCTACGGCACTGATCCTGGCCGCGGTCGCGTTCATCGCGTGGCGAAACCCGGTCATGTTCAAGATGGGGCTGCGGAACATCCCCCGGCGGAAGGCGCAGACGGCCCTCATCATCGTCGGGCTGATGCTTTCGACATTGATCATGAGTGCCGCGTTCGGGACGGGCGATACGCTGACCACCTCGGTAACGGCTGAGGTCTATTCGATCCTTGGCGAGGCCGATGAGTGGGTTTCGTGGGATGCCGAGAAGGAACCACGTCCGCTGGAGGAACAGGTTATCCCGCTTGAGACGGTCGAGCAGTGGCAGGCGAAGTTCGCAGGCGATCCGGATATCGAGGCCATCGTCCCGTTCCAGCGGGAATCCCTACCAGTGCTCAACACGCGGACGAAGCTGAACGAGCCTTCTGCGAGAATTGTCGGGTTCCGGGCGAAGGACGCCGCTTCCCTGGGGGGACTCAAGGACAGCGCCGGGCGCCCAGTGACGCTCGCCGGCAACGAAATCGCCATTAATGAGGACCTCGCTGGCGAGATAGACGGGAAGCCCGGCGACGTCCTGTTGGTGTATTACAAGGCGGAGCCGATCGAGTTCGTGGTGAAAGCGGTCGTGCCATCCGGGGTGCTTTCGGGCGCCATCGACCCGTCCGCAGCAAGCGGCGCCGCCGTGGATTTCGAGACGATCGCGAACCTCACGGGACGGGGACAGAACGCGGACGCGGTGATCGTTTCGAACACGGGTGGTGTAAAGACCGGGCTGGCGCGTTCCGACATTGCGGTGGAAAAGCTCGAAGCGGAGCTGGAAGGCACGCCCTACACGGTTTCGGCACTCAAGAAGGAACTGGTGAACTTCGCGGAGCTCATCGGATCGGCGTTCACCACGATCTTCGTGGTCTTTGGACTGTTCTCCATCGCCGCCGGTGTGCTCTTGATCTTCCTGATCTTCGTGATGCTCGCCGCAGAGCGGAAACCCGAGATGGGGATGGCCCGGGCGGTTGGGGCGAAGCGTCGCCAACTCGTTGAATCGTTCCTGGCGGAGGGTATGGGCTACGACCTGGGTTCCGCGGTGGTCGGATTGATCGCCGGCATGGGCGTCACCTACGCGATGGTGGAAGTGATCAAGATCTTCGCCGGCGACAACCTCGGCCTGGACCTGACGGTGACGTTCACGGGACGAAGCCTCGTGGTCGCGTTTTGCCTGGGTGTGATAGCCACCTTCCTGATGGTCTTTGCGTCGTCATGGCGGGCGAGCCGGCTGAATATCACCGCGGCAATCCGTGACCTGCCAGAGTCGCACCCGGTAAACCCGGAGGCTTCGACGTGGAAGGGGTACTACCGGGCGGCCCTGAACGGCATTGTTGCGCTGGCGCTCCCGATTGGGCTCTCGCTGCTGCTGGTTGGGCCGGTTGGCATGGTCTTGGGCCTGCCGTTGGCGCTGGCCGGACTCGTCAGTCCCTGGGTCTTCGCGCTCCGCGGGTCCAACACCGCGGCACCGGCCGATCATCGGACCAGTGAAGGCCCCCCAAAGTGGCCCTGGATCCTTGGCGCGGCCATCCCGGTTGTAGGGTGGGTGCTCATCCTGGCGCCGTACTGGATAGCTGTCGGTCTCGTCGTGTTCTTCCGGGACCGCCGTCTGGCGACGCTTCCGCCGTGGCTCGGCGTCCTCTCCCTGCTTGTTTGGCCGGTCGCGCTGGTGACGGTGCTCTTGCAGGCCTGGCGCGTCCGGATCTCCTGGGCAGCGGGAGTGGCGACAGCGTTCGGCGTCGCCGGGATCGCGCTGACCTACGGAGGAATGGACCGTGACTCGGCGTTCTTCTTCTTGCTAGGAGTTTCGGCCGTCGCCCTCTGGATTGCGGTGACGCTGCAGTACTTCGGCCTGTCGGATCGGTTCTCGTTCTCGGCCGTGAGCGCCCTTGTGCTCGTGCTGTGGTATCTGCCCTCGAAATGGGTTGAGCCGGTCACGGGTCCGTTGAACGGCGACATCGAGATGTTCTTCCTGAGCGGGATGGTGATGGTCACCTGTGGGACGTTCATCATCGTTTACAACGCCGACATTATCCTTCCGGCGATCGCCAGGCTCGGTTCGCGGTTCGGGCGCATTGTGCCGGCCCTCAAGACGGGGGTGGCCTATCCGCTGACGTCGCGGTTCCGGACGGGAATGACGATCGCGATGATCGGCCTGATCATGTTCTCACTCGTGATGATGGCGGCGATCAACACGAACGTGGCGGCGATCTATTTGAACGACGACACGCGGGGCGGGTACGACAACGTGATCGGCGTAAACCGGAACAATCCGATCGAGGACATCCGCGCGGCGATCAGCGCCGGCGGCGCCGACGCTTCGGCGATTTCGGCCGTAGGGGAGCTGCGGACAGCAGCCGCCCAGGAGGCGCAGGTAGAGAACCGCGACGAGTTCAAAAATGCCGAAAACGACGAGGGCGACAAGATCGTAACGGAATGGAGCCGCTATCCCGTTTTCGGGGCGGACGCGGGCTTCATGGCTTCGAACAAGTTGACGTTGAAGTTCCGAGCAGAAGGTTACGCAAGTGACCGGGACGTCTGGGCGGCCATGGGTGGGGATGCCTCCTTTGCGCTGATCCCGTCGTCTGTGACGGTGGCGCAGCAAGGGTTCGGCGGCGGACCGGCGACCGGGGACCTCTTGCGGCTCAACCCGGTGGAGGACGGATTTGCGCCGTTCACGCTGACGCTTCGAGATCCCGGCACCGGGAAGGAATCGACGGTGACGGTCATCGGGCAGATGAGCGATGCCGCGGACACGTTCTTCCAGATAACGAGCCCGGACTTTTCGATCGGGATCCTGACCGGGAAGCAGACGGTGCTGGAGACGTTCCCGCAGTCCCAGGGGCAACGCTACTACCTGACGCTCAAGGCCGGAGTCGATTCGAAGGAGTACGCCAAATCGGTGGAGGCCGCACTGGTCCAGGCCTCAGCCGATTCGATCCACCAGCTGCTCGACGACCAGCAGAAGATCCAGAACGGATTCATGCTCGTCTTCCAGGGTTTCATGGGATTGGGCCTGATCGTCGGGATCGCCGCGCTCGCCGTAATCGCCTCGCGGGCGGTTGTCGAGCGGAGGCAACAAATCGGGATGCTGCGGGCGATCGGGTATCAGCGCGGGATGGTCGCACTGAGCTTCCTGTTCGAGTCGGGCTTCATTGCGCTCTCCGGGATCTTCCTGGGGGTGGCGCTGGGGCTTTCACTCGCCTGGGTGCTCTACGTCAGCGACGACTTTGGAGACACCAACGGGATGCCCTTCGCTGTCCCGTGGCTGAACCTCGGGATCATCTGCGGCATCGCGTTCGTGGTTTCGATGTTCATGACATTCCTGCCCGCTCGCGCAGCTTCCCGGGTGCCGGTGGCTGAGGCCCTGCGGTACGAGTGAACCGGAAGCGATAGACTCCCGCGATGGACCGCCCGGAACTGCTTGGAACGGGTATGTTCAGCCTCGAAGGCCGGGTTGCGGTAGTGACCGGGGCCGGCCGGGGGCTGGGACGATCGATGGCACTCGCACTGGCAGCGGCGGGAGCGGACGTGGTTGCGGCCAGCCGGACTATGGCGGAGATCGAGTCACTCCGGGATGAGATACGGACGTTGGGGAGGCGCGCTGAGGCGGTGACCTGCGACACGAAGCGCGAGACCGCATGCGAGCGCCTGGCCAGCGAAGCAGTGGAGCGGCTCGGGCGTGTCGACATCCTGGTGAACAACGCCGGGATCAACATCCGAAAGCCCGTACTCGAACTTGCCGCGGAGGAGTACCGGGCAGTCCTCGCGACGAACCTCGAAGGCTACTTTCTTTGCGGGCAGGCGATCGGGCGCCGGTTGGTTGCCCAGGGCACAGGAAAAGTCATCAACATCTCGAGCATCATGGGGACTGTTGCCCTGCCTGGTCAGGCGGCCTATGCGAGTTCGAAAGGGGGCGTGGAGCAACTCACCAAGGTGATGGCACTGGAGTGGGCACCGTTCAACGTGCAGGTGAACGCGATCGGGCCGACCTACTTCGAGACGGAACTCACGAAACCGCTCTTCGAGGACGAGGAGCGCCGGGAATTCATCACGGGACGGACGCCGATGGGCCGCTGGGGCAAGGCGCACGAATTGGCCGGGGCCGTGATCTTCCTCGCCGGTGGCGCGAGCGACTACATCACTGGCCAGACGTTGATGGTCGACGGTGGCTGGACAGCCTGGTAGCAAAAACGCCCCTCATTTGAGGGGCGTTTCGGGAGTGAAGCCAGTGCGGTTGGCTTAGACGAAGTAGCGGCCAACGCGCGTCGTGACCTGGGCGCGAAGAAGGCTGATGCGGCTTGCCGCAAGGTGATCCTCGCTGGACGTGTCGCCATCGGCGGTGTCGTCCTTCGATTCGTTGAAGTACTCCTCGCGATGGAGCGCTTCGGGGCTCGGCTCGCCGGGGACGAGGATCTGGAGGGTGGATTGGTGGATGAACATGTGTGGTCAACTCCTCCGTACAGGTGAATTGTGCGGTCTTTCACAACCACCGTAGCAGAAGTTTCGGCGGGAATTGACGAAGCTGAAGGAATTTCAGGCTGATGTTGAAGGGTTCCATAGCTGCCATAGGCTGAGGACATAACCGTCCGGGGCCATGACCTGGCATTCCAGGGTGCCCTCGTACTCGAAGGGGGGCGCGATCGATTGGCCGCCGAGCTTGCGTGCCAGTGCGAATGAATCGGAGACGGAATCGACCTCGAACCGGAGTTCGGCGCCGATCCCGCGGGCGACGCCTTCTCGCGAGAGTGCCTGGAACCACGGGTGGCCGCGGTACGACTCGTCATCGTGGACCGTCACAGCGGCTTCTCCCGCGCGAAGAGCGGCAAAGCCCGGGTGGCGTTGGTCCATTTCAAGCCCGGCGACTTGCTGAAGGAAGTCGGCCAACGCGAAGACGTCGGTACTCCAGAGCGTGATCCCAAGCCGGCATTGTGTTGCCATTTGCGGCCTCCGCCGAGCCCTCCCACCGGTGGGCACTATAACGAACGGTCAACTAGAAATCGCCGAACTCGTCATAACTGTCGGCGTTACGTGAACCAACAGCCGGATTTCCGTCGGCTTCGGCCTATGCCGGGCGGAATTTCGGCAGTGCAACGTCCTCATGTTGCTCGAACTCGACAATAACAGGCATGCCGACGCGGATCTGGTCGTTGGGGATCCCGACGACGTTCGTGGGCAGGCGGGGACCCTCTTCGAGTTCGACGATGGTGACGTTGTACGGAGCGATCGCGGCCCAGCCAGGGTGGTATTTCTGGTGCATGACGCCGAAGGTCCTGACTGCGCCGCGCCCGCTCGCCTGTTCCCAGGTGAACTGATCCGAGAGGCAGCCGTCGCAGTGCGGCCGGGAGGGGAGCCGCCAGAGCCCGCACTCGGTGCAGCGCATGAGCATGAGCTTGCCAGCCATCGCTCCATCCCAGAATTCTTGCGAGGTCTCATCGGCTTCCGGCAATGGCCGGGGGAAGTCTTCAGACATTGTTTGGTACCTCAGTTCGCGTGGGGGCTCAGGATGAGGCAGGCGTGATAGCTCAGGCTGCCGCCGTTGCCCGTGGCAAGGATGACGTCGTTCTTGACCTGGCGATCTCCGCCGTGGCCGCGTCCCTGGATGATGGCCTCGGAGAGCGGAGTCATGCCCCACATGTAGTAGGCCGAGAGTTCGCCGCCGCCGGTGTTTGTGGGCAAGGAACCACCAGGTCCGAGCTTGCCGTCTTCGACGTACGGCCCGCCCTCACCCTTCTTGCAGAACCCGTAATCTTCAAGTGTGACGAGCACCGTGTACGTGTAGCAGTCGTAGACCTGGCAGCTCGAGATGTCGCTGGGGCCGACGCCGGCCATCCCGTAAGCGGTCTTGGCGGCGAGCTTTGCGCCGGTCTCGGTTTCCCAATTCGAGCCGGTCCGGGAATTATCGCCGGGGTGGCCCTGGCCCATGCCCCAGACGTAGACCGGGGGTTGGGGCATTTCCCTGGCGGCGGCCGCCGAACTGACAATGACGGCGACGGCGCCATTGGAGACGAGGCAGCAATCCAGCAGGTGGAGCGGCTCGATGATCCAGCGGGAGTTGTGGTAGTCCTCCATGGTGATCGGACTGCGCATCTGGGCGAGGGGGTTCATTGTCGCCCACTGGCGCTGGCCGACAGCGATGGTACCGAGCTGGTCCTGGGTGGTCCCGTAGTCAGCCATGTGGCGCCGCGCGGCGAGCGCATAGGGGGTGTTGGCGCCGTAGTAGCCGGAGGCAGGGTAGAGGCCGGACATCCCGCGAGGGCGCTGCGGGTTGCGGGCGGCGCCGCCGTAGGCAGCCCCGGCCGACGACCCGTCCTTCAATGGCGCATCGGCGAAGACGCAGAGGACGTGGTTGGCCATGCCCGAGGCGATGGCGAGCGAGGCATACTGGACCATCTGGGCGGCAGTGGAGCCGGCGGCGTTCATGTGGTTGAGCAGGCGCAGGTCCTGGAGTCCAAGGTAGTTCTGCAGGCCCAGTGATACACCGCCCCCCGTCGTGCCGGTGACGCCAGCGTTTATGAGGAGACCGTCGATCTGGTCTTTGCGCAGGCCGGCATCCTTGATGGCGGTGCGCGTGGCGTCGGCTGCCAATTCCATGGTCGACTTGTAGATCCGGCCCATCGGTGTCATCCCGAAACCGGTGATCGCGGTAGCGCCGCGCATTGGATGTCCCATAGTAGTGTGGCTCCTTGTGGGGCCGATTCTACCGGCTGGCGCGGGAAGGAGTAGCGGTCCTGGAGGGCGTCGGTGACAGGTGCAAACGAGAGGGCTCTGCGAAACCGGTGGTGGCCCGCTGAAGCAGCGCAGGGCACAATTAATTGGTGAGCTACCGAGTAGGAATCATCAATGTCACCGGCTATGCAGGAATGGAAGCGGCACGCCTGCTCTGGAAGCACCCGGGAGCGCGAATCGTCGCCGCCACGGGGCGTTCCCTGGCCGGCAAGCGTCTGGGAGAGGCGTTCCCGCACCTTGCCGTCTACGGTGACTTCCGTATTACGGAAGAGATCGAGGCGGAGGTCGACATCGTTTTCTCGGCGCTGCCGACGGCCGAGAGCGCGAAGGCATGCGCGCCCTTCGTGCTGGCAGGCACCAAAGTGGTGGATATCGCCGCGGACTTCCGGCTCAAAGAGCCGGGAGCGTTCGAGCACTGGATGAGCGGAGGAAACCCGCATCCGGCCCCGGAACTCCTGGCGCAAGCGGTCTACGGACTCCCGGAATTGAACCGCGACCGGATTGCAGGCGCGAACCTGGTCGCGAACCCGGGCTGTTACCCGGCGGCAGCAATCCTGGCGCTGGCGCCTGCGGTCGCGGCCGGGCTCGTATCGGACCCCGTGGTGGTGGACGCGAAATCGGGCATTTCGGGAGCGGGGCGCGGCACCGGCGGTAGTTACGGCTATAGCGAAGTGAATGAGGACCTGAGCGCCTACAAGATCGCGAACCACAACCACCAGCCCGAGATCCAGCAGGAACTGGCGAACCTCCGAGAAGGGCCGGCGCCGAAGGTGACGTTCGTCCCTCACCTGGCGCCGATGACGCGCGGCATCCATGCGACCTGCTACGCCCCGCTCACGCGGGCTGTGACGCGGGCGGAAGTCACGCGGATCTACCGGGATTTCTATGCGGCAGCACCGTTCACGGATGTCGTGGAGACGCCGCCTCACACGAAGCAGACACTCGGGAACAACATGTGCCTCGTCCATCCGGCAATCGATGAGCGGAACGGGATGCTGATTGCGATCGGGGTGCTCGATAACCTGGTAAAGGGCGCGGCGGGGCAGGCAATCGAAAACATGAACCTGATGCTCGGACTCGAACAGACGGCGGGACTCGACCTCCCGGCGGTGTACCCGTGAGCGAGCCGCTGCTCGACCTTTCGGGCCATTCAACGACGCCGCAGGGTTTCCTCGCCGGGAGTGTCTATGCGGGAGTGAAGACGTACGGCGAGGGCAAGCTTGACCTGGGCATCCTGGTTTCAGAGCGGCCGTGTACCACTGCCGCAACGTACACCCGGAACGTTCTCCATTCGGCTTCGGTGGACATCAACCGGGCGAGGTTGGCGGCGCGGCCCGCGCGTGGCGTGGTCGTCAACAGCGGAGTTGCGAACTCCAGCACGGGTGAGCGAGGGATCGCGGATGGTCGCCAGTTGACTGCATGGGCGGCCCAACGCGCCGGGGTAGAGGCGGAAGACGTGCTCGTTTGCAGCACCGGAGTGATCGGCCACTACCTGCCGATGGACAAGCTGGAAGCCGGCGTGAAGGCGATCGAGCTTTCGCGCGATGGCGGTGCGGCACTCGCCCGCGCCATCATGACGACGGACACGCGACCGAAGTCGGCTGCTGTGCGGTTTGGCGAGTACACGCTCGGTGGGTGTTGCAAGGGTTCGGGGATGATCCACCCGAACATGGCCACCATGCTCGCTTTCCTCACGACGGATGCACCGGTGGAGCAGGGTTTCCTTCAGCAGGCGCTGAGCGAGGCCGTCGACCGCTCGTTCAATCTCGTTTCGATCGATGGCGATACGAGCCCGAGTGACACGGTACTACTGTTCGCAAACGGGGCGGCCGGGGGAGAGATCATCGCGGCCGCTTCGCCACTGGCAGGCGATTTCCGCGCTGCACTCGGGGCGCTGTGCGTGTTTCTCGCCAAGGAGATAGCGCGCGACGGAGAGGGCGCCACACGGGTGATCGAGTTCCGGGTGACCGGGGGTGCGACCGAGGCCGAGGCGCGGACGATGGTCCGTCTCCTGTCGACCTCGTACCTGCTCAAGAGCGCGGTCCACGGCGCCGACCCAAACTGGGGGCGAGTGACGGCAGTGATCGGAAGGTCAGGACTGACGGTCAACGAACCGGGCGTCGCGATCTCTATCTGTGGGATCAAGGTGTTCGAAAAAGAGCGGCCCACCGAGTTCGACGCGCTTGAGCTCTCCGGGGCGATGAAGGCGGATGTCGTCGGGATCGACGTCGACCTGGGCGCCGGTGATGGTGAGGCCACCGGTTGGGGTTGCGACCTTTCGGCCGAGTACGTCTCGATCAACGCGGATTACCACACGTGAGCCCGACGGGGCCGCTCGTCATCAAGATCGGCGGGAGCACCCTTGGCAGCGCGGACACCACGTTCCGGGATGTCGCGGCGCTCGCCAACTCCGGCGAAGTGCCGATCGTCGTCCACGGTGGTGGCGCCGAGGCGAGCCGCTGGCTGGAAGCGATGCAGATCCCATCGCGATTCGAGCGCGGACTGCGTGTTACGGATGAACGAGTTCTGCCGGTGGTGGTCGCGGTCTTCGCCGGCCTCGTCAACAAGCGCATCGTGGCCGCAATCAATGCCGCGGGGGCCTCGGCGGTGGGGCTGTGCGGGGCCGATGGAAGGACGCTCGAGTGCCGGCTTGCGGACCCTGCCCTGGGTTTCGTCGGCGAACCGGTCGCGGTCCATCCAGAAGCCGTGATGGCCCTTCATGCAGCAGGGATTGTTCCCGTGATCGGCCCGATCGGCTTCGTGCCCGGAAAAGAGACGGACCAACTGGTAAACATCAACGCCGATACCGTTGCCGGGAACCTTGCGGCCGCCGTCGGTGCGAGCAGGCTGGTGTTCCTCACAGACGTCGAGGGCGTCCGGGGCGCGGACGGAACTGTGGTTCGGAGGCTTACCGGCAAGGATGCGCGTTCGCTGATCGCCGACGGGACGGTTGGCGGCGGGATGATCCCGAAGGTCGAAGCCTGCCTCCACGCCCTGGGGCTCGGGGTCGAGGTGCAGATCGTCGATGGAAGACACTCGGGCATGTTGCTGGCGTCGGCCGGGGCGGGCACGACATTCGCACCGGATGGCGCCTGACGCCAATTGTTCACATTCGGCGGTATGCTTGGGGGGCAGGCCCCCCGTTCGCGGGGCAGAGAGGCAGATCGTGGACGAGACCGAAGCGCCGCCGGCGCCCGCACCGAATGTGGACGAAGTGGTTCCCAGCCCGGCGAAGCCTGTGTACGACCTCGACGATCCGGCGCTTTACCTCAACCGGGAGCTGAGCTGGCTCGAGTTCAACCAGCGCGTGTTGGAGGAAGCTCTCGACCCGCGGAACCGCTTGCTCGAGCGGGTCAAGTTCCTGGCGATCACGGCGAGCAACCTGGACGAGTTCTACACGAAGCGGATGGGTTGGCTGAAACAGGCCTATGCGAAAGACCCACGGTTTACCACCGTTGACGGGCTGACCATTGCCGAACAGATGGAGCAGGTGATCGCGCGGTGCAAGCGCATGCACGCGGCGATCGACGCCGCGTGGCACGAGTCGCTGGGGCCCGAGCTGGCGGACCACGGGATCAAGATCGTGCGGTTCGGCGACCTCGAGGCGGATGCGCGCGGGACGCTCACGGCGTACTTCGAACAGGCGATCTTCCCGGTCCTTACTCCGCTTGTTGTCGACCCGGCGCACCCATTTCCTTTCATCTCTTCGGGGAGCCTCTCGCTGGCGCTGAACGTCCGGCACCCTGGAACCGGGCAGGATCGGTTCGCCCGAATCAAGGTCCCGGGAAACCGGCCCAGGTTCGTCGATGCGGGCGACAACCGGTTCGTCCTCCTGGAGGACCTGATCATCTCGCATGTGGGGATGCTGTTTCCCGGCATGGACGTGACCGAGTCATACGAGATCAGGGTCATCCGCAGCGCCGAAATGGGCAGCCCGGGAGAAGAAGCCGACGACCTCCTCGAGGTGATCGAGAGCGCCCTGCGCCGCCGACGGCTCGCCCAGGCGGTTTCTCTCGAGGTGAGCGGAGACCTGACCGACAGCCGGCGAGAGCTTCTCCTGGAAGAACTGCAACTCCGGGAGGCCGACGTCTATTCCACGGCGGGGCCGCTCGGACTTGCCGACCTGTTTCAGCTGGCGAGCCTCCCAATCTCGCATCTTTGCGATGTCCCGTTCACCCCGGCGACGCCATCGTGGTTCCAGGGGTCGAACGATTCCCCGTCATTCTTCTCGACGTTGCGGGAGCGCGACATCCTCGTGCATCACCCTTACGAGTCGTTCGATAAGACCGTCGTCCAGTTCGTGGAACAGGCGGCGGAGGACCCGCAGGTCCTGGCGATCAAACAGACGATGTACCGAACCTCGCCGGACTCGCCGATCCTGGAGGCGCTGATCGAGGCGGCTGGGCGCGGTAAGCAAGTTGCCGTCCTGGTGGAGCTGACCGCGCGCTTCGATGAAGCAAACAACATCGAGTGGGCGCGAAAGCTGGAAAGCGCGGGCGTCCACGTGGCGTACGGACTGCCGGACCTGAAAATCCATTCGAAGATCAGCCTTGTCGTGCGGGAGGAGGCCGCGGGCGTGACGATGTACGCGCACGTTGGCACGGGGAACTACAACTCGCGCACGGCCAGGACCTACACGGACCTTGGGTTGTTCACGTCCGACGCCCGGATCTGCGGCGACCTTCTACGAGTTTTCAACTTCCTGACCGGATACGGGGAACTCGCCGAGACCGAGGTCTTGCTCGCTGCGCCGGTGAACCTGCGACGGGAACTCGTCCGGAGAGTGCAGCGCGAAATCGCCCTTGCGAGGTCCGGACGCCCGGCACGAGTCGCCTTAAAGATGAATGCACTCGAAGACTTCGAACTGACGAGGCTTCTTTATGAGGCAGCCCAGGCGGGCGTGCAGGTGGACCTGATCGTCCGCGGGATTTGCCGGTTGCGGCCCGGGCTTCCGGGCCTGAGCGAGAACGTGCGCGTTGTCAGCGTCATCGGCCGGTTCCTGGAGCATTCACGGGTCTACTACTTCGCGAACGACGGAGAACCAGAGTACTTCATCGGCAGCGCCGATGTGATGAAACGTAACCTCGATGAGCGCATCGAGGTGCTCGCGCCAGTGCGTGGCGCGGAGCACCGGCGGCAACTCGATGAACTCCTGGCACTGATGCTCGAAGACCGCCGCCAGGGCTGGCGGCTGCTGGATCGCGAGTGGAGCCGCGACTGCTCAGTGACGGCCGAGGGCGCGCACTCCCTCCTCCTGGCCCGGGCGCCGTTCAGCTAATTGGCCGTTCCAGAAACAGCACCGAGCGCCTACCATGACTGCCGGAGGATGTCATGACTGATTGGGTTGCCGAAGAAAGCCAGTACCTGTTCCAGAACTATGGCCGTCAGCCGATAGTCCTTGAGCGTGGCGCCGGCACCCGCGTATGGGACGTAGAGGGAAACGAGTACCTCGACTTCGTTGGCGGTGTCGCCGTCAATATCCTCGGCCACGCTCACCCGGTGGTAGTGAAAGCGCTCGCCGAACAGGCATCTACGCTCATTCACACATCGAACCTTTTCTACACCAAGCCGATGATCCAGCTCGCGAAGCTGCTTGTGGAGAACTCCTGCCTGGACCGCGTGTTCTTCTGCAACTCGGGGACGGAAGCGGTCGAGGGGGCTATCAAGCTCGCCCGCCGCTGGGGCCTCGACACTCGGGACGGTGCGCACGAGATCATTACGACGGTTGACGGTTTCCATGGGCGTTCGCTCGGGGCGCTCGCCGCGACCGGGAACGCACGCTATCGCGACCCTTTCGGCCCGCTCATGCCCGGGTTCCACCACGTCCCATGGAACGATTTGGAGGCGATCAAGGCGGCCACGAATGAGAAGACCGTGGCCGTGATGGTCGAGCCGATCCAGGGCGAAGGCGGCGTGAACATGCCGGCGCCGGGCTACCTCCAGGGCATTCGTGACTGGTGCGACGAGGAAGGCCTGCTGTTCATTCTCGATGAGGTACAAACCGGTATCGGCCGGACCGGGTCGCTGTTCGCCTACGAACAGGAAGGCGTCGAGCCGGACATCATGACCCTGGCGAAGGGCCTCGCCGGTGGCGTCCCAATAGGTGCTGTGATGGCGCGCGAAGACATCGCCGCCCACCTGGTGAAAGGCGACCACGGGAGCACGTTCGGCGGGAATGCCCTGGCGGCGGCGGCCGGATACGCGACCGTCAAGCATGTGATCGATGAAGACCTCTCGGCCGCGGCACGGAATGCATCGGAACGGTTGGTCTCGCGGCTGAGGTCGATGGAAGACCGGCTCGCGGTTGTCAACGAGGTCCGCGGGCGTGGGCTGTTGATCGCGGTGCAGTTCACGCGGGACTGCGCGAGCGATGTGGTGGATGCATGCCGGCGACGCGGACTGCTGGCGAACAACGTCCGCCCCAATGCGGTCCGCCTGATGCCCCCGTTGAACGTTTCAGATGACGAGATTGATCGCGCCTGCGACATTCTTGAGGAAGCCATCGTGGACGCGACCCGAAGCGTCGCGAAGTAGCGGGCCAACGGGCCCGAATTGGGGGCTGTTCCATGGGTGATTCATTCCAAGACTTCACGCTCGCCGCGGTCCAGGCCGCGCCGGTCTACCTCGACCGGGACGCCAGCATCGAGAAGGCCTGCGGCCTGATCGAGCAGGCCGGCGCCAGAGGCGCCGACCTCGCGGTTTTCGGTGAAACCTGGGTTAGCGGCTATGCGTCCTTCGCGGCGTGGGCAAACCACCCGGCGTTTGGCGGACTGCTTCGGAAGTTCGTGCTGAACGGCGTCGAGATCCCCTCCCCGGCGACGGATGCCCTCTGCAGAGCAGCGCGGCAAGCGGGCTGCGATGTTGCCATCGGCGTTGCCGAGCGAGACGGCACCACGGGCGGGAGCATCTACGCAACGTTGCTCTTCATCGGACGCGAGGGCGTGATCCTGGGGAAACACCGGAAGTTGAAGCCGACGATGTACGAGCGGACCGTGTGGGGCGAAGGTGATGGGAGTTCGCTGCGGCTCTACGAACGGCCGTACGGGAAGTTAGGCGGTTTGAACTGCTGGGAACACCAAATGGTCTTGCCTGGATACTCGTTGATTTCCCAGGGACTCCAGGTCCATGCCGGCGTGTGGCCGGGTGGGACGTTCACCCGTCAGGAGGTCCTGAGCCGTGCGTTCGCGATGCAGTCGGCCGCGTACGTCGTGATGGTCGGCGGATTGCTCCGCGAGAGCGACATTCCGGCGGACATCCGCGACCTGGCGATGACCATCGACGGGAGGGTTCGCCACCTCGTCACGCCTTGCGATGGGGACTCGGCGATCATTGGTCCGGATGGGGAGTTCCTCGCAGGGCCGCTCTTGAACGAAGAAGGCATCCTCACTGCCAAAGGCAACACCGGCACCGTCATGTTCCAGAAGATGATCGCCGATCACGCCGGGCATTACACCCGGCCGGATGTGTTCGAGTTCCGGGTGAACCGGACTTCGAAGCGAATCGCGGAGTTCATGGAAACTGCGGGCGACGTTCGGCTGGTGCACAAGGCCATCGGGGAGGGGGCGATTTCCAGCCGCGGCGACCTCCTGGGAGCGCTCGACGATCTCAACATCGACCTTGAGCGTCTACCGCGGGAGAGCGCCTGATGTGGGTCGCGTTCCTGGCGCTACTGGTGGGTTCGATGGCAGTGATCATCCTCGGTTGGCAAGGCTGGCAGGAGAAATTGCCGCGACAGCCGTGGGCGGGAATCCGAACTCCTTATGCCATGGCGAATGATGAACAGTGGAGACTGGTGCATCGCTACGGAGCTCCGTACCTGATCTTCGGCGGCGTCGCGGTGTTCGCCGGCGCGCTGGCGATGCTCCCATTCGCCATTGCGGGCGCTCTGCCGAACGCGTTCGCGGCCTCGGTTACGATCGCCTTGGCTGCCATTCTCTTTGTCTCGGCGATCGTCTCCTGGCAGAAAGGCGTGGGCGGAGCCAAGGCTGAGCTCTCTCGCTGATTTCCCGTTGACGGCCGCAGGCCGGATACTCAACGGTACTTCTTTCACAGGTCATGCCCGTGCCCAAGCTCGTTCTCGCCTATTCCGGCGGACTCGATACGACAACCGCGATCAAGTGGCTCTCCGTCGAACAGGGTTACGAAGTCGTTGCCCTCAACATCGATGTGGGCATGAGCCGCGAACAGCCGGTTGTCGAATCCCGGGGCATGGCCGCGGGAGCGCTGAAGGTTCGAATCATCGATGCGAAAGAGGACTTCATCCGCTACTTCGCCTTCCCTGCGCTGGCCGCGGGTGCGATGTACCAGGATGCGTATCCCCTGGCGACTGCCCTCGCGCGCCCGCTGATGGCAAAGCTGCTGGTGGATGTGGCCCACGAAGAAGGTGCGACGGCCGTCGCCCACGGCTGTACAGGCAAGGGAAACGACCAGGTCCGCTTCGATGTCGGCATCCAGACGCTCGACCCGAGCCTGAGCATCGTTGCGCCCACGCGTGAGAACGCGATGGCGCGGGACTATCAGATCGAATACCTGAGGCAACACGGGGTCGATATCCCCTGGGCAGCGAAAGGCCCATTCAGCATCGACGAGAACATCTGGGGGCGGAGCGCTGAGGCGGGTGTCCTCGAAGATCCGTGGACTGAGCCCCCCGCCGATGCTTACGAGTGGACGCGAGATGCAGAAGAGGCGCCTTCAGCACCGGCATATGTCGAGATCGACTACCAGTCGGGGATGCCGATCCGCTTGAACGGCGAGGAACTGGGGCCGGTTGCGATCGTGGAGCGCCTGAACGAACTCGGCGGGATCCACGGCGTCGGCCGGATCGACCACATCGAGGACCGGCTCGTCGGGATCAAGAGCAGGGAGATCTATGAAGCACCGGCGGGTGTCATTCTCCACACGGCCCACCGCTCGCTCGAGGCCATGACCCTTTCGAAGCAGCAGGTGAAGCTGAAGAAAGCGGTCGCCATCGAGTACTCCGAGCTGATTTACAACGGGCTCTGGTTCAGTGCCCATCACCAGGACATCGCAGCATATGTGGCCAGCACGCAACGGCACGTGACCGGCACCATCCGGGTGAAACTCCACCGGGGCCGTGCGACCGTCGTCGGGCGCAAGGCGGCGCAGTCGCTCTATGACCGCGGCCTCGCAACGTACGACCGGGGCGACACGTACGACCAGTCGGCGGCCATCGGGTTCATCAATATCTGGGGCCTGCAGACACGGACGCAGGTCCGCACGCAACTGCTGGCGGACTTGCCGGATGCACTCCGGATCGCGATGCCACAGGACCATGCAGAGCAGGGGGAGAAGTGATGGCGCTCGAAACCGCGCACACGACTGATATCCGGTTCGAAGGCTTCACGCCGGGGACGGAGATCTGGGGAGTAACGCAGGCGAATTTCCTCGTGCGGCTCAGCGGCGCCCATGGGAAGGAAACGGCTGTCCAGCTGAACGACCCGGCCGCGCGAATGCTCGCCGAGGCGACGGGTAACGTGGACTCCGCCGAGTTCCGCGAGCGCGCCGCACAGGCAGCGGGTGAAGCTATCCTCACCGACGTGGCCGCCCGGGGCGCTTCACCGGAGTCGATCATCGTGGCATCGAACGGGTATTTCGCGGACTTTCCGGACCTGCTGGAGCGGGTGAAGGCCGCGTTGGCCTGATGACGCGCGAGTGGTGGCGGGACGCGGTCGTCTATCAGATCTATCCGCGCAGCTTCCAGGACAGCAACGGCGATGGAATCGGCGACCTCGAAGGGATTATCCGGCGGCTCGACTACCTCAACGACGGAACCGAAACGTCTCTCGGGGTAGACGCGATCTGGTTATCGCCTACCTTTCCCTCGCCGATGAAGGACTTCGGCTACGACGTTTCGGACTACAACGGCGTCCACCCGGACTTCGGGACGATGGAAACAATGGACCGGCTTATCGCCGAGTGCCACGCCCGGGGGATCAAACTCTTGCTGGACTGGGTCCCGAACCACACGTCCGACCGCCACCCCTGGTTCATCGAGTCGGCGAGCTCCCTGGAGAATCCGAAGCGGGATTGGTACTTCTGGCGTTCGGCGAAGCCCGACGGCGGACTTCCGAACAACTGGCGAAGCGTCTTTGGCGGTCCTGCGTGGACGCTTTCGGAAGAAACGGGACAGTTCTACCTCCACTCGTTCCTGAAGGAGCAGCCGGACCTGAACTGGCGCAACCCCGAGGTCGAGCGGGCTATGCACGATGTGCTGAGGTTCTGGTTCGAACGCGGCATTGATGGGTTCCGGATAGATGTAATGGGCATGATCCTGAAACACCCGGATCTGGCCGATAATCCGGTCAATCCCAGGTGGCGCCCCGGCGACCGCGAACGAAGCAGCCAGATCTGGCTAAACAACCGCAACTACCCGGATGTCTTCGGCGCGGTGAAGCGGATTCGCCGCGTCTTCGACGAGTACCCGGCGAAGACGGCCGTCGGCGAGGTGTTCGGAACGGCCGAGGAGATCTCCGCTTACTACGGCGACGATCGGGAGCCAGGCCTGCATCTCGCGTTCAACTTCCAATTCATCCACGAAATCGAGCCGTGGCATCCGCCGTGGGACGCGGGGATCATGAAGCGAATCGTGCGGGATGCCGAGCGCGCCATCCCGGCCGGATCGCACCCATGCTTTGCTTTCGGGAACCACGACCGGATGCGGTTCATCACGCGTCATAACGAAGACGGTCGCGGAGTCGAGCGAGCCCGGGCGGCAGCCATCGTGCTGATGGGACTGCGGAACACGCCTTTCGTTTACTACGGCGAGGAGATCGGCATGGAGGATGTCGAGATCCCCGAGGAGCAGTTGCAGGACCCGGCACGGCTCCGGACGTTCGGCAGGGACCCTGAGCGGACACCGATGCAATGGGACGCGACGCCGAGCCGCGGGTTTTCGGAAGCGGAGCCATGGCTCCCGTACGGCCGCGCAGACCGGAATGTGGACGAGCAGTTCGCTGACGACGGTTCGCTTCTGTCGCTGTACCGGGCGGCGATCTGGCTAAGAAAGCGCACAGCATCGCTGCGCGAGGGGGCGTACCGGGAGCTGGAATCACCCGACGGCACCTGGCTGTTCGAGCGCGGGGCGACGGGCGCGGCAGCGGCAGCTTACGTGGCGCTGAATACAACCGGCCACGCGGTGCGAGTAGCGGTCCCGTCGCCGGGGACGGTCGCCCTGGCAACGCTACGCTCGGAAGCGGGTCGCCGGGTGGGTCAGCATATCGACCTGGAGCCGCTCGGGGCGGCGATGGTCATCGCCGATGGTGAACGGAGTATTCTCGGGCGATGACCGACCGCCGCCGAGTCCCGATCGACGAAAAGGGCATGCCTGTCCGCAAGGAGGATGTCGGCGCCGACGCGGAGGGGTGCGAATGCCCGCGACTTGACCGCGAAGGTTGGGACGGAGTGGAGAGTGACTGGTCGGACATTACTTTCGTGAAGACGATGACGAATGCCGTGATGGGCGTGCCTGTCGGATACGACGGGGCACGGGATGAGCTGCGGCGGAAAGCCGCGAAGGCGGGCGGGACGATCCCCGAGGACGCCATGCTGCTCAACGGGCGGGGCCGGTTCCGGCGGCCGGTCATGCTTGAAGTTGAAGGCGTCGCTGCCGACAGCGAGGTCGAGCGGCCGGGGGGCGTGGCGTATACGCGCATCTTCGAAGCGCCCTGGGGACAGCTCGGGAAGGTGGCCGAAGAGACCGAACGTGAGGCCGAGGCGAAGTACGGCCGTAAGCCTGATGCGATCTGGATCTGGTACCTGACGTGCCGGTACTGTTCGAAGGCGAGGTACTTCGAAACGCTGGTCGCGGCACACTTTGGACGTCCCCGCTAGTCCCGTGGTGACGGGATCGACCTGATTCGGATACCATTCCTCATACCTCCGGCCCTGACGGCCGCGAATTGGCAGGTTGCCAGCGTGACGAGTGAAGCAACTCGGGTGGGCGAAAGGCGGCGCACGATATTGCGCCGGCGATACTGGCTCGCCCTTCTCCGGCCCCGCGGCGCGTAGCCGGCGGGGCGTCCAAAACGGACCAGCACTGCGCCTTTAAGGCCTTCTTTTCATGACCCGTAGTCAGCGAGGTATCCGATCGTGGCCGATCGCTATGAACCCCATGTGATTGAACCCAAGTGGCGGAAACGGTGGGAGGATTCGAACCTCTACGCCGCCCGCGACGATGACCCCCGACCGAAGTGGTACGCACTCACGATGTTCCCCTACCCCTCCGGGGACCTCCACACAGGGCACTGGTACGCGATGGCGCCCAGTGATGTCGCTGCGCGGTATCGGCGGATGCGGGGTTACAACGTGATGTTCCCGATGGGGTTCGACTCCTTCGGGCTGCCCGCCGAAAACGCGGCGATCAAGCGGGGTATCGACCCTCGGGAATGGACGTACCAGAACATCGAGCGAATGCGCGGCCAACTTCGCCTGATGGGGGCGGGCTTCGATTGGGAGCGGGAGGTCATCACGAGTGACCCAGAGTTCTACCGGTGGACGCAGTGGTGGTTCCTGCAGTTCTACAAGCATGGGTTGGCGTACCAGGCGGAAGCCCTGGCGAACTGGTGTCCCGGCTGCCAGACAGTGGTTGCGAACGAGCAGGTGCTCGACGGAAAGTGCGAACGATCCGACGACGTGGTCGAACGCAAGATGATGCGGCAGTGGTTTTTCAAGATCACGGCCTACGCCGAGGAGCTCCTGCGTTACGACGGAATCGATTGGCCGGACCGCATCCGGAATATGCAGCGAAACTGGATAGGCCGGTCTGAAGGCGCCCATCTCGACTTCACGGTCGACGTGGACGGCGTGGATTCGCTGTTGACGGTCTTCACCACGCGCCCGGACACGGTCTACGGCGCTACGTTCATGGTGATCGCGCCCGAGCACCCACTCGTCACGCGGCTTACGACCCCTGAGCAGCGCGGTGCGGTGGCGGAGTACATGGCCGCTACCGGACGGACTTCGGAGGTGGACCGGCTTTCGACCGAGCGTGAGAAGACCGGGGTCTTCACCGGCGCCTATGCGGTGAACCGGTTCAACGGCGCGCGAATTCCCGTCTGGATCGCGGACTACGTGCTGGTGACCTACGGGACGGGTGCGGTGATGGCGGTTCCTGCGCACGACCAGCGCGACTTCGACTTCGCGAAGAAGTACGGGTTGGAAGTCATCCCGGTGTACGACCATGCGGAGGTCGACGTGACCAAGCCGCTTGCCGCGGCGATCCCGTACGGCGGCAGGATGATCAACTCGGGCGGCTTCGATGGGACGCCTTCGTCCGACGCGATCCGGAAGGTAGTCGAGCACGCCGAGGCAGCAGGTGTGGGCAAAGGCGCTGTGACCTACCGCCTGAGGGACTGGTCCGTCTCGCGGCAGCGCTTCTGGGGTGCGCCGCTGCCGTTCATTCACTGCGGCGCCTGCGGAACGCAGCCGGTGCCCGACGAGGACCTGCCAGTCACCCTGCCCGAGAAGGTGGAGTTCCGGCCGACCGGCCAGTCCCCATTGACGCTGCTCGAGGACTGGGTGAACGTCCCCTGCCCGAAGTGCGGCGGCGCTGCGAAGCGTGAAACCGACACATTGGACACGTTCATGTGTTCCAGCTGGTACCAGATGCGCTACGTAGACCCGCGCAACCCCGAGCGTCCGTTCTCTGCGCAGGCGGCTCGTCAGTGGTTCCCAGTCGACCAGTACACGGGCGGGGCCGAGCACGCGGTGATGCACCTGCTCTACACGCGCTTCTTCTGGAAGGCCGCGCGCGACATGGGAATGGTCGAAGGTGATGAGCCGATGAAGCGGCTCTTCAACCAGGGGGGTCATCCTGGGCCCGGATGGCAACCGCATGTCAAAGAGCCGGGGCAACGTGGTGGCTCCGGATGAGCAGGTGGAGAAGTGGGGCGCCGATGCGTTCCGCTGCCAGTTGATGTTCGTTGGGCCGTGGGACCAGGGTGGGCCATACAACCCGACGGGGATGTCCGGCATTGTGCGCTGGCTGCATCGCCTTTGGAGCCTGGCGACGGATCCTTGCGAACGCACGGCGGCGCCCAATGTGGAAGCAACCCGCGAATTGAGAAGGGCGACCCACAAGACCATCCTCGCAGCCACCGAGGAGATCGAAAACTTCCGCTTTAACACCCTCATTTCCCGGCTAATGGAACATACGTCGGCGATGCAACGCGCCCGCGAAGCCGGCGCAGTCGACGGCGAGGCGTGGGAGGAAGCACTGCAGACGGCACTGCTACTGACGGCTCCACTGGCGCCGCACATCACTGAGGAACTCTGGGAGCGTCTCGGTCACGGCTACAGCATCCATACATCGTCCTGGCCGGTCGCTGACTCTGAATTGGCGGCCGATGAGGCGGTAGAGATCGCTGTCCAGGTCAATGGCAAGGTCCGGGACAGGGTCTTGCTTCCCCTGGGTTGTTCCGAAGCCCATGCGGCGGCTGCTGTCTTCGCTCTACCCAAGATCCAGGAGCAACTGGGTGGGTCGGAACCGCGGCGCGTGATCTACGTACCGGGAAAACTCTTCAGCATCGTGCTGTAGCACGCCTGCGCGACGTAACGTTTTGTGGTTAAGTCAGGTGTATGCGGGACGTAAATCGTTCGTCAAATTGCGAGCCCGATGGGTGGACGGAGGGTTGAGGCGCGAATATGGTGCCGAGAGGCGGGGTGCGCGCCGGCACCCTCGATGGCTCCCAAGGAGGACGCATGCAAATCAAGAAGTCCCCCCGGATTCTGAGTTTCCCAGGATCCCGACGTTCGAAAACGCAGACTATGAAGTGGAGAACAGCGCGCAGATGGAAGACCGGGCCCCGGGTGCCTTCAATGTCCGACCCAGCCGCCCGGCGGCCGCGGCAGCCGACGAGACGACGGGACCGGGCCTTGCGGCCGGCCGGTCACAAAGCGTCGTGGATCGCCACTCTTCATTCGACGGTCACTTCGAAACTGAACACGACTTGCGGGTCGAAGGTACGGTCAGCGGCGAGGTCGTCTGTCACGGGCTGTTCACGGTTGAGCGCGATGCAACGGCCCGCGCCCGTGTCCAGGCACAGGATGCGCACATCCACGGGCGGTTGGAGGGCGACCTCGTTTGCGCAGGCAAGCTTGTGCTCTCGGGGACGGCACAGGTCACGGGGACACTGAAGGCGGCACTGCTCGTGATCGAGGAAGGGGCGACGGTCAGCGGGACGGTCCAGACTCTGCAGGCATCGGCGTCACCGCGAAAGGTAAGCGCGGAACCCGTGGCCGCGCGCGAGAACCCGAGCGAGGTGGCGCACCAGCCGGCGACGGTTACGCGGCCAACGCGGCGGGACCTCCCGTCATTCGCGATCGTTTCTTCGGACGAGCGCGCGACCGCCGACCGCAACTAGCAGGGTGGCGATACGAAGCGAAAAGGGCACCCGTGAGGGTGCCCTTCGTGCTTTCGAACACAGGTGTGGGGTTTCAGGAGACTTTGAAGTAGACCGTACCGTCGACAACCCAGGTCTCCGCGGCTTTTCCCTGGCGCTTGGCTGCGCGACTTATGCGAAGGGCGATGCCGCGGCCAGTTTCGCCGCGATTAGGGACGAGCTTGCCGACTTTTCCTGAGCCGACAGCCTCGACGAATTTTTCGTACTCGCGCATGCGCGCGGCGAGCCGTCCGGTCTGTCGTGCCGGACGGGGTGCTTCTGATTCCTTGATGACGGTGAAGTCTGCCATTGCGTGGGTCCTCTTTGGATGAATACGCACGGGGCGCGGCGCCATTGTCCGCGCCTGTGACGATGAAAGCTAGCGCTTTTCCTGAAGGCTATTCGTGCTCACGCGAATCGAGTCCAGGAATGCCTGCATTTGTGCTTCCAATCGGCGGAGCACCTCGAGCGCGTAGTGGTCTGCATCATCCAGCTGTTTGCTCGCAGCTTCAGCTGCTTCGCTGAGATGCGCTGCAGCGGTGGCGTCTGCTTCAGCGATGACCTGGCGCGCGCGCGCTTCAGCATCCATGAGGAGCTGGGCGCCGCGATCCTGAGCTTCACGGAAGACGGAGTTCTCCTCAATTCGGCGGGCGCGTTCGTGTTCACCGCGTTCCAGGGTCTGGCGCGCTGCTTCGTGTGCCTCTTCGACAATCTGTTCGCGGATTTCGAGCAGTTGTTGCGCCTGGCGCAAGTCGGAAGGCACCGCGAGCCGCATCTGGTCGATGACGTCAAGCATGCGTTTGCGATCGACAACGAGGTTTCCACCGACGGGCAGGCGGCGGGCCTGAATGACCAATTCCTCAAGCGAATCGATCAGTTCGAGGATTTCCAGGTGTGCCCCACCAGGGCTCACGATGGGTTACTCCTGCCCGTACTTCTTGCGGAGCGCAGTGCGGACGTTTGCTGGAACGAGCTCGGCGACGTCGTAGCCGAGGCGGGACACCTCGCGGATGCGCGTCGCACTGATGAAGAGATTTTCCTGAATCGCCATGAGATAGACCGATTCGAGGTTCGGGGCCATTTTCCGGTTCATTAGCGCCTGATCGAACTCGGATTCGAAGTCGCTAATGGCGCGGATGCCGCGGACGACGGCGACGGCGCCCTTTCGTGTCGCGTATTCCACCATCAGACCGTCGAAAGATTCGACTTCGACGGACGGGAGATGCTTACAGGCGGTCTGGACGAGTTCCACTCGCTCCTGGGCGGTGAAGAGGGAGCCTTTGTCGCGGCCTTTGACGACGGCGACTACGACCCGGTCGAAGAGGTGGGTCATCCGGGTAATCAGGTCCAGGTGGCCATTGGTCACCGGGTCGAAGCCGCCCGGATAGACTGCGATCCTCATTCCCCCTCCTGCCGAAGATAGAACGCGACCGCGCTATCCCCGTAAACGCGCCGTTCCTGCAATTGCAGGCCCGCCGGGCGCTGGGGCGGATTGTAACGGCTTGCGTGTTCGTAGACGACTATGCCGCCTTCGGCGAGCAGCGCTCCCGTGGACATGAGCGTTTCCTCAGCCGCAGGGTCGTTGTAAGGCGGGTCCATGAAGATGATGTCGAATGTGCCACTGAGCGTGGTCAGGGCGGCGGGAAGGCGTCCCCGCACGACTTTCCCCCCGGCTGCCAGCGAAGTCCGGGCGAGGCTCTGGAGGATCGCGTGGATCGCGCCCGCTTCGCCCTCGACGAAGGTTGCGGCGGAGGCCCCGCGGCTGAGGGCTTCGATGCCAAGCGCCCCGGTCCCGGCGTAAAGGTCGAGCACAGTCGCGCCGTCGACCCGTTCGCCGAGGATATTGAAGATGGCCTCGCGGACGAGCCCAGAAGTCGGCCGCAGGCGGACGCCTCGCGGCTCGGTGAGCGGGATGCCGCGGGCAGTTCCACCGGAAATCCGGACACCCTTGCCTGGCATCAGCGGGCCGGCGTCGCGGTTGGTGAGGGTGTGGAGGTGACCGGGCGGGCCTTGACGTTGACCTCGATCGAGTTCTCGAAGAGGGATACGCCATCGCTCAGGGTCAGAGAAATCGTGTATGTCCCGGCCTGTGCCGGGGTGAACCAGTTGGCGGAGCCGCGGCCCGTGTCTTCGATCGTGCCCTGGTTGTCTTTCACCTTCCACTTCGGGTTCAGGTCCTGCGGATTCGGCTGAAGCAGGATCGGTTGGCCGCTGGTGATGAAGGGTACGAGCGCCGGCCAGATGTTGCCGAGGAACTCGTTGGCACTCGCATCTTCGACGGCGACGCCGCCGAGCTTGTAGGTGCCGACGAGTTCCAGTTTGAAGCCGATGCTGAAGAAATTCTCGAGGTAGATGGTCCTGCTCCCGGCGCCCTGAGCCTGCTTGTAGCTGAACGCCACGGTCGCGGTGTCGGCCGACCAGCGAATGCCGGTGAGCCCTTCGTCCTTGTCGATGTTCGTGCCCGCGATCTTGATGTTGGTGGAGGTCGTGATGGCGTCAGCTTCGGCCCGCACGGTGACGCGGGTGGCGATGCTCATGGCCTGGGCCAGGCTCATCACGTTTACGGTCTCGCCGCCGGTTTCCGTGGCATATGGCGAGACTGTCAGGATGAGCTTGGCCGGTGCGACGCGCTCAGTCAGGTATTGCAGGATTTCTGGCATGGTCAGCCGGAAGGTGGCCTGATCGCGGTAGGGAGCCATCTTAATGAGGTCTGCCGTCTTTGCCAGCTCTGTCCAGTCGTAAGCCCCTTCATCGACCCGGTTCTGGGCCTTGATCGGGGATGGGAGAGTCAGCGTGAGTTGCTTGTTCTGGGCATGCAGCTGGTTGTAGAGGTCACCAATGAAGAGCGTGAACGAGGTCCGGGCGGTGACCGGCAAGTCCAGGTAGGCGATGTCGACGCCCTTGATGTTGTCTTTCGCCAGGCGGGAGACGATCTGTTGAACGTGGTTCGCGCGAGACTCACGACTGGCGAGGATGTTCTCAACGATCGCGACGTCTCCCCTAACGGAGTTGTTGGAGGCGATGACCGGATACACCTCGAAGCCTTCGGCCTTGATGGTGCTGAGCTCTCCGCTGATGGCCCCGTCGGACGCTGGCTTGAAGTCGATCGGGTGGACGATGGAGACGCGGCCGGCTGCGTCGCGGTGGAGCGGGGCGTTGTGCGGCAGGTAGGCGACGACCTGACCCCCAGGGGCATTGCGTCGCATCACGGCCATGATGCCCGGCGTGCCGGTGAACGTCGCAGCGACGACCTTGCCCTGGGCGTCGAGGACGGCGGGCGCTATCGGCTCCCAGTTCCTGGTTTCATCGATGTACCGGTAGAAGCTCAGGGCGGCGCCGTCCGGGACTTCGGTCGTGAGTTCGACCGCGATTGACAGGTCGTTGCCCGGGGCGACGGCTCCCTTGTCCTGGTTGTAGGCGAAAATGCGCGAGACGAACTCATACCCTTCGGGCGCCTCGATCTTGCGATCGCTCGGACAGTAGTAGTCGGTGCAGCCGGCGCCGCCGCACATGCGGCCGATGAGGAACCAGACGAGGATGATGACACCGAGGGCGATGGCGCCGAGCACGAACAATTGGCGGCTTCCGCGCGACTGACGCGGGCCGCCATACAGCGATGGCTGGCTGCTCGCCCCCCAGGGAAGTTGGCTGCGACGGTTCATTCGGCGACGCCCACGCGGCGCGGGACGGTAGTTTCAGGATCGCTGAGCAAATCGAACCTCAGTCTCGATTATCCGGCCATTGCGATTGAGGACAACTTTCGCTGAATCTCCAGGCTGGTAGGACATGATCGCGTTCAGGAGCGGGGAAGCCGCCGTGATCGCCGAATCGCCAATCCGGGTCACGATGTCTCCGGGGATTATGCCAGCGGTTGCCGCAGCCCCTCCCGGTGTGACGGCGGCAATGAGCGCGCCTTCGCGCACGGTGCTTCGCGAAAGCCTGGCGAGGACCTCCGGCGTGAGGTCGACGTGTTCCGCGTCGAGGCTCGGTCGCGGATAGGTTCCACCCGCGCGAATGATCCCCTGCGCGATGAGGAGCACGCGGCTCGCCGGAAGCGCGAACGCGAGACCTTCCGCGGTGCTCCCCGCCCGGGTCTGGCGGACGACTGCCGTTGGCATACCGACGAACTGTCCCCGGATATTGACGAGTGCCCCACCGCTGTTCCCCGGGTTGACGGCGGCGTCGGTCTGGATCAGGTCCGACTGGCGGACACCATCGAACACACGGACGCGATCCAGGCCGCTGATCACGCCGATGCTGACGGAACCATCGAATTCCGCGAGCGGGTTGCCGATGGCGAGGACGCTTTCGCCGAGGCGGAGCGCCTGGGAATTGCCAGGTTCGATCGGCGTCAGCTTGCCTGGTCCAATCTGAAGGACGGCGACATCGGTAAACGGGTAGTCGTGGCCGATGACGACGGCGGGGCGCTCGGTGCCGTCCTGCAGGATGACCTTCAGGGTGTCGGTGCCGAGGACAACGTGAGCGTTCGTGATGACGTGTCCTTCGGCATCGAGAACCACACCGGACCCGACGTCCTGTTCGGAGCCTCCGGCTACCAGCCTCGTGCTTTCGATGCGGACGACTGACGGCCGGGCGCGTGCCGCCGCGTCGGCGATGGCACTGGTTTGTTCGACCGAGAGGGATTGCTGGCCGGCAGGGATTTCGGTGCTTTCGTCCTGCACGGCGTCGTCGGAGAAGAAGAGAACCAGGCCCCCGGCGACGACGCCGCCGACGAGGGCGGAAAGGCCGGCAACCAAGGCGACGGCAATCCGTGTCCCGGGCCGCCGGGCGGTGCTGACCGATGGGGTCGGTGGTGGAGGCGAGGGCGGATCCACCGTTTCGGGACGACGCGAGTTTGCCGGAGCGGAAGCTGTCCACGAGGGCGGAGGAGTCCAACGCGTCGGCGCAGGCGGGTCAGGCTGGCCGGTGGGCTCGGGCTTGTGGTCCAACGCGGTTGCTTCCTTACGAGGTTTGCGGGCGGCCATCGCACGCCGGTATACTCCGCTTGGACTGGGGCCAAAACAGGCCTCGGTCGCTTTTTATCCGGCGCAAGCCGTAGGGTACGACATGACAGACAAGCCCGTTCCGCTGACGCGTGAAGGTAAGGCAAAGCTCGAAATCGAGCTCGAACAGTTGCGCGTGCGCCGCCGCGAAGTCGCTGAGATGATCCATAACGCTCTCGAACAGGGGACGAGCCAGAACGATGCCGAGTACGACGACGCGAAGCTCGAACAGGGCCGTGTCGAAGGGCGAGTCATGGAAGTCGAGGACCTGCTCCGACGGGCGCGGATCATCGACGAAGACGGCGCCCACCATGCCGGACGCGTGATGATCGGGAGCGGTGTCGAACTCGATTGGGACGGCGCGAAGCGGCACTACCAGATCGTGGGTGCGCCGGAGGCCGACGCGGCGCACGGGAAAATCTCGAACGAGTCGCCCGTTGGTGCTGCGCTGCTGGGGAAGGCCGTTGGCGACGTAATCGACATCAATGCGCCCAAGGGTGTGATCAAAGTGAAGGTCCTCAAGATCGACTGATCGTGGCGGCCTGTTCGTACGTGCGGGCCGCCAGCAATGGCGGCTCGTTTGGTTCTGGAGGAATCGATGGATGAGCTGATGGCGCAACGCGTCGCCAAGGCCGAAGAGATGCGGGCCGCGGGCATCGATCCCTACCCGCTGCGTTCGACGCGGTCGCACACGGCAGCTGAAGTCACCGCCCTGGTGGAGCGCCTCCCTGACGGCGAGAACGAGGTCGCCGGGGTTGAGGTCGACGCTGCGGGACGCGTAGTGGCGAAACGCGACATGGGCAAGGCAACCTTCATCGACTTGCAGGACGGCTCCGGCAGGATTCAGGTGCTCGTCCGTCAGAACGCGATCGATGACTACGAGTCGCTGCGACTGATCGACCTTGGCGACTTCGTCGGCGTGCATGGCGCACCGATTCGCACGCGCACCGGTCAACCGACGATCCAGGCGACCGGATGGACGATGCTGACGAAGGCGCTGCATGCACCGCCGGAGAAGTTTCACGGACTGGCGGACCCGGAACTTCGCCAGCGCCGCCGGTACCTGGACCTGATGGCGAACGACGAGACGAGACGCGTCTTCGCTATTCGAAGCAAGGTTGTCGCAGCGATCAGGCGGTTTCTTGATGCCCGGGGGTTCCTGGAGGTCGAGACGCCGATCCTCCAGGAGTCAGAGAGCGGCGCCGCCGCGAAGCCGTTTTCCACGCACTTCAACGCCATCGACGAACCGCGCGTCCTGCGGATAAGCCTTGAGTTGCACCTCAAGCGCCTGGTCATCGGCGGATTCGAACGGGTGTACGAGATCGGCCGGAATTTCCGGAACGAAGGCATGAGCTTCAAGCACAACCCCGAGTTCACGATGATCGAGACGTACGAGGCGTACACGGACTATCTCGGCGTTGCGGCGATGACCGAAGAGATGGTGAGTTCGGTCGCACTGGAGGTGCTGGGGACCACCGAGATCCACTTCCGCGGCCACGCGATCGACCTTGCCGCGCCGTGGCGGCGAATCACGTTCGTTGATGCGATGCGGGAATACGGCGGCCCGGACCTCGAGGAATTCACGACGACCGAGGCCCTGCGGCAGGAGCTCAGGCGCCGCGGTGTGCCAGCGCCTGACACCGCGGGCTACGGGAAGCTCTGTGATGAAGCGATGTCGCACTACATCGAGCCGAACCTCATCCAGCCGACTTTCCTGATGGACTATCCGATCGAGCTTTCGCCGCTTGCGAAGCGAAAGCCAGGGAACGACCGCCTTGTCGAACGGTTCGAGTGCTTCATCGCGGGCTTCGAATGCGGCAACGCCTACACGGAGTTGAACGACCCGATAGAACAACGCAAGCGCTTCGAGCACCAACTGCTGCTCAAGGAAGCCGGTGACGACGAGGTCGAGCTGGTGGACGAGGACTTCCTGTTTGCACTTGAGCACGGGATGCCGCCGACGGGTGGGTTCGGCATGGGCATCGATCGGCTGATCATGCTCCTGACCGGACAGGATTCGATCCGGGACGTGATCCTGTTCCCGCCGATGAAATCACTGAAGGAATGACGGCCGGCCCGTTCGAACGCCACCATACAGCGACGGCGTACGTGGTCGCGCAGGGGCGGACGCTGTTGCTCTGGCACCACAAATTGCGGATGTGGCTCCCGCCCGGCGGTCACCTTGAGCCGAACGAGGACCCGGTGCAGGGTGCGACGCGAGAGGCATTCGAAGAGAGCGGGCTCGAGGTGGAGGTGATCGCACCGCCTGACCTGCTGGCCGTGGATTCCCCGGCCGTTGTGCCGCCGCCGGCGGTGATCCTCATCGAGGACATCGTGCGGCCTGACCAACCCTTCCACCAGCACATCGATCATGTGTACTTCACGCGGTCGCTGCACCAGGTGGATTTCGCACACCCGATCCCCCACGGACCTGCCCACTGGTTCACTGCCGAAGAGCTGGCGGAGTCGTTTTCGCTGCCCGCGCCCGATGGTACGCTCGTGCCGGTCGCCGAGGATGTCCGGCTCCTTGGCCTCCGCGCCCTCATAGCCGCCCAACAGGAGCCCTGAATGCTGAGCTTGCAGTTCATCCGAGAGAACGCGGACCGCGTGAAGCGCGATGTGCTGCTTCGGAACACCACTGCCCCGGTGGACAGGATCCTGCAGCTCGACGAGGAGCGGCGTGCCATCCTCCAGCAGGTGGAGGCGCTGCGGGCCAAGCGCAACACGGTGAGCAAGGCCATCGGCGCCACGAAGGACGCGGCCGACCGGGAAGTCCGCATCGTCGAGATGCGCCTTGTCGGGGACGAAATCGAGCGGCTCGATACCGGCCTGAACAAGATCGAAGCCGAGCTCAAGGAAAAGCTCTACGAAGTCCCGAACATCCTCGACCCGGATGTGCCGAAAGGACCGGATGAGACTTCGAACCAACTGGTCGAAGTGGTCGGGGACTTGCCCAGGTTTCCCTTCGCCCCGAGGCCCCACTGGGAGCTCGGTGAGATCGTCGGGGGGTTGGATATCGAACGCGGCGCCAAGATGTCGGGGTCACGGTTCTACACCCTGAGGGGACCGCTGGCGAAGCTGCAGCGGGCGCTCATCCAGTTCATGTTGAACGAACACGGCCGTGCCGGGTTCACCGAGGCGTACTTGCCGTACATGCTGACCGAAGCGTCGCTATACGCGGCCGGGCAGCTGCCGAAGTTCCGCGACAACCTCTACCGCGACTTTGAAGAGGATTACTACTTCATCCCGACGGCGGAAGTCGCGTTCGTGAACCTCTACCGCGACGAGATTATCCCGGCGGGACAGCTGCCGATGCGCTTCGTCGGCCACACGCCATGCTTCCGGCGGGAAAAGATGAGCGCCGGGCGGGATGTGCGCGGCATCAAGCGCGGCCACCAGTTCGAGAAAGTCGAGATGTTCGTGTATTGCGAACCCGAACAAAGCGAAGCAGAACTGGAGGCGCTGGTGGCTCGGGCACGGTCGATCCCGGAGATCCTCGGGCTGCCGTACCGTGTCCTTGCGCTGTGTTCGGGCGACATTGGATTCAATTCGACCAAGACATTTGACCTGGAGATCTGGGCGCCGGGGCAGGGAGAGTGGCTCGAGGTCAGTTCGGCCTCGAACTGCCTGGACTTCCAGGCGTGGCGAGCGAACATCCGTTACCGGCCCGGCGGGGAGCAGGGCGTGCGCCACCCGCACATGCTCAACGCGAGCGGGCTTGCGCTGCCACGGACAGTGATCGCTGTGATGGAAAATTACCAGCGTGAAGACGGCAGCATCGAAGTCCCGGAGGCACTGCAGCCGTACATGGGGATGAATGTGATACCCGCAGTGATGGCTTAGCTTGCCCCGCATCTGCGAATTCAACGGCGTTGAGATCTACATGTACCACGATGACCACCCCTGGCCGCACTTTCACGTGCTCTATGCGGAATTCGAAGCTTCGGTGCGGATCGATACGATGGTTGTCACGGGAGCCCTTCCACCAGCTGTCCTGCGCCGTGTCCGCAGGTGGGTGGAGGAGCATCGTGAGGAACTCCTTGAGAATGCGTCACTGGCCGAGCGGTTTGAAGCCTTGAAGCGCGTCCCGCCCCCATCGCGGTGAAGCTATGGCAGAATGAAGTTGTGATCAGGAAAGCGACTTCGGCCATCGCCCGACCCGGGCATCTCCTCGAAGTCCGGCGATCGGACGGCTCGTGCGTGCTTGTCGATGTGACGCCGTACCTTCGGTACGGCATCTTTCGGGACCTCGAAGATGAGTTGGTGTTCTCGAAGGTGCGGATCGATGCGGCTGGCGGCGCCGAATGGCCCAACGGTGCCTCGTTGTCGCCTGAGTTACTCGCCGCCGACGAGCCAGCGGCTGCCCGAGTTCCCGCGACGAAGCGTCAGCGCTAACTAACCTTCCCGTTCGGGCTGGCCGCGGCGACCTGGCTCGGCCGCTCGAGGATTTCGTCGATGAGGCCGTAGTCCTTCGCGCCGGAGGGATCCAGGTAGAAGTCGCGGTCGGTGTCGTGCTCGATGCGGTCCATTGGCTGACCAGTCGTTTCCTAGGATCGTGCCCATGCTGGCGGCCATGCCCATGCAGAGCGTGGCGACCTTGGGCCTGATGAGCTTCATGGTATCGACGATGGCGAGTCCGGCCGTGACGCTTCCGCCAGGGCTGTTGATGTACATCATGACGTCCTTCTCGTCGTCTTCGCGGGCGAGGTAGAGGAGTTGCGCGATGATGACGTTCGCGACCATGGCGTCGATCGGCGTGCCGAGGAAGACGATGCGCTCCTTGAGGAGCAGGGAGTAGATGTCGTAACCGCGTTCGCGGCGGCCATCCGACTCGATGACGAACGGCATGATGGCCGAAGGGCGCACGATATCGGCATCGGGGCGCCTGCCCGAGACGATGTCCTGGATGAGGTCGTAGCTCTGCGACATGTGCATGCCCTCCTGGGCGGGAATCCGGCGTATGGGATCCAGTGTGGGGTTTGGACCGGTCTTGGGAAAGACTGCCTGAACGGGTAGTCGGCAGGGCCGCCTATCCACTTAACCCGCCCTCAAGCACACTGGATACATGACATCCCGCCGTCCCGATGTACGGAACATCGCCATCATTGCTCACGTAGACCACGGGAAGACCACCCTGGTCGATGCCCTCCTCAAACAATCCCACGTATTCCGCGAAAACGAGACGGTCGGGACACTCATCCTGGATTCCAACCCCCTCGAACGCGAGAAGGGGATCACGATCATGGCGAAGAACGCCGCGGTGGATTACCGCGGTGTCCGCATCAACATCATTGACACCCCGGGCCACGCCGACTTTGGCGGCGAAGTCGAGCGCGTGCTGAACATGGCCGACGGCTGCCTGCTCCTCATCGACTCCGTCGAAGGCCCCATGCCCCAGACGAAGTTCGTCTTGCGCAAGGCGCTCGAAATCGGCCTCCATGCGATCGTCGTCGTGAACAAGATCGATCGGCCGAACTCGCGGTTCGCGGAAGTCATCCACGAGACCAGCGACCTTTTCCTGGACCTTGCCACGAAGGACCATCAGCTCGACTTCGAGACGCTCTATGCGAACGCTCGGGACGGGTATTCGGGGACTTCGCCCGACATAACGTCCGGGACGATGCAACCGATCCTCGATGCGATCGTCGACCATGTCCCGGGGCCGGAGATTAACGAAGGCGCGCCGTTCCGCATGCTCGCGACGACGCTGATGTACGACAGCTATCGCGGGCGTATCGCCGTTGGCCGCATCACCGATGGCAGCATCAAGGCCGGCGAGAGCATCATCCGTTTCAACCACGAGGGCGAGACCAGCCAGCACCGGGTTGCCCAACTCTTCGGGTTCACCGGCCTGGGCCGCGTCGAACTCCAGGAAGCCCACGCTGGCGACATTATCGCCATGACCGGCATCAGCGATGTGCTGGTCGGCGAAACGCTTGCCCACCCGTCGGTGACCGAGCCGCTCCCGGTTATCACCATCGAAGAGCCGGCGATGAAGATGACGTTCCGGGTCAACGACTCACCGTTCGCCGGCCGCGAGGGCCAGTTCGTCACCAGCCGGCAGATTCGGGAGCGACTTTTCCGCGAGGTCGAGACGAACGTCGCCCTCAAGGTGGAAGACGGCGAAAGCGCGGAGCAGTTCATCGTCAGCGGACGGGGTGAGCTTCACCTGGCAATCCTGGGTGGAGACGATGCGGAGGGAAGGGTACGAGTTCGCGGTTACGCGGCCCGAGGTCATCATCCACGATGGGCCGCACGGCAAAGAAGAGCCGTTCGAGCGCCTCTTCGTCGAAGCGCCGGACTCATCGACCGGGTTCCTCATCGAGACGCTCTCCGGCCGCAAGGCGCAGATGGTCGGGATGCACCAGGACCACAACGGCAACGTCCGGCTCGACTTCGAAGTGCCGACGCGCGGTCTCATCGGCTTCCGCGACACGTTCATCAGCGGTACCGGCGGCGAGGGAATCATGAACACTGAGTACCTCGGCTACCGCCCGTGGGCGGGCGAGATCACGCGGCACCGCAACGGTGCGCTTGTGGCATCGGAGACTGGGACGGCGCTGAGCTTCGGCATCGCCAACGCCCAGGAGCGCGGGATGATGTTCATTTCGCCCGGCGACGAGGTCTATGGCGGCATGGTGGTTGGCCTTCACGCGAAGGACACCGACCTCGATGTGAACGTCTGCAAGGCGAAGCAGCTCACGAACATCCGCAGTTCGACTTCGGACATCGCCGTGAAGCTGGTCCCGCCGTCTCCCCCGAGCCTGGAGCGGAGCCTCTCCCTCATCGGCAACGACGAGATGGTGGAGGTGACGCCCAAGAACCTGCGCATCCGGAAGATCGAGTTGAACCCGACGATCCGGGCGCGTGAGAGCAAGCGCCAGAGGTACGCGGCGATGGAAGCCGCCAACGCGTAGGGGGCCGGTTCCGAACAAACGTTCTTGACAGTGCGAACAGGCGTTCTTATCTTTCCCGCCGAAAGGACCGGAACCAATGGAACGTCGCACCAAGGCGTGAACTCGCCCACGAGCCTGGTGAAATCGACCCTTGCTGCGCAGGGTGGCGCGCAAATCCCGCCTGAGAGCGTTCGAAACAGGCCTCACCGTTTGGCACGGCTACCTCGGGCGCGCGAGGCCCCCCCGCGCACATGGCGTGGTCACTCAGCCCTGCTCCCGCACCCACCCCCCCCCCCCCCCCCCGCGGGCGTCGTGTCCGAGTCGGTAACCGCAGTCCGGCCGCGGTTCTTCCAGAACCAGCGTGGCGAAGGTCCGGTTGGCCGTTGCTGGCACCCGGCATCCGTCATTCCGTTCGAGAACCAGAAGAGGTCGAGACCGTAAATCTGTTCTCGGCGGACTGCGGCGAACAGGATTTCGGCCCCGTGATTGACCTTCCGGCGAGACTAAGTTGCCGGAAATCAATTCCAGCCGCGGCGCCCCGCGCCTGCGTAGCGTGGCGCGCGTCTGCTTTAGGTTCCTTCCGCCTTGCCATCGGTGACCGCATAGAGAGCTGGGTTCGGCGGCCCGAGTAGAATCCTGCCGGACTCGGTCCGATCCTCATGGCGAACCAGGTGGTCGGTACCACGAAGATCGACCGATTGATGGCTTTGCTGGCGCGCGGTGTGGACATTACGACCGCGGTCGAATCGGATTTCAACATCGACGAACTGGTGGCTGGAGCGAAACGTTCGGGACAGCGGCCGGCGGCGGTCATCGAGGTCGACGCCGGCTTGCGGCGATGCGGCTCCCCGACGCCGGCGGAGAGTGTCCGGTTGGCGAGGCGGCTGGTCGACGAAGGGATCGACTACCGCGGGATCATGGGTTACGAAGGGCACATGTATGGCCAGCCCGAAGATGCCGCTCGGGCGGAACTGATCCACACGGCACTGGCAACGGTAAACGACCACGTCGAAGCGCTGGCGGAGGCCGGGCTGGCGCCGAAGATCGTCTCGACCAGCGGCACCGCGAGCGTGCTGATCGCCAGCAAGACCGCGGGCGTCACGGAGTTGCAGGCCGGGACGTACGTGTTCAATGACTCTCACAACGAAGAGTTCATCCCGGGGGTGTTTGAGAACGCACTTACGCTCCTCATGACGGTCATTTCGGTGAAGGAGCGCTACGCCGTGGGGGACGCCGGAGCGAAGTCACTGACCAACGAATTCGGCCCGCCTATGTCGGTCGATGGCACCGTGAAGGTTGCGCGGCTGAGCGAGGAGCATTGCACGCTCACGGGCGAAGGCATCGCGAAGCTGAAGCCGGGACAGCGCATCGAGGTCGTCCCCAGTCACGGCGACACCACCCTCAACCAGCATGACGTCTACTACGTCCGGCGGGGTGAGGAAGTGATCGACACGTGGCCGATCCTCGCGGCGCGGAAGTTCCGGTAGCCGTCGTAGACTGGTAGACACAACAGCAAACGAGGAGTTCCAACAATGCGCGAGTGTCCCTGGTGTGGGCGCCAGAATCTCAACGTGTACGGGTATTGCCAGGGCTGTGGCCGCGGCTTCGATGGCCCGGAAAAGAAGGACGACAGCAAGCCGAAGCGTCGGATCTGGCCTTTTGGCGGCAGCCGCGCGTAGACCCTCGTACTCGTGGCGAATTGCCGCAGGCGCGGAACAGGATGACGGGCAAAGGACGGTTCTCGATTGACCCCAACTCATAACGGAGCGCTTCAGATCGTCCGCGCGTCCCTGGCATTCCTGCGTGCTTCGGTGGCAGATCTTCCTGAAGCTGCCATGGAATGGAAGCCCTGCCGACCGCCAGTACGGTATCCGTGCTCGTCGTCCACGCGATCACTTCGACCCGCTTCTTCCTGCGGGCGGGCACCGGAGTAACCGTTTCGATCACCGAGTACCGTGCGAATGACCGGGCCAGAGCGTTCCAGACCACGGGCGTGCCGAAGGACGACCTCCTGGCGATGATCGATGCATTCAGTGGCGAGGCGGAGTCGATACTCGCGGGCGGCGCGGAAGAACAACTTTCCAGCACGGTCGTGATGTCGACGACCGACGGGCTCCCGGTGCCGACGCGGAATGGCGCCGCAACGATCATGGCGGCGATCGCGCACCTTCGGGAGCATGTCGGCCACCTTCAACTCATGCACGACCTCTGGCTGGCGGCGAACCCCGTCTGAGCGCGCGGATCCCAAATCGTGAGGAATACTGGCCGGGCAGCCAGTATTCCAGATAGAATGCTCCGAACGCCGAAGCGCGGATCCGGAGGATGTCAGCATGCAAGAGCAGAACAGCGAATTCGAATTTCGCGGGATCAACCACCTTGCGCTCGTTTGTAAGGACATGGAGCGGACCGTCGACTTCTATACCAACATCCTGGGGATGCCGCTGACGAAGACGATCGAGCTCCCGGGGAACATGGGCCAGCATTTCTTTTTCGACATCGGCAAGGGAGATGCGCTGGCGTTCTTCTGGTTCCCGGACGCCCCGGATGCCGCTCCCGGAGTGTCGGCGCCGAATGGGATGCCGGGCGAAGGGGAACTCGCGTCGGCTCACGGCTCGATGAACCACGTGGCGTTCGATGTGCCTGCGGAGAAGTTCGAGGAATACCACGCGAAGCTGGTGGCCAAGGGCGTGCACGTCACCCCGATCATGAACCACGACGACAGCCCCAGGCAGGTGAGCAAGGAAGTCCATGAAGGGACGTTCATACGGTCCTTCTACTTCCGAGGCCCCGACGGAGAGTTGCTCGAGTTCGCGACCTGGCTGCGCGCGCTGCGGCCCGACGACGTGAAGCACAAGCCGGCGAGGTCAGTGGACGTCGAACGGTACCGGGGGCTCGTCCCGGCCGGCGACTGACGCCGAGGGCGGCCCTGCACTGGCCCCGCACATGACGTGACAAGATGGTGAATCGCATCGTCGCTCCCTGATGGCGGGCGTCGGCACCGTCGTTTTGTTGAGTCAGGCACGCGGGGGAGTGATTCCCGAGTTCGGGCGTGCCACGGGCGGTCGTCCATGCGAAGACTCATCCTTATCGCCGCACTCGCGGCCGTGCTCGTCCTGCCGGAATCGGCAGCAGCGGACGAGGTAGACCCGGGCCTGTTGTGGATGGACGGGCGGCTGAGCGACCTGACGGAAGGCTCGGTGGTTCCTGAGCCGAGCTACTCGGCCCAGGACACTTCACCCGTCCAGCGGGCGGAGCAGAACGGGTCGTTCATCGTGACGTACAAGGGAGCCTTCCCGGAGGACGCGAAAACCGCATTCCAGTATGCCCTGGACACATGGAGCCGGTACCTGGATGTCACCGTGCCAATCCGGGTCGAGGCGAACTGGAAGGTGCTTGGAGCCGGCAAGCTGGGAACGGCGGGGCCGACCAAGTTGCTCTCGGGTTTCCCGGGCGCGCCGTCGGGCCACTGGTATCCCATCGCACTGGCGAACCAGATCGCCGGGACGGACCTCGACGCGAAGTCCGTCGACATCACGTCGAACTTCGCCAGCACCCAGAAGTCGTTCTATTTCGGGACGGACGGACGGACTCCGCGAGGCAAGTTTGACTTTGTTTCCGTGGTCATGCACGAAATCGGGCACGGTCTTGGCCTTACCGGGACTGCGGATGTTGTTGGCACGAATGGGACGATCGGCAGCCCACCGAAGTACACGGCGAGCGCGATTTACGGCGTCTTCGTTGTGAACAGCAACGCAAAGCCCCTCTTCGGCGGGTTCAAGACCAAGACTCCTGAACTGAAGCAGGCGCTGACGAGCGGGGCCTGTTCTGGTACGGCGCGAACGGTGTGGCGGCCACTCCCGGCACTGCCCCGAGGCTGTTTGCACCAACCACGTGGAGCGACAGCAGCGTCTATCACCTGGACGAGGAGACGTTCGCCGCGGGTTCGGCGGATAGCCTGATGAGCCCGATGTTGGATGACGAAGAGTCTCAGCACCGGGTTGGCCCTGTGATTCGCGGCATCCTGAGCGACATCGGATGGACCCTCGCCCCGGTTGCGCCAGCTTACCTGTACTTCGTGGACGTTCCGGCCGGAACGCAACCGGGCGAACTGCTACTCACTCAGCCCAGGGTCGCGGTGCTGAACGGGCGCGGGTACACCGTCGCCGAGGACAACGAGACGGTGATCACCCTCTCGCTCGTTGGAACGGGCGGAGATGCCGCCCTGAGCTGCGACGGAGGGCTTGTGAAGACCGCAAAAGAAGGGCTGGCGAAGTACACCGGCTGTCGAATCGAAGGTACCGGGATCGGGCTCCGGGTCGTCGCGTGGGCGGAAGGTCTCACCTCGGCCGAGAGCCCGCCGTTCGTCGTGATTCGCCGAGGGAACTTCCGGGGACTGACTGCCGGCGTGAGTCGAGACGAGTGATCCGGTGCTGGCGCCTGGCGACCAGCAACCGTGATCAGGTCCGGGGCGGGCGCTAGACTGAATCCGCATGAGAATCGCCCTGCTGGCCGCTGTCGCGATGGTCGTCTCGTTGGCGTTCGCGCCCAATGTGTTCGCGCACGCAGAGCCTGCCACTGCCAGGCCCGGCGACGGCGCCGTGCTGACATCGGCCCCTGCTGAGGTTGTCCTGGTGATGAGCCAGGAACTCGCAAGGCAGGCCGGCGGGAATGACGTGGATGTCTTCGATGCCACCGGAAAAGAAGTAACGACGGTCGCCGCCGTCGTCGACAATAACGACCGGACGCGTCTGTCGGTGGCGCTGCCCTCCGGGCTGCTCCCCGGCCGCTATACGGTGAAGTGGAAGTCGTTGAGTTCCGAGGATGGTGACTCGGCCGACGGCGAGCTCTCGTTTACGTTCGACCCGAACGGAATCGCCAGTGCCGGCAAAGAGAAGTTGCGCGAGGACCTTCTCAACCCCGGTGGTACTGCCTCGCCCACGGGCAGCGCGGGCACGATGTCGATCGATAGCGACGACGATGGCGTCACCTGGGTGCTTGTCATAGCTGCGGGTCTTGGGATGTTCGTCCTTGGAGCGGGCGGGACTTTCCTCCTGGTTCAGAAGCGGCAGTGAAGTGGGCCGCTGCTTTCGTCGTTGTGTTCGCTGTGATCACCCTGGCGCTCGGGCGGCCGGATGCCGCACTGGGACACGCCGCGTTGCGCAGTTCCGACCCGGCGGCCAACTCCTTTCTGCAGCGGCCGCCTTCGCAGATCTCGCTCGTTTTCACTGAACCGCTTGAGCCGATGTCCAGCTCCATCCAACTCCTGGACGCTGGCGGACGGCCGGTGACCACGGCGCCCGCGACGGTCTCGGGCATGTCGATGACGATGGCTCTCCCGCAGCTGCAGCCGGGCATCTACAACGTCCTCTGGGCGAATGTTTCGCGGGTGGATGGCCACGCGATCCGCGGGTCTTTCCCCTTCACGGTGCTGAACGCAGACGGGAGCATGCCGGACCAGGTGAATTCGTTTGAGGGCATGTCAAACGACGCCGACCGCCTGCCGCGCGCCGATGGGGTCGCGGTGAGGGCGCTTTCCCTTCTCGGCCTGGTCGTCGCGGTCGCCGGCGCGGTCGTGACGCTGTTGTTCGGTGTGGACGCCGATAGCCGGACTCGCCGGGGCCTGGCCATGGCGGTGTACGCGGGGGTTTCGATCCTGCTCGCGGCCACACTGCTGAACTTTGCGACGTTGCGGGATGCGTACGAAGGCGTCCCGCTGCGGGAGTTCATCCTGGAGACGCCGAGTGGTGGCTACTGGCTGACGCGGATGGGGCTCATCCTGTTGATGGGCGTGGCCACCACGTTCATCCTCGACGCACCGAAGCGGACGGCAGGCGCGCTGCTCGCCTGTTCCACGGGCTTCCTCTGGGCGTTCACGGCGACGAGCCACGCCGCGGCGGGCACGGGCAGTTCGTGGGCGAAGGTCATCGATCTCGGACACGGTGTTGCCGCGGCCGGATGGGTTGGCGCAGTCGTGGGAATAGCTCTGGCAGCGCGCCTCGGGCGTCCTGGGCCCTCCTGGCACAGCTTCGTCCCCCGGTTTTCGTTGTTGGCGTCCGCCTGTGTCCTCGTGCTCCTGGGCACCGGATTTCTCGGGGCGCTAGTCGAGATAGACGAATCGAGGAAGCTCTGGGAAACGCGCTATGGCTTGATCCTGCTGATGAAGCTCGGGTTGGTCGTGCCGCTCCTGGTGATTGCCGCGTACAACGCCAACCGCGGGAAGCATCTGCTCACCGCCGGAAAGGAAGCGGCTCAGCGCAGGTTCGTGCGGCTCGCCGTCGCAGAAGTGGGCCTCGGACTCGTCGTGTTCCTGGCGGGGGCGATGCTCACGCAGACAACCGTCTCCAAGTCAATCGCGATCGCTCCCGAGCGGAAGCCGTTCGACCAGATACAGCCGGCGGGGGACCTCCAGGTGCGGCTCGCGATCGACCCGAACCAGACCGGGCTCAACACCTACCGCGTGGAGCTCGCCGGGACTTCTGGCGCCCGCGCCGAGGCCGAGCGCGTGCGGCTGACGTTCCGCTACCAGGAGGACGCAACCATCGGCGCGTCCAGCCTGACGCTGGCGGGGACGGAGTCGGGTGTCTTCCTTGGCCAAGGCCCATTCATGACACTGGAAGGCCGCTGGCGAGTCGAAGTCGAGGTGCGGCGAGCCGACGTCGACGACGTCATCGGGTTCTTCGATGTCCGCCCGGCGGGAGTCGCGGTTGTTACCTCGACGGCGGGCGGTGCGTGGGCGAACCCGGCGCCGGGGCTCACCTGGAACCAGTTCGGCGGGTTCGTTTTCGTCCTGGTGGGCCTCGGCTTCGCCCTCGCGCGGCCGCCGCTGCGCCGTCTCGGACGTGAGGCATCCTGGGCCGCCAACAGTGCGACGATGGCCGGCTTTTCGTTCGGGGTGTTGCTCCTGTTCGGCGTGCATGCGCATGAACCGGCCGACGGCCTCCCTTCGAACCCGGTCTACCCGGATGCCAACTCCATCGCGCAGGGACGGACGTTGTACATGCAAAATTGCGTTTCGTGCCACGGCCAGACCGGCGTCCCGCCGAAGGGGTTGGACCTGAATCCTTATCCCCTCGACCTTACGGTCCATGTCCCACAGCACCCCGACGGGCAGCTGTTCAAGTTCATCGACGAGGGGGTCGCCGGGACGCAAATGCGTGCATGGGGTGAAGGTGCGGGCCGGCTCAGCGAGGAGCAGATGTGGCACCTCGTGAACTTCCTGCGGACACTCACGCCCGTCGAACGTTGACCGCGGCGGGGCCGGGAGTCCTCGACCCTCGAATACGACATAACAGAAAGGTCAGTTGGGTGGCAGTGGTCCGGTGAGGGATGCTCGCTGCGAAAGCTCCAGCCAGTTGCCATCGGGGTCCCGGACGAAGCCGAAGCGCGCGACGGCGCCCATCGTCCGAGGGGCCATGCCTGGGGTTGCGCCGAGCGCCACTGCGGCTTCGAACTCCTTGTCAGCGTCCCAGACCTGGACGGTCAGGTAACGATAGCCGGGAGCGCGCATGTCGCCGACCGGCTGCTGGGCAGGGTCGTGCTGGAGTTCGATTCGCGTTTCCCCGCAGACAAACGTGTTGTCGCCGAGTGACTCGAAGCCGAGGGCCGTTCCATAGTGGTGTCGGGCTGCCTGCAGGTTCGAGGCCGCCAACACGATCGTGATCCCAGCGTCCCCTGGTCGCCCAGGAACGAGTGTGACGGCGTTTCCCTCGGGGTCGTGAAGTCGGACTGGAGATGAGACCTTCGCGGTTGGCACGATGAGTTCGCGAATGCCAGTCGCGCTTGCCGTGGGCATCGGCTCGCGGGACTCGTTGATCTTGAGGATGCCGCCACCGAGGCCGTGGCGATGCTGGCGGCTACCTCCGCCGGTGGGCAGGAGTTCCTGGAATGGCAAACCGACTTCGTCCTGCCAGAAGACAAGTGAGGCTTCGATGGTGTTCGTATAGAGGCCGACGTCGAGGTGATTCTTCGCGAGTTTCAGGGGAGAGATCCTTTCGGCGACGCTAAGGAAGATGGTCTATGATTCCGCCTCAGCACGGTCCCGAAACTGAGCCACGGCGAGGGAGACAGCGACATGGTAACGATCATTGGCAACGTGAAGCCCGAGGATGACTACACCCACCCGCTTGGGCCGGAAGAGAACTTCAACGAGTCGGTGTACTTCACCTGCTTCGACCGGGAGAAGCAGCTGGGCGGATTCATCCGCATGGGCAACCGGGCGAACGAGGGTCATGCGGAGATGACGGGCATCGTTTACCAGTCGGACGGGTCGGCGTTGTTCAACTACAAGCGGCCGCAGATTTCGCACAATGATGGTTGGGACGCGGGCGGCCTCAAGGTGGAAGTCCTGGTACCTGGAGAGAAGATCCGGACCACGTTCGTCGGGTCGGTCGTCTACCTGGCGGACCCGCGGGAGATGCGGGAGCCGTCGGTCGCGTTCAAGGAGAACCCGCACAAGAAAGTCAGGCTCGACCTGGTCCACGAAGGGGTCGGTCCCATCTACGGCCACGTCGCCGAACCCGGTGGCGCCGGATCACAGAATGACTTCGCGCGTGCTCACTACGAACAGCACATGAAGGTAACCGGGACGCTCCAGGTGGAGGATGGCCCGGTACTGGAAATCACCGGCCACGGCCTGCGCGACCATTCGTGGGGCCCGCGATACTGGCAGTCGACGCCGTCGTATCGCTGGATCACCGGCAACTTCGGCGACGACATCGGCATGGTGCTTTCGGTCGTCGGGGGGCGAGTCGGTGGTGTGTTCCACCGTGGACCGGACGAGTTGATTCGCATCACCGAGGCGGAACTCGACACGAGTTACGAAGGCGACACCAACTACCACCAGGGCCTCACCGCGAAGGTCAAACTCGAGAATGGCGAGAGCCACACGATCGTCGGCAAGGTGACCGGGTTCATTCCGCTGCGAAACCGGCGGTCGGGCATGTTCACGCACATCGGCGAGGGGATGACCGAATACACCCTGGATGGCCAGCGCAAGGGCTACGGCCTGAGCGAATACCTCGACCAGGCGGAGTAGTCCGTGGATACGGCGACCGTCGAAGCGGGACTGAGGAAGTTCCTCCACAAGAACACGGGCCACGACCCGGCCTTCGCCGGCCTGGCGCGACTTTCGGGCGGGGCCGGGCGGGAAACGTGGACGTTCGATGCACAGCTGGGCGATGAGAAGCTCGAGGGCATTTTCCGTTGCGACCCAGTGGCGGGGATCGAGTCGAGCGCCCCGCGCATCCTTGAATTCCACCTCCTGAAGGCGGCGATGGATGCCGGTGCGATCGTCCCGGAACCGCTCTGGGATGGCGACGAAACGTTCCCGGTGAAGTTCTTCGTCATGCGGCGGGTGCCCGGGGAAGCCCTGGGAGGCCGACTGATCCGCGGCGAGCAGTACGCGCACGCTCGCGAGATTATCCCGACCCAGCTGGCCCAGAGCCTCGCACGCATCCACCGCATCGATCGGGCGGAGCATCCGGAGTTCGAGATCCTCCCGGCACCGGTCGAGGGTGCTTCGCCGGCGCGGCACGAAGTGGAGAACTACGAGCGGATCTTCCGCGAGGTGTCGCCCGACCCGCATCCGGTGTTCGAACTCGCATTTCGATGGCTCTATCAACACTTGCCGAACCCGCCGGAGCGAGTCCTTGTGCACGGCGACTACCGGTTGGGCAACTTCCTCTACGGTGAGGATGGCCTCAGGGGCATCATCGACTGGGAACTCGCACACTGGGGCGACCCGATGGAAGACATCGGATGGCTGGCGGTGAAGTCGTGGCGCTTTGGCGGCGATAAGCCGATGGCGGGCATCGGAGACTACGAACCGTTTTTCGCAGATTACGAAGCCGCGGGGGGTTGCCCCGTGGATCGGGACCGTGTCCGCTTTTGGGAGCTGTTCGGCAACCTGAAGTGGGGCGTGATCACGATCACGCAGGCGGCCAACTACTTCTTCGGCCGCAACAAGACGGTCGAGATGGCGAGCATCGGTCGCCGGACCGCGGAGACGGAGTGGGAGCTACTGCGGCTCCTGGAACAGGCAGGCATCTGATGCAAGACCGACCGACGATCGACGAGTTGCTCGAGGCGGTAGCGGGGTATCTCCGCGATGACGTGATGGTGAACACGACCGGGCGGACCAACTTCCACGGCCGTGTCGCGATGAACGCGGTCGAGATGCTCCGGCGGGAGATCTCGACGATCGAGGACCACTATGCCCGGGAGTGGGACGGGCTCGACCACCTGCTCGGAGTGGAGCCGATGCCGCCTTACCTCGCCGCGATGCGCGAATCGTTGCTGGCCCGCAACCGCTCGCTCAGTACCCGCATCCGAGAGGGTGACGCCGACTCGGGGGACTTCCGCCACCAGGTGGTCAACCACCTGCGCAAGGTGATCCACGACAAGCTGGTGGTCTCGAACCCGGCGCTGGCGGCCGAGGGATAAGAAAGAGCCCGACGTTACCATCGGGCTCAGATTCAGAAAAGTGGTGCTGAGGCCCAGGGTCGAACTGGGGACACCGGCATTTTCAGTGCCGTGCTCTACCAACTGAGCTACCTCAGCAACCGGTCGATCGTAGGTTTGCCGGGCCCCTCGGTCAAGATTCAGCCTCGTCGGACAGGGCCGGCGTCACGGTGTCTGCGCTTTCGCCGAAGGCAACGTCAGGGGTGTTCGAGTTCCACCACGAGAGTCGCCCGTTCGTTGTCGATGGCGCTGATCGACACTCGCGAGACCCCGACCAAGTTGGAGAGCCGCTCCTGGAAATCGAGGAGTTCGCCGAAGCCGGACCCTTTCACATCGACCTGCATCCTGTGGACCTTGCCGGGAGCAGCCGGTTCCGCGGGCTCGTGAGTTGCTGGCGCTGGCGCGATGGGTGCTGCCGGGCTGTTGGCGACGGCGTGCTGGCCTTTGAACCCGGAGGCGAGGCCTTCGAGGCCCGTCACGACGTTCTGAATACCAGACACGGCCGAGAGGTAGTCGTCTCGGAGCCGGAGGAGCGGAGCGGTGATGGCCTCGGCGATTGTCTCGGCGAGTGCTGACGGAGGGAGGCGCCGCCGCGGGCTGGGTTGCCGCGGCATTCAGGCGATCTTCGAGTTCTCCGAGGCGGTCGAGGAGTTGTTCGTAGTCGTGCGAAGCAGGTCGTACCGCCGTCGCAACTGGCGCACAGCAGCATCGCCCGATGCGGCTTCGTTGAGCCGTTCCAGGAGGAAATCCTCCGGCCCTTGACCCTGTTCGCTCACTATCTCTCCCCGGAGGTGCCAGACATCCCCGGGAAACCGGGGTATCAGGCGGTCGTCGCTGCACTCCGGAGAGCGGGGGTGATGGCACTCCCACCCTCAAGCCGGTAGCCAAACCCGCGGACCGTCACCAGGTAGCGCGGTTCGCTTTCGTTCGGTTCCAACTTGCGCCGGATACGACGGACGTAGACCTTGAATACGTCCTGAGCTTCCCGCGGAAGGTATTCGTAATCGCTGGAGACGGCGTTGAGGACTTCGTGGGACTTGAGGACTCGGCCGCTGTTCCGGGCCATGTACTCGACGATTCGGAATTCCGACGCTGTCAGCGCTACGAACGCTCCCGCGCGTTGCACCTCGCATCTATCTACATCGACGCTAAGGTCCCCAACCTGAAGCAGGCCGGAAACTTCTGCTGGCGCCGCATCATATGCGCCTGCGCGCCGGAGTGACGGCGCGAACCTGGGCAGAAACGACTCGCGCGTCCGTCCCAAGGTCGAGACATGCATGAGCGCCGGCCGAGAGCATGTCGGCGATGAGGTGTGCTTCCGCGCTATCGTGGAGACCGATGACGGGCACGCCGGCGCCGGCGAGCTGGGAGACTGCGAGCGGTCCCGCTGCTGACCGAGGGTCGACCATCCACGCGACGACGTGGAATTCTCCAGAGAGCGCCAACTGGAGAGCGCTGTGCCCCGGCTCTCGCTCGAGGACGGCGATGCCGCCGCCATGAAGCGCCCGGACAAACCCGAGCGTGCCGCAATCCGAAGGTGCGACGAGCAGGCAGCTCACAAAGGAAGACTGGGTGCGAGTGGTCACATTCCCCCAAGCTGTCCAAAGGCCCACCACCTCTGGGTAGCGCGATTATAGGGAGATTTGTCAAGAGGTAAAGCCCCTATTTATGACTCGTGTGTTTCCTGATACCCGGAGGGGGGTGGCGGCCGTGCCGTGACGAGGGGGAATCCCCGATTGCAGAAGGAGCGTGCGACCGTCGATGGTACTGGTATGGGACATCCAGAACGGATCCACACCTACGATGACGAACTCCATGAGCGCCGGCGCCACCTCGCCGTGGTCCGCGAGCCACTCGACTTCGAGGCAGAGCGGCTGAGGCGGCTCCAGGAGAAATCGAAGGACACCGTCAACCCGTAGTCCGGTTTGGCGCGGAAATACGAGAACTCCTATACTCCGGGGTACCGTGCGCCGATTCCGGCGCTACCTGTTTGTCTGCTGGAGTCTCCACATAAATGCCAATCACTACGAAGCGCGAGTGGCTCCAGGGGCCCTACGCCAAGGCCATCGAGCGCGCGCCTGAACGCGCGAAAGCGTTTGAAACGACCGGGAAGATGCCGGTCGACGCTGTGTACACCGCTGACGACCTGAACGGCTGGAACCCGAATGAACAACTCGGATTCCCCGGCGAATACCCGTTCACCCGCGGCATCCAGCCGACAATGTACCGGGGCCGCTTCTGGACGATGCGGCAGTACGCTGGCTTTGGCACGGCCGAGGAATCGAACCAGCGCTACCGGTATTTGCTTTCCCAGGGCCAGACCGGGCTTTCCGTTGCCTTCGACTTGCCGACCCAGATCGGTTACGACTCTGACGACCCGATGGCGGCGGGCGAAGTCGGCAAAGTCGGAGTCGCCATCGACTCCATCGAGGACATGCTGACGCTGTTTGACCAGATCCCCCTGGACAAAGTCACGACCTCGATGACGATCAATTCGACGGCAGCGATCCTCCTGGCGTTCTACGTAGCGGTTGGAAAACAGCAGGGCATCTCACCGGACAAGCTGGGCGGAACCGTCCAGAACGACATCCTGAAGGAATACATCGCACGCGGGACGTACATCTACCCGCCGCAGCCGAGCATGCGGCTGATCACCGACATCTTCGCTTACTGCAAAGACGTGGTGCCCCAGTGGAATACGATTTCGATATCGGGTTACCACATGCGCGAGGCTGGCTGTACGGCCGCGCAGGAGATTGCGTTCACGCTCGCCGACGGGATCTCGTACGTTGACGCGGCGATCTCGGCGGGCCTCGATATCGATGACTTCGCCGGGCGACTGAGCTTCTTCTTCGCCTGCCACAACAACTTCCTGGAGGAAGTTGCCAAGTTCCGGGCCGCGCGGCGGCTCTGGGCGAAAATCATGCGGGACCGGTTCGGGGCGAAGAGCGCGCGATCCCAGATGCTGCGGTTCCACACGCAAACCGGCGGCGCAACGCTCACGGCGCAGCAGCCTGAGAACAACATCGTACGCACGGCGGTGCAGGCCCTGGCAGCGGTCCTCGGTGGCACGCAGTCGTTGCACACGAACTCGATGGACGAGGCGCTCGCCCTGCCGACGGAGAAGGCCGTGCAGATTGCCCTCCGGACGCAGCAGATCCTCGCCTACGAAAACGGGGTGGGTGATGTTGCCGACCCGCTGGGCGGGTCGTATTTCGTCGAAGACATGACGAACCGGCTCGAGGCGGAGGCCGAAGAGTACATTCGCACGATCGACAACATGGGCGGCTCGCTCGTCGCTATCGAGCGCGGGTTTCAGCAGAGAGAGATCCAGGAAGCGGCGTACCGCTTCCAGATGCAGGTGGAGGCGAAAGAGCGCGTCATCGTGGGAGTCAACGACTTCATCAATGCGGAAGAGAAAACGCCAGACCTCCTCCGCGTCGACCCAGCGCTCGGACAACGCCAGGCAGCGAAGCTCGCGAAGCTTCGTGCGAACCGGGACGGTGCAGCCGTGGAAGCCCTGCTCCACAAGCTCGAGCAGGCGGCGCGCGGCACCGAGAACCTCCTGCCGATCATGGTTGAGTGTGTCGAGGCCCGCGCCACGCTGGGCGAAATCAGCCACCGCCTCCGCAGAGTGTGGGGCGAACAGCGCGAGCCGGTGTTCATCTAGTGACTGACGACGACGTACGGGTGCGGTCCGATGAACGGCGACGGTTGCTAAATGAGCTGGAGCTCGAGCGCAACCAGTTGATGCGTAACATCGAGACGTGCCGCATTCGCGATATCGACCGGCCGTTCATCGGGGTTTGGTCGCTGAAGGACATCGTCGGGCACGTCGCCACCTGGGAAGCGCACTACGTTACGGCCATTCGCGAGGTGCGCGCGGGGAAACCGTCACCGCTGCAGGATTTCGACGAATCAAAGCGCGATGCATGGAACCAGGATCACGTCGAGCGCAAGGCTGACCTGAACTTCTGGAGCGTCCTTGAGCAGCTCCGGGGCGGCCGGCATCGTTTGCTCGATGAACTGGAACACATCAGCGACGAAGAGCTGACGGCGGAGGACGGCGAGTACGTGCCGATCGTCCGCTCCACACTCGAACACGACCGCGAACACTGGCACCAGATCGCCGCGATCCTGGCCGGGATGGCGGGCGTTCGCAAGACGACAGCCGAGGAAACTGACTAGGCCGGCCCTGCCGTGCCGAGGGAGAAACGCAAAGCATGCTCACGAAAATCCACCACGTCGGGGTCGTCGTTCACAACGCCGACGAGGCCATGAAGTTTTACCGCGATGCGCTCGGTTTGAAGGTCACCGCTGACCGGGTGATCGAGGACCAGGGAGTTCGCGGCGTGTTGCTTGAAATCGGCGGCTCGGAAATCGAACTTCTCGAACCGACCCGGGAGGACACGGGCGTGGCGAAGTTCCTGGCGACGCGCGGCGAAGGCATGCACCATATCTGTTTCGAGTCAGACGACGTCGATGCAGAACTCGACGGGGCGCGTGCGAAGGGAATTGAGCTGATCGACCAGAAGCCGCGGCTCGGGCTTGCCGGCATGATCTGCTTCCTTCACCCGAAGTCGAACCATGGCGTGCTCGTGGAGTTCGCGACGCCGGTCAAAGACGGGCACGGTCATTAGGATGGCTATCGGCGCAACACACATCGACCACATTGTCATTTCCTCGAACAACAGCGGCGCAGTCGCTCAGACGTTCGCAGACAACCTCGGGATCGAGATCAAGCGCAAGATGATCCGTCCGGGGACATCGGCTCAGCTCGCGTTCGCGAAGCTGCAAGAAGTGGTGCTCGAGTTCGCCGGTCCGCCGCAGGTGAACCCGGACGAAGAAGTGAAGGCGAAGCTCTGGGGCATGGTCCTCGCTGTGGAGGACATCGACGCGGCGGTAGCGGACCTCCGCTCGAAGGGCTACACCGTTGGAGACCCCACGAAGGCCGTCCAGCCGGGGGCGAAAATCGCCACCGTCAAGGGCGGGACCAGCGGTGTGCCGTTTGCGATGATCCAGTACAACGCGCTGCCGATCGAAGGTGCTTCCGCATGAGGGTGAAGCGCATCGACCATGTCGGGATTGTCGTGAAGGACCTTGATGCCGCACTGACAACCTATGCGCGGAATTTCGGGTTCGCCGCGGACGCTTCGCGCGGCGGGGATGTCGCGGCCCTCGGCATAAGAAACGCATTCATGCCGGTGGGGGAGAGTGACCTGGAGTTCATCCAGGCCGTCGCCGATGAAGGTCCGGTCGCGCAGTTCGCGAAGGAGCGCGGCGAAGGCACCTTCATGCTCTCAATCGAGGTCGAAGACATTGATGCCGCCGTCGAACGCCTGCGCGGGACTGGCGCACGGGTTGGGTCACCCAACAACGGCGTAGCGTTCGTGTCGGCCAAGTCCGCACACGGCGTCAATTTGCAACTCGTGCAACGCAAGTAACGGCGCCACACACTTCAAGCACAAACGAGGTTCCCATGAGCACTACCGCAACGGCACAAATCCGCGTACTCATCGCCAAGCCCGGCCTCGACGGCCACGACCGGGGCGCCAAGGTCGTCGCACGGGCTCTGCGGGACGGTGGTTGCGAAGTCATCTACACGGGGATTCGCCAGACGCCTGAGATGATCGCCGAAGCGGCACTCCAGGAAGATGTGGATGTCGTGGGCCTGAGCATCCTATCGGGCGCCCACCTGGAGCTCTTCCCGCGAGTCGTGGACGAGTTGAAGAAGCGCGGGGTAGACGATGTGCTCCTGTTCTGCGGCGGAATCATCCCGGAAGAGGACACGGCAGCATTGACCAGTCTCGGTTTCAAGGCGGTGTTCCGGCCGGGTACGAATACCCAGGACATCGTGAAATTCGTCTACGAGAACGTGAAGAAGTAACCAGTGGATGACCTCGTCGAGCGGTTCTTGAAGAAGGACCGCCGGGCTCTCGCGCGCATCATCAGCCGGGTCGAGAACGAGACACCGGAAGGCGGGGAGTACCTACGCCTGCTTTTCCCCCACTCGGGGAAGACACACATCATCGGGATCACCGGTGGGGCCGGTTCGGGGAAGAGCACCCTGACCGGCGCGCTCGCCGCCGCCTACCGAAAGCGTGAAAAGACCGTCGGGATTATTGCGGTCGATCCGTCCAGTCCCTTCACGAAAGGGGCGATTCTCGGCGACCGTATCCGCATGCAGGACCTGGCACTGGACCCGGGCGTCTACGTCCGCAGCATGGCGGGACGCGGGGCACTTGGGGGCCTGGCGCCGACCATCGCCGACGTGGTCGCAGTGATGGACGCATTTGGATTCGATGTCGTGATGATCGAGACGATCGGCGCGGGACAGGACGAAGTCGAGATCGCCGGGACCGCCATGACCACGATCCTCGTGAACAACCCGGGTACAGGAGACGACATCCAGGCGCTTAAGGCCGGGATAATCGAGATCGCCGACATCCTCGTGGTGAACAAGGCGGACCACCCCGGCGCCGACATCCTCGTGAGCCAGCTGCAGGCCTTACTCGCCCTCTCTCCGGCCGGTTCGCGACGCCCCCCGATCCTGAAGACAACGGCCACCAAGGGCGATGGGCTGGATGAGCTCCTCGATGCGGTCGCCGAGCACTACGCTTACCTCCAGTCGTCGGGACTGCTGTCGAAGCACCGGGAAGAAGATGCCAGGCACCAGGTGCTCTCGATTGCGCGCCAGATCTTGCTGGAGCGGATCCGGCAGGCGACGCCGGAGGAAGCCCTGCAGGCACTTGTCGAACGGATCGCCGCGCGCGAGTTGGACCCTCACACCGCGGCGGAAGAGCTCGCGGGCAACGTGCTGGCTTAGCGCTGGATGGTACGATTCAGCGTGTGACAACCCAACGCATCCGCGTCTGGTTTCGGAAGAGCGAACGACTCCGCTACATCTCTCATCTGGATGTGCTGCGCGCGTGGGAACGCGCCTTGCGCCGGGCCGAGCTCCCCCTGGCCTATTCCCAGGGCTTCACGCCCCATCCGAAGCTCGCCTTCGGTTCGCCCTTGCCGATGGGATTCTCTTCGGAAGGCGAGGTGATGGACGTTACCCTCGACGACCGCATCGAACTCCCGGAGTTCGTCCGGCGGCTGGGAGAGCAGACGACGGAAGACCTGGCTGTTGTGCGGGCTGAGGAGATTGCGCCAACGGCGCCGGCACCGCAGGCATCGATGCTCTGGGCGGACTACCGGCTCTCGCTTCCTGTTCCGCCAGAGGAGGCGGCGGCGCGGGTGAAGCAGTTCACGGCGCTTGAGTCGCTCGCGTGGCGCGAAGAACGGGGAGAGCGCGTGCGGGAGTACGACCTGCGGACCGCCTGCAGCTGGCTACGCTCGAAGGCAACCGAAGGCGGCACGGAGTTCGAGATGCGCCTGCGAGCGGATCAGGACCTGACCGCACGGCCAGAGGCTCTTGTCACAGCGCTCTTCCCGGAGCTAACGCCGCCGTTGATAACGAGGGTTGGCATCGTCCTGGACGAACCGTCGCCGGCACGAGACCTTTGGCGGCGGGTGGGACAGTACCAGTGACCGGGTATCGCATCCGACCGGCGTCCGAAAGCGACGGACCGGCCCTCTATGAGCTCTGGCAAGGCCTGAGGCAACATAACGCGACGGTCGACCGGCGAGTCATCCCCGCCCCAGTGGCTGAATCCGAATTCATCGTGGATTTCCGGGAGGTCCTGGCGCGGCCACGATCGGCGGCATTCGTGGCCGCAGTCGACACGTCTTTGGCGGGGTTCATCGCCGGGACCATCGAACGGAACCTTCTGGACCGATTGCCGGCGGAACATGCGACGGTCGGATACCTGTGGGTGGAGGAGCGATTCAGGCGCCAGGGGATCGCTCGTGCCCTGTTCGCGGAGGTGACTGGCTGGGCCCGGAGCCAGAACGGCGTCTCGCACTTCGAGATGGCCGTACTGAGCGCGGATGACGCTGCCGCCGGATTCTGGCGCTCCATCGGATTTTCGCCTTTCATCGAGCGCCTGTGGGCCCCACTCGGCGGCGCGGAGGAAGACGCGTGACCCTGTACCTCGTGCGTCACGGCGAGACGGCATTCAACCGGGACGGCCAGGGCCTAGGCCGCAAGGACGTCCCGCTGACGGAGCGTGGGTTAGCGCAGGCGGAGGCCGTGGCCGGGCGGTTCGCCACGGTAAAGGTCACGCGGGTTCTCTCGAGCCCACTGACACGCGCGCTCACGTTGGCCGGACTGGTCGCTGCGAGACATCAACTCCAGCCCGAGGTCATGGAATCGCTGACGGAACTCGACATCGGCGAGACTGACGGAATGAGTTTCGCAGAGATGCGGGGACGCTTTCCCGATTTCCTGAAGACGTGGGCGAGCGACGACGGCTGGCAGGCGCGAATGCCCGGCGGCGAGAGCATCGAGGACCTCGGGAGGCGAGTCGAACCGTTGGCGCAGGAACTGCTCAGGGGTTCCGTGGGGGATGTGGTCGTCGTGAGCCACAACTTCACCCTTCGCGTGCTTATCTGCGAGATGCTTGGGCTTTCGCCGGCTCGCTTTCGCACGTTCGAGATGGGACTGGCGGCCGTCACCTCTCTCTGGGTGCGCGACGGCCGGGCTGGTGTGCACAGCGTAAATGACTCGTGCCACCTCTCGAACTTGAACCTTGCATAAGGGAGACGTAGCTTTCCCCAAAGCGAATGGGAGCGCTCACTACCACCCGCACGCGCCTGTTGATCGTCCTGTGTTTCGCTGTCGCGGGATACGGTCTCTATACGGCTGCGACCGGGTGGTACCGCAACAGCCAGCTCGAGAATGATCGCACGGCGGCGGAACAGCGCGTGCGCGCACTCGAAGAGGAGAAGGCGTACCTCGAAGCGGTACGCGCGTACGTGGCCTCGGATGCGTACGTGGAACAGCAGGCGCGGCGTCAGCTTGGATACGCCCGCGATGGGGAGACCGTCTTTGTCGTCAGCAGCCCCCCGGTCGAGCAAGGGAGGGAGCAGAGCGGCTCCTGGTGGCAGCGGCTCTTCCCAAGGTAGGGCCGTCACCGAGTCCGTCTTGAAGCGCGTCCAGGTGTTGAGCCAACGGGAGCGCATGTTTCGGCGCGTTGGGAAGGTGTTGGTCGCCGTTTCGGGAGGCGCGGACTCGATGGCGTGCCTGGTCATCCTGCGGGAGCTCGGGAGAAGCAGCGGATTCACGGTTGAGGCATGCCATTTCGACCACAAGCTTCGGGCGAATTCGGGGGACGACCTCGATGCCGTCCGCACGATGTGTGCCGGCCTGGGTGTGGAGTGCATCACCGGTGAGGGCGATGTGGCAGCCGTGGCAGCGCAGATGCGGCGCGGCATGGAAGACGCGGCGCGCGAGATGCGCTACCAATTCCTCGCTTTCGTTGCGGAGAAACAGGGAGCGGACTGCATCGCGACGGGGCACACTGCCAACGACCAGGCAGAGACCATCCTGATGCACATTATCCGCGGAAGCGGTGTGCGCGGCATTCGGGGGATGCTGCCCGTGTCTGAAGTTCCCGGTTCTGAGGCACAACGGCTCATCCGGCCGCTCCTGGAATGCTCGCGGGGGGAAACGGAAGCGATCTGCGCGGAACACGGAATTACACCGCTCATCGACCCCTCGAATGAGGACGAACGCTTCACGCGGAATCAGGTCCGCAAGGAGTTGCTGCCGGCGCTCGAGCGATTCAACCCATCGGTGGCGGACGCGCTTGTCGGACTCGGAGAGAGTGCTCGCGAGGCATTTGCGCCCATCGAGCGACGGTCGTTCGAGGTCCAGCCGATCGAGCGGGGGCCGCTCGGCGCGCTGTTTACGCTCGCGGCGTTCGATGGCGTACCGGCTGAAGCACTGGGACTCATCATCGAGCGAGAGGCCACGTTCCACCATCTCAGCCCGGAGACGAATCGAACGCGAGTGAAGAACCTGCAAGAGCTGCTGGCGAGCGGATCGGGTTCGGTGCTCTTCGGAGACACCGAAGTCGAGGCTTCTTGCGGCTTCGTCCGTCTTGGGCCGCCGCTTGAGACGGTTGCACCGTTCGCGCCCGCTGTGCTGGATGTCCCGGGCGTTACACGCGCCGGGCCAGGTCAGGCCCTGGTGCGTACCGACGCCATCGAGGCAACACCGAGCGCGCCCGTGGCAGCCGTCGACTCCAAAGTCTGTTCGGGGACCCTGCGCATCCGGCCAGCCGAAGCGGGCGACCGTATCACCTGGCACGGCCTAGAGCGGAAGGTTTCCGACCTGCTGATCAACGAGAAGGTCCCAGTGTGGGAACGGGCCGGGATGGTTGCCATCTCGGATGCGCTCGGCGTGGTGGCTCTCTTCGCAGCGAAGCGCATCTTCGTCCGGGACGGTGGCGAGCCAGACCTCTGGATCCGCCTGAGCGCGGTCCCGCGGTAAAAGGCGACGAGGTCGGACCCGGTTGCCCAGCCAGAACGTCCGTGGAACGCCGCGCGATGCGACGTCTTCTGATAGTGGCGCCGGTCACTCCCTGCGGAGGCGCCGGAAGAATGTGGCCAGGCGGCTATGGAGCCCTGGTTCCGCCACGAGCAGGCCGCGGACGTAGGGATCCGCCTGGTTGAACGGCATCGCTTCGCCGAAGATATCGGATGCGCGGAGTCCGGCCGCCCGACAAAGCGCGATCCCCGCGGCGACATCCCACTCGGCGCGGCCGTGACCGCTGAGGGCGGCGTTTCCCTGGCCGCTCGCAAGAAGCGCGAGCCGGTATGCGACGCTGCCGACGCCGCGCGTTTCCGTCCCCTCGGGGAGGGGCGGGAGTTCGTCGTGTAGTTGTTCGCCGCGCCCCACCAGCACCTCGATGGAGTGGCCGGTAGATTCCGTCGGCACCCTTTCCGGGGCAGAGAGGCACTCGGCGGCGAACAACTCGCCCGTGGCGGGGTTATGGACGACACCGAGCACCGGAAGGCCGCCGATGGCAAGGCCGATCGAGATGGCGTACTCGTCGATGCCCTGGAGGTACTCCCTGGTCCCATCGATTGGGTCCACGATCCAGACGCGGTCACGGCCGAGTCGCTCGGAGGTGTCGCGGTGTTCTTCGCTCAGCCAACCGTCGGAGGGGAATGCTCCGGTGAGAGCGGCGTGCAGCATTTCGGCGGCGCGGATGTCCGCTTCGGAGACGAGCTCCCAGCCATCTTTGCGCCCGTAACGGACGCCGTCACGCCGAAGCCGGGCGACTTCTACCCCCGCCTCGAGGGCAGCATCGACCGCGACCTTCAGTTCCTGTTCGAGCACCGAGGCTATTGTCGTCCAGACGGGGGTACCGCGCAGTTCAGGCGAAGGCTGCGAAGAGTTCGTCCATGGCCTTCACCTGGCCGCCGCTGGTGGAGGAAGGGACAAGGATGGGGGTCTTTACGCCGGCAGCGAACCAGGCTTCGAGACCTTCCAGTACATGCTTCCGGGTGCCGAAGAGCGTCGAATCGGCGAGCCAGCGATCGGTCATGAGGCCGGGGAGGGCGTCACGGTCGCGCCGTTCGAGCGCGGATTCGATCGCCTCCATCTCCTCTACATAACCGGCTTCCTTCCAGTAGTTCCGGTAGTTGGGGAGCATCAGATAGCTGGTCAGGGTCCGCTTGCTGACGTTCGCCGCTGCCGCCGGGTCGTTGTCGTCGATGCAGGTGGGGATCATGTCGCCGATGAAGAAGTCGCCTTCACGCTTCGTGGCCGGAATGTGGGAGAGCGAATCGGCCATATGAGAGCGAGAACCGTTGGCCCAGACCGCCCCTTCGGCGATTTCGGTAGAGAGTTCGACCATCCTCGTACGGAGGGTGGCCAGGACGATGGGCGGTAGAGGCCCTGTTTGCTGGGCGGCCGCGCGCATCGCGGCCACGTAGTTGCGCGTGTCCGTCAGTGGTTTGCCCGCCTTCACGCCCATGCGGACAAGTGCAGGTTCGTGGCTCACACCGATCCCCAGGTAGAAGCGGCCATCGCTGATCTCGTGGATGTAGGCAGCGGATTGGGCGAGGTCGAACGGCACGCGGTAGTAGATCGGCATGATCGATGTGCCGAACTTGATGGTCCGGGTCGCGTGGGCCATGGAGAGGCAGAGGCCCATGCCGTCGCCGAAGCTGGCGCAATAGATCCCCTGGAAGCCTTTTTCTTCGAGTTTCTGGGCGATTTCGACGGTCCACTTGCGCCGTCCGGGCGCGGCGGCGAGGGAAACAGCAGGCATCTGCATGGTGGGTGCTCCGAAAAGAGGGAAGTAGTGGCGGACTATACGGGGTGGGATGCTTACGGCCTGTTGCGCCACCGATCGGATAGCGCTGGCTCCGGCCCTCTCAACGCTTGAAGCGAAGCATGCGCCCGCTCCCGACGCCGGTGTGCCTCCCGTTTTCGCAAGCGACCTCGCCGTTCACGATGACCATCGAGATTCCCGCCGGTTCCTGCTTGGGCTGCTCGTAGGTTGCGAGGTCCTTGACGGCCCCCGGATCGAAGAGGACGAGATCGGCGTAATAGCCCTCACGGACGAGGCCGCGGTCGACAAGGCCGAAGCGGAGGCAGGAGGCGTGCGTCATCCGGCGGACAGCGTCTTCAAGCGTGAGGACGTTGCGTTCGCGGACATAGCGAGCAAGAACCCTTGGCATAGTGCCAAAGAGGCGCGGGTGCGGGTTCCCCTTGAGTTCAGGGATGCCGTCGGAACCGATGAGCATCTTCGGGTGGCGCAGATTCGTCTCGATGTCCGCTTCGTCGATGATGAAGTGAATGCAGATTACCTGGCGGCCGCGGGGGCTGGTGACGATTTCGCGGACAGTCTCGTCGATCGTCCATTCCTGTTCGGTGGCGATATCGGGGACCATCCTGCCCTCGAAGTCGCGGTGGTCCGGGCAACTGGCGATCATGACGCCCTCGGCCCATTCCGTGTCGATACTGTCGAGGTTTACGTATTGCCACATTGGACCGCTGCCGGCGGTGTAGGGGTACACGTCGAGTGTGACGTCCATGCCGGCGGCGTTGGCAGCATCGATCTTCGCCAGCGAGTCCGTCACCCGGCCCCAGTTCCGGCGGCCCGCGGACTTATGGTGCGAGATGTGGAGGGGGATGGCGGCCTCGCGGGCAATGTGGAGTGCTTCGTCGACTGCCTCGAGGAGCTTGTCGCCCTCGTTGCGCATGTGGGTCGCATAGATGCCGGCGTAGGGGCGGCACTCCTTTGCGAGGGCGACCACTTCGTCGGTCGTGCTGTAGCGGCCGGGTTCGTAGATCAGGCCGGTGGAGAAGCCGACGGCGCCCTGTTCCATCGCCGTCGCGATGTGCCCGCACATCTCAGCGACTTCGGCCGCCGTGGCAGGCCTTTTCTCCAGTCCGACGACGTGGGCACGCACGCGGTTGTGGCCGACCAGCATCGCGTTGTTGATGGCCGGCTTCTGCGCGAGGCAGGCTTCGAAGTAGCCTTCGAGGTCGCGCCACATGGTGCCTGGCCCGGAGATATCGCCCGGCATGTACTCACGGCCTGGCTCGTTGGGAATGGTGCTGAAGCCGCAGTTACCACTGATGTCGGTGGTGACGCCCTGTGCGAGCTTGAAAGCCATGTCCGGGTGAATCAGGAAGGCCCCATCATCGTGGGAGTGGGTATCGACGAAGCCGGGCGAGAGGACCTGGCCCTTTGCATCGACCTCTCGGGCGCCCGCGCCGGCGGTGCCGACTGCGGTGATCCGATCGCCTGAAATCGAGATGTCGGCGGGAAAGGCGGCGGCCCCGGAGCCGTCGATGATGCGGGCGTTGCGGATGACGAGGTCAGCGGGCATGGCGGGATTCTACGTCGGCGGAGCCAGTATTGGACGCTATCGTTGACGAAAGGTGCGCTGATGCCACGAATTGAGCCTCGTCCTGTACGCTCGATCGATGCCGAACCGCCTTGCCAACGAGACCAGCCCCTACCTGCTCCAGCATGCCGGAAACCCGGTGGACTGGTACCCGTGGGGCGACGAAGCGTTCGAAAAGGCCCGCTCCGAAGACAAGCCAATCCTGCTCTCGGTCGGGTACAGCTCATGCCACTGGTGCCACGTGATGGCCCATGAATCGTTCGAGGACCGGACCACCGCGGCACTCATGAACGACTACTTCGTCAACATCAAGGTGGACCGAGAGGAACGACCTGACGTCGACAGCGTGTACATGACGGCGGTCCAGGCGCTCACCGGGTCCGGCGGCTGGCCGATGACGGTGTTCATGGACGCCGAAGGCAGGCCGTTCTACGCGGGCACGTACTTTCCGCCCGATGACGGACACGGCCGGCCCGGCTTCGGGCGATTGCTGAGCTTCCTCCACGAGAAGTGGATCTCGGCCCGCGAGGAGGTATTGAGTTCGGCGGAGACGATTTCCCACCACTTGAAGCTGGCGGCTGAGCGCGTGCCGGGGCCGGGCGAGGCGCCGTCGCATCAGACGGCGAACCGCGCGGTCGAGCTCTTTGGAGAAGCGTTCGACATGGAATGGGGCGGCTTTGGGGCTGCGCCCAAGTTCCCGAGCCCGTCGAACCTCGCTTTCCTGCTCTCGGTGCACGCTCGCGAGAAGGAAAGCGAGGTCGGCCAGTCCGCCCTGGACATGGTGGTACACACCCTCCGCGCAATGGCAACGGGAGGGATGTACGACCAGCTGGGCGGTGGGTTTTCGCGGTACAGCGTCGACAGCGAATGGATGGTCCCGCACTTCGAGAAGATGCTCTACGACAACGCCCAGCTCGCCCGCGTCTATCTCAATGCGTACCAGGTGACGAAGGATGAGGGCTTTGCCCGCATCGTGAGAGAGACGCTCGACTTTCTCCTGGAGGAGATGCGGGACGATGAGGGCGGGTTCTACGCGGCACTCGATGCGGACAGCGAAGGAATTGAGGGCAAGTACTACGTCTGGACCGCCGAAGAGATCCGCGAGGTGGCGGGCGACGACGCGCAACTGGTGCTGGCATGGTACGGCCTAACCAGGGATGGCAACTTCCGCGACCCGCACAACCCCGAGCTCGTCGGGCGCAACGTGCTAAGTGCCCGGGCGAACCTCGAAGACCTCGTGATGCGCTTCTCCGTGCCGCCGGAGACGGTGCTCGAACGCGTGGAGGCAGCAGCCGAGGCGATGCTCGCCGTGCGGGCGAAGCGGATTCCGCCCGCACTCGACGACAAAGTGCTCACCAACTGGAACGGGCTGGCGATGGCCGCGTTCGCCGAGGCCGGGCGGGTCCTCGGGGAAGTCCGCTACCAGGTCGCGGCAGCGGAACTGGCGGCCTTCATTCGCTCGTCCGCATGGCGGGAGGGTCGCCTGTCGCATACGTGGAAGGCTGGCCAGGCCAAAGTCGAAGGCATGCTCGATGACTACTGCTTCGTGGGCCTGGGCCTGGTCGAGCTGTTCAAGCTCACCGGGGACATGGCACTCCTGGAGTGGGCGAGGGAACTCTGGGAAGCCGTCCTCAGCCGCTTCCGGGACGTCGAAGGAGGGGGATTTTTCGAAACGCCGGCTGACAGCGAGCCCCTTCTGCTCCGGCAGAAAGCATTCTTCGATGCAGCGACTCCATCCGGAAATGGAGCTGCCGCGTTGTTGGGGCTCTGGTTGGGCCGCTACTACGGAAGAAACGACTGGGAGCTGCAGGCGGAGGAAGTCGCGGGGCAGGTCGCCGACCACCTGTTACGAGCCGTCCCCGGGTTCGGAACGATCCTCCAGGTGATCGAGTTCCTGGCTACACCGGGCCGGGAACTCGTTATCGTCGGGCCACCCGAGCGGCGAGTCGCATTCGAGGATGCCGCCGCTACCCGGTTCCTCCCGTGGACGGCCATCGCGCCGACGGCCGACGCGGATGGCCTGCCGATGTTCGAGGGCCGCGAGCCGAGCGGGGACGCAGCCCTCGCCTACGTTTGCGAGAACATGATGTGCCTCATGCCGGCACGCACACCCGAGGAACTCGTGGCGTTACTTGGGTAGCGGTCAGGCGCGGGCGTAATCGGTTGCACCGTACCAGTCGATCGTGACGACGGGTTCATCGCCGATGACCCAGGCGTCGTGGCCGCTCGGGAGCGAGGTGATGTCGCCGGGTCCCGCGACGATTTCGGTGCCATCGTCCATCCGAATGCCGAGCTGGCCGCTGACGTGGTACTGGAAGTGGGGGGCTTCGCAGCTGGAAGTCCCGGCAAGGGGCTTCACATCGTTGGACCAACGCCAACCTGGTTCGAAGGACAGCCGGCCGATGGCCGCGCCGCCAACCTGAAGGATTTCAGCGCGCCCGTTAGGAAACTCGCGGGTTTCTTCGGGCTTCGCGAAGGTCTTGTGCTCAGTTGCCTGCAATGTGATGGTCATGTCACTTCTTCCTGCGTGAGGGTCATTCCTGTGGAATGCCGACGTGTGTCTACCAACTAGTAGATAGCCTGTCAAGATGAACGATCCAGTTTTGGTAGGATTGCGAGCATGAAGCTGGAAAAGGGTGCAACGGCAAAGGTGATCCTCGATGCCGCGGAGGCGCTAACGCAGACGAGGGGATTCAACGGGTTTAGCTACGCCGACATCTCGGAGGCCGTAGGGCTTACCAAAGCGAGCCTGCACTATCACTTCCGGACGAAGGCGGAACTCGGCCGGCAACTCATCGTGCGGTACAGCGACACTTTCGAAGTGGCCCTGGCGGAGATCGGTGTGCGCGCGCCAGACGCGCCGGAGAGGCTGGAGCGCTACGTCAGCCTGTACACCGGCGTCATCGCGGGAGAGCGCCTCTGTCTGTGCGGCATGCTGGCCGCGGAAGTCACGACCCTGCCCCCGGCGATGGGGGACGAGATCCGGCGGTTCTTCGACCTGAACGAAACCTGGCTGACGAATGTGCTTGAGCAGGGGCGTGAAGCCGGCTCGTTGCGATACGAGGGAAGCGCCCTCGGGGCTGCGAGGCTGCTCCTGGGTACGCTCGAGGGCGCGATGCTCGTTGCCCGTTCGTATGGGGATCCAGGCCGTTTCGAAGAGTCAGCGCACCAGTTGCTGGCGCAGTTCACGAAGGCGTGAAGTGCCTCCGGGATTCGAGCGGCGGACGAGTTCCGGGTCCTCATCGCTTACGACAAGCCTGGTGGCGGCGGATACCTCCATCAGGGCAGGCCACCGAGCCGATCCCAGCTATAGCGACCAGCCTGGCGCCACTGGCACTCCAGGGCTTCGCGGGTTCAGGCGAAGACGGCGTCCAGCGGCGTGATCCGGATGTGCTCAGGAGCCAACCCAAGTGGATACGCTCCGACTTCGCGGTCCTCGACCAGCAGGGGGCCGGCTTTTTCGCCGTCGTATGCGATCGTTGCCGGCACCGAGGAGAGAAGCTGGTCGCGCAGGGCCGCGGCGTTCGCCGAGGATCATGACGATTTGGAGGTTGTCCGGGGAGATGTGCGCCCGGATGACTTCATTCACGCGCTCGGCCGTGAGTTTCGCCAGTTCTTCGCGGATGTAGCCGGTGTACTCGGGGATCCCGTACCAGTCGCTATCGAGGGCATAGCCGAGTTGTTGGTCCTGGGTCTTTGTGAGGACAAAGACGTTCTTCGCCAGGTATTCGCGGGTGGCTTCGAATTCCTCCGTGGGAATGCCGATTTCCACCATTTTTCGCAATTCGGAGAGGGCAAGCTTGAGCCCGAACACCGCCTGCTCGGGGCGGAGCGGCCGGAGCCAGAGTTCGAATAGCTGGGCCCTTCGCCCGAGGTTCGGGTCGGGGAAGAACTGGTACATGCCGCGGGGGAATGCCTCGATGTAGGCATAGTCGCCATAGTTCATCCCGCGCACTTCCCGGATGCGGTTGTAGAGGCGGCCGTTGGATGCCCGGTGCTCACCGAGCCAGGCGCGGGCGAGCCACAGCGCGACGAAGTCGGGGTGGCCGCGACGAATGGCGATGGGGTGACCGATCGAGACCCCGACCGAGCGCGTGTCCTTCTCGATGACCTCCACGCGGAGCCCGTGCGGCTGGTTGCCGGTGACGGGGTAAGCGAGGCGAGGCTTGCCTTCGGGCAGTGCACCGAGGGCCTGTTTGAGCGCGTCTCCCGCGGCGGGCGCAATGTCCCCGGTGATGCCGAGAACCAGGTTGGCCCGGGTGTAGTGGCGGGGGACAAACTGACGCACGTCGTCCAGTGTGATCGCGGTAAGCCCGGAAATGGAGCCGAGTGTGGTGTGACCGTACGGCGTCCCGGCGAATAGGAGTTCCTGGAGCCGCTCTTTCCCCAGCTCCTCTTCGTTGTTCGATCTCAAGTCCTGCGTCAGCTCGTTGAGGTGCTGCGCCTTCAAACGCGAGAAGTCTTCCTCGCGGAATCCGGGCGAGAGGAGCTGCGGCAGGGCGACTTCGAGGAACCGGTCGAGCGTGTCGCGATGGGCGACGCCCGTGAACGTGGTCATGTCGCGGTCGACTTGCGCCGAAAAGGATGCGGCGAGGGGAAAGAGGCCCCGAGTTATCTCGTCGAAGGGCTGCTCGGCGCTGCCCGCTTCTGTGATCATCGAGGCGCTGAGTGCGGCGAGGCCGTGTTTGCTGCAGGGTCGTCGGACGAACCGGTGGTGAAGAGCAGCTTAAGCGCACCAGCGGCGACGGAGTTGGGAAATGGCCTTGATGGTGAGGGCGGCGGACCGGCGCGCAGCGTGGGGGCGGCTGGCCATGGCGTCTGGCAGTGGGTCGTGGGGAGAGCGTCGCGACCACCAGGTTGGCAGGCGCAGGTACTTCCGCGCCACCGCAAGCAGGTCGTCGGCAGTGCATGCGTCGTACGTCTCGAAGAGTTCATTTAACGTGTCATAACGGCGTTCGAAGCGGACGGAAACGGGCCAGCGTCGAGGCGATGGACTCGGAGTTGTCCAGCGTCCGTACGAAGGAATAGCGGGCGTGCGACTTCGCGGCCTCAAGACGTTTGGATGGGACCGGCTTCGCGGCAGCTTCGGCGAGCGTTTGGGCGATCGCATCGCGGACGTAGACGGTGTCCTCGGGGCGCTTGACGCGGGCCATGATCGTAGCCAGCCCCGGGTCCTGCGACGCGGGCAGGTACGGGAACAGCTGGTCCACGACCTGTTCGCGTTCCACGAGGCGACGATAGAGGTCGGATGTTTCCCCGAAGAGAAGGTCAAAGACGAAATCGAGTGCGACGTACTCCTTCTCCGTCGCGGAAAAGGCTGGCCCGTGGAAACCGATGGTGACCCATGGCAGGGTCGGCGAGTCCCATCGGTGGTGGACGACAACGGGGGCAGATTGAGCCGGTTCGGGCGGAACGGGGACGGGCGTCCCACTGCCAGGGCGCCAGCTTGACCAGTGCTTCTCGACCATCGCGGTGGCGGCCTCGGGGTCAATGTCGCCGGCGATGATGACGGTGGCGTACTCGGGGCGGTACCAGCGTTCGAAGAAGGTGCGCGAGTACTCGAACTGGTTGGGCATGTCTTCGATGTCGGCGATGAAGCCCATGGTGGTGTGCTTGTAGGTGTGGGTGGAGTAGGCGTGCTGGCGCTGGACTTCGAAGAGCTTGGTCAGCGGGTCAGCGGCGCTCTTGTTGTACTCGCCGAGGATGGCGCGCGCTTCGGTCTTGAAGTCAGACTCGCTGTAGCGCAGGTTCATGAAGCGGTCGGCTTCGAGTTCGAGGAGGCGGTCCAGGTCTTCCTTCGCGAACGTGATGTGGTAGTTGGTGTAGTCGTCGGTGGTGTAGGCGTTCTGGCGGGCGCCAGCACGAGTGATGACTTCCTGGTAGGCCTCGGCCGGGAAACGCTCGGTGCCACGGAACATCATGTGTTCGAAGAAATGGGCGAAGCCCGACTTGCCGGACTCGACCTCGTTCCGGGAGCCGGTCTGGACGGGGATCTGGAGCGAGACGAGGTTGGGGAAGCCAGTGTTCAGCGCGATGATGCGGAGGCCGTTGGGGAGGGTTGTTTCGAGGGCGGGGAACGGGAGTACGGGCGGCATGGGAGTTATCGTAACCGCCCGGGAGTTCTTACGAATCAGTTACTCGGGCCGGGGCGCCGCACGACCTTCTGCCTCGCGTTGGACCTGATACTTCGAGGACAGGTTGGCGCTGTGGCGCTCGCTGCAGCGCCGGAACGCATCCGCGCCGACCGCGGGGTCGACGCCTTCGGGGGTAAACCTCATGAACACCAGGTTCCCTTCGAGCTGGGGGTGCCCGGGCCGGACCGCCTGCAAGCCTTCGGCCTCGATGCAGTCCGCCGCCCGGTTCAGTGCTTGAATCATCTCGTCTCTGGAAACGTGGCCGTCGGCCAGGGCCGCCAATTGCTCGTCGGATGGGCGTTCCGCCCCGTACACCGGCTCGCCAAACGACTGACCCTGTGTGGTGGCGTCAGCGCCGAATGCTGAGTATGCCGCGGCTGCGACGGCCCCGATCGTCGCAGCGAGGAGCAGGACGGCAGGGACGAACAGCCAGGGCGGGGCGATATTCATACCGCTTCTACATTACCCCCAAGTCCCCGAAGCATTTGTCTGGTGGAGCGATGGACTTCGTGGGGACTCAGACGATGCCTGAGTCTTCTCGCCCTGATCCACTAAAACTCGTTCGGGCAGTAGGGCGCGTACTCGGTGCGGAAGAGGGCGTCGGCGGTTCGCAGCGCCGCGGTGTCCTTCGCGACGAGCCGCCCGGCCCGGGCGAAGTGGCTGGCGGGCCGGTAGCCGGAAATGAGCGAGGCGAGGACGTTCGGCGTGACGGTGATGTCGGGACTGAGGTCCGTCCGACGGACAGACGTGGTCTGGCCGTCGGTCTCCAACAGATACGTACCCACGTTCCACGGGCAATCGGTGTCTTCCGGGACCCCGATCGTCAGTTCGCCGCGAGCACCGTATGGGCGTTGCGGGAGGGCCTTTTCGACATCGACGACGCGCATCCAAATGCCATCCGAAGTCTTGCGCTGGAGGACCCGGGGTTCGAGCAGGAGTTCCGGCGCGGGGTCGTCTTCGGCGACGCCACGCATGTCGATGCGGCGCACCAGGTCGTGGGCACGGAGGTAGTCCCAGAGTGCGCGGTACGCGTCCATGTCACGGGCGATGAAGTCGGAGACGTCCATCACCTGGTCCGGTCCAGGATCGGCGAAGTTGCCTTCTTTCGTCTGGTAGATGGCGTGGCCTGTGACTTCGCCGTCGGTGTTGCGGTAGACGGCGCAGTAGACGGGATGTTCCTTCACGTTCGCGCGAAGCGTGCTGGCCTGCCAGAGGATGGTCGAGCGGTGGATGCCGAGGTTCTTATCCTGGACCCACTGGATGTAGTTCTGCTTGACGAACGGGAAGCCTTCTTCTTTTTCGTACATCTCGACGGTGCCATCGGGCGAGGCCGGGCCGTTGAACTGTGCGACGCGGGGGTCGAAGGAGTATCGCGTTTGCCCGGTCGATAGGCCGTAGCCGAACCGCTGGTAGATGGCGCCCATGCTCGCCCAGAGGATGGCGAGGGACTGGTCCCGGTCGCGCATGGTGGAGAGGGCGCTCGTCATGACCTGGCGGAGAAGACCCTGTCGACGGTAGGCCGGCAGGGTGCCGACGGCAGTAACGCCACCCATCTTCACGGGGTTGCCGTTGAGCCTGACGGTGAAGGGGAGTGTGGCGAGGGTGGTTGCGAGCCGGCCGTCGACGAGGGCGCATGTCGTCCAGTCGGCGGCCGGCCTGGTGAGGTCGTCATCGGGCGAAGGGGCCGAAGCAAATACGTAGTTGACGTTCTTCTGGTATTGGTCCAGTTCCTGAGCGTCTCGAAGGGCGCGAATCTCAACGGCCATGGCGGCATCTCCGGGCGCGGCAGCGCGAACGGCGAGTATAGCCGAACGGCGAGGAGCCTCAGAGTGCCCTGAAGGTCCGCTTTCCATCGAGCCGGAGGAGGCGGCCGATGCCGGGATGTTCCCAGTGGCCCGCCATCCAGAGCCGCTGCTCGTCAATGGCCCAGTCGAGCAGCCATTCACGCGTCTTGCCGGCGAGGAGAGGGTCGTTGTCAAAGGCCGGGGACCAGTCGGGGTGAAGGAGCTGCACGGGGTGGTGAGAGGCGTCGCCCACGATGACGGCCCGTTCGCCCTGGGAGACGATGCCGATTGCGACGTGGCCCGGGGTGTGGCCCGGTGTCGGAACGTAGGTGAGGTGTTCGTCGATCGCTTGTTCACCGGTGGCGAAGGTGATCCGGCCGGAGTCTCGCAGGGGTACGACGCAGTCGACGAGGTGGGCGTTGGCCGGGTCCTGCAGACGTTCGGGCTGCATCCAGAAGTCCCACTCGGACTGCTGGAACCAGAACCGGGCTTTCGGAAAGAAGATCTCAGGCGTGCCATCCGCGGAGTCGACCGTGTTCCAACCTACATGGTCGACGTGCATGTGGGTGTTGAGGACGATGTCGACTTCGCCGGGATCCAAACCCGCACCAGCGAGCGAGTCATTGAGGTGGCCAATCGGCATGTTCGGACGGCGGCGGCGGCCTACGCCGGTGTCGACCAGGATGGTCTTCCCGGCAGAGCGGAGCAGGAAACAGGTGATCGCCATCGGGAACAGGCCGCGCTCATCGGCCTGATGCCGGTACTCGGCCACGAATTCCTCGGCATGGTCGGGCAAGAACATCGGCGGGTACATGAGGAGGCGGGTGTCGAGCAGGGGGGTCACTTCGACCGCGCCGATGGTGACGGTGTTCATGGGGATACCTCCGGGGGCGGATCTTACGCGCCCGGAGGGTTAGTGGAGTTCGAAGCTGAACCGTTCGCGGAACCTGACGAGAGCGCGCAGGAGCGGTCCTCCGACGAACACAAGGATGACTGCGTTACAGATACTTCGGAGCAGGTCCCACCCGAAACTCGTGAGGATGTAGTAGTTCCAGTAGCGGCGGACGGTTTCAACGGGGCCAAGACCGGCTTCGTAGGAGATGTCGGGGCCGGCACTGAAGAAGGGCCATGACCAAAGGTTCGTGATGGCTCCGAAAAGGAGGCCCCAGAGGATACCGAAGGCCACGACGGCAGCGACTTCGGTGCGGCGTCCGGCGTGGACGGTGACGAGCCTGAGGGCGCCGGCGCTCGAGCCCATCCAGGCGCTGGCGAACATCTGGAACGGGAGCCATGGCCCGAATCCGCCGGTGACGACCGCGCTAAGGAAAAACGACAGCGCACCGAGGAGGAACCCCATCCGAAAACCGAACGCGTAGCCGCCAAGGATCACCAGGAAGAAGTACAGGTTCGCTCCGGCGGGGAGCGTGATGGTCCGCAGTACGGCGGCCAGCGCCGCGAGCACGCCGAGCGCGGCCAGCGACTTGCTGTTCAGCCCACCCGCGGTGAGGTCGGCCACGGCGAGGACGAGGCAGAGCGTGGCGGCGGCGGCGAAGACAATGGGAGCATCCGTCTTGTGTGCGAATGACTGGAGTCCGTCTTCGTGTAGCCCGGGGGCGAAGAAGGGATTCAGGTAGGCGAGGAGGCCGACGATGTTCAGGACGACAAACGTCACGACCCCCGGATCGAGCTTGCGACCGAGCGGTCTATCCACGGCGCGCCCTCCAGATGGCAGCCGCCACAATCGCTGCGGCGAGCACAGCCACGACTGTCGCGAAAGCAAGGAGCGTGCCTCCGGAAGAACCGTCACTGGCGGCCTGTGCACCTGAAACGACCGCGGTAGGGCCCGCGTCGGTTGGCTGGGGGACGCTCGCAGACCCCGGGATTGTCACGAGAGCCGAAGGCGAAGCGCCCGGCGGCATCGTGGAAGTCGAGGCTGCGCTCGTGCCTGACGCCGTGATCGACGGTGTCCGTGGCGGTGGTTGTGCGGGCGTCGCCGGAGAGACGGACACAACCGCCGGTGACGCCGTTGGGGTCGCCGGGGCGGCACCACCCCGAGGGGAGTGGCCGCAGACCTGTTCGAAGGAGACGTCCTTGGGCGCCGGGGCGCTGTTCGGACTGCCTGCGCCCCACTTCCATCCATGGACCTCGCCGTCCTTCGCCTTCAGGAGGTTGAAGGCGAGCGAGGAGTACACCCAATTCTTCCCATAGGCCCTCGTAAAGAAGGCCCAATAGGTGCAGTCGCCGCCCTGGCACTGACAGAAACAGGACGAGAACGAGTGAGCGTCGTCGCAGCCCTTCCCAGCCAACGAACAGAGTGCGAGCCCGCTTCCGCCACCGTAGGCGTCGAATGGCTGGCCAGCCGACTGGAGCAGTTGGTCGCCGCTGATGCTCTCTCCGGCAAAGGCGACGCAGTACGTCCGGACGTTCTCGCCGTCCTGGATGACGAGGCCAGCTTCGCCGTCGGCGAGCGCCGAAAGCGGAAACGCGCTGGAGATGGTCGCGACAAGGCCAAGAATCGCCAGCCGCGCAGCCTTAGATGGCGACATCGAACACCACCTCATCGAGTGCCACCGCACCGGGCACGAGCCGAGCGACCTGGGTAGGGTGTGGCCCGTTGGCAGCGAAGGCCTCGCGAGCGGGCAGGTCCGAGAGCACCACCCCGGCGTCCAGGGTAACCACCCGGGTGGCGAATTGGGCTGCGGACTCGATGTCGTGGGTCGCGATGATGGCAGCGCCCCCGCACGAAGCGTGGCGGCGGAGGCGTCCTGCAAGCTGCAGCCTGGCGGCCCGGTCCGCACCCCGCGTGGGTTCATCGAGCAGCCAGATGCGGGGCTCGTGCGCCAGCATTGCTGCGACGGCGACACGCTGCTGCTGGCCCACCGAGATGTCACGCGGGTTCCTGGAGGCGAACTCGGCGATGTTCCATGCTTCGAGCGTCCCGGCAACGCGGGATGCCGATGGACGATGGCCGTCGCGAAGGGCCATCGTTTCGGCGAGTTCGTCCCGCACCGACTCGCGAAAGAGGGCAATCGATGGATCCTGGGGGACCAGGCCCGCGCGGCCGGTGATTTCGCGCGTTGAGCGAGGTTGGTCGCGGCCTGCCGCGGGAAACACAACCGAGCCGGCGCCCGCGCGGACGAGGCCGGTGATAGCCCGGAAGAAGGTCGACTTGCCGCTCCCATTCTGGCCGATGAGCGCGACGATTTCGCCCTCTCGTAGCGCCATGGAGATGTCCCGGAGCACCCTCTGGCCTCCAAGGTCCACGGCGAGACCGTCGACGGCGAGGAGGACGTCTCCGGGGGTTGCGTCGGATCGCGGCCGCGCCGCGAGGCCGCGGGGAAGAGCGGCCCGCGTCTCCTCAAGCGTCAGGCGTGGCGCCAGGCCGAGGAGACGGCTCAGTCCAGCCGCCGGCGGTACGTCGTCGAGCGCAGAGAGTGCGTCGATGGGAGCCAGCGACATGGCTCGACCAGCGACAACGTTGATGACGCGAGTCGCGGACGGAAGAATCCGCTCGAGGCGGTGTTCAGCCACGAGGACCGCTATGCCGCGGGTGGCCTGCAGTCCGACCACCATCCGCAATAACGCGGCCGCGCCGAACTCGTCGAGTTGGGAAGTCGGCTCATCGAGGAGGAGCATCGCCGGTTCCAGGGCGAGGACGGACGCGAGGGCGACCCTCTGGCGTTCACCGCCGGAGAGTGTCGCGAGCCGGCGGTGGCGCAGGTGGCCGATGCCCATCTCCGCGAGGACGAGGTCCATACGCCGGAGCATCTCCGCGCGCGTGATGCCACGCTGTTCCATCGCGAAGGCCACTTCGTCCACCACCGTCTCGGCGACGGCCTGCGCCTCCGGCGATTGGAAGACCATCCCCGCGACGGTTGCGAGCTGCCTTGTGGGCGTGCGGATTGCGTCGAATCCGGCGACCGTGACCCGCCCAGAAATGACCCCGCCGTGAAACTGCGGGATCAGACCGTTGAAGAGCCGAAGGAGCGTGGACTTCCCGCCGCCGGACGGCCCCGACAGCAGGCAGAACTCGCGCGGCCTGACATGCACTGATACGTCGGCCAGCGCGGGCTCGAGGGAGCGAGGATAGGTGTACGTCACAGACTCGGCGGCGGCGAGCGTCATGGTGCACCCTCGGCGAAAGCGGTGGCGACCGGTGCATCCGGCGGCGACGCGAGCGCTGGCCGACGGAGCAGCAAGACCGCGGGCCAGGCGACGGTGGCGACGAGCCCAGCCTCCGCCAGCGTGAAGCCGGGCATCTGCAGTCCCGCAAAGGGGTTGTAGCCAAGAGTGCTGAAGCCGGCAGCACGGGCGACGGCGATCATCACGACCACGACGCCTGATGCCACGATCGTGACGACCTGGGATCGTGGCAATTCCTCCGCGGTGAAAGTGGTCGCTGCGTGAGAGCGACGGGCTTTCCAGAACCACCATGCCAGTGCGGCGAGGCCAGCTGCCGCGCACAGCGCACCGGCTGGCTTGCCGGAGCTGTTGTAGAACCACAGCCAGGCGGACGCGAGAAGCAGCGGAGCCGAAGCAGCCGCTGCGAATCGCGCGGACCGACCGGGAGCTCTGGACACTGCATAGCCACGTGCCTCCATGGCCTCAGCGAGCTGCATCGAGCGTTCCAGCCCGTTGATGACCGCGGGCACGACCAGTGACGGCAGCTCGCGGAGGCCACTCCGGGCACCGCGAAGCGCGCGAACCTCGCGGATCCGGCGCAGGTCCTCAATGCTTGATGGGAGGAGTGTGAGCCCCACGGTCAGGACGAGACTGGCGTAGTAGAGGGCACCCGGAGTGATCCGGAGGACGCGATACGGGCTCACAGCGCCGCTGAAGACACCGAATGCGAGGAAGATGCAAAGAATCGCGAGGCCCCGAATCCCGGCCGCAGCGAAGCCCTCCGCACTCACCGGGCCGCCGAAGCGGAGGCCGCCCAACCACTCCGGCATCTCCGGCCCGGGAATCGTGAAGAGGATGTGGTCGCCGTAGCTCCCGTTGATGGTTGCCACAACGATCGAGACCGCGAGCATGGACGAACCAAACAGCGCCATGACCCGGAAGCTGGCGACCCCTGTCGCAGCCGGGGAGCCAGCGTGGCGACCAGGAGGATGCAGAGGAGCAGGACCGCGAGATACAGCGGGTTGGTGGTGGCGAGCGCCACCACGGTTACCAGCGTTACCCAGGCGACCCATGCTCCCGTATGCATCGAGTACCCCGCTACCGGCGCCGCCAGCGGCCGGCGGAAAGTGCCGCAGCACCTGCGCAGAGGACTGCGATCCCGGAGATAGCAGGTAACCCACCGGCACTTTTCGACCGTTCCCCGGTCCCGGTGGACGGCGGCTTCGGCGCTGCGGTCTGCGAAGCGACGGGCGTCGCGGACGGAGACGGAGCGGGGGTGGCAGCGGCGGCCGGGCGCGTGCGCGTAACCGGCGAATCGGGGGCGTTGCAGAAGGTCCGGCCGGCGAGGGCGGGAAGCGCCTGATTCGTCGCATAGGCGGCGTCGAACCCCTTGAACGAGCCGTTGGGCTGCTGTTGGGACACCAGGAACTGCACCGGCGTGACTCCGCCCCTTTCGTAGCCGGCGGCGTCCGGGTTCTCGCCAAGCGCGATGAGCGCCTGGATAACGTAGGCGGTCGACGACGCATTCGACTCCGATGGGTCGAAGCCCCAGCCCCATCGTTGCCCTGGGAAGACTTCAAGTAGGCGAAGGCCTTCGTGATAGCGGAATCGGTTTTGGGAGTGCCGCTGGCAAGGAGGGCCTGGAGAGCGATGGCGGTCGTGTCCGGGTCGGCGAATCCGCCGAACCCCCAGCCGCCGCCCGGGGCGAGTTGGGTGGACTTCAGGGCGGCCACGGCTGCCGGAGGAACGGTGTTCCCGGTGCACGCGAGCCCCAGCATCGCGACAGACTGGCTGAAGTCGTCGCCGCCGTAGGTTCCTTTCGCGGGATCGTAGCCCTGGTTCACGCGGGCTATGAGGTCGATCCCGGCGATGGCTTTCGGGTTCATCCCGAGTGCCCTGGCGCCGAGAGCGGCCTTTGCCGCCGCAGCGGGAGAATCCACCCCGGCCACTTTGGCGGTCAAGAACTGAACAGGCCCGTTGCCCCCGACCAGGTCCTTAGCCGGGTCGTAGCCGGCGGCGCGGACGGCGAAGACTGCATCGACGTTCTGTCCCAGGTCGGTCGTGCCGTACGACCCGTCGGCATCCTGGATCGACTTGATGAAGGCTGAGCCGGAGAGGACAGCACTGGTTTCCGGCAGAGCGGCGGTGGCCACGAGCACCGGGAGGACACCCAGAGCCGCGGCGGCGGCGAGGAGCAAACGACGAAACATAAGAACCCCAAAGTCCACTGTGCCGTTGAAGGCGGAGGCAAGACTGTTGGGCGGGTAAAAAGAGAACCCGCCAGGGCTGGCGGGTTCAGGTAATAGTAACCATCACTCCGACCCCTTTCTGCACGAAGGATCATCGGCGGCGGAGGAGGGAGGGTTTTCTGGCTCGGCCCGAAGGGGCCTCACAGTTGCGGCACAGCACCGGAATCACACCGGCTTGCCCCGGATTCCTTCCCGCGGGAAGGACCCTCTCCGATATTCGATTGTCACCCCGGACTGTCTAACTTCCTGGCCAGCCGGTCAAGGGTCATTTCGCGGCGGTGCGGGCGGCGACTTCGGCCATGGCCTCACCAAGCCGGTGAATGCCTTCCTCGATCTCTTCCATCGCGACATAACTGAAAGCGAGGCGAATGTGGTTTGTGGCATTGCCATCGGCGAAGAATTGCGGCCCCTGCCCGACAACCACCCCTTTTTCGTTGGCGGCCATCTGAACGTCGCGGGAATTCAGGCCCGGCCGCAACTGCAGCCAGAGAAAGAAGCCGCCGAGAGGACGGGTGTAGGTGGCGTAAGGCGCCGTGTAGCGAGCGAGTGCGTCTTCGACGCGTTCCAGTTTGCGGAGGTAGATGCCGCGCAGGTTTTCGATGTGCCTGTCGAGGTCGCCGTTGCGCATCATCTCGGCGATGACGCGGCCAAGAAATGGACTGCTCCCCATGTCGTAGCGAAGGGCAGCCACGCGGCTGATGAGTGCGGGCGGGCCCATGATCCAGCCCATCCGCAGTCCGGTAGCAATGATCTTGGAGAAGCTGGAGACCTTGATCCCGTGGTCTCCGTTGCTCAGGGCGAAGACCGAAGGGGGCGGGGTCTGTTCGAACCAGAGCTCTCCATAGGCGTCGTCTTCGAGCACGAATGTGTTAAAGCGCCGGGCGAGTTCCAGCAGTTTCTCGCGCCGGTCGAGCTGGAGCGTGCAGCCGGCCGGGTTCTGATGCGTCGGGATGCAGTAGATGAACTTTGCCCGTTTCCCCTGGTCCGCGAGCTTCTGGAGTTCGTCTTCGAGGATGTCGCAGCGCATCCCCTGCTCGTCCATGGGAATGGCGACCTGTGTGGCGCCAAACGAACGGATCGTGCGCATGCTGCCGGGAAAGTTCGGGCTTTCGACCATCACGACATCGCCAGGGTCGAGGAGGGTTTCACAGACCATCCCGATGGCGTGCGCGGAGCCCGAAGCGATGATCACGTTATCCCGGGTGAGTGGAATCCCCTCGATTCGCGAAGAACGCTCGGCAATCGCGTCTCTGAGCGGGAGGGGGCCGAAGGTCCCGCCGTATTCCAGGGCTTCCTTCTGTTCGCGCTCGATGACGGCCCTCGCGGCACGCAGGAGCTGCTCGCCGGGCAGCGATGGGATGTCGGGCAGGCCGCCCGCGAAAGAGATCAGGTGGCGAGGATCGGGCGTTGCCGCGGCCCAGACCTGCGGGCCCAGGATCCTTGAGCGTGCACTCACCATCTCTTCGAGGTGTTCGGGGGTCCAAAAGAGGTCGGCCATGGCTTCCGTCCGGGGAGTAGAGGTCGGAATACCTTAGCACGCGTCTCAGGCAGTTATCTGCAGCGTCCGGGTCCGTGGGGCTCGACGGATGGCTTGACGATTGAGTTATACTGCTGGCTCACCCAGTTGCTTGCTCGTGATTGCGATTGTTTTCACAATCTGCGGACCGAATCTAATCGGGCACCGCAGGGGCATCGCCATTGCAAAACGAGAGAGCTCCTGGAGTAACAACACGTTTTGAGGAAGACGACGATGGGCCATCCGCATTTGCCGTCCGCGCAAGGGTTATACCGCCCGGAGCACGAGCACGACAGTTGCGGTGTCGGTTTCATCGTCCACCTCAAGGGCCATCGGTCCCACCAGATCGTGGACGACGGTCTCAGCGCGCTGGAGCACTTGAACCATCGCGGTGCATCGGGCAGCGAGCCGAACACGGGTGACGGCGCGGGCATCCTGATCCAGACGCCCCACGAATTCTTCCGCCGAGAGTGCGCGAAGCTTGGCATTCGACTACCCGAGGCCGGCCAGTATGGCGCCGGCCTCTTCTTCGCCTCGCCGGATGCCCGCGCCCGTGCGCAGGGAATGGCGCTCTTCGCGGCGATCGTCGAAGAGGAAGGCCAGCATCTCCTCGGTTGGCGCGAAGTCCCAACGAACAACGCTTCGCTGGGACAAACGGCACTCGAGGCGGAGCCGTTCATCCAGCAGGTCTTCGTCGGCCGGGGGAGCGATGTCACTACGGAAGACGAGTTCGAGCGCTGCCTGTACGTCATTCGGAAGCGGTTCGAGAAGGCCATCGACCGCTGGGGGATCAAGGAAGCGGACTGGTTTTACTTCGCGAGTCTCTCCTGTCGGACATTCGTCTACAAAGGGATGTTGACGGCTATCCAGCTCCGTGAGTATTTCCCGGACCTGAGCGACAAGCACGTGATCAGCGCGATGGCGATGTTCCATTCGCGGTTCAGCACGAACACCTTTCCGAGCTGGGAACTGGCGCACCCGTATCGAATGGTTGCGCACAACGGCGAGATCAACACGCTTCGCGGCAACCGCAACTGGATGGCTGCGCGCGAGGCGCTCTTCGCATCGCCGCATTTCGAAGACATTCACAAGATCCTTCCGATCATCAACGAGCACGGGAGCGACACGGCGAGCCTCGACCAGGCGCTCGAACTGCTCGTCCTCGCCGGGCGTCCACTGGCGCACGCGATGATGATGCTCATCCCGAGGCCTGGCAGGGCCATGAATCGATGAGCGCGGAGAATAAGGCCTTTTACGAATACCACAGCTGCCTGATGGAGCCCTGGGACGGCCCCGCCTCCGTGGCGTTCACGGATGGCAAGGACATCGGGGCGACCCTCGACCGGAACGGCCTGAGGCCGTCGCGTTATTACGTGACCGACGACGACATCGTCATCATGGCGTCGGAGGTCGGTGTCTTGCCGATCGCGCCTGAGAAGATCGTCCACAAGGGGCGCCTGCAGCCGGGAAAGATGTTCCTGGTGAGCATGGAAGAAGGCCGGATCATCGACGATGCCGAACTGAAGGGGAGGCTCGCGACTGAGCGGCCATATGCCGACTGGTTGAAGCGGAACCTGGTCTCCATCGATGAAATCCCGGAGGCCGAGGCTCTGCCGGCGCCCGACACGGAAACGCTTCTGCGGGAACAGATTGCTTTCGGATACTCCATCGAGGACCTGAAGTACATCCTGGGGCCGATGGCGAAGAACAGTGAAGAAGCGCTCGGCTCGATGGGGACCGACACCCCGCTGGCCGTGCTTTCGACCCGACCACAGCCGCTCTACAACTACTTTCAGCAGCTCTTCGCCCAGGTAACGAACCCGCCTCTGGACGCCATCCGCGAGGAACTTGTGACTTCCGTGAAAACGGTCATCGGCCCCGAGGGCAACCTCCTCGACCCGGAGCCCGAAAGTTGCCACCTGGTGAGCCTGGAAAGCCCGTTCATCGGCAACGAAGAACTCGCGAAGTTCAAGTCGCTGAAGGATCACGCGCTTCGCGCGACCGTCCTGCCGATGACCTTTCCGGTGATGGCAGGCCCTGCGGGTCTGGAGCCGGCGATGCAGTCCCTTTTCGGGGCCGCCGACGTCGCCATCGAGGGCGGGGCGAAGGTCCTGATCCTCTCGGACCGGGGCGTCGACTCGGAACATGCGCCGATCCCCTCGCTGCTGGCAGTCGCGGGATTACATAATCACCTGATTCGAGAGAAGAAGCGCACCCAGGTCGGGCTGATCGTCGAAACGGGCGATGCGCGCGAAGTTCATCATTTCGCCCTGCTGATCGGATACGGCGCGGGCGCGATCAACCCCTACCTCGCCCTGGATTCACTGGCCCAGGTCCAGAAGGATGGGTACATCGATGAAGGCATCTCCGTCGAGGACCTGCAACACCACTACCTTAAGGCGATCAAGAAGGGCGTAGTGAAGGTGATGTCCAAGATGGGCATCTCGACCATTCACAGCTACCGGGGAGCGCAGATCTTCGAGGCCATAGGTCTTTCGGATGTCTTCATCGATCGGTACTTCACGAAGACGGTTTCGCGCATCGGCGGGATCGGTATCGATGAGGTCGCTATCGAAGCTCTCGCCCACCACCAGCGCGCCTACCCGCCCCGTGACGGCAGCCTGCACGAGCTTCAATGGGGCGGCCATTACCAGTGGCGGCGCGACGGAGAGTTCCACCTCTTCAACCCGGACACGGTGTTTAAGCTCCAGCACGCGACGCGGACCGGCCAGTACAACATCTTCCGCGAGTACACCAAGCTCGTGGATGACCAGGCCGAGCGGATGTGTACCCTCCGGGGACTGTTCGAGTTCAGGCCGGACCGGCCGCCGGTGCCCATCGAGCAGGTCGAGTCGGTTGAGAGTCTCTTCAAGCGCTTCGCGACCGGGGCGATGTCGTTCGGATCGATCAGCGCCGAGGCCCACGAGACGCTCGCGATCGCAATGAACCGCATCGGTGGCCGCAGCAACACCGGCGAAGGTGGCGAGGACCGCCGGCGATTCACCCGGATGCGAACGGTGACTTGCGGCGAAGCTCGATCAAGCAGGTTGCTTCGGGACGATTCGGTGTCACGAGCGAGTACCTGGTCAACGCCGACGAACTCCAGATCAAGATGGCCCAGGGCGCGAAACCCGGCGAAGGCGGACAACTTCCGGGGGCGAAGGTCTATCCGTGGATCGCAGAGGTCCGTCACGCGATGCCCGGCGTTGGACTGATCAGCCCACCTCCTCACCACGACATTTACTCTATCGAGGACCTTGCACAGCTCATTCATGATCTGAAGAACTCGAACCCTCGAGCGCGGATCAGCGTGAAGCTCGTCGCGGAAGTGGGCGTGGGCACCGTCGCTGCGGGCGTGGCGAAGGCGAAGTCCGACCTCGTGTTGATCAGCGGCCACGACGGTGGCACAGGCGCGAGCCCGCTGACTTCTCTGAAGCATGCCGGCATCCCGTGGGAGCTCGGCCTTTCCGAGACGCAGCAAACACTGGTGTTGAACAAGCTGCGCGATCGGATTGTTGTCCAGGTTGACGGCCAGATGAAGACGGGCCGCGATGTCATCGTGGGTGCGTTGCTGGGCGCCGAGGAGTTCGGTTTCGCGACCGCGCCGCTGGTGGTCATGGGCTGCGTGATGATGCGGGTCTGTCACCTGGACACGTGCCCGGTTGGCATCGCGACGCAGAACCCGGAATTGCGGGAGAAGTTCTCGGGGAAAGCCGACCATGTCGTCAACTTCTTCACTTTCATCGCGGAGGAGGTCCGCGGCTACATGGCACAACTCGGCTTCCGCTCGCTGGATGAGATGATCGGACGGAGCGACCTGCTCGACGTGCGGCGGGCCGTGAATCACTGGAAGGCGCAGGGACTCGACCTCTCGGCGATCCTTTACCGGCCTGAGAATGCTTCCAGCGTCCCGGTGCGCCGGGTTGCAGAACAAGACCACGGTCTGAGCCGCGCGCTGGACAACCAACTGCTGGAGCTGTGCAAGCCGGCCCTGGAACGCGGGGAGAAGGTCTCTTTCGAGATGGACATCCGCAACGAGAACCGGACCGTGGGGACCATGCTGGGGAGCGAGCTGACTCGCAAGTACGGCGCCGCAGGGCTGCCCGACGACACCATCGATCTCCACTTCCGGGGCTCGGCGGGCCAGAGCTTCGGGGCGTTCGTCCCGTCCGGTATCACGCTCCGGCTTGAAGGAGACTCGAACGACTACGTCGGGAAGGGGCTTTCCGGCGGCAAAGTCATCGTCTACCCACCGCCCACTTCGCCTTTTGTTCCCGAAGAGAACATCGTCGTCGGGAATGTGGCGCTCTATGGCGCGACGGGAGGAGCTGCGTTCTTCCGTGGAGTCGCGGGAGAGCGCTTCATGGTGCGGAACAGCGGCGTCGTGGGCGTGGTGGAGGGGACGGGCGACCACGGATGCGAGTACATGACCGGCGGCCGGGCAGTCGTCATCGGTAAGACGGGCCGGAACTTCGGCGCCGGCATGAGCGGCGGGATCGCCTTCGTCTTCGATGAAGACGGGAGTTTCCCGGAGCGCTGCAACATGGAGATGGTTGGGCTCGAACGGCTGGAAGAACACGAGGACCTCGACCTGGTCCAGGGGCTGCTCGAACGGCACCTGGAATATACGGGGAGCACGGTCGCGCAGCGCATCCTCCGGGACTGGCCGGTGCTCGCCACCAGGTTCGTGAAAGTGATGCCGCGGGAGTACCGCCGGGTGCTGGATGCAGCACGGACGCGCGCCTCGGATGAGGACCGCGAGACCGCGGGGGTGGGGCGTGGCTAAACCGACCGGGTTCCTTGAATTTGAGCGGGAAACGCCAACGCGCCGGGCGGTTGAATCGCGCGTCCACGACTGGCTGGAAGTCTACGAGGACTTCCCGGTTTCACATCTCAAGCAACAGGCGGCACGCTGCATGGACTGCGGCATCCCGTTCTGTCACCAGGGGTGTCCCCTTGGGAATATCATCCCCGACTGGAATGACCTCGTGTACCGCGACAAGTGGCAGGATGCCATCGAACGGCTGCACGCGACCAACAACTTTCCGGAGTTCACGGGGCGGCTCTGTCCCGCACCGTGCGAGGGGGCATGCGTCCTCGGAATCAACAGCGACCCTGTCACCATCAAGCAGGTCGAGCTGACCATCATCGAACACGCTTTCGCCGCGGGTTGGGTGAAGCCGCAACCGGCCCGGGTGAAGACGGGTAAGACCGTGGCGGTCATCGGTTCTGGGCCCGCCGGCCTCGCCGCGGCACAACAGCTCGCTCGCGCCGGGCACGGAGTGACGGTGTTCGAACGAGACAGCCGTATCGGCGGACTCATGCGGTATGGGATCCCTGACTTCAAGATGGAAAAGCGATTCCTGGACCGCCGCATGGAACAGATGACGGCGGAGGGCGTGGTGTTCAGGCCCGGCGTGAATGTCGGCCGGGACATCGACGCGCGCGAACTTCTCGCGCAATTCGACGCGGTCTGTCTTTCGGGCGGCGCGACGCACGCACGTAACCTTGAAGTACCCGGACGAGAGCTCGAAGGCGTGTACTACGCCATGGAGTACCTGCCGATGCAGAACAAACGGAACGCGGGAGACGAGATCCCTGCGTCCAGGTTCATTTCGGCGGAGGGCAAGCGCGTCATCATTCTTGGTGGTGGCGATACCGGCGCCGACTGCCTTGGGACGGCGCTTCGACAGGGAGCGCGTGAGATCCTGCAGTATGAAATCCTCCCGAAGCCGCCTGCTTCGCGATCGAGCGACAATCCCTGGCCGACCTACCCGAACATCTACCGGGTCTCCTCGGCACACGAGGAAGGCGGCGCTCGGGACTACAGCGTGATGACGAAGTCCCTCTCGGGCGAGAACGGGAAGCTAACCACGCTCCATGCGGTGAGGGTGGAATTTGTGAGCGAGGATGGCCGCCAGGTCATGAGAGAAGTGCCGGGTTCGGAGTTCGCTGAACCGGTCGACCTGATCTTCCTCGCGATGGGATTCCTTGGGCCAGAAAAGCCGGGGATGCTGGAACAACTCGGCGTGGAGTTGACCGAGCGCGGAAACGTGCGGGGCGACGAGAACAAGATGACATCCGTGCCGGGCGTCTTCACCGCCGGCGACATGACCCGTGGTCAGTCGCTGATCGTCTGGGCTATCGCCGAGGGCCGTGCAGCGGCGCGGGGCATCGACCAGTACCTGATGGGCGAGACGCTGCTCCCGATCAATTAGAGCCGGCGTCGCTGCGTGAAGCCCGCCCCAGCGGTCGCTCGTGCGACACGATGCGTGCGGGCACGCCGACCGCAGTCGAGTTCTCCGGTACGTCGATCATGACCACTGCATTCGCACCGATCCGGGCGTTGTCGCCGACTGTCACAGGACCCAGGACTTTGGCGCCGGTCCCGATGAAGACGAACCTTCCTAACGTTGGCCCAACGAGGCTGACATCCGGGCCGCCGGTGTTCAGACCGAGTGTCACGAACGGCGAAATGGAGCAGTCCGGCCCTATCGTCACCTCGCCGTCGATGATGACGTGACCGTGATTGAGGAGGAGGCCTGGCCCGATTTGCACATGGTCACCGATAGAGACACCAGCCAGCACCATCGTCAGCCGCCGGCAGCAGAACGGAATGATGGGCACTCGGTGTGCGCGGGCCCACGCCTGGAAGCGGTAAACCAGCAGGACCTGGAGCTCGTTCGACAGCAGAACCGCAGCGAGTGTCTCCGCACGCTCACCGAGGAGTCGGCGAACTCCCGGCACACTGTGCCAGGCTACGCCGATGCGGATGTCTTCGCGGACGTTCTCGAACACAGCGAGAAGCTATGGGAGCAACGGCAAACGGGCAATCTGCCCTAACGGTCGCGGTCGACCAGGTAGGCGCCGATTTCACGGAGCTGCTGCCGGACGGTCTCCGGGAGCTCGAAAGCCGCCAGCAGGGCGCCGGCTTCGGCGACGAGGCGGTCAGCCTCGGACCGTGAGTACTCACGGGAGCCGCCGGCGTCAAGCGCGCCGACGACTTCCGAAAGCTCATCTTCAGACATAACGGCGCTGGCATAAGCACGCTGGATCGTGTGTGCCGCAGAACCAGCGAGGCCGTGGACGATGGGAAGCGTCTTCTTTCGCCTGAGGATGTCGCTGCTCGTGGATTTACCGGTCTGGTTAGGATCTCCCCAGATTCCCAGGTAGTCATCCTGGACCTGAAATGCCAGCCCAACGGTCTCGCCCCAGCGCTGCAGCGTCCGGGCCTGGTGTTCGTCCGCACCCGCGAGCAGCGCCCCCATCGCCAGGGGCGCGCCGAGGAGTGCGCCCGTCTTCCCGCGGATCATCTCAAGGTATTCGTCCGGCGTGACGCTCTCGCGTGACTCGAAGGCAATGTCTTGCCATTGGCCGTATATCATCCGCGCCATTGCGTCGTTCAGGACTGCCAGCGCGGCGAGACGGCGACTCGCCGGTCCTGCGCCGTCCAGGAGGGCGGACACCGCCCGCGTGATCAGGAAGTCGCCGGCGTTTATCGCCTGTCCCTCTCCCTTCAACGCCCAGACCGTTGGGCGCGAGTGCCGCTCGGCGTCGCGATCCTGAACATCGTCGTGCACGAGGGAGAAGTTGTGGATGAGCTCGACGGCGACGGCTCCCGGGAGTGCCACTTCGGGTGGGCTGCCGAACAGCGTGGCGGCAAAGAGGCAGAGGGCGGGGCGAATGCGCTTGCCGCCGGTGGTGACCGCACTGCCAAGTTCGTCCTGCCAGCCAAGGACATACCGTGCTATCTCGGCAAGTTCAGCAGGACCGTCGGCGAGGGCGGACTGCAAGGCAGTCTCGACCGCCGGCAGGTGCCGCGCGAGGGCTACCGGAAGGGGAGCGGGCATTTCAGGTCGCTGCCAGTGTGACCAGAGGTGCGGAGGGGGAGGCCCCGAGCAGCGCTTTCGCGCGTGCGGCGATCCCGGCCGCATCGAGCTGATAGATCTGGCGGAAGGTGGCCTGCGGGCCGTGGTCGACGATTTGGTCCGGCATCGCGAGGTTGGCCAGGTTCTTCGTGGCCAGGCCGTTATCGGCGAGCAGTTCCAGCACCGCATCGCCGAAGCCACCCGCGCGGACGTTTTCTTCAGCGGTGACGAGCCCGCCTGTCGTCCGCGCATAGCGAAGGAGGAGTTCCTCATCGAGCGGTTTGGCATAGCGCGCGTTGATGACCGCCGCATCGATGCCTGCCTGCTCGAGGATGCCGGCAGCGAGCAGGCACTCCGAGACGGACGTGCCGAACCCTACGAGCGTAACGTCGCGGCCTTCGCGCAGGACTTCGCCGCGGCCGATGGGCAATTGCCTCATTGGCTCAACCGTTGAGGCACCCGGGCCGGAGCCGCGCGGGTAGCGCAGGGCGAACGGGCCGCTGTGGTTGACCCCCGTGTAGAGCAAGTCGCGCAGTTCGCGTTCGTCTTTCGGGGCGGCGATGACCATGTTCGGCAGGCAGCGGAGGAAGCTGATGTCGATGAAACCCTGGTGCGTCTTGCCGTCGTCGCCGACGAATCCCGCACGATCCATCGCGAAGACCACGGGAAGGCCCTGAACGACGACGTCGTGGACGACCGAGTCGAACCCGCGTTGCAGGAAGGTCGAGTAGATGGCACAGATAGGCTTAATGCCTTCGGTTGCGAGTCCGGCGGCAAAGGTCACCGCGTGCTGCTCGGCGATGCCAACATCGAATACGCGGTCCGGGTGCTTCGCATGTACGGGAGCGAGGCCCGTGCCCTCGAGCATCGCGGCGGTAACGGCGACGACGCGGGGATCGGACTCGATGAGCTCCCGGGTCGCTTCGGCGAAGACCTGGCTGTAGCTCGGTTTGGGCTTCGGGGCGTCGGGCGCCGCAGGTTTCTTCAACCAGTACGTGCCGCTGTGACTCTTTATCGGGTCGGCTGCGGCCTCCGGGATGCCATGACCCTTCTCCGTCAGAATATGGAGCAGGACGGGCTTGCCGGGGACTCGCTTGATCGCGTTGAAGGTCGCCTCGAGCTCAGCGATGTTGTGGCCGTCGATCGGCCCGTAGTACTCGAAGCCGAATTGCTCCCAGAACGTCACAGGGACGAGCAAGTCACGCACGCTGGCTTTCACTCGCTTAGCGCCCTGCCAGACCTGGCGGCCGAGCGGGAGGTGCTCGACGAACTCGCTCAAGTCGCGCTTGGCGTTGCGATAGAGCGGATCGACGCGGATCTTGTTCACGTTCTTGCTGAGCGCACCAACGTTGGGCGAGATCGACATGGCGTTGTCGTTGAGGACGACGATGAGCTTCTGGGTACGGAGGTGACCGGCATGGTTCACCGCTTCCAGAGCCATACCGGCAGTCATAGCGCCGTCGCCGATGACGGCGATGGAATAGTAGTCATCGCCCTTGAGATCACGGGCGACGGCCATTCCCACAGCGGCGGAGATGGATGTGCCCGCATGTCCGGCGCCGAACACATCATGTTCGCTTTCGGTACGATCGGAAAAACCGGAGAGCCCGCCGAACTGGCGGATGCTCGTCATGCGGTCTTTGCGGCCGGTCAGGATCTTATGGACGTAGACCTGATGGCTGACATCCCAGACGACTTTGTCTTTCGGGGTATCGAACAAGCGGTGGAGGGCGATGGAGAGTTCGACCACGCCCAGATTGGAGGCGAGATGGCCGCCGCCGCCGATACAGTCCACGGTGTCGACGAGGAAGTGGCGGATTTCATCGGAGAGCTGTTCGAGTTGCTCGTACGTGAGCCCGCGGAGGTCTCTGGGGCCGTCAATACGATCGAGAATCTCGGTCAACCTGTGGTTCCCTCCGCAACTAAGTAGGCCACGTACCGACTCGCTGCGCGGTACGTCTGCTTACCTCGCGGGCGCGGGTATACGAAAGCTCAACGTACGTTCGCACCGGGTGGGGGTCAACCTTGCCCGGCCGAGATGGACAGTGCCGTTTCGGCAGAGGCGATTGCCTCGCTTCGCTCGGTGCGCCCGAGCGGTCGTGAAGCCGGTAAGGCGATAGTGAAGGCCGTGCCCTTCCCGACGTCCGAGGAGACGTTTACGGTTCCTCCGAGGGACTCGACCAGCTCCTTCACGATCGCCAGGCCGAGGCCCGTGCCACCTTCGCGGCGGCTCCGACCACGGTCGACGCGGTAGAAACGGTCGAAGATGCGTCCAAGGTTCTCAGGAGGGATGCCGGCACCGTTGTCCGCGACTTCGATCAGTGCGCTGGCACTTTCCTGCCGTGTGCGGACGGTGACCGCGCTTCCTTCGCCAGAGTACTTGATGGCGTTGTCCACGAGGTTCAGGACGCTGCGGTAGAGCAGGTCCGGGTTGGTGACGACCTCGATGCCGTCGGCCGAAGTGACGTTCAAGGAGACGTTCCGGGATTGGGCGACCGGCTGCATTTCGCGGATGACCTCCCGGGCGATTGTTCCGAGCTCGACCGGTTCGCGTTCGGGACGGTCGTGGTCTTCCCTGGTCAGGAGCAAGAGGTCTTCGCTGAGACGAGTCAGCCGGTCGGTCTGGCCCTTGATTGTGGCGAGGAGGTCCTGGTATTCCTCAACGCTCGCATCCGGATCCATCTCCGTGACCTCGATGTTCGTCCGGATTGCGGCGAGGGGCGTCCGGAGTTCGTGGGAGGCGTCCTGGACGAATTGGCGCTGACGCTCAAAGGAATGCTCGAGCCGGTCAACCATCGAGTCGAACGTTTGGGAGAGGGCCCAGAGTTCGTCTTTGGGGCCTTCGTAGTTGATGCGTTTACCAAGGTTGGAGGCGGTGATTTCAGCCGCGGCCTCGGTGATGTCTCGCACGGGGCGGAGCATCATGCCGGATAGGACATAACCACCGACACCGGACGCGACCGCGAGCCCAACCACGCTGAAGAGCGACCAGAGCCGGAGACGGTCGAGGTTCTCGGAGTAGATCTGGTCCTCGGCGTCACGGACGAGGAGCCCCGGGGTGATGGTCCGTCGCGGACCCGTTAACGCCCCACCGGGTCCCGGAGCCTCGGGTGCGTACTGTTCTGCGAGGATGTTCTCGATGCTGACCACCCGCGGCTGGTCGAGCCGCACCGCGATGTTGAGGGCCAGCACGAAAGCGACCCCGAACACGAGGAGAAGGCTGGAGTACCAGACGGTGAGCCGGAAGCGGATGCTCCGGGTGAACGCGGGAATATGCACCCTAGAGAACGTACCCCTTTCCACGGATGGTCTCGATGAGCTGATCGTCGAAGCCCTCATTCAGCTTGCGGCGCAGGTTGTTCATGTGCACCTTCACCGTCTGGGTGAAGGGGTTCGCGTGTTCGTCCCAGATGTGCTCCAGGAGCTCTTCCTGGGGGACTGCGCGGCCCTCGTTGCGAGCAAGGTAGTAGACGAGCGCGAACTCCTTCGGAGTCAGGTGAATGTCCCGTCCTTCCCGTTTGGCCCGGTTCGTGTTGGGGTCCAACTCGAGGCCGCGGGTGTCGATGACGGGCTCGCGCAGGCCGCCTTCGCGGCGCGTGATTGCCCGGATGCGGGCGGCAAGCTCACTGAAAGCGAACGGTTTGACGAGATAGTCGTCGGCGCCGTAGTCGAGGCCTTCGATTCGCTCGCGGATGGAGCTGCGGGCAGTCAACATAATGATCCCGCCAGCGAAGCGATCTTCGCGGAGGCGGCGGCAGACTTCGAGACCGTCCACCCGGGGAAGGTTGAGGTCCAGGCAGATGACGTCGTAGGTGTTGACGGTTGCCTTGTCGAGTGCCTCGGCACCGTCGTGAGCGACATCAACGGCGTAGCCCTGCTTAGTCAGGCCGCGCTCGATGGCGCTGGCGATTGCATCTTCGTCTTCGACAACGAGTACGCGCATGGTCGAACTCCTCGCTCAGGTCTTGGAACCACCGTAGTCGGGCGGCTCCGAAGTAAAGGTAAAGATACATCTCTCGACACCGTGCCGGCGCCTGGCTCCCGCATTGAGTGAGGCTCTTCGCGGCTGCGCTGGGACCCGGACTCGATGGGTGTTCTGGCGGAATGGGGGTATGATTCGTTTTCGGGACCCACGTGGCGCCCACGTTTGTTTCGAGGGATTTAGATGGTACTCGCTGAAGCGCCGGCTCGCGGTTTGAGCCTTTCGGGAATCGCCGACCTCCTCGGGGAGGATGCGAACACCCTCCTGAGCCACCAGTGCCAGACCATTCCCCGCGAAAGTCTTCATCTGCCGGGGCCAGACTTTGTGGACCGCGTTTGGGCCGGGAGCGACCGCACTCCACAGGTCTTGCGGAACCTGCAGGCGATCGCCGGCCATGGCCGTCTGGCGGGAAGCGGTTACGTTTCAATCCTCCCGGTCGACCAGGGGATCGAGCACTCTGGGGGCGCTTCGTTCGCGAAGAACCCGGCTTACTTCGACCCCGAGAACATCGTGCGGCTCGCGATGGAGGGGGGCTGCAACGCCGTGGCTTCGACATACGGCGTGCTGGGCTCGGTAGCGCGCAAGTACGCCCACCGGATCCCGTTCATCGTCAAGGTGAACCACAACGAGCTCCTGACGTACCCGAACAAGTTCGACCAGATCATGTTCGGGACGGTGAAAGAGGCATGGAACATGGGTGCGGCCGCAGTCGGTGCAACCATCTACTTCGGGAGCGAAGAGAGTGGCCGTCAGATCGTCGAAGTCGCAAAGACGTTTGCCTACGCGCACGAGCTGGGCATGGCGACCGTACTCTGGTGCTACCTGCAGAACCCCTCGTTCAAAGTGAACGGCGTCAACCATGAGACATCCGCGGACCTGACCGGCCAGGCGAACCACCTCGGCGTCACGATCCAGGCGGATATTGTGAAGCAGAAGCTGCCCGAACAGAACGGTGGCTTCAAGGCCCTCAACGCCAACGGCGTGAGCTACGGCAAGAGCGACGACCGCATGTACACAAAGCTCGCCAGCGAGAGCCTGATCGACCTGGCGCGGTACCAGGTGGCGAATGGCTTCATGGGCCGAGTCGGCTTGATCAACTCTGGTGGGGCCAGCGCGGGCGAGAGCGACCTTTCCGAGGCGGTGAAGACGGCCGTCATCAACAAGCGCGCCGGTGGCACAGGGCTCATCAGCGGTCGAAAGGCGTTTCAGAAACCGATGGCAGAAGGTATCGCGCTTCTAAACGCCATCCAGGACGTTTATAGGCGGCGTCGGCGATGCGGGCAGCCGCGCGGAGGATTCCCCGCCGCTCGAGCATGTAGCCGAAGCCTCGAACGTTGACGATGTAGCTCGGCTCCGCCGGGTCCAGCTCCACCTTCCGGCGAATGCGGCGGATGTAGACCTTGACGATCTCCTGCGCTTCGCGGTCTGAATAGGTGTAGTCCTGGACGGCGCGAAGGATCTCGACCGGGCTGACGACCTTGCCGGCGTTCTTCGCCAGGTAAGCCAGGATCTTGAACTCGGTGGGCGTCAGCGGGATCGTTTCTTCGTCGCGGACGGCCTGGCAGCGGTCGAAGTCGAGGACGAGGTCGCGCACGGTGATCGTGCTCGGGCCGTCGTCGCGCGTTTCTTGCTGGGCCGGGGCCTTACGCCGGGCAAGGGCGCTCAGCTGGGCACTGAGGAGTTCAACGCCGTCTGTGTCCCGCAGGCAGACATCGGCGCCAGCTTCGAGCGCGAGGCTCATGCCGCTGGTGTGCGGTCCAGGAGCCATCACGAGGACGGCTGCGTTGCAAGCGCGCGCAACCTGGCGTACCAGGGCCACGTCGTCATCGTGCCGGGGGTCAACCGCGAGGACCACGAGGTCCGGGTCGAACTGGCTGATGAGCCGTTCGGTTTCACGGTCGTGTGGGCGCTCCGTCGTGGTGAAGCCGTGACGCGCAAGCGCAGGCAGCACTTCGGAGGATCGGTACTCGCGTGTGTGAGTCACGAAGGCAACCTGGCTGCGGAAGCCTTCGTCGTATCGGTCCGCCATAAACATCATCCCCCATGTCCCCGCGGCGTTGCCCGGGAACTCGTCGTACCGGAGGGAGCGCCCCAGGGGCAGTCCTACCGGTGTGTCATTAACTATCTTCGGCAGCGATCGCCTCCCTAATAGGGTCAGTCGTGTTCAGGAAGGCCACAAATGTGGCGAACTCCGCGCGGCGCCAGGCCGCACCGGGAACTCACACGAAAGCGCCCGGCCGAAGGAGCCGGGCGCGCCGTGAAGTGCGGAGAGGAAGGCGCTTGCCCAGCTCGTTCAGGCGGCTTCGCGCAGGAGGGCGCGGCGGAGCCGTTTCACCGCCTGGGCGTGGAGCTGAGAGACCCGTGTTTCAGAGACCGAAAGGACCGATGCAATGTCCTTCATGGTCAAATGCTCGACATAATAGAGAGACACTACCAGTCGCTCACGGTCGGGAAGCGACTGGACCGAACGAGCGAGATCTTCGTAGAGCTCACGCTCTTCGAATGAGCGCGTGAAGTCGATATCTTCGTCTGCCGTCGGCATTTCCGCCGCCGGGAAAGAGTCGCCGTCGTCGTCTCGTTCGAGCATCCGGTCCAACGACACGGTTACCCAGCGCGAGTTCGAACTGGCGTCGCGGTACTGGTCGATCGAGATGCCGAGATGAGCAGCGGCTTCGTGCTCGTTGGGCGACCGGCCGAGCAACGTCTCGAGCTCGCTCTGTGCGCGCTGGACGTCGCGGGCCTTCTGGCGCATCGTCCGGCTAAGGCGGTCCATGCGCCGGAAGGCGTCGATCATGGACCCTCGAATGCGCTGGACAGCGTAGGCGTGGAAGTTCGTGCCCTTCGAGGGGTCGTACCGGCGGACCGCCTCGACGAGACCGCAGGTTCCGTACCCCACAGCGTCCTCGAATTCGAGGAGGCCAGGGATTTCGAGTGGCAGCGAGCGGGCGACGCGGCGCACCAGGGGTGCGTATTGCATAACGAGCTGTTGCTGCTCTTCGAGCGTCAGGCGGCTGGGCGTGACGCTCACTTCAAGGACGGGTTCTCCACTAGAGGACGGCCACTGCATTTTCTTGCTCCCCCGAACAAGTACCCCGACCGCAACCGGTCTGACTTGGTTGTCGATCAGATGAGACGATTGTTCAGATCAGGCCGGTGACAGAACAACGCATGATCGGTGACGGCTCCGTGATGGTTGAGTGACAAGACAGGACATAAGGGAAAACCCTGAGTGACAGGCGGGTGAACCCTTACAGGTGGCCCAGCCCGTTCTGAACTGCATAACTGATATAGTGCGAAGTTTCACCGCGGTGCTGCGACGCCCCTCTGGCCATCCCCGGCTGGTGCAGTGGACAATCGGCGTCGAATGACGACCGTCGCAACCGCGGGGCAGGCTTCGGGAGTGGTCGTGCGCCGCTTCGATGAAACGGCGGGCTGGACGGACGAGCACCGGCTCGAGGGTGGTTGGCCCACCGCGTCGCCAGGGAACGGAGGTTGGACCACCTCGGTGGTCGACCTCGAGACCCGGCTGGAGCACACGGCTCGCGAGGGAGCCCTGGAGGTGCCCGGGGCGGACACTCGGCCGGCGGCGCTGATCGGGCCGCGGCTGGCGCACTACGCCGCGTGGGCCGGCGATGGCGATGTCTTATGTTATGTCGTCCCCGACGGCCAGGCACTCTCGCTCCGGACGTGGCGGCGCGGCGAAACCGGTTTCCGCACCCACCTGAGCGCTTCCCCGTTGTTTCCAGCGTGGGTGCCGGGCACCAGCCAGCTGCTGTGTCACCACGGCGCGAGCCTGACGGCCTTCGACGCGGTGAGCGGCGACCAGCGGATGCTATCGGCGACCGCGACGGGATTCCGGACTCCCGCGGTCCGTGACGATGGAGGATCCATCGCCTGGGCCGAGGTCGACGCCGGCCAAGTTCATGTTATGACGAGCACGCTACAGGGAGAGTCAGCAAGAGCGGCTTCGTTCCCGAACGGCGTCGCGCTGGGGTTTCGTCCCGGGAGCGGAGAACTGACGGTGGCTGTCGCGACGTCTCCCGAGTCCGGAATCTTCGGCGAAGTCGTCACCCTCGCCGGGGAAGAAGGCGCCCGGCGACTCGTGAAGGGGCCGCTTGCCGCTTTCTGGTGGGCGCCGAACGGAGAACAGATCGTCACGCTCCATCCCACCTACAGCGGTGACGGGCGTTTCCAGGCGCGGCTGCACGACGCGCGGGGGCGGTTCGTGGGTGCGATGGAGTCGCTCATCCCGGCCCGAGACACCGCGACGATGATCGGGTTCTTCGACCAATTCGCGGTCTCGCACCCGTGCTGGTCCGCCGATAGCCGGTGGTTTGGGATCTGCGGTCGAACCTTGACCGAGGGACCTCACCCGTCGTTCTCCGGCGGCCAGGGGGACTTCGCGTGGGCCTGGGATACCCGGACCAGGGGGCTCCCGCAGAACCTCGGTGCGGCGACGATGCTGGCGTTCGACCGGGCATGAGGTAAACGGGGGGTAATTCGCGAAATTGAAGCCGCCGAATTTGCCCCTGTACACTCGCAACATCCCCCTCTCAGCGAGGGGTTCAAAGGACACCCACCAGACTGATGGATATCCCACGCGAACAGCCGCAACCCGGCCTCGGCGAGCGGCTCGCTCGAAACGCCGTCATCGTCTTCCTTGTCCTGGCGATGGTCACCCTGGCCTTTGGGCTGGCGTGGGGCATCCAGGACATCCGCCACGACGAGGGCTCCCAGTCCGCGCCTTCGAACGGAGTAGCCGCCCCCGGCGCCGCGGGGTCCAGCGTTGGTGCGGCGATCATCGATGAGATAGTCGACCTGCTGAAGAACCAGTATGTCGACAAGTCGATCCTGGATGAGGAGACGCTGCAGCAGGCGGCCATCGACGGGATCATCGCGGCCCTCAACGACTCTCACACTGAATACCTGAGTCCGGCGGAACTCAAGGCGGGCGCGCTCAGCCTGGATTCGAGCTACGACGGCATCGGAGCGAGTGTTTCCGATACCACCGGCGTCGTGACTATCGTCGCGCCCTTCAGGGACTCGCCCGCGGAAAAAGCGGGCATCCGCCAGGGAGATACCGTCCTCAAGGTCGATGGCGAATCGACTGAAGGCTGGACCTCCGAACAGGCAGTCCAGAAGATCAGGGGCCAGCAGGGCACACCGGTCACGCTGGAAGTGAAGCACACCGACGGGACGATCGAGACGATCAAGATCACCCGCGGCAACATCCCCATCGAGAGCGTGTACTCCGAGCCCCGGATCGAGATCATCCCTGGGGAAAGCGGCGAGAAGCTGGTGGATCGCGACGGGAAAGAAGTCACGGACCTCGCCTACATCAACATCTCGCAGTTCCATGACCGCACGGTCCAGGAGCTGAAGGCGAAGCTGAACGGTATCGAGAACAAGGGATACAAGGGCCTCGTGCTCGACCTCCGGGGAAACCCGGGCGGCTTGCTCCAGGCGACGGTTGACGTTGCGGACGAATTCCTGGCCGGGGGCACGATCATCTCGGAGGTCGATGCGAACGGGAAGTCGAAATCGTGGTCGGCGAAGCCGGGCGGGTCGGCGACGAAGATCAAGATCGTCATCCTGCAGGACGGCGGGAGCGCCAGCGGCGCTGAAGTGCTGGCAGCAGCGCTTCGTGACAACGGCCGAGCGCAGATCGTTGGTGTGCGGAGCTTCGGCAAGGGCACGGTGAACCAGCTTCAGCCGCTGAAGAACTGCGGCGACCCGGACGGCTGTGGCGCCCTCTACCTCTCTGTAGGGAGGTGGCTCACCCCGAACGGCGACCAGATCGAGGGCCTCGGAGTGAAGCCAGACATCGAACTGCCGATGACGTACGACGAGTACGTGGACCAGGGCGACATCCAGATGTTCAAGGCTATCGACCTGCTCCACGGGAAGTAGCCCGGGCGCTACACTGGGAGTCATCACCTCAACGGCCCCGTCGAGATGGCGGGGCCGTTTTCGTGCGAACCACCATGGCAGATTCGACCATCGCCCAGAACCGCCGTGCGCGGCATGACTACGAGTTCCTCGCGAAGTTCGAGGCGGGCATCGTGCTAACCGGATCGGAGATCAAGTCCGTCCGGGAGCATCGTGTCCAGTTGCAGGGCGCCTACGCCCGGGTGAAGGATGGCGAACTCTGGCTCCAGGATGCGCACATCGCCCCGTACGCGAGCGCGGGCTATTCCGGCCACGACCCGGTGCGGGACCGCAAACTCCTGCTGCACAGGAAGGAGATCCGCAAGATCGAAGAGCTGATGGCGGGCAAAGGCTTCACGCTCATCCCACTGGCGATGTACTTCAAGCGCGGGAAGGCGAAGGTGGAGATTGGTGTCGGGCGCGGCCTGCATCATTATGACAAGCGGGAGAAGCTGAAGGAGCACGACCAGAAGCTGGACATGCAGCGAGCATTGCGGCGGGGGGCGTGATCTTCGAACAGGTGTGCTATACTGCTCCTATCACGGGGACGAAGGGAATCGACAGGGAGCTAGGTAGCCGGATAGCAGGCCGAGGTTGGGCGTCACCCTCGTTAATCAGGCGGCCAAAAACAAATGGCAACAATCGCCAACTCGCACTCGCAGCTTAATACCCTGTAGAGGCCGTCCCTCCCGAAGCCCGGCCTGGTAGCGTCGGGAAGGGGCGTCACTAAAGCCAGGATGCCGTGGGCTCACGCCGATAGCGCCCGCGAAAGATCATCGGCTGGTTGGGAAACGTGGGGACCACCACTGCAGTTTCCCAGCGAGATCCCCATCGGTGGGAAAGCCTGTAGGACAATTCGGAGCTGACCTTCGCTGGACCGGGAGTTCAACTCTCCCGCGTCTCCACCAATTTCCAAATCTGGCCGGGAGTGATCCCGGCCTTTCTGTCCACTTACTTCAACGAAAGGCTACACGCCGGAACCGCGAAGCGCGGCCTCGACGCGCACGAGGCCGCAGATAGGAGAAAACCCCTGGCTAATTACGGGGGGCTTCCTCCCCGGAACGAGATAGGCCGCCCAGCGTGTCGAAGACGCGAGCGGCCTATGAGGACTCCACGAAGTAGACTTCGGCAAGATCCGTTCGCTGTGCGGCAGCGTTCGGGCTGAAGGTGCCGGTTCGTGTCGATAGCACGGGCCGGCGCCCGCCTTCGCGGGAGAACGTATTACGGGAGTGAAGGGGGCCGAACGAGTGAAGAAGGCGGTGATCCTCCTCGGCGCTGGAGCGTCAGCCGATGCTAGGTAATGACGCGTTTCGACTAAACGATCCTGACCTCGCGCCGCCGGTTGCACGGGGACTCTTCCAGGGGCAAGGTTCTGGGAGGATCGCATCGAAGCATCCGAAGATGCAGTTAATGTGGTCGCTTCTGGCACCAGAAGCCAAGGCCCAGACGCCATTTCCCCTCGAGGAGCGCCTTTCTGAGTTCGCGGCGCACCCGACCCGGACATCCGCGAGGCATTTAAGGCAGTCCCGCTGTATTGCGTGACCTACTCGACGCCGTCTCGCACACCTATCTTCCCATCCCGGAACCCACGCGAAGCTCCTCTTTGAGCTGCTCGCCAATCGGCCGCACGAGTGCACCATCTTGACGCTGAACTACGACGATTTCGTTGAGCAGGCCTACACGGAACTTCGCGGCAAGACCTTCCACTCCCTTGACGACTACCTCCGTGACCCTCAGTGCCGGATAGCGAAGCTCCACGGCTCCATCGACTGGTGGGGGCTCATCCAGCGAAAGAGCGCACCGCTTGTGCAAGATAGGGACTCGTGGTGGGAAGAATGTCAGGAACTCGACCTGGGAGCGTGGCAACCGGAGCCCCGAAGACGTGCTGGTGGAACGGACAGACGGCCCTTGCCGGAATCGATGGAGAACCACCGCCGGAGCAGCCGAAATGCTCGCTTATTACCCGCTACTCACAGCACCGTTGGCGAGTAAGACCCGAACTTCATTTCGATGTCCTGATACCCACCTGGAAGCAGTACGCGCCGCACTTTCCGAGGCGGACAAAGTCTTGGTTGCCGGTTTCAGCGCCTACGACACGCACGTCTTGGAGTTCATTAACGAGAGTGTCGTCACGGCGCCGCGACGCTTCGATTCCGTTGGCCTCGGTAGCGACACCGATCCGGCACGAGATCGATTCCGGGACGGCGCGCCAGCTTTCTTTCAATGCGAAACAGCCGGCGGGGACCAAGGCTTCCGGGCGTACGTCCACGGTTCCGAGTTCCAGAGTTGGCTGGCCGCGTGAATTACCCGATGACAGTATCGCCCACCGCCCGCCGTGCCAGCGCTGGTGCTTGTCCGTATCCGCATTGGTGCGTGTATAGCAGGTGCTCTGACCAACTGAGCTAATCGCCCTGGGGCCCGCCATGCCGTGGCTTTCTGGCCTTTCTTGGCCCTTCCCCAGATTCGCTTTGCGGTGAGCGGTGCCGAGCAGGCTATTGGCGAAGGTTCAACTCACCCGCGTGTCCACCATTTTCCGAATCTGGGCCCCGTGCAAACCGGGGTTTTTGTCCACACGTTTTGAGGATGGACCCGGCGCATCGGAATCTCCAAGTCCGGGATGCCGCTCTGGCGGCCCGCCGTGGAAACCTCCGGGTACATCCGCGGCGGTTGGTCTAGTCGGCCAGGGCGTCGACGATGGCGATGCTGCCGGTGAAATGATCGGCGCCCGGAGGCGGCACCGGCAGGATGAAGGCGGTATCCATCCCGGCTTCTGCATAGGCTTGCAGCTGGACCTTGATCGCGGATGCCGGGCCGACCAGGGCCCGCTCCTGGATAAAGGTCGCCGGAATGTTGGCCAGGGCAGATTCACGTTCGCCGGTCGTCCAGCGCCGGGCCGTTGACTCGCAAAGCTCGCCCCATCCGTCGGCGCCGAAGAACTTCTGGTAGACCGGCGACATGAGGTACGTCAGCATCTCCTGCTGATAGCGCGGCAGCACGGGGGCGATGTCGTCCGTAACCGTCGCTCGAAAGAACACTGCCACCTCGAACGGTGCATCCAGGCGGAGGTCCCTGCGGGTGGCCCGGACGAGGTCTACCGCCCGTTTCACTTGCCTGGTGGAGACGAAGTTCAAGATGACGCCATCCGCGATTTCGGCGGCGAGGCGCAGCATGCCGTCGTTGAGGGCGCCAAGGTAGATCGGAATCGAGCCTTGGCTCCGGCGGGCGAGGCTTGAGCGGCGCATGGGGAACGCCCCCTCGGCGGTAACCCGTTCCCCGGCGAGGAGCTGGCGGACCAGGCTCACGTACTCGCGGGTACCTGCCAGCGGCTTTCCCCACGGGCGGCCATGCCAATCCTCAACGATCACGCTGGTGCTGGTGCCCAGGCCGAGCACGAAGCGGCCTCCTGAGAGGTCTGAGAGTGACTGGGCTGTCATCGCGGCCAGGAGCGGGTCCCGTGTCTGGATGGGGATGATCGCCGTTCCCACGCGCATCGTCGTCGTGACTGCGACGGCGCTCGCTGCCTGCGTGACGGCATCTGCCCCGTTGACTTCCGACACCCAGGCGCCAGTGAGTCCTCGCCGTTCGGCGTGGGCAATCAGCGCTGCCTGTTGAAGAAGATCGCGTCCCGACACGGCCAGCTCTAGTCGATATGCAGCCATCTTCGAGCACCCACAGCTTTCTAGAAGCGCATCCTACCCGTTGATGAGCTTGAAGACGCACCGACCGGTGATCCACGGGATGCCGGGCTTCCCAACGGCAGCGAGTGGATTTGTGCGGTGAGGTAAGGCTCCCGCGAGGCCCTGTCGCGACCCGAGCTGCCGGCGCGACGGGGCCCCAACCGGGGTTCCTCTTTGCGTCTTGTGTTGCTATTCCCAACGGGGAGGGATACCTTCCGGCACTGCATGGAACGACTGCGGTTCGACCGTTCCCCCGTCCGGGCTTCCCTCCGCGCGGTTGGGCTTGCCGTGTTCGTCCTGGCGTCTGGCAGCGTGGCTTCGTTCGGGCGGATGGAGACCGCGGTGGCTGCCTGCACGGGTGCAGCCAGCGCCGACATCCCGTTTCCCACCGTTGTCTCACCGGCTCCCATCGGACAGACCGTGCAGGGCCCGGCGCCGTTGCAGGTCATCATCTCACTGAACGACAGCGCCATCGAGTCCACCCCGATCACGAGCTCGCTGGATTGGAACGACGGGAGTGCCGAGCAGCCCCTCGCCATCGTTAGTTGCGGCGACGATATCTACTCCTTCCCCGGGCAACAGCATTCGCACACGTATACGACCCCGGGTAACTACGCCGTCGTATGGCGAATCAACGCCCAGGGTCTCGGCCCGATTGCCCCGCTGGTCGTCTTCGTGAACGTTGAAGCGGCAGCAGCTACACCGATCCCTGCGACGGCCACTCCGGCGCCGCCGACTCCCGCGGCAACCGCCCCAAACCCAACCGCGACATCCCCCGCACCAGTGGAAACGTCTCCCGCGGCGACGACCGCAGCCACCAGCGAGGTCACACCGGCGCCTCCGCCCCAATCGCCGGCCCCGACAACAACTTCGACCCCCGTGCCGCCGGTCCCGACGCAGGTGCCTTCGACGCCAACGCAGGCTGCGGTTGCCGCCGTCGCATCGGCTCGACCATCGGATTCGAGCCGGCCGAGCGTCGCACGAGAGCTGCCCGGCCCCGGCGACGTCTCGACGGACCCCGGGGTCATTTCGACCAATCTCATCCTCGCCGGTGTCACTGTCTGGGTGTTCTTCAGCTCGGTGCTCTTCAACCAGACCGCCCAGCAACACCGCGAGGAGATCAGCGGCTGGTGGCGACGCTGGACCAGCATTGCGAGGGGACGAAAGCCCTTCGCCAGACGCCTGAAAGTCCCCAGGGCCGCGAGCATGGCCGGGGTGCTGGTGGCGACCGGGTTCATTTACGGATTCCTCGACCCGGGCTTTGGCTTGAACCGGTCCAGCGCGGTGCTTTTCGCGAGCGTCATCGTGGGTGTCGGCCTCGTCGGATTGCTGTATTCAGGGCTTGAAGCGTGGTCGCGTGAACGCACGCTGGGGTCAATCGCCGAGGTGCGGGCGTATCCGCTTTCGCTTGCCGTTGCCGTGCTGTCGGTGGTCGCGTCCAGGGCGCTTGGCCTCCAGCCGGGGGTGGTTTACGGGTTTGCCGCTTCGTGCGTCGTCCTCGGAGGGGCTGCTGGTGATGAACGGAACGAGGGCAGGGCGCTGGCGGTGCCGGTCGCTGCATGCCTTGGTCTCAGCGCCGTGTGCTGGCTCCTCGTGACGCCAGTGCGGGCACTCCCTGGCGCGGCTCTCTCCGACACAATGGAGGCAATCGCGGTGATCGTCTTCATCGGGGGACTTGAGGGTCTGCTGATCAACCTGATGCCGCTCGATGTAATGGACGGAGCGAAGATCTACCGCTGGAGGCGCAGCGTGTGGGTCGGGTTGACGCTCGTTTCGGCCTTCCTGGCGTGGCACATACTCCTGAATTCGCAGCGTGCGTACTTCGACAGCCTGCGCACCGCCGGCTCGTTGTCGGTGCTGGTGGCTTTCGTCGTCTACACCGCGGCGGGCGTTGCACTGTGGGCATTCTTCGCGGTACGTCAGAGACGGAGCGGCCCAGCCGCAGCGACGTAGCGCCATCTCGCCACTCGATTTACGTTTGAAGTTAGGCTCCGGCGAGATCGCGAGCGCATCCTGCCGCGACCTCGCCGATACGTTAGAGCGTCACGGAGTCGCCAACGGCGATACGACCTTCCACGAGCACCGAGCAGTACATCCCGGCGTTGGCATTGTTCAGTTCGCCGGCCTTTTTCAGGACCGCGGGAGTGGACTCGCCGGTCTCGGGACTGAGCGTGATCATGTTGCAGCGCCGGTCCGGCTCGTGGACGGCGATGGTGGCTCCGCCGATCGTGACAGCTTTGCCAGCCCATGCGTTCTCAGCGAACGGCTCGTCGCCTATCTCGACGATGAGGTTCATGCGGAAACGGCGGTGGTCGGCCTCGACACCGGCAGCCTCAGAGAGCGCGCGGATGGTCGCCGTGGAGATGACCGAGACGTATGCGACATCCTGGCAACCGCGGTAGTCGGTCCGCAGCGCCGGCGCCTTTCCCGACCACTCCTGCAGTTTCGCCCTCATTTCCGGGCTGGTCAGGTCGAACTCGCCCTCAGGGGTAACCACGTTCACGCTTGGCGGCTTGTGTCTGTGCTCCGGTGACGCACCGCCGCTCAGAACCGGCTGGCAAAGGAGCATCTGCGGGCAATCTCGCGCCGTAAACCACGGAAATGACGTGTAAAGGCCTTCCTGGACGAAAGCGAACGCGCGGTCAAACGGCAGGCCGACGAAGTCGACTTCGACGGAGTCGAGCGACTCTCCACGCATGGATTTCACGGGGTAACGGGCGATGTGGGTGATGGTGCCAATGCTCATGCGTTCGCTCCTGCCAGCTTCTTCTTTTCAATAATCGCGTCGAGTTCGACCTTCAAGCGGTCGAGCACGACATCGTAGGGGAAGGCGCCCAGTTCCTGTTCGCCTTTCTTCAGGTTCACGAAAGTGGGCGCGCACCAGAGGCCGAGGTCCGCATCATCGGTTTCGCCGGGGCCGTTTACGCGGCAGCCCATGATGGCGATCGTTATGTCGTAAGCTTTGGCGTACACCGACATTTCTTTGACCTTGAAGGCAAGGTCCACGAACGCCTCGTTCTCGACTCGACTGCAACTCGGGCAACTGATGATGTTGAGGCCGTGATCCTGGAAGACCGGCACCGATCGGTAGCGGCCGGCCTCGACGTCGGCGATGATCTGTAGCCCGGCTTCGACTTCCTTCCACTTGTCGGCGAATGGCAGCGTGAGCGAGACCCGCAGGGTGTCACCGATGCCGCGGCTGAGGAGCTGCTCGAAGGCGATCCGTGTCTTGATCACGCCGTCAGGGAGCATGCCGGCTTCGGTCACTCCGAGATGGAGCGGGACATCCGGCCTGGCCGCAGCGAAGCGAACGTTGCCCTCGATGACTTTGCGAGGGTCGCTGTCTTTCATCGAAACCACGTAACGCGTGAAGCCCAGGTCATCCAGGATCCGGCAGTGCTCGAGTGCGCTTTCGACCATCGCTGTGACGCCATCGAGTTCGGGGGGATCGGCGCCCTGGAACTTCGCATCCATCGCGGGATCGACCGAACCGCAGTTCACTCCCACCCGTAGCGCGAGGTCATGCTTCACCGCCGTCTGGGCAATGAGCGCGACTTTCTCCCGGACCGGTTTGTCCTTTTCGTGGTGATAGAGGTGGCCGGGGTTGTAGCGGACCTTGTTGACATGGGGCGCCACCTGCGTCACCAGCCGGTAGTTCTCCTGCAGGTCGACCACGAGGTTGGCCTGGGGCACCCGCTGGCGGATGACGGCGAGGGCATCGACATCCTTCGGGTTGTCGACGGCGATGCGAACGAGCCCGGCGCCCGCGTTGTGAATCATCTCCGCCTGGTTCACGGTCGCTTCGATGTCCTGGGTGCGGGTCGCGCACATCGATTGGACGACGATGGGATGGCCGCCGCCGATGGTAACGGAGCCGGCACGGACCGGCCGGGAATTGGCTCGCTTCATACGTGGATCAGTCTACCAGTGCGCGCCGCGGCAGGCGTTATCAACAGCGAGCAGCGCGCGGGGGAACCCACGGTCAATGGGCCGTGTGTTCTTCGGGTTCGTCGTCGCCGCCAAACCAGTCACGGTCGATACCGGTGAAAACAAGGAGCGGCAGGACGAGCAGTGCCGTCGCCGCGGACATTGCCAGGATGGGCCCGCGACTGGCCCTGAGACTGTTCGCCCGCGAGGCCGAGTACTCATTTCCGCTGGCGCGGGCGAGAGCGCGGGCCTTCGTCCGGAGTCGGAGACTGTTCGCCATCACACTCACGGAACTGAATGCCATCGCGGCGCCCGCAAGCACGGGGTTCAGCAGGCCGAGGGCCGCGATCGGGATCGTTACCACGTTGTAGCCGAATGCCCACAGGAGGTTCTGGCGGATCGTGTTCAAGGTGGACCGAGAAAGGGCGATGGCCTCCGCTATTTTCGAGACGTCTCCGTTCAGGAGCGTTATGTCTCCTGTCTCGATAGCGACGTCGGTCCCGGTGCTCATCGCGATGCCGATGTCTGCCTGGGCGAGGGCCGGTGCATCGTTGATGCCGTCGCCGACCATGGCGACGGCGAGACCCTCCGCCTGGAGCGCCCGGACGAACTCGAGCTTGTCGACCGGCCGCGCTCCGGCACGGTACTCGGCAATCCCGGCACGTTTGGCGACGGCTGCGGCGGCGAGGGGGTTGTCGCCGGTCATCATGATGACCCGCAGTCCCTGGCTCTGAAGCGCTTCGACTGCACGCGGGGCGTTTTGCTTGACATCGTCGAAGATGCCCAGGACACCAGCGATGCGCCCATCGAGAGCGACCAGAATCGCCGTCCGCCCGGCGGACTCGAGGCGCCCAAGCAGGGCGCCGATGTCGTTGCCCGGTGCGAACCCGGATTCTTCGAAGAAAGCCAGGTTACCGGCCATGACCAGCCGGCCCTCGACCATCGCCTGGACGCCGCGCGCGGTGACGGCTGAGAACTCTGAAACGGGCGGCAGATCCAGCTTCGCATCGACGGCAGCATCGACGACGGCGCGGCTGAGCGGGTGTTCGCTCCCGGATTCGGCGGCGGCGGCGAAGGCGCAGCAATTCAGAGCGGGAGATGTCGCCGATTGGCTCGATGTCGAGCACCTGGGGACGCCCCTCGGTCAGCGTGCCGGTCTTATCGAGGACGACCACGTCGAGCTTTCGAGTCCGTTCCAGGACTTCGGCGTTCTTGATGAGGATACCGCGTTCGGCCCCGAGTCCGGTGCCAACCATGATGGCTGTAGGGGTCGCGAGGCCGAGCGCGCACGGGCAGGCGACGACCAGCACGGCGACCGCGGCGACCATGCCATCCTGCCAGCCACTGCCGACGAATCCCCAGGCGACGAAGGTGAGGGCAGCGAGCACGATGACGGCCGGAACGAATATCGCCGCGACCTGGTCAACGAGCTTCTGGATGGGTGCCTTCGAGCCCTGGGCATCCTCGACCATCTTCGCCATTCGCCGGAGGGCGGTGTCCTCGCCGACCGCGGTGGCTTCAAACGTGACGACACCGTTCTGGTTGATGGTCCCGCCGATGACATGGTCGCCGGGCCTCCGTTCGACGGGAATCGATTCTCCGGTCAGCATCGATTCGTCGACCGTGGAGTGACCGTCCCGGACCACACCGTCGACCGGGATGCGCTGGCCGGGGCGGACCACGAGGAGGTCACCGCGAGTGACCTGTTCGACTGGCACTTCGGTCTCGACACCGGCACGAAGGATGGTGGCATTTCGGGCGCTGAGGCCAAGGAGTGAGCGAATTGCGCTAGAAGCCGCGCCTTTCGAGGTTTCTTCGAAGTACTTGCCCATCGTGATGAAGACGAGCACCGCGGCGGAGACATCGAAGAACATGTGGTTGTGGTTGTCCCGGAGGACGACCCATGCGCTGTAGAGGAACGCCACCGACGTTCCCATGGCGACGAGCACATCCATGTTTGGGTTCAGGTGACGAAGGCTGACCCAGGCGCCCCGATAGAACCGCCAGCCGAGGCCGAGCTGAATGGGCGTCGCGAGAGCGAGCACGATCCAGCCGTGAAGCCGGGGGTCATCGTTGATGTGCATGCCGGCGATGTCCATTGCCATCGCCAGGATGATCGTCGGGACCGCGAGCGCGCCGAAGAACAGCAACTGAACGAGGGTAGACCGGGCGTGAGCCTCCCGCTCGGCCTGGCGGTCCTTGCCCGCGGCCGACGGAGCTGCCTCATAACCCGCCTTTTCAACGGCAGCGACGAGCGCACCGACTGCAACCGGTGATGCGAACGTCACGCGGGCCGTCTCCGCTGCGAGATTGACGCTGGCGGTCTCGACTCCCTGAACCTTGCTCAGGGCGCGTTCGACTCGTCGGACGCAGGAGGCGCAGGTCATCCCGGTTATGTCGAGCGTGACGGCGGGATCTGCTGTGGCCATCGGGTGTGGTCCCTTTCCGTGGCGCGGGCAGGCTACCGCGCAGCCGCGGTGTAGCCCTCTTCCTCGACGGCCGCGATGAGCGCGCCGAGGTCAACGAGGTCGGCCGTTACGGTGGCTTGCTTCGTTTCGAGACTGACGACAGCGTCTGAAACGCCGGTGACGTCCTTGAGGGCATTGGTGACCGCCTTCACGCAGTGATCGCAGGTCATCCCGGTGATCTCGAGTTCGATCGTCTTAGCCATGTTGTGCACTTCCTTTCGCGATGGGTGTTGCTTCAGCGGGGCCCTGTACCCGATAAAGCCGCAGAAGTTCGGAGATGGCTCGCTCTTCCTCGCCGCCGGTCATCATCTCGATGACATGGGTGCGGAGGTGGCCCTCGATGACGAGCCCGTCCAGGCTGCGCATGGCTTTCTGGATGGAGAGCGAGAGATCGAGGACATCCATGCAGTAGCGGTCGTCTTCGATCTGTTTTTCAAGAGCCTGGACCTGGCCGCTGATGATTTTCATGCGGCGAAGGGCCTGACGGCGAGTCTCAGGAGTCATCTGGTGATGTCCTAAATAGGGTACCCCCCTATCCTGCCGCAGTCCCCGGCGGGATGCAAGACCCTGGCGTGCTGCCTTTCGGGCCCATACCAGGTTGTGTCAGAATCCCGTCCGCTATGCGAATCGAAGACGACAACGGCATCGCCGGTCTCCTCAAAGGCAATGAGCGAAAGCTCGGCGGTGGATTCGGGTTCACCGAAGGGCCCATCTGGGTCGCGAGCGACAGCGCGCTGGTGTTCAGCGACATCCCCGGCAACACGATGTACCGATGGCGTCCGGGCCGGGACGAGGCCGATGTCTACCGGAAGCCAAGCGGCTGGTCGAACGGGATGACCCTCGACGGCTCGGGGCGACTCGTGGTCTGCGAACACGGCGGGCGGCGCGTCTCACGCGGCGAGTACGCGAGGCCGTCGGAGACAGTCTCGCTGGCGACCGCATGGGCCGGGAAACGACTGAATAGCCCAAACGACGTCGTGGTGCATTCGAGCGGCGCGATCTTCTTCACGGACCCCACGTACGGCATGGACACCGGCCGCGTACCGGCCTTCGGTTCGCCAGGGCAGACACAAGAGCTCGACTTCCAGGGGGTGTACCGGATCGCGGCAGGTGGGGCCCTGGAGTTGACGATCGCCGAAGGGTTCAGCCAGCCGAACGGCCTTGCGTTCTCGCCCGACGAGTCCGTGCTGTACGTTGGAGACTCGCAGGAGCGGTTGATCTGGCGGTATCCCGTGGGAGCCGACCTTTCGCCTGGGACGAGAACACTCTTCGTGGACCAACGAAACGACCCGCGGCGGGGAGCACCCGACGGCATGAAGGTGGACAGCGACGGGCGGTTATGGACGACGGGCGCAGGCGGCGTCTCGGTCCATACGGCCGAAGGAAGCTATCTCGGAGTCTTTGAGATGGACGAGCATGCGGCCAACCTGACCTTCGGAGGAGCGGATTTCTCGACGCTCTTCCTTACGGCCGGGACGAGCGTCTACGCGGTCGAAACCCTGGTCCGAGGGTCCGTCCCCGGTTCTCGCTAGCCTGCCATCGTCAGGCCGCCACTCACGCTCAACACCTGCCCGGTAACGAAGGCGGAATCGTCACCGGCGAAGTAGACCACTGCCCCGGCGAGGTCTTCGGGTTTCCCGAGCCTGCGCATTGGGATACCCCGGACCATCGATTCGATGACCCTCGCACCGCCTTCGCCGGACGTGACCTCCGCCAACAGAGCGGTGTCGGTGGGCCCGGGGCAAACGACGTTCACGCGGATACCATTTCGGGCCATTTCGCGGGCGATGGTCTTGCTGAAACCGATGATGCCGGCCTTGCAGGCGGAGTAAACGGCTTCGCCGGTGGACCCGACCCGCCCGGCATCCGAAGCGATGGAGACCACCGCCCCAGACTGCTGTTCGACCATGACGGGCAAAACCGCCGAGAAGCAGTTGATGGGACCTCGAAGGTTGATATCGATGACCCGATCACGGGTCTCCGGTGTCGTCTGGAGGAACGGCTCGATCTTGTCCCAGCCGGCGTTGTTCACCAGGACATCGATCCGCCCCCAACGTTCGAGAAGGGAAGTCACGGCGGCCGCCACCGACTGAAGGCTCGTTATGTCGCACTCGATTGCGACCAGCTCACCGCTCCGCTCACCTCGCAACGCGACGGTTTCCACAGCGGACTGGGGCCTGATATCCGCCACGCCGACGCGCGAGCCCGCCTCCGCGAGCCTGAGACAGATCGCGCGTCCGATGCCGCTGCCGCCGCCGGTGACCAGCGCCACTTTTCCCGCAAGGCCGGTGCTCATCCCCTGTCCATCACCGGGCGCCAACGGCGCCGCAGGATTTGAGATGCTCGATCTCATCCCATGCGAAACCAAATTCGAGGAGTACTTCTTCCGTGTGCTGGCCGAATTCAGGCGCTCCCGAGCGAATCGAACCCGGACTGGCTTCGAGCTGAACGGCGGGACCGACGATCTTGCGTCGCTCCCCGGAAGGGTGGTCGTATTCCACGATGTATTCGTTCGCGACAACCTGGGGATCCGTGGTGATCTGTTCGTAGTCCTGGACCGGTGCACAGGGCAGACCCTGGCCGCAGAGGAACTCGACCCACTCCCACTGGTCCTTTTCGAGGAAGAGCGCATCGAGCTTCCGAATGATCTCTTCACGATGATCGTAGTGGTCTGGGAGCCGGTTGTAGCGGGGATCATCTCGCCAATCGAGGCGTCCGATGCCCTCGCAGAACGGCCTCCACCAACGTCCGATCTGGGACATGCTCAAGGCGATCCAGCCGCCATCCTTGCACTGATAGACGTTCCACATGGGCGCCGCCTGGGCGCGGGCGCGCCTCGGGGGAATGGCGCCGGTAAACAGGGTCCCGGTGATGTTGAACGACTGGAGCATGACCTGGCCGCCCAGGAGCGACGCATCGAGTTGCTGACCCTGGCCGGTCCGGGCCCTGTGCCAGAGTGCGATGAGGATCCCGTAGGAAAGGGAGATGGCGCCCACCTGGTCCGCCATGCCACCGAAGGAGAAGATCGGCGGGAGGTCGGGCGGGCCCTGCGTCATCATCGTACCGCCGCGGGCCTGTCCGAGGATGTCCATCGCCGGCCACTCTCGGTGCGGGCCTTTGGAGCCATAGCCGCTGGCAGAGGCGTAGATGACGCTCGGGTTTCGCGCGCTGACGGCCGCGTAGTTGAGGCCGAGCTTGTCCATGACACCCTGGCGCATGTTCTGGACGAAGACATCTGCCTGTTCGGCGAGACGGAGGACGGTTTCGCGGCCCTCCGGGTGCTTAAAGTCGACGACGATGCCGCGCTTATTACGATTGTGGCTCTGGAAGTAGGCGTCGCTCACACCACGTCCGGGATCCGGCGAATCCGGTCCTTCGATCTTGATGACGTTGGCGCCGAAGTCGGCCAGCATGGCACTGGCATAGGTGCCCTGCTGCCAGATGGTGCAGTCGATTACCGTGAGTCCCGAAAGCGGGAGCCCGGTGTTCGGGACATCGGGAAACAAAGAAGCCCTCCCTGAGCGACCAGGCGCTCTGGCGGGAATCTTGGAAACGCAAGGTGGCGCTGTCAACGACGACGAGGTCAAGCAGCGCCTGTGATAGTGTCCTGAACAGCCGGTGGGGGGTTAGCAAGCATGCGTATTGGAGCGCACGTTTCGAGTGCCGGGGGGCACCACCTCGTTTTCGAACGGGGGCGCGCCATTGGGGCCGAGGCCGTCCAGCTGTTCATTTCGGCGCCGCAGCAGTGGAAGCTACCGGCATGCACCGGGGAACAGATCGCCGCGTTCAACGCGGCCCGGGAGAAGCACGCGCTCCCCGCGTTCTTTCACGGCGTCTACTTGATGAACTTCGGGAGTCCGGATGAAGGAATGCTCGAGCGCTCGATGGCCTCGCTAAGATCGTACATGCATTTCGCGGGACTCATGGGTGTGGCCGGCACCATTTTCCACGTCGGGAGCCACCTGGGCGCCGGGTTCTCGGACACGATGGCGCGACGCATCGGCGGGATGCTCCTCGACGTGCTGAACGACGAGCCAGCAAACCCTTCGCTCCTCATCCTCGAAAACAACGCGGGCCAGGGCAATTGCATCGGCGGCCACTTTGGAGAGCTCGGGGCGCTGATCCGGGCGATGGACAACCACCCTCGTGCAGCGGTGTGTATCGACACGTGTCATGCCTACTCCATGGGATACGACCTTGCGACCGAGGACGGCTGCCAGTCCGCGATGGAGGAATTCGAGCGGGAAATCGGCTTCTCCCGGCTCGCCGCGGTCCACGCGAACGACACGAAGCAGCCCATCGGGACGTTCCGAGACCGGCACGAAAACATCGGCGAGGGGCACATCGGTCTTGCCGGATTTCGGACGCTCATGGCTCATCCGGCCTTCCGAGATGTCCCGTTCTTGCTTGAGGTGCCCGGGTTCGATGGGGCCGGACCTGACGTGAAGAATGTCCAGCGATTGAAGAAACTTCGAAGGGAGCTGGCGATAGACGGCCCGAAGCTCCCGAGGATTCCGTCGACGAAGAAGCCGAAGTAGGCTTTGGAAGAGAACAAGCGACGACTTCAGAGGTAACTATGGCTTCGACTGGAAAACTGCAGGGAGCGCTCCTGGCGGAGTGTGGCGAGTGGGTCTGGGAACAACTGCAGGAGGACGGCTATCAGATGTCCGGTGAGCTGGTCGACCTCATCCTCGAGACTGAACGCGAACTGGCCATCCATACGCGTCCTCTCGACGAGATCGCCTCGCTGCTGGAGGAGGAGTTCCGCATGCGCGGCATCGTGGCGCAACCGTATGGGCTCGACGCCGCGCTCATCAAAGTGATCCTCGAATGGGAGGACGACTTTCTCGGTTTCGCCTCCATTTCCCGCGCGGAAAGTTGACCTCATGCGGCGAGGTGGCGGACACTCGCTGCAATCTCGCGGGTCGGAGGCTGCCGCAGCAAAAGCCAGGACACAGCACACAGAGAGCCAGTAGCAAGCGCCAGGTCCTTCAGCGGTGAAGGACGACGAGGCGGGGGCAGTATCGAAACATTCGGCGGATGGCCCCCCGGCAGGCACAGCCGCAGGCAGCACACAAACCAGCACGGGCAACCGGCTGACAAAGGTGCGCCAGGTGCCAGGGGACTTGCAGTCCCCTTGTCGCTCTCCATGCCCATGGAACGGTAGTGGACTCGCCGAGCGCGAGCCTTGTGTGCTGCCGCCTTGCCCTCCGGGGCCCACGGCAAAGGAGCCAATCCTCCCATGTGTGGAATCGTCGGTTACGCGGGCGACAAGCCCGCCGTCCCAGTATTGTTGCGCGCCCTCAAAGACCTCGAGTACCGGGGGTACGACTCCGCCGGCATCGCGGTCCTCGACCCGGGCGAAGCCGGAGCGCTTTCGGTAACGAAGAAGCAAGGGAAGATCGCCAATCTCGAAGCTGCGATCAGTGCCGATGCCAGCGCCGCGACGACCGGCATCGGCCATACTCGCTGGGCGACACACGGCAAGCCGAGCGACCAGAACGCGCACCCGCACCTGAGCTGTGGCGGCGAAGTTGTCGTGATCCACAACGGTATCGTCGAGAACTACGCGGAGCTCCGTTCGGAATTGGTTGCGCGCGGACACCGGTTCCGAAGTGAGACGGACACCGAGACGATCGCCCACTTGATGGAGGAGCGGGTGAAGGCCGGGGAATCCCTTCTCGATGCGCTGCGCGGCAGCGCCGGCCTACTGGCCGGTTCGCAGGCCATTGTCGCGATGTCCCCGGCGAGGCAGGGGTGATGGTGGCCGCGCGACTCGGCAATGCCGGCGGCGTGGTCATCGGCTATGGCGAAGGTGAGATGGTACTTGCGAGCGACCTCGCCGCGGTCCTTCCCGTAACGCAGCGTGTCGCCTTCCTGGCGGACGGCCAGTTCGCCCGCATCGACAAGCTGGGCGCCAGCTTCGTGAACGTCGCAGGAGAAGCGCTTCAAGTCCCGGTGAAACGGATCCCGATCGACCCCGTGAGTGCCCTGAAGGGCGACTTCCAGCACTTCATGCTCAAAGAGATCATGGAGCAGCCAGAAGCGCTTTCGGACACCATCTGGAGTCTCGCAACACTCGAACCTGCGGAGCTGTATCTCAACGACCTCGGCGCCGCCGCTGAGCGACTCGCAGGGGTGCAGCGCGTCGTGCTTATCGGGATGGGGACTTCACTTCACGCGGCGATGATCGGCAGACACTACTTCGAGCAGTTCGCGGGCGTGCCTGCGGAAACCGACAACGGCAGCGAATTCCGTTACCGCGACCCGGTACTGGGCCCGGAGACCCTGGTGGTTTCCGTGAGCCAGTCCGGCGAAACGGTGGACGTCCTGGAGGCGATGGCGATCGCCGGTGCGAAAGGCGCCCTCCAGGTGACCATCTGCAACACCGAGGGCGCGCAGACGGCTCGAGTTGCGGAGGGGGCGGTCTACACACGGGCCGGGCTCGAACGCGGCGTCGCGAGTACCAAGTGCTTCACGGCCGCCGTGGTCGCCCTGTATGCGCTGGCGCTGGGGAAGCCAGGGCAGGCGAAGCGGCTTTCAGCCGATGAGGTACGCCGCCGTCTGGGAAGCTGGCAAGGGTGCCCGACGCAGTCGCAGTGGTACTGCCGACGCGAAGCGATACCAGCGCCTCGCGAACGACTACGCCACCACTCAACACCTCCTCTTCCTCGGCCGGGCGCTGGCTATCCGGCGGCACTCGAGGGTGCGCCCGAGATGAAGGAGATCTCGTATATCCACGCCGAGGGCTACGCCGCCGGCGAGATGAAGCACGGCCCGATCGCGCTCATCGACCCGTCATTCCCGACGATCGCCATCGCGACGAAGCATGCGTTGCGTTCGAAGATGATTTCGAACGTCGAGCAGGTCCAGGCCCGCGGCGGTAAGGTCCTCGCCATCGTCACGGAGGGCGACGATGAACTGGCTAGACTCGCAGATGGGGTGGTCACGATCCCGGAGGTTTCGGAGCTTCTCGAACCAATCGTCGCATCGATCCCGCTCCAGCTGTTGGCGTACTACGTGGCCGTCCATCGGGGCTGCGATGTGGACCAGCCAAGGAACCTCGCGAAAACGGTGACTGTGGAATAGTCCTTCGTTAAGCGTGAAATATTTCCCGCTGGCGGGGGTGCATCCCCGCCAGCGGGCTATAATGCGGCGACCGAAGTCATCGGTCTGCGCTATGCGGAAGCCCCGGAGGTATAGGCAGATTGGTTAGCTTGACTCGTTCGGTGGTTTGGTTTTCCGAGGTGGGCCGGGACGATCTCGGCCTCGTCGGTGGCAAAGGCGCCAACCTCGGAGAACTCACGCGCCTCGATTCCGGTGCCCCCGGGATTCGTCGTGACGGCCGACACCTATTTTCGATTCATCCAGATCAACGCCCTCGAACCGCTCATCAAGAAGGACCTCTTTGGGCTCGATGTCCACGACTCGCGCCAACTCAACGAGCGGGCGGCGTTAATCCGCCAGAGGATCATCGAGGCTCCCATGCCGCGGCATATGGCAGAGGAAATCATGGACGCCTACCGCGAACTCGGCGAAGGGGCCGTTGCGGTGCGCAGCTCAGCCACCGCCGAGGACCTTCCCGAAGCGAGCTTCGCCGGCCAGCAGAGCACGTTCCTGAACGTTGTCGGCCCGGAAAACGTCGTCAAAGCCGTCCAGGCCTGCTGGGCTTCGCTGTTCGAAGGCCGGGCGATCTTCTACCGCGAAGAAGCGGGCTACGACCACACAAAAGTCGGCCTCGCCGTCCCCGTGCAGCGCATGGTCCAGTCTCAGAAGTCCGGCGTTATGTTTACGGTGGAACCGGTGACATCGGACGCGACGAAGATCACGATCGAAGCCGTTTACGGCCTCGGCGAGGGAATCGTGTCCGGCGAAATCTCGCCGGACCTCTACCTCGTGGACAAAGAATCCCTGCAGATCCTCGATACGACCGTTGTCGCGCAGCCCCGGATGATCGCGAAGACCCAGGGCTCGGACGGCGGCCACGAGGGTGCGAACTCCTGGATGGACGTGCAGGAAAACCTTCGCGAAGCGCAAAAACTCACGAACGCGGAGATCGTGGAACTCGCCCGCATCGGGCGTTCCGTCGAGGAGCACTACGGGCACCACCAGGACATCGAGTGGGCCTACGAAGACGGCAAGTTCTACCTGACGCAGGCACGCCCTGTGACCACGATGAAGGCCGGCCACGACGACCAGGATGTGGGGGAGGCCGAGGTAGCCGCCGTGCTGCTCAGCGGACAGCCTGCGAGCCCCGGCGTTGGCGTTGGGATCATCCGCGTGGTGCACGACCCTCGGGACATCGACATGGTCAGGCCTGGGGATGTCCTGGTCTCTGAGATGACGACGCCCGACTTCGTCCCGGCGATGAAGCGTGCTTCCGCCATCATCACCGAGCGGGGCGGCCGGACGTGTCATGCCGCGATCGTCAGCCGTGAGCTGGGAATCCCGTGCGTGGTTGGCGCCCACAACGCGACAACCGCCCTCGAGGTCGACCGGGAAGTCACGGTGGACGGGTCGGACGGCAAGGTCTACGCCGGCCGTGCCGAGGCCCGACTGGCCTGGTACGAGCGGCAGAAGGTGAAGTACGCCGCGGCTTCAGCGCTCAAGACCACGACGCGGCTCTACGTGAACCTCGCCGAGCCGGAGCTGGCCGAACGCGTCGCTCAGCGGAGCGTGGACGGAGTTGGGCTCCTGCGGGCCGAGTTCATCGTGGCTCAAATAGGCACGCACCCGCGCAAGTTCATCGAAGAGGGAAACGGGGCGGAGTACACGCGCCAGCTCGCCGAGGGCATCCGCGAGTTCTGCCGTTCGTTCACGCCGCGGCCGGTCGTC
>JADJZF010000006.1:215000-275877 GCA_016719395.1 Candidatus Amarobacter glycogenicus | reverse complement strand
ACCGAGCCGGCCCAGCTTCGGCCCGCGCTCGAAGCGGCAGTCAACTCCGACAAGCCGGCCATCGTGAACATCATGATCAGCGCCCGCGCCCAGCGGAAACCCCAGCAGTTCGCCTGGCTCACGCGATAGGCGAATCGGACCGTTCGACGAACAGTGCGAAGGCCCCGCAGTGCGGGGCCTTCGTGCACTCCAGCCGGCCTTCAGGCGAGCATCTCTCTCGCCATGCCGAGCACGGTTTCGAGAGACGTGGTGTCCAACCGGCCGATGAGTTCCGCGTTTCGCTCGCGCCAACCCAGGGACCGGATCTGGTCCGTTAGCACCGCGCCGCGGGCCGGCGCGTCCCCGGGGAGGAGGTACTCCAAGACGTAACCTGACCCGCGAGGTGACCGGGCAACAGACTGCGAGGCCGGTCGCCAGGCTCCATTCCCAACCGGCCGCCCCAAGTTCACTTCTCCATGGAGCGTCCCGGGATCGAGCTTATCCAGCAGCTCATCGAGGGTCGGCACGTGGACGCGTGCTGGAACAACGACGAGTTGGCCGTTGACGACCTTGAGATCGACCGTGCCGCCGCAGGTGATATTGACCTGTTCGGCTATCGCGGCGGGAATCCGCACTGCGAGGCTGTTGCCCCACTTCGAAACCTTTGTGTGCATCGCGGGCCTCCTATGTACGTTGGGTATACATCGCAGCCGGAGTTCCTGCGCGGGCAAGCCCATTCACGCAACCTGACCCGCCGCGAACCCCGAGGACCAGGCCCACTGGAAGTTGTACCCGCCCAGCCAGCCGGTGACATCCACCACCTCGCCGATGAAGAAGAGCCCGCGGACGTTTCGGGACTCCAGCGTCCTGGAGTTGAGGTCGCGTGTGTCGACGCCCCCGAGCGTGACTTCAGCCTTTCCGAACCCTGCGGTGCCGGCGGGCCGAAGTTCCCACGCGTGGAGGCGAGCCGCGATGGCGTGGAGTTGTTCGCTGGTGAAACGATTCATCGGACGCGAGGGGGCGAAGCTCGCACACCAGGCCTGCGCGAAGCGCTTCGGCACGTAGTCAGCGAGGATGCTCACCAGTTCGCGAGTGCTCTGGTGCGCGGCCGCCAACGCGTCCCGCATCGAGACCTTCGGGAACAGGTCGATGACGACCGCCTGGCCGGGCTTCCAGACGTTGGAGATCTGGAGGATCGCCGGGCCGCTCGGGCCTGTGCGTGAAGAGCATGCGCTCGCTGAACGCCTCGTCGCCACACCGAACGGTCACTTCGAGCGAGACGCCGCTCAGGATCTGAAGAACTCCAGGTCCTGCTTCAAAAACGTGAAGGGCACGAGCCCGGGCCTCGTCCTTACGCGGCGAAGACCGAACTGCACGGCAATCTCGTAGCCCAGGCCGCTGGCGCCGAGCTGGGGGATTGAAAGCCCGCCGGTAGCGACCACCAGCGACTCCGCTTCAACCACGCCCGAGTCTGTCACGACCCGGAAGGAGTCGTCCTTCGAAACCTCCAGGACCTGGCGACCGAACCGCAATTCGACGCCGGCCGCGCTGCACTCATCGAGCAGCATGTCCAGGACCTCGCGGGCCGAACCATCGCAGAACAGCTGGCCGAGCTTCTTCTCGTGATAGGCGATCCCGTGCGATTCGACCAGAGCGATGAACGACGCCGGCGGGTAGGCGGCCAGCGCCGAGCGGCAGAAGTCGGGGTTCTCGGAGTAGTAGTGCTCGGGGCCCGCGTACAGGTTGGTGAAGTTGCAGCGCCCGCCACCCGAGATAAGGATCTTCTTCCCCGGCTGATCGTTTCGCTCGAGCACGAGCACCCGGCGACCGCGCCGGCCGGCCTCCATCGCGCACATCAACCCGGCAGCACCGGCGCCCAGGACGACCACGTCGTACACGGGTTGAGGCTACCACGGCACGCGGGAGTGCCGCGGAGGACGCGGCCCGCTACACTCCGGCGAGCCCATCGAGGAGCCACAACGTGCCGACCACACACCGAGAACTCGTTGCCAACAACATGACCTTCCGCTGCCGGTTCGCCGGCGGCTCGGGAGAACCCGTGATCCTGCTCCACGGCTTTCCGGAGACGTCACACATGTGGGTCGACCTCCTCCCCCGGCTCGAAGCGGCGGGCTACCGCTGCATGGCGCCGGACCAGCGCGGTTACTCGCCCGGCGCTCGCCCCGATGGAATCCAGAACTACCGCTACGAAGACATGGCCTCCGACGTGATCGCACTCGCCGACGCCTGGGGCGTCGACAAGTTCCACCTCGTCGGCCACGACTGGGGCGCCGGCGCGGGATGGTCGGCGGTCGCGCTCTACCCCGAGCGCATCGTTAGCTGGTCGGCCCTCTCGGTGCCGCACGTCGGTGCCTTCGGCCGGGCCATTCGCGAAGACGCCGACCAGGCGCAGCGGAGTACCTACGTCACGTTCTTCCAGGACCCGGGCGTCGCCGAAGCGGCGCTTTCGGCCAACGATTTCGCAGGACTGAAGAACATCTGGAGCGCCAGCTCGGAGGAAGAACGCCGCGAGTACCTCTCGGTCTTCACCCAGCCGGGAGCACTCACCGGCGCCCTCAACTGGTATCGCGGTTCCGGGCGGCATCGCACCCTCCGACGCGTTCGGTGACGTGGAGACGCCGACGCTCCTGATCTGGGGGAACCAGGACAGTGCCATCGGCCGCGCCGCGTCGAAAACAGCGCGCAGTTCATGAAAGGCCCTTACACGTTCGTCGAGCTCGACGCGGGCCACTGGCTGATCCAGGAGAAGTTCGAAGCCGTGAGCGACGCCATCATGGCGCACCTCCGCACGAACCGAATGGCCTGATTCAACCGCCAAGGTCGGCGATGGCCTCATCGAGGCCTTCCACGTCCCGCACATCGCGCATGATCCTCAGGAAGAGCCCCACGTCCCGGGTCAATTCCCAGACCTTCTCGATTTTTGGCCCGACCGGGTTCGATGACTGCGGACTATCGGCATACGTGCCGTAGAAGGCGAAGTACGCCTGGTTGATCTTGCGGATGCTGAAGCCGTTGGCGTTGAGATAGACGCGCTTCTCTTCCATAGCGCGCTCGGCGCCGGTCACGTTTCCCTGTTTGAGCAGGTCATCGACCGTGAGCCGGAGCGCCCGCATTTCCGCACCGAAGTCCACGGTGGGTGCGGGACGGGCGGGGGCGCGGCCATCGGCGCCCTCAGCGAGGACGATCGGGTGGTTCAACCGCACGAGGTTGGCGATCTCGCGGCCGGCGATGCTGGCTGTCGTCTCGTTCAGCGTTTCCGCGTCTCCCCCGTTTCCCCACTGTTCGCCGAGAGGAAAGAACGCGAGGTAGTGATGCACCCACTCGTGGGAAGCCGTCTCCAGGACCGAATCGAAGGCGCGGTCATCGCGGACGATCGCCGGGTAAGCCGCCAGCCCGCCGATGGAGACAACGATGGAAACCGTGTCCTCATCCGTGGTCTTCGCTTCCAACCGCTCGATGTCGCGGAGCGTCAGGTCGTTCTTCAGCAACGTGTCCCCATCGCGCTTTATCTCGTCCCGGGGCGAACGGACCAGCAACTGGGGCGGGTTGGTCAGTTCGAAGTCGACGGGGGGCCATGTGATACGGACGGCGTTGAAGAGCGGGAGCCCGCGTTCCAGCCCGACGCTGTCGACCGCCTCATCGATGTACCGTTCGAGCAACCGTTCCACGTCGTTCTCGAACGTCGCGCGCTCATTTGTGAGCGCCTCAATCGCTACTTCGTCGGGGTCGGCGGCGGTGTAGAGGCCGCGGATCTGGCTCGTCAACTCGAAGTAGCGTGCAAGCGCGGACTCACCGTCCTCCTCGTCCGGGTCGGGGCCGATGCCGAGACGCGCGAACGCGTTGTCGAGCAACGTGTTCGCCTCCCAGCGCCAGAGCTGGTATTCATCGTCGCCGACGGGCCCTTTCGGCCAGAGGGCCGCGATGCCGATGCCAAGACACGTGCCGGTGAGTGACGCAACGACCAGCAGCAATGCCCATGCCGGGGGCCTCCACGGCCGGTACTCGACTACACCCGCGGGCACAAAGCGAAACCCCACACCACTAGCCTACCCGTCCGCCGGGAAAGGGTCGGGGCTATGCAGGTTCGCCTTTGAACAGCCAGTGGAGGTCGTGTTCCTGGTTCATCTCGGGGAGCAAGCCGACGACCTCGAGCCGCTCGTACAGCGCCGCCCGCAGTGCCTCGCGCTGGTCGCCCTCACCATGAGTGAGGTAGACCGCCCGCGGGCGCTTCGGCTGCGTCTCGATCCACCGGAACAGTTCGTCACGGTCTGCGTGTGCGGAGAGCCCGTGGATGTCTTCCACCTGCGCCTGGACCCGTACATCCTGGCCGTGGATGCGGACGGTGCGCTTGCCGTCGGCGAGGTCACGTCCACGCGTACCGACCGCCTGGTAGCCAACGAGGACGATGAGATTCTTCGGGTCCGGCGCAAGGCGCTTGAGGTGGTGCAACACGCGCCCGCCAGCCAGCATGCCGCTCGCGGAGATGATGATCCGCGGACCCGCCATGTCGTTCAACTGCATCGATTCCTTCACCGTCCTGTGGAAGCGCACGTTCGAAGGGAAGAGCGAGTGGGGAGTCGTGTGTGGGATACCTTGATCCAGTGATTCCGACCGGATGTAGCGGTTGTAGATCGCAGTCACATCCGAAGCCATCGGCGAATCGACGTGAATCGGGATCTCCGGCAGCCGCTTGTCGTGGATGAGGTCCCGCAGGATCAGGGCCACGAGTTGCGCGCGCGCCACGGCAAACGACGGGATGAGGATGACCCCGCCGCGTTCGATGGCCGGGCCGAAAGCCTCCGCTATCTGATCCGCGATGGGCTCGTCGCTGTGGCTTCGGTCGCCATAGGTCGATTCCATCACGAGGATGTCGCACTCGGGCAATGGGTCCGGGTCGCTATGGAGCGGTGCGTTGTAGCGGCCGAGGTCTCCACTGAATACCAGGGTCGCTTTACCTTCGCGGGTCGTGCATTCCAGTTCGATGAACGCCGACCCGAGGATGTGTCCGGCATTCCGGAAGCGGGCCGTGACAGTCTTCCCGATGTGCACCGGGTCCCCGTACTCGACCGTATGGAACAGGCCCAGGGTCCGCTCGACGTCCTTCTCGGTATAGAGCGGCAGGGCGGGGCGGTGGCGGCTGAAGCCCTTGCGGTTCGCGTATTCGGCGTCTTCTTGTTGCAGCTTGGCGGAATCGAGGAGGAGGATGCGTGTCATTTCCGCGGTGGCCGGTGTGGTGTAGACCGGTCCCCTGTAGCCCTCCTTCACCAGCCGCGGGAGCCAGCCGGTGTGGTCAACGTGGGCGTGCGTGAGGAGGACGGCGTCTGGCGAGTTCGGCGGGAAAGGGGCGGGCAGCCAGTTCAGTTCCCGCAGTTCGCGGACGCCCTGGAACATCCCGCAATCGATGAGTACGCGGGTGTCGTCGGCGGTAACCAGGTTCCTCGACCCGGTGACGGTGCCGGCTGCGCCATGGAAGGCGATCGAGAGGGTCATTGCCGCGGCCACGGCGGGGAATCGGTCCCACGCCGCATCCATTCGAGGACGAAGGGGTTGTGCTTCTTCTCGAACGCGACCGTCGTCTGTTCCATGTGCCCGGGGAGGACGACGGTCTCCTCCGGCAGCACCAACAACCTTTCGCAGATGCTGTTCATCTCGTGATCCATGCTGCCACCGGGCAGGTCAGTCCGGCCGATTGAACCGCGAAAGAGCGTGTCGCCGCTGAAAAGCATGCCCTCTTCTGCGTAGAAGCTCACACTGCCCGGCGTATGGCCGGGGGTTTCGATGCAGCGCAGCCGCAACCCGTCGACCTCCACGATGTCGTCGTGGGCGACGAACTGATCCGGGTCCGGCGGCCCCTGGCTCACATCGAGACCGAAGCGCGCGGCGGTGCCCTTCCAGCCGTTCCGCAGCAGGTCCAGGTCGCCCCGGTGCAACAGGAACTTCGCACCGGTGGCCGCATGCACGCCATGGACGCCCATCACGTGGTCGATGTGGGCATGTGAGTTCGCGATGTACTTGATCGTCACACCCATGTCTTTCGCCAGCGCCAGGATCTCCGCCGGTTGATCGCCGGGGTCGATGCAGATCGCCTCGCCCGTCCGCCGGTTGCCGACAACCCAGCAGTTTTCCTGGAACACACCGACGACGATCCCGCGGACCATGAGTTCGTTCGCTACTTCCATGGGCGGATTGTCGATTGGCGCCCACGCAATGTCGAACGCAAGGTCTGTAGCGGCTCGCTCATCTATAACCGGCAGATGGATTGGCCGACCGCCGTCGCCATCGTCGCACTCGCCGCAACAGCGGCCATCATCCAGTCGCTCTCGGGGTTCGGCTTCGCCCTGTTTATCGTCCCATTCCTGGCCATCCTGATTGGCCCCCGCGATACGGTGTTGCTTTCGAACCTGATGTCGACGGTTGCGAGCGGCATGCAATCCCGCACCCTTCGTCATTCGGCCGACCGGCGAACGGCGGTGACGCTGATGGCCGGTTCGTTCGTCGGAATGCCGATCGGACTCGCCGTCCTTCTGCTCCTCGACCCGACTGCGCTAAAGCTCGTGATCGCCATCATGGTCATCGTGTTCACCTTGCTCCTCATGCGTGGGCTCGAACTGCACCGGGCGGGTGTCCTCGGCGACCTCGCGGCAGGCCTCACCAGCGGCATCCTGAACACCAGCACCAGCATGTCGGGGCCGCCTGTCGTCATGTACCTCCAGGGCCGGGGACTACCGCCGCTCCAGTTCCGCGCAACCATCGCCACGTTCTTCGCCGTGACGTCGGCGGTGGCGGTACTCCTCCTCCTCGCTTCGGGGACAGCGGAGCCTTACGTCTTCGTCGCATTCGCGCTCTCGGTACCCGCCGTCTTCATCGGCCAGCGCATCGGCAACGGCCTGTTCGAGAAGGTGAACGCGGCCATCTTCCGCAGGATGGTCTACGCCATCCTGCTGGTCAGCGGTTCGGTCGCTATCGTGGGTGCGGTCACCGGGTAGGGCGCGGCTGGCTTGATCAGCGCCCCGGCGTTCCTCTTTCGTCTTTCCTCTTTCCTCCCTTCCCGCCGTAAGCTTCGCCCATGCGCTGGCACGATGTTCCCGAGCTTCCCACCCGCGTCGATTTGCGCGACCCGCAGTACAAAGCGAACCGCGCGCGAAACCTCGAACTCGCCGCAGACCTGCGCGCCAGGCTGGACGTTGTCGCCCTCGCCGGCGGGCCGGAGTACATCGCCCGACACCACGAACGCGGCAAACTGCTCGCCCGCGAACGCATCCAGCGCCTCATCGACCCTGCCACAACCTTCCTCGAACTGAGCCCGCTCGCCGCCGCCAGCGTTTACGAAGACGACGTGCCCAGCGCCGGGATCGTTACCGGGATGGGTGTGGTGCACGGACGCGAAGTCGTCGTCATCGCGAACGACGCGACTGTCAAAGGCGGCACCTACTACCCGATGACCGTGAAAAAGCATCTACGGGCGCAGGAGATCGCGGAGGAGAACCACCTTCCCTGCATCTACCTGGTCGATTCCGGAGGCGCGTTTCTGCCGCTCCAGCACGATGTCTTCCCGGACAGGACACACTTCGGGCGCATTTTCTACAACCAGGCACGGATGAGCGCGAAGGGAATCTACCAGGTTGCCGCGGTCATGGGTTCGTGCACGGCAGGCGGCGCCTATGTCCCGGCGATGAGCGACGAAACGGTCATCGTCAGGGGGACCGGCACGATCTTTCTTGGCGGACCCCCTCTCGTGAAGGCGGCGACGGGCGAGGTCACGACCGCGGAAGAGCTCGGCGGCGCCGACGTCCACACTCGCATCAGCGGAGTCGCGGACCACCTCGCCGAGGACGACGGCGAGGCACTACGCATCGTCCGCAGCATCATCGAAAGCATCCCCTCGAGCCGGACGCCCCCGTGGGAAACCACCGAGCCCGAAGAGCCGTACCACGACCCCGAGGAGCTCTACGGGCTCGTCCCGGCCGATCTTCGGCACTCGATGGACGTCCGCGAGGTCATCGGCCGGATCGTCGATGGTTCACGCTTCCACGAGTTCAAGGCTCGCTACGGTGCCACGCTTGTCTGCGGTTTCGCCCGGATCATGGGCTACCCCGTCGGCATCGTGGCGAACAACGGCATCCTCTTCGGCGAGAGCGCCCTGAAGGGGGCACACTTCGTCCAGCTCTGCGCCCAGCGAAAGACTCCGCTCGTCTTCCTCCAGAACATCACTGGCTTCATGGTGGGCAAACAATACGAAAACGCCGGGATCGCCAAGGACGGCGCCAAGATGGTGACCGCCGTGGCCTGCGCCGATGTCCCGAAGTTCACGGTCGTCATCGGTGGGAGTTTCGGTGCCGGCAACTACGCGATGTGCGGCCGCGCTTATGGTCCGCGCCAACTCTGGATGTGGCCCAACGCGCGCATCAGCGTGATGGGCGGCGAACAGGCGGCCTCGGTCCTCCTGCAGGTGCGGCTCGACCGCGGCGAGACACTCTCGCCCGAGGAACAGGAGCGCTTCAAGGCGCCCACGATCGAACGCTACGAAGCGGAGGGCTCGCCCTACTTCAGCACCGCCCGCCTCTGGGACGATGGCGTCATCGACCCGCTGGATACGCGGCGCGTGCTCGGTCTGGGCATCGCCGCCTCGCTCAACGCCCCCTTCGGCGACACGCAATGGGGCATCTTCCGCATGTAGGTACGGTTATACTGTCAGCGTGGCAACAGCGACGACGATGACGCTGGACGAATTCCTCGCGCTCCCGGAGACCGAGCCTCCGTCGGAGTTCGCGTGCGGGAGGATCGTGGAGAAGCCCATGCCGACGTGGTTCCACAGCCGCTTGGCCGCGCGCCTGGCAGCCCTGTTTGAGATCTACTTCATGGCGCATGACGAAGGTTATGTGAATGTCGAACTGCGCCACGCTTCGAGGGAGGAGAGGCGCGCCTACGTCCCTGATGTCTCGATCGCACGTTGGGAGCGGGCGCCGCGAACCGCGAGTCAACGGCGCCAAGGCGCCATCGAGCAGACACCGGATATCGCAATCGAGATTGCGAGTCCCGACGACCGGCCGGCGCGCATCGCCGACAAGCTGGCGTTCTACCTCCGGGCGGGTGTGCCGCTGGTGTGGATCGTCGACCCGGACGAGCGGACGCTGACGGCCTATACGCCCGGCAGGCCGCCGACCGTATTCGGCGAAGCCGACACTGCTGATGCGGCCCCGGTGTTGAGCGCATTCCGCCTTCCTCTTCACGACCTGTTCAGCGTGCTCGACCGGGGCCTCGAACCCGGCTCCTGATGCGGCCCCTTTCCACTTGCTTTCCTTCCGGGAACTTCTCTGACCGAATGGACGTTTGATGTTGCAGGCAGATTGCACCTGGAGGGCTCTGTGTCTTCGAACACACTCAATCCGCGCAAACCGCTGTTCTGGGCCGGGGCCGCGGCAATCGCAGCCGCCTGCTTTGCCGCCGGGGTCGTTGTGGCCCGAGCTACCGACGAGGGCGACGATGCACCACCAGCATCCAGCCAGGCCGGACCATCCTCCGGCGCCGACCTCCCCGCTGAGCCGTCCGGCGCCTCGCCGTTCCCGGGTACCGTCGCCGTGGGTGTGGACGGAAAGGACTCCGGCGGCAGGGGGGGCGTCGCCTACGGGGGCTGCACCGGTCCAATCCCGGCGGGAGTGGTCTCCGCTGCGGGCATCGACCCGGCGAAGGCGGGTTTCGTCCCTGCGCTCCCTGCCAACGGATTCACGGCCCAGTCAGTAGGGCTTGCCGCGACCGGCGATTGCACCAAGGAGGGAGTCGCCATCAGCGGCGCCCTCACGCTGAGCACAACGTGGAAGCACGACGCGAGCGGTATTGAGGCCTACATCACCCAGCGAGTAAGCCAGGAAAGAGTGGCCAGCGTCCTCCGCGCTGAATCCGCCACGTTCTGGGCGAACGGCTACCAGTTCACGGTCGGCGTGAGTGCCTTCAGCGCCGTGCCGATGGCCGAAGACGCCGCGCAGGGCAACTCCTCCGACGGTTCGAGGACGAGCGGTTCCGCGCCGGCGGCGAGTCCGCGACCACCCCAGCCGGACCCGGCGGCGGCCGCGGTGCTGCGAGAGCTGGTCGGCCAGGTAGCACCGGCGGTCGACCTGAAGTGCTTCTGGACGCTCGGAGAGGGCGACTGGAGTTCGCTGGGAGCGCTCCGGATTGGCGACCCCCGCCCGGCGATTCCCGCCGGGTTCAGTCTTCAGGATGTGAATGTCACGGCCTTCACGCCGCCGCCCGCTGGCTGCGACACCAGCCTGGAGCCGAGCGCAGGTTTCAGCTTCAACGCGAACTGGCAGCAGCTGGATGGCAAGAACTTCGCCTACCTGGGGGTCTCGGTATACGGCTCGGAAGAGAAGGCCAGCTATCCCGGCCAGATCGGTGATTGGGGTGCGAACTGGTCCAGGGACGGCCTCCAGTTCTCGGTCTACGGCAAGTCGGACAGCGCACTGGGCATCGACACGATCCGCGCCATCGCGAAGGCCCTCGACCCGGGCTTCAACGAAGCTTGCTTCATCCGTGAACGCAAGTTGGCGGAAGGCGAACTCGCGGGGCTCGGCTTCTCGCCGGCGAAGGCGCCAGCTGGCTATAAACTCGAGTCTTCGAACCTGATGGCGTCCGAAATCGGCGCCGCTTGCCCCAAACCTGACGGCTGGGAACCCAATTACAGCCTCAACTGGACGTTCCTGGGCGGCGGGACAGTCATCCAGGCTTCGGCCAACCGCTACGGGACCTCGGGCTCCAGCGACGGCGCCGGCTATCAATCCTCCAACTACCTTTCATGGACCTCCCGGGGTGGCACGCAGTTCTCCGTCAACGCCTACTCCAAAGGCATAAGTCCGGACGTGGACAAGGACGACCTGGTAGCGGTGGCGAAGAGCATGGACCCGACCTTCGACCTTTCGAAGCTGGACGAGCAACCGAACGGCATCGACCTTCCGGCTCCAATGCCTGCCGAGAAGTCGAGCCGCTAAGCGTCCATCGCCTCACGCGAGTTCGAGGAGCGTGTCGCCTTCGCGCACCACGTCCCGTTCGCGGACATGGACCGCTTTCACGACTCCCGCCGACGGGGCGGTGATGCGGTGCTCCATCTTCATCGCTTCGAGGACGAGGAGCAGCTGGCCCTCGGCGACTTCGTCGCCTTCGGCCACGCGGACGGCGGCGATGGTACCGGCGAGCGGGGCGGTAATGGCAGTGGCGCCTTCGGCGGCGGTGTGAACGCGGCGTGGGAGGGGTGGGGGAGGGACGACGTAGATCGCGCTCGCCTGGTAGCTCTCGTGTCCGTATTCGTCTCGGACCAGGAACGGCCGCCCTTCGCCAACGTCCCCCTTTCCAACCGACACAAGAGGGCGCGATTCAGAATTCGTTCGCCAGGTGATCTCTGCAGGGAACCCCTGATTGTTGCCTTCGAGAATCCTGAGCTCAGTCTCCTCGTCGGCGATGGCGACGAGGAGACCATCTCTCCCCCGGCTTACGGTCGCGCGCTTGACGGCCTGGCCGTCGGAAAGCCAGATGGTGGTGGGGCCTGGGCCAATCCAAACGGCCGCCTTCCACGGGCGGAATTCCCACCAGGTGTTCTCGAGCATGGCAACGGACGCGGCGGCGGCCGCCCAGTGTTCTAGCGGGGGTGCTGCAGCGAGAAGTTCCTCCTGACACACCTCAAGCCACTCCACGGTGGCGGCGCCCATCGCGAAGTCCGGGTGGAGAACGGCCCGACGCAACAATTCAAGGTTCGTGGTTGGGCCATGCAGTTCTACGTGATGTGCCGCCTCTTCAATCCTCTCCAGCGCCGCGGCTCTATCCCGGCCGTCCACGATGAGTTTGCCGAGAAGCGAATCGTAATTCGCAGGCACCGTGTCACCGGCGGCAAAGCCGAAGTCGGCGCGAGCCACCGGACCGGTCGACAGCGCATCGATCCGTCCCGAACTCGGCTTGAACCCATCCCACGGATCCTCCGCGTTAATGCGGAATTCGATGGCGTGGCCGGAGAACTGCACGTCCTCCTGCTTCAGCGGCAGCGGTTCGCCGGCGGCGATGCGGAGCTGGAGTTCGACCAGGTCGAGGCCGGTGACCACCTCCGTGACCGGGTGTTCAACCTGGAGGCGAGGGTTCACTTCGAGGAAATAGACGTCCGGTCCCTCACCCCCCCGCCCCCTCTTCCGAGCTAGGGAGGGGGGGAGTGACGACGTTTCGGTCGGCGCGGAGACGAGGAATTCGAAGGTTCCGGCGTTCACGTAGTTGATGGCTCGGGCGAGCTTGAGGGCGTAGCCGGTCAGGCGTTCGCGGAGGGCGTCGTCGACGACCGGGCTGGGCGACTCCTCGATGAGCTTCTGGTGCCGGCGCTGGACTGAGCAGTCGCGCTCGCCCAGATGGATGACGTTGCCCTGGGTATCGGCGAGGACCTGGACCTCGACGTGGTGGGCGTTGGTCACGAGCTTTTCGAGCAGGAGGCCACCGTCGCCGAAGGCGGCGATGGCTTCGCGGCGGGCGCTTTCGATGGCCTCAGGAAGGTCTTCCGCCGCGAACACCTCGCGCATGCCGCGCCCGCCGCCACCTCCGCGGGCCTTCAACATCACCGGGTAGCCGATGCTTGCAGCCTCACCCACAAGCGTCTCGGGGTCGTCGTCGCCGTCCCAGCCAGGGACGACGGGGACGTCGTTGGCGATGGCCAGCTGGCGGGCGGCAGCTTTGTCGCCCATACCGCGCAGGACTGCTGGTGGCGGGCCGATGAAGGTGATGCCTTCAGCGGCGCAGCGTTCGGCGAAGTCGGCGCGTTCGCTGAGGAAGCCGTAGCCGGGGTGGATCGCCTGGCAACCCTCGGCCTTCGCTGCGGCGATGACGGCATCGACATCGAGGTAGCTCTCAGCGGCCGAGTAGCCTTCGAGCAGCACCCACGCGTCGGCCGTGCGTACGGCCAGGCTACGCCGGTCGGGGATAGAGGCGACGACGACCGAGCGGATGCCCATCTTGCGCAGGGTCTTTGCGATGCGGACGGCGATTTCGCCGCGGTTGGCGATGAGGACGCTTTCGAACATGTGGCGCGCATTCAAGCACGAGTTGGGCGCCGGGGCACCCTGTTAGAGGATGTGGTCACCGCGGACGGCGACGGTCTCGTTCCTTCGGCCCCCGCACCTACGGCAGGAACCATCCATTTCGCGGTCGGGGTGGAGGACTTCGACGATCACCGTCTCATCGGCTGAGAACTCCTGGCGCTTCACCCAGGCAGGCAGTTCCCAGACGATGAATTGTTCCGACGCGTTGCACTGGAAACGCAGGCCCTGCATCCACCGATAGTAGCTTCCAGTCCGGAATCCCGCCCGCTAGATGCCTACGGGATGGCGCCCAGTTCCTTCAGCGACGCGATCCGGTCCCAGTCGTAGCCCAGGTCCTCCAGGAGAATGGTCTCGGTGTGCTGGCCCAGCTCGGGCGCCCATTCGCCGGGCTTCGTGGGAGTACCGTAGAAGTCAACGGGCGTGTTCACCTGTTCTACCGGGCCGTCGGGGCCATCCATGGTTACGAATGCACCGGCAGCGCGGACCACGGGGTCCTGGACGACTTCGGTCACGTTCTGGATTGGAGCCCACCAGACATCGTTGCTGTCGAAAACCGGGCCCCACTCGGCAAGCGGCTTCGTCGCCAGCATACGGTCGAGGATGCCGACAAGAAGCGGGGCGTTCGCGAAGCGGTTCGGTATGTCGCGGAATCGTTCGTCGTCCGCGAGCTCGGGCGGATTGCCCAGTGCGCGGAGAAAGTCCGGCCAGTGACGGTCGCCCTGGAGCATGAGCAGGTAGAACCAGTGCCCGTCCTTGTCCTGGAACGGGTTGATCAGCGGGTTCGGCGCGTGAAATCGGTCCGCAGGAGGCGCATACGGCATGCCAGTGCGCAATTGGGTGTTGGTGTCCCAGCCCATCATGTAAACGCCGATCCGCGTCAAGGAGACGGCCACACGCTGCCCGCGGCCGGTTCTCTCGCGATTGAAGAGGGCGGCGGAGATGGCGCCCGCGGCGTTGGCACCGGTCATGTGGTCGCCCATTCCGCCCCGCTGAAGTGGTGGCGACCCCCCTTCGGGAGTGAGGCCCATGACGACACCGGCGCGAGCCCAGAAGGCGCCAACGTCGTAGGCGGCGCGGTTCGCTTCTGGCGTTTCGGGCCCGTAGCCGGTCACGTTGCAGTAGATCAGCCCGGGATTCGTGTCTGAGAGCTTTTCATAGGTCATGCCGAGCCGCTCCAGGGCGCCGGGGCGCATGTTCGAGACGAACACGTCCGCGGCGTCGATGAGGTCACCGGCGATGTTGCGGGCGTCTTCGACGGCGAGGTTGAGGGCGATGCTGCGCTTGCCCCGGTTGTCGAGCTCGAACGGCGGGTTTATCGAGGCACCCAGGAGGGCGCCCAGACCGCGGAAGGGATCACCTTCCGGCGGTTCGATCTTGATGACCTCTGCCCCCCAGTCGGCGAGGATCGCGGCGCACGACGGCCCCGCGACCCAAACCCCCATTTCAACAACCTTGATGCCTGCGAGTGGACCGGCCATTCGCGCCTCCTGGGGTGAACTGCGGCCACATTCTACGGGCATGCGGTCGAGGCTGGCCCGCGTGTGGGCCGCGCCGACAGAAGTGGCGACCGGGGAATCAGCGGCCGACCCCGGCCCGGCCGCTTCGAGGTGCTATCTCAGCCGCACTTGTTATAGAAACAGTTGTGGCAAATGAGGCAGCCCTCGGCGTAGTAGAGGACAGCGCCGCATTCTGGGCAGCCCACACCGCTGGCGACCGCATCCGAGTGTTTCATCGGGTTGACGCTGGCGTGCGTGCTGTCGACGAGGTCCTCCGCAGGGATGAGGGTTGGCTGGATCGAGGCGTTCGCTCCATCGAATTTCAGTTCGAGCCAGCGGAAGACGTAGTCGACGATGCTCGTGGAGATCGGGATCTGGCGATTACTGGTCGGGCCGCTCGGCTCGAAGCGCGTGTTCTTCAGCTTGGCGGCGAGCACACTAAGCGGGATACCGTACTGAAGCGAATAGCTCGTCATCATCGCGAGCGTATCCATGAGGCCAGAGACGGTTGAGCCCTGCTTGCTGACATTGATAAAGACCTCGCCCGGTGTCCCGTCTTCGAACAGGCCCACTGTTATGTAGCCTTCCTGTTCGCCGACGCGGAACTTGTGCGTGATGGCCTGGCGCTCATCGGGGAGTTTCCGGCGAACCGGGCCTAATCCGGCGGTGACGATAGCCTGGGCCGCCTCGATGGCCTTTTCGCCGTCGGACTTCTCGGCGTGCTTCAGGACCTGGAGTTCGCGCGAACCATCGCGGTAGATGGTGATCCCGTTGCATCCCGTCCGATAGGCGAGTTCGTAGGCGGTCCGGACGTCATCGACCGTGGCCGTATTGGGGAAGTTGATGGTCTTCGATACGGCGTTGTCGGTGAACTCCTGGAAGGCCGCCTGCATACGCACGTGCCATTCCGGTGCGATGTCGTGGGCGGTGACGAAGGTGTCCTTTATCCATTGCGGGACCTCCGGGCGCTCGGCGAGGTGACCGCCTTCGGCGAGGAAGCGGATGAGCTCTTCGCTGTAGCAGCCTTCGGCCCTGGCAGCGGACTCGAACTGCTCGTTGACCTCGGCCAACTCGGTGCGCTTCGTTGGGTCGTCCTTATCCAGATAGTGGCTTCGGATGAATGCCAGCGAAAACACCGGCTCGATACCGCCGGAGCAGTTGGCGATGATGCTGAGAGTTCCGGTGGGAGCGATCGTCGTGCGAGTGGAGTTTCGCATCGGCCGCGGGCCTTCCTGGCCACCGGGCCCGTAGATGGACTCCGGCCAATCGGGGAAGTTCCCGCGCACCAGGGCGAGCTGCTGGGAAGCCGCATCGGATTCGCGCTGGATGTGCGACATCACCTCGCGGGCAACGGCGAGCGCTTCTTCAGAGTTGTAAGGGATGCGCAAATCGATGAGCAGGTCGGACCAACCCATGACGCCGAGGCCGATGCGGCGGATCGCGTGGGATGTTTCGGCGATTTCAGGGATCGGGTAGTTGTTCATCTCGATGACGTTATCGAGGAGGTGGACCGTGCGGCGGACGACAGTACCGAGCCGCTCGTAGTCCACGGTCTTATTTCCCGCGGGTCCCTTGGTGAAATGTCCGAGGTTGATCGAACCGAGGTTGCAGGAGTCGTAGGGGTAGAGCGGCTGCTCTCCGCACGGATTGGTCGATTCGACGGGGCCGCGCTTCGGAACGGGATTCGCACGGCCGGCGTTGATGCGGTCGATGAAGACCACGCCCGGGTCGCCGTTCTTCCAGGCGTTGGCGAACATCGTCTCCCATACCTGGCGGGCGTCGCGCTGGCCGACGATCGAGCCGGTCTGGGGGTTGATAATGTCGAAGTCAGTGCCGGCCTCGACGGCCTTCATGAAGGCTTCGGTGACGGCGACGCTGATGTTGAAGTTCTGAAGCGTCGTCATGTCGGCTTTCATCTTGATGAACTCATCGATATCCGGATGATCGACGCGCAGAATGCCCATGTTGGCGCCGCGGCGCGTACCGCCCTGCTTGATCGCTTCCGTGGCCGAATCGAAGACGCGCATGAACGAGACAGGGCCGCTGGCGACGCCCATCGTCGAGCGGACGCGGTCGTTCGAGGGACGAAGGCGGGAGAACGAGAAGCCGGTGCCACCACCCGACTTGTGGATGATGGCCGTGTTCTTGACGGTCTCGAAGATGCCGTCGATTGAGTCTTCAACCGGGAGAACGAAGCAGGCAGAGAGCTGCTGGAGGTCGCGGCCGGCGTTTACCAGCGTGGGAGAGTTCGGGAGGAAGTCGAGTGAGGCCATGAGCCGGTAGAACGATGCTTCCGCGGCAGCACGGTCTCCTTCGGTGCCGCCGAAGCGCGTCTCCGCTTCAGCGAGGTTACGGGCAACGCGGAGGAAAACCTGGTCGGGCGTCTCTACGGCGTCGCCCTGATCGTCACGACGTGCGATGCGGCGCTCGATGACGACCTTCGCGTTTTCAGAGAGTTCAGCCGGCTGGAAATCACCCGAACCGCCAAATCCGTGAGTCTCTGAAGAAGTCGTGACCATGATGTTCCTCCCATTTCGATCGTCCGCCGGGGTGACGGGGTTGCTGAGATTACGAACAAGCGTTCTATTTGTCCAGTGATACGTTCAGGTGGCGTACTCCCGGGCGGGAACCCGCACTTCATCGCTCCGGAGCAGCATCCGGTCGCCGAGCCTGGAACGGCCGGAGGCGAGGGACTGGCCAGGTTGCCCAGGCGCGGGCGATGTGTAGTAAGCGAGCAGCTGGGCGGCCGCTTCCTCGGCGCCGAGCTCCTCGACGAGGCGGAGGAGCTGAGCGGGACGGATGTCACGGACGGCGAGCAGGTACGCCCGCTCCGAGAGGAGGAGGCCGTCGATCTCGCAGTGGCCGTCGGCGGTGGTGCGAACGCGGCCCCCCGTATGCATGGCGTGGACTTCCCAGATTTTCATGGCTAACGCATCGACTCGACGTAATGGCGGCTTTCGACATCCTGGAGGAGGCGCGGGCCGCGGGGCTCGGCGGGTGCGGGTTCGGGGAGCCCGAGTTGGAGTTCGCGCTTCTTCCGCGGTGGGGACGCGGCCCTGTTCGAGGGCGTCGACGGCCTCCTTGAGTGACTCGATATCCGTGAACGAGCGGTACACGGAGGCGAACCGGATATAGGCGATGTGATCGAGACGGCGGAGCGCGTCCATCGCGAGTTCTCCCACGACCTGCGAGGGCACCTCGGGCCTGCCGTCGGCATTCACTTTCGCTTCGATCTCCCCGACGATGGCATCGAGCTGGGCCACGGAGATATCGCGTTTGGCGCAGGCGCTACGCAACCCGCGGAGGAGCTTCTCGCGAGAGAACTCCTCACGGCGGCCATCGCGCTTCAGAATCTGGACCGAAGAGAACTGGACAGTCTCCACGGTGGAGAACCGTTCGCCACAGGCGATGCACTGGCGGCGGCGGCGGATGCCGTCATCGTTAGCGCGGCTATCGGTAACCTTGGAGTCGCGGAAGTGGCAGTAGGGGCAGCGCACGGTTGACGTAAATTCCTTGAAGCGTCTAGGCACCTTAGCAATTGAAAGCGGTGCGACGCGGAGTATCGATCAACATCTTGTGGCTCGTCAAGAGCATGGCCACAAGATATTGTACCAGTCTTATGAACAGTCCAGATTTGAGACGGCGTACGTGTGAACGTGGCCCGAACCGAGTTCACCTGCGACAAGCTCGAATCCGGGCTATCGCGGGACGCCGGGGCACTGCCAGATGCCATGGATTCGTCCCTGGTAAGGATTGCTGAGGGCAGCTTCGATCTCGCCGGCATCGCCAGTCGGGGCAACCACCACAAGCGCGTGCCCTTTCTGGCCGTCGAGGTCAACCGAGACCTCGGGACCGGAACCGGGCGCTCCATCCCATTCGTAAACCCCGGGGCCGTCGTAGCCGTTGATGATGATCCGGAGGCGGTGTCGCGCGCCATCGACCATGCCGTCGAGCGTGACCTGGAGGCGGCCGCTGCCGGCCGTGGTGCCGTGGATCCAGGCGCACGTGGCGTTGGCCTCACCCATGGCGCCGGTCGTCACACCGGCGAACTCCAGAGCCTGAAGAGCGGGGCCGAGGACCGGCAGTCCCTCGACCGGTCCAGCAGTGGAGTCGACGGTGGGCGTCGGCTGAGGCGGGGTGGGACCGTCGCCGCATCCTGCGAGCACGAGCGGGACGAAGAGCGCTGCAGCGACTGACACGACGACCCGAAACACGACGGCAGGGTACTCAGGGGGCGGGCTACCGGCGAGGGCCGGACTGCAACATCCACCAGCGGAACAGGGAGCCCGACCGAGTTCAGGGCCCTCCGTGACTGGCTTCCTCTATCCCCGAAACCCAGCCCGGGGCGCGGTAGCCGGCCGGCACGCCAATCTCCCCACTCTCGATACCGGCCCGGAGAAGCAGCCACGACACGGTCGAGTCCGATGTCCACATTTCGGAGTGTCCGGGGCGGCGGCGACCCCAGGTGTAACCGGGAACCTGGGTGGCCAGGTCGAGGATGCGGGATGCGACGCCGGCATCGTGTGTGAGCGGGATCGGCGGTGCGACGGCCCACGCCTGATCGGAGAGGCGGTCGCCGGGGCGGACGTAGACCTGGTAGCGAAACAGTCGCAGCCGGCCAGCCCACGTCGAGCCCACCGGGCCAGTCACTTCTCCCGAGGGATTGGGCCCTCCCGATGCGGGCGCGGCCTCGATCGTGAAGCGGTCTCCCGCAACACAGACTTTCAATGCCGCATGGAGCAGTCCCAGGCGCCGCCTGCGTGCCCAGCGTGCGACCAATTCCTCATAGAGCACGAGGCTGTAGCGCTGAAAGTGGGTCCCCGCGCCGACCGGGATCCAGAACAAGTCCACCGAACTGCCTCGTTCAGGTTCCACGCCGGCTATCTCCGGGCTGACGACTTCGTGCGTTCGAAGAAGTCACAGGCGGCGGTATCGGTGTAGGGGTTGAGGAAGCCGCTGGCGATGTGAAGGCAGGTTCCCCGGCCGAAGTCGTGGTCCTCGATGAACTGGCGGCAGTTTCCGCAGGTCTTCGGCAGTTCCCCCCTGGGGCCGAAAGACGGCCGCAGGCCCGCCAACTCGATCAGCGAGATGGGTTCCGGCTGGATGAAGTCCTCTTCGGTGACCCGTGGCTCGTGACGCCAGCCGTCGCGGACCTGTTGCTCCTGGCGCCGTTCGCGTTTGCGGTTCTTCCGGTGGCCCATCGTCGAACAATCGTATCGGTTTGACCGGCTGCATGCCGGCAGGACTGCGACGATCCGGCCCCTCCTGTACACTGCCGCGCGTTACGCCACATTCGACGTCCAGACATGCAATCGGTCCTCGGCAGCCCCGGAGGGGCGGCAGGGGCGAAGGAGAGAAAAATGGGCAGCACAGTCGCTACTGACGAGAAAACGGGGAGGAAGTTCTACCTCGATGACCCGGACGACATGAAGCCGGGAGAGCAACTCGTGTTCCTGCTGAACCTTCACGGGGGCGGTTCGGTCGGCGCGTGGCAGCGCCTGTACTTTCCCGCCTTCGACTACAAGGAGCGCTACCGCCTGGTGATCGCCACGCCTTCCGCAGCGACGAAGGAACCCATGCGCCGGTGGGTCGCGGAGGCCGACGACGATCACCTCCGGAACATTGTGGAATACGTCTTCGAGAAGTACGGGGTCGAGCACATCCGGGCGTTCTGGCTGGTCGGGCACTCACAGGGCGGCATGACGAGCAATCGCCTCTTGAGCCAGGACTACTTCAAGGACCGGGTTGATGGCTGGCTGAGCCTTTCGGGCGGGCGAATCGGGCCCGTCGAGATCCCCGCTTCGTTCTTTCCGCCGAGCCGTGGGACTCCGCCACCGGCGCAGGCGGCGACTCCGGGCGGAGACGCTCCGCGTCCGGGACGGGCGGTCACGCCGGAGTGCGACATCTCGTTCATCTTCGCGACTGGCGAGCACGAAATGGTAGCTCTCCCAGAGAGTTCGCCGTGGGCGGAGAAGTACGGCGCAGGGCCTCGGACGAGGCTGGCCGATGTCGTGGACGACCAGCCAGGACAGATCCACGACACGAGCCGGGAAGGGAAATCGACGCCCGGCTGGGGCCTTTCGCCGCGGCCCGGAACGGCCCAGGTGTTCTCATACCCGAACGGGCGCGGGGGGAAAGTCATCGCGGATGTCGTCCGGCTCGACAAGGGGCATACGGAAGGGCTGGAGCCGAGGGTGACGGAGACGCTCGTTCAGATGATCGCGGGGGCGCCCGGCGGAAAGGCGCAGGGCGCCGTTCGCCGCTGAACGTCCGGTGAGTCGGCCGCGCGCTACCGCCGTACCACGGCTGCCGCGAGTTGAGCCGTGCGCAGACGGCACGCGGCGATGGTGAGACCGGCCATCGCACCGGTGATCGCCGTCGATGCGAGGCCATCGAAGGCGCCCGCAGCCATCCGCAGGGCGACTTCGGCGCCACACCAGGCGAGGGCCGGCCAGGCGACGATCTCGAACAGAAGGTAGGCCTGAGATCTCATGCTGCGGCCTCCTGGTACATCCGCTCGATGAGGTCGACGAAGGCAACGGCGAAGTCCGGGTCGAACTGCGTCCCACTGCCCTTATGGATCTCGTCGATCGCGCGTTCCGGGCTGAACCCCTTTCGGTAGGGCCGGTCAGTGGTCATGGCGCTGTAGGCGTCGGCGAGGGTGAAGAGCCGCGTTGGGGCGCTGATTTCGAGTCCCTTGAGGCGCCCCGGATACCCATCTCCATCGATCCGTTCGTGGTGATGGCGGACGAGGTCGACGACGCTATCGTAGTCGGTGACGGCGGCAGTGATGGCGGCCCCGAGGAGCGGGTGCTCCTCCATACTCCTGCGCTCGTCGAGGGTGAGTGGTCCGGGCTTTCGCAGGATCTCATCGGCGACGACGATCTTCCCGAGGTCATGGATGGGGCCACCGATGGCGATGGCGTTGACCTGGGTGTCGTCGAGTCCCGCGGAGCGCGCGACAGCAAGCGCGAGCTGGGTGGCGTGGTCACTATGAAAGCGCGTGTAGCTATCGCGGCGGTCGATGGCCTTCACCAGGTTGCGAAGGGCCTTCAGGTTGCTGACCTTCAGGAGGCCGTCGGCTGGCTCATCGCCGGCCTGTCCGAGGACCGATGCAGGCGACATGGACTTGTCGAGGTACATCTGGTCCTCGGCCTCCGCGATCAGGTCGCGGGGAGACTCGAACCCGCGGAACTCTGCGATCCCGCAACTGATACGGGTGGGCAGGGAGATGCGTGCACCGTTGATGACCTCGATCTCCGAGACTGCCCGGCAGACGCGATCCATCACCTGGCGAGCCCGAACCTCGTCGCATTCAGGGAAGACGACCACAAACTCATCGCCGCCAAAGCGGGCGAACTGAGCCGGACGGCCGATATGCCTGGTCAGGGCTGTCGCCACCTTCTTTAAGACGTGGTCGCCCTCTTCGTGTCCCACGAAGTCGTTGAGAAGCTTGAAGTTGTCAATGTCCAGGTAGGCGACGGCGAGCGGCTTGCCCAGGCGCTGCGAGTTGGAAACGGCCTCAACAATGAATTCGTCGATAAAACGGCGATTGGGCGAACCGGTCAGGGCGTCGGTGTAGGCGAGCGTGCGGTAGACGGCAGCCTGTTCCGCCTCGATTTGACGGGCGCGGGTATCGACCGCCTTGTTGAGCATGTGCCAGAGGATCTCGGCATCGAAAGGCTTCCCGAGGAAGTCGTCGGCGCCGGCTTTCATAGACCGGACGGCGACATCGACATCAACGAATCCGGTGATCGCCACGATACCTGCCGCGGGCGCCAGGGAGCGGGCTTCGGCGATGACATCGAGCCCGGAAACGTCCGGGAGCGAGATGTCTGATGCGACTGCGTCGAACTCTTGATTTCGGATGGCACTGATCGCCGCGGCTCCGCTCCTCGCAACCGTCACGTGATTGGTGTGTTGGCCGAGCACGAGCTGGATCAGGCGGCCCAGGGCGGGGTCATCTTCGATGACGAGGACGCGCAGCGCCTCTCGGACCGGTTGCCAGAGTACCGTGGGCTCCATCCTCCAAGATTGTCGGCAGGCGGGTCAGGCGGCACAGCCCGATCGAAGCTGAAGCGGGGTTATTTCGAGCGATTGACCCAGATTCGGCTGGCAACCTGGGTGCCCATCACGATCGACCTTCCCGCGATCTGGGCTGTCACTGTCCCTCGGTAGGGTGCGACAGCCTCAAGGCGGACGGTGACGCCGGGCCGGATGCCTTCCTCATCGAAGAACTTGAGGAGCTGTTCGTCTTCTTCGAAGACGCGGTCGATCGTGACCTGTTCGCCTTCCTGGATGTCGGTGAGCGTGATCATGGTGAGCTTGGGAGGCGCGCCGTGCCCGGGAATCGGATAGCCGAAAGGGCTGCGCTCGGGGCGGCCGAGCGTCTCGAAGAGGCTGGGTTCGGTGACGTCTGAGAGCCCGTGTTCGAGGAGGTGGGCCTCTTCGTAGGCCTGCCACCAGGGAACCTTAAGCACATCGGTGATGAGACACTCCGCGAGCCTGTGCCGGCGGACCATCTGTTCTGCGCGCCGGAGCCCTTCGGGCGTGAGCCGGATGATCTTCTTCCCGTCCAGGGTTACGAGGTGGTCGCGGAGCAACCGTTTGAGCATGCCCGCGACAGATGGCGGGGTGATCTCCAGGCGGTCCGCGAGGCGGACCGCAATCACGTCCTGTCCTTCATCGTGGTCGAGCCGGTAGATCGCGGTCAGGTAGTCATCGCTGGCGACGTTCGAGACCTGTTTTGGCATGCTCGCGATCGTGCCACGAATGTGGCAGATGCCGCCACTTTGAGGGCGCACCCGGTGGACCGGTGTCTCCTGGCCGCATACGCCGGACGTCGCCGGTCATCCGGTCACGCGGGGCGGCCGGAGTTCAGGCCGCCTTGCGGACCGGGAGAGCGTCGGCGCGGTAGAGCGGGATGACGTTCGATGCCAACTGCAGGCTTCGGCCATCGAGGTAGGCGGCCACGCAAGGCGGGACGCTGTTCGCCGCGCAACAAGGCTGGCAGCGGTTGGCGCGGGCGGAAGAATCGAACGGGCAGGCTTCGTCGTAACGTGACATTTCGGTGACCCTCAGCGGTTCTGCTTGAGCTATCGACAGATCACGTCCAGTGGATGAGGGGTGAGCAGTGAGTTTCATCCTGGCGAGCATCCGCCTTTACCAAACGAAAGAGGGGCTCCCCGAAGGGAGCCCCTGTTCTTGCCCGCTCGGCTTGCCGCCGTCACGCGATGCCGAGGGCAGCGCGGACCCGGTCGACGAAGCGCTGCGAGTCGTTGGCGATGAGTTCGCGAATCCTGGTTTCGCGATTGATTTCGCGGAGGACCTGGGCGTGCTCGTAGCGGCGCCGCAAGAATTCCGGCTCCGGTTGACCAGAACCGGCGATACGGCCGTCGCGGAGGACCTGGAACTGGCCGTGGAACGAGTAATAAACAGTTTGGAACATTTCCGAGCTTCCTTTCGGGTTGGGCCCGCGGGGCGGGCCGGGGTTGGTAGGTTCAGGCGGTGCGCCCGCGGAACGCCGGTTCGGCGCCGCGGGGCTGGTTGCGAAATCGGCTGGCGCGGGGGCCGCGCAGCCAGTCAATCCGGTGTTGGCGTGCGGGAGCTTTCACCAGGTCCGGGCCAAACCGCTTGTTGGTCGCCATCGCCGCGATGCGCGGCGAGTGAGTCATTACGAAGTTCAACATGGCTCTACATTCCTTGACACTTGTGCCGCCACGAATGGCACACGAGTACTGTGCATCTCTTCTTGAAGGAATTCCGATGCAGTAACCGGCGAATACAAACTGGGCCGACAGTTAGACGGCTAAAGGCGAATCTCTGGTACGGGCGCTCTAGTGGCTCACCCTGCACCGGCGAGTAGCCGGCTAAATGAAAACGCCGTACCGCCTGGCGGTACGGCGTCGAGGCCGTCCTTCTTATTCAAGGACACTAGCCTGGCGACGCAGCTCCACGCGCGATTGCCGAGGTGCGAATGTTCGTGACCATTGGGCTCTCCTCACCGGCTTTTGCCGCGCTTGTTCTAAGTAACGATGTTGGCCGGCAAAAGGTTAACTGTCAACGGAATTCAGTGGTTCTCCTGCCACCATCCGTGCAGGAGTTCACACATACCCGGGGGTGCACCGCGCACTGTAGACTGGGAGTGGAATGACGCAGCCAGGATTCGGGGAACAGCTCCGGTACATCGGGCGCGATGGCGCGACGGGCCTTCCCGCGCGCGTTAACGCCACGTTCATCGCCGAAACTGAGAAAGCCATCGAGCGCTATGGCCAGGATGCCGGCGAACCGGTTCCGCCGCCACCTGCGGGCCCGGTCGACATCGCTTCGATGTCTATCCCCAGGCTTGGCCTCAGGCAGGCGAGGGTCGGACGCTACGGCCTGGACGCCTTCGGCCGGCTCGATGTGCCGCAGGACACGAGCACAATTGGCTGGAACCCGGCGTACTGCGCGCTGCCCGGCGAAGGCGGATCGACCTTCCTGGCAGCCCACGTGTATTTCAACGGGCAGCCGGGGGTGTTCTCCCGGCTGTCCACACTCTCCGCAGATGACGACATCCGGATCGTGCTGAGCGATGGGAGCGAACATGGCTACCGCGTCACTTCGGCCGTCGAATACGCGCTGGGCACGATCGACATGGGGGCGCTGCTGAAGGGCCGCGAAGGATTCGAAAGCATCACGCTGATGACCTGCAGCGGCCCGCCAGATGAGGGTGAATACGCCTTCCGGACGGTCGTACTCGCCGTGCGAGCCTGATCAAGCGAACGAGCCGTGACGGCCTGCTCCCGCCGCGAAACGGGCGGCACCCTCGCGCGTCTCGCCGGAGTTGATGACCTCGATGCCGCGCCGGGTCTCGTTCGCCAGGGCGTCCTCGAACTCGAGGTCCCACTGTTCGAGGGCCGAAAGGCGGTCGCTGCGCAGGCATCGCTGGGGGAAGGCGGCGATCTGGGAAGCCAGTTCTCGCGCGCCGGAGAGGGCCTCGCCCGCCGGCACGAGCCGGTTGGCGAGCCCCATCGCCCGCGCTTCCTCGCCGCTCACGCCCCGGCCGGTCAGGATCAGATCAAGCGCGTGGCTCTCGCCGATGAGGCGAGGGAGCCGGACGGTCCCACCATCGACGAGGGGGACGCCCCAGCGGCGGCAGTAGACACCGAAGACGGCGTCCTGGGCGGCCACGCGGAGGTCACACCAGAGCGAGAGTTCCAGTCCGCCTGCGACGGCGAAGCCCTCCACTGCAGCGATCACCGGCTTGGAGAGCCGCATGCGTGAGGGCCCCATAGGACCATCGCCATCTGTGGCGGTCCGATTGCCGCCTCCGGTTGCAACAGCTTTCAAATCCGCCCCGGCGCAGAACGTGCCGTTCGCGCCTGTCAGGATTGCCACGCGAAGCGCATCATCATCTTCGAAGGTGCGGAAAGCTCGGGCGAGCGCTGCTGCCGTTTCGCGGTCGACCGCGTTACGGACCTCCGGACGGTCGATAGTCACGATGGCCAGCGGGCCGTCGGTCTCGTAGTGGACCACCATGTCGAGCCTCCTGTTGTGGAACAATGGTAGCCATCGGAAGTCGGCTTGAGCAGGGGAGGCGCGGGCATGGAGGCATCGGACTTCGCCATCGCGGTGCTGGAGACCAGTGCACTGCCGCAAGGTGTGCTCAGCGACGTAATCCGCCTGTTTCAGCAGAACTACCGCGACGCGAACACGGCTTACCTGGAGAAGAACCTCGGGAAGCTCCGCCACCTGGCCCTCGCGACCGCTCGTGACGGGGCGGTGGCGGGGTTCGCGCTGGGTGAATCCCGGGTGATCGATCTCCCGCAACTACCAGGAACCAACGTCCGCCTGGCGGGATTGTGCTGCGTCGGAATGGACTACCGGCGGCACGGCCTTTTCGGGAAGCTGGAAGCTGCGGCCCTGGCTGCGAACGCATTGCCGCCGAAGGAGCGCTTCCTGTCTTGCGGACGGACGGCGCATCCCGCGAGCTTCCGGAACTTCTTCGCGAACCCGGCCGCCGTGCCACACCCGGGGCGACAGCCGAGCGAGTGGCAGAAAGCCGTGGGCACCGCCATCGCGGCAGCATACGGATCGACGGGGTTCGACGCGGAGACCTTCGTCGTCAAAGGCAGCGGCGTGCCAATCGGTTGGCCGGTCATCGAGATTGAAGCGACGGCCGACGAGTGGGAAATGTTCAAGCCCGTGGATCGCTCTAATGGCGATTCCCTCCTTGGGATCGCGTGGCAGCCGACGCCGCCGGAAGGATGGCTGGAGTAGCACCGAGCGCCAGCGATCCCGTGACAACTGTCACATCGGCTACCAGAGCGACACTCCAGCATTCGCCCATGCGCCCTCATGCCGGTGATATCCCCCTCGCCCAGGTCGCGACACGCCGGGTGCGAAGACCGGGTTTCCCCTGGATCTTCGCGATGTGGATGGCAGTCTCTGCGGCTATCTCGGTTTGTGCCGGTCTCGTCCTCGGCCTTCTCGCCGCATTAGAAACGGGTTACGGCCTCGACCGCTGGACACAGTCAGTGCAGGCTCATGGGCGTCTCCAGCTCTGGGCATTCGCAGGCGTGTTCATCGTCGCGCTGGCGTTCGAGTTCCTGGTGCGGATGAACGGGAGGCAACCATTTAGCCTCTGGCTGCGGATAGGGGTGCCGGCCGGGCTCGCGGGTGGGGGACTGCTCCAGGCCGCGGGGCAACTGTGGTACGACCAGGCGGACTTCCTCGGCCCGTTCGGCGGGGTGGTCATGTTGGCTGCTTCGGGCGCTTTTGCGGTCGCAGTGGTGCGTGTGAAGCCGCCGCACAGCCTCAAGCTTGACCCACAGCCGTGGTTCGTCTGGTTCGCCGGGGGATGGCTCGTAACCGCCTCGGCGATGGCACTGATCGCCTCGTTGAACTGGGAAATGGGCACGGCATTGCCGGCCGAATCGCATCTCGTAGCCGAAGTGTTCCTGCGCGGGTTCCTCTTGCAGGTAATCCTGGCGATCGGGCCGCGCGCCCTCGGCGGACACATGGGCCTGCCTCTGATTGATGCGCGCAAGCAGATCTTCTTGCTGGTCACTGTCAATGCAGGCACGGCTCTCTGGGTCGCCGGCCAGGACGTCTGGGTGCTGCCCGGGGCATTCATGCTCGTGCGTGTCGCAGACATCGCGCTGGGAGTGGCGCTTCTGCTGCTCACATACTGGTTGCGGATCTTCTCCAACCTCAAGAGACGCTATCGCGGCGAACGGTACGAGTGGGCAGCCCCGATCGCCTGGCTTGGGGCGGTCATCTATGCGGCGACGCTCGTGCTGGCGCGCCTCGCCCCGGCGGGAGACGAGCTGAACCTGTACCAGGAAGGGGCTATCCGGCACATCTTCCTGCTCGGGTTCGTCCTGCCGCTGATGCTGGCGATGGCCCACATCGTCCTGGCACGGTTCGGGGCGGGATACATCCCGTGGCAGAACCTGCTGACTGCGGGCTTTCTCCTGCTGGTTGCGGCATGGCCGTTGCGGGTTATCCCGGCCCTCGCTGGTGATGCACCAGGCGACGCGGCACAGGGTGCAATGGCGCTCGCGGGCGTGCTGGCGATGGCCGCCCTGGGCCTGACCGCTGCGGTCTGCATCCGGACAGCGATCATCACCGGCAGACCGATCCAACAGATCATGCGGGCGATGCCTGGTTAGGCGACCAGCTTCGCTCTCACGGCGGAGAGAGTCGCGGCGCTGACGCCGACGCTCTCAAGGTAGGCGGCTGCACCGCCGTAGAGACGCTCGATGTGGGCCAGTGTGTTGGTCATGTCTTCCGGCGGCGACGCCATGAGCTGGAGCGCTCTCGACTGGTCGATACCCTGCTCGGACATCCGCGGGAGCCACTCGTCCAGGAGTGGACGCAGGAGGTGAAACGAATGGGCGTAGTCCTCGATGACGGTAGCCTCGTCGACGCCTGCGAGGCGGAGCATCAGGGCTGCCGCAACGCCGGTCCGGTCCTTGCCGGCAGCACAGTGGAAGACGACCTTGCCGTCGGTGTCCGAAACGGTTTCGAAGAGGACGCGGTAGGCGTCACGGCCCGTTTCGAGCATGCGCTGGTAGACGACAAAGTAGCCGGGGAACTCGGCGTCCAACCCCACAGGGGACTGGTCCTCCTCGAACACGGGTGCGAAGACGTGGCGAATCCCGGCAACGGAAGGATCGGGGGTGACGTCGCGTTCCCTCTCGGCCCGCGAGCGGAGGTCGACGATGGCCTTCACGCCATGGTCGGCGAGCGTGCCGAGGCCGTGAGGAGTCAGCCGCTGGAGCCCGGCGGAACGAATGACGGTGTCGGTGGTGGTGCGGCCTTCGAGTGGTATAGCCGCCCATGTGGCGGACGTTGTGGGCGACTTCGAGCCTCAACTCGCGGTTCGTGATAGTTAGCGTCATGCAAACATTCTGACACGCATGGATGAACCGCGCGTTAACGCCGGGAGGCATCGCTGGCCCGGAGACGCGGAATGCTGGTAGCGTTCCGTCGTGATCACCCGAGACCGTATCGTTCGAACATTCCTTGACCTCGTCGCAATCGATTCGCCTTCAGGTGATGAGGACGCCATCGCCGCTGAACTCGAACGACGCCTTCGGGCGCTCGGGCTCGACGCCAGCCAGGACGCCGCAGGCAACGTGCTCGCCAGGCGTGAGGGGCGGGGGGAGCCCATTCTGCTCTCGGCGCACATGGACACCGTTGAGCCCGGCCGGGGCATCAAGCCCGTCTGGGACGGCGACGACATCATCCGGAGCGACGGGACGACCATCCTCGGGGCCGACAACAAGGCGGGCTGCGCGGTCATTCTCGAAGTGATCCAGTCGGCCATCGAAGACGGCGCCGAGACCCGGACCCTCGAAGTCGCGATCAGCCGCGGGGAGGAAGTCGGTCTACTGGGGGCCACGAAGATGGACTATTCGCGGATCACGGCCAGGGTAGCGATCGTGATCGATAGCGGCGGGCCACCTTCCAGCATCCAGGGCCAGGCTCCCTACCACAGCACGTACGACATCGAGGTCCACGGGAGAAGCGCGCACGCGGGGCTCGAACCGGAGAAAGGCGTGCCGGCCATCTCGATCGCGGCGGAGATCATCGTCGGGTTGCCCCAGGGCCGGTTCGATGCCGAGACGACGGGGAATGTCGGTAAGGTGCAGGGCGGTCTCGTCCGCAATGCTGTCCCAGACTACGCGCTCATCCAGGGCGAGATGCGGAGCATGGTCGAAGAGAAGCTCGAGACGCTGATGACCAACGCGAAGAAACATGTCGACGAGGTCGCGGGCGCCCACCCGGATGCGCGCATCGATGCGAAGTTCGGTCAGGCCTACCCCGGTTACTCGCTCACGCCAGACGACCCGGCGGTGAAGCTGCTCTTCCCTGTGCTCGAACGGCTCGGATACAGACCGGATCCTCACCCGGTTGGGGGTGGGACCGACGGCAACGTCTTCCGAGGGCACGGTATCGCAAGCGTCGTCATTGGCCGCGGTGGTTACAACCAGCACACCAGGGACGAATACCTGGTCATTCCGGAGATGCTGCAATGCGCAGCGGTCGTCGAGGGGTGCGTCCGGCTCTGAGCGCCGGGCCGGGCCGGACCCGGACTCGTGGGCCTGTGGGCCACCGTCGCGGGCGCTACTTCGCCGCGACGGCTATCGACGACCCTGTCTCTATCCCGATCCCGTCGAGCATGGAGTGGATCTTGCGGGCCGTCTGGATGATGCGTCCGGCCTCGTGTTGAACGGCCTGCTTGCCATCACAGAGGGCTTCGGCCGGGTTGTTGTGGATATCGAATTCGACACCCTGGGCGCCGGCGGCGACAAACGCGTAGGTCATGCGTTCCACGAGTTTCCGGTCGCCACCGCTATGACTCGGGTCGGCAAGAAGTGGAAGGTGCGACCGCATGCGGACCAGCGGGATCATGCCGGCGTCGGCGCCGAAACGGGTCTCGGATTCGAAGCTCTTGATGCCGCGGTAGCAAAGGATCACGTTCCGGTTGCCGGAACCAGTGACGCGGCCCTCGCGGTCGATGCCGGACATGATGTAGGCAGCGGCACAGAGCCACTCATTCAGGTCGTTGCCGAAACCGTGCTTGAGAACGACCGGCGTGTCTATGCGAGAAAGTTCCTCGAGCAGGGGCGAGTACTGCGCACTCCGGGCGCCGACCTGGATGACATCGATCCCCGCGTTCAGGAACGCATCCAGGTGGCGGAGGTCGATGAGTTCGGAAACCGTGGGGAGCCCCGTCGCCTGCTTCATCGCCGCGGCGATCTCGAGGCCCTTTTGAAGTTCGAGACCGCGGTAGTCGTAGGGGCTCGTACGGGACTTGTCGACGAATGCGCGGAGCACATCGACGCCCGTTTCCTTCGCCATCATGGCGGACTCGATGGACTGCTTTTCGGATTCGATCGCGCAGGGGCCGCCAAAGAAGGTGAGGTTCCCGCCACCGACGTTGACGCGGCCACCGATGGTGACGATCGAGTCGTCCTTGTGAAAGTTGCGACTCGCGTCCTTGTACTTCTCGGTTATGCGGATGACGCGGTCGACGCCAGGGAGCTCAGTGATCCGGCCATCATCGATGACAGAAGCGATTCCTTTGACGCCGATGACCGTGGTGCCGGAAACAATGGTCTCGCACCGGAGGCCGTAGTCACTGGTGATCCGGTTAATGACGCGCTCGACTTGTTCGATAGAGGCCCCGGGGGCCATGTGAATAATCATGAAGCTGGCTCGCGATGGTTATGTTGGGAGAGCCAGTGTGCAACGCCTCGGAGTTAGAGGCGAAGCAGGGCAAAGAAGTCGGGCGGCCCGAATCGGGCCGCCCGAGAGATGCGAACTACCTCAGCCGTCTAGGCCCGTCGGCGCGAAACACCGAACGCGAGCGTGACCACCGAGGCCAGCACCAGGGCGACGCCGGCGGCGTAGGTAAACCCGTTACCGCCCCCGGGTATCAGGCTATCGCCCGCCGATGGCGCTCCAGGGACGAGCGTTGTGGCCGGTATCTGAGCGCGGACGACACCACCCGGATTCGCTTTTGAGTGGACGTTCACGTAGAGCTCGCCCTTCGCCATGGCGTCGGTGAACGCCTTCCAGTTGCCCGCGTGGGGCCCGCTGAGGTTCGCCACCTTGATGTCGCCAGTTGGATGGATCGCGCCAACTCCTGGGTCGACCGGGCCGTAGAGGAACGCGACAACCGGGCCGTTCGCCCCCTTCGCACCGGCATGGATGTGGGCCATCGTGATCTCGGGCGCGACGGCGCTGAGGTCGAACTCGAGGTTGCCATCGGTGAGCGTGCCGCTGAAGTAACCGATGGCATTGGCGGTGACGGCGGGGACTTCTTCGCCCGGGGTGAGGGTGACCTGCTTGATGGTGGCCGAACGGCCAGCCTGTGCATTCGTCGTGGGCGCGGCTGCAAGCAACATCGCAAGCCCCGTAGCCGCCATGAGGACGACCAGGGCGAGAACCTTCAGGCCCCGACTGGTTGAAATGAGAAACATCCGAACCTCCTCCAATTCGCGGGGCATCCGCCCGGCAAGCGCATATTGGAAATTCGTGAGAAAGGTACGGGAAAGACAGGTCCTAGAAGAGCGCGCCCGAGAGCCGCCGCTGGTAGTCCTTCGTCACTTCCGAATCCAGTCCGAGGATGTCGAAGATCGCGAGCATCGCCTTTCGGGCAGCGCCGTCCGCGAACGTCCGGTCGATCCGGACGGATTCGACCAGTTCGTCGAGGGCATCCTCGTACTGCTCCCGTGCGGCGAGCATCACGCCCCAGCGATACCGATCCCGCGGGTTACGGGGGTTTGCCGCGGCGGCGCTCTCCAGATCTTCGCCCGCGTGCTTCTCGGCGAAGCCGTTCAGGAAGATGCGGTGCTTCAAGATCTTCGCCCGGCGGTCGGTCGGGGCGCGGTCGAGGAGGTCTTCCGCGGCGGCCGTTTCGCCCTTTCCGGCGAGGATGGCGGCCAGGCCGACGAGCGCATCGGGCTGCGATGGTTGCTTCGCGAGGATGGCACGGTAACCCGCCTCGGCCGCATCGACGTTGCCCGCCCGCAGGTGGTCGTCAGCGTCCTGTGTCACGCGGATGGCCGGCGCGCCGACGACCTTTTCGAAGAACGCACGGACCTGGGGTTCCGGATAGGCGCCGGTGAACTCAGCGATCACCTTGCCGTCCTTGAACGCCTTCACGGCGGGGATCCCCTGGATGCGGAAGAGCGCGGCGACCTTCGGGTTCTCGTCGGTGTTCAGCTTCGCGAGGACCACCTTGCCATGGTTCTCCTCGGCGACTTTCTCGATGATCGGCCCGAGCACACGGCACGGCCCGCACCATGGCGCCCAAAAGTCAACGACAACGGGGACGGTTTTCGACTTTTCCTGGACCTCGATGGCGAAGTTGCCATCGGTTACTTCGACGTAGGTGTGGGGCAACATGCAGCGGCTCCGGCTAAGGGTCAGGTGATCCGATCGTAGCGAACCGGCGCGGGAGTGTCAGGCGTCACCCCTGGCGCTTGGTCGCCAGCCTCTGTTCGAACCGCGGCCGGTCGACGATGAAACGCTGGTGCGTCCCGTTGCCGACGTCATCGATGCCATCGGTGGCGGTCCAGGTGAAGTCGAGCTTGCGGCCGTCGACGCCAGCCAGGGTGACGGTGGCGGTGACGGTGAGTCCCTCGGGCGTGGCGGCGGTGTGATTGATGACGATCTGGGCGCCGACGGTCATCTGGTCCGCGTTCAAGTGCGCGCCAACCCACTCGGCGGCGGTCTTTTCGACGAGGGCGCCGAGCGCGGGTGTGCTGAAGACGTCGGGCGTGCCCGTGACGATCTTGCTGGCGAAGTGTTCGGGCGCGGCGGTGACAGAGCGCGACGCGGTCGCTCCAGGTTTGAGGTCTTCGAGTGCCATGGGTCCCTCCGTTGAGGAGCGAATGATAGAGAGGTTCAGCGGGCCTGTAAGCCGGATTCTGTCCACCCCGAAGGGCTGTGTGACCATTTCTCTCGACGCCGCATCGCTGCGGCGCTCTAGCAGCCAACCCGGGAGTACGAACGGGGCGGGCAGCCCTTCTCCCCTATTTGGCCTTGCTCCGGGTGGGGTTTTCACGGCCGTACTGTTGCCAGGACGCCGGTGCGCTCTTACCGCACCATTTCAACCTTACCCATCCGAAGACAGGCGGTATGTTTCTGTTGCACTTTCCGTCGGCTCACGCCGCCCAGGCGTTACCTGGCACCCTGCCCGCAGGAGTCCGGACTTTCCTCTGCGGAGCAAGCTCCCCAGCGGTCACCCGGCCCACTGAACCTGACCATTGTTGATTGGCGATCGGCGATTGTCGATTCGAGGGCATAAGTCGAGTCCGGGGTGGGATTGTTTCCGCTGCGGCCGAAGCCACAACGGTCACTCCGCGCGAGGAAGCTGGCTGAACCTGATCTCCGTCACACGACTCTCCAGTGAACATGCCCAATTTGCGCACTAGCGCTACGCCATCCCGCCCCAGTTCTTGCCCTGTTTCAGATCCACCTTCAGGGGGACGTTCATCTCCAGGCCGGCGGGCATGATGCGGGTTGCCAGTTCGCGGATGGCGTCCACCTCATCGGCGGGGCATTCGAAAATGAGTTCGTCGTGCACCTGGAGGATCATCCGGCTGCGAAGTTCGCGCTCGCGCAGTTCGGCGTCCACCCGGATCATCGCGACCTTGATGATGTCGGCGGCGGTGCCCTGGATAGGCATGTTGATGGCTTCGCGTTCCGCGGCGGAGCGGACCTGGAAGTTCGTGCTGCGGATGGCGGGGAGGTAGCGGCGGCGGCCGAACAGCGTCTCGGCGTAGCCCTTCTCGCGGGTGGAGGAGAGCGTCTGCTGTTGCCAGAGAGCGATGCCGGGGAAGTTCCGATAGTAGGTGGTGATGAACGCCTCGGCCTCTTCGCGAGTCATGCCGGTGCGGCTCGCGAGCCCGAACTCACCCATGCCGTAGGCGATGCCGAAGTTCACCATCTTGGCCGTATCACGCATCTGCCGGGTGACCTCTCCCGGGGTCACGCCGTAGACCGTGGCGGCCGTCGCACGGTGAATGTCCTGGTCGGCGAGGAAGGCGGAGACGAGCCCCTCATCCTTCGTGACATGAGCGAGCACGCGGAGCTCGATCTGGGAGTAGTCGCCGGCGACGAACCACGGGTCGTCGTATGTCGAAGCAACGAAGGCGCGGCGAATGTCGCGGCCGGTATCGGTGCGGACGGGGATGTTCTGGAGATTGGGGTTGGTACTGCTGAGGCGCCCCGTGGCCGCCACGGTCTGTTGGAAGTCCGTATGAATGCGGCCGTCAGCGGCGACGGTAGCCGGGAGCGCATCGGTGTAAGTGGACTTGAGCTTGGTCAGCTCCCGGTAGCTGAAGATGAGGTCAATAATCGGCGCCACGGAGCGGAGACTCTCGAGCGAGCGCTGGTCGGTGCTGTAGCCCTGCGTCGTCTTGCGCGTCTTGGGAAGGCCGAGCTCTCCGAAGAGGATGTCGCTCAGTTGCTTCGGGCTGCCGATGTTGAACTCGTGTCCGACGATGGTGTAGATCTCCCGCTCTGCCCTCTCAGCATCAGTAGCCAGCGTGCGGGAGATGTCACGCAGGACGCTCACATCGACAGCGATGCCCGCCCGCTCCATGCGATAAAGCACGGGCATGAGCGGCATCTCCATGTCGTTGAAGAGGGGCCATTGGCCGCGTTCGTTCAGCTGGGCCTCGAGTGGCGGGCGGACGCGGAGCAGCGTCTCGGACTGCTGGCAGGCGTGGCGTGCGACCTGCTCAGGATCGGCTTGCGAGAGCAGGATGGCGTTCCGGCCGCTGCCCGTGAGCGATGCCACCGTCACCAGCTCGACGCCGAGCCGTTCGTTGACGAGGGCGCCAAGCGTCGACGAGGTCTCCCCGAGGAGGAAGGCCGCGATGGCGATGTCGAACTCGTAGCCGGCGAGTGACATCCCGTTCGCTTCGAGCTGGTGCATGAGGTACTTGGTGTTGTAGGCGGTCTTCTTCAGCGCAGGATCGGCGAGAAGCGGCCCGAGCGTGGCACGCACACTCGCCATGGAAGCCTGTTCAAGGGACGCATCGAGCCGGGGGGCGTGACCGACCGGTACATACCAGGCTTTGCCCGGTTCCGTGGCGAAGGAGAGACCGAGCAACAGGGGATGGGCCGAGTCGCCAGTCGACGAGACGGTGGCAACGCCGAAGTGCCCGGCGTCCCGGAGGGTAACCGCAAGCTCGGCAAGGCCGGCATCGGTGCCGACGGTGACGTAGTCGGTTTCGGCTTCGACGAGCTCCTGGGCCGGCTTCGAACCGAGCACTTCATCAAGCCGATGGGCGAGCATCCGGAATTCCAGCTCGCGGAAGAGTGCCATTACCTTTTCGCGGTCGAAGTCCTTCACGCGGCACTTATCGAGGTCGAAGTCGATGGGCAGATCGGTGTGGATGGTGACCAGGTCCAGGTTGCGGAAGGCGATTTCACGGCCGTCGACGAGCTTCTGCTTGAGCGCGCCCTTCGTCAGTTCGATGTTTTCGTAGATCTGGGGGACGCCGCCGAACTGGCGGATGAGGTCGGTAGCAGTCTTTTCGCCGATGCCCTTGATGCCCTCAACGTTGTCGCTCGTGTCTCCCTTGAGTGCCTTGTAGTCGATCGTGTGCTTCGGGCTGAAACCGTAGCGTTCGGCGGCACGAGCCTCGTTGTAGTCGACGGTATCGCGCTGGTAAGGCCGGAACATGAAGAGGTTGATGTTGGGGCCGATGAGCTGCACGAGGTCTGTATCGAGGGTCGCGATGTAGGTCTCCATGCCGTTCGCAGCAACCTGTTTCGCGATGGTCCCAGCGACATCGTCGGCCTCGTAGCCGGGCATCTCGAAAACCGGAATGCCGAAGGCGTCCAGCATCTCGCGGACGCGCTTCATCTGGACGATGAGCTCCGACGGCGTCTCGCGCCTGGTTGCCTTGTAGGCGGCACTCGCCTCGTGGCGGAAAGTCGGCCCGTGCGCGTCCCAGGCGGCGCAGATGTGGGTGGGCTTCAAGAGATCGAGCACGCGGATGAGGGTTTCGGCGTAACCGTGCGTGGCGAAAGTGAGTTCGCCTTTCGAAGTCATGAGCGGGTTATCGGAGTTCGCCATCGCGAAGAAGGCGCGGTAGAGGATGCCATGCGAGTCGAGCACGACGAGGCGGGGTTTCGAGGTGGATGGAGACGGCACCGTGGGATTATAGGCGGGCGGAGGACTGAATCTGTGCTCGGGTGCGAGGAGGTGGCGGTGTTCTGAGGGCGGTGACGTTAGCGGGTGACAGCCGGCGGCGCGGCCGCAGCCTGCCGCCACTCTTCGCGCTGGTTCTTGTTCGCTCCGACGGAAGTGGCCGGGAACCACTGGAATTGCAGGTATCCGGCGTAGTAGTTGGAAATGAAGCCCAGGTGGGCGGTGTCGGATGTCTCGATGATCATCACGTTCGGCGGGTTGTCGGGCGAGCCGCCGGCCGGCGCGAAGGACCCGAGGATGGAGCAGCCCGCAGGCAGCTTCAAGGGAAGATCGACGACGATCTGGGCGAACTTCGGATCGAGTGTTGTGTCGCCCTGGCGGGCGCGCGTTTCGTTCGCTTCACGATAGGTTGCGGTGGGCCGGTAGTACCCAAGATAGACGGACATTGACCAAGACCTCGATTCTGGCGCCCTCAGAACACCTCATCGCCAGGTCGCGGGTCACCCCGTGGCCATCGGAGAGGCTACCACTACTGTCAATGCGAATCCGTGATTTGGGCGAAATCTTCACACTGTGAGGCGGCTATTTGACCGGCAATGCGGCGGGCCAGCCTTCAGTCCACGACCTGGGTACCGGCCATGGCGTCCCAGGGTGAACGCCCGTCGCCCATGAGGATGAGAAAGGCGAGGGGGACGGCGATGCATCCCAGGACCGCGACCATCGCCGCCAGGGGGAACACGATGCAGAAACAAACTTGCAGGGCTGCCCAGCGGCCTATCGCCTGGACGAGCGTGAGACGTTCGTGTTCCAGGGTGGTGACGCGGAGGCCGATGAACTTCTTGCCCGGGGTCGCCTGCCAGGCCGAGGCCGGGAAGGCGATGTGATAGGTGGCGCCAAGGGCGACGAAGGGGACGATGCGGACCCAGTCGAAGGTGACGGTCCCATCGCTGTTGAGGGTTGCGGCCTCGCGGCCGACGACTAACGAGAGCGCGAAGGCGATGGCGCCGAGAATCAGCGCGTCGATGAGGCCAGCCAGTATGCGCTGGACACGAGAGGCGCCGTAGAAGCCAACTTCGGCGCCGCGCGGATCATCGAAGGCGATCCAGTGGGGTACCCCGGCGGGGACGGCCTGGAGACGGTCGGCGGCCGCCACCCGGCGGCGCACGATCTCCCCGCAGGAAAGGCACACGCGCGCCTCGTCACGGATGGAAGAACCACATTCGCCGCATTCCATACATTGCGCTCCTACAGTGAGAATCGACGGGCGATTGCGGTTGGAGAGAGCGTTCGCCCACGGCGCCGCCACCGGAGGACCAGGATCCGGCGAACATGGTTTCGACGAGCAAGCTTCCATTCGCCGGGCGTCCGACGGGCGGAGTGACGCGTAGACTTGTCGAAGCAACACGCTGACTGAGAGAGCCACGACATGAACTTCCACCTCGACGCCGATCAGACCGCCTTCCAACAGGAAGTGGTCGACTTCATCGAGCAGGGGCTTCCCGACGGATGGGATAGGGAGCACGAGTCGTTCGCAGAGGCGCTGAGGATCGAGCGCCAGATCATGACACGGCTGGCGGCGAAGCACTGGCTCGCCCTGCCCTGGCCGAAGGAATTCGGCGGGCTTGGGGCTTCGCCGATGCAACAACTGATTTTCAACGAGCAGATGGCCTACCACGGCGTCCCCGGGACGATGAACATGGGCGTTGCGTGGGTGGGTCCGGTCGTGATGCTTTACGGACGGGATGACCAGAAGGCGCAGTACCTCTCGCGCATCGCCGACGGGAGCGACCTCTGGTGCACGCTCTACAGTGAACCTGGCGCCGGGAGCGACCTGGCGGCCATGCAGACACGAGCGGTCCGCGATGGCGATGACTACATCATCAACGGCCAGAAGATCTGGACGTCGTTCGGGCACTACGCCGACTGGGGTTGGCTGGCAGTCCGCACCGACCCGGACGTGCCGAAGCACAAGGGCCTCTCGACCTTCGCAATCAAGATGGACACTCCCGGAATCACCATTCGACCGCTGGTGAACATGGCAGGCACGCACGAGTTCAACGAGATCTTCTTCGAAGATGTGCGTGTCCCGGCTGCCAACCTGGTGGGCGAAGAGAACCGGGGCTGGTACAACGTCGCGGTCGGTCTCGACTTCGAACGCTCGTCAATCGGTGCGACCTCCAACTCGCGGCGGATGGTCGATGACCTCGTGACCTACCTGCGCACGGAGAAGCCGCGAATTGATAACGCGGTCAAGCACCGGCTGGTTGATGAGGCGATCGGCGTCGCGCTGCTGAGGAACATGGCGTACTACATCGCGTCACGGCAGGGGAAGACCGGGATCGCGCCAACGCGGGAAGCGCAGATGGCGAAGCTGTTCGGGGCGGAGCTTCAGCAGCGGATCGCGGCGACGGCGCTGCAAGTGTTCGGGATGGAGGGGCAGGCGCACCGGCCGGTTTCCAGGGCGGTGCCGTATCGCTACGGGCTGCTGCGGAGCGTCGCGAACACGATCGAGGGCGGTACGAGCGAGATCCAGCGCTCGGTGATAGCCACACGCGGTCTCGGCCTACCGCGCGAGTGAAATCACGAATCTCCCGGCGTGCGCGGCCGGGAGGCAGACGGGCCCGTATGAGGGCAGACCCTTGCATACGTTTGTGAAGAAACCGACAGAAACGCGTTAGACACCCTCAAGACACCGTGAACACCTGCCGTTTCCTAAGGTGTAACCCTTCTGGAGGGACTTCACATGGCAGACACCACGCATACACCGGACGGCAACCCGGCCAACGACCCGGTCCCTTTCGACGACCGCACCCGCCGCGTGATGGAACTCCGCAAGCAGATCCGGGAGGGCACGTACCTGCCCGACGCCGGCGAAGTCGCGCGCGCGATCCTGAATGACTGGGTCACGAACGGCGATGCCCTTGCAACGAATGGCGCGGTCCCCGTGGTCGAGACCGCTCCGCAACGCCATGCGGCGGCGGGGCGTTTCCTCGTCGCGAGTGGGGAGGCAAACGCAGAGCCGGACGAGGCGCGTTCGGCCTGAACTGCTGCTAGAGATGCGCGGCGAGGAACTCGCGTGTGGCGTCGGTGCCTTCCGGCGGGACTTCCGCGTGCAGGCCCGGATAGACGTGCATTCGCTTATCGGCTGAACCGAGCAGGCCGAAAAGCTCGAACGCACCGTCGCGGTCGAACCGCTCGTCATCCCACTGCACGACGAACAACGTGGGGACGGTGACGTGCGGAGCATCGACCCGGTGGCGTTCGCCAAAGCGGCCACGAATCGCGCTCCTGCCAGCGAAGCCACAAAGCCCGAGGACGGCCGCCTTCACTCGTGGTTCTGCGGCCACGAACGGCAGTCCGAGCATCGTCCCCATCGAGAGTCCCCAATAACCGACGCGAGAGCCGTCGATCCCTGGCTGCACCACCAGCGCGTCGAGGGTCGCGCTCCAGTCGGCGACCATGCGGTCGAAGGTCTCGGGCTTCTTCCACAGCGCGATGTAGTCCGGGTGTCCTGCCGGATCTTCGCTGACGACAATTGGTCCGCGTTCGCCGTGATCGATCGCATCGATGGCAGCGACGGCGAAGCCGTGGCGCCTCACAAAGCGGCGCGCCAGGGCGAGGCCATTTGGGTTTCGCTTCTCGCTCTGTCCGCCGTGTCCGATGAGCACGAGCGGCACGGGGCCGGAAGCGTGCTCGGGCATCCAGAGAATGCCGGGCAACCGGTCCCCTTCGCGGGTGACGACAAATGGCCGTTCCGAGACGCCCATGGCGACCTGCGCGCCTGCTGACCAGTGCATGAGGGCCTCCGATTCGCGTGGTGTGGAAGGAGTCTAAGCCACGGGCAATTCCTACGTTTCCCGAGTTGTTACCCGCGGATTGCCCTGTTGGTGGTCAACCGGGATCGACCTGTCCGTATACTCGAACTGATGCAGATTGCCGTGATTGGCGCAGGCGCGGCTGGTCTAACGGCGGCGTACCGGCTCGTGCAGGCCGGCCACCGCGTGGTGGTGTATGAAGCACAGCCGTACGTCGGCGGGCGGACGCACAGTGCGCAGTTCGCACCGGGGCACTATCTCGATACTGGAGCAGGCTGGCTGACGAGCGCCTACACGCGCACGTTGCGGCTGTTCGAAGAGCTCGGCGAGACCGGGCGGCTCCAGCCGATGAAAGCATCCGCACCGTCGGAGTTGATGATCGATGGCAAGTCGTTCATTGGCGCGGGTCTGCCTCGGACTCCGGCGGGCGAACACCTCATCCCGGGAGAGGAACGCGAGCGCCTCCGGAACTGGCTGCACTGGCTCGAAGGGTACCCCCCGCTCGGGTTTCGCACGTTCAATGACAACGAAACAGCCAGCCAACACATGATGCCGGTGAGCCCGGCGGCCGAGAGGTTTCTCTTTGCGCCGATGTTCGAAGGCCTGTTTGCGCCGCTCTCGGAGCAATCGGCGGAGTTCCTGCGTTCGTGGATCGCTGCCTCCCGCGCCCGGTATTTCCAGGTACGCGACGGCATGGACGCGCCATGGCGACGCATCGCCATGCACGTCGATGTCCGGCTGAACGCACGCGTCGAGATGATTCGACAGGGCGGCTCCAGGCTGGAGGTGGTGGCGAACAGCGTGGGCGCGGCGGTCGACGGAGTCGTGGTTGCCGTGCCTCCGCCGCAAGGCGCCGCGTTCGTCACGCGGGCGATCGAACCGCGATGGGTCGCGCAGCTCAACTACGAGCACATCGAGTATTCCGGGCAATGCCGCCTCTACCTGGCGATGCCGGGCGATGCCCCCGCGCGGATACACCGGCGGCCACTGCCGATGGGCCGAATCGCGAGCGTCGAATGGCAGTCCGGGAGCGACGGGGCATGGGGCGCCTGCCCGCCGGGATGGCAGTGGGTGCTGGTGTGCGCGAACGAGGCATACAACAACGACCTCATCGACCTGCCGGACTTCGAGGCGATTGAACGGCTCTGGGCGGACGCTGCCGCAATCGTGCCGGAACTGCCGCCGCTGCGAGCCTGGAAAGTGCGGCACCTGGTGAAGTGGCGCCACGCCGTGCCGACCATGGCTCCGGGGCACTTCACGCGGATGGCCGCGTACACGCGGCGGCCCCCGGTCGTGTTCGCCGGGGACTGGACGCACCAGGCGTGCATCGAAGGCGCCGTCCGCTCAGGCGAAGCAGCAGCCGAAGCGTTCGGGCCGGGCTAGGCGCAATGACGCCACACGGGATCCGGATTGTCGTGTTCGACCTCGGGGGCGTGCTGGTCCGGATCGCCCAGAGCTGGGCCGAGGCGCATGCGGCCGCGGGCCTCGCGAATCACGCGATCCTGGACGACGCCGACTTCGCGGAGCAGCTCGCGAACCTCACGCGCGCGTACGACGCCGGCCAGCTCTCACCGGTCCAGTTCGAAGAGCGGGTCGCCGCCTCCTCTGGCGGCGCCTACACCCCTGGCGAGGTTGCTCGTGTGCACCATGCCATCTCCATGGACGAGTACCCGGGGGTAGGAGCGATCGTCGACACCATCCAGGCAGCCGGCGTCAGCACAGGCGTCCTCTCCAACACGAACCCCGCGCACTGGCCGCGGCTCATCGGACAGGGGTCGGACAGCCCGGAGTATCCGACGGTGGCGCGGCTCCAGCACGCGCATGCGAGCCACCTGCTCGGTGTCGCGAAGCCCGATCCCCGCATTTTCACCGCCTTCGGCAATGCCACTGGCTTCCCGCCTTCGTCCATCCTCTTCTTCGATGACCGGACGGAGAACGTCCTCGGCGCCGGTCGTGCCGGCTGGCACGCTCGGCAGATCGACCACGCGGGTGACACTGCTTCTCAGCTATTGCGGCACCTCGGCAGCTTCGGCATCACAACACGGTGACCGCCGAGCTCAGCTCGCGTCTCGGCCGCCGACACGGGAGCGGCGCAGGCGGCGGACCGCGCATTTCGTACACGCGTGTCGCACGGCGAGCCGGTTCGGGCTAGAATCGGCCCGCAACAATTCGGAGGAACGTGCATGCGATTCCAGGACACACCTGAACTCGCCGAGTGGCGAGGCACCGTCCGCAAGTTCGTGGACGACAACTGGCGCCTCGCGGGCGTCAGGGACGAAGACGAGGGCATGGAAGGCCCACGCGACGAGAATCGCGCCAAGAAGTGGCTCGACAAGCTCGGTGCAAACGGCTGGCTTGCGCCGGCGTGGCCGCGGAAGTACGGAGGCGCCGACATGTCGGTGCTCGAACAGTTCGTACTGAGCCAGGAACTTCACGAAGCAGGCGCGCCGACGAGCCGCCAGATGCTGAACCTCGTTGGGCCGACGATCATGCTCCACGGGACAGAGGAGCAGAAGGCGGAGCACCTTCCCCCCATGCTGCGGGGCGAAGTCGCCTGGTGCCAGGGCTTCAGCGAGCCGGGTTCGGGCTCGGACCTCGCCAGCCTCCAGAGCCGCGCCGTCCGCGACGGCGACGAGTACGTGGTGAACGGCCAGAAGATCTGGACGTCCGGCGCGCACCGGGCCAACTGGATGTTCGTACTTACGCGGACCGACCCAAACGCGCCGAAGCACCGGGGCATCAGCTACCTCTTGCTCGACATGAAGGCGCCGGGAGTCACCGTCCGCCCGCTGATCAACATGGCCAACGGCCACGTTTTCAACGAGGTCTTCTTCGAAGACGTGCGGGTACCTGTGCGGAACCGCATCGGCGAGGAAAACCGGGGCTGGTACGTGGGCACCACGACGCTCGACTTCGAGCGATCGAACATCGCCCGGGCGATCACCGCGCGCAAGAATGTCGAGCGGCTGGTGAGCTACGCTCAGGCGCGGACGGCGGCTGGCTCGGCCGTCAGGCAGACCTTCCGGAACGAGATCGCGGACCGTGCTATCGAGACGTCGATCTGCCAGTTGCTTTCGTTCGTTGTCATCTCCATCCAGGCCAAGGGCGGCGTCCCGAACATGGAAGCGTCGATGTGCAAGATGTACGGCTCGGAGCTTTCGCAGCGAATTGCGGGGACGAAGATGCACCTCGCCGGCATGTACGGCCAGGAACGGAAGGCGAGCGGCCTCCAGGATGCGCACAGCATTAACGCGGCGCAGGAGTACATGCAGACAGTCCCGGCCACCATCGCCGCCGGTACGAGCGAAATCCAGCGGAACATCATCGCCACCCGCGGGCTCGGTCTGCCTCGCGGTTAACCTGCTCAGCAGAGCTCGAACCCGGACGCCCGGCCCAGTGCCGGGCGTTTCCATTCCGGAGGACTACCTTGACCAGCTTCGACGACCTCTTCGAGTACAACGCCTGGGCGAACCGCGAGATCCTCGCAGTCACGGACCTGCTCACCGGGGCGGAATTGGCGGCGCCGATGGATGACCTTGGCGGCTCCGCACTGCAACTGCTCGATCACACGGCACAGGTAGAAGCGGCGTTTCTCGCGGTTATGACGGCCCAGGCGCGTCCCCCGCGGGAAGAGCGCCCGTACGCGAAGGTCCGCTCACTGCTGGAAGCCAACGCGGACGGTTATCGCGCCGCCCTTCCAGCCCTAATTGGCCGATTGGGGGAGACATTCGAGCTGGAGTGGTTTGACCGGAGGTTCACCGTGGAGCAAGGGCTGATGCAGGTAGTGACCCACTCCGTGCAGCACCGGGCGGGAGTCGCCGCGGGAATCGCCAGGGCGGGACGCGAAGCTCCCGGCCTCGATTACATCATGTGGCTGGCGCGGTTCCGGTAGCGGCTCATCCGCCCCCGAGCGCCGGGACAATGGCGATCTCGACGCCGGGCGCGAGTGTGTCATGGAGTGCGAGCCGGTACACCTCGCCGTTGATGGCGAAGGCCAGGTCCGGCCGGAGCCGACCGTCTTCGACGACGCGTTCGTAGAAACCGGGGCAGTGCCGATCCAGTCCACGCAGGACTTCGCCGACCGTCGCGCCGGAGACTTCGAGCTTCGAAGCCCCGGCGCAGAAGTCGCGCAGAGCGGCGGGGATGATGACGTTGGCCACTAGGCCAGCCCGTTCAGCTCCTCCACGACGCGGCGAGGAGAGATCGGCAAGTCGGTGAAGCGGTGTCCCGTCGCATCGGCAATGGCGTTGGCGATGGCTCCCAGCGGTGGGACTATCGGCACTTCGCCGACACCCCGGACACCATACGGGTGGCCGGGATTTGGCACTTCGACAAGGACGGTGTCGATCATCGGGACATCGAGCGCTGTCGGCATGCGGTAGTCGAGATAGCTCGAGTTCACCATGCGGCCGCTGTCGTCGAAGAAGTACTCCTCGTTCAGCGCCCAGCCGATGCCCTGGGCTACTGCGCCCTGGATCTGTCCCTCGACGTAGGCCGGGTGGATGGCCGTGCCGACATCCTGGGTCGCGGTGTAGCGGAGAATCGTGACCTTACCGGTATCCGGGTCGACTTCGACATCGACGATGTGCGTGGCAAATGCACCGCCGGCGCCACGGGCGAGGAGCGACGCCTTCCCGGCGATCGGCCCACCAGTCCGGGCGGACTGGCCAGCCATCTCCTTGAAGGTGAGCTCCCTGGTCGAGTCCTTCAGGCTGTGGAGTTTGCCGGATTCGTACACGACCTGGTCTTCCGGAACGCCCCAGAGCTTGGCGGCGCGAGCGATCATCTGGCGGCGGATGTCCATCCCTGCTTCGAAGACCGCCAGGCCACTGGCGAAGGTAGTCCGCGACCCGCCGGTCACGTCGTTATGTCCGATCGAATCGGTGTCAACGACCGAAGGCCGGATGGTCTCGTAGCCGACGCCGAGTGTCTCGGCGAGTTGCATCGCGAGGGAGGCGCGGGAGCCACCGATGTCGGTGGAGCCTTCGACGAGGTTCAGGGTGCCGTCGTTGTTCACGTTGACCACGACGGAAGACTGCATGCCGCCGTTGAACCAGTACCCGGAGGCGACGCCTCGGCCGCGGTTCGGGCCTTCGATAGGGGACTTCCAGTGGGGGGAGTCGATCGCCGCCTGGAGGGCCTCCTCGGCGCCGATGCGAGGGAACGAGATCCCCGTGACCTGCTTCGTGCCTTCTTTCGAAGCGTTGGCCAGGCGGAACTGAAGCGGATCCTGTCCCTGCTTTTTGCAGAGCTCGTCGATCACACTCTCGATGGCAAAGGCGGCGACGGCAGAGCCCGGTGCGCGATAGGCCGCGACCTTCGGCTTGTTGACGACGACGTCGTAACCGTTGAGTTCGAAAGCCCCGATGTTGTACGGAGCGAGCATCGTCATGGAGCCCGCCCCGACGGGCGAGCCGGGGAACGCTCCTGCTTCGTAACAGAGGGTGGCCTGGACGGCCGTGAGCCGGTCGCCCTTCGCGGCTGCCTTCAGCTTGATGTAGACGCCGCTCGTAGGACCGCTGCCCTCGAACACCTCGGTGCGGCTCATGACGACCTTCACGGGGCGCCCCGACCGCTTGGAGAGCAGTGCGGCCACAGGATCGAGATAGATCGGCAGCTTGCCGCCGAACCCACCACCGATCTCCATCGGCACGACCTTGATGCTTGCGATCGGGTGCTTGAGCGCGTCGGCTGTCAGGTTGCGAACCGCGAACGCCCCCTGCGTGCTCGTCCAGATGGTGAGCGTGTCATCCGAGTTCCAGTTGGCGGTCGAGTTATGCGGCTCGATGTAGCCCTGGTGGACCATCTGCGTCGTGAATTCACGCTCAACGACGGCATCGGCTTCGGCGAAGGCAGCTTCAACGTCGCCGCCGGCGAACTTGTTGTAAGTCGCGATGTTGGACGGCTTATCGGAGAGTTCGCCGGTCATCAGCGTCTTCGTGCGCCGTGCCTCGTTCAGGAGCGGGGCGTCTTCGCGCATTGCGTCGCGGACGTTGAGGACGGGAGGGAGGACTTCGTACTGGACCTTGATCTTGGCGAGAGCTTCCTCGGCGACGTGGCCATTCAGCGCAGCGACGGCAGCGATCGCGTGGCCGCGATAGAGCGCCTTTGTGGAAGCGAGGATGTTATCCAGCGCGTCCTTCAGGTTCACGGCCGTCTCGCCGAGGTCCTCCATCTTGTCTTCGGCACTGGGAAAGTCCTTCGCGGTGATGACCGCGAAGACACCCGGATGCTTCTCCGCCTCGCTCGTATCGACCGAGAGGATGCGGGCATGGGCGTGAGGTGAGCGCAAAATCCGCCCGTAGATGAGGCCCGCGGGGTGGACGTCGGCGCCGTACTGGGCCCGTCCAGTGACTTTTTCCACGCCATCGGGCCGGACGGGGCGCGTGCCGATCACCTTGTATTCGGGGCGTTCGATTGTGGTCATTTGTTCGCCTCCTGCATTTCTGTGGCCGCGCGCTGCACTGCGCGGATGATCTTGTCGTACCCGGTACAGCGGCAAAGGTTCCCGGATAGCCAGAAGCGGATCCGGTGTTCGTCGGGATTCGGTTCGGCATCGAGCAACGCCTTGGCCGACATGATGAGACCGGGAGTGCAGATGCCGCACTGCAAGGCTGCTTCATCGAGGAAGGCCTGCTGGAGCGGGTGAAGGGCATCGCCGTGGGCGAGGCTTTCGATGGTGTCGACGGTCCGGCCCTGGGTCTCTACGGCGAGTACGCAGCAGGAGTTCACGACGCGCCCATCGAGGTGGACGGCGCAGGCACCGCAGTTGCCGTTGTTGCATCCTTCCTTTGCTCCGGTGAGGCCGAGTTCGTCGCGCAGGACCTCAAGGAGACTCTGGCGGGGCTCGCAGAGGAAATCGGTTTCGATGCCGTTGAGGGTTGTGGTCACGTGGCTTCGGGCCATGGTTAGCGGGTCTCCCGGATACGCTTGAGCGCGCCTTCCAGCGCGCGGATGGTGAGGATTTTCGCGAGGTGCCGTCGCTGGGCGATGCCGCCTCGCATGTCGTCTATCGGCGAGGCAGCCGCAGCGGCGGCCTCCCCGGCGGCGGCGAACGTCTCAGGGGTCGCCTGCGCTCCCACGAGTGCCGCCGCGGCGGCAGGTGCCAGGATCGGGGTCGCAGCCACCGCTCCGAGAGCAACCCGGGCAGCGGTAATCGTTCCCGCCGCATCGAGCGTGAGCGAGACACCGGACGAGGCAACCGCAATGTCCATCTCGTTCCGGGGGATGAAGCGGTGATAGAACGCAGCGGAGTTCGCGGACGGAGCGGGGACTTTCACTCGGAGCAGGATCTCGCCGGGCCGCAGGGTGTTGCTTCCGGGTCCGGCGAACAGCTCTTCGACCGGGATCTCGCGGAGGCCGGCGCTCGACGCGATGACGACCCGCGCGCCGAGGGCGATGAGGGCCGGCGACGAATCGGCTGCGGGACTGGCGTTGCAGAGGTTGCCGCCCAGAGTCGCCCTCGATTGGATGGCGACGCCGCCGATGATCGACGCGCAATCGACCAGAGCGGGGAAGCGGCGTTGGATCTCTGCGTCTTCGTAGATCCGCGCCAACGGGACGGAAGCACCAACCTCGAGGGCGCCGTCATCGGTGATGCGGTAGGCCATCAGTTCTGGAATGTGCTTCAGGTCGATCAACTGGTCGCAGTGACGGCGGCCTTCTCGCAACTGGACGATGACATCGGTGCCTCCGGCGAGCAGCAGCGACCGTTTGCCGTTGCCAAGCGCGGTGAACGCTTCGCCCAACGAGCGGGGCGCGAGGTAGGTAAAGGAGTCCATGAACCGTCCTTCGGGATTGAGCGGAGGCCCGCAGAGCGGCGGGCCGCGTGTTGCGCTGAATGATAAGCGGCGGACGGAAGGTTGTCTTGAACGCTCGCCTCAGCGCACAGGGCGTTACAATCCTGGCAGATGAGACGGGTTCCAACCTTTGCGACGGCCATGGCCCTTCTTCTTGTGCTCGCTATCGCCAGGCCAGGTACCGCGCGGGCCGACGAAGGCTGGGTCATCACGAGTTTCAACATCGTCTACGACCTGCAGACGGACGGGACGATACAGGCGACCGAGACGATCAACGCGGACTTCGGCTCCCTTTCGAAGCACGGTATCTTCCGGTACTTCAACACCAGCGTGCCCTGTGGAGAGCCGATCTCCGGGGCTCAGCAGCCGATTTACCCGTGTCCAACGGGGCAGTACCGGAAGTACGACTACTCGATCAAGGGCGTCACGAAGGCAGACGGCTCGAAGTGGAAGTACGACGTCAGCAACGAACAGGGCAAAGTGATCGTGAAGATCGGCGACGGCGACATCTTCATCACGGGAGCCCAGGATTACATCATCAAGTACACCGTCAAGGGCGCTCTCGATGCCTACGACGACCATGACGAACTCTACTGGGATGCGAGCGGGGAGTGGCCCGTCACGATCGAGGCATTCACCCTGACTGTGGACCTGCCTGAGGGCGCCGATGCACGGGCGGTGTGCTACGAGGGTTACGCCGGATCCAACGAGCAGTGCGGGGCGCAAGCGCGCGGCTCAGCCATTACCTATGCGGCGCCGCGCGCACTTTCGGAGACTGAACAGGTAACCATCGTGGCAGGGTGGCAGCGCGGACTCGTGGAGGTGGCGCCTCCGGTGCTGGCCGACCGCGCGAACTTCCGCGACTTCTTCACGCTCGACGCCCTGGAGTTCGGAGGCATCATTGCGAGCGGGGTGCTTGGCGTCCTCGCGGTCCTGGCTTCGTGGTGGCGGTATGGACGCGACAAGGCCTACCTCACGGTCCACTACCTCACCAGCGAAACGGCGGAACAGACCAAGCCAATCCGCGGCGGCCCGCCAATCGTCGTCGAGTTCCTGCCACCGGAAGGCCTCCACCCTGCCCAGATGGGCGTGCTGATGGACGAACGAGCCGACACGCTGGACGTCACGGCGACGATCGTCGACCTCGCCGTCCGGGGGTATCTCCACATCACCGAGCTACCGAAGAAGGGCTGGTTCGGGAGCAACGACTGGAAACTGACGAAGCTCAAGGACGACACCGACCTCACCCCATTCGAGCGGCGCGTCCTCGCAGGGCTGTTCAATTCCAAGACAGAAGTCGAGATGTCGGACCTGCGGTACAAGTTCGCAGACGACCTGGCGAAGTCGAAGGAGTTGCTCTACGACGACGCGATGAAACAGAAGTGGTTCGAAGTGAAGCCAGAGAGCGCCCGCGGGATGTGGGTTGTGGCAGCCCTCGCGATGATGATCTTCGGGGTTGGCCTTTCGTGTTTCGCGGCGTTGTATCTCCACCGCGGGCTCTTCTTCCTGGGCCTTGTCCCGGCGGGGCTGTTCCTGATGCTCATGTCGCGGTCCATGGCGCGCCGGACGGCGCACGGAAGCGAAATCCTCAGACGGGTGCTCGGGTTCCGCCTCTATATCGAGACCGCGGAGAAGTACCGCCAACAGTTCAACGAGCAGGAGAACATCTTCGCCCGTTACCTCCCGTTCGCAATCGTGTTCGGCTCAGTCGGGAAGTGGGCGAAGGCATTCGAAGGGCTCGAAGCGACGGCGGCGGCTTCAACCGCAGCCTGGTACAGCGGGACCCACCCGTTCCAGCCAACGACGTTCTCGCGAGACCTCCAGGGCTTCTCCAGCTCGGTGGGAAGCACGCTGAGCAGCACGCGTTCGAGCAGCGGGGGCTCCGGCTTCTCGGGCGGCTCGTCGGGTGGTGGTGGCGGCGGCGGTGGCGGCGGGAGCTGGTAACAGCGTTACAACGCGCCAAGCCACTCGCGGAGCTTGTGCGGCACATTCGTGATGATCCCGTCGACTCCGGCTTCCACCACTCGCGCCCAGTCATCCGGGTTGTCCACAGTCCAGGTCCAGACGCTCACCTGGCGCCGTTTCGCCTTCTCAACCAGCGACCGGTCGACGCAATGGTGCTCGACGGAGATTGCCTGGCCATCGCGTTTCAGCAACCCACCCAGTAGGCGGTCGACCAGGTCGCCCTGGACCGGGCCGGTGATGATCGTCGCCGAAACTCGCGGCTCGGTTGCACGGGCGCGTTCGACCATGACCGGGTTGAACGAGTGGATCGCGGTCCACGACTCGGCATTGTGCCGGCGGATCACCTCGACAACCGCATCGACACAGGCCTGATCCTGCTCGGGAGCGCCCGGCGTCGCCTTGAGTTCGCACATGACGGTGAGCTTCCCGGCAGCGAGGGCGAGGACCTGGTCGAGTGTCGGGACGAACTCACCGGCGCCTGCATCCGCGGCCTGCAGTTCGGCAAGCGTCCTTTCGCGTACGGGCCCGGACAGGTTGGTCGTACGGTCGACGGTATCGTCGTGCATCAAGATGGGGACGCCATCGGCGCAGAGCTGGACGTCAATTTCCATCGCTTCGGCGCCGCATTCGAGGCAGGCCCGCAGGCCGGCGAGGGTGTTGGCAGGGGCTTCGCCTGCTGCGCAGGCATGGCCGATCACGAGCACGTAGGGCTTCATGCGGCGCACTTTACGCGGCACCGGTTATCGGCGGAACGCAGTGACTCAGTTTTCGCGGGGGCCGGTCGCCCGTTCTTCGCCCCGGGACTCCGGAGCAGAGCGCGTGGCGGACATTCCCTTCGTGAAACGTGCCAGCCGCAGGGCGCGCTCGATGCTGGGGGCAAACCCGCGCCTCCGGGGGAGTTCCGCCAGCCCGCGGAGAGCATCGCCGAAGCCCTGCATGACGGGAGCGCCGTGGCCCGGCAGACCTGCACCCGGCGCGATGACCGCGAACTGGCGAATGGACTCCAGGTAGGCGGCATCGTCGCTGTTGGCGAACTTCATCGAACGCGTGAGCTCTCCCCCATGGCTGATGACGAGGTCGCCAACGAATGCCGCATCCAGCCGGTCGACAAGGAAGCAGTAGGCTCCGGGGGTGTGACCGGCCACGGGCACGGCACGAATGCCGGGAAGGACTTCCACTTCCCCGGTCATCACGACATCGACGACGGTATCTTCCCTCGGGACGCGGTGGGTGCGGCCGCTCATTCGCCGCAGGACATGCGTCCGGCCAACCGCCGGGTGAAGGATGTAGCCGTCGCCGCGCTGGAGACAGTCGCCGCGCCCGAGGTGGACGAGGGCACCGGTCGCCGCTCGCACGGCGGCGGCCGCGCCGGTGTGATCGCGGTGGAGGTGCGTCAGCAGTACGGCGGCGAGCTTACCGCCGAGAGCATGGATCTCCTCGAGGATCGCTCCCGAGCTCGATCCGAAACCCGTATCGACAAGAGCCAGGCGACCGTCGTCGGCCTCAACGAGGTAGACGTTCGAACCACGAGTGCCGTGGAGCCACCAAAGCCCGGGTGCGAGGACATCAGCCAACCGCCACCTCCGGCTTCCAGCGTAACGGTTTGTAGCGAGCACAGGCGAACGGACCTGACGGCCTCTGGCCGCTAGTTACTGACAGACCCGAGCTACTGCTTCGGGCCGGAGTAAACCACTTCAAAGAGGATGCGGTCCGGCGATTCGAACATGACCTGGTAGTACGTCTGGTCTTCGGCGCCCGCAAACTCGGGCCGGTGGCGAGGGGTCTCGAACAGCGCCGGCACGCCCTTTCCGCTGAGGTACGCCGCGAATGCATCAACATCGGCCTGGGAATCGACCGAGATCCCGAGGTGGTTCACGCCTCGGCCGTCGTAGTCGTTGACTGCAGCGTTGGCGCCGCTCCCAAACCAGAGGCTGGCGCCGTCGCTGCCGCCAAGACCGAGCATTCCTTCGCCTTCCCAAATGGTTTCCCAGCCGAGGAAGCCCAGGAGCTCCTTGTAGAAGCCGGTGTTGGCGGTATCGATCTTGAGTTCGATGTGTCCGAGTTTGCTTTTCACTGTTGCGTGTCCCTTGCGAAGTGGTGTGCCCGCGGTAAACGTGGCGAGGCCGGAAAAGTAACGTCGCTGGGCGGGAGTTCAAAATGGTCAGTGACACGGGACCGCATAGCGACTGGCCGTCCGTGGACATTGGAGATGCGGGAACGGAGGGCATCTCGCAGCCGGAATTCACCCGGGCTTGCATGGTTCGTTAGGCACTGTGTAAATAACGCCTAACGTCCGGGTTTCGCCCGGAACCATGCCGGAGAATTTGGTGACTCGTCACGTCGTATCAGCAGTTCTACTGTGGGCACTCCTCACAGCGGTCGGGGAGGCAACCATCTTCCTCGACTGGTTCCCCACCGTCGGATCGCACGAAGCGGAGGACTTCGACAGGATCTTCCTGATCCTCGTCGCGATGGGTACGCCCGTCTTCGCATTCGTCATCGCGGTACTCGCCTATGCCATGCTCAATTTCCGGTCGAATGACCGGGAGGAGACTGGCGCCACCTTCCTCGGCGTGGGCACCGGCCCGCGCGTCTGGGTTGGCCTGACGGCAGCCCTCGCGGTGTTCGTGATGATCTTCCCGGGAATGACGGGGCTGGCTGCGCTGAACAAGGAGCGCAGCGGCAACGGTTGGGGCGAATACGATGCCGAGCTGGTGGTTCACGCGATCGGATACCAGTGGTTCTGGGAGTTCGAATACCCGGAGAGCGGCATCTCGGTCAAAGGCGCCGGTAACGAACTGGTCCTGCCGGTGGACACGGTCATCCGTTTCGATGTCGATGCTGCCGATGTGCTGCACTCCTACTGGATCCCCGCGTTCCGCATGAAGATTGACGCGGTCCCGGGCCGGACGACCTTCTTCACGGTGAAGCCGACGACTGAAGGCAACTTCAACGACGACACGGCTTTCCGCGTCCAATGTGCCGAACTCTGCGGACTCGACCATTCGGGCATGCAGTTCCCGGTGCGGGTCGTGTCGCAGCAGGAGTTCAAGGACTGGGTGGACTCCAAGACCGTAGCGGCGAAGGGGCAATAGACCATGCATCGATTCAATTCGGTTTTCGCGGGCCTGGCCCTCGGCCTACTCGGCTTCTACCTCGGCATTTCTGTCGCGGCGCTTTTCCGCTGGATGTTCGGCTTCGAGGAGGTCTGGGAGCGCGACCTCAATGTCACGATCGGCTACATGTTCGGCCTCTCCGGCTGGTTGATGGGCGTGGGGATGTGGGGCCGGTGGGGGAAAGAATGGTTCGGCCTCCCGACCACCCCGTCTCAGCACGATGGGTGGGGGCGCTACTTCACGTTTAACACCGACCATAAGGTCATCGGAATCCAGTACGGCGTGACCTTCCTGATCGTGTTCTTCCTGGCCGGGGCGCTCGCGCTGCTGATCCGGGCCGAACTGGCGACCAATGGGCTGCAGTTCTTCGATAAGGCCCAGTACAACTCGATCATGTCGCTGCACGGCATCCTGATGGTCGCGGTGGCGGTCGGCACGGTGATTGGTGCCCTCGGCAACTACGTGGTGCCGTTGATGATCGGGGCCGAAGACATGGCCTTCCCCCGGCTGAACGCGCTGACCTACTGGATGGTCCCGCCGGCGGCGGTGATGCTGCTGACAACACCATTCGTCGGCGGACTGGAAGCCGGCTGGACGGCGTATCCGCCACTCTCGGTGGTGACACAGACCGGCCAAACGTTCTTCAACCTGGCGATCATCACGGTCGGCCTGACTTCGATCCTGGGCGCCCTGAACTTCCTCGTGACGATTGTCTGCATGCGCGCGCCGGGCATGACCTGGGGCCGCTTGCCGGTCTTTGTCTGGTCGATGTTCGTGACTTCGTGGCTTGCCTTGCTCTACACGCAGGGTTTCGCAACGGCCATGCTGATGGTGACGCTGGACCGCATCGGCGGGATGAGCTTCTTCGATGCGAGCAACGGCGGCGACCCGCTGCTCTACGAGCACGTGTTCTGGTTCTACTCACACCCGGCCGTGTACATCATGGTCATCCCGGGATTCGGCATCGCGCTGGAAGTCATCGCTCACTTCTCGCGAAAGCCCTTCTACGCCTACCGGTACGCGGTGGGCGCGTTCATGGGCATCCTCGGTCTGAGCGGCGTCGTCTGGGCACACCACATGTTCACCTCGGGCATGCCGAACTTCCTTCACGGTCCGTTCCTGATCATGACGGAGGCGATCTCGGTCCCAACGGGCCTGATCTTCCTTTGCGCCCTGGGGACGATCTGGATGGGCCGCCTGTGGCTCACGGCGCCGATGCTGTTTGCCATGGCCGTGATCTTCAACTTCGCCTGTGGCGGTGTCACCGGCATCTTCCTGGCGGACGTACCGACGGACATCCACCTGCACGACACGTACTTCGTGGTGGCGCACTTCCATTACACCATCGTCGGCGGCGAGATCTTCGGGCTGTTCGCGGGCATCTACTACTGGTTCCCGAAAATGACGGGCCGGATGTACAACGAGCGGCTCGCGAAGCTCCACTTCTGGTGGATGTTCATCGGCTTCAACGTCACCTTCATGGTCATGCACTGGCCGGGCATCCAGGGGATGAACCGGCGTATCGCGGACTATCCGGAGGTTTACCAGCCGGTGAACCTGGCGGTCAGTATCTCGGCTTTCCTCCTTGGCGCGAGCTTCCTCGTGTTCATCTACAACATGATCAACAGCTGGATCCGGGGCGAAGTGGCCGAGGCGAACCCGTGGCACGCCCGCACCCTGGAATGGCAGACAAGTTCGCCGCCGCCGCTTGAGAACTTCCCGGTGCTCCCGGAGGTCACGGGCCACCCGTACGACTACGGGCTCCCGAAGCCGCCTCACGCGACGTTCCCCCAGACCGGCGGCGCCCATGCGGCCTCCCCCGCCGGGGGCGGTGGCGGAGGAGGGGGCGGTGGTTAGGCCGGCACGAACGCGGCTCAGCAACCACCTCACACTGATTCGATTGTCGGAGGCATCACTTGGGAGCGTTTAACTCTCTCGGAGCATTTCAGAAGGGCTACGTGGTGGCGGTCTTCCTCGCCATCTGGACCATCGCTGAATACATCTTCGCCGTGGGACTCGAAAACGACACGGCTCGTTTCCTGGGCCTCGCCTTCGCCGCTGTGGTGAAGGCATGGCTCATCATCCAGTACTTCATGCACATTTACCGCCTCTGGCGCGAGGAGGCTCACTAATGGCTGTCCAGGCCCCCGCAGAACACGCACCGGCGCATCACAACCCGCTGGTCCTCAATCGAATCGGTCTCTGGCTGTTCTTCTTCTCGGAAAGCGTCATCTTCGGGCTGTTGCTCTCGAGTCGCTTCTTCCTCGAAGGCATTCACCAGGAACACGTCGACCAGCAACTTGGCCTGGTCATCACGATCGTACTCCTGTTGAGCAGTGTGACCGCCTTCACGGCTGAGACGGCTATGGAAAAGGGGAACTCCCGGCTCTGCCACCAGATGCTGCTGCTCACCATCGTCCTGGGCACCCTCTTCGCGGGCGGCGTCGCCTACGAATGGGCCACCGCGCACTTCAGCCGCGAAGAGGCCTTCGGCACCGTCTTCTTCACGATGACCGGCATCCACGCGGCCCACGTCGTGAGCGGTATCGGGTTCCTCGCCCTCGCCTGGAACCTCGCCCGAAAGGGCCGGTTCGACAGCAAGAATCACTGGGGCATTTCGGGCACCGTGATGTATTGGCACTTCGTCGACGTGGTCTGGGTCTTCTTCTACCCCGCGCTCTACCTGGTCGGCAGCTAGACCAATGCAAGTTCAGCAGGCGCCCCGCGCCATGCCGGGAATGCCGTTGCTGCTCCCTCCCGGGCTGAAGCTCCTTGCGGGCTGGCTGCTCGTCTGCACGGCCGGCGCGCTGCTGGTGTCGCTCGCCTGGTGGGCGGCGCTGCGCGCGCAAGGCACCGGCCTCGACGCAAGCGAAATGGTCATCGCGCCCGGGACGGCCGAGGCGATCGCAAACGGATATCCCGTCTCGCAACCCTCGGAAATCAAGCTCCGGCGCGGGGGAACCCTAACAGTAGTCAACCGTGACGACGTCACGCACTTCGTAGCCTGGGCGAGCATCGCACCGGGCGAGACCACGACTCTCCAGATTCCCCCCGGCGAAGGTGCGCTGAAGTTCGACTGTTCGACCCACCCCAGCGGAAGCCTGCTGTTCGACGTCTCGAGCCGGCTACCGCTCTGGCAGGCGGTCGCTGGTGCGCTGGCGGCCGGGATAGTCATGGGCACAGTGCTGGCGGGTGTCACGGCCCTCACACGCAGCCTGGACACCAACTAGCCAGTCCAGCCCCACTCAAGGACTCACCTCTTCGACGCCTGGCGGCGCGAGCGGCGACGACGCGAACCTCTCCTGGGCGCGCTCCGCGTCGGAAGCGAGCCCCTGGCCCTGGTTGCGATCAGGGAACAACACACCAGTTCGCCCTCGGGGTAGCTCGCCGGATGGCCCCAGCCAGGGCCGCCGCCGACGTTCCCCTTCCGCCCCTCGGCCTCCATCACCAAGCGGAACTTTGTAGGCGCCATCACGGCCTGCCGACTGCCGAATCCCCTCCGCTGCCCACTGCGTCACCCGACGGCATCGTGACCAAGGGTGACTCGGCCCCTGGTGGGCCCTTGCACCGCGGACCTCGCATGTGCCCACCTCAGAAGCTCACGGTATCACCGGGCCTCGGCCACTGACGGAAGACCGCCCTTTGGGGGACCCACGAAGCACGCACCACGAACCGAAAGCCGGTGCCCCGAGTTGGCGCACGGCGAGGAGGGCTCTCCTGGGGCACCCCTCAGCGGCCGGAATTGGGAAGCTGCCGGCGCCCCCGGAAGGTTCGGAAGGACCGCTCCAACTGCGCAGAACCCGAGTGCCGGCGCGCCGACGCGGCTGGAGAAACCGCGCCCCGCACCGGCGCGCTTCGAAAGCCACTGCCGGCGGCAAGGGTTACTCGCCTTTGCGGGACAACCGGGAAACGAAATGGCCCTCCCCGAGAAGGGAGGGCCATCAAGTAGATTGGTAGCGGGGAAGGGATTCGAACCCCTGACCTTCGGGTTATGAGCCCGACGAGCTGCCACTGCTCCACCCCGCGGTGGAAGGCGGCGGGATTGCGCGCCTTTAAGGAACTGAAGAGCGAAGAACTGCACCCGGAACTCATAGGGACCGAGTCTTCAATATAGGTCAAGCCCTCGACCATTAGTACGCCTCAGCTGAACGCATTACTACGCTTACACCTGGCGCCTATCAAACAGGTAGTCTTCCTGTGGTCTTACCCGATTAACTCGGTGGGAAGTCTCATCTTGAGGTCGGCTTCGCACTTAGATGCTTTCAGCGCTTATCCGAACCGGACATGGCTACCGGGCAATGCTCCTGGCGGAACAACCCGCACACCAGAGGTCCGTTCACCCCGGTCCTCTCGTACTAGGGGCAACTCCTCTCAAACTTCCTACGCCCATGGCGGATAGAGACCGAACTGTCTCACGACGTTCTGAACCCAGCTCGCGTACCGCTTTAATGGGCGAACAGCCCAACCCTTGGGACCTACTCCAGCCCCAGGATGCGACGAGCCGACATCGAGGTGCCAAACCTTGCCGTCGCTGTGGACGCTTGGGCAAGATAAGCCTGTTATCCCCGGGGTAGCTTGTATCCGATAAGCCACGGCCCTTCCACTCGGTACCGTAGGATCACTTTGACCGGCTTTCGCCCCTGCTCGACTTGTAGGTCTCGCAGTCAAGCTCCCTTATGCCAATGCACTCAACGGGTGATTTCCATCCACCCTGAGGGAACCTTTGTGCGCCTCCGTTACATTTTAGGAGGCGACCGCCCCAGTCAAACTGCCCACCAGACACTGTCCTCGCGCTTGCTCGCGAGTTAGAAAGCAGATCAGAGAAGGGTGGTATTTCAAGGATGGCTCCACGCTGCCCGAAAGCCTCGCTTCAACGCCTCCCACCTATCCTACGCATCTCAGACCCACTCCCAGTGCCAAGTTGCAGTAAAGCTCCACGGGGTCTTTTTGTCCTGCCGCGGGTCAACCGCATCTTCACGGTCAATTCAATTTCGCCGGGTCCTCCGTTGAGACAGTGCCCAGATCGTTACGCCTTTCGTGCGGGTCGGAACTTACCCGACAAGGAATTTCGCTACCTTAGGACCGTTATAGTTACGGCCGCCGTTCACCGGGGCTTCAATTCAAGGCGTGAACCTCTCCTCTTAACCTTCCGGCACTGGGCAGGCGTCAGCCCCTATACGTCAGCTTTCGCTTTTGCAGAGACCTGTGATTTTGATAAACAGTCGCCTGGGCCTGCTCACTGCGGCCCCCAGTTGCTTCAAAAGTAAATTCCTACACAACCAGGGGCGATCCTTCTCCCGAAGTTACGGATCTAATTTGCCGAGTTCCTTAACGAAGGTTCTCCCGATCCCCTTATGGTTCTTACCATCACCTACCAGTGTCGGTTTGCGGTACGGGCGCATTGGTAACTAGCAGCGAGGATTTTCTAGCCAGCGTGGGCTCAGCCCCCTCGCGTTGACAAAGTCTCTACTCGTCCCGGTCCCTCCGCTTAACCCCACCGGGGATTTACCTCCGGCGAGACGCCTACGAACCAGAAACGGACCATGTCCAGTGGGCCCGCGGAGCCTACCCTCCTGGGTCCCCCCTCTGCATCAAACGCTACCATCGCGGTGCTGGAATACTAACCAGCTGTCCATCGCCTACGCCTTTCGGCCTCGGCTTAGGCCCGACTAACCCTACGCGGATTGACCTTCCGTAGGAAACCTCAGGTATACGGGGGGTGCGGTTCTCACGCACCTTACGCTACTCATGCCGGCATTCTCACTTCGCTTCGCTCCAGGGTGCCTCACGGCTTCCCCTTCTCTGCTGAAGCAAACGCTCCCCTACCGCCCCTCTGCTATTACAGAGGGACCCACAGTTTCGGTGCCATGCTTAGCCCCGTTGAATTGTCGGCGCAGAACCACTCGACCAGTGAGCTATTACGCACTCTTTAAAGGGTGGCTGCTTCTAAGCCAACCTCCTGGCTGTTTTTGCGGTTCAACATCCTTTTACACTGAGCATGGACTTCGGGACCTTAACTGGTGGTCTGGGCTGTTTCCCTTTCGACAATGAAGCTTAGCCCCCACTGTCTCACTGCCACGCTTTGTCCAACGGCATTCGCGGTTTGATAGGGTTTGGTAAGCGGTAAGCCCCCTAGCCCTTTCAGAGCCCTACCTCCGCAGGAGATCGCGTGACGCTGCACCTAAATGCATTTCGGGGAGAACGAGCTATCTCCGAGTTCGTTTGGCATTTCACCGCTACCCTCAAGTCATCCAATAACTTTGCAACGTTAGAAGGTTCGCGCCTCCATCCAGTTTTACCTGGACTTCACGCTGCCCAAGGGTAGATCACTCGGTTTCGCGTCTACTGCACGCGACTATGGCGCCCTATTCGGACTCGCTTTCGCTACGGCTCCACAAGTCACCTTGCTTAACCTTGCCACGTAAAGTAACTCACCGGCTCATTCTTCAATAGGCACGCTGTCACCCACCGTAATGGGCTCCAACTGCACGTAAGCACGCGGTTTCAGGGTCTATTTCACTCCCCTCCCGGGGTACTTTTCACCTTTCCCTCACGGTACTGGTTCACTATCGGTCATCAGGGGTATTTAGCCTTGGGAAGTGGTCTCCCCAGATTCCCACGGGGTTTCACGTGTCCCGTGGTACTCAGGTACCTGGAGGAAGTCGCAGCGTGTTTCGTTTACGGGGCTATCACCCTCTTTGGCCGGCCTTTCCAGGGCCGTTCTCCTACCCGTGCGATTGGTAACTTCACAATTCCAGGCCCTACAACCCCGGTAAGGCGAACCCTACCGGTTTGGGCTTCTCCCCGTTCGCTCGCCGCTACTAGGGGAATACTCTCTTTTCCTCGGGGTACTTAGATGTTTCAGTTCCCCCGGTGCCCTCTACCGGACCTATGTGTTCAGTCCGGAGTAGCCCGGTTTTACCGGGCTGGGTTACCCCATTCGGAAATCCCCGCCTAAGCTTGTTTGGCAGCTGAGCGAGGCTTATCGCAGCCTTACCACGTCCTTCATCGGCCCCTGATACCAAGGCATCCACCGCGCGCCCTAAGTAGCTTGACCTACATTAAGACTCGATATCTATGAATTGCCTATTGCGATGTGTGCGCATGTCGGTGCACACCCATCGCGGATGCAGTTTCTTCGCTCTTCAGTTCTTAAAGTGCGCCCACCAGTCTCCTGGTGGTTTCCGGCTTCGCCGCCGGCCACTGCCTGGAGCAGTGGCCGATTTCGAAACTCGTGAGATCCCTGGATAGCCCGGACAAAACAAAACCGGCCCGCAGCGGCGGACCGGTGTCCTTCCGTTGCTCTATGAGGTGGCTAGTCTGTCTCGCCTGCTATCGCGGTTCCCTCGTTCGTCCCGGCCTTCGAGGCCATAGCCTGGATGTTGGTGGAGCCGAGGAGATTCGAACTCCTGACCTCCGCCGTGCAAAGGCGGCGCTCTCCCAACTAAGCTACGGCC
>JADJZF010000006.1:0-212500 GCA_016719395.1 Candidatus Amarobacter glycogenicus | reverse complement strand
GGCATTGACCAGGTCTTCCGGGCTTCCTACGCCCATGAGGTACCGCGGTTTCTCCACCGGCAGCTCTCGAGTCACCACTTCAGTCATCGCCCACATCGAATCTTTCGATTCGCCCACCGACAGTCCGCCAATGCTGTACCCGGGAGCGTCCATGGCGGCTGCGGCACGGGCGTGCATCACGCGCAAGTCTTGGTGGATACCACCCTGCACGATCGCGAAAGTGGCCAGTTCGGGCCTGGCGGAGCGGCACCGTTCGAACCAGCGGAGGGTGCGTTCCACGGCCTCCTTCGCCGCCTCGAACTGCGACTCCCCCGGCAGCACGTGGTCGAGCGGCATGGCGATATCCACGCCAAGCGCGGCCTGTACCTCCATCGCCAGCTCCGGGGTATAGAAGTGTTCCGAGCCATCGATGTGAGAGCGGAAGCGGACACCCTCCTCGGTTACCTTCCGAAGCCCGGCAAGGGAGAACACCTGGAATCCGCCGCTGTCCGAGAGGATGGGGCCACTCCAATCCATGAACCGGTGCACACCGCCCAATCGTTCAACGAGCGCATGTCCCGGACGCAAATAGAGGTGGTACGCGTTCACGAGGAGGATATCGGCGCCGGTCGAACGTACCTCGTCCGGGCTCACGGCCTTCACGGTGGCAAGCGTGCCCACGGGCATGAACGCCGGCGTCCGGATCTCGCCCCGGCCTGTCGTGATACGCCCCGTGCGGGGGCCGACCGGGTCATCGGAGCCGCCAAGACGCTGGAATGCGAACGTCATACGGCGAGCGTATCGGAAAGTTCGCGGGAGACGCGCCCGGCGACCCCTGTGCGGCAACGTGCGAGCACTTCCATCCGGGTCATCAGGGCGCCAACACAGCCTCGACGGCCCTGCGGACCACGTCGGCCGGCACGTTGTCACGGGTCACTGCGTTGCCGATGCCTTCGAGCAGCACCCAGCGGACGCTGCCGCCGCGGACCTTCTTGTCGAGCAACGTTGAATCGATGACAGCATCGACGTCGAGCCCGGGCGCGGCACCCGGAAGGCCAAAGCGCTGCAGAAGCGCTTGCTGGCGTGCGAGCCCATCGGCGCCCAGCAGCCCGAGTTCGTGTGAGATCAGGCCCGCTGCTCGCATACCGACGCTAATGGCTTCGCCGTGAAGGTAGGCTGAGAAGCCGGTGACGGCTTCGATCGCATGTCCGATGGTGTGCCCGTAGTTCAGCAGGGTCCGCCGGCCCGCTTCGCGTTCGTCATCGGAGACGACATCAGCCTTGATGGCGACGCTCCGCGCGATCAATTCCGCGGACATCATGGGCAGGCCCTCGACGGAGGCGTCCTCCAGGTCGCGGAAGAGTTGTTCATCGAGGATGAGTCCGTGCTTGATGAGTTCGGCCCAGCCATTGCGCAGGTGGCGTTCGGGGAGCGACCGCAGGACGAGCGGGTCGATGAGGACTGCTCGAGGCTGGGCAAACGCGCCGATCATGTTCTTTCCGCGGGGGTGGTCGACGCCGGTCTTCCCCCCGATCGCGGCATCGGCCATGGCCAGGAGCGAGGTTGGGACGTGGACGAAGTCGATGCCACGGAGGCACGTGGCGGCTGCGAACCCTGCCAGGTCCGTTACCACACCACCGCCGACGCACACGGCGAAGTCAGACCGTTCGACGCGGTTTCCGATGAGCCAGTCGTAGACGAGTTCGACCGTGGCAAGCGTCTTGTGGTCTTCGCCGGCCGGGATATGGAAGGTGCGTGCCTGGTAGCCGGACTGCTCCAGCGCGGCCGCGGCGCGACCCGCGAACAAGGGGCCGACCGCTGTATCCGAGATGACGAAGGCCCTTCCCGTGAGCCCGGCGTCCCGGCAGGCCGTGCCGAGTGCGTCGAAGCATCCGTCGGCCACGATGACCGGATAGAGAGCGGTAGGCGTCCGGACGATCGCTGCGGGTTGGAGGACGGACGGCAGGCGGTGCGGCTCGTGTTCGCTGCGGCCATAGAGCCGGTCACCGTGGGCGACCGGGCTGCGGGCCCATTCCTGCCAGAGGTTGAAGAGCTCGGATGAGACAATCTGCGGTGAGAGATCGTCGACATCAATCGCTGCATCGGCGGCCGAGTAGAGCTCGCGCCTTGCCTGGAGGAGGGCCTCGAGGCGGCCGCGGGTGTCGCCCGCGAGGAGGGGCCGCTCCGATGTCGCGGGGTCCTGTCCGAGGCGCCGCGCGGCCTCCTCCGGGCTCACCGACAGCCAGACGACGAAGCCGTCGCCCAGGAGGGCGCGTGTCTCGGGGACGGTGACTGCTCCGCCGCCGGTGGCGATTACGATGGGCTCTCGCTGAGCAAGCTTTCGGATGGCATCGCATTCGCGTTTGCGGAATGCCGCCTCGCCTTCCTCGGCGAAGATTTCGGGCACTTTCCGGCCAGTGGCGTGCTCAATTTCGTCATCCGAATCTGCGAACTGCCAGCCGAGCCGCTGGGCCAGCAGGCGTCCGGCGGTGGACTTACCGCCGCCCGAGAGACCAACAAGGAAGATTCGTTGGGCGACCATCAGTCAGCGCGGGCGCGCGGCCCGATAGTGGAGAGGTAGTGCTCGTAGTTGGCGCGGGATTCGGGGAGCGTGTCGCCGCCGAATTTCTCCATCCAGGCGTCCGCCAGGACAATCGCCACCATGGCCTCGGCGACCACGCCGCCGGCGGGGACGACGCAGACGTCGCTTCGCTCGTAATGAGCCAGGACCTCCTCACCGGAATCAAGGTCGACCGATGGAAGCGGATGGGCGAGCGTCGGGATCGGTTTGACGGCCGCCCGCACGACGATCTCCTCGCCAGTGCTCATCCCACCTTCGATGCCGCCGTGGTTGTTCGATTGGTGACGCCAGGCCTGCCCGCGCCACTCCGAGACCGGCAGGATCACGTCGTGCACCTGTGAGCCGCGCATCCCGGTCGCAGCGAAGCCAAGCCCGAAGCCCACCGCCTTGAAGGCGTTGATGCTGCAGATAGCCTGGGCGATGCGACCGTCGAGCTTGCGGTCCCAGTGGACATGCGACCCCAGGCCGATTGGGATTCCGCTGACGCGGACTTCGATCTCGCCGCCCACCGTGTCGCCATCCGGCTTGGCGGCGTTGATCGCGTCGACCATGCGCTGGCCGGAGGCGGAATCCGAACAGCGGACCGGGTCCGCCTCGACGGCCTCCCAGTCGATGGCGGCCGGTACGTCGGCATGGACGCCAGCGATGGAGATGGTGTGACTGCGGAATACGACGCCGAATTCGGCGAGCAGCCGCTTCGCGACCGCCCCAACGGCGACACGGGCCGTCGTCTCCCGAGCACTGGCACGCTCGAGGATGTTTCGAACGTCATCGAACCCGTACTTCACGATGCCGGGCATGTCGGCATGGCCGGGCCTCAACCGCGTGACGCGTTCGATCTCGGTTTCGACTGGCTCGATGGCCATCTTCTCGGTCCAGTTCACCCAGTCCCGGTTCTGTACCCACATGGAAACCGGCGAGCCGAGGGTGTAGCCGTGGCGGACGCCGGCGGTGATTTCGGCATGATCCTTCTCGATCTTCATGCGCCCGCCGCGGCCGTAGCCACCCTGGCGCCGGCCGAGGTCGGGAGAGATGTCGCTTTCAGCAAGCGGGAGCCCCGACGGCAATCCCTCGATGATCATCGTGAGGCCCTTACCGTGGCTCTCGCCGGCGGTGAGGAAACGGAACTGTCCCATTGCTAGCCATCCCTTCGTTCGAGCGAGGCGGCGAATTCGGCAGCGGCCTGTTCGGTTGGCCGAGGCGCAACACCGGGGACGGGCGCCAGTTCGATCGGCAACGGCTGGCCGTTCGGGGCGCGCTGGAAATTGGCCTCGAAGCGGCCGAGGATTTCTTCGGGTGTAAGGGCTTCCCAGGTCATCTCATCGGCGGTCGCCCGGTCGCCAGTCACCGTCAGGATCGGCAACTGCTGGGGCGTCCCATCGGCTCCGGTGAAGGTGGAGTACACATCGACGCGGACGTAGCCGAGCCGAAGGTTGGGCACATCGTACATGATCATGTCGAGAAGCCTGGCGGCGAGGGCGATCGCCTCATCGAGCGCCGAAGCCACCTGGACGCGGGCCGCCCCCTCCGCTCGGAACTCGCCCTGGGCTGATGTGGAGAGGGTAACGCCGCTCGCTTCGATCGCCATGAGCTGAACTGCCTGGACTCCCGCCCAGAGGCTCGCGGGGGTGCCGCGCGGGGGACGGCCGCGACGCCAGGAAGCGAGCGCTTCCTCGACTAGCGCCGCGACGATGTCCGTGTCGCCGGACTCGACCCGGCGTCGCCATGCGCGGTGCTGGAACATCTCCGTCGAAACTGCCCAGCCAACACCGAGGAAGACGACCGCGAAGAGGAGCAGGCCAACGAGAATCATCGGCTCTGCTCCCGGAGTCGCTGGCGCGCGGCCTCGAACATGACATCGACTGGTGCGCGCACGCCGGTCCACAGTTCGAAAGCGAGCGCTCCCTGGTAGATCAGCATCGGGAGACCTCCAAGCGTGCGCAATCCAGCGTTCCTTGCTGCGTTGAGGAACGCCGTCGCTTCTGGTTTGTAGACGATGTCGACGGCAAGCGCCTCCGGGCGCGCCCGGGCGAAGTCGCAGGCTGAAGCGGTTTCTGTGCCGGTGCCCTCCATGCCGACGGATGTGCAATTGACGATGCAGTCGAACCCCCAGGGATCGGGCGAGCCCTGCCATTCGGCGTGGACGCCGGCGGCCGTCAATTCGGCGAGCAAACGGTAGGCCCGGTCCGGAGAGCGGTTCCAGAGCGTGACTGAGCGACAGAGCGCTTCACCGAGAGCGAAGGAAATCCCACGAGCCGCTCCGCCGGCGCCGAGAAGAAGGATGTCCTTCCCGGCCGGGTCAAACGCTGCTTCGTTCTTCAGGGCGGCAACGAAGCCCGGCCCATCGGTGTTGAAGCCAAAGAGGCGTCCTTCGCGATTGACGATGGTGTTCACCGCGCCCACCCGCGCGCTCAGGCCACCGAGCTCGTCGAGCAAAGGGATGACGGCCTCCTTGTGGGGAATGGTGACATTCGCCCCAAGGCAACCAGGAGTGCGGAGCGACGCGATCCGCTCTGGCAGTCTCCCGGGCGGTGTGTCCCACGCCTCGTAGTGGACATCCAGTCCGCAGATCGCGAAGGCCGCTCCCTGGAACACTGGCGAGAGCGAATGCGCCACCGGGTGGCCGATGATCCCAACACGCCCGGTCATGGCGTGCCGTACTGCTGAATATTGCGCTCATGTTCAGCCAGGGTGACTGCAAACACGTGAGAACCATCGTTCGCCTTCGCATCGGCAACGAAGTAGTAGAAGTCGGTCTTCTCGGGATTCGCGACAGCTTCGATGGAGGCCAGGCCGGGGTTGGCGATTGGGCCAGGCGGGAGGCCGGGCACTTCCCGGGTGTTGTAAGGGGAGGCCAGCTTCAGGTCGACGAGTGTGAGGTCCTTCTTCCAGTAACCGAATTGCTCTACGGAGCCGGCGATGAGCGAGACAGCGTATTGCACGGTGGGGTCGGCGCCGAGCATGTCCTGCGCCGCCAGCCGGTTGTAGAAGACGCCGGCTATCCTGGCTCGTTCCGGTTCGAGCACTGCCTCGCGCTCGACGATGGAGGCGAGCGTCAGCGCCTGGTGCGTGTTGAGCCCCTGCGACTTCGCAGCCAGGCGGAGTTCCGGCGAGAACCGACGATCGAGCGTCCGCAGCATGTAGTCGACGAGCAGCTCGGCGGTCGAGCCGACGGGCATGATGTAGGTATCGGGAAAGAGGTAGCCCTGGAGCGACTCGCCGGCGGGGAAGGCCTCCACGAACCCCGGCGGGAGTTCGGCGGCCTTCGTGGCCGCCATGAAAGACTCGCGGCTGCCAAAGCCGGCCTTCTCCGCGATGATGGCCATCTCTTCGATCCGGATGCCTTCTGGGAAGGTCACTTTCAGGACGGGGATTTGCTCCTTTACGGTCAGCTCTCTGACGACGGTCAGGGCGGATGAGTTCTTCCGAAGAAGGTAATCCCCGGTGCTGAGCCGCTGCTGGACGCCCACGAGGCTGACGAGGAACTCGAACTGCTGGCCGGAGCCGATCACTCCCAGTCGCTCCAGGTCCGACCCGATGTCTCCGGCGGAACGCCCAGCCGGAAGGGTGTATCCAACCTCCTCCCGGTCTGTCGCGACCTGTGCCAGCGGGACGAGGTCCTCTCCAAGCACATCCCCGGGGGTCTTGGCCAGGAAGTAACTCGCAGCAAGCAACGCGAAGACGGTGACTGCCACCCCAACCGCACCTATCGGCGTAATGAGCCGTGGAGTCATCGGGCGGCTTCCCGGCGCCTGCCATCGAGCACGCCCTGGAGGACGACCGCAGCGGAGGCCGAATCGAGTGAGCCATCGCGTTTTCCGCCGAGCCCGGGGCTGGCGGCGGCGGCCTGCGCGGAAGAGAGCCGCTCGTCAATTTCTCGCACCGGAACGGTCAGGGCCGCCCGAAGCGCTTCGACCAGCGGCCGGGTAGCCTCGGCCTGGTGGCCACGTGCGCCAGCGAGCGTGAGCGGCAGGCCGACGATCACCTCGGCAACGACTTCCTGTTGGACGAGCCGCACAACGGCCCGGACCGCTTCGGCAACGGAGCGAGTGCGAATCGCCGGTCGCGGGTGAGCGTACAGGCCGAGGTCATCGCTGACGGCCACGCCGATTCGCGCCTCACCGGGGTCCAGCGCCAGCAGCCGGGGTTGCAGTTGCGGTTGGGATTGTTGATGCGCCATGCGGAAGGACAGACCCGGCCGTTGTAGAGGCTTCGCGGACCGCGAGGGTTACATCGATTCGGAACCCAAAGAGCGGCAACCGCGGCGCCCATCCGGACAGCCGGACATCTGCATCCTGAATACCATACCGCCCGGAGAGGGTCGACCGCGCGGCGTCCTTCTCCTTCCACTTCACCGCATCGCGGATGGCGTCCTTCGTGACGCCCCGGGCGAGTTCTCCCTGGACCCGGAGCTCGGTCTTCACCGTCGCCGTGTCGACATCGAGCTGGCGGGCGCCGGTCTCGATGGCGCGCACGGTGCCGGGGACGAACTCCCCCTCAACGGCCCGCCCGGAGAGGACGTGGCGGGCCAACTGGTCCAGAGTGCCTTCCAGCAGCGCGAGCGCCGAGAGCGTCACAGTCACTTCGAGAAAGACGACATCGGCGGGCGTGCCCACGGCGGGATGTGCGGATCCGAGTTCAAGCAGGCTCGTAGCAGTGCCCATGAAGACCGCATCGCGCGGCCGGGCTTCCACGAGTGACTGCTTGACCGCCTCGGAACCTTCGAGGGACTTTGCCAGTTCGTTCAGACCGGCGACGTCCCTGGGATCGACAGCCGGCCGAGGCTCGCTCAGGCCGCCCGCCGCCGCCGCGGCATTCGTCAAGCCGAGGAAGCGCAGCCGTTCGGCCTCCCATCCGTTGATCGTACCGGCGGGCACATTGCCCGCGATGCCGGGGCGCCTGGCCGTGACGCTTGCCTCGACGGCCCCGCCGGCCGGCACCGTCACAGTCTCATCGACGACGAACGGGAAGAACTCCGGGCCCGCGAGGACGACGCTGCCCTGCGCGACGGCCACCGCCGCCTGGGTGGAGTTGGTGATGGTGACCCTGGCCTTCGCCGGAACCGTCCCAACCTGAGTCGACCCGGTGGTCTTCGCGGCGAGCGTGAACTTCCGTTCGGCCGAAACACGGCTGGCGGGGGCTTCGAGCGTCTTGAGGTCGACTTCCGTGCGCGATTCGGATGCCGTGATGGTGATGACCTCGCTCACCGTCTCAGTTGGGGGATACGCCGTGACGGTCGCGGAAGGGGCCATGGCGAGGACCAGGAAGAGCGCGATGAACGCGACCGCGGCGATGACGGCGACCTGGACGTAACGGCCGACGCTCGGGGCAGCAAGGCTCAGCTTGCCCGCCCGGATGACGTGCTTGCCGCCTGCATCCCAGCGGACGTGCTGAGGCTTGCGGGCCACAGGCACACCGAGTTCGCGGGCGCGAGAAGCCAGCGCGCCCGAGCGCGTCGCGATGGCGATGACCTTGCCGGCATCCTGGGCGTGGTGAATGAGACGCCGCATGCCGAGTTCCGTGCCGAGGGGGCGGTTGCCTTCAGGCGCGTGGATGACCACTGCCCAGGTCGGCGCGGCATCGACACGGCCGCAAACCGCCGCCACATCCTCGGCGCGATCGACGAGGACGACGCTGGCGACGTCTTCGCGGACCACTTCCCCGTCATCACCGGAGAGGGAGCCGGGTTCCTCCATCGCCAAACCACCACCTCGCTCTCACCGGAGCTGTTATCCGGAGAGTGCCTCCATTGCACGTCTGCGGCCCTCGGCGAGTGCCGCATCGATGAGCGAAGCGTCCTTCGCGCCGGCCTGGGCGATGTCGGGACGGCCGCCGCCGCCGCCACCGGCCACCTTCGCAATCTCCCGGATGAGGTTGCCGGCGTGGACACCACGGTCGACCAGGTCCGGGGTTGCCGCCACGAGGAAGGCGGGACGACCATCGATGTTGGCGGCGAGCACGATGAGCGCCGGCTTCAGCCTGGTGCGAATTCGATCGGCGATGTCGCGCAGGACATCCAGCGACGAGGCGTCGGCGCGAGCGACAACGAGGAATGCGTCGCCGACCTTCTGGGCCGCTTCGATGAGGCTGTCGCTCAGCGAAGCACCCTGGAGCCGCTGGAGTTCGCCGCCCTGTTTCCGCAGGCGCTCCAGCTCGGATTGCATCGCATCGAGCCGTTCTTCGATCTCCGACGGGCCTGTCCCCAGCCTGTCGGCGATCTTGAGGAGGCGTTCCTGCTGTTCGATGAGGTGGGCTTCGGCGGCTCGGCCGGTGAGCGCCTCGATGCGGCGGGTGCCCGCGGCCACGGCCGACTCCCGGACGATGTGGACGAAACCGATCTCGCCCGTGTGGTGGACGTGCGTCCCACCACAGAGTTCGGCGCTGAACGCGGCGTCGGCGTCTCGGATCTCGACGACGCGGACATCGGCGCCGTACTTGTCGCCGAAGAAGGCGAGCGCACCCCCTTCGACCGCCTGGCGGTAGCCGGTCGTGCGCCAGCCAACTTCCAGGTCGTGGCGGACTTTCTCGTTCGCAATCTGCTGGGCTTCGGCGAGCGCGGACCGCGGAGTCTGTTCGAGGTGGGTGAAGTCGAACCGCAGGCGGTCCGGCGTGACGAGTGAGCCTTGTTGCCGGACGTGCGTCCCGAGCACCTGGCGAAGGGCAGCGTGGAGCAGGTGGGTGCCCGTGTGGTTCCGGGCCGATCCATGCCTCCATTCGATGTCGACCGTCGCCTGAGCCGTTTCGGCCACGCGGATTGCTCCCTCGATGACGCGGCCCCGGTGGATGATCGCTCCGCCGGCGGCCTGGGTGTCATCTACGGCAAAGACGCCGGAGCGGGTGCGAATGTTCCCGTGGTCGCCCACCTGGCCGCCTCCTTCCGGGTAGAAGGGGGTGGTCGTGAGGATCACTTCGCAGGCTTCTCCCTGGGTGACCATGCCCGTGAGGACGCCGCCCTTGAGGATGGCTATGACGGCGCCATCGCCTTCGATGTGGGAGTAGCCGATGAAGTCGGAGTGCTCCTCGCCAAGCGACTGGAGCGCCGGGGAAACCTCGCCCTTGAGGAACTTACCCTGTTGCCGTGCGCGATTGCGCTGCGCTTCCATGGCCGTTTCGAAGCCGGCATCGTCGACGCTGAAGCCTTCGGACGCGGCTATCTCGCGCGTGAGCTCGATCGGCAGTCCGAAGGTGTCGTAAAGCGCGAAGGCTTCCTCACCCGGCACGACGGTCGAGCCCGATTCGCCAAGACGCTCGAGGAGCCCCTCGAGACGGGTCTGTCCGCTCGCGAGGGTCCGAACGAACCGCTCCTCTTCGGCGTCAAGGGCCTGCTCGATGAACTTCCGGGATTCGACCAGGTGGGTGTAATAGCCGCCCATCTTATCTACGACGACACCGCCGACGCGGGCGGTGAAGCGCTGCTTCAGGCCGGCCCTGCGGGCGAGGTACACCGCCCTGCGGATGACCCGCCGGAGGACGTACCCGCGGCCTTCATTGCTCGGCACAACGCCGTCGCCAATGAGCAGCGTCGCCGCCCGGCAGTGCTCCGACATGGCACGGATAACGTGCTTCAGGTTTTCGTTCGCCGATTCGTAGTGCAGGTCGAACTCGGAAGCCGCCTGGGCGAGGATCGGATAGAAGATGTCGGTCTCGAAGACCGAATCCACGCCCTGGATGACCATGGCGACGCGTTCGAGACCGCTGCCGGTGTCGATGTTCTGGGCCGGCAGTGGCTCGCGGCGCCCGTCCGGGTGCTGGTACAGCTGCATGAAGACCAGGTTCCAGATCTCGAGGTACCGTTCGTCATAGCCGACGCCGACGCCCTTCGCCTCCATCTCCTCGAGCGGGAGGTCGCGCACCACCTCGCCCATCTCGGGGTGGAGATCGTAGTAAATCTCGCTGTCGGGGCCGAGCGGGCCACTGGCGCCGGGCGTGCCGTTCGGAAAGCTGAACCAGTAGTTCAGGTCTTCGTCCCGGCGGTGGATGCGTTCAGCCGGCAGCCCGACCGCGAGCCAGGCTTCGTAGGCATCCTCGTCATCGAGGTAGACCGTCGCATGGAGGCGCTCCGGGTCGAGCTGGTAGACCTGTGTGAGCAACTCCCACGCCATCTCGATGGCGCCCTTCTTGAAGTAATCCCCGAAGCTGAAGTTGCCCATCATCTCGAAGGCCGTGCAGTGGCTGCGGTCGCCGACAACCTCGATATCGGTGGTGCGGAAGCAGCGCTGGACGGTCACGGCGCGTGCGCCGGGCGCCTCCTGTTCTCCCATAAAGATCGGCTTGAACTGCTGCATGCCGGCGCTGGTGAACATGGAGGTCGGGTCGCCGATGGGCACGAGGGGCCAGGGCGGGAGCAGCTGGTGGCCCTTCTCGCGGAAGAATGCGATATAGGCCTCGCGGATTTCGTCGGATGTACGGGGCTGGTCAGTCATAACAGTGCTCGAATCCTATGTGCCGCCCGGTTCCATTGTCGATAATCCCAATCCCCAATAGGCGGCGCCGCGGCCGGGGAAGCGAGCGCGGGCCGAAGACCGGCGCAGGGCGACATCGCGGGCCCAAACGCGGCGAAAATCCCTTGACATGCCCCCATGGCCGCCCCACGATGACCGTGGACGCGGTAACTGGCGTCCCTTATGTGCACTGACTCAGAGCCTCCCAGTACGACCCGCTTGTTTGACGCTCGTTTCGTGTGGCGCTCGCCGCGAGGGGCCGGGCTGTGAGCGCCAATCTGGGTGTCATCGTCCTCGCCGCAGGCATGGGGACCCGTATGAAGTCCCGCCTGCACAAAGTCCTCCATCCGGTTTGCGGCGTGCCCATGGGCATCCACGTTATCAACGCGGCACGGGAGCTACAGCCCCGCACCATCGCCGTCGTCGTCGGCCACCAGTCCGAAGCCGTGAGGGACGCCCTTGGCGCGCCGGACGTGTCGTTCGTCGAACAGACCGAACTGAACGGCACGGGGGATGCAGTACTTCGCTGCCGTGAAGCAATGGCGGGCTGTGACGAAGTAATGGTCCTGAACGGGGACTGCCCGCTCATCACCGATGAACTCCTGGGCCGCCTGCGCGACGCGCGGATCATCCGCCCGCTGGCGTTCGTATCCTGCGTTGTCGCTGACCCGGGCCGTCTCGGGCGCGTCCTGCGCGACGGCGCAGGCGACCCCGTGGCGATCATTGAAGCAGCCGACTACGACGGCGCGGACGGACCCGCGGAAATCAACGCCGGGCAGTACGTCTTCGATGCCGCATGGCTCTGGCGCACGCTTCCAGCGGTACCCGTGAGCGCCAGGGGCGAGTACTACCTGACCCACCTGGTGGCGATGGCGTCCGAGCTCGGCACCCCGGGCGCAACGGCCCCTGCCGACGCCATTGAAGCACTCGGCGTGGATGACCGGCTGAAGCTCGCAGAGGCCGAGACGGCGATGCGCCGCCGCGTGCTCGATCGGCACATGCTGGCCGGCGTCACGATCAGCGACCCGGCGACAACCTACATCGACGCCGCCGCCTCGATCGAAACAGACGTGACGATTCTCCCGAACACGCACATCCTCGGCAGGTCGGCTATCTCAACCGGAGCGGTCATCGGCCCCGAGACGACGCTGCGGAATGCCAGCATCGGAGACGACACCTCCGTGCAGAATTCGGTTGTCGAGGACTCGACCATCGGCGCGCGGTGCGCGGTGGGGCCGTTTTCCCACATTCGCGGTGGAGCAGTGATCGGTGATGACTGCCAAATCGGCAACTACGCCGAAGTGAAGAACTCGCGGGTCGGCCCGGGCGTGAAGATGCACCACTTTAGCTACATGGGCGACGCGGATATCGGGGCACGGGCGAACATCGCCGCGGGTTCGATCACCTGCAACTACGACGGCGAGCACAAACACCGGACGACAATCGGCGAGGACGCCTTCATCGGTTGCGACACCATGCTCATTGCCCCGGTGACGATCGGCGCCAGGGCGTACACCGCGACCGGTTCCGTGGTAACCCGAGACGTCGCGCCCGGCGAAACAGTTGCCGGAGTCCCGGCACGCCCCTTCCAGCGCCGTTCGCCAGCTGAGGAGTCTTCGGCCTGATGGACATCGTCACGATCCTTACGGTTGGCGCGATCGCCGGGTGCTCGCTCGTCCTGGGGGCGGTGGCAGCCGCCGAGGCCGCCCTCGAACGAGCCAACGATGTCCGTATCCAGGCGCTCGCAGCCCGGGGGAACCGCCAGGCCCGGCGCATCGCCGGCGATCTCGATCAGCCGGGGCGCTTCCTCGGGGCCTTAACGACCGCACGGGTGCTCTCCAGCGCAGCGATCGTCGGCATGTTCGCCTACCTCGGCGCCCGGGGCGATGCGGACTTCCTCAGCGTGGTTGGATTCGGTCTCCTTGGCGGCGTTTACGTCGCGTTCATACAGATGACCGTCGGCCTTGTGGTGGCACGGTCCCCGGAGCTGGCGGCGTTGCAGTTGAGCGGCGTAGCCCGGGCGGCGAGCTATGTGTTCGCGGCGCCCGCCTTTGTTCTCGGGCTGCCGTCGCGTGTCGTGGCGCGTTCGATCATCACCGTTTCGCGCGACCCGGACACCGACATCCTCACGCTGGTAGAACGAGAAGAGGCCGCCGGGGGCGTGGAGGAACAGGAACGACGGATGATCCGGGGCATCATTGCGCTCGAAGACAAATCGGCACGAGAAATCATGGTCCCGCGCATCGATATGGCTGTCGCGGATATTGAGGACCGCATCGAAGAAGTCGCGACGATTGTGACCGAACGCGGTTTCAGCCGGGTGCCCGTGTTTCGTGAGAACATCGATGACATCGTCGGGATCCTTTACGCAAAGGAATTACTCCGGGCGATGACCAACGGCGGGCGCGATCGCCTGCTTGCGGAAATCCTGCGCGAACCGTTCTTCATCCCGGAGTCGAAACGACTCGACGAACTGCTCCAGGAGATGCAATCCCGGCGGATCCACATGGCGATCGTGGTGGACGAATATGGAGGGACGGCCGGACTCGTCACGATCGAAGACCTCCTCGAGGAGATCGTCGGCGAGATCGAAGACGAATACGACGTGGCCCGGCCCGCGATGGAAGTCATCTCGGAAGACGAAGTGGTCCTCGATGCCGGCACGACGACCGACGTGCTGAAGGACCTGTTCGACTACGAAATCGAGTCGGAAGACTTCGATACGGTCGGCGGCTTTGTGATTCACCGGCTAGGGCGGCTGCCCTCAGTTGGGGACGAGGTCGAGGTTGATGGCCTAAACCTGCGCGTGCTGAGCATGTCTGGCCGCCGAATTCGCCGGCTGCGCGTGGCGAAGGTGCGGGAACGCGAACCGGAAGGCGCAGGCGCTCACTAAGTTGTAGAGTGCCGCCCGTGGAGCAACACCCGGAACTGGCGTATTGGCTGGCATTGCGCAGGGCGGGCCTCGGCAGCACGAATTTCGCCTTGCTCCTGGCCCGTTTCGGGAACATCGAATCCGCGTGGGCCGCATCCAACGAACGCCTCGCCTCGGCCGGTCTCGACGCGCAGTACCTCCGGGCGGTCTCGAGAGCAAAGCAGGCTTTCGATGCCGAGCACGAGATCGAGCTGATGATGAAGCACGGCGCCCACGCCCTGACGTGGCTGGACGAAAGCTACCCCCAGAGCCTCCGCGACATCCCCCAGAGCCCGCCAGTGATATTCGTCCGTGGGGTGTTGGGGCCGCAGTTCGAACAGGCGGTCGCCGTCGTTGGGACCCGCCATGTCACCCCTTATGGTCGCCAGGCGGCAGAGCACTTCTGCACCGTCCTCGCCCATAGCGGAGTCACCATCATCAGCGGCCTCGCACGCGGCGTGGACGCGATTGCGCACCGCGTCGCGCTTGAGAACGGCGCCCCCACCGTCGCAGTCCTGGCCGGAGGGATCGACCAGGTCTACCCACGCGAGAATGCCGGACTGGCGGAGCGAATCGTCGAGCAGGGGTGTCTGGTCAGCGAGTACCCGGTGGGGATCCCGGCGCGGCGCGACTACTTCCCCCGGCGGAACCGGATCCTTTCGGGGCTGGCGAAGGCCGCGCTTTTGGTGGAGGCGGGTGAGGGCAGCGGGGCGCTGCACACGGCGAACTGGGCGTTCGAACAGGGGCGAGATGTCTTTGCGATCCCGGGCAGCATCTTCTCGCGCCAGAGTTACGGCACAAACCAGTTGATCCGGGAAAACACCGCGAAACTCGTCGCTACGCCCGAACAGCTTTGCGAGGAACTGAACCTCATCGCCACCGGAGTAGGTCTCGGGCCGTCCGTCCAATCGGATGCCCAGCCGGCGTTCTTCGAATCGGCCCCGACGGCGGCCCCGAAACGCCCTCCCGCCGCCCCCGGGAACGACCACCCGCTCCTGAAATGGCTCGCCGCAGGTCCGCTCCACATCGACGAGATCGCCCGGAACGCAGGGATGCCGATCGCCGAGGTAAGCGGCGCGCTGCAGATCCTCGAACTTGAAGGCCGGGTCCGTCCGGCAGGCCCGATGACCTATGCCATCGCCTGATGCGGCGTATGGATTCCGGAAGTCCGGGGGCGGCTCCCTCTAGACATAGCGTGAAGCGGCTCTCTACTCTCGGAAAACGCGCCGGTCGATCTACACCGGCGAAAGGTACAAGTCTTGGCAACAGAAACCCCAACCCGGAAGGGCAAGGCTCGGACTACGCCGGCCCCGAAAGCCCGCAGTTCGGCGGCGCCCCGTGCCCGCCGGGAACCCGTGACCCCAACGCCGGAGACCCGTCCGCGCGGCAATCGTGCACGCAACCTCGTCGTCGTGGAATCGCCCACGAAGGCTCGTACGGTGAAGAACATCCTGGGCGACGACTACGAGGTCATCGCTTCGGTTGGCCACGTCCGCGATCTGCCACCCTACGGCTATGGGGTGGAGAGCGTGGAAGCTCGACTTCACGCCCAAGTACGTCGTCGTGAAGGACAAGCGCCGCGGCGTCGATAAGTCGGATGTCGTCGCGGACATCGCCAAGGCGGCGAAGCATGCCACCCGCGTCTTCCTCTCGACGGACCCCGACCGCGAGGGCGAGGCCATCGCCTGGCACATCAAAGAAGCGGCCGAGATCCCGGACGACAAGGTGACGCGCGTGGTCTTCCACGAGATCACCAAGCCAGCTATCGAAGCCGCCTTCGCCGAGGCTACCGGTGGGCACGTCGATGGCGCTGCGGATCACGGCCGCAGGACGCCCGGCAAAATCGACATGGACCTCGTGGACGCCCAGCAGGCGCGCCGCGTCCTGGACCGGCTGATCGGTTTCCCGCTCACATGGTTCGTCCAAAAGAAAGTTAGCCGGGGCGCCAGCGCGGGCCGCGTCCAGAGCGTTGCCCTCGGTCTCATTGTGAAGCGAGAGAAGGAAATCCAGAGCTTCCGCGCGGTCGAGTACTGGTCGATCCACGCCGGCCTGGAGAAGGCCGGGCGTGGGTTCGAAGCCGAACTCGCGAACTTCCCGGCGATGACGAAGGGGGCCTCGATGCGGCCGCCGTTCCGGGCCGCCGGCCCGGCCATCCCCGACGAATCAGCGGCGAACAGCCTCGCTACGACGTTCAACCGCTCAGAGTTCAGCGTCGCTTCGGTGACGAAGGGCGAGAAGCGCCGCGGACCGGTGCCGCCCTTCACGACCAGCACCTTCCAGCAGGCTGCGGTGAACCGCCTCGGCATGAGCGCCGCGCGGGCGATGGGCATCGCCCAGGAGCTCTACGAGGGAGTCAACGGTCAATCCGGACTCATCACCTACATGCGCACCGACTCGGTGAGCATTTCCCCAATCGCGCGACGGCAGGCACGCGATTGGATCTCCGGCGCCTGGGGGAACCAGTTCATCCCGGACAAAGAACGCGTCTACGCGACCCGGAGCAAAGGCGCCCAGGAAGCGCACGAGGCCATCCGGCCGACCGACCCTTCGGCGATGCCGGAGAGCCTTCGCCGCGTCTTGAGTGCCGACCAGTTGCGGGTATACACGCTCATCTGGCAGCGGTTCACCGCGAGCCAGATGACCGATGCCCGGTATGCGACCATGGCTGTCGAAATCAAGGCCCGCGACAACGGGGCCCTGGCCGGCACCTTTCGCGCCAGCGCCAGTGCACTTGTCTTCGAGGGCCATCTGAAGGCCTATGGCGCCGACGTGAACGACCGGCAGGCCGAAGAAGATGAAGAAGGGGTGGTAACGGCACTCCCGGAGCTTGCACAGGGCGACATCCTGACGCGCAAGGCCGTCGACTCCCGTCGCCACCAGACCGAGCCGCCGCCTCGCTACACCGAAGCGTCGCTCGTGCGCGCACTCGAAGAAGAAGGCATCGGCCGGCCGAGCACCTACGCCAGCATCGTCCAGACAGTGATGAAGCGGGACTACGTGGAACGCCAGGGCCGCGCGCTTGTGCCCCAGGAACTGGGCTTCATCGTGCACGACCTTCTGGAACAACACATGAAGAAGTATGTCGATGTGCCCTTCACCGGTGAGATGGAGAAAGAACTCGATGAGGTCGCGGCCGGCGAGCGCGACTATGACACCGTGCTGCGTGAGTTCTGGCCGGGATTCAAGAAGGAACTCGATGAAGGCGAAGCCTCGGCCGAGAAGCAGCAGGAAACGACCGACATCCGCTGCAACGTCTGCGACCAGGCGAACCTCGTGATCAAGTGGGGTCGCAACGGTAAGTTCTTCGCCTGCCCGCGCTATCCGGAGTGCACCAACTCGCTTCCCATGGGCAAGGACGGGAATCCGATGCTCGTCGCCCCGCCGACGGAGACGGATTTCAAATGTCCAAAGGACGGCGGCGCGCTGGTGCAGAAGAACGGCCCTTACGGGGCGTACGTCGACTGCGTGAACCGCGAGAAGGGCACCTGCGATTTCCGCGGCGGCGTCCCGGTGGGCATCGCCTGCCCGGAGGAGCCAGACTCCGGCCAACTCGTGGAGAAGCAGACCAAGCGGGGGAAGTTCTGGGGCTGCTGGAACTACCCGAACTGCAGCTACACGACCAACAGCCTCGAGAAGCTCGCGCCGGCGCGACCGCTGCCGGAGCGCGAAGAGGCGAACCGGAAATTGCTCGAGCGGAGCGCGCGAGGGAAAGCGGCATTCGCGAAACGCAAAGCAGGCACCGCGATCCGCGCCCGGAAGGCGAGCTAAGGGAAGACAAATCCGATGCGACACGTGGGAACGGTGTTGCCGGACTCGCCAATCTGGCCATGAGCACCCAGTGGCGACCGCAAGTCCAGATGGACACCGGTCGCCTTGCTATCGCGATGGAACTCAGGCCGCCGAAGGGACCTCGACTGTCACTGTCTCCACCCGAAGCTCCGCGTCCCTCGGGATCTCTTGTCCGTCCGCAATCAAGGCGATGAGGTGACTCTCAATCGCCCCTCTCGCCTCAGCGAGCGTTTCCTCAACCGTCTCGCCTTGAGCGTAGCAGGCGCCGAGTGCGGGCACCTCCGCCCAGAAGCCACCCTCTTCGGCTTCGTGAACAACAATTGAGTACTTCACGGTCGGCGCCTCCCAAGAAGCCGAACGAATTCCGCCTCATCCAATCCAGCCTTCCGCAACATCGACTTCAGTATACCGATCTTGATGGGTTCTCGAACGCCGGAGAGGGTGACTATCTGACCGTTGGGCATCTTGATGTTCACGTGGTCGCCCTTCCCGGGCTTGCGGATGCCGCCGGCGGCGAGCAAGGCCCTGATGGCTTCGGTTGGCCTAACGTCTCGCAGTTCGCCCATCGCTCGGCAGCGTACGCCGCACCCCGGCGCCAAGCGACTACCATGCACTCCTCATGTTTGGCCTCTACCCACACATCGAGCCCTACCAGGCCGACAGACTCCCTGCCGGCGACGGCCACGCGCTGTACTGGGAGGCATGCGGCAACCCGCACGGGAAGCCGGCAGTGGTGCTCCACGGGGGCCCCGGTTCCGGTTGTACGCCCGGGCACCGGCGCCTCTTCGACCCCGCGGCGTACCGCGTTGTGCTGTTCGACCAGCGGAACTGCGGCCGAAGTATGCCCCACGCGAGTGACCCTGGGACCAACCTTGAGACGAACACGACGAGTCGCCTGGTGGCGGATATCGAACGGATCCGGTCCCACCTCCGCATCGAACGATGGCTCGTCTACGGCAACTCGTGGGGTTCGACGTTGGCGCTGGCCTATGCCGAACGGCACCCCCGCCGTGTCACCGAGATGGTGCTGGCAGCGGTAACCACGACGCGTCCCTCGGAGATCGACTGGTTGTACCACGGCCTCCGGGAGTACTTTCCCGGGGGAGTGGGAGCAGTTCCGGGGCGCCCTGCCGGAGGGCGAGCGCGACGGGGACCTCGTCGAGGCGTACTCCAGGCTATTGACCAGCCTGGACGCAGACAGCCGGGAGCGGGCGGCGCAAGCCTGGTGCGAATGGGAGGACGCCATCGTGAAGCGCTCCACCTCGGATGCGCCTAACCCCCGCTACGCGGACGGGCGCTTCCGGATGGCGTTCGCGCGGATTGTCACGCACTACTTCCGCCACAGAGCCTGGCTGGAGGAAGGCCAACTCATCCGCGACGCCGGCACGCTGGCAGGCATCCCCGGGGTGCTGATCCATGGACGGCACGACCTGACGAGCCCGTTGGGAACCGCCGAGGAATTGCATCACGCATGGCCAGGTTCGGAGCTCCTCGTGGTCGATTCAGGACACCTGTCGTCGGATGCAGCGATGGCCGAGGCAATCGTGGCGGCGACCGACCGGTTCGCTCGCCGTTAGACCCTCAACCATCTGACGGTGGCCCTCGGCGTCACCGGGCGGCATAGATGGCGTTAACGGTCGAGACGCGCGCCATCCGAACCTTTCCGGTTCCGTCCTCAATCGCGATCACCACTCTCAGAACGGCGTCAGGCATCTGCAATTCTGGCACGCTGAGTCCGCGCAACTCCCACTCGAAGGTCCAGACATCGGCACCGCCGCCCAAGTCGTGGGATCCGGCAATAGAGGTGAAGCTTGAGGCGTGCCCGCGGAAGGTCTGGTCGACGAGGCGCATCTCTTCCACTCTCACTCGAACCGCAGGGACTCTGGTGCCGCCCACCTCTCGATCCCGCCCGACGCTCTGGTCGAGCTGCTCCTGGGCGGCTGAAGACGCGCGGGCTAGCGCCTCGCTATCAGAAAGCCGGAATTCCTCGGCCTCAGCACTGCTGCCGAAGGGAATCCTGGGGAGTACACCTGCGACGTCCTGAACTGTTGCGCCAAAGAACAGTGCGGCGGCAATCAGCGACAATCCAATCGCCGCGCTCGCGGCGGAAGCGATGTTTATCGAACGCATTTCGGCACCTGCCTTCCTCTACCGACGGGTTGGTGGATACGAGATTCCTCGCTACGGATCATCGATGTACGAAAGATCATCGAAGTGTCCTGCCTCATAAAACTCAACGTAACTGTCAGCTTGCCACCCACAATTATTGAGAGCCGTATATCCGAAGAAATAACCGTCACCTGGTGAGTTGTAGTATGGAGAGGGAGCATACGTGCCAGCGAGTGACCCGCAGTACCAGTATCTCGCACACACGATCATATCGATCGTCGAGGTCGGAGTGGAATCTCCCCAGATGTCATAGGCCTGTCCTCGCTGCCCGGTATCGCCCGAACCGAACCACTGGTCGGACCAACGGACGATCCAATGCCCCTGCCACCCGGACCGCGCCCGAATCGTTAGTGACACCCGCACCAGGCTTGGGCATCCTTCGGGTTGGAAACGAGGGCCATCACGGCGAGCGCGATCGGTACGGCCGCGAACCCGCATGCGCGAAGGAGCGGAGCGAGATGTAGCGACTGCATGATTTTTTTGCCCCTCTTCCAGATTGATTGAGGATGACTAGCCGCTACACGGATCGAAATCCCCTATTTCGGGGGGCGTCGGACCAGTACTGGTACATGCTGGCGATACGTCCGGTTCGGGGAATCGAGTTTGTGGAGCAAGCTCGAAACGTAACCCTTCGCGGTTTCGAACGAAACCGGTGGATCGAGGCCAGCCGCGATTTCCTTCGTACTGAATCCTCTCGCGATCAAGGCGGCAACCTGTCGCTCTCGCGGCGAGAGCCGCTCAAACATTTCGCCCGACATTGCGCTACCGTATCTCGTGCCAGCGATTTGTCAATGAACTGTGACCAAAGCGATTGTTCGTGCGCCAAGGTCGCCTCTAGACCCTTAACCCACCACAATCCCGTTATGCCAAGCGGGTCGCCTGCCCACAAGACGGCGGAAGCCTTCCTCGATGCCTACCTGCGGGAGCTTTCGGCTGTGGGCAACCGTTCCGCCTACACGATCCGGAACTACCGGACAGACATCGGCAGCTTCCTGGCGTGGTGCCGCGAGCGAAAGCTCGAGCCGCTGGAGACCAATCGCGGCACGTTCCGCGAGTACCTCGGCGAACTCAAGGACGGGGGGATGGTCCCCGCTTCGATCACGCGCCGGACGAGCACCGTCCACGGCTTCTACAAGTACCTTCTCCAGGAGGGCGCTACTGAACGCGACCTCCTTTACGGCGTCGCCCTCCCGAAGCGGCCCAAGCGCCTGCCGAAGGTGCTCGACCCGGCGGTGCTCGACGCGCTGCTTTCGGCGCCGGACCCGGAGAAGCCCGCCGGCCTCCGCGACCGGGCGATGCTCGAACTCCTGTATGGGGGCGGCCTCCGGATATCAGAGCTCGTGGGCCTGGATGTGAAACAGGTCGACCTGGGCGAAGGCAGCGCCATCATCCACGGCAAGGGCGCGAAGGAGCGGGTCGCACTGTTCGGTGAACCGGCAATGCAGGCTCTCGAACGCTACCTCGAAGCCGGACGCCCCCACTTACTGTCCGATCAGACGACTCCCTCGCCCGGGCAGGTCAGGGCCGGGGGAGCGCTGTTTCTCAACCGCTTCGGCGGCCGCCTCACCGCGCGTTCGGTGCAAACGCTCATCAAGCGGCATGCGGTGGCGGCCGGGATCGCGGCTGACGTGCATCCCCACCTCTTGCGGCACTCGTTCGCGACCCACTTGCTCGACGGCGGCGCCGACCTGCGCATCGTCCAGGACCTCCTCGGCCACAGCTCGGCGAACACGACGCAGATCTATACCCACGTTTCGCAGGCGCGGCAGGCGAAGGTCAGCGCGGAAGCCTGGGAAAAAGTGGCGGAGCAGGCGTTGGAAGGACCGCGGCGCAAGCGCAGGGCCGGATGAGTCCGGGCGCGTTCGCGCAGGGGTCTCCCCCATCCAATCGACAAGCACCGGTCGCCAACTGACAATTCAAGGGCGCCTGCGCAGCACATCGTGGATCGTGAATCGTGAACCTGCTCCTGGTCCATGGCCCAAACCTGAACCTCCTCGGCGAACGGAAGCCGGAGACCTACGGCCGGACGACGCTCCTCGACATCGAAGCCGACGTGGCGGCCGCCGCAGGATCGCGAGGGGCCGCGGTCCTGTGCTTCCAGAGCAATCACGAAGGTTCGCTTATCGATTTCCTCCACGAGAACCGCAAGCTCGCCCAGGGCGTCGTCATCAACGCCGGCGCATACACCCACACGTCGGTCGCGCTGCGGGACGCCATCGAAGCGATCCAGATCCCGGTAGTCGAGGTCCACATCTCGAATACTCACGCGCGAGAAGGCTTCCGGCATCGGTCGCTCATCTCGCCGGTCTGCCTCGGTCAGGTGACCGGCCTCGGACGCGATGGGTACACTCTCGCGACGAACCTCCTCCTGGACCACTTGGGGGCGTAGCACGGTTCCGGACAGGAAGAGCCAGGACGCACGAGACTTCGGCTGACGACCTTCTCGCGTGGCGGCCTGGCAGGCCGGGTTTAAGACCCAAGGAGAACGGGTTGGCGAAAAAGAGAAGCCCAAACGCTCGGCTCGATCGGATCCGGGAGGCACTGGATGAGGCGAAGCTCGATGCCCTGATGATCTCCTCCCCGGGAGAAGAGAACCTGGGGATGGCATCGCGGTACTACACCAGTGGCTTCACGGGATCGGCGGGCGTTGTCCTCGTCACGCGGGAACGGGCGATCATCGCTGCCGACTTTCGCTACACCGAGCAGGCGGAGCGCGAGTGCGTCCCGCGCGGCTTCGAGGTCTTCCCGGCACTCGGCGGGCGCAAGGAATGGTTCGCGAAGTTTGCCGGTGAAGCGGGGATCGCGGGGAAGCGCGTCGGATTGGCAACGCATGACACGACGTACGCCGGCCGGCTCTCCCTGACGGCGCTCTCACGCGCCCTTCCCGCGGCCGATCGGCCGAAGTGGCTGCCGGCGCCGGACATTATCGGGCGACTCCGGAAGGTGAAGGACCCGGGGGAACTCGTCCTCCTCCAGCGGGCAATCGACATCTCAGATGCCGCCTTCGAAGGGCTCGAACGCGACCTCACACCGGAGACCACCGAAGTGCGGGCCGCTGAGATGTTTGCGGCGAACGTAAAGGCCGAAGGTGGGGACGACATCTCTTTCGAGACGATCGTGGCCGGCGGACCGAACGGCGCCATGCCCCATGCGCACCCGACCGCGGCGGCGGTCGGCACGGACCGGCCGATCGTCATCGATATGGGCGCGAAGTCCGGCGGCTATTGCAGTGACCTCACGCGCACCATCGTCCTCGGCAAGCGAGACGCGAAGTTTCGCGAGATCTACGAGGTCGTGTTCGAGGCTCAGCGGGCCGCGATCGAGGGCGTTGAGGTGGGAATGAAGACCACCGCCGCCCACATGCTGGCGCAGGACGTCATCGACAGGGCGGGCTACGGCGATCGCTTCGGACACGGGCTGGGACACGGGGTCGGCCTCGCCGTCCACGAAGACCCCTACCTCGGCAAGAGCGGCGCGGATACCTTGGAAGAAGGAATGGTGTTTACCATTGAACCGGGCATCTATCTCCCCGGTTGGGGCGGCGTGCGCATCGAGGACGTGGTCGCCCTCGAGAATGGCCGGGCCCGGGTGCTCAGCAAAGCCAACAAACTCACCCCAGCAGGAGTGTGACTTCGTGATTTCTACCGCCGAACTGAAGAAGGGCGCGACCATCGAGATGGATGGCAAGCTCTGGTCGATCATGGACTACAGCCACATCAAGACCGGCCGCGGCTCCGCCCAGGTCAAGATCAAGCTGCGAGATGTCCGCAGCGGCTCGATCATCGAGCACACCGTCCAGTCTGGGACTAAGTTCAATCGTGCCCGCGTCGAACGGCGCGAGATGCAATACCTGTACGCCGACGACCAGTTCCACTACTTCATGAACACCGAGAACTACGAGCAGATCCCGGTCGGAGCGGAAAAGGTCGGTGACGCCAACAAGTACCTGAAAGAGAACGACACCTGCGAAGTCGTCCTCTATGGCGATGAAGTGATCGGCATCGAGCTCCCTATTTCGGTTGAGCTGACGATCACGCGGACGGACCCGGGGTTCAAGGGCGACACCGCCACCGGCGGTACAAAGCCGGCGACGCTGGAAACCGGCCTCGTCGTGCAGGTGCCCCTCTTCCTGGAGGAAGGCGCCCGGATCAAGGTGAACACCGATTCCGGGAGCTACATCGAGCGGGTTCAATAGGGGCGGGAGCCGCCAGTCTCGGGGGGCGTGCGGGAGACCAAGATCGGTGAATGCGCGGAGCGGCTGGGGGCTCGCGGGGGCGAGCATTTGAAATCGTGCATCGAAAACCGCATCATTTGATGCGGGAAGGTGAACCGTGCGGACGACAGTCACTTTGGACGAAGAACTGCTCAGGGTAGCCCAGCAACTGACGGGCATGACTGAGCGGAGTTCCCTCTTGCGCCTCGCGCTGGTCGCGCTCGTGGAACGGGAGAGTGCCCGGCGGCTGGCCCGGCTGGGCGGAACGGAGCCGCAACTGGAAGACATCCCGCGGCGCCGCGCCCCGGAGTGATCCTCGTCGATTCGTCGGTCTGGATCGAGTACTTGCGGGCCGGCCACAAACAGCTCGCATCGATGCTTGAGGACGGCATCGTCACGGTTCATCCGTTCGTCATCGGCGAACTTGCATGCGGCAACCTGAAGAACCGCGCAGAGGTGTTGGCGCTTCTCGGGGACCTCCCGTCGGTTCCGGTGGCGACTGGCCGGGAAGCGCTCCAATTCATCGAAGCCCGGGCGTTGATGGGGAGGGGCGTCGGCTACATCGATGTCCATCTTCTTGCTTCGGCCGCCCTTGCAGGCGACACACGCCTTTGGACGCTCGACCGGCAGCTCGCTGCCGTCGCCGGGGAACTCCGGCTCGCGTTCGATCAGTAGTGTGTCCCGCACCTGCGCTCTTCGCGCCTCTGCGTTTAACCTGTGCATTCCAGCACCGGACACCGAGCAATCGCGTATGAACCCTCCTTCCGCCCTCTCCGTTTCCGCCGTCGTCTCATTCCTTCGAGAGGTCCTCGAAGCCAACGAGTTCTTCAGCGACCTCTGGATCCAGGGAGAGGTCTCGAACTACTCGCGCTCGCAGGTGGGGCACCGCTACTTTTCGCTGAAGGACGCGAACGCTGCGCTGCGCACGGTCCTCTTTCGCGACAACATGTCCGGTTTCCAGTTGAAGGACGGCGAGAGAGTGATCGCCCATGGGCGCATCACCATCTATCCGCAGCGGGGGGAACTGCAGTTCGTCGCAGACTTCGTGCGGCCGGAGGGTGTGGGCATTCTCGCGGCGAAATTCGAAGAACTGCGGCTACGCCTGGAAGCCGAAGGACTGTTTGACCCCGCGCGCAAACGGCCCCTCCCGCGCTTTCCGCGCACCATCGGCCTCGTCACCTCTCCGACGGGCGCTGCGCTGCAGGACATCCGCAATGTGCTCGCCCGGCGGTGGCCCCTCGCCACGATCCTGCTGTCGCCGGCGCTGGTGCAGGGCGAACAGGCCGCCGGGCAGGTGACCGCGGCCTTGAAACGACTGGCGAAGGAACCAGCCCTCGACCTGGCAATCGTCGCGCGTGGCGGCGGCAGCGCCGAAGACCTCTCGGCTTTCAACGACGAGCGCGTAGCGCGGGCGATCTACGGGTTCCCGGTCCCGGTCGTCCTGGGCGTTGGCCACGAGACCGACGTCACGATCGCGGACCTGGTGGCCGATCTGCGCGCGCCGACGCCCAGCGCGGCCGCCGAACGTGCGGTACCAGATGCAGCCCAGATGGAGCAGGCGCTGCGGTCAATCGACCGCCAGATGGCTTCTGCTGCTCGCGGAGCGCCCGGAGCAGGCGGGCCGGGTGGAATCCCAGCTCCGGCGCATCCAATACGCGGCGCCGGACCCAGTGGGCCTGGCAATCAACGTGCGCTCGCTGGTTCGGGACATGCAGGCCGGCCTCGAGCGGCGCTGTGCCGCAGACCGTGCGCGCTTCGAGAACGTGGCCGCCCGGATCGATTCGCTGAACCCGATGGCCACGCTCGCCCGCGGCTTCGCCATCGTCCAGAAGGAACTGTCAGGGAAGAAGCCGGTGGTCAACAGCGCGCGCAAGGTGAAGCCCGGCGACCGGCTTTCCGTATCGGTGGCGGATGGCGCATTCTGGGCTGAGGTGAGTTGACCCCATGCCCGAACCAACATTCGAAGCCCTCTACGCAGCCCTCGAAGAGAAGGCCCGCAAGCTCGAACAGGGGAACCTGCCCCTCGAGGCATCGCTCAAGCTGTACGAAGAGGGTACAAAGCTGGTGGACCAACTCCGGGTCATCCTCGAGAAAGCGGAACTGCAGGTAAGAACCCTCCAGGGACGCATGGACGAAGACGAATTCCAGTTGAGGGAAGTCGAGGCAGGTTACGAGGCGGACGAGTGAACGCTCGATGAAGATTGCATGGCTCACCACCGGCCGCGGACCCGGGTCGTATGGGGCGCTCGAGTACTCCCTGAAGGCCATCGACGCTGGCCTGCCTGTGGAGATTGCGGTGGTGTACGTCAACCGCGACCGGGGCGAATCCGAGGCGACGGACCGGCTCATCGCCATGGCGGAGCGTCACGGCATCGCGGTGGAGGCACACTCCTCGGTCCGGTTCCGTAAGGCTGCGGGAGGCAGAGTCGGAAAGGCAGGCGAGCCACTGCAGCCCTGGCGCTTCGACCACGACCGGCAGGTGGCGAGTGCTCTGGCGAAGTACGACTTCGCCCTGGGCGTGATGTTCGGCTACATGCTCATCGCGACGGAACCACTCTTCAGCCGCTACACGTTCATTAACGACCATCCTGCGCTCCCCGATGGCCCGATTGGCACGTACCAGGAGGTCATCGCCGAGCTGATGCGGACGCAGTCACTCGATTCGGGTTGCATGATGAACCTCGTGACCGGCGACGTAGACCGCGGGCCTGCAGTCAGCTTCTGCCGCTTCGCGATCCAGGACTCGGCCAACGAAGCTGCCTGGGACTCCCTCTCCGGCAGCGGCATCGATGCGGCCAGCCTGGACGAGATCATGGGCATGCCGCTCTACTCAGACATCCGGGCCAGGGGGGTTGCGCGCGAGCGCCCGTTCCTGGTCGAAACACTGCGGGTAGTCGCCGAAGGTAAACTCGCGATCCCTCCATCTGAACCCCTGGACCTCACAGAAGCGGTGGAACGCGCCGTCCACTCGACACGCCCCCTATAATCGCGCGCATGGCCCAAACACTGCCGAACTGCCCGGATTGCCAGGCGGACTACCAGCCCGACGACAACTACTGCCGCCAGTGCGGAATGTTCCTCGCCGCCATTCGCGATACCGCCATCGTGGCGGCGCCGGCGGCCGCGCTTCCTGTGCGGCCGGAGCGCCAGCGCGCGGCCCTGCCGGCCCCTGTGAAAAAGGCCGCCACGGCGATGGCCGTCGGGACGGCCCTGCAGATCGGCGTAAGCCTCACCGGCAAGTACCTGGCTCGCCAGGCCGGTAAGAAGGCCCTGAACGCGGTCACCGGGAAGCCGAGGGCTTCTGGAAGGCGCAACGCTGCTTCGCGCGAAGTGACCGTGCCGGCGCAGGCAGCCGCGGTCGACCCCTTCCCGCATGCGGGTGCGGTGAGTGAGACGGTCGTGATTAGGCGGGTTTGGATCCGGCGGTAGACCTAGCTCACGCCGCTTCTGCCGAACGGCCTGCTTTGCATTCCAACCGGCCATCCTCCACTATCCCGGTGCCGAAAACGGAGGTGCGGAGTGGCATACGAACAGGTCCTCACAACCACCAGGGGACGGGTGGGCATTATCACGCTCAACCGGCCCGAGAAACTGAACGCCTGGACTGGCCAGATGGGCGCCGAGATCCAGGACCAGGTCTCGCGCTGGAACGCCGACCCTGCGATTGGAGCGATCCTGGTCACGGCCGAGGGGCGGGCTTTCTGCGCCGGCGCCGACATGGGCGGATTCGCCAACCGTGTGCGCGAGAACGCCGAAGGAAGCGGCCAACAGCTTCAACGCGGAGGCGTCAGCTTCACGCACGTCATCCGCGAATCCAAGCCGACGGTCGCAGCGATCAACGGGTACGCAGTCGGCGTGGGCCTGACGATGATCCTCCCGTTCGATGTCCGGATCGCTTCTACACGAGCCCAGATGAGCATCCGGTTCATCAAAATGGGGCTCATGCCCGAGCTCGGTTCGACCCGGCTCCTCGCCCAGCTCGTGGGGGTGGGAAACGGCACCGACATGTGCCTCACGGGACGCATGGTGGGTGCGGCGGAGGCACTCGGAATGGGACTCGTCACCCAGGTTACGGAACCCGAGGAGCTCTTCGACACGGCGCTGACGAAAGCGACCGAAATCGCTGACAACCCGACGGGCGCCGTCATGATGATCAAGGAACTGCTGCGCAAAAACCCGCTCGACCCAGACCTCGAAGCCGTGATGGAGCGAGAGAACCTGCGCGACCAGATCGCGCGGCGGCTGCCGGATCATTCGGAGGCCGTCGCGGCATTCATGGAGAAGCGGCCTCCTACGTTCAATCGATAGCGCCGCGGGATCCCCTTCTGCAGGATCGACAGTCCCTGGCCGGGACTCCACAATCGGTCCATGCCACGCGTGCGCGTCGAGCCCCTCGATGTCGAATTCGAAGCTCCGTTGAACGAGACCGTGATGGACGCGGCGAACGCGGCCGGCTACTGGTGGCCGGTGGGATGCAACCGCAACGGTGAGTGCACGAACTGCGCGATGGAGGTGGTCTCGGGCGTGGGCCGGCTGAGCCAGATGGGCCGGTTCGAGCGTTCGAACCTGGTCCGCCAGCGCGGTCAGGCTTCAGTGCAGGACCCGCGTCTCCGGCTGGCCTGCCAGGCTCGTGTCGAAGGCGATATCGTCGTGTATAAAGTTGGCGTGCGTCGCGATACGCTGTAGCGAGAGGGAGCCACGCCTTGCCGTACGTCATCACCGAGCCCTGCATCGGCGTGAAAGACGCCTCGTGCGTCGATGTCTGCCCCGTCGACTGCATCCACACGACGGAGGATTCGGGGCAGTACTTTATCAACCCAGACACGTGCATCGACTGTGCTGCGTGCGAACTGGCGTGCCCCGTCACCGCGATCTTCGATGAGAACGCGCTGGAGGGGGACCGGCGCCGCTACATCGCGATCAACGCGGACTTCTTCCGCTAGACCACACCACCGGGTGAACCCCGGGAGGAGCCCATTTGGAACTCGCCCAGCTCGAAGCCTTCATCCAGGTAGCGCACCACCGCTCGTTCAGCCGAGCGGCAGAAGCCCTGTTTCTCACTCAGCCTTCGGTCACCGCCCGCATCCAGTCTCTGGAGCGAGAGATCGGCGAACGCCTCTTCGAAAGGACCGGGCGCAGCGTCACGCTCACTGACGCCGGGCACGCTTTCATGCCCCACGCCCAGCGGGCGCTAACTGCCGTCCAGGAAGGCACCGACGCCATCGAGGCAGTCCGCCACGGCGATATCGGCAGCATCCGCATCGGGGCAAGCTCCTCGATCGCGACCTACGTTCTTCCAACCGTCCTGAAGCACTTCCGCGAGACGCGGCCTCGCGTCCACGTACATATGACGACGGGGCAGACGGAAGACCAGATGGAGAAGCTCCTCGCCGGAGAGATCCACGTCGCCGTTACGCGGCTCACGCAGCACCCCGAAGTCGATTCGCTCCACTTGTATAACGACGACCTCGCGCTTGTGGTGGCGCCCGACCACCCGTTCGCGAAGCGGGGAAGAGCCACGATCGCCGAAGTCGGCAAGGAACCATTCCTCTTCTTCGAGCGCAGCTCGAGCTATCACAGCCTGATCTACAGCATGTTCCTGCGGGCCGGGGTCGTGCCCGAGTCGGTGATGGAACTCGACCTGATGGAGGCAACGAAGTACCTGGTCGAGGCGGGCCTGGGCGTCAGCATCCTTCCAGAGATCTCGATCAAGCGGGAACTCGCGGCGGGGACGCTGGTGCAGGTGGAGATCAAGGAGATGGAGCAGCCGACACAGCGGGAGGTGGGCGTCCACGTCCTCCGGGGGCGCATCCTGGCGCCGCCAATCAGGGACTTCCTGCGCTTGCTCGCCGAAGAGTACGGCGTCGCCAACCCGTTCGCGAAGTAGCGCTCACCCCGGAAGACCGAATGCGATGCGAGTGTTGTTGGCCAGTCGCTCTCGAGTTTCCGGCACGCTCCAGCCCCTGACCCCGGCGAGGGCTTCCGCGACCTTCACGACATCCGCCGGTTGGGTGATTCTCCCCGGCGCCGGGTAGCTGTCAGTTTCGATCAGAAGCAACTCGGGGGGGTAGCGGGCCGTGATTTCCTGGAGCTGAGACGTCCGCCGCAGTGGATTCCCGAAGGAGGCGAAGTGGCCACGTTCCGCGTGCCACGCCGCCTGGACGCTGTCGCCAGTGAAGTAGTGGCGCACCACACGCAGGCCTTCGAGTGCGTCCCCCCGCGTGGCCAGTTGGTCCCATGCACCGTCTCCGTCGATGTGGAGGACGAGGGCGAGGCCAAGGTTCCTGGCAATCGACGCCTGGGCGAGAAACGTCTCCGCCTGGAGCTCCCAGCCGGGCCCAGAACCATCGAAACCGCACTCGCCAATCGCCACAACGCCGGGGTTCGCCGCGAGGTCGGTCAACTCACGAACGGCCCCGCGGGCTTGCCGGGGATGCACGCCGACGGCGCCTCCAGCCACCAGAGGCGAACCGGCAGCGAGCTCAACAACGGCGGCCGAAGATTCGAGATCGGTCGCCACTGCGACCACCAGCACGCCTGCAGCCCGCGCCCTCTCCAGCAGACCCTCACGGGCCGTGGCCGGAAAGCGATCCAGGTGGACGTGGGTGTCGTACCAGGGATCCACGCGCGTATCGTGGCACGGCCCCGTAGAATCCGCGCCATGGCAACCCTAACGCTTCGCGGCGGGCACGTCTGGGACGGCCGCGCAGGAACCTCCTCGCCATCGAGTGTGGTGGTGGATGGCCGCTTTCTGGCGGGCGCCGATGGCGGCGGCAAGACCCTGGACATCACAGGCTGCACGGTGGTCCCCGGCCTCATCGAAGGTCACGCACACCTCTGTTTCGACACGACCCCTGCATGGCGCACGACCTACGAGAACGATACCCCGGCGAAGATGCTCCTCCGGATGGCCTCGTACGGGCGGCGGATGCTGCGGGCCGGCATCACCACTGTCCGCGACCTGGGCTCGCCGACGCACCTTGGAATCGAATTGCGCGAAGGAATCGCCGAGGGCCTGACCGAGGGGCCAAGACTGCTTGTCGCCGGAGCCCCGATAACGACGACAGGCGGGCACTGCTGGTTCATGGGCGGCGAGTGTGACGGTGAGCTCGGAATCCGGAGGCAGGTACGCGAGCACGTCAAAGCCGGGACGGACTGGATAAAGGTCATGGCCACTGGCGGGAACATGACACCCCGGACGAATACCTTCGCAGCGCAGTTCACCGTGGACGAGTTGCGCGCGTGCGTAGAGGAGGCACACCGCCTTCGCCGCAGAGTCGCCGCGCATGCGCACGGCATCGAAGGAATTCGGGTGGCAACCGAAGCGGGCGTCGATAGCATCGAACACTGCTCATTTACCGCTCCGGGAGGCTACGAGTTCGATCAACCCCTTGTCGACCGGATAGCAGCGAAGGGAATCCTGGTTTCGCCGACCGTTTCAGTCGGATTCCGGAATTGGCCGGACGACGGGCGCCGCCAGCAGCGCGGCCAGGTCCTGAAAGCACTGCTGGACTCCGGCTGCCGGGTGCTCATGAGCACGGATTGCGGCATCCCCGGGGTACCCCACGAATCGCTCGCAGGGGGCATGCAGGTCCTGCAGGAGCTCACCGGCTACGCTCCGCTGGAGATCCTGAAACTCGCCACCAGCCGGTCCGCGGAGCTACTCGGGCTTGAGGACCGGGGCGTAATCGAAGCCGGCAGGCTGGCCGACCTGCTCGTCGTGGAGGGGGATCCCACCCACGACCTCTCCGCCCTCGAACGCGTTCGGTTCGTCATCCTCGATGGCGAAGTCGTATATGCGGCCCGATGAGTGCCGCCGTCTCGATAGCTGGTAGCTCGCGCCTGCCCTAGACTCGACCTTCGTGATTTCCGGGATAATCCTCGCCGCCGGCATGTCGACACGCATGGGAAGACCCAAGGCACTCCTCGATTGGGGAGGCCAACCGCTGGTCTGTTACCAGGTGCGTCAACTCCAGGAAGCCGGTTGCGACGAAGTCATCGTGGTCCTCGGGCACAAGGCCGACAACATCTCGCGGGAGATGAGGACGATGAAGTGCCGCACGATGCTCAATCCCCGCTACCAGCATGGCCGCGCAGGCTCCCTGCGAATCGGCGCGAAGGCCGTGAACCGCGACACCGACGCCATCCTCATCACCGATGTCGACACCCCGCGTCCCGCGGCATTCCTCAAGGCCTTAATCGATGCCCACCGGCCCGAGATCGCCGTAACGCGGCCGATCCACAGGGGAAGCAGGGGCCACCCCATCGTCGTTGCGGGCCGCCTACGCGAGGAACTCATGGCCGTCACAGATGAGGCTGAAGGGCTCCACGCCGTCCTTCGGGCCCATGCCACCGAGGTCGGTGAAGTGGACGCCGGGGAGCTGTTGGACCTCGACTTCAACACGCCCGAGGAATACCAGACGGCGCTCCGGCGGTACGGCCTGGGCGGCTAGCGTGGGCCTCGCGGGCGGCCACCGGCCCCACCCACGTGCCATCATCTTCGACCTCGATCGGTGTCTCATCGACTCCCGGACTGCCTGGCGGTTCTGCATCGAGGAGGCGGTTGCCTCGACGGCCGGCCGCAGAGTCGACGCATCCAGCCTCGTCGATGAATACCACACCCGGCCCTGGCGGGATGCCCTGGGAATACTCGCGAGTTCGTCCGAGGAAGCGCGGAACCTTGCCGTTCTCTGCGACGCCATGTTCGAGCGCAGCGCGATGAAGAAGTTGCTGGTCCACGAGGGAATCGGGATGGCCCTCCACGCCCTCCGTGGCGAGCGCATCGAAATCGGAGCGATCTCCCGGCTCCCGCACGGTGTCGCGGTGAAGCAGATTCAAAGCACGGGACTCGATCGGTTCGTCGCCGTCCTTTCCGCAACGCTGCCGGGCGAACCGTGGGTCCCCGCGGCACGGTTCGATGTATGTCTCGCCTTCCTCGCGACGGGCGCTCCGGATTCCGCCTTCATCAGCGGGGATTTACGGGACATCGATGCAGTCACCGGCCGCGGGGCCCGGCCGTTCGCAGCCGGTTGGGCCCACCACGCAAGCGAGAACCCAGGCGTCCCGGCCATCGCGTCGCCGCCGGAGATGCGTCACACCATCATGCGTTACTGGGCCACCCGCGGGCTGTGACGGAAGTCCGGCGCCCAGCTACGCCAACTGGCGTGGGCGCTACCGGGCGGGCGCCGGCTCGACCAACTGGTGGCAGCCGGGACAGTAGGTCTTCTCCCGTGCGGTGGTGAAGTGGAGTTCGCAGTTGGGGCATACGACAGTTCGCCGGTTCATTCGTTCGTGCTCCTCGCAGTGGTCCGTGAGACCAGAATCACCCCTGGAGATACGGGCGAGGTAGCATGAATTCCGGATTGCTTTCGGCAGATCCATAGGTTCACGCTATGGATATATCGGTTGGGTTACAAAGAGGTTGCCAGCGCGTCCCCGCCCACTCCGGCCAATGGAGTCCGGGACAACGTGTAGCCTGTTAATTCCGGCGCGTTAGGCTAATTGGCGCACTTCCCCAGGAGTTTTCACGTGGCGACTAAGGTTGGCATCAACGGTTTTGGGCGCATCGGGCGCCAGGTCCTCAAGGCGATCACCGAACGTTACCCGGGCAAGCTCGAAGTCGTGGCCATCAACGACCTCGTCGCAACCGACGTGAACGCCAACCTCCTGAAGTACGACAGCAACTACGGCCGTTGGAACAAGGAGATCCGTGCCGAGAGCGACGGCCTTGTAGTCGACGGACGCGTGATCAAGGTGTTTGCCGAACGCGACCCCGGTGCGATCCCGTGGGGAAGCGTGGGAGTCGACATCGTCATCGAAAGCACGGGCCTTTTCACCGACGCCACGAAAGCCGTCGCCCACAAGCGCGACAGTGTGAAGAAAGTCGTGATCAGCGCCCCGGCCAAGAACGAGGACTTCACCATCGTCCTTGGCGTGAACGGCGAAAAGTACAACCCGGCGACGCACAACGTCATCTCGAATGCGAGCTGCACCACGAACGGACTGGCCCCGGTGGTGAAAGTCATCGTCGACAACCTGGGGATGCAAAAAGGCCAGATGACGACCATCCACAGCTACACCAATAGCCAGCAGATCCTGGACAAGGCGGCCGGGACCGACCTGCGGGAGATGCGTGCCGGCGCCCTCAATATCGTCCCGACCTCCACGGGCGCGGCCCGGGCATTGAGACTCGTCATCCCTGAAGTCGACGGTATTCTCGACGGCCTCGCCTACCGCGTGCCCACGCCAACCGTCTCTATCGTCGAAATCGTCGCCCTCACGAAGAAGGACACGACACGGGATGAGCTCAACACGCTCCTGCGGGAAACGTCAGCCGGGCAGATGAAGGGCATCCTTGGCTTCACGATGGACCCGGTCGTCTCAATGGACATGAAGGGCGATGAGCGCTCAAGCATCGTGGACGGCCAATCGACGAACGTCGTCGGCGGCAACCTGGTCAAGGTGGCTGCCTGGTACGACAACGAGTGGGGCTATGCCTGCCGCATCAGCGACCTCTGCTCGTTCCTGGTCGACAAGGGCCTCTAAGGTTCGGCTCCGAAGACGGAGTTGAGGCCGTCGCAGAGCCGTCGAGCCATCTCAAGTTGATCCGCTTCGGGCGCCCTGGGAAGGGCGCGAAACGTGACCGAAGGTTCCTGGATGTAGCGCCGCGACGTGATGTCCGTCTTTTCGAACAGCGGCACCACGTGGGCATGGGCGTGCGCCACGTCGCCGCCGGTGAATGCGAACGCGACGCGTTCCACGCCATGGACCTGCTTCAGCACCTTCGCCACCGCCTGGCCTATCGCTGAGATCTCGGCGAGCAGAGCCGGCGGCAAGTCATCGAAGTACGGGTAATGCGCCCGCGGGATGATCTGTGTGTGGCCGGGCCGAATAGGGCCGCGGTCGAGGAATGCGAGAACCCGCGGACCGTCGTACACCGCATGGCATGCCGATACGCCGTTGGCTATCTGACAGAAGGCACACGCGCCCAGATTCATGGCCCAACGGTGTAGCACGGGCAACTCCGTTTGCCAACCACCCGCGGCCACTTCCTCCAACGAGCGAGACTGGCTCCGGCTCGAACGGCGCTGGGCATCCAGACAATTGCCGAGCGCCCGAGGTCATGGTGCCACGCCCAAGTTCGGCCAGTTGGCCGCGAAATCCGGCTCGGCCGGACGGGTGCCCGCGAACTGAACTTGGTACCCTCCATCCATCGCCATCGAGGGTGTCGCTTGCCAGATCCCGATCCCGGCCTGCCATCGTCGACAACGCGGCCGCATCCCGCTTCGAAGTCCGTGTCGAAGGTGGGGTGGCGGTCCTCGAATATGCCCGCGACGGTCAGCGCGCCGTCTACCACACAACTCGCGTCCCGAAGGCCCTCGAAGGACGCGGGATCGCGGGCCAACTCGCGAAACACGCGCTTGATGACGCCAGGGCGCGCGGGCTGCGGGTGGTAGCGGAGTGCAGCTTCGTGGCCGGGTACGTGTCCCGGCATCCGGAGTACGCGGACCTGGTGACCGAGGATGACGCTCCGACATAGGTGGTCCGGCCCACGCCGAAGGTGCTCTTTTGCGCCAGCGCCCTCGCCCCGTAGACTCCCCCTCCAATGACCACCCCTTTCCCCCCGGGCGCCCTGGCCGGCGTCAAAATCGTCGAGATCGCCCAGGCGCTCGCAGTCCCGTTCGCCGGCATCCTGCTCGCCGACATGGGCGCCGACGTCATCAAGGTCGAACCACCGGCGGGTGACGGCATCCGCCACACGATGGAGCCGATCCTCCCGGGCGAGAGCAAGGGGTTCACTCTCATCAACCGCGGGAAGCGGTCTATCTGCCTCGACATCACCCGGGCCGACGCCCGGCCGGTACTGGAACGCCTGGCCAAGTGGGCGGACGTGGTCATGGTCTCGATGAAGCCCGCAGATCTGCCCCGCTACGGGCTCACATACGAGGACTTCCGCGAGATGAACCCGGGACTGGTCTTTCTCGAGCACGTCCCCCTCGGGAAGCAGGGCCCCCTCGGCGGCGAGCCGGGCTACGACGTGGTGGTGCAGGGCATTTCGGGAACCAGTGTGCTCACCGCGCGGGAGCGCGACGGCGTACCGATCAACATCCGCCCGGCGTTCAATGACATGGGCACCGGGGCATTCTCTGCCCTGGGAATCGTCGCCGCGTTGCGCCACCGCGACCTGACCGGCGAGGGCCAGCGCGTGGAGACGTCGCTGCTCGGCACAGCGATGGCGCTAGGGAACCAGCTCCTCAGCTGGTTCGGCGTGACCGATCCGCCGGTGGAGGCGAGCTACCGGACGGCCATCGCAGAGGCACGTGCCAGTGGGGCGGATTTCGAGACGCAGCGAGGCATCTGGGAGCGCCACTACACACGAGGCGGGTTCGCGAATATCTATTTCCGGCACTACCGGACAGCCGACGGGTTCATCTCGGTCGGCTGCCTGAGTCCGCAGCTCAACGCGCGCTTCCGGGCAGCGACGGGTGTTAACGACCCGCGCCAGGAGCCGGGTTTCGAGCTTGGGACGCCGCAATCGATGGACCAACTCGGCGAACTTGTCCGGGAGGTCGAAGCGCTCTTCGCCAGCCGTACGACCGGAGAGTGGCTCGAGACCCTTCGCGCGGGAAAGGTGCCTTGCGGACCGCTCAACTTCCCACCCGACGTCTTCAACGACCCGCAACTGATCGAGAACGAGTACATCGTCGAGGTCGAGCACCCGCTGTTTGGACCTTACAAGACGTTCGGGCCTGCACTGAAGATGGACGCCACACCGACGCGGATCACCGCGCCGCCGCCTCAGTTGGACCAGCACACGGACGAGGTGCTTGCGATGCTGGGGTTCGACACGGCGGAGATAGCCGGTTTCCGCAGCTCAGGACTGGCCGGGCGATCGCTGGAATGACGGGCCGCTGCACCCGGCAGATTCGCTACTGTGGCACACATGTGAACGGAGCCGGGAAGGCATTGGTGGACTTACCGTTCGCGTCGATGAGCACGACGTTGTACCCGAAGAAGAGCGTCTGAGTCACGCCGAAACACCAGATCGCATTCGCGAAGACCAGGGGATTCGACGCCGTCGCGAAGGTTGTCGTGGGATTGGAGCACGATGCGGCAGCGGGGCAGCTGTAGACTTGGTAGTGCATCGTCACCGGGAACTTCGGTTGGCCCGACCACGTGACCACAAGCGAACCCTTGGCACCTCCGGACGTAACGGACGCTGGATAGGCGACGTTGGCGATGAGGAACGGCGGGGGTGCCGGAACAGGGGTGGGAATGGCTGTCGCCGCCACGGTAGCCGGTGGAATCGCGGTTGGCGGCGTGGTTGGTATCGGTGTGGGCTTCGGTGTCGGGGGCAGAGCTGGCGCCACCTTTGGAGCGGTTGGAACTGCGGCTGGGACCGTCGCCGCGGTGGCCACAGGTGCAATTGGAGGAATGCCGCCGCCGCCCCCGGGGCGGGGGCAGGTTTCTCCACATCCCCGCTCGCTGGCGCCGCGTCGGCCGGCTGAAGTCCTTCGCTTTCTGCCACGGCGGCCGCGATCAGTTCGTCCAGGTCCACCTGGTCGGCCCGGGCAGTCGAATCGCCCGACTTGCGCTGGTCGGCCCACTTGCTCGCAGCGTCGCGTGCGAGCCGGTCGATCTCATCCGGGCCCAACCCGAGGCCTTCCGCCTCGGAGAGCGCGGCGATGTGTTCCTGGGCCCGGCGGAAGATGCTCGAGACCGCCTCCCGGCCAGCGACCGGCCCTTCGAGCCGTTGGACCTCGGCGTCGATGGCACGCCACCGCGGGTTGTCCACAAAGCGCGAGCGGTCGATCCCGGGGCTGCCGGGGAAGAGGTCGCGCAGGATATCGTTGGCCTGGCCAAGCGCCTTGGAAAGCTCCTTGTCGAGGTCTTTCAGCTTCTGGAGCTTGTCGTTCGGCGGGGGCCCTTCGCCGTCGGCGATTCCCGTCGTCTCCGCCAGCGCCTGCTTCACCCGCGCTCGGATGTCGATCCCCTTGGCTCCACCAAGCGCCTGCGCGGCTTTGTCCACTTCTTTGAGCTGTTTCTGGAGGTCCTTGAACGGTTGCCGGGGATCCTGGGGCTGACCGGCGACGGCCGCATCGACGGCGGCCTGGAGGGGTTTCTTGCCCTGGATGAGCCCGGCCAGGAACTCGACCGCCTTCGGGTCGGCGCCGGTCGCGACCTTCACGGCATCGGTGAACGTGGCCCGCAGGTTCGCGTCGATTCGCCGGCGGGTTTGGAACGAGACAGTTTGCCGTTCGGCCTTCGCGCGCTCTTCGATCGCGATCTTTTGCAGGTCCAGCTGCGCCTTCTGGCGCGCCGCTTCGTCGGCTGTCATTCGCTTCGTCGTCACGCTGTAGTCGACCGCCTTCTTCCGCAAGTCGACGGCGGCGAGCTCTTCGTCGCGGCGCTCGTTCACGTCTCGGCGGTCGTGACGCTCAGCACGCTTTGCCGCGATCGTTTGGACCACAAGCCGCCCCACCAGCGCTTCGGCGAAACCGATCGCCTGCGTTTCGCGGTACACCACTCCCGCACCGCTCGCGAGGACGACGCTCAGCGCCATCGCGGCGAGACCGAGGCGCCAACGGCGGTTCACGAGGTGTAGTCCTCTTCCGCGCCGGGTTCGAGCGGCACCGCTTCGACGTAGTAGAGCTTGCCGTCCTCATCGAACACCAGGATCAACTGGTTCCCGACGTAGTACCTGCCGGGCAGGTCATACTCTTCCTCGAACTCGAAGGACTCGAAGGCGGCCGGGTCCCCCAGCGTCGCCGCCAGCGACTCCCAGGTGGCATCAAGTTCGAACGCCGAGGGGTCCCAGTGCCGGGGAAGCACCATGATGCCGGAAGGGTCGTCCAAAGGGAGATTCGTTTCCAGCACGCCATCGAGGAACGAATACACCGAGTAATACTCGAAGTAGTACCAGTCCTCGCGCCGGCGCACGACGCCGTCGGCGTCTTCCTCGCGAAAAATCGTGAAGGCGTCCGGAGCTCCGAGAAGCGACCGCATCTGTTCCATGTCGGTCTTGCCTTCGAGGTCGGGCAGGGAATCAAGGATCCCCTGGATGTCCGCCACCACCGCGGCGTCAACCGCTTCGTCATCTCCCCGCAGGAGGAACAGGCCGCCGAGGATGACCGCGACAAGCAGGGCCAAACCGGCGGCGCCGCCAAGGACCAGCCAGTGACGGTCGGAGTGCGCCCCCTGTTCCAGATGCCGGGGGGCGCCACATGCGCCGCAGAACTTTGAACCGGCGCCGATTACGTTCCCGCAAGAACCGCAGTACACAGCGCGGAGACCCTGAACCGAACTTCAGCGAAAGTCAATGGCGCCAATCAACCGAATCCTGTGCGTTGCGGGCTACCCGGCGCCCATGCCCCGTACAGCGGGGTTCGTCCCCAACAGCCGCGTGGCGTAGGCGACCGAGCGCGTCGTGATCAGCGCGCGCGCGCGGAAGTTCGCCGCGGCCTCCGGCGGAGGCGTTCGCGAACGCTCCCAGGACTCCAGCCGGTCGTACCAGGTGACGAGGAGCATCAGGCCGCCCGTCTCGGGGTGGTCCACCTGGCGGAAGAGCCCTTGCAGCTCCGACTGATACTCGCTTGCCGTTTCGAACGTCCTCCACGCCTCCTCGGAAAGTTCGACGAAACGCTCGACGTTCGCGGAATCGACGCCGAACAGGCGGTGCACGTAAACACCTTGCTTCGAAAGCGGGCTCGTGTCCGTGGGCCTGGCAGTCGCCACAAATTCGTAGGACTCCATGACGGTGGCGCCTACTGGCAGTTCGCCCGAGAGGTACTCGTCCGGTTTCGCTCCGCCCGGCCAGGTGGTCAGGAGGATCACCTCGTGGTTCCAGAGCCCAAAGAGCCCATTCGCAAGCGCCCAGCGTCGGCCGCCCTGGCGTTCAAGCGCGGGAAGCGTCGTTTCTTCAATCAGCTTTCCCAACGCCGCGAAGTTCTTGCCAGGCGCGGCGATTCGCGCCCAATGAAAGACCGGATCCGTACTCATGCGTGCATCGTAAGGGCGTCCGGCTCCTTTCCGCTTTCTCGGGGCGCCGTTCCCCGGTCGGCGCGGGGCAGTATCCTGTGGGGCAATTGGCGGAACGGGAGGGCGCTTGGCCGAAACGCCGCTCGAGCGGGGACTCTTGCCCCGGCACCGTGTTCGGGCGTTCCTCGACAGGCGAGGAAGGCCTGCCCTGGCGCGGTCGTGGCCGTTGGCCCTCGGCGCCATCCTCCTGCTCGGTGGCCTGCTCCGCTTTCACGGTCTCGACTGGGATCAGCCGGAAGGCGCGGACGACCCGCTACAAATGCACCCGGACGAACGCTTCCTCTCCCTCGTCACCGATCGGCTCGACTGGCCCGATTCGGCGGGCGGCTACTTCGACACCTCCACCAGCCCGCTGAACCCCTACAACGACGGACAGACCAACTCCTTTGTCTACGGGACGTTCCCTCTCTTCCTGGTGAAAGCGGTAGCGACCATCGCTGGAGACGATCCGGAAGGCCCAGGCAACTCGTACGCCAGCACGGTCACCTGGGGCCGCCGTGTCACCGCCGGCTTCGATACGGCGACGGTCCTGCTTGTGTTCCTTCTCGCGGCGACGGTATCCAACCGGAGGGTCGGCCTGCTCGCCGCCCCCCGCTACGCGCTCGCAGTGCTCCCTACACAGCTCGCCCACTTCTGGACGATGGACCCGTACCTCACGTTCTTCGCGACGTTGACGCTCCTCCTGAGCACGCGATTGGTCCGAGCAGGTGACCGCACAGCCTGGGCATACGCGACGGGGATCGGCCTGGCGATGGGGCTGGCCTGGGCCTGCAAGGTGAACGGCGCCATTTTCGCGGTCGCCCCGGTGATCGCCATCGGCCTGCGCATCGCGCTACGAGACCTGCCGCGCCTCGGGCTGCGATGGGGGGGAGAATCCCCCCCACGCAAGGAGAATGCGCCGGTCTGGCAGTGGGCGAACGACATTTCCATGCTTTGCATGGCCGGGGCGGTGGCGCTGGTGGTCTTTCGACTTGCCCAGCCTTACGCATTCCAGGGCCCGAACTTCTGGGACATGGCCTTCAACCAGCGCTGGTGGGACGACATCCAGCGCGAGCGCGAGTTCCAGCAGGGCAACGCAGACTACCCGCCTTTCGTCCAATTCGCCGGAACCACTCCATTCCTGACACCACTCAGGAACATGGTGCTGTGGGGCATGGGGCCGGCCTTTGGTATCGCCGCCTGGGTCTCGATGGCCGCGGCGGGCGTCGTGCTCTTTCGCAGGCGCGAAGTCACGCTCGCCCTCCCACTGGCGCTGGCGGCAACAGTGTTCGTCTTCCAGGGGCCGCGCTTCGTGGCTTTCATGCGCTACTTCGAACCGATGTACCCCATCCTGGCGGTCCTGGCGGCATGGGGCCTGGCCGCGCTCTGGCGCAGATCCCGGCAGCCGATGAGCGACCCGGACGCTGCAGGTGGGCACGTAAGGCTCCCAGCACTCCCGCCTCGCGCCACCCGATGGGCGTACCCGGCTGCGGTGGCCATAGTCGTCGTCGCCACCGGCTGGTGGGCACTGGCCTTCCAATCCGTCTATTCCCAGGAGCACCCCCGCATCGCTGCCAGCCGTTGGATCTACGACAACGTCCCGCCGGGAAGCAAGATCACGGGTGAGATCTGGGACGACACCATCCCATACGCGATCCCGGGCGAAGAGCGCTCCTACTCCATTGTCGAGACGTTCCCTTACGACACCGATTCAACCGAGAAGGTCCGGAAGCTCGTCTTCGGCGACGCCTCGAACCGGAATGCCGGCGGACTCGTCGCCGCGGATTATGTCGCTATTACTTCGAACCGCGTGCGCGATTCGGTAAAGCGGCTGGAACGGGAGTACCCGGCGACGAACCGCTACTACGAACTGCTCGAGACCGGGGAACTCGGCTTCGAACGGGTCGCGACGTTCAAGGTCCACCCAACGTTCCTGGGCATCTCCGTCGATGATTCCAGCTCCGAGGAGTCGTTCACGGTGTACGACCACCCGGAGGTCCGGATCTACAAGAAGTCTGCGGACTTCAACGCAGAGGAAGCGCTGGCGTTGCTTGGCGAGGCGCACCCAGAACGCGCCATCAACCTCCTCCCGCGGCAAGGGAGGACCAATGGCCTGCAGTTCACGCCGGATGAGGCGGAGACACAGCAGGCCGGTGGAACCTTCACAGACGTGTTTGATGCGGACGGCTGGGCCAGCGGGTTGCCATGGCTCTGGTGGCTCCTCTGGCTGGAAGTGGCGGCCGTGGCGACGGTGCCATGGGTCACCTGGCTCTTCCGCGCGCTCCCGGCCCGCGGCTACGGGCTCAGCAAACTGCTCGGGCTCGCGTCGGTGGCGCTGCCGACGTGGATGCTGGTCGCCTGGGGTGCCGCCCAGTTCTCAGGCAGCCTCGTCTGGGCCGTGTTCGCAAGCGTCCTCGTGCTCGGGGTGACGACCGGGGTGTTCCGACTCGCTGCCCTGCGCGAAGACGCGCGCGCTCACTGGCGGTCCTGGCTGGCCGCCGATGCCGTCTTCGTCGTCGCCTTCTTCGCGTTCCTGCTCATCCGGGCCTACAACCCGGACCTCTGGCACCATCCGCAGGGCGGCGAGAAGCCGATGGAGATCGCCTACCTCACGGCAGTCACCCGTTCCACGATCATGCCGCCGTACGACCCCTGGTTCGCCGGGGGCTCGCTGAACTATTACTACATGGGGTGGTTCTTTCTCGCAGTCCCGATCCGGGCGCTGAAGATCGTCCCCGAGGTGGCCTTCAACCTCGGCGTACCGACCTACGCCGCGCTTGCCTCGACTGTCGCGTTCACGGTCGTCCAGTCCCTGGTGGGGATGAGCGCCCGGGTGCGGGATGCCACGCCGGCAGCCGCTCGGCGGCCGGCCATCCTGGCGGGCATCGCCGGGGCCGTGCTCCTCATCGGTATCGCCAACCTGGATGGCGCGCACCAGTGGATAGAGCGGCTTCAGACGGCGAACACATGGGGCGCCGGCGAAGGCGTGCCGGTTATCGGCGGAGCCGTCGGCATCTTCGGAGGGCTCTGGGCGTGGCTCATCGAGGGGGCCGCCCTCCGGCCGTTCGACTGGTGGCGGAGCTCCCGTGTGCACTTCGGGACGATCGACATCACCGAGTTCCCGTACTGGTCGATGCTGTTCGCGGACCTGCACCCGCATCTCATGGGGCTGCCATTCTTCGGCTCCGTGGTTGCGCTGGTGGTCGCCTACGCCGCCAGCGTCCGCGGCCGCCTTCGGGCTCAGACATGGGTGCTCGCCGTGGTCCTCGGACTGGCCGTCGGGCTCGTCCGGACAGTCCATACGTGGGATTTCCCGACGGCGGTGCTCATCGCCGGCGTCGGCATCCCGCTGGGGCAACTTCTCCGCGCGGAGGGGCGCTGGCAGGACCGTTTCTGGAACGGGGTGGCCCACCTGGCCATCGCCGGGGTCGTCGCCTCCGTGGCTTTCTCGCCGTACACCTCGCACTTCGAGACGTTCGATCCCGGGGTGCGGCGAGCGGTAGCTACGACGAAGGCACACCAGTTCTTCGTCCACTTCGGGGTGTACATCGCGTTCGCCCTCACGTTCCTGGCAGTCCGCTACCGGGAGGAACTCGAAGCACGAGAGTTCAACCACGGGAGCAATCCGTTCCTCGCTACCGTAAACGGCTGGCTCGAGGTCGGGTCGCTTGCGATTTTCCTCAGTGGAGTGATAGCAGCGACGTGGCCCTTCGGACTAACGACCATCGCCCTCGGCGCGGTCTTCGAACTCTTCCTCTTCAACCTGCTCTGGCTCGAGTTGAAGCGCCCGGTGCCCGACCTTCCGAGGACACTGGCGACCGCCATGTTCGCGCTGGGTTTCGGCGTCGCCGTGGGAGTGGACCTCGTCACCCTGAAGGGCGATATCGAGCGGATGAACACTGTCTTCAAGTTCGGCATGCAGGCATGGCAACTCTTCGCGCTCGCCAGCGGCTACGCTGCCTGGTACACCGGCGCTGCCCTGTGGGACGCACGCGGATGGCGGTTGCGGCCGAAACCGGGCCGCGCAGTCGCCGGGCTCGGCACAGCTACGATCCTCGGCGCCCTCTGGCTCGGCGCGAGCCTCTTCCTCATCTCCGGGACCGCCGCACGCCAGGATGCGCGCTTCCGCGAGACCGGCCCCACACTCGACGGCTTTGCCTTCCTGCCGGGCGCGGTCTTTGTCGAATCGGTCGACAACAACCCGCCGGCGGATACGCCGATCGTCCTCGAAGATGACCGGCCGCTCATCGAGTGGTTGCGGAACAACGTCGAGGGTTCACCGGTGATCGTGGAGGCGGTCGGACCGCTTTATCGATGGACGGGCCGGATCTCCGAGTACACGGGGCTCCCGGCGGTCATCGGGTGGGACTGGCACCAGGTGCAGCAGCGCACTGACTACTCGGAGCAAATCCAGAAGCGGCGCTTCGAGACGGAGCAGTTCTACCGTGTCCCCGACCAGGCGTATGCGATGAGCTACCTCGAGAAGTACAACGTGCGGTATGTCGTTGTCGGCGCCGAGGAGCGGTTCCACGGCAGCGACGTGGGGATCGCGAAGTTCGCGCAGATGCCAGGGCTCGAAGAGGTGTTCCGGAGCGGCAACGACGCCATCTATCGGGTCCGCTGAATCACGAACGGCACGGGGGAGTGAGAAACCTGCTACCTTCGCCGACATGCGGCTCTCCGAGGCAACGGTGACCACCCTGCGCGACTTCGTGCCCGAAGAAGACTTGCGGCGAATGCGCCTTCTGACGGGGATCCCATGGCGATGGGCGCCCGTCCTTCTCGGCATGAGCGCCGTCACATTCTCGCCGTTCGTCTTCATGCGGGCGGGACGCTACCGCCCAGAAACGGCCCGTGGGCTAGCGCTGCTCGCACATGAGGCGGTGCACATCGGCCAGGTCCGGGAACTGGGCTGGCGCTTCTATCCGAAGTATCTCTGGGGCCAGTTCAAGTGCGGGTTCCGCCACGACTCACACGAGATGGAACTACCCGGGATCGAGGTCCAGCGCACCGCCCGGCGTGTGCTCGAATCCCGAAGTGGCGGGGGCGCGTGGTAGCGAACCGTAGCGCGCGGACGGCGAGGCGAGGGGCAGCCTGAAAACAAAGGAGGCACGGAGGAAACCTCCGTGCCTCTGCTGGGACAATTCTCCCGGACGGAACGGCCTTTAGGCCTTGGCGCCCGAGAAGGTGCCGCTGCCGAAGGCGCCGAACTGGACGTTGCCAGAAACGGTATCGCCATCAACGGCGCCGCTGAACTTGAGTTCCATCTGGCCCATCGGGCCGGCGATCGTCGCCGAGAAGGCAACGTTGTTGCCATCGGCCGTGCCGGACACAGGAGCGTTACCCTGCGGGCCGGTGAACTCACCCGAGATCGTGCCACCATCGGTCTTGAAATTCGCCGTGACGGGGCGGGCGCCCATCGGCGAGTTCATCGTCAGGTTCCAGTTGCCATCAAGTGCCATAGTCTTCTTCTTCTCCTTGAAGTGGTCCGGTGGATTATCGCACATCCGAACGCAGTTCGGGAATTGCACAGGGCGCCAGGGATGTGCCACCGCTCGCCCGGCGGTCAGACCTTCAGGACGCGGCCGACGACGAGACCGAGCGCTGTAGCCAGGCCGCCGATGACGAATAACTCGATGGCACTGCGCAGCGGTTTGCCTTCGACGAGGACGCCCTTCAGATAACCGATCGCGAAGAGCCCAACAAACGACGAGGCGACGGCCACCAGGCGGGCAAGCGGCTGGTCGATGAGCACCGTGGGGACGATCGAGAACGAACCGCCGGCGAGATACGCCAGGAACATGATGAGCGACCCGAGCAGGAGGCTGTCGGTGTGCCTGCCCGTCCGGTCCATCTGGTGGACGGCCTTCTCCGAGGTGTACTGCCCGGCCGCCATCGACGAAGCTTCGACACTCACTGCGACCAGGGCGGCGAGGATGATGATCGCCTTGTCGCTGACCCCAGTGGAAATACCGACGACCACGCCGGTGGTTGAAACGATGCCATCCTGGAGGCCGAAGAGGAGCGCACGGAGGTAGTCCTCATGGAGCGACCTGGGTTGATCCTGCACAGGAGTATCGTATCTGCGGCAAGTCCAACGGCCCATGGTTCGCGTCGTTGGCACAGTCGCGGCGGCTGCGCTATCCTGAGCGTTCCGCGTTGGGGCGGTTAGCTCAGATGGTTAGAGCGCTGCGTTGACATCGCAGAGGTCACTGGTTCGAATCCAGTATCGCCCACCATTACCGAGTTCTGAGCGTCTGCATTACCGAGTTCTGCCCGGGCCGGTTGGCTACCGCCCCGCCGTAACGGGGCTACGACCCCCAAGTCAGGACCGTCCGATGAAATACCTCATGGTCTACGAGACAGGCGACGTCAGCCCGGAGTTGCTTCGCGCTACTTACCCGGCCAACCGCGCACGCATCAACGAATTCGCTGCGCGCGGCGAGTTCGTTGCGTCGGGCCCCATCGTGGACGCCGAAGGCCGGCCTTCGGGCCTCGCCTATGGCGTCTTCCACACGAGACAGGCGGCTGAGGAGTTTGCAAGAGGCGACCCCTTCGTCACGAGTGGCGCGGTCGCGAAGTGGCGAGTGGACAATTGGAACGAGGTCCTCCTGCCGCCGCCCGCCTGATCGGCGCTCGCCTCGTTTCCGGAATCCCCGCGCGGCCTGGAACCCGTACTCGACACAACAAGCCCGGTTGCGCGCCCGGAGTCCGGATGATTGCGGGGCGCGACTGCGCACCGCTATCCTTCGTCGCGAATCTACCGACCACGAAGGGACGGACCACGCACATGGCAGAACTGAAGGACACCCTCAACCGCCACGCCCAGGATGTCGTGAACGGCAATGTCGCCGGCCTGATGGGCGACTTCGCACCCGAGGCAATGGCCAAGATCATGGGATTGGCGGCCAACCCGATCACCGCGATGTCGTTCGAAGTGAAGGAACTCGGCAACAACGAAGCCGAAATCAGCTACATCGGTGCGAGCACCCGCAAGATTTGGAGCAAGTGGAGCGAGACCGGCGGCAAGTTCCAGATCGTTGACGTGAAGGAACTCTAAGCCAAGTGACGCAGCCCACCTCCGCGCGCGAGGCCGCCGACCGCAATGCCCAGGCGATCATGTCGGGCAACCTGTCCCAATTGATGGCCGACATCACGCCGGAAGTTCTGGCGCAGGTGATGGCGATGGGCGCACAGGCGGGCGGGCTTTCGCCCGCCCAGATGCCCAACATCGAGGGGTACGACCTGAAGGACTTCGGCCCCCAGGAAGATGGCGGCGAACTCTTCCACGTCACCTTCCGGTCGAGCGCCGGCACGGCGACGCTGGGGGCGACCTGGAAACAGCTGATGGGCCAATGGAAGATCGTGGCTGTGAACCTCGTTTCAGCCGAGCCCGCGCCGCCGGCAGCCGGATAGACCGTTGCAGCTCTGCCTCATCCGCCACGCCATCGCCGTCGAACGCGGGACGGCGGGCTACGTGGATGACCGCGTGCGGCCCCTCACCCCGGAAGGACGGAAGCGCATGCGAGAAGCAGCGCTCGGCCTGAAGGGGGTGGTCTCACTCGACGCCATCGCCACTTCGCCGGTGCTGCGTGCCAGGCAGACCGCGGAGATCCTCGAAGACCTCTACAAGGTCCGGGTCCGGACCTGGGACTCGCTCGGGAACGGCAGCCACCACGAAGTGCTCACGAGCTGCGCAGCCACGTCCCTGGACGCGCTCGCGCTCGTGGGGCACGAACCGTGGATGAGTGAACTCCTCTCCGTGCTCCTGACTGGCGACGCGACGTTGATGAGCTCAGTCTTCCGCAAGGGCGCAGCGGCACTCGTCTCGACCTACGGCCCACCGGCACCGGGAAATGGCACGCTCGAGTGGCTCATCCAGCCTGGAGCGCTCCGAAAACTGGCCGCGAAAGCCTAACGCGCCGGCCGGACGTCCAGCGAAAGCTTCAGGACCGCTTCGATCCGCCGTTGCTGCCGCTCGATTTCGTAGAGTTCGGCATCCAGTTCCCCCCGACTCGTCAGATGAATTCTCAGGGTGCCCTTCGTGACCTTTGCCTGGAAGTCGAGCACTGGCGACGGCACGCGGCGGCGGACCGCCCTTGCGAGGCCGAGGAGCGTCGCCAGGACCGCCGCCGTGCGAACGTCGTCCGGGAGAGTGATCGACCTGTACGGCGCCAGGTCCGGGGTTCCGGAGTCAGCCCAACGGACCAGGCTGGCGAGGATGACGACTTCCCGGTGGGAGAAGCCGTGGAGGTCGCCGCTGTGCACCAGGTATTCCGCGTGGCGGTCGCGGTTGTAGTAGTCGATGTGCATGCCGATGCCGGCCATCCGCGCCGCATGCAGCAAGAGGTCGAGTTCGGGCTGGCCCAGGCGATGGACGTCGCGCGTCGCCTCGAAGAGCGCCGCCGCGGCGAGGACGACGGGCTCGGCCGAGAGTTCATCAACGCCGTTGGCGCGGGCAAGGCCCATCACCGAAGCGCTGCGCACATCGGGCAGGATGGCCGGGTCGTCACGAATCATCTGCCAGAGCAGGCCCTCTCGAAGGCCCTGGCCGGCAACGGTGAGCGTTTCCGCCCCCGCCATGTCCATGACTTCGTCGATCACTACCGCGGAAGCGTGCAGGATATCGGCGCGGTTGGTGCCGATGCCCGGGATCCGGCGGCGCTCTTCGTGCGAGGCACGAGCGAGCCGACCCGCGAGTCGTGCCATCTCACTGCGCGTGATCTGAAGTCCGTGGATGCGGCGCAGCGGATAGGCGCGCTGGATCCGGACGAGGCGAGCCAGGTTGCGGACTGCGCCACCGGTCCCGAAGAGCAGGGGATGAGGCGCGGTGACCGCGAATTCGGCGCGGATCGCCTTTCGCAGGCTGCGAAGCTCACGCGCGGTCGGCGGGTCGGAGCGGAGATAACGCTCTCTTGCATAGATGGCGCCGAACGGGCCGGAGTGGACGCTCTCGAGAGCGCGCCCGGCCACGCGCATGAGTTCCAGGGAGCCACCACCGATGTCCAGGAGGTGCCCATCACGGAGGACAGTGCTGTTGACGACTCCAAGAAAGCCGCAGTATGCCTCCTCGTAGCCGGTGAGTATGCGGACCTGCAGCCCGGTGCGTCCGTGTGCCCGCTCGACGAATTCAGACGCATTGGACGCGTGGCGGAGGGCTTCGGTGCCGACGACCGTCATCGCCGCGGGCTGGTGGGAACGGGCGACCTGGGCCATGACCGAGAGCGCCCGCAGCCCACGCGCCATCGCCGCTTCGGTGAGGAGACCGGCATCCATGCCTTCGCCCATACGGGCGTCGAACCGCTCTTCGTCGACGACTTCGAAGGCGGATGACGAAAGCGCACGGGCGACAAGGAGCCGGACCGAGTTCGAGCCGACATCGATGACGGCCAAAGTGCGCGCACGTTCCACCAGTAGAAACCTCCGGCTGCGAAGGGCATTTTATCGCCACAGCGACAATGGTTCGCCGGGACCCGTGCAACATCGGTTCGAAATGTGCACCATGCGCAGGTTGGCGCGGGTCGTGTACACTGTGCAGGAACCTTTTCAGGGGGCCTGCTGAGATGCAACGGAAGATGCTTGGGGCTTTGCTTCTCCCCATCCCGTTCGCGGCGCTGCCCGTGATCGTCGTCCTCATCGCCGCGGCCTTCGGGCCAGGCGGAAGCGACGAACTGGTAACCCGCGAGGATTCTGCCCAGGTGCTCGACGGCTTCGCGGCGGCCGACGTGGCGACCGCGAACGACCTCCCGCTGGCGAGGGCTTCAGTCCCGGCGGTTGAACCGGGTTGCGGTGACGAAGGCCTCCGAACCGAGTCGTAATCGCCCTCCCGGCCTGTGCTAGCATGAACGGCAGAGTCGCTCCGCGTTCTGCCGTTTTCGTTTGCGGGGCACCCGGTGAGGAAGGGCGATGGCAGCAACTCGCGCAACCCGTCCTCCGCGCTCGCAAAAGACCATCGACGAGTACCTCCTGAGCGAACAGCAACTCGAGGACATGTACTACCACATGCTCCTCGCGCGGAAGCTGAACGAGCGCATGCTCGCGCTCAACCGGCAGGGCCGCGCTCCGTTTGTGATCGCCGGCGCGGGCCAGGAAGCGGCCCAGGTGGGGGCGGCGATGGCACTCCGAAAAGGGACCGACTACCTCGCGCCCTACTACCGCGACCTCGGCATGAACCTCGTCTTCGGCATGACCGCCCGCGAGGCGATGTTGAACCTGTTGGCGAAACGTGACGACCCGAACAGCCACGGCCGCCAGATGCCCTCGCACTGGGGGAACACTGCCCGGAAGGTCGTGACCCAGTCGAGTGTGGTGACAACCCAGTTCCTCCATGCGGCAGGGATCGGGCTGGCGGCGAAACTGCGGAAAGACCCGATCGTCGTCATGGCCTGCTGCGGGGAAGGCAGCACGAGCCGTGGAGACTTCCATGAAGCCCTGAACTTCGCCTCCATCCACAGGCTGCCGGTCATCTTTTTCGTTCAGAACAATGGCTATGCCATCACCGAGAAAAACGAGAAGGAGATGGCCGTCGAACACGTGGCGGACCGGAAGCGGGCATACAACATGCAGGGCGCCGTTGTGGACGGCATGGACGCTATCGCGGTCTACCAGACGGTTCGGCCTGCGGTGGACGAGGCTCGGAAGGGAGGCGGCCCGCACCTGATCGAAGCGAAGTGCTACCGGCTGTGGCCGCACTCGAGCGACGACGACGACTCCCGCTACCGCACGAAAAACGAACTCGAAGAGTGGTCTCTCAAGGATCCGATCAAGCTCTTCAGGGAACGCGTCGAATCGGACGGGATCTTCCCGCGCGGGGACCTCGACGAGATTGAAGCCCGAGTCGAGGAGGAGATCCGGGAGGCGGCCCAGTGGGCACTGATGCAACCCGACCCGGCGCCGGAAGACGCACTCGGCTTCGTCTACAAGGAGTTGTGATGTGACGGCACTGACAGCCATCGAGGCCGTCCGCACCGCGCTCGACGAAGCACTGGCGGCTGACGACCGGGTGTTCATCCTGGGTGAAGACGTGGAGGCCGGGGGAGTCTTCCGGGCTACCGAGGGCCTGCGCGCCCGGTACGGCGAACGTGTCATCGATTCGCCGCTGGCGGAGTCGTCGATCATCGGCGTGTGCATCGGGGCCGCACATTACGGGTTGCGGCCGGTAGCGGAGATCCAGTTCGCGGACTTCATCCACGCTGGCTTCGACCAACTCTGCAGTGAGGCGTCTCGCTGGAGCTACCGGACGCTTGGTGACGCCCACCTGCCGATGGTGGTGCGGACCGCGTGGGGCGGCGGCGTCCATGGCGGGCAACATCATTCCCAGAGCATCGAGGCGTATTACGCCCACATGCCCGGCATCAAAGTGGTCGCTCCATCATTTCCGGCGGATTACCGCAGCCTCTTACACGCCGCCATTGCCGACCCCAACCCGGTGCTGTTCCTCGAACACAAGCGAACCTACCGGCTGTTCCGCCAGGAGATGGACGGCGCACCCGCCGAGACGCGGATCGGAAAGGCCCGGGTGACGAGGCAAGGTGGAGACCTCACGATTTTCGCCTACGGGTTGATGCTGCACGAATCGCTGGCGGCGGCGGAGACGCTTTCGGGTGAGGGCACCGAATGCACCGTCGTCGACCTGCTGACCCTGAACCCGCTGGACCGCGAGACAATCCTCGATTCGGCTCGGGCGACAGGGAAAGTGCTCATCGTGCATGAGGACACGCTGACCGGCGGGCTTGGCGGCGAGATCGCCGCGATCATTGCCGAGCACGCCTTCGAATACCTGGACGCACCAATCCGGCGCGTGGCCGGGCCTGATATCCCACCCATCCCGTTCCACCATGCGATGGAGGATTTCTTCATGCCGAACCGGGACAAGATCGCGTCAGCGGCGCGAGAGCTGGCGGCCTACTGATGACGTTCGAAACCTGGACTTCGAGTTTCAATTCGGGCAGGGCGTAGCGATGACGATCGTGAAGATGCCGCAGCTCGGAGAGAGCGTCACCGAAGGGACGGTCATTCAGTGGTTTAAGCAGCCGGGCGACCCGGTGAAACTGGACGAACCGCTTTGCGAAATAGAAACCGAGAAAGTCACCGCCGAACTACCCTCCGAATTTGAAGGGACGATGGGACGCATCCTGGTGCCGCAGGGTGAAACCGTGGACATCGGCACTCCACTCTGCGAAGTCATCGCGGCGGGCGGCAGCCTCGTGGCGGGCGCCGTCGGCGCGGCCAGCAGCGGCAGTTGGTCCGGCGGACCGATGGCCATTCCGCCGGAGGAGACGCCCGCGGCCACCGCTCCAATTCACGCTAACGCACCGGCCGCGCCTCCGCGGCCACAGCCCGGCGATTCGCAGCGCCCTGTCCGCTCCAACCCGGATGACCGCTCCCGGTACTACTCACCCGCAGTCATGCGGCTGGCAGGCGAGCGCGGCATCGACCTCTCGACCATCCCGGGGAGCGGCATCGGCGGGCGCATAACGCGTAAGGATGTCGAAGCCGCCATCGCGGGCCCGAAGGACCGGTATGGGGCCGCGACCCGGCCAGCAGCCCCACCGGAGGCAGGCGCACCGTATGAAGTGGTGACCCTGTCAGCAACGCGCCGGACCATTGCGGAGCACCTGACACGGTCGAACGTGGAGGCGCCGCAGGCATGGACGATGGTCGAATGCGATGTATCCGGCCTCGTCGCGAGGCGGAACCGGGAAAAGGAGGAGTTCGTGCGGCAGGAGGGGGTCGACCTGACGTTGCTTCCCTACTTCGCCGCCGCGGTCTGTGAGGCGCTGGGAGAGTTCCCTATGCTGAACTCGCGCTGGGAGGGAAACGAACTGCGGCGATACCGGGCGCTGAACATCGCCATCGCGGTAGCGACTGAACACGGCCTCGTCACGCCTGTCCTCAAGAACGCCGCAGAACTGAGCGTGGCTGGACTTGCCCATCGCATCGCAGATCTTGTTCAACGCGCCCACGCGAGAAAGCTTCGGGTCGAGGACGTCGAGCTCGGGACGTTCACGGTTAACAACACCGGCTCATTCGGATCCGTCGCCTCCAGGCCGATCGTGAACGTGCCGCAGGTGGCCATCGTCACGATGGAACGGGTGGTGAAGCGCGCCGTGGTGATCGATGGCGATGCCATCGCCATCCGATCGATGGTCAATGTGTGCCTGAGCTTTGACCACCGCGCCCTGGACGGCCTCGAAGCGGGGGAATTCCTGGCCGCGCTCAAAGCCAAACTCGAAGCCATCAACTAGAACAGGAACGCTAGGGCCTTCGAGACGGTCTGCATGGCGGCGAGCAACTCGAAGAACAGCATCCGGGTGCCGCTGACGAGACCGCGAGGGGACGGTTCGCCCTAGTTCTTTTCGGGAGCGCCTCGATCGCGCGGCCGATGACCATCCGCTGGATCTGGTTGGTGCCCTCGAAAATCTGGAAGATCTTGGCGTCCCGGACCCACTTTTCGACGGGGTGGTCCCGCATGAAGCCCTGCCCGCCGAGAACCTGGACGGCGTCAACAGTGACTTTCATTGCCATATCGCTGGCGAACGCCTTGGCCATCGAGCCTTCGGCCTGGAGGTAAGGGGCATTGGCGCCGGCCATCCAGGCCGCCCGCCAGACCATCAGGCGCGCCGAATCAACCGCCATCGCCATGTCGGCGAGCATGAAGCTGATGCCCTGGTTCTTCATAATCGACTTGCCGAACTGGACCCGGTCCCTGGCATAGTCCAGCGCGTACTCGTATGCCGCCCGTCCGATACCAAGGGCGTATGCTCCGACGACCGGCCGCGTGCGCTCCAGGGTCATCAAGGCTCCCAGTGCCCCCGGCCCGGCAGAGCCGCCGCCCTTCGGGGCTGCGCCGAGCTTGTTCTCCGCGGGGATCCGGCACTCATTGAGTACGACATTCGCCGTGTGGCTGGCGCGAATGCCCATCTTCTTCCAGGTGGTGCCTTCTTCGAGGCCCGGGGTGCCGCGAGGGATCACGTAGGCGCCGATGCCGCCCCAGCCCTTCGAGCGGTCTTCGGTCGCGAAAACCACGTGGACATCAGCGATGTTGCCGTTGGTAATGAACTGTTTCTCGCCGTTGAGGATGTAGTCGTCGCCGTCGCGCCTGGCAGTGGTCTGGATGTTGGCGACGTCGGAGCCAGCATCGGGCTCCGTCAGGCACATCGCGCCGAGATGGACCTCATTGGCGTCGGAGGCGATGGCGGCCATCCACTTTTCCCGCTGCTCGGGGCTGCCGGTCGCCATGATCGCGGCCCCGGCAAGGCCCGAACTGTTGATGGCCAGGGCAATCCCCGCGCAACCCCAGGAGAGCTCCTCCGCGAGGATGACGGGGACCAGCGAGGAACCTCCACCATCGAGGAGCGAACCTTCGCGGGAGATTCCGAAGCCGACGACCGCAGCCTTCTTGATGATGTCGTAGGGCACTTCTTCGCGTTCGTCGTAATAGGCGGCCACGGGCCGGATCTCTCGTTTGGCGAAGTCGTGGGCTGTTTGTTGGACGAGGCGTTCCTCATCGGTAAGTGCGAACGACACCATGTGGCGAACTCCGGCTCCTGGATCCCTTCGAGTTTACCACTCGGTAGGCAACTCGGGAGAAACCGCCTGTGATGTCCGCCTTCGTTCCCATGCCCCAGACTGTGCAGCGATGCCAGACAAGACACCGGCTCTCTCGCCGTCGCTCAGCCCCCCCCCAGGTCACGGCCGGCGGTGTCGGTATCATCATTGGGGCCGGCATTTACGTCCTCATCGGCGAAGCCACGGCCGAAGCGGGCAGCCTCGTCTGGGCTTCGTTCCTGCTGGCTGCGGCATTGTGCGTGCTCACCGGACTGAGTTACGCCGAACTCTCGGCGGCGTTCCCGTCCGTTGCATCGGAGTATGACTACTCGCGGCGCGCGTTTCCCGAGTGGGTGGCTTTCCTGGTCGGCTGGGTGATGATCGCGGGCCTGATCGCCGCGGCGGCGACCGTGTCGCTGGGTTTCGCACAGTACGCGCGCGAGTTCGTGGACATCGGTCTGAAGCCCGGCGCTCTGCTACTGCTGGCAGGGCTCCTGGTGCTCAGCGCAACCGGTATCCGCCAGGCGGGGCTGCTCATCCTCGTTCTCAGCACCATCCAGGTGGCGGGACTCCTCGCCGTCATCGCTCTCGGACTGCCGTCCCTCGGCGACCACTCGCTGACGGCATCCGGCAGCGCGGGCGGCGTAATCGGTGGTGCGGCACTGGTTTTCTTCGCGTTCATCGGCTTCGACGAGGTGATTACCCTGAGCGAAGAGACCCCGGACCCGGTGCGGACGGTTCCGAGGGCGCTCCTCGTTGCCCTGGGGATTTCGACCGTCCTCTACGTCTTCACGGCGGTCGCCGCCGTCAGCACGATTGGCGCCGACGCCCTGGCGAACTCCGAGCGGCCGCTCGCCGCGGTGGTCGCAACCGCTGCCGGAGAGCGGAGCGGAGACATCATCGCGGTCGCGGCACTGGTCTCGACGACCAATACCACGCTCCTTGCGCTGACGGCGGCTTCCCGGATGACGTACGGCATGGCCAACCAGGGGGCGTTTCCGCGCTGGCTCGGCGGCGTCTCACGGGCAACGCGCGTCCCATTGCGAAGCCTAGTAGTGGTGTCCGCGGTAGCCGCTGGGATGGTGGTGGTGGGGGAGTTGGGACTACTCGCCCAGGTGACCGACTTCTCGGTCTACCTGGTCTTCTTCGCGGTGAACGGCGCCGTGATCGTCCTGCGCTTCCGCCAACCGGCGACTTCGCGGCCGTTTCGCACGCCGTGGGCGGCAGGCAAGCTGCCACTCCTCCCGGTCGGCGGCATCCTTTCCGTGTTCATCCTCGCGAGCGGCATCGACCTTGATGCAGCGCTGGCGGGACTCCTCGTCTGCTCACTGGGCCTCGTCGCGGGCCTCTTCTTTGACGCACGTTCGCCGCTGAGGGCGCGGCGAGACCGGACTGGCAAGGGAGCTGCGTAGGGCGTAAACTCTCGTTATGACACCTTCAATCGGGCACAGTGCCGCTGCTGTGAATGCTCCACTGTCATATTGTTGCAGCCGGGTTTCGCGCACTGGATCTTCACAAAGAATCCCCAGAATTCCGTGGACACGCGCCGAAAGCGCCGCCTATCATGGCGCCCGCCCCTAGAACCCACGACCGTTACGTATCGAGGTTAAAGCGACGTTATGGACGAGCGCACAGGTCAGTTTTTGAATTTTCTCGCGGTCGAGAAGAACGCCTCTAACAACACCATCGCAGCCTACCGAAACGACCTGTCCCAGTTCCTGGGGTTCGTCGCGGAGCAGGCGCCGGGGCGCGCGATCGAGGCAATCAAGCACGAACTCATCGTTGGGTACGTCGAGCATCTGCGAAACGGCGCCCACTACAAAGACGCGACCGTCGCCCGCAAGGTTGCGGCGGTGAAGTCGTTCTACGGCTTCCTTGCCGCAGAAGGCATGGTCGACGGTGATCCGACGGAGCAACTGAAGTCCCCACAGGTTGGGAAGACCCTCCCCCGGGCTCTCTCTGTGCAGGAAGTCGATGAACTTCTCGAACAGCCCTCACGGCGGAATACCCCCGAATCGCGACGCGACAAGGCGATGCTCGAACTGCTCTATGCCACGGGCCTTCGCGTCACCGAACTGGTCTCCCTCGACGTCGCGGACATCGCACTCGAGAGCGACCCCGTCACCGTTCGCTGCGTCGGAAAGGGCGAACGTGAACGCGTCCTCCCGCTCCATCAACGTCCGGTCGATGAGTTGCGCCAGTACATCTTCCACGTGCGGCCTCGCCTGGTCCGCAACCGGCGGGAGACGGCGCTCTTCGTGAACCGCCGCGGTGAACGCCTGACCCGCCAGGGCTTCTGGCTGATCCTGAAGAACTACGCGAAAGAAGCGAAGCTCGACAAGGCGATTACGCCCCACACGCTCCGGCACACCTACGCGACCCACATGCTCTCAGGTGGCATGCCACTTCGCAATGTACAGGACGCTCTTGGCCACGCGAGCATCTCGACCACCCAGATCTACACACACCTCACCGGCGACCAGAAGCGCAGGGAGTACGACAAAGCCCACCCGCGCGCCTCGTAGGCCGGCTCGGGCACCGCGGTAGGATCGACAGGCACGCCGGAAGGCGTGCCTGTACGCTTTCTCCGATGAACCTGCCCGCCCGGCTCCTCGATGCGCTGCTCGCGACCGAGGCCTCAACTGCGCTGCGCGCCCTCGATGCGACTGGCGAGCTCACTTCGCTCGTGCCCGAACTGGAAGCCGGCCGCGGCTTCGTCCAGCCTGAACTCCACTATTACGACGTCCTGGGCCACAACATGGCGGCGGTGGCCGCGCTGGATGCTGCCCTGGGGCCGGGCGACGGCAACCGTGAACTGCGCGAAGCACTGGCGTGGATCGACCTGGACGAAACCCTCGAACGGGGCATCGAGGACGTGCCGCTCCTGGCCCTGATCCGGCTCTCGGCCCTCCTGCACGATGTGGCGAAACCGGCCACGGCGATCTTCGAGGAAGGCCGGCTGCGGTTCCCCCGGCACGGACCGCGCGGTGCCGAACTCATGCGAGAGCGGTTGCCAGCACTCGGGTTTGGGCCGGCCGCCACGGATTTCGTCGCCCGGATGATCCGCTACCACCTTCGGCCGGGGGAATTGATCAAGAACGGACCTGCCTCGGACAAGGCGGTCCGTAAGTTCGTGAGTGACCTCGATGGACACGTCCTGCCGCTGATGCTGGTGAACCTGAGCGATGGCATGGCGACCCGGGGGCCGGGGTACACTCGGGAGAACTTCCGGCGCCACGTGACGTTCGTGAATTACGTGACGGCGCGCGCGTGGGCTGCGAACGAAGATGGGGAGCCACCCCTGCTGACGGGAGATGACCTCATCGCAGAGCTTGACCTGGCCGGTGGACGCTTGTTGGGGGCTGTCCTAACATCGGTTCGCCGAGCCGAACTCGAACGGGCCGTTTCAACGAAGCCCGAGGCGCTTGCGCTGGCACGCTCGGTCCTCGAAACCCTGAAGGCCGCAGAGTAACCCGGCCAGGGCCGCCGAGCAGGAGTTTCCCGCCCATGACCGCAATGTGGCAGGTGATTTTCTACACCGGGTTCGCGGTGGTTGCCTTCTACTTCTTCCTGCTCCGTCCCGTGCTCCAGGATCAGAAGGCCCGCCGGAAAGCCGTCCGCCAGCTCCAAGTCGGCGACGAAATCGTCACCACCGGCGGCATCATCGGAGAAGTGAAGGACGTGATCGTCCCGGTCAACGGCCCGACCGAACTCATCCTCGAAATTGCTCCCGGCGTCCGCGTCCGGGCGTTGACCGATTCTGTACTGCGGCGATTGAGTACGCTTGAGCCCGCCGAACCCCCAACATCAACGGCCGAGCCCACAGCCGGCGAGGTTTCCCACACCAGTGCGTAGTACTTCAACCGTCTTCGTTTTCCTCTTCGTCGTCGCGCTTACCGCGTTCAGCGTCATCGTCGTGTGGCCGAGTTCTCCGTACCGGTACCTGCCGGGCGACTTCTGGCCGCACGGGCGAGGCATCAAGCTGGGCGACTGGGAACGGGAAACGATGCGTCTCGGCCTGGACCTCCAGGGCGGCGCCTACCTGATCCTGCAGGCCGACCCACCCGCCGATTACCAGGGTGACCTGGGCACCGCCCTCGACAGCGCAAAGAATGTCGTGGAACGACGGGTGAACGAGTTCGGCGTCAGCGAAGCCGAAATCAACAAGACGAGCGGCAACCGCATCAGCGTGCAGGTGCCGGGACTCTCCTTGCAGGAAGCCCAGGACCTCATCGGCAAGACGGCGGCCCTGAAATTCATGGTCTACGACGACAACCAGCAGCTCGTCGAGGCGTCCGGTGTCATCGACGGACAAACGATCGCCATGACCGGCGCCGACATCAAGAACAACACCTACGCCCAGAACATCGGCACGACCTTCGCGGTGGTGTTCGAAACGACATCGCGCGGCTCGAAGCTGATGGACCAGATCACCAGGCGTGCACTCTCCTACCCGAGTTCCGACCCTCGGAACTACCTGATCGTGATGCTGGACGACGTGGTCCTGTCCCAGGCATCGGTGAGTGGGATCATCTCTGATTCGGGCCAGATAACCGGTCAGGCAAGCTTCAGCGAGGCGAACAACCTCTCGAAACAACTCAACGCCGGTGCCTTGCCGGTGCCTCTCAAGATCATCCAGGCCGAAGAAGTGAGCGCGACACTCGGGGAAGACTCCGTCCTGGATTCGGTGAGAGCGGGCCAGGTCGGACTCCTCGCGGTCATGCTTTTCATGATCCTGTACTACCGGCTCCCGGGGGTGCTCGCCTCGGCCGCCCTGCTTGTCTACACGGCCATCACCTTGATGGTCTTCAAGCTGGTCCCGATTACGCTGACGCTCTCCGGCATCGCGGCGTTCGTCCTCTCCATCGGCATCGCCGTCGATGCGAACATCCTCATCTTCGAGCGGATGAAGGAGGAGTTGCGGCGCGGGCGGACGTTGAACGCTGCCATCGACATCGGGTTCCGGCGGGCGTGGTCGTCGATTCGCGACTCGAACGTCTCGACGCTGATCACCTGCACGATCCTGTATTACTTCGGCGCGAATTTCGGTGCGGCCGTCGTCCAGGGCTTCGCCCTGACACTGGCGATCGGCGTGTTGATCAGCATGTTCTCGGCGATCACCGTGACGCGGACGTTCCTGAGGATGGTCCTCGGCACACCGCTGGCGAAGAACCACTTCCTGTTCAATGCGGACGAAGTGAAGAAGACAGCGCCTTCCGCGCGCCGGGCGGGGATGACCTCGGAGGAGCAGGGAAATGCTTGATTTCGCAGGGAAGCGCTGGTGGTACCTCTCGGTCTCATTTGCGATCTTCGTCGTCGCAGCCATCTCGCTCGCGATCTTCCAGCTTCGGCCGGGAATCGAATTCACCTCCGGTTCGACCTTCACGATCGAGTTCACGGAACGCGAGGTCTCCCAGGGCGAAGTGCGCGATGCCATGCACGACCTGGGCCACGAAGAGGCCCGCGTCCAGGGCGCCGGTTCAAACAAATACCTGATCCGCACGGAAGAACTCCAGAACGCACCCGCTCTCGATTCCTCCGAGGGCCCGGAACTCCCGGGCGAGATCAACGAGATAGAGGCCGGGCTGCGCCAGCGCTTCGGGGCACTCACGCGGAGCAACTTCTCGACGGTTTCGGAGACGGTTTCAACCGAGATCGCGCGCAACGCGACATTCGCCGTTGTCGCGGCCTCGTTCGCCATCCTCATCTACATCTGGATAGCCTTCCGGGCCGTCCCTCGCCCATTCCGGTACGGAGCTGCCGCAGTGATCGCCGTGCTGCACGACGCATTCATCGTGCTCGGGCTCTTCGCGCTCCTCGGGGAGTTCCGAGGGACCGAAGTCGACCTCGCCTTCATCACCGCGATCCTGACCGTCATCGGATTCTCGGTGCATGACACGATCGTCGTCTTCGACCGTATCCGCGAAACCATCCACAACGATCCGTACATCCCATTCGAGGAAGCAGTCAACGCCAGCATGACGGAGACGCTCGCACGCTCCATCAACACGTCGCTGACCGTGGTCCTCACGGTGGTGGCGATGATGCTGATCGGCGGCGAAACGATCCGGAACTTCCTTCTCGTGCTCCTCGTCGGCATCGTCGCCGGCACCTACTCGAGCATCTGCGTCGCATCGCAGCTGCTCGTGGCGTGGGAGAACGGGGACTTCGGCCGGTTCTTCCGCCGGCTTCGTGGGAAGAGCGAGAACCTCGCCGTCGAGCCTGCCTGAATCGCTACCGGAGAGTGCGCAGGTCCCCGTTGCGACGCGTGACGTGAAGCGCATCGAGATGCTCAAGAAAAGCCTTTGCGTACTTCCGGCTCGTCCCAAACAGGTCTCGCGCCTCGGCGAGGGAAACTGACCCGTTCGCCTCGATGTGAGCACGCGTCCGGGCAGCCATCTGGCGAAACGCGCCGGCCTCAAAGACGACGCCCGATCCCGCGTCCTCAACGTCGCCGCGCTCCACGAGGAAGGCGAGCAACCCGGGCGACGGTATCCGGTCCGTTGGTGGGCTATACGGGTTGGCCCGCAGCCCTGCCAGGAAGATTTCGACTTCCGCTTGTTGGGCGGCCGTAAGCACGGCTTCGTAACCGGGCCGCGCAAGTCCCGGGCCACGCGCTTCCAGCAAACCCGCTTCGAGGGCGGATTCGGCGATGAGATCGAACGCCGCTGCCGCCTGGCGCACGGCCCCACGCGCGTGTTCCCGCGGGGTGGCGCGGCGGAGCGGATTCGCCTTCAGGAATGCGTCGACGCTCGCCACTAGTGCTGACTGAGCAGATTCGAGCCATGCCCGCGCGACGAGCGTCTCTGCGCGCTTGAGAACATCTCCGCGAGCGACCAGCTCTTCGCACGCTTCATCGGCTGCGCCGGGCTCCAGGTGGAGCGCGGCGCCGAGGGAGCGCAGGTCCGCCGGCCCGGCGAGGAGCGCGTCGAGCATGCGCGAGCCGGGGGTGCCTTGCAGGAGCCTTTCCAGCATTTCGATGGTTGGAGTGTGGTTCCTCCGGAGACGGCGCGGGTTGAGCAGGACCGCCCTGCCGCCCGCGACGGTCTCGTTCGGAGAACGGATGACAACGTGGTCTCCAGCGGCGAGAGCGATGGGCGAATCGAGGACGAGCTGAGCCCAGCATTCCGACCCACCGCTCAGCACTTCAGCATCAAGGAGCCGCACCCTGGCCTGGGATTCAGCCGTCGCGCAGAGGGCGGTCACTTCTGAGTCGTGAGCGAGCGGATGCGTGAGGATCCGGCTGGCCGAGAGGCGGACAGCGAGAGAGTGCGCGACATCGGCCGCGCCCGGGCGCGCGAGAACCATGCCGCGATGGATCTCGTCGACGTGGACGCCGCTGAGGTTCACAGCAGCCCGAGTCCCGGGCTCGAGGCGATCAACCTTCGTCCGGTGGCGCTGGAGGCCTCGAATTCGCGCCTTCAGGCCGCCCGGCAGCAACACCACGTCCTGGCCAACTTCGAGCGCACCATCGATGAGGGTGCCGGTGACGACCGCGCCAAACCCCTGGATCGTGAAAGCCCTGTCGATTGGCAGGCGTCCACGTGCGAGGTCGCGCTTCGCCGGTGCTGCGTCGAGGAGACTGTCTATTTGCCGGGTGAGCTCTTCCAGACCCTGCCCGGTGGCCGCGGAGACCCGGACGACGGGCGCCCCCTCGAGCCGCGACCCTTCGAGCGTTTCCTCGAGTTCCGCCTCGACGAGGTCGGCATATTCCGGTTCGACCAGGTCGCATTTCGTGATGACAACGAGTCCGGCAGGTACTTCCAGCAAGTCGAGGATGGCGAGGTGCTCCCGCGTTTGTGGGCGAGCCCCTTCATCGGCGGCTACGACGAGCAAGGCAAGGTCGACACCACCCGCTCCGGCCAACATGTTCTTGATGAATCGCTCGTGCCCCGGGACATCCACGATGCCCACGTCGCGCCCCGACGGGAGTGTGAGCCAGGCGAAGCCGAGGTCGATAGTGAGGCCCCGCTCCTTCTCCTCCCGCAGGCGGTCGGGGTCGATCCCGGTAAGGGCCTGGACGAGCGTGCTCTTGCCATGGTCGACGTGCCCGGCCGTGCCGATGACGGGCATCGCTAGTTGCCCCCGTCCGCAGCTGACTGGCGGCAGGCGAGCAGCAACCGGGAGGCAACCTCACCGTGGAGCAACCGCCCGCTCCGGCTCAGCCGGACGCGTTCGGCCGTGTACTCGATGACTCCAGCGCTCCGGCACTCTTCGAGCACGCCGGTGACCGCGGGGGGAAGGCGCACGCCGAATCTTCCGGCGAACTCGACCGGCGTGAAGCCCTCGATGAGCCTCAGTCGGAGCGCGAGCCAGTCGCTCATGCTGGTCGCGCAGTCCGGGGTGTAACGGTTCGCAAGCGCCACGAACGGCGGCGAACTGCCCGCCTCGACCGCCGCGATGTAGCTGCGCGGGTGAGCGATGTTTTCGTAGCGTTCGCCGTTGTGATATCCGTGCGCCCCGGCGCCGATTGCCAGGTACTCACCGTCGGTCCAATACGTCCGGTTGTGGCGCGATTGGTGGCCAGGCCTGGCCCAGTTGGAGAGTTCGTACTGCTCGTAGCCGGCTGCTTCGAGGACCTCCGTTGCCAGGTCATACAGGTCGGCGACAGCATCGGCGTCGAGCGGCTCCACTTCGCCCCGGGCGACGCGGCGGGCGAGCATCGTCCCGTCTTCGACGGTGAGCGCGTACGTGGAGACATGGTCCGGGCCGAGCGCCGTAGCTGCCGCGAGCGAAGCTTCCCAGCTCTCTTTGGACTGCCCGGGGAGACCGTAGATCAGGTCGAGGCCGACGCTTTCGAAGCCAGCCCGGCGCGCCATCCGGACACTTGCGACGGTGGCTTCGACCGAGTGGATTCGGTCCAGGAAACGCAGCTCCGCAGGATTGAAGCTTTGCGCGCCGATGGAGAGCCGGGTGACGCCGAACGCTCGCAAGTCTCGGATGGCGTCTTCAGAAGTCGTACCGGGGTTCAGTTCCAGCGACACCTCTGCTCTCGGGGCCAGGGGCGCCCGCTGACGCAACGCCGCGATGACGGAGCCGATGGTGCCCGCGGGGATTTCCCCGGGAGTCCCTCCCCCGAAACCGATGGTGCTCACGACCCGTCCCTCAAGGAGGTCCCCCAGTGCGTCGATCTCGCTGACCAAAGCGCGGCCGTAATCGAACTTCAGGTTGTCCATGCCTGCGTAGGCGTTGAAATCGCAATAGCCGCACTTCACCGTGCAGAACGGGATGTGGACGTAAACGGCTATGGGCCTCACAGCACAAACTCCCGGCGCATCTCGTCGACCCTGTGGGTGGTGAGGCCATCCACGCCCCAGGCGACAAGTTCACGGGCTCGTTCCAGGTCATCCACCGTCCAGGCCACGACGAGGAGTCCTCGTTCATGGAGTTTCTTGACGATGCGCTCGGTCAGGAGTGAATGCCTGCACGAAACCCCTCGCGGGCGCGTATCGCGGTCCGCGACGGAGAGAAAGAGGTCCAGCTTGGCGTGGACGTCGATGGAGTAGAAGGCCTCCACTTCGGGGGTCATCTCGTTGATCGCGCGGAGGGCCCGCCACTGCTGGGACGACGCGACGATGCGTTCCGGGTGTGGGCTGATCGTCAGGATCCGCCGGAGCAATGCGGCGGCAGCGGCCCCGCCGTCTTTCAAGTCGAGGAAGAGGCCGGCGCCCTGTCCCGCGCTCTCTCGCATGAGCTCCGCCAGCCCGTAGTTCCCCCGGGGCAGCCGGCGCAGATACCACTTCTCGAACAGGATCGGCAACCAGCGCATCCGGCGTTCATGGCGCACTTCGAACTGGCCATCGCGCAGCCAGAGGTCAACTTCCAGGTAGTCCGCACCAGCCGAAACGACGTCCCGCACGCCGGCCGCGGAATTTCCGGCGCCGTGGGCGATGATCGCCGGGCCGCCGCGCGCAGGAACGAGGTCAAATGGGCCGGCGCCAGCCTCGGACATCAGGGAGTCATGGTACTCGGCTGGGCGTTCACCGGATGGCGAGGAGAGACGGACAGGTCCCCGTTCGCGATGTCGTCGAGCAGGTCCTCATCCACGATGCGGTAGCCATCCGGGATCGGCACGATCGCGCCGAGGGCGGAGAAGCGGCTGAGCAGGGCGGTGACTGTCTCCCGGCTTGTGCCGATGGTCTGCGCGAGCTCCTGGTGCGTCAGCCCAAGGAACACCGCTCCATCTTCCTGGCGGTTCAGCAGCGTGTCAGCAAGGCGGGCCGAAACCGGCTTCGAAACGATGTTCATGAACGTCCGCTGCATCCCGGCCAGCCGTCGGGCCATCAGCTCCATCATGGCGAAGCCGAGCTTTGGCGATTGCTGGAGCAGGTGGGAAAAGTCCTCCCAGGAGATGCTGACGGCCACGGTGTCGTCGATCGCGGCGGCGCAGGCGATACGCTCGTTGTCTTCGACGATGGCCATGTCTCCGACAACGCCGCCCTTGCCTACCACGTCGAGGATGATTTCCTTGCCGTTTTCGGCGACCTGGTAGATTTTCACCCTGCCCTTCAGGAGCAGATAGACGCGCTCCGGCGGATCGCCGGCCTGGAAGAGCACCTGGCGCGGCCGGAAGCTGCGCTCGGCAAGCATGGGGATGAGCCGTTCGAGCTCTTCGTCGCTGAGGACGGAGAGCACTTTGCTCAGCTGGCGCAGGTACCAGGCGATTGAGCGCTGGAGCGCGTGGCGGCCGCGGACGGGCACTTCGCGCCCGGGAGAAAGAGTGGTCATCGAGTCTCCCCCATGCCCCCGTGACGGAGGCGAAGTTGATCAAGCAGGCGGATGGCGCCGGGGTTTGCCTCGGCACGCTCGCTGGCGGAGACGTACGCTTCGAGGTCGCTCATCGCACCCTCGATCTCGCCCAGGCGATAGCGCAGCATGCCGCGCTCGCCGACAAGCATAGCGTTCCAGGGCTCAAGGCGATGCTGAAGCTCCACCACCGAAAGCCAATCCTGAAGCTCGCGGCGCTCGCGGAACACCACATGCAGGTTGTTGAGCATCCGCTGCAGGATCTGGCGCCTGGTGATCGCCGCGAGGAACGATTCCGGGCTGGCCGAGCCAATCTGATGGACGCGCAGGCGGGCGAGGAGTTCCTGCCGGTCGATCCGGGCGCCTTGCTGGAATGGATCGACGTAGGTCGGTTCCTCGGCGCCGCCGTAACGGACGATGAAGTGGCCGGGAAAACCGACCCCGTCGCACTGAAGGCCGATCCGCTGGGCTACTTCCATGTACACGAGCGACAGGCTGATCGGGATCCCGAGGCGGCGCCGGACAACCTGGTCCAGGTAGCTGTTGGCAGGGTCGGTATAGCCTTCGCTGTCCCCGCGGAAGCCGCAGACGCTAAACAACTGGTACTCGATTGCGTGGGCGAGGGCGTGGTCGTCTGCGCGCGCTCCCGCATAGACGCGCGCCTCTTCCGCCATCACATCCAACCGGGAAGCAGTCTCGTGGACATCCGCGTCGGGGTCGCCGATTCGGGCGATGAGCATGGCCGCGCCAAATAAATCGACTTCGTGATCGGCGCCGTGGATCGCCGCGGAAAAGGCTTCGAGATCGTCAGGCTTCACTGTTACCAGTATACGTCTCAAACGTTCGCGGACCGTCACCCAGGGTAAGGGCGAGTTACGGTTGTTCGAGGCCGTGGGCTTCGAGCAGTTCCCTGTCGGCAAGCGTATCCACAGTGGAGCCGTCGGCAACGACCCGGCCACCATCCACGATGACGGTCCGAGGAAAGATCTCGGCCACCAGCTTCATGTCGTGGGTGCTCACGAGCATGGTTTGTTCGAGCCCGGTGAGCAGGTTGATGAGTTCCCGGCGCCCGCGAGGGTCGAGGCCGGCCGAGGGTTCGTCGAGCACGAGCACGCTTGGTGACATCGAAAGGACGGTCGCGAGCGCGGCGCGTTTGCGCTGGCCGATCGAAAGGTGGTGCGGCTGCCGCTTTTCAAAACCCGCCAGGCCAACCGATTCGAGGGCGCGAGATACGCGCGAGTCGACTTCCGCTTTCGGGAGCCCCATGTGCACCGGGCCGAAGGCGACATCGTCGTAGACGGTCGGACTAAAGAGCTGGTCATCCGGGTCCTGGAAGACGAGTCCCACCTCGGCGCGAATGCGGCCGATGTTCGCCCTGTTCACGGGCATGCCGCCGATGGCGACTGACCCGCTGGTGGGTGCGTTGATGCCGTTCAGGTGGAGCATCAGGGTGCTCTTCCCGGCGCCATTGGGGCCGATCAGCGCTACTTTCTCGCCCCGTGCGATCTTGAGCGTGATGCCCCGGAGGGCTTCGAAACCATCGGGATACGTGAAAACCAGGTCCCGCACATCGACCCACCTGTCAGCGGACGGCGAGATCGGCGATCCAGAGGTGGAATCGAGAGTCATGAATGCGGCAACCAGACCCGGGATGACACGGAGAACCCGGCGAGCAGGATGGCCCCTGCGACCAGCACGAACCACGAACCCGCGCCAAGCGGGCGCTCGTGCACATGGGCGATGTGGCCGCTGTAGCCGCGGGACTGCATCGCGAGATAGACGCGTTCGCTTCGTTCGTAGGAACGGATGAAGAGCGCCCCGACCATGTTCCCGACAACTCTCGCCTGCCAGCGCACACCGGGACGGCGAGCGCCGGCAACCGTCGCCATCCGCGAAGCTCGCGCCCGCATCATGCGGTTTGCCTCGCCCGTCAGCACGGCGAGGTATCGGTACATCAGCGAGATGATCGCAACCATGAGCTTTGGCATGCGCAGCCGGGCCAGGGCTTCGAGCAGGTCATGGAAGGTCGTCGAAAATACCAGCAATGTCGCCGCCTGGACGCTGATCCAGCTCTTCAGCGTGATCGTCGCCACGATGCGGACGCCTTCTCCGCTGAGCGTCAGCGTGAACAGACCGAGGTCTACCGAACCAATCGGGTCACCGTGTTTGGTGAACAGCAGCGGAGCTGCCGCGAAGACGAACGGGAGGGCGACGAAAGACCCGCGGATCACCCGCCAGGCGCCGAGGCGGGCGAACACCGAGACCGCCATCACCAAGATCCAGGCGATGCCGAGCGCCGCGAACGACCCGACCGGGGAGAAGGCTGAGGGCGAGAATGAAGCCCACCACAAGGAGGAACTTCAGGCGGGCGTCGGCCCGGTGGATAGCGCTTTCCCGGTGGACGTAACGGTCGAGGTTCAGGCGCTTCCGCCCCGGCGGGAATGGCGGGCCAGGGCGCCAAACCCGAAGGTGAGGACGAAAACGATGCCCACTCCGACGAGGCCGGCGAGTACCACCGAAGCACGTTCGTTGTTCACACCTGGGATGGAGTAGTCGGGTAACCACTCGTAGGGCGACTCGTCGGCCTTCTCCGAGAAGCCTTCATCGCCGGAAACACGGTCAAGGCCGTCCGGATCGGAGGAGGCGGCCGGCGCCAGGATAATGACGACGGCGCAGGCTATGACGACGCCGGCGATGACCCACCACCAGCGCTTCAGGAACGATTGGGCAGTTGTTCGCTGTGCCATTGTGTCAGTCTCCTCAGGCGCTTGCGGGCCGCGCGTCGCGTAGCTGGAGCAGGTCTGAACGGCTCGCGGCGATGAAGCCGAGCGCGCCGACTGTTATCAGTGCCTCGCCGACCCCGATGACGACATGCCAGCCCACCATCGCAACGAGGGCGGCTGCGAGTGAGGTTGTCCCGGATGCAGCGAGTTCAAACGCTGTAAGAATGGCGGCGGCCATGACCGACAGCCATGCAGCCGCGGCCGCAGCCGGTAGCCGCATCCGGCGTTCGCCACCGAGTGCGGCGGTGAGCGACCGGTACACGTAATACCCGCCGAACGTCCCGACGATGCCCATGTTGAAGATATTCGCCCCAAGTGCGACGAGGCCGCCATCCTGGAAGACGAGGGCCTGAACGGAAATGACACAGGCCATGACGATCGTCCCGGCATAGGGACCAAGGAGCACGGCCGCGAGGACGCCGCCGAGCAAATGCCCCCGAAGTGCCTCCGGGAATCTGGAAGTTGAACATCTGCGCGGCGAAGATAAACGCCGCCATTACGCCCATCAACGGCACGGCTCGCTCATCGAGCTGCTCACCGGCCTTGCGGAGGGAAACCCCCAACGCCGCGACGGTCAGGATCCAGAAGACTCCGGCAACCGGGGTCGAGAAGAACCCGTCCGGTGCATGAAGCAGGAATATCGGTGCCATGTGCCCCCCCAGGCCAGTCCAAACTGTCATCTCCGATTCTAGCCTAGTTGCAACGGTTTGCAACTGCGACGGACGGTGGGACATCGGATTGCCGCCACGCTGCCCCGCTCGTATGTTCAGAGGCGTGTACACACCGGCCCGCTACGTCGTCGGCGACATGGATATCGCGGTGATCTGCGACGGCTACATCAAGCTTGATGCCGGGGCCGTGATGGGGCTCATCCCGCGAGTCATGTGGGAACCGGTCATCGGCAGGGAGAACCTCGACACGGAACACCGGATGAAGCTCTCCCTGAACTGCATGGTTGTCCGGAGCGGCCCCGACATCCTGCTGGTCGACACGGGGCTCGGAAACAAACTCCAGGGCGCGGCCCGGGAGCGAGGTTTCCCGGGCGAGAACGGCCTGCTGATGGAAGGCCTGGAGGCGCTCGGACTCGTCCCGGAGGACATCACCGTGGTCGCGAACACCCACCTTCACGCGGATCATTGCGGCTGGAACACCGTCCGCGATGCGGACGGCGAACTGCGTCCCACCTTCCCGAATGCTCGCTACTTTATCCAGAAGGGCGAGTTCGAGGTTGCCTCTCACCCGAACGAGCGGACCAGGGGGACGTACTTCGCCGAGAACTTCCAGCCGCTCGTGAATTCGGGCCAATTGGAGCTTGTGGAGGGTGAAGCCGAGATGATTCCCGGGGCTCGTTTCTGGGCAACACCTGGCCACACCCAGGACCATGCGTCGATTGCGCTGACGTCCCGTGGGGAGACGGCACTCTACACCGGGGACCTTGTCCATCACGCCGTCCAGGTCGAGCGGCCAGCCTGGATCGCCGCGTTCGACATCCTCCCGCTCCTGTCGCTGGAATCGAAGAAGAAGCTCGCGGAGCGCGCCCTGAAGGAGAACGCCCTCCTGATTTGCGTCCACAATCCGTTTCCCGGCGTCGGCAGGCTGACGGAAAGTGGCGGGCGCCGGAAGTTCGTCGACGAATGACCGGTGCCGAATCGGTCTTTCACCTCGCCCTCCGGGACTTCCATGCCACCGCTGGCGCAACCTTCGGTCTGCACAACGGCTGGTCGTTGCCGCTCTCCTATGTCGGAGTCCCCGAGGAATATGAAGCGCTCCGCGGGCGCGCGGTGGTGTTTGACCGTTCGGACCGAAGCAGGTTCCTCATCGCCGGCACGGACGCGCTGGACGTCCTCAAGACAATCTTTGCCGGGCATGTGGAGGAGATCGAGGAAGGCCGGGCGATGCGGACGGTATCGATCGGTGACGACGGAAACATCGCCGACCTGGTCCTGATCGCCCGGACCGGGGGGATTTCCTATTTCGTGAGCGGCGAGCCGGGCCGGCGGACCGACACGTCTGCGAGACTCCGGCGAGCCGTCGCTCCCGGCTTCGACGTTCAGATTGATGACCGGACCGAGACGACCTGTCTCCTGGGGCTCGCCGGCCCGGCGGCGACCGAGGTCGTGAACAATCACCTCTCCGAAGCCTTGCCCGCACGGCTGCAGACACTCCAATGTGCCACGTTCGAATTCCACGGGTTCCGGACGCTGGCCGTGCGGACAAGCGATACGGGAGAAGATGGATTCGAATTCGTGCTGGCGCCGGCCGTCGCCCAGCACATTCTCGAGACGCTGCGGGATGCCAGGGTCCCGCTCGCGGGCTTGCAGGCCCTGGAAATCGCCCGCGTTGAAGCGTGCATCCCCGGGTACAACCCGGACCTGGAACCCGGTCTCTCGCCTGCTGAGGCCGACCTCGATACCCTGCTCGACGTTCCTGGAGGTCGAGCGGACCGCATCCTGGCCGCCTTGTTGATCGAGGGCTCTCCGGCCCCCGTGGGACGAGGATCTCCATCGAAGGCTCCCGGCGGGCGAGTTGCGATCCTCGGTGCGGTCCCCTGGATTGAACGCGACCATTGGCTTTGGCATCATCGACGTCCGCCACGCGTTTCCGGCCAGGGGACTAAGATTGGCGAATCGGGAGCGACCGTGGTCGCAAAACCTTTCTTCCGACGGAGAACGTGACTCATGGTGGATCTCGGCGCGATTGCCGCCTACGAACCGCGTTGGCCCGGCGTCAAAGAGCTCAACATCGCCGACGACTGGCGCGCTCGCTGGGTGGACGAACAGTCCCTCCCGGAGAACGCACCGGTCCACTACGCCTACGCGCTCGTGGTGATGGGCGACAAGGGATACGGGGTGCGAGAATCAGGCGGGAACCGCTGGGGAATGCTTGAGGGCGCCACCGGCGGCGTCGCCTCCGAGGCGTTCGTCACGAAGTCCGCGAAGGAGTGGCTCGGGGCGACGCTCTCGAGAGTCGAGCTAATCGGCTTCTTCGAATGCCGCGCCACCATGCACAACAAGCAGTTCAAACAGGGCGAGCTAACAGTCCGGCCGCTCTACCTCGCGGTCGCAAAGAGCATGTCGGACGTAGCCCCGAACAAGGGTTACGAGCGGCGGCGTTTCCCGATGAACGAATACGCGGTGGCCATGCGCGGCCGGTATGCGGAGTTCCTGGACTACCTTCAGCAAGCGTTTCAGCGGTACGCCGTCATCCAGGCGAAGGGCTAGGCCAGCCAGCCCTTCAGTCGCCGTACACCGCCGCCAGCAAGTCGTAGATCTGCCTGTCGTAGAGCTTGAGCCACTCGCGGTCGCGTTTGCCGGGGCCGTCGAGCCTGAGGAAGTACGCCTGTGTTGCCTCGGCGAAGTACTCGTCGGCGTTCGTGGCGGCGTACGCCCGCCGGTACTTCCCGGCGTTGACTGCGTCCTGGTAGAACTGGCGGATATCGAAGTAGTCAGCCGGCGCAAGGGCCCATCCCTGCACCAGGTGTCCGAGCTCGTGATAGAGGATGTTGAGCCCGCCGCAGGGCCCCGCCCGATCGCCGAGCAGGTCGAGTTCGTTCACCGTTGCCACCGGGTAGTCTGCCCGGTCAGCGACCCCGCAGACGTGGCTGAAGAAGTCCTGGGTGCTTGCCGAATCGAGGCAGCGGAACTCTGGAAGGTCCAGTACCCCCTGGTCTTCGGCGGCGACGATGACGTAAGCGCCTTCTTCGGCCAGGACATCGCCGAGGTCGTTGTTGCGGAAGACGCGCTCGATGGTGACGGCCGCCTCATCCAGGGCGCTGGGGTCCACGTCGCGGTTCGCGACGATCATGATGCCGCCGGCTTCCCTGCGCTGCGTATATTCAGCGGGAAACACCCTCGGGGCGCCGGGCTCCGGCACGTGGAGGATGCCCTGGCAGACGCTGCTTTCGGGCGCCAGGCGAGGCAACCCGCTTCCAGCCGCTTCGGCGCCGCCCTCCCCAGTGGGCGATGCATCCGGCGTCCGCCCCTCCTGGTTGTGCAGCACCACGACGCCAGCACCTGCAACGAGCGCGAACGCGAACAGGGGCAAGCACGCGGCGAGGACGAACCGTCTCACACAGGTAGCTTCGAGCGGGAGCCGTCGAGGGTAAACCCACCCGCTTAACCGGTTGTTTTCAGCCTTTGATCGCGAAGTGCGCCGTCACGCCCACGCTCACCGTGCTCTCTCCGGCTTCGACTGGCAGGCTCTCCATGCGCATCGCTGCCGCGAGCATGCTGGGCTGCCGCTGGGTTTCGGCCGCGTTTTCCACCACACTGACCAGCTTTCCGAGTTTGACTGCCATCCCGGAGGCCAACGCCAGCGCCTTCTCGCGTGCATCGATGCAAGCACGAATCCGTGCCTGGGCGTAAAGCGGGGCCGGATCCGAGAAGTCGAAACGAAGTCCGCCCAACCGGCCGTCATCACCTGCGGCATCGAGTGCCGCATCAATGATCGCGCCGGCCTTCTCGGTGTCGCGAAGCAGCACCCGGAGACTATTGGTGACGCGGTAACCGGAAACTCGTGGGTTACCGCTGTCCGGACGGTCGTACTCGGCCCTCACCGACAGGTTCGCAGTCTGAATGTCGCGCTGGTCAACGCCCTCGGCCTTGAGCGACGCGATTAGTCTCGCGGCGGCCTCGGCATTCGCTGTGCGAGCGGCGGCAACGGTCGAGGCCCTCGTTTCAACGTCGATCGTCACGGCGAGAATGTCGGGTGCGGCACGAACTTCGCCTACGCCGGAGACCACGATCCCTTTTTTCATCACGAACTCCTCGGTCACAACCTCAGATCACAGTCTAGGGCCGTTGGATCCGCCGTATGACCTCGAGTGCTCCCAGGAGTGCGAGCATCGCTGCGGCGACCAGGCCGAGGCCGATCACCAGCATCCCGCGGCCACTCTCCTTCTCAGCCGAGTCGCGAGCTTCGAGCGGGTACCCGCCGGCCAGGCCGCCCTCGCCGCCGGAGTCGTCAGAAGCTCGCGACACTCCCTCGCCTGGCCCGGGCGTCGCGGCCACTGCAGAGGGTGCCACGGGCAGGGATGACACGACGGTTGCGGTGCTAAATCCACTAGAGGACACGCCGCCACCGCTGGCCGGCCCCAGTTGCGGGGCGGTGGACTCGGGGGCTGCGTACTTGTTGCTCGAGGAATCTGTTGCGCCGCCGCCGGCCGCATCCTGAATCTCGATGGACGCTGCGGTCGCGCCGTCCCGTCCGCCGTTGGGACCACCAGAATCGAACGCCGCGAACGCCACTACCGCGGCGAAGGCCGCCAAGGAAAGGCCCGCGCCCGCCCGGACCAGCCCGAGGTAGGGGACGGCGGCGCGTCCGGCGTTCGGTCCGGGCTTCGCAGCTGCGGCCATCGCCGGCGTCAGCCTGAACGAACGCGGCAGGGCTGCGTCCGGCAGGCTACCGGCGAGTGCTTTCCACTCCCGGGCATCCGCAACCGCGGACGCACAGGCTCCGCAGCCGGCCAGGTGGGCCTCGAAACGCCGCACTTCGGGCGGCAGGAGTTCGCCATCGACAAATGCCGAGGCGTTTCGCCCATACCACGAGTGCCGCTGCAAGACGTTTACGATGCGCATGTCATTGTGCTCTCAATCATCCGAACGCCCCCGGCGGCCGAAAAGTTCCGGCCGTTCCAGGAGGATGCCGCGGAGACGTTCGCGGCCGCGGTGAATGCGCGACTTCACCGTCCCGACATTCGTGCCGGTGATACGGGCGATCTCCTCATAGTGGTAGCCATGAACATCCGAAAGCACGATCGCCTGGCGTTGCTCGAACTGGAGGCTCATCAGCGCGGACTGGATTCCTTCGCCGACCGCTATCCGTTCGAGGTATTCCGGTGCCCCCTCTGACGGATCGGGCGCATCGAACGGATGGTCGTCATCGATGCCGTGATTCGCGAGGGATTCCGAGGGACGGCGGCTACGGCGGCGCAGTTCGTCCTTGCACTCATTCGCGGCAATTCGGAACAGCCAGCTTCGAAAACTGCCCCCTTCGAAGCGCGAGAGAGAGCGGTACGCCGACAGGAATGCCTCCTGCGCGGCGTCCTCGGCAGCACCGCGGTCTCCTATCAGGCGCGCGCAAAGGTTGAAGACGGGACCTTGATACCGCTCAACCAGACTGTTGAATGCGTGAAGGCTGCCGTCCTTTGATAAAGAGACCAGGTGCTCGTCCGCGGGTTCGAGCGCATCGGTCATGCCCGGCCGAGGTTAGGTCAATCGGCTGTAAAGGGCGACCGGTTCGAATCCCGAGGTCCGCCGGGGAGGCTATGGTACCCTGATGACGATGGACAATGGCGAAGGTCGCCCGCTCGATGAGGCCGAGTCGGGACAGGATGACCCACAGGGCTGGTACTTCGATCTGCCCGGGGGCGCCTGGGAGCGGCAAGAAGAAAAGAACCGCACGCTGCGGCAGCGCGTGCTCGGAAACATCCAGGAAGACGCGGAAAAGGCGAAGGGCGACCCCTTCGGCAAGAAATTTGAGCTGAAGCCCCAACCAGAGGCCGCTTTCGAACTGAAGCGCCCGGAGCCAGAAGCCAAGAAGGGCCGCGGCCTGTTTGGGTTCGCCAAGAAGCAGAAGCAAAGCGACGGCGCCGCCGAGATCCCGGCGACCCGCCGATATGACTCCGCATCCCCGGTCGAACACGACGAGGACGAGGAGTGGAGCACCGAACCGTCGCTGAAGCTTTCGCCGTTCCCGCGGGCTGAAAGCCACGGGACCGAAGCCAGCTGGGGAGAGCCAGACGGCGGTTGGAACCTCGCATCGCCGGCCACCCCCGCCGGGGACGATGCCCATGAAGCACCCCTCGAGACGGCCGAAGAGGACTTTGCCACGACCATGCGCCCCTGGGCGCACCAGGCTGACCACGAAGACGAATCCCAGGACAGCGTGGCGCCTTTTTCGGCGATTGAATCCATCGAAGCGGAGAGCCACGACGGACAACTCGCAGAAATCGAAGAAGAAGACTTCGCAACACGCATCCGCTCCTGGGCACACCGCGATGAGTCGGCCAAGGACGAATCCACCGGCGACGACCTCGGCGCACCCGCATGGGAACCGGCCGAAACCGAAGCCGACACCGCGCCCGATCGGGAAACGCCGGCTTTCGCGCCCGTGGCCCGCGTGGAAGGCTGGGACGAAGGCGAAGCGCTGCGCTCCGGCCCGGCATCCGAAGAGGAGCGAGAGCCTGCGAACGCGGCGACCGCATGGGATCTGCAGAATGACGCAGCCGGGGCCGAAGCACCGGAGCTCATGCTCGACGAAGAACCGGAGTCACCTCAGCCTCTCGTGCTGCGTCCGCGCGCCCATGCCGACGGCGAAAAGCGCCTCGACTGGAACTTCGGTCCTGCCGCGTGGGGAGACTCACCAGCCGGCCCGGGTGAACCGGCGGCAGCGGCGTATGAAGCCGACATTGAGGACTCGGCCCTCAGCTCGATGAAGAAGTGGGCCCAGCGCGGCCGCGAAGACGGGCACCCGCACTTCACCACCGTCCACCACGAAACCGAGGAGATCGACGACGACGTCGCCCCTGCGCCGATCCCGCTTCGCCCGCGCCACCAGGAAGACGAACCGCACACCATCGCACGCGAATCAGCGGTGACAGAGACCAACGTCGACCCCGGCACACTCCCGACTATACCGCTGGTGTTGCGCTCCCGGACGGAACCTCCGGCCGAAGCTCCAGTTCGTGACGCCTCTGCCGGGCCGAGCAAATGGGACGACTTCTTCAACATTGCGCCTGAAGGCGAAGCGGACGGCGAAACAAGCGAAGCCGGCCCAACAGGAGAGGGCATCGCTGCGATGCGCGCGTGGGCACAAAAGCGCGCCGAGCCGGAAGAACCCGAGAAGATACCGGACGAGTTCCTCAAGCCGTTCGATTGGGAACTCCAGGAGGACGAACCCGAAGCGTCTTCGTCGGCGGCCGTCCCGGCCGAATTCCTCAAGCCGTTCGACTGGGAGGCCGGCGAATCCGCGAGCGAGACGGACGAAGCCTCCCCATCGGAAGCCTGGGAAGAAGCCGACGCCGAGGCCCTGGTACCCGAGTCTCAAGCGGTTCGGGCGGTGTTCGAATCGGATGAACCGGCGGACTCCACGTTCGACTTCCCGACTGAGGCCGCCCCAGCCCCAGAAGCGGCCGGAGGTCCCTTCGAAGAAGATGATGACCCGCTCGCCGGGCTCTTCGAACATGCCCGCGCTGCAGCACCGGCGCCGGCCGGGAAGAAGAAAGGCCGACTCGGCCGCCTGTTCGGCCGTAGCAAGAAGGAAGGGGCCGAACAGCCCGCGTTGCTCGATACGGACGAGCCCGGTGATTGGATCCTCCCGAGCGAGGATGCCGAGGATGCCGATGTCCGCGTCGTCGCGGAGAAGGACTGGGACGAACACGGTGGCACATTCGCTGCCCCCGACGCCCAACCGGCAACGAGCGCCGGGTGGGGCGCTTCGCGAAGCGAAGGCTGGCTGAGTTCCGACTCTGACGCCTTGAGTGAGTTCGCGACGAACATCAGCGCGAGCGAGTCCCCCGCCGGACCAGAAGCAGCAGATCCCGAGATTGCAGCTGCCGGACTGGCCGATGAAGTGACGACATGGGCAACGGCAGGTCTGGCCGCCGCGGAGGCTGAGGACGCCGACCAAGCGGACGCCGAATTCGCATGGGGATCCGGTGCGACTGCTCCGGCCCCTGGAGTTGGGCCCGACCCGGCGTCCGCATGGTCCGCTGGCGTGATCGAGGACCTGCCCGACGACCAGGACACGTGGAGCCCTGAACCGGTCAACGAGACCCCGTACTTCGCCAGGTTGACTGCGTCGACTGCTGACTGGGAAGCCGCTGAGGTCGCACCGGACGGACTCGACAGCGCGGCGCACGACGCCGACGCATGGGATCCGGTTGAACCCGAGATTCCCGTCGAGGCCGTCGCCTCTGTCGATGCGGTCGTGGAAGAGCCGGTCGCTGACAAGCCCTGGTGGGAACAGCCCGCCGTCGAGGAAGTCCCCGAGGCTCCCGTTGAGGCCGTTGCCTCTGTCGACGCGGTCGTGGAAGAGCCGGTCGCTGACAAGCCCTGGTGGGAACAGCCCGCCGCCGAGGAAGTCCCCGAGACTTCCGTCGAAGCCGTCGCCTCCGTCGATGCGGTCGTGGAAAAGCCCGTAACTGAGAAGGCGTGGTGGGAACAGCCCGCTGCCGAGGAAGTCCCCGAGACTCCCGTCGAAGCCGTTGCCTCCGTCGATGCGGTCGCGGAAGAGCCGGTCGCTGAAAAGCCCTGGTGGGAGCAGCCCGCCGTCGAGGAAGCCCCCGAGACTCCGGTCGAGGCCGTTGCCTCCGTCGATGCGGTCGCAGAAGAGCCCGTCGCTGACAAGCCGTGGTGGGAACAGCCCGCCGCCGAGGAAGTCCCCGAGACTCCCGTCGAGGCCGTTGCCTCTGTCGATGCGGTCGTCGAAGAGCCGGTCGCTGAAAAGCCATGGTGGGAGCAGCCCGCCGTCGAGGAAGCCCCCGAGACTCCCGTTGAGGCCGTTGCCTCTGTCGATGCGGTCGTGGAAGAGCCGGTCGCTGACAAGCCATGGTGGGAACAGCCCGCCTCCGAGGAAGTCCCCGAGACTCCCGTCGAAGCCTTCGCCTCCGTCGATGCGGTCGTGGAAGAGCCGGTCGCTGACAAGCCATGGTGGGACCAGCCCGCCGTCGAGGAAGCCCCCGAGGCTCCCTTCGAAGCGGTCGCGTCCGTCGATGCCGTTGTCGAAGAGCCGGTCGCGGACAAGCCATGGTGGGAACAGCCCGCCGCCGAGGAAGTCCCCGAGACGCCCGTCGAAGCCGTTGCCTCCGTCGATGCGATCGCGGAAGAGCCGGCCGCTGAAAAGCCCTGGTGGGAGCAGCCCGCCGCCGAGGACGTCGCCGAGACTCCCGTCGAAGCCTTCGCCTCCGTCGATGCGGTCGTGGAAGAGCCGGTCGCTGAAAAGCCATGGTGGGAGCAGCCCGCCGTCGAGGAAGCCCCCGAGGCTCCCGTTGAGGCCGTTGCCTCTGTCGACGCGGTCGTGGAAGAGCCCGTGGCTGACAAGCCATGGTGGGAACGGCCCGCCGCCGACGAAGTCCCCGAGACTCCCGTCGAAGCCGTCGCCTCCGTCGATGCGGTCGTGGAAGAGCCCGTGGCTGAAAAGGCATGGTGGGAACAGCCCGCCGTCGAGCAAGTCCCCGAGACTCCCGTCGAAGCCGTCGCCTCCGTCGATGCGGTCGTCGAAGTGCCCGTCGCTGAAAAGGCATGGTGGGAACAGCCTGCCGTGGACGAAGTCCCCGAGACTCCCATCGAAGCCGTCGCCTCTGTCGATGCGGTCGTGGAAGAGCCCGTGGCGAAAGCGACATCTGCATTCGATACCGGTGCTGACGACGATGACCCATGGGCGGACTTCGTCAGCGCCCCCGGCCCGTCCGAGCCGGCGTCATCGACGACTCCCCCTCCCAACCTCAACGCGGGCTGGAGCACGCCGGAGCCGGCGGCCGCGCGCGACGAGGACATGTGGGCGCATATCGCCGCTTCCGCGGAAGAAGCCGCCCGGGCCGATGAAGAAGAGATCGACCTGGCAGCGAGCCTCGAAAACCAGATGGCGGCGGCGCGCTCCCAGACTTCTGACTGGGGAACGCAGGTCGACGACATCGAGCAGTGGGAGGCCGCGCCGGTGGCGCCGCGCCCGAGCCAGTTCGTAGCAGAAGAGGAAGAGGACGTCATCCTCGCCGCCTTCGAACGCCACGCTGCGACCCCGGACCAACCCGCCGCCCCCCGCGAGAGTGACGCAGTGTTCGCCGAACTTCTCGGCGATGAGGCGGCCGAAATCGTCGCCGAAGCCCTTGATGACGATGCTGGCAGGCAGTCATTCATCCGCATGAGCGCATGGGCGCCTCAGCGCAGCAGCCAGTCGTTCGACGGTGGCTGGGGCCCCCAGCAGGAAGTCGAAGAGACTCTCGGTTCGGCGGCGCATGTCCCGGCTTTCGGCGGCAGCGACGGCGCGGGCTTCGCACCCCCGTCGTGGGCAATGGACGAACTCGAGGCCGAGGAAGCCCCCGCGCCGCGCGGGCACCACAAGACCAAGACCTGGATCCGGGAGATCGTCGAGACGAGCCTCCTTGCTCTCCTGGTGTTCCTTTCCGTCCGTGCCAGCTTCCAGAACTTCAAGGTCGAAGGTTCGTCCATGAACCCGACCCTCGAAGACGGTCAGTTCCTCATCGTGAATAAGCTGGTGTACTCGGAAGTCGACATGGAGAAGCTCAGCAGCTTCATCCCGTTTGTCGATGCCGGGAGCGACCCCAAGAAGAATGTCTTCCACGGACCGGAGCGCGGCGACATTGTCGTCCTCATCGACCCGCGCGACACCAACACGGACCTGATCAAACGAGTCATCGGCCTCCCCGGCGAGACCATCGAAATCGTCGACGGCAAGGTCTACATCAACGACTTGCTACTCGAAGAGCCGTACATCACCGCGACGTGGCATGACACCAAACCGAAGGTCGTCATCCCTCCCGGCGAGTACTTCGTGATGGGCGACAACCGCGAGAACAGCCTTGATAGCCGGAGTTCCCAGGTCGGCCTGGTCCCGAAGGACCTGATCATCGGTAAAGCGATGGTCTCCTACTGGCCGAGCTCGAAATTTGGGTTCGCACCGAACGAGGAAGGCAAGCTGACCGAGGCGAAACCCGTCCTCACCACGCAACGCGTCGACGACGACTAGCACGTGCTCACCCGGTTGCTCAGCAGGTCGGAAATCCCGCTCATCTGGACAATCGACCGCAGCGAGCACATAGAGAAATTCTACCGGCTCCAGGACGGCGTGCTCGTCCTGGAGCCGCGTTCCATCGAAGCGAAGGGCTGGCCGGGCGGGGAACCAGAAGCCGATACGCCGATCTTCTACAGGTGCTTCGATGCAGGCGGAGCGTTTTACGGGACGTTTGATGGCGCGAAGCTCGCTGGCATCGCGATTGTCGACCCCGCGCCCGTCACTTCGTTGCCCACGCTCGTCCAGTTCAGATTCCTCCACGTGGACAGGGCGTACCGGAAACTTGGCCTGGGCTCCGCGCTGTTCGCCTCGGCTGCCGAGGCGGCGCGGCGGTTCGGAGCCAGCGGCCTGTACATCTCGGCAACTCCCACCGAAAACACCGTGAACTTCTATCGCCACCTGGGATGCACTGTCCTCGGCCTGCCAGACCCGGAGTTGTTCGCCCTCGAACCCGACGACATCCATCTGCAGTGGCTCGCTGATACGCCTGGCACGCCTGTTTCGCACGCTGCCGAACAGCTACATTCAGATCTCGATGAGCAATCTTGAAGCAGTCCTCCAGGAGCGCGGGGCTATCCTTCGCGGCCACTTCCAGTTCGCCAGCGGACGTCACGGCGATACGTACATCGAGAAATTCCGGATCCTTCAATGGCCCGACATCACCGGGCAGATGTGCGCCCTGATCGCGGACCACTTTCGCGGGGTCCCGAACCTCGTCGCCGGCCCGACAACCGGGGGAATCATCCTCGCCTACGAAACGGCGCGTCACCTCGGCCTCGCCAGCTTCATCGCCGAACGGAGAGAAGACGGTCCTGGGCGAGAGTTCCGCCGGGGGTTCGAGATCGGGCCCGGGCACAGAGTCCTCATCGTCGACGACGTGCTGACTACCGGCGGCAGCGTCCGGGAGGTCATCGACGCAGTCCGCGCGCGCGGCGCGGAAGTCGTGGGTGTCGGCATGCTCGTAGACCGGACCGGGGGGAAAGTGGATTTCGGCGTTCCGTTTTTCGCCTGCATCCCGATCGATGTCGTTTCCTGGACTCCCGAGGAGTGCCCTCTTTGCGAGAAGGGCGTGGAGCTGAAAGTCACCTGAACCCTGGCCGATTCCGCTTGAGGGGTGCCGTACAATCCCCGTCATGCGATACGTTCGTCAGGCCGGAAGTGATCCCGCTTTCCTCCTGAAGGCCCTCGGAGAGGCCGGGGGCGAACTCCAACGCGCGTTCTACGGCATCCCCGAACGGGAACTGCAGCGTGAGGCCGGCGCACCCGATGAGGGCTGGAGCCTTCTCGCCATCCCCTACCACGTCAGGGAAGTCGAGCGCGGCGTGCAAGCACAGCTGGAGACGATTCTCGCATCACGCCACGCCGGGATCCGGAACGTGGACCTGGATGACATCCCTTTCCGCGAGGACTACATCGAAGAGGATGTCGAAGAGCTCCTGGAAGAGTTCCACTACCTCCGCCGCCGCAGCACCTACCTCCTCTGGGACATCGATGACCGCGACTGGGAGCGGACCGGCGAACACCCCTACCGCGGGCCGGTTTCCGTCCTTCAGATCGCCCGCGAGATGTACCAGCACGACCTCGAACATCTCTGGCAGGCGCGCCGAATGATGGACGCGCTCGCGGCTAGAGCGGCGCGTTGATCCCGTCGCTCCGTATCGCACCCCCCGGCGCTGCCCATCTCGCCGCCGATCCCGACGCTCCCCACACGGCCTGGTTCGAAGGCGCTCGCGAGCAGTTGCAGGTGGCCACGAGCGTCGTGGGGCTGGGCATCGACCTCACCGGGGCACAGGCACGCGTGGTCGCCAGCCGGAGCCAGCTCGCGATGCTGGCCCAGGCACTAGGCGAGGCCGGTTCGCCGCATGCGGCCGCTTTGCGGGATTACCTGGAGCCGGTGCGAAGCTGGAAACTGCGCACACGGTCGCTCCCTTTGGACGGGCCGCTGATCATGGGCATTCTGAACCTGACAGTCGACTCGTTCTCCGGCGATGGGGTCGGTCGAGACATCGACGCCGCGATAAGACGCGCCGGCGAACTGCGCTCCTCGGGGGCGGACGTCATCGACATCGGCGCCGAAAGCGCTCGGGCAGACCGTCCAAAGCTCGAAGAAGCTGTTGAGGTTGAACTGACCGCCGGCGCTGTCGCGAAGCTGGTGGCGGAAGGCCACCTGGTCTCGATCGACACCTACAAACCCGCGGTCGCGAGAGCCGCACTCGACGCGGGCGCCGAACTGGTGAACGACATCAGCGGGCTGACGCTGACCACCGATGCGGCCGAAGCGGCTGGCCGGAGTGGGGCTGGCTATGTGCTGAACTACAGCTACTCGGTACCGAAGCGCCGGCCGGACTCGCCGCCGTTTTATGAAGACGTGGTTGTCGAGACGGTCGCGTGGATGGAACGGAGGCTGGCCGTCCTCGCGGCTGCCGGGCTCGCCCGGGAGTCAATCGCGATCGACCCCGGTATCGCCTTCGGCAAGAGTCACGACGAGGATATCCAGTCGATTCGCCGCATCGGGGAACTCGGCACCTTTGGTTTGCCGGTACTGCTCGCGCATTCGCGGAAGAACTTCATCGGAAGCGTAGGCGGCCGGCCACCCGCCGAACGGGACCTGGAGACCCACGTCGCCAGCGCCCTCGCCTACGCGCAGGGCGTCCGCATCTTCCGCGTCCACGATCCGGCGGGTGCGCGGCGAGCGCTGGCTATGGCTGCCGCGCTCATAACGGGAGAACCGGGTCAGTTCGCGCCCGACGGGACCAGCTGGCCCTGGCGCGCGGGGGCCAGCGCTGCGCATATGACGAATGCTGAGCCGGACAAGGCGGCACCTGCCGGCCAGCGCTGGTAGTTATTGCGGGTTCGGCGGCTGCACCTCGGCGGCGATTCGCCAGGCGACCGAGCCACTTCCCGCGTTCTTCGTGAGCGTGCCCCGAACGGCGCCATCACGGGAGACCACCCAGATCTCGGGTCCTTCGGCCCGGCGCGGAAAGTACTGCAACGCGAGCCAGCGGGAATCGGGCGACCAGAGCAGCACCCGCGGCGGGTTGTACTCCGGGCTATCGAAGTCGGCGATCTCGGTGCGTTGGCCATCGACGATGACCGAGAGCCTCCCTTCCTCGTCGGTCGACGCGAACGCGCCATCTGGAGCGTAGGCGCCGCCATAGAGTCCACCCGGAAACACCTTCCCGCCGGTGGTGTCGATCAGTTTGCCGGTATCGGTGATGACTCCGGTTACGAGGTCGACTCGCCAGAGGACGCCCCCGCGCTGGTCGTAGCGCACGATGCCCGCGGACAGGTCGTCGAGCCAGTAGACGGCGGCACCGGAGTAGGACTCGGGGATGCACGCAAGCCGCGTTTCGCCCTCGCCGGAGGCGGCGGCACGGACGAAGCAGAAGTCCTGGTCCACGTAGAGGATCTGTCCGGGGATTTCCGGCCGCGGATTGTCCTGGAGTGAAGGGGGCGAAGGGTTGTGGCGGCCGAAAGCGAACACGACCAGCGCCACGGCGATGAGCAATGCCAGCCCGCCGAGCACTGCCGCGACGTAGAGACGCGTCTTCATGCTGTCTTGTGGCCCTGGGATTCCCGACGGTAGATGGCGAGCAAGAAGACCCCGGCGACGAGGATACCTCCGCTGATCATCATCGCCACGGGAGCACCGAGACGCTCCGAGAAGTGACGAAGGATGAAGTTGATGAGCACGAAGAAGGCGCCGCCGACACCCACCAGGACCACGAGAAAGGAGGCTCGCAGCACGCCGTAGGCGATGACCGCAGCCGCCATTGCGCCGGCCAGCAACTCAAAGGCTATCGCGCCCCGGTCCACGCCTGCCTCGAACGGGCCCATGATGGCGAGCCCCGAAAACAGGACCCGGGTGGCGAGAAGCGGCGTCAGCCAGCGCGCTTCGGCCAGCGCAATCGCCGCCACGGCGATGGCGAAGATCGTCATACCGGCGAATGCCTGGCTGAAGTCGTCGGGCCAATTGCCCACCGCCTGACCGAGAAAGATTGTCGACCCGGCGATGGCGAAGACCTGGGGATACGTTGGACTGACCACCCAGAGAATGACGGCCAGGGCGAAAGTGGCACCCGCGATTGCGAGCAGGGCGCCAGGGTCCCCGGGATCGCCGAGACCGAGGTCATATTCATTGATGGTGACGGCCGCGAAGCCGGCAAACAGGCCGACGGTGGCCATCCAGGCAGCCTGGCCACCGCGCTGAAGCTGCGGCTCGCCGCCGGCGTGCAGGGCCGCGCCCACTCCCAGGAGCAGGAGCGTTGGCACGCCGATCGCGGCGAGCCGCGCCCACGACTCCAGGTCTTCCCATTGCTGGACGAAGAGCGAGAAGACACCGACGCTCAGGACGACGACACCGAGATACAGCAGCGCTTCGAGGACGCCCGGCCGTTCCGCTGCTTCCGACTTCGGCTGGCCTCGCTCGAAGATGCGGATGGTCTCTGCCGTCTCGGGTTTGAGGATGCCGGCTTCGAGCCATCGCTGAAGGTGCTCTTCGATCTGTCCCATGCCGCAACGGTAGCGCTTCGCACCTGCCGCTGGTAGTCCGAATCGACCCATCTGGCGGGGCGAACGGACCAAGTCATGCAGGAAGACTGTCGAAATCCGGAAGTCGTGCCCGCTATACTGCCCGGCCAGGAGCGTCGCTATGTCATTACGAGGGAAGGCCGCGATCGCCGGCATCGGAGAGTTCCGGCCGAGCAGGTACACCGAAGGCGCCACGACGCTGGGGATGCTGGCCGAAGTCGGCATGCAGGCCGTCGCGGACGCAGGGCTGGAGATGAAGGACATCGACGGCCTCGTCACCGAAAGTTTCGCTGAATCGCCGATGTGTGCGCCGGCCACCATGGTCGAGTACCTGGGCATCGATGCGAAGTTCGCCGAAGTGGTCGACCACGGCGGCGCGACCGGGGCAGCCATGGTCTTGCGCGCGGCGATGGCCATCAGTTCTGGTCTGTGTGACCGAGTGCTGTGCGTCACAGCCGCGCGGCGCGAGCGCCGTAGCAACAGCGGCGAGCGGAGTTCGGCCAGCACCGGTTGGGCCGGACGCCGTACCGACCGCACACCCTACTCGGAGTTCGAAGTCCCGTACGGGGCCATCGGCGCGAACTACGGCTATGCGATGATCGCTCAACGGTACATGTACGAGTACGGGGTGAAGCCCGAACAGCTCGCCGAAATCGCGGTCGCCCAGCGTTACAACGCCTGCCACAACCCGGAGGCCATCTTCTTCGGCCAACCGATTACGGTGGAGGATGTGCTCAACTCGCCGGTCGTCGTCGACCCGCTCCACATGCTGGAGATCGTGATGCCGGTAGCGGGAGCAGCCGCGCTGGTGGTCACCGGCGCCCGCACCGCGCGCAAGCTGAAACACGACCCGGTGTACGTGCTCGGCGCCGGCGAACACACCACACATCGAAGCATTACCTACGCCCCGAGCCTGACCCACAGCCCGATCACGGCGGCGGCGGATGCAGCCTTCAAGATGGCCGGCGTGCGACGGAAACACATCGATATCGCCAGCATCTACGACTGCTACACGATCACCGTGCTCGTCTCGCTCGAAGATGCCGGGTTCGCGAAGAAGGGACGGGGCGGCAAGTTCGTGGAAGAACACAACCTGCGCTTCGACGGTGACTTCCCTCTGAATCCCCACGGCGGCCAGCTCTCGTTCGGCCAGGCGGGCCTCGCCGGTGGCATGTCGCATGTCACCGAGGCTGCGCGCCAGCTGATGGGCCGAGCCAAAGGCCGTCAGGTCAAGAAGCCGGACTTCGCGTTCGTGAACGGCAACGGCGGCATCATGAGCGAGCAGGTCTCGCTCATCCTCGGGAGGGACCGATGAACGACGAAGCAATGCCGTACCGCAAACCGCTCCCCGAGCCAGGCCCGGCGTCGCAGCCGTTCTGGGCCGGCCTTCGCGAACACAAACTCAAGCTCCAACGTTCGAAGAAAACTGGGAAGGTGATCTATTACCCTCGCCTGGTTTCGCCTTACGGCCCGAAGGACGAACTCGAATGGGTGGAGTGTTCGGGAAGGGCACCGTCTACTCGTTCACGATTGCCCGGCGCCCGACTGCGCCGCAATGGAACGATGACGGTGACTACGCTATCGCGATCGTGGAGCTCGATGAAGGGGCGCGGCTAACGGCGAACATCCTCAACTGCCCGCCAGAGGCGGTGAACATCGGCATGAAGGTCAAAGCGCACTTCCAGGACGTGACGGCAGAAGTCACCCTGCTCCAGTTCGAACCGGCCTGAACAGGCCGAGTCAGGCCGCTTTCCTAGTTGGAGCGGGCCCGGATTCCCGCAGGGCGATGAGTTCCGCCCGGATGCGGAGGAGTATCGGCGAGACAAGGTTGGACGCTGCCGGCCCTCGCATGGCGTCGATCAGCCGGATCGCTTCCTCGATCGCGGTTTCGTAACCGTTCAGCCAGGCTGTTGCGTCGGCGGATGCGTCCATCGAGAGACTCCAGGGTGTAGTAGTTGGTTACTTGGTTATTCGGCTATTCCTCCCCGAGAGCGTAGCGATCGTTCGAAGCAGGCTCACGACACCGAACTGCCACTCAATCGTCCGTCAGTTGTTGCCGTTTATCAGGTTGAACGCCACCCAAAACAGGGACGAAGCACGCATGGATCTGCTGAAGCAATTCTCACCACAGCGACAGGCACAGGACGCATCGGACCCGGTGCGGCTGCCGGTCGCCGGGTTTCAACCGTCGGAGCCTGCGCTCCTGCAACGTTCGATGGCGGCCGGCATGGCCTACGAACTGACCATCGACTCGTTCTTCGGCGCATCACACGCCATCCGGCCATCAGGCGAGCGCCACACGCACTCATTCCGCGTCCAGGGGGCGTTTGTCACCGACAGCGTCGACGACAACGGGATGATCTGCGGCTTACGCGAGGTTTCGGACATCCTCGATGGAGAGGCGAGAAAGTACGTCAACCAGTTCATCAACGAAATCAAGCCCTTCGACATCGTCCAGCCAACCGGAGAGAACCTCGCCACGGTGATCTTTCGCAACGTCGTGACAGCCCTGACCACCGACATGCCCGGTGGGCCCGAACTCGTCAGCGTCACGCTCTGGGAGAACCCGACGAGCTCGGTCCGGGTCGGCATGTGGAGGGCAGCATGAGAAGCGCGAAGGTACTCGTCGCAGCGCTCGTGGTGCTTGCCGGCGCCCTGGGCGTCGCTTCCGGTATGACGGCAGCCGGCGCGGCGGCCGCGCCCGCCCGGCTCACCTTCCTCGCCGCGACATGCCCCGGTTCGAGTTCGATGTACACCCGGGTCGCAGCGGGGAAGGACCCGAACTCGAACGAAAACGGGTCGCCGGCTTCGCCAAACGACATCGCAGCGTACGGCTGCACCCAGACGACCGGGTTGTCCTTCTTCGAACTGGGCGGCTCAACCGCAGGTTCAGTCTTTCTCGACTCCCAGTTGACGACCGCATTCTCCGTCTCCACCTCTGCCAGTGGGCCTGCCGGGGGACCGACTACTGTCCTGGCCGGCGGCACCGCACGTACGTCCCCGGCGGCGTCAGCCAGGTACGCCGGTTCTCGGTCAACAACTACCCGACAACGGTGACTTCACGGGCGGCGATGCCGTTCCTGGACCTGCAATGCGCCACCGACGGGGTGAACAGCGACAACGCGGACGGGGCCGGCTGGAATGGCCAGTCTTTCGCAGCGGACTCCCAGAACTACTGCATCGCCTACATCTGGGACGGGACGACTCCGACGACGCCCTCTCCGACGCCGACGGCCACCGCGACGCCGACGCAAACGCCCACACCCCAGGCTTCACCGACGGCAACCGGGACGTCTGGCCCGGCGCCATCAACGACCGCGACCGCGAGCCCGTCTTCGGCAACGACAGCCGTGACCCAGGCGGCAACGGCGGTCACCACGACCGGGGCCGTCGGGAATTCGGCAAAGGTCAAGGTGGATGTCGAGACCTGGGATGAGGGCGGGAAGGGCAAGTGGAAACCGTCCTCGCCCGGCGGCCAGTGGCAACTCGCTCTCACTGACGCAAAAGGCACGGTGGTGAAGACCTTCACCGATGCCGTCGACCTCGACGTCGAGGTTTCCGAGTACGTCGTCACCTTCCAAGGGCCGGCCGGTGGCGGAACGACCAGCTTTGCCGTGGTTGACTTCGTGCTCTCCGACAATGGGAAGAGCGACTGCAAAGAACCGACTGGCAGCAGCACGACACTGAAATTGAGCGCCAAAGACCTGGAGCGAAACGGGACAGTCCACGCCTGTCTGTTCCTGAAAGGCGGAGCGTCGACTACCAGGGTCACCGTGGCCAAGTCCTTCGTCTCCGCCGCCGACGGTGTCGTGACGTGGCGGCTCGAACCGAACCAGCCGGCGGACCTGCTGGTATGGGACACCGGGATCAGCGGCTGCGAGGAGCACGAGGGCGCTGCCTGCGGCGATATCACTGCTGGCGGCTACGGGAAGTTCTATGCCACTGCGAAAGGCGAGTACCTCCTGGTGACGCAAGAATTCAAGCCCGACGGCGATGCCTGCAAGGTCACCAATACCGCTGAATGGGCGACTTCAGACTCAGAGAAGCGCCAAACGGTCACCGCGAGCTATGAGTGTTCCGGCGCCTCGACGATGGGATGGAGCCTCTTCGCGCTCTTTGCCACGGGCGCCGCCGGACTCGCCTGGGTGGTCCAGCGAAAGTTCGCATGCCAGCAGTAGCCTGGCTGGCGCTCGGGGCGCTGGTGTGGGCCGTGGGGGTGCGCTTCTTCTGGAAGGCCGGCGCCTGGCTGCCGTACTTCGTGTTGGGGGCAGCGGGAGGTGCTCTCATCCTCGTCGTCGCCTTGCGCGCGGTCGTCCCCGGTGAGGCAGTGCTTCGCGCGGCGACAGCGCTGACCGTGGACCAACTCGCGTGGTTTCTCGGCGTGCAAACAACCGTCACCAGTGCGACTTCCGGCGACCTGCTCGTCGTGGGGGTTCCCCACCACAACGAATGGACGCTCCTCACCATTGGAATCGAGTGTTCCGGCCTGCTGGAACTTGCCACGCTGACCGGTCTCGTCGCCTTCTTCCCTGCCCTCCCGCCATTAAGGCGAGCAAGAGTGCTGGCGATCGCGCTGGTCCTCACCTTCCTTGCGAACGTCGTCCGGATGCTCGTGATCGTCCTTGCGCTGGCGTACGGCGGGCAAGGGTGGCTCGATGTGGCTCACGTCGTGCTGGGCCGGTTCGTGTTCTTCGTGCTTGCCATCGGCATCTACTGGTTCGCAATCACCCGCCCCACGTTGAGCACCGTGGCCGCGCGACTCAAGGCGGCGCACTGATGGCCACCGAGCACTGGTACAGCGCCCTCGGCTTCTGGGGGGTCTGGCTGTTCGTACCGATCCTGGTCGACGGATTCCAGTCCTTTCGATACCTCGTCGCCACCATTGCAGGACGGGCGAAGCGGCTGCCCATCCGGCCTGTGACGAAGGCTCCCCAGGGGAAGTGGCCGCGCGTCAGCATCCTCATCCCCGTGTACAACAGCGAAGCCATTCTCGGAGCATGCATCGACTCGATCCGCGCTCAGAGTTACCCCCTGGAACTGATCGAGATCCTGGCGATCGACAACGGGAGCCGCGACTCGTCCTTCAAGGTCTTCTGCGAGGAACAACAGGAGGCCTTCCCCGGTTCGATCCACTGGCTTTCGACGTTCCACCAGGGCAAACCGTGGGCGCTCAACGTCGGTATCCACTACGCACAGGGCGAGTATGTCATCAACCTCGACAGCGACGTCGTCCTCCACGAAGACGCCATCGTCAACATGGTCGCCGCCTTCGAAAACGACCAGGACCTCATTGCTGCCACGGGCGCGGTCGAGATCCGGCCGGAGTCCGGGAGTTCGGGGTTCATGAAGGTCATCCATGAATGCGAGTTCCAGGAGTACTACTTCGGGTTCAACGTCGGGCGCCGCTTCGAATCCAGGGCCCGTTCCCTCTTCACCCTGGCCGGCGCCTTCAGCGCGTTCCGTCGTGATGTGCTGTTGAACACCTACCTCTACGACACGAGCACTGTGGGCGAAGACACCTTCATGACCTTCGAACTCCAGGAGCTGTTCCCGGACAAACACGTCAGCGTCGTCACCGCCTCGGTCTGCTATACCGACCCGATCCCCAGTCTGCGGGCCCTCTACGCCCAGAGGGTTCGCTGGCAACGCGGAGAGATCGAGGTCATCGCGGCGCACCCGAAACTCGCAACGCGGGGGCTGTTCTACCGGGGGTTCGCGCCGGTGCGCACGCTGCTGGTGGACCACACGCTCGCCTTCCCGCGCGTTAGCTGGACGTTCCTGATGCCGGCGCTGGTGTTCTTCGGGTACGACGTGTCGACCGTGCTCCTGGCCGGCGTGGCGCTCTATGCGGCATACGTCTTCATCGAAGCGGCAACGTGGACCACGAGCGCGCTCCTCGTGGTCCCACCATCCTCCCGCCGGCTCTGGCACGGATGGTGGACGATCCCACTGATGCCGACGTATCGCTACGGCGTCTTCTGGCTACGCTTCGCGGGCGTCCTTACGGTGCTGACGGAGGCGCACCAGTGGCGCACTGCCGACCCGGTGGCCGCATCGAGGGATGAGTTCCTGCGGCTGGTCCACTCTCGGAAAGAGCCCGGTGAGGCGAAGGCCGCCTAGCCTTCTGCCGCGACCGGCCCGGCAAGGCGGAGAAGCCGCTCGTTTCGGCGTTAGTCCGTAGAGTGTGGGGACAAACCTGCGGGAGTTCGCATGCCCCGTCCGATGGAAGACATTCGCGTCCTCGACCTCACCTGGGTGCTGGCGGGGCCGTTCGCTTCGATGATCCTCGCCGACCTCGGCGCAGAGGTCGTGAAGGTGGAACGTCCCCCGAACGGGGACATCTCCCGGACCACGGGGCCCTACCAGAACGGATGGAGCGGCTACTTCTTCAGCATCAACCGCGGCAAGAAGAGCATCTCCATCGACCTTCGTTCCGGAGACGGCAAAGAGCTATTCCTCAAGCTCGTTGAGAAGGCTGATGTCGTCATCGAGAACTTCACGCCGGGGACCATGGCACGCCTCGGCCTCGGCTACGACATCCTCTCGGCCCGCAACCCGCGGGTGATCATGGCGAGCGTCTCGGGCTTCGGACAGACCGGCCCGTATAGCGACCGTCCGGCGCTCGATATTGTTGTCCAGGCGATGGGCGGGATGATGTCGATCACCGGGGAGGCTGGAGGGGGACCGGTGCGGCCGGGTGCCTCGTACGGAGACCTCACGGCCGGGTTGTTCGCGACGATCGGCGTGCTCACCGCCCTCCACGAACGGGAACGAAGCGGGCGGGGCCAGGCAATCGACATTTCGATGCTCGATTGCCAGCTCGCCGTGATGGAAAACTCGATCATGCGCTATTTCGTGACGGGCGAGGCGCCAGGCCCGCTGGGCACCCGCCACCCGAGCGCAACGCCGTTCCAGGCTTTCCCTACCGCAGATGGACACATCGTGGTCGCCCTTGCATTCGGCGAGGAGAACCAGTGGAACTTGCTCTGCGCGATGCTCGGCGTCCCGGAACTGATCGATGATGCGCGGTTCGAAACCGGCCCGAAGCGCACCCGAAACCACGCCGATCTCGAACCGATCTTGAACGTGGCCTTCAAGAAGCGGACGACGCACGAGTGGTACGCGGACCTGCTGGAAGCTGGAATCCCTTGTGGCCCGGTGAACACCGTGCCCGACGTGGTCGGAGACGAACAGGTGAGGTTCCGCGAGAGCATCAAGGAGGTAACGCACCCGGTTGCGGGCACCATCCCTATCGCCGACACACCGATACGGCTTTCGCGCAGCGAGACGGGGATCCAGGGCCCACCGCCGAGCATGGGCGAAGATACAGCCGGTGTGTTGAGCTCGTGGCTGGGGATGAGCGAGGCCGGGGTTGCGGAGCTGGAGTCAGCGCACGTAGTGGCTACGAGCGGGGGCCCGGACCTTTCGCGGATCACGTAAGCCTACCGGTAGAGGCCGCGCTCCTCGATGTATCGCCTGACGGCTGGAGCGACGTGAAGGGCCTCCTGATCACTGCGGAGCGCCTCCCGAACCTGCGTCGACGAGAGCGAAGCCGGGAACTCATCGATCTCGAGCACTTCGATTCGGGGACGGAACTGGACCACATTGGCATCAAGCCACTTCCTGACACGCGCCGCTTCTACTTCTCCCCGGTTAGCGGCGAGGATACGGTGGCGGGCGAAGAACGGCGCAAGCTCACCTTCCATGTCGGTGTAGTAGCGGGGCGCGAAGAGCCGTTCGAGCGTATCGAAGCCGACCACGAAGTCGAGTTCGACTCCGGGCAGAAGCAACGCGAGCGCGACAGCCTGGTCGATGATGCGGGCCTGGTTCGCGGCCATGACCGCCAGCCCCGGAAACGCTTCTCCAAGCGCCAGGAGCATGCCGATACGATCGGCCAGCGGGGCGCCGTGGAGTCCCTTATCGACGTTTCGGGTGGTCAGCAGAGCGATGGCGCTGCTTATCCCGAACGTTTCGAGAGCGCGTTCCAGCAAGTGCTGGTGTGCGTGCGTCGGTGGGTTGAACGCCGAGGGCAAGACCGCGGCAGTACGGCCAAGCGGCCCCCCAGCATCGAATCGCTCGGCAGCGGGCCCAGCGGCCGCGTCCAGGCGTTCAAGGCGGACAGCCAACTCCTCGGTCACTGCGAGATGTTAACGAATTCAGGCTGAGAGGCGCTCGCGATCGATCGTCCACTCGACGAGGAAGAGGTCTTCCGGACTGAGCCACTCGCGCATGATCCGGCGGCAGTGGTACAGGCCGGCATCGAGGTTGTGGGTGACGAGGAGCCAGCCGGATTCCGGACAGGTGACCACGGCATGGAGGCGGCGCGACTTTGGGTCGTAGAAGATTCCGGTCACATGCCCCTCCCTCGTTGACTTCCTGTACTCATTCTCGGCTATGTATCCATAGTCTACGTAGATGCAGGTGTGGCCCTCGTTAACGGTTCTAACGATTCTCTAACGCTTATGTCGCTCGGAGAACCGGCTGCTTGCCGATGACGAACTCCTCGGCAACGCTTGATAGCGCAACAACAGGAGTACCCCGTGCCGCTTTCGCAGTCTGAACTCGATGACTTCCTCGCCGAACCGCACATCGCAGTGGTCTCGACCACCGGTCCTTCGGGCAAGCCCCATGCCATGCCCATCTGGTACGCATGGCGCGACGGCAAGGTACTGTTCCACACGGGCGCCGAATCCAAGAAGATGCGGAACCTTCGGAAGAACCCCCGGATCAGCGTGGTCGTCGATACGAAGACGGCGCCGTATAAGGTCGTGGTGATCGAAGGCACGGCGCGGGAGCTCCCGGGCGACAAGCCGCTCGGCCGGGAGGTGGCAATCCACTACCTCGGTCAGAAGATGGGCGAGGCGTATGCGGCACGCTCCGAGGAGCCGGGGGCACTCGTTGAAGTGACCCCGACGAAAGTCATTTCGTGGGACTACGCGCGGGAATCGAACCCCTGAGCGACCGCGCGATATCGGGCAACCGGCTTTCGCGTTCGGCCACACCGGCCCGCCTCGCCGGGAGTGCGGCCGCGCGGTGGGCGATGGCGCATGTGGCCATCGGCGAAGCGCGCGAGCGCAAGAAGAAGCGGGCCATCTTGCGGACCGCCGAAGATGTCACGCGGACGATGGGTGAGATGAAGGGCGCCGTGATGAAGGTGGGCCAGATCCTCTCACTTGTCCCGAACGCCTCTTCCGATCGTTCGACAAGGCGCCGTTTGCTGCCGCCTCGATCGGGCAGGTGCACAGGGCGGAACTGACGGACGGCACTCCGGTCGCGGTGAAGGTCCAGTACCCGGGCGTCCGCGAGGCGATCGACCACGATCTGGCGAACGTGGGGATGATGATCAAACTCGGCGGGCTCGTCGCCCGAGGGCTGGACGCCGGAACCATCGTCAGAGACCTCGAGGACGGTATCCGGGCCGAACTCGACTACCGGCGAGAGGCACAGTGGCAGCAACGCTTCTTCGAGGCATTCGATGGCCATGCGTTTGTCCGCGTCCCCCGCGTCTACCACGAACTTTCAAGCAGCACCGTCCTGGTGCAGGAGTTCTTGCGCGGTCAGCCGTTTGCCGCCGCGCGCGAACTTCCCCAGGATGAGCGCAACCGGCTGGGCGAAATGATCTACCGGTTCTGTTTCGGATCGATTTATCGCCACGGACTGTTCAACGGAGACCCACATCCCGGGAATTTCTTGCTCCTCGAAGGCGGCAAGATCGGCTTCGTCGACTACGGATGCGTGGCTGAGTTCGACGTCCCGACGATCGAAGGCTTCAAGCGGCTGATCCGTGCGCTCAACGCGGGCGACCGGGCGGAGTGGCGCGCAGCTACCGAGGCAGTGGGTATCCTCTTGCCGGGCGCGCCGTTCACGACCGATGAGGTCTACGACCACATGCACTGGTATTGGGCGCCAATCCTCGATGACGAGGTGGAGTTCACCCCGGAGCTGGCGGCGGAGATGGTGCGTCGCAACACCATGACCACGGGAGTAGGCGGCCAGGTCAACCGGCACTGCAACGTTCCCGCCGGGATGGTGTTCCTCACGCGGATCAACTTTGGGCTGGCAGGGTTGCTGGCAGGTCTCCGGGCGAAGGGACCCTGGCAGGCGATCGTAAAGGAATATGTCGAGGGAGCCGCTCCCTCGACTGAGCTTGGGCGGCACTCCGCGGCATCAACCAGATTCGGGAGCCCGATCTAGGTCCTCCGATCATCGGCCCCGGGCGCCGTTGCTTGAGTGGCGAAGTTGACGGCGTCACCCACCCTCTACTTTCGCGGTTGCGGGAGCGTGTCGAACTACATGGCAGAAGGTGGAAGAGCGATGACTGAGGGTCGCCCCCCCGTGCTTCCGGCTATGCCGGAACGCGACCAGCGCAAACTCGAACGCCAGGTGCTCCTGCTGCAAAGCAGTGTGGCCAGCTTCTGCGTGGTGGGCATGCTTCTCGGATGGTTCGGAGAGAGGTCCGGGGCGGCACAGGCGGGCGCCGCATGGATTGCCGGTTACCACTTGTTGCACGCGGGTTACATCCTGCAATACCGCATCCCGGGTCGCCCGATACCCTTCGTTGAGCGGCTCACACCCATGCTCGACGTCTCCTGCATCACTACAGCGTGGGTGGTGATGGGCCACCCCCAGTCACCGTTTTGGGCCGTTTACCTCTACGCACTCGTTGGCTATGGCCGGCGCTACCACGGGTGGAGCTACTTCGTCATTTCCAGTTTCATCCTGGTGAACATCGTCGGGGGCCGCCTGGCTATCTCGCTGAAGAGCGACCAGCCACTGATGGTGAACGCGGACCTCCTGACGATGGTGGTCATGGCGGCGGCCATGGCTTTGCTCTCGCACGCCGTAGGCTCTGCCTGGCGCCATGCGGAGTACCGGGCTCGCGTCCTCGCGGAGACCGACCCCCTGACCGGGATCGCGAATCGCCGCGTATTCCTCGAACGGCTGGGCATCCTCGCGGAAGACCCTTCATCGCGTTTCGCCCTCCTCATGCTCGACCTCGACGACTTCAAGCGGATCAACGACGAGTACGGGCACCTCCGCGGCGATGAAGTGCTTGCCCAGGTCGCGCGCCTGCTCCGCGACAACATCCGCGAAAGCGACCGCGTCGCGCGCTACGGCGGCGAGGAGTTCATCGTCCTGATGCCCCAGACCTCCCTTACCCAGGCGACCGCATTGGCCGACCGGCTCCGGGCCATGGTGTTCGAGGCCACCCCGGCATCGATTTCTATCGGCTGCGCAATTCGCGATCCCGGCGAGACCGCGGGCTCGGTCCTCAAGCGAGCGGACGACCTGCTCCTTTCGGCCAAGCGAACCGGCAAGAACGCCGTCCGGTCCAGCACCCTTCGGCGCTCGGCCTAGCGCAATCTCCGGATGTGAGCGCCGGCGGAGAGGTCAGGCGTCGTGGAAATCGCCGCCCGGATGGCGCCCTCGTGTCCTGAGTCGTGGACAGCCCATTGCTCCAGGTAGGCAAGGAGGCTGATTGACACCTCTGCGGGCCAGGATCCGCCGGGAAGTTCCCAGACCAGTGCGCGGTCGAGGTCTGCCGGCGCCAGGAGTCCGAACTGGCGAGTCAATCGGTCGCGCGATCGCCGTGCCTGCACCACCAGTGCTGCCGGCGAAAGGTCTGCCGACGACTGGATGCTTCGTTCCCGCTCGGCATACATGGCGGCAGCGGTGAGCCGTACTGGACCGGCGCCGCCCGCCAGGAGGTCCGCCAGATCCGCGAGGGCATTATCGGCCGTAAGTGCGTGCGCGAGGTGTGTGTACGCCGTCCAGGAGTCGCCTCCAGCGGACCGCGTCCAATAGTCGCCGGGTACCACCTCAACGAGGCCCAGGAGCGACTCCCGGCGGGCGAGCGCACGTTCGAAGAGTACGCGCACTACCGGGATCACCCGGGTACCGGGCCCAGGCGGGAGGCGATGGCCTCGCCGGCTGCAGGATTGCATTCCCCGAATCCCCGAAGCAGCCCAAAGCAGCCGCCGATCATCATGTCGCCGAGAGGGGCCGCGAAGTAGGGCGCGAGCGCAGTCTCGCGGATCTTCACCCGCCGAGGTCCGGTCGCAGCAACGGTAGCGGGCACGGCGGGACGCACGAGGGATCGGTCGGCGTGGAAGGCGCCATGACCCTTCGAATTGAAGACCGCCTCGTGCTGGAGGGTGCCCGCGCAGAGTTGCATCGCGAACGATTCGATCTGCTCGGAAGTGACTTCGCCCGTGTGATGCTCGAAAAGACTGGCGATTCGACGGCCGCGCAGATGGAACGCGAGCAGGTGCATGTTTCCAAGGTTCATGACGAGTGATTCCGCGGCGCCGCCGACGCGTTCATCGTGCAGCGCACCGAGTGCTGCTGCAGGACCCGTGTCCATGAATACCACCGGCCCCTGACCGGCGGCAGAACCACACATCGCCCGGGCCCGCGTCAGGTAGTGGGGAAGCGCACTTGCATCCGTCGCGAACGCGAGAAGGTCGTTCCGCCCTTCGACCACGCGGCGGAGGTGCTCGAACCGGAAAACGCGGTCGGAGACATCCGGAGGAGCAGCGCCGTGATCGAGGCAACCGAGTGCGAAGCCATCGAAGTCGCCGGGCACCTCAAATGCACTGAGGGCCGCGCGGATGGCGCCGATGTCCAGGTCCTGGAGGACAACCCGGTCGCCATCGATGGACGCGGTCTCGTCCTCCGAGACGAGCGTCACGCCGAGCTCACGCACCCGGTCAAGGTCGTCATCGATGGTCTGGGCGGCTTCGGGTGTTGCGAAGGCGGCGCCGCCGGCCTTCAGGAAGTCCTCCAGCGCCCAGGAGCAGGGGCCACCGCCGGCGACGGTACCGGTCAGGACGAGTTTCCTGCCGGCAGCGTGCGCCCGGCGGATGCGGCGAGCCGCGACTTCGGTCGCGGACGGCATCACCAGTTTCACGGAGTTCTCGACCTGCTGGGCGGCATCGAAGACAAGGATGTCCTGGGTGCCCGTGCCCATGTCGATCGCGAGGATGCGCATGGAGACAGTGTAGGGCGGCTCCAGGGCTGCGGGATCAGGTGAGAGGGCTGAGGGGTTCTCCCGTGCCAAGGACGACTTCGCCTCGATCGACGCCGGACACCATGGAGCCATCGATCCAGAAGACCCGTGGGCCCTGGGGTTCGCCAACGAGTACTGAGCGCCCGCTTACTTCGCGGACAAAGCCCACTGGAAGTCCGTTGCGGTTCCGAATCCGCATACCCTGGCGCAGGACCGAGAGTCGTTGTTCCACTTGCACCGGCGTAGCTCCACAAGCCCGGACTCCCTCCCAGGAGCCAGCTCGCGAGCCATGAGGAGTCCGCGGGCCGACTGCCTGGAACAGGGGTGGCTCTCAGCCGAATCTACGAGAGGACCAGTCCGGCAGTTAGGCAGTCAAACCGGGAGTTCCCACGACTGCCATAGCTCCCAGCTATCGGTTGAACGCCCCTCGGGCGGGGCCATAGGCCTGGCACATACCAGCTCGCCCAACTCGCACCGCAGCGAATAGCGCCCGCCCCGGAGCGCGCTCGGAGCGGCTGGGGTATCGTCGGCGCACCACACCACTAATCCGAGGCCCCGCATGACCCGAAAACTCTCCGTAGGGATTACCTGGCAGTTCGACATGAAGCGCGAGGATGCCATCTCGCTGGCGAAGATCGCCGACGAAACCGGTATCGACTCGTTCTGGGTGCCCGAAGGCTGGGCCAGGGATGCGTTCTCTCTGCTCATCTCAATCGCTGAAAAGACCGAGCGGATCAAGCTCGCTACCGGGATCGTGAACGCCTACTCGCGGACGCCGGGAGCGCTCGCACAGCACTTCGCAACCCTCGACGAGTGGAGCGGCGGCCGCGCGATTATCGGGCTCGGTGCATCCAGCGCGAACGTGGTCGAACAATTCCACGGAGTGCCCTTCCAACCGTCGCTCGCCCGCCTCCGCGAAACGGTCGAGGTCATCAACATGCTCATGCGCGGCGAAAAACTCGTGTACCACGGGAAGTGGTTCAATTTCGACAAGGGTTTCACACTGCGGTTCAAGCCAGTGCGCGACCACATCCCGGTGTACCTCGCCACGCTCCACCCCAAGAGCGTGAAGATGACCGCCGAGGTCGCCGATGGCTGGATGCCCGCATTCATCCCGCGGAGCGCGCTCAAGCAACAGATCGACGAATTCCGCGGCTGGGCCGCGGCGGCGGGACGAGACCCGAAAGCCATCGAAGTGAAAGCAGGCGGCGTCACGGTGAGCAACGACCCGGCTGCCCGAGACAAAGGCCGGGGCTTCATGGCGTTCTACATCGCCCGGATGGGGACGTTCTACTACAACCAGCTCTCCCGCTATGGGTACGCTGACGAAGCGGCCGCCATCAAGAAGGCTTTCGACGACCACGGGTCGGCGGCGGGCGCCGCAGCGATCCCCGATGAGCTGCTCCAGGACCTCGGCTTCTCCGGCAATGCGGACGAGTGCCTTTCGCGCATTCGCGAAGACGAGGAACTGGGAGTGGATGTCCACAACGTCAGCATCGACACGACGGACCCGGTGGAGTTCGGGCGCGCGGTGGAAACGCTCCTCCGGTAAGGATCCGCGCTCGACTGGGCAGCCTTGATTGCCGCTTGGTTACGTCTTGCTAGACTTCGCATTGATGCTCAGGAGGATTAGTATCCGGCGCGCCGAATTGTTGCAGCCGGTTGCCGCCGAGGCACTGGCGCAGGGCGCATCGTCCTCGGCCTCCGAGCCGGACCAGCTGGCGGACGGAGCTCAAGCGCCGGGGCAGTCCGGCCCCGCGAGGGGCCGTCGAGTCACCTGGAAGCGAGCACTCCTCGCCGCGGCCGCCCTCTTTATCGTCGGTGCAGGCGGCGCATACAGCCAGAAAGACCAGATCGCGCCGCAAGCAGCCGACTTCTCGCGAAAGGTCATCGGCGATGAAAACACCGCCCGCCTGGAAGGCTGGGCCTTCCAGATCGAGGATCGCGCCCACAAGGTGAAGTACCGGCTGCTGGGCGGCGAAGAGAATCCCTTTGAGACCAAGGAACTGCAGGTCCAGTTCGTTCCGCAGAGCGCCGCCCGGGAACTCACCTATTTCGTCGGCACTGGCCGGGACGGCGGCCAGACCCTGACCGCAGAAGCTCTTGGCCCGCTCCCCATGCAGTTCCCCGTCACACAGGTCATCTTCAGCGACCCTCAACCGGGTGAAGGCACGTGGAGCACCACCGGCCTGCCCCGCAACACCGCCGGCGAGACGCTCATGGCCAAGACCTTCATCCGACCAGACAAGTCGAGGCCGTATGCGTCCGTGGGCGTCCTGCTGGTCGACAAGCGGCGCATCCTGCTGAAGATGGTCGGCGGCACATTGGAACCCGGCGGCGATCGGGGTGTGAAAGGGCCCGGTGTCATCCCCAAGGACGACTACAAGTCCCTCCTGGTCGCCTTCAACGGCGGCTTCAAGGGCCCGCACGGCAGTTATGGGATGGTGGCGAACGGCAAGGAATACATGAAGATGCGGAACGGCCTTGCCACGCTCTGCGTCTCCAAGGACGGGACGCTGAAGATGGGCGAGTATGGCCGCGACTTTACGTGGGAAGACAACTTCGAAGCCTGCCGCCAGAACGTCATCCTTCTTGTCGACGGCGGCCAGGTGAGCAGGCGGACCACGGAAGGGAACGATACCTGGGGCTACGTGAACGTAAACTCCTCAGAGTTCATCACCTGGCGCTCGGCCGTCGGGATCACGAAAGACGGGAACCTGCTCATCGGTGCGGGCAACTCCCTGAGTGCCGACACGCTCGCGAAGGCGATGTACTCCGCCGGGGCATACATGGCGATGCAGCTGGACATCAACGGTCCGTACATCAGCACCGCCCTCTTCTACCCGCAGCCCGACGGCAGCGTGAGAGCCGACAAATTCATGGACAGCATGTCGCCCTCTGCGGCGAACTTCCTCGGCACACGAGAGCGCGACTTCTTCTACCTGACCCTCGATGAGAGCCGATACCGGTAGGTCTCAAGGGAAGATGTGGGCGCAGGACCCACGTGACCAGGCCCAGTAGGCCCTGCCCTCGACGATCTCCGCGAAGCCCTGCAGGCCCGCCGTTACCGTGCGGATCCATGCGGTCCAGGCCTCATCGCGGTATTCGTAGAGTGCCTCAATACACGGGAGCGCCGCGGCGACTGGTGGGATCGGACCGGCCGGGAGGACCAGGAGGTTCCAGCCCCGCTCCACGATGACCGTCAGTTCGGGGAACGGCGTCAGTGCAGGCGTTGCGCCCGGCGGCGGGGAGGCAGACGGAAGAGGGGGCCCCGCAAGCGGGTACAGCGCTGCGAGCCCGGCGATGTCGTCGGGCGCCAGTTTCCGGAGTGTCCCGGTGTACGCCCAATACATCACCGCCGTCGCTTCGGCAGCCGTGCATGGGCCAAACGGCGCCGGGCAAGAGTGTTCCAGGCCCGCCATGTGGCCCAGTTCGTGGAGGATCACGGTCCGCCAGTCCAGCGTCGCCTCTGTCCCCATTTGCTGCACGGCATCGGGGTTGCTGTTGAGGAGCATGTCGACTTCGCGGGCGGCTCCCTTCGACGTGATGCCGAGGACACATCCGACTTCGCACGGGAGCGAGGCCCACGAGACGACATTCTCTCCGTCTGGCCCGGACTGGAGGATCGAAGCCGTGTGGTCCGTGATCCCCGCGTACCTGAAGCGGAAGGATGATGTCGCAACCGAAGACCACGCCTGCAACCCGGCGATGACAGCAGCCGGGCCGACGCCCGGTGGCGCGTCCACGGGGTTGTATGCCACGGGCACAGGGATCTCACCGGGCGCCCATTGCCACAACCAGCTTTGCCAGGCCGCAGACGCGGAAGACGGGGGCCAAACTCCTGCGTCTGGAGCCAGGCGGGCCGCCGCTGTCCGCGCCGCGTGCTCCGCTTCTTCCAGCGACCCGGCTGCTACATCGAACCTGAGCCGTACCTCACCGCCCGAGGTCGCCATGGGGAATTCGACCACGTAGACGCCGGCACTGCCTTCGGAGGCTGACGCGAACCAGGACCCGGACATGGCCGCCAGCATTGCGGAAACTAGCCCCAGCACGACGACGTTACGGATCACCCCGACTCCTCCCGGGCGCTCCCGCTCGAACAAGCATTCTCCCGCGTCGCTGCGACCGGGGATACGCACAGCCACCCTGCTCGTGGAGAGGAGGGTGGCTGCGGGACTCGTATCCGGGCCTCAGGGCTGGAAGGGGACCTGGGCTGCTCCGGTGGCGATGAACCAGTAGGCCACGCCCTGCTTCAGCGTCAGCAGGTTGTTCACGACCGAGGGAGCACCGGGAATGTACCGGGTCCACGAGCGCGTCACCGGGTCATAGGCGTACACAACCTTCAGGTTCGGCACGCCGGCAACCGCCTGCGCGATCGGGGCATCGCCTCCGGGCCAGGCGAGCAGGTTCGCCCCTGGCAACAGCGGGAGGGAAGACCCGGGCGTCGGTGTCGCTGAGGCCGCCTGGGTCGGAGTGCTCGTTGGCAACGGCTGCGTTGCGGTCGGCGCTGGAGTGTTGGTCGTTGGCGGAGCCGTCGAGCCCGGTACAGTCGGCGTACTCGTCGGCAGTGGCTGCGTCGGTGTCGAAGTGGGTCCACCGGGAGTCGGCGTGTTCCCCGGTGTTGGCGTCTTTGTCGGAGTTGAAGTGGCCCCCGGCGTGGGTGTCCTGGTCGGCGTGTTCGTCGCGGAAGGCGTGTTGGTAGGTGTGTTCGTTGGGCCGCCGGTCACGCCATAAATGGCCTGGAGCCCGGCCACATCATCGGCTTGCGGCGTGCGCTTGTTCGTGCCGTTGGTGTAGCTGGGGTACATCACGGCCTCAGACTGGGCCGAGTGATTCAGGCCGAGGGCGTGTCCGAATTCATGGAGGGCGACGCTCTGGAGGTCGACCTGGATGGGGTTGCCGGTCGTCCAGTTCCACTCCGGGTCGATCTGCATGTCGAACTCGACGGCCGGCTTGAACGGGCTACCGGTGGAACTGAACCAGGTGCAAGTGACCGCGAGCACCGAACCCCCCTGTGCCGACCAGCCAACCGTGTTCGTGCCGTCGGTGCCGCCACCGCCGCAGGCGCCCGTGCCCGCACCGCTGGCCCCGCCTCCGCTGAGCGAGACCGGAGCGCCCTGCTGGCCCCAGGTGTTCGCTGCGGCGCTGAGTGCCGCGCTCGCGCCGGAAAGGCCACCTGGCGCCCCTGAGCTGTTGTAACCCCAGACAACGGGCGGCGACATCCACTTGAAGCCGCTGGTCACGTAGGCAGCGCTCACCGACTCATCTTCGAGCAGGAGCGCACCTGGGAAACGGGACGCCATTTCGGCCCTGGCAGACTCTGCTGCCTCGGCGAACGTCCCGTCGCCGTTGTCGAAAACAAAGAGTTCGATCTTTACGTAGAAGAACTCGCCGTCCTGTTCCACGAGGAGGACGGCATCGACATCGTGGAACTGCTCCCCGCCGCCAGACTGGGCGTCCGCGGGAGCAACCGTGAGCGCAGCAGCAAACCCCCAGGCGAGCAGTCCGAACGCCGCAAACGCCACCGCGAGGCGCCAGCGTTTCGAATCTGACCGAGATAGCCCGTGCTGCATCGCTCGTCCCTCTCCCCTGCCCGCAAACCGCGCGGGAACGGCATCCATTTGCTATGAGCGTCGGCACACCCCGGGTTCTCCAGCACGGTCCCCGTGGGCGGCCTTTCCGGCATTTCAGGTGAAAGATCGGTTGACGTGTGTACGATTGGGACGGCGAGGCCAGGGGGCGACGATGCGAGTTGGAACGGTACGGGAGCGTAAAGACGGCGAGGCCCGCGTGGGCCTCACTCCAGAGGGGGCGTTCGCGCTCACCGCTGATGGCCACGATGTGGTGTTCGAAGCTGGTTGCGGCGAAAAGTCGGGCCACTCAGATGCCGCCTACGTCGCCTTCGTTGGCCAGCCGCTCGCGACCGCAGATGAGGTTTGGGCGACCTGCGACCTGGTCGTCAAAGTGAAGGAGCCGGTGGAGAGCGAATACCGCTTCCTGCGGAAGGGCCTCACGCTCTTCACCTACCTCCACCTGGCGGCCGAACGGGAACTCACCGAACGGCTCATGGAATCCGGCTGCACGTCCCTCGCCTATGAACTGGTACGCACATCAAACGGCTACCTCCCGTTGCTCGCGCCCATGTCGCAGGTCGCCGGACGGATGGCAGCGGAAATCGGCGCACAGCTGCTTAAGCATCCCGGCCCGGGGCGAGGCAAGCTCCTCGGCGGCGTCGCCGGCGTCCCGCCCGGCAAAGTCGTCATCATCGGCTCCGGCACGGTGGCGACCGCCGCGGCACGAGTCCTGATGGGCCTCGATGCACGCGTCATCGTCATGTCGAGGGACCTCGCCCGGCTGCACTATCTGCAGGAGAACTTCGGTGGGCGCATCGGCACGCGCGTCTCTTCGCCGCAAGGAGTGGCCGAGGAGCTGGTTGGCGCCGACCTCGCGATCCTTTCAGTGCTTGTTCCGGGAGCGGCCGCACCGAAGGTCGTCACGCGGCCGATGGTGCGATCGATGGGCCCGGGAGCCGTCATCGTCGACGTTTCGATCGACCAGGGCGGCGCAGCAGAGACCAGCCGACCGACGAGCCATAGCGACCCGATCTACATCGAGGAAGGCGTCGTCCACTACTGCGTGACAAACATGCCGGGTGCGGTGCCGGCCACCAGTACCCAGGCGCTGACGAGCGCGACGCTCCCGTACGTCGAAGCACTGGCGAACTTCGGCCTTGATGGGGCGTTGAGTCGGGATCGTGCGCTGGCCGAGTCGCTGAGCACGTACAAAGGGCAACTCGTCCGCGGTCCGGTCGCGGAGACCTTCGGCATCGCCGCTGCCGCCAACCCGTTCCTCTAACCTCAAAACGGGCCAATCGGCGTCTCGCTGGACCGGGCGATGGTCGTTACGCGGACGGCCCCCCGCGGCGCACCATAAGGGTAACACAGCAAGACCTGGCCGGAGGGACACATGGCCGACTGGTACGACCATATCGACGACGCCCGAAGAGCACTCATCGAGAGGCAGCACATCTTCTTTGTCGCGACTGCCGGTGCTGACCCGGACGGACTCGTGAACCTGTCGCCGAAAGGCCGCACGCTGCTGCGCGTACTGGGCCCGAACCTTGTCGGATACCTGGACTATCCCGGCAGCGGAAACGAGACCGCGAAACACCTCGCCGGCAACGACCGCATCACCCTCATGGTGTGCAGCTTCGATGGGCCCGCCGGGGTCCTCCGGTTGTACGGCCGGGGGCGACGCGTAGACTTGGACGCTCCTGAGCTGTCTCAGCACCGCAACGCATTCTCCGGTGACTTCCATCCCTACGTCCGGCAGGCTTTTCTTGTTGACGTCGATGCCGTCCAGACCTCCTGCGGTTACGCGGTCCCCAGGATGGAGTTCGTGAGCGACCGCGACACACTCGACCGCTGGTGCGAGAACAAGCTGGAGCCGCGTGCGATGACCGACGGGGTCCCGCAGCCGGGCCGGTTCGTGAGGAAGGATGGGTCGGTGATGGCCCCCCGGTAAGTCCTTTCGGCAGGCATCACGTATCCTTTCGCGAAGCCACACCATTCGGGGTACCGCGCTTGGCCGCCAGCGCTTCTCCCGGCGAGTCCGAACCGCCGGCTCCACCTTCCGCACGCCGACCGAAACTGAAGGACTTTGGGCTGGCGCCGCTCGTCGTCCTCTTCATCCTGAACGCTGTCGACGAGTTCGACCGGGCCGTCCTCGCCGTCGCTCTCGATAGCATTCGCGAAGACTTTGGCCTTTCTGACCTGACCGTTGCCCTCCTTCCCCTGGCCGTGATCTTCATCACCGGCATCATCAGCCTGCCGGCAGGGAACTGGTCAGATCGCTGGCGGCGCGTGAACATCCTCTCCGCCGGCGCAATCGTCTGGGGGACAGCGGGGTTGTTCGCGGCGGCATCCTCGAACTTCATCCAGCTGTTTCTCACAAGGGCCCTCCTGGGGTTCGGCCAGGGCACGATCATCCCTACGCACGGAAGTCTGCTTTCGGACTACTACCCGGTCAGCGTGCGGGGGCGCGCACTGGGCTATCACCGTTCAGCGAACCCGCTGGGGCAGGTGATCGGCGCAGTCATTGGCGGCATCATCGTCGGGGCGGTTGGCTGGCGCTGGGGCTTCGCCGCGGCGGCCGTCCCCGGCCTTTTGCTGGGTATCTACGCGTGGCGCCTGCGTGAGCCAGGCCGGGGCGAAGCCGACCTTCTCGCCGCCGCGAAACAGGACCCGATGTTCGCGAGCTTCCTGAACGATCCGCCGGACAAGCTGGGTTTCTTCGAGAGCCTCGGCAGTGTCTGGCGTATCCGGTCGCTGCGGATGCTCATCTTCACGAACGCGGCCTTCGGTTTCTCGCTCTTCGGAGTCGTCTTCTGGATCCCTGCGTTCTTCGAACGGCGGTACGACTTCTCCACAGAGGAAGCGGCCGGCGCCCTGGCAATCCTGGCATTCGCCGGTTTCATCGGGAGCTGGTACGGGGGGCCGTTCGCAGACAGGAGCCTGGGAAAGGGCTTCGGCTACCTCGGCAAGGTGGGCGCCTGGGGCGCTGGCCTGCTCACCGTCACCTGGTCACTGGCGTTCGTCATTCCCTCGGCCGGCATCTGCATCTTCCTGCTGACGGCCGGCGCCCTGCTCGCCTCGGTCGGGACCGTGGGGCTCGTCTCGATCATCGCGGCCGTATCGCCGCCCCGGATCCGGGCACAGGCATTCGCGGCGTTCGGGCTCGCCCTGGCGGTGTGCGGGGCTGCGGCTGCACCGCTCGCCATCGGCGGCATATCGGAGGCTTTCCAGGCGTTCGCCGACATGAACGACGGCGATAGCTTGCGGTGGGCAATGCTGCTCGCCACCTCGGTAGTGATGACGCTTGGGACGTGGTTCGCCTACGAAGCTGCTCGCACCTGCGCAGCAGACGCCCAGAAGACGATGGGCGAGTTCTTGAGTGACTTCCAGAAGCGCGCGGCAGCCCAGGCTGCAGTTCAATCGCCGGCCGCCGGCGATTAGCGCAACGACTCGACGGTCAGCCTGACGCCTTCTTCGAAACTCACAGTTGGTTCCCAGCCAAGTTCCCGTTTCGCCAGTGCGCAGTCGAGCCAGAAGTTGCGTACGTCTCCGGCGCGGGGCGGCCCGTACCTGGCAGCGATGGTGTTCTCCGTGGCCTCGGCGAGGACCTGGAAGATGTGGTTAACGGTGATGCCCACGCCCGTGCCGATGTTCGCGACGAGGCCGCTCCCACCGTCGAGGGCAAGCAGATTTGCGCGGGCGATGTCGCCGACGTAGAGGTAGTCCTTCTTCTGTTCGCCGTCGCCGTCGATCGTGCAGGGCTGGCCGGCGAGCATAAGGCCGGTGAAGATCGCGATAACGCCTGCTTCCCCGTGGGGGTCCTGGCGCGGCCCGAAAGCGTTGCCGTAGCGAAAGATCGTGTAGTCGATGCCCGCAGTTCGCGCCGCGAGTTGCACGTAGAGTTCGCCGACGTACTTCGAGGTGCCATAGTTCGAGCGCGGCGCGATTGGGTGGTCCTCCGCAACCGGGAGCGACCGAGGTTCGCCGTAAACGGTGCCGCCTGACGAGGAGTAGATCACCTTGCGGACGCCGTTCTCGACACACAGCTGCAGCAGGCGGGCGGTGCCGCCCCCGTTGACTTCGAGGTCATGCACCGGGTCGGCGTTGCCGACCTTCACGCTGGCCTGGGCGGCATGATGGTTCACTACCTCTGGCCGGAACTCGGCAAATATTCGCTCGAGCTCGCGGGCGTGGAGATCCACTTCGTGGAGCGTGGCGCCCCTGGCGACATTGGCTCGCCGGCCGGTGGCCAGGTTGTCGACGACGGCCACTTCGTGGCCCGCAGCGAGGTATGCCTCAACGATGTGCGACCCGATGAAGCCTGCGCCGCCGCTAACAAGAATTCGCATGCATCCAGTCTGGGCGCGCCGCCGCCAACGATCGATTCTCTCAGGCGGTGCGTGGCTCGCGCAGTTTCGCCAGACCCCAGCCAATAGCGGCACAACAGAGGCCGGCGAGGACCCCGCCAACCAACAGAGGGCCGATGAACTCGCCCATGGATGCACCGCTGGTCATCTGGACGTACTTCGCCAATGCGACGTTCGCACCGAACCCTCCGGCGAAGCCCCAGGCCGCCCACGCCCGTTCGCGGGGGGAGCGGCCGATTCCGATTTCATCGAGCACGCCCCGGACCGGGCCAGCAGGCAACCCCGGCAGCCTGGCCGCCTCGGCTTCGAGTGCCGCCACCAGTTCGTCGATGAGTTCCTCCGGGACGCTGTCCAGGAACTCCTCATAGGAGTCTTGCCGGTGGGCCGGCAGGTTGCGGGCATTCTTGCGATGGATGCGGGGACCGGCGACGAACTCCTGCGAGGGACGGCGCCTGCGGGCACAGGCGAGGCAAGTGCTGCCTCCCGCGGAAAAGTCTTCGAAGCTCAGTACCTTCCCACAAGCCCCACAGCGCGTGCGTACAAATGTGTCCGGCATGCTTACTCAGTCGGAGGCGTGGCCGTCGCGCCGCCACCCTCGCTCGGAGGCGTCGGACTGGTGGACGGGGTGGCGGTGGCAGTCGCGGTAGCGGTCGGCGTCTGGGTTGCCGTTGCCGTCGTGGCGTGGCCGTGGGGGTGGGCGTGGCGGTCTGCCCTTCACCCGCCTGGGTTGGCGTTTTCGTCGGCGTGGGCGTCTTCGTCGGGGTCGTAGCCCGGGTCGGTGTGCCGGCCGGGGTGGTGGTCGGGCCCGCAGTCTTTTCCCCGGCGACGGTGGCGGTAGCCGTTGATGCTTCCTTGCCCTGGGCATCCTGAGCGGCGAGCACTTCGCTCTGCGAACCGTCGAGCAGCTCAATCCCGGCGCCGGCGCCCTGGAGCTGGCTCAAGAGTGAAGGCAGCCGGGAAGCGTCGCTGGACCCGGGCGACACCGGCGTTACGACCGAGCCATCCTGCGCATACTGCATGCACCCGGCCGAGACGAAAGCGAAGCTGCCCAGGCTGAGACCGAGAACGGGGATGACGTGCCGGCGGCCTGGCCCAATTCGCATGGGTAGAGCGTATCGGCCGGTGCCAGTGAGGCTGTATCGGGCGGATGCCGATTCCCGGGGCGGCGAACCTGTAGGGGAACCCCCGAGCAGCCACGTCCGAGGATCCAAGCGTTCTCGGGGCTGCCAGGGTGTCCGGGCGCAATCACGGCGCCGAGCGTTTGCTCCGTGCGACTCTCAGCGGATCGTCAACTCTGGGACGGTAGCATTCACATAGACCGTTGAACCGACGATTACGCGGGCCTCGAGCGTGACCTCGGTGTTCGCGAATTCGCGGCGGGCCTCACCGTCGATACTCAGTGACCAACTGTTGCTCGTCCCTTCGACGGCGGCGTTGAGCACCAGTTCCGTTTGCCAGGCTCCACTGGCGTGGTTCCAATACTTGCCATCCGAGACTCGCCGGAGAATGAAGCTGACCGCCGAGGCATCGAGGCTTCCAGTCGAGATCGCGAAGGCCAGGCGGGAGCGGGGGATCGGGGCATTCGCGGGGTTGGAAACCGTTACCTGAGTCGAGCTGGTGGGCGGAGCGGCCGTCACATCGAACGTCCCACTGGTTGCGGAGGTAAGCCCCGAAGCTGTCGCCGTGATGGTAAATGCCGAGCCCGCCTGGTTGACGGCACAACCGCTGAATGAGGCCACGCCTGCCGAGACGGTCTTCGCGAGGCCGCCTGTGCAGCTGAGCGTTCCGGTGCCATTGAGCGAGAGTGTCACGACCGTCGTGCTGTCGCTCACGACAGTGGCGTTCGCTGCCGTCTGTACCGCGACGACCGGTTGCGCGGCGAGCGCGCTGCCTGCAACGCCGGCGCCGGGCTGGGTCGTGAACGTGAGCTTCGTGGCTCCGGCCGAAATCGTGAACACCTGTGGAGTGACGGATACGCCACCCCCAGGGGCCGGGTTAAAGACCGTCACGTTCGCTGCGCCCGCAGACGCGACGCTGGCCGCGGGCACCGTGGCGGTGAGGCTCGTCGGTGACCCGTACGTCGTCGCGAGGCTCGCACCGTTCCATTGCACGACCGAACCAGCGACAAAGTTCGTGCCCGTCACGGTCATTGAGAACTGGGCAGACCCGGCGCCGATGGTACTTGGCGAGAGGACAGAGAGTGTGGGCACCGGGTTGGGCGCAGCGCTGATGGTGAAGCCGGCCGAGTTCGACGTCCCACCTCCCGGGGCCGCCGTGAATACCGTGACGGTCGCCGCACCCGGACTCAGGATGTTCGCCGCCGGGACCGACGCATCGAGAACGGTCGGACTGATGTAGGTAGTTGCGAGTGGAGCGCCGTTCCAGCGGACCGTCGAAGCACCACTGACGAATCCCGTCCCGGTCACGGTGAGCGTGAAGGTCCCGCTCCCGGCGTTCGCGGTGGAGGGCGAGAGCAAGCTGACCGTTGGCACGGGATTGTTGGAAGGACCGCCCCCGACAGTCAGCGAAAGGGCGTTGGTGCCACCGGTGTTGTAGAGGGCGGTCACCGAATACGCGCCGGCCGCCGACGGCGTGAATGTAACCCCGCTCTGGTTGGCCCCGCATCCCGCGGCAGAGGAAACGGCGCCTGCGCCGGGGCCGGACACCTGGAAGTCGGCAGTGGTGAGCAACGGACTCAGCGAGACCTGGCCGATGAGCGCGCTTGACCCCGGTTGGGCGGCGCCGGCCGCTGCGTCGTTTGCGACATCCGCGGCAACGAGCGACGAGCACACCATGATCGCCGTCCCGGCCTGAAGGGTCGCACCCGTGAAGTCGAGCCCCAATTCATCGACCGAGACTGGCGTCCCAGCCTGGGATATGCCGAGGCCTGGAGCGGAAATGGTCGCCGTGATGTCGGCGCCGTCGCCGGTGTTCGCGGCAGCCACCGTCACGGTGATCGTGAGCGTCTCGCCGTTCGCAAGGCTGCTCCCGCTGCAGGTCGCGGACGGCGTTCCGAGTCCGCCGGGCGCGCCATTCGCACCGCCCGTCGTGCAGGTGACCCCGGTAACGGTTGCGTTCGTGAAGACGACGGCGCTACTGAAGCTCCCCGTGGGGAAACCCGAAATGTTCGCCAGCGTTGCGGTGTAGGTCGTGGAGGCGCCTTCGAAGATGAGCGGAGGTGAACCGCCGCCGCCGGCCGTGATCGTGGACGGACTGAAGACCGTGAGGGTGCCGGCCGTGGCGAACGAATCGTCACCGGTGGCTGCGGTGTCCGGCCCGCCGTCGGAGTCACCCGCGACGATGGCGACCTGCCCGGGGGCGGTCGTAGTGGTGGCATTCACGAGGAAGGTCAGCGTGACCGGCAGGCGGGGGCCGGTGCCGACGAGCCCGTAGCTGCAGCGGGCCTTGCCCGCCTCAGGGGAGTTGTTCACGCAGGTCACGCCGGCAGGAGTGGAGTTGCCGCTCACGAACGAAAGACCCGCCGGGTAGTCGAACTCGAAGTGGACAGGGAGCCCGACGGGCGCCGTCGTCACTGAGGCGGCCACATCGAAGGTGACTGTCGAACCAGCCTGGACCATGGAGCCGCCGGCCGGAGACTGGACCACCGTGAACTGGACATCGCCCTCGGCTATCGCCGCGACCTGCGAACCACGCAGGCCAAGGCCCACGGTACCGGCGAGGAGCATGCCGAGGGCCAGCGCCCACAGGTGGAGCGCGCGGTGCCGCTTGCGCGTCAGCGCCATCATCGTCATCGCCGAGCTCCTAGAAGGTGTAGCTGATCGTGACGCCGCGCAGCTTCGAAGCGGGGCCGCCGGTGAGGTCGACCACCAGGAAGTAGACGTTCGCGCCGTTGTCGACGGTGTGAGCGAACGCGGTGGCGGTCTGTGGCGAACCGCCGGCACTCGATAGCACCTCGGCCAGCTTGTAGACGGCGGACGAAGTCTCACCGTTCGTCAGGGCGGTGTAATCGAGGCGGACTTTCACGGTATCGCCGGTGCCCTCGAACGCCGCAGTCATCGTAGTGATGGTGGCGCCGTGGGGCAGTGTGACCGGTGCGAAGTAGCGCTGGGAGGCGACGTCGTTGCCGGCCGGCTTCACCTCGTTGAAGTTCTTCTCATAGATCGCCAGGTCGCTCATGGGCATGAAGGTGCTGGCAGCAATCGAGAGCTTCCCCGAACCCCCGGACGGCGTGGTCCCACCCACGCTCCCCGTATTCAGTTCGCCGGCGGCCTGTGTGTACTGCACCCAGATCGCGTCACCAGGGTTGATCTGGGCGAGCGTGTTCACGTAACCGGGCACACCTGGCGCGTAGAGCTGGTAGGTCTGCGCGACCGGGTCCCAGCGGTAGACGGCCGCGTATTGCCCTGCAATCCCGCTCAGGGCTTCCGAAGGTGCAGCCGAAGCGCCGAGGTAGGAGATGTTATTCCAGCCGTGGAGCAGCTGAGCCGCGGTCGCCTGGCGCCCGTTGCCCGCCACCGCGCTGAAGCCCGTGACCACCGTCAACGCCAGCGTCGCGAGAGCGAATCGAATGCGCATCGCCGCAAACCTCCGGGCACACCGTGTGCCAGTACTGGAGGCAGCGTAGGGAGTAAGGCGAACTCCCTTAATGGGCGGAAGCCCGATGTGGCCGAGGGGCCATGTCCTCGATCCCTGCCGGGAAAACCCCTATCCGGCAACGTGGACGGGCCGACTCATCGCCGGCCCGTTGTGTAACCCACCGTGAAGCCCGCGGGCTGGCTACGGGATCCGCTTCGCCACGACGACATCCCGGGAGATGTACTCCTGGCCGGTCGAGTCCAGTTCGCCCCCGCAGGTGATGAGCGTGACCCATTCGTCGTAGTCTGCCTTTTCCTTCGGCCAGATGATCGCCCCCATGTCGATGGTGTCGCGGTGATACCGCTTGTTGGTGATCACCTCGTAGGTGTACTCCGTACCGTTCTCCATTTGGACGATGACCTTGTCCCCGGGCACGCTCTTCGCCAGGCTCACGAACGGCGCCGGGATGCTGTGGTAATAAACGTGAGCCGAGAAGATCGCGTTGCCGCTGAAGCCGGGCTTGGCGTAAATGTCGTACCAGCCGATCGACTTGTTGGTGTCCTTCGGCGTATCGAGTTCGCCGGCGGCGTTAATCGCCAGGTATTCGATGGGCGCGTCTACATTGAAGCGCGGAAGCTTGAGCCGGGAGACCTTCCCATTGAACGGGGTCGGTGTCGCCGTGGGGAGCGGGCGAGGGGTATTGGTCGCGGTGGCCGCCGTGGTCGGGGTCTCGGGCGGGGTCGTCGGGTCGGGGGTTGCCTCTTGCTTGTCATCGCTGCCACTGCAGGCGATGCCAGCCAGGAGGACCAGAGCGCCGATCGCAAAGACGGCCAGCGAGAGTGTTCGCACAAGCTTCAAGAAAGGTTCTCCGCGGGAGAGAGGTCGGTTCACCCTAGCAAAGCGCCCCGGAACAGGACAGGAATTCCCTTGCGCATGGGAAACGGTCCGTTAAGGCTCAGGCGATGCGCTTCGCGATGACGACATCGCGGTCGAGGTACTCCCCGAGGCCGTTTTCCTGCGTCTGCTGGAACCGCCCGCCGCAGGTGATGAGGGTGATCCACTCCTCGTTCGCGGGACGGGTAGGAGCATCGATCAATTCGCCCATCGGGATCGAGTTCACGTCGTAACGCTGGTAGAAGATGACCTCGTAAACGTAGGCCGGGCCATCCTGCATCTGGATTGTGACCTTGTCGCCGGCCTTGATCTTGGCCAGGTTCGCAAATGGGCCTTGCTTGAAGTTGTAGTTCACGTGGGCTGCGAAGACCGCGTTCTTGAGGAAGCCGGGCTTCGGGTAGATGTTGTACCAGCCGACTTTGCCTACGCCGTCCTTCGGTGTTTCGAGCTGATTATTCGTGATGCCGATCTCTTCTATCGGGTGATCGATGGCGACCGATGGGGCGATCATGCGCGCTATCGAACCATCGAAGGGGAGCGGCGTCGGCGAAGGAGTCGGGACGTCCGTCGGTACAGGAGTCGGCGTGTCCGAGGGCACCTGGGAGCGGAGGTCGAACGGCGCGGTGGTTGCCGCCGCTGCCGGGCCGCTGTCTTCGTTCGAGAACGCGAAACCGGCCACGAGCAAGGAGAGGCCCGCGACGAACGTGAAGATTGCGGCGTATGGCAGAACTTTCATGATGCCGGTCGGCACGAGGCCGTGTTCACTCCCTTCCATCGTATACGACAGATAGCCAAGGCCAGATTAAGCCCCTGCGTCTTCATCTTTCGGCCTGCCGCGCCCGGCGAGGTAGATGCCGGCGCCTCCACCCAGGGCTGCCAGTGCGCCGACGGCGATGAAGATCACCGTGAGCACCGGCGAACCGCCGCTGTCACCGGCCCCCCCGGAGTCGTCCGGCCCGCTCCCGGCCCCGGTGGTCCGGGAGACCGTGGACGTCCCGAACTGGACGTCATCAGTCGGGGGCACACCCGTCGGCCGCGTAAGCGCGGGACTTACCGAAGGCACCGCGGTCGAGCCAACTGCGGTGCTAATGGCCGACGCGATCGTGCCGGTCGCCGACGGGAGCGGGATGGGCGGGGCTGCCCCGGTGGAGAGGTCGAGCCGGATCGGTCCTGGTTTCCAGGTCGCGGTTTGAATGGCGACCGTCCCGCCGATGGTAAAGGTCACAGTCGAACCATCCCGGGCACAACCGGGGCGCTGTGATTCATGCACGACGTAGAGCACGTAAGCGGTCGTCTCGCCGTCCCGGAGCACGGGTCGCTCGCCGGGCGCCGCCTGGGTGCAATCGAAGCCTCCAACCAGCCCTCGCACCTCGGTTCCAGCTTCAGCCGGGCGGCCATCGACGGTCACGCTGCCGTAAAACGTCGCGGGCAACTGCGGTTGGGCAAGCACCGCCGTCACGGTCACGACCGTCGCGATGAAAGCAGCCAGCGGGACCGCGAGAGTTCGCACCTGGACCATCCTAACGGGCGCGGTGGGAGCCTCAAGTTCCGGACCGGACTGGACTTTGTTGACGCATCCGGCATACCTTATGTCCCCACCTTATGGGAGGTGCCGTGGCGGGGATTGGTGAAGCGCTGCGCTCAACTCGAGAGCATCGCGGGCTTAGTATCGACCAGGTCGCACAGGACACGCGGATCTCGCCGCGCTTCCTGGAGGCGCTGGAAGCCGAGCAGTTCAACGAACTGCCCGCGCCTGTCTATGTGCGCGGCTTCCTGCGTTCCTACGCCAATTACCTCAAGCTCGAACCCCAACCGCTCCTTGACCGGCTGATCGGCGGAGATGTGGCGATGCCCGGCGGCGCAGGCGGCTACGTCGGTGGGAACGGCCGGCCGGCCTCCCGCAAGAACGACCCTTTCCAGCGCGGCGGAGTCGTCACAGCATCCCCCGCGCCCCGCACCGCCGGAGTTGGCCCCATCCCCTTGCCGGCGACGGAACCCGAAGACGAAGGGTGGGCGCCCGAACCGCTCGCCCCGTTCTCTCTGCCCCCGGCCGACCACGGTTACATCCCCGGCAGCGACCTCATGGAAGCGCCGGAACAGACGGCCTACGAGCCCTACCCGGAACCCGAACCAATCTTTCGCCCGCGGACGCCCGGGGTGCTTGCCGAGCGCCCGCCGGGACCGAACGAACCTGGCATCCCGCGGCGAGTGGCGTTGTTTGGCGGCGCCGTGGCGGCCGTGCTCGGCTTCCTCCTCCTCGCGGTCTTCCTGACACGCGGGGATGACGAGGGCACGGGACAGGCGGTAGCCACCGGCGGAGGCACCCCGGCCGTCACGCCGGGTACCGTGATCCCGCTCGGGAGCCGCACCCCCACCCAGGCTGCCGCAATCGTCACTGCGACGGATTCAGCGACGGCGAGCGTGACCGGCACGGTAACGGCCTCAACGACACCCGGGACACCGACTCCCCAAGCGACGCCCGCTCCGGGGACGACCGTCACACCGACGCCGACGGCATCCGCCACGCCAACCCAGACGCCACCCCTTTCGACGCCGACGCAGTTCGTGCCGACGCCTACACCCACGGTCGGGCCGCCTCCACACCCTTCCACGTACTCTGCGTGCGACACCACCCGCGCAACGGAGAAGTGCGGAAGTTCGTACGTCCGGGTCATCTGCTACCCACCCTTCGCCGAAAACGACCCCACCGGCAAGAACAACAACTACTTCGTGGATGTGTCGGGCGCCTATCCCCTCCAGCCAGGCTGGCGAGAAACGACAGTCTACGCACCCGTTTCAATCGGGCCGGTCATCGAAGCTGGGCGAAACAGCTGCCTGTAGGGAGTCCGCTCCGCATCTCGCCTGCTGCCCCATGAGCCTACCGGTCTTCGCGGCCGCGTCGTCGATTCCTGCTGTCTACCCCTGCCTCCCGTTCATACAGATATCTTCTTTCGCGGTCACCTCCCCATCACCCTTAAGAAACCCTTAGGTGTGGGCGCCCGACCCTTAGGGAACAAACGGGTTGCCACGCTCCAGAGCTGTCACTTTCCCGTCCACCCCGCGTCCATGCGGTCATCTGCGTATGCCGTCGAAGCCCCATCTGTGACCCGGGTGGAAACCTCCACCGAGCCCGCGGGTCCCCGGTGGGGTTGGACATGGCAGGTTTCGAGAGGACGCGCGTTTACCCGGTCGGCGAAGCCGTCCGTGAGTGGCGCTGGGGACGATTCGCGCCCCTGTACATCGCCGGCATTGCCGCCGGCATCGCTGCCGGAATCGGCATCGCGACCTGGCCCGCAGAGACGCCGGCGCTCCGCGAGCACTCGGTCTCGGCCGCGCCGGCGCCGGTCATGGCCACCATTGACACTTCTCCGGCGTTCGTCCTCCCTCCGGCGCCCGAGTTCCAGCCGGACCTCGCCGCCGCCGTCACGACCGAACTCCCGTTTGAGTACTACCCGGCGATGGAGATGGTGCTCGCGGCGCCGGCTGCCGTCCCGGAACAGCCCACCGCTCCCGCGGCGCCGCAGACCGTGGACGCCACGCTTCCCGCACCTGCGCCCTCCGTGCCAGTCCAGGCGCCTCCGCCAGCGGTCGAAGCCGCCGTTCCAGCCGCGCCGCCCGCGAAACCCAACTTCTATGTCCCGGCAGTCTCGGCGGCGCCGGCCACCGGCCTGGAAATCCAACTCCTCGACCAGATCAACGCCGAACGTGCGAAGGCCGGCCTCGCGCCTTACGTCCTGGAGTCGGGGCTGACGCAGATCGCCCGGACACGATCGCAGCAAATGATCGACCAGAACTACTTCGCCCACCGCGACCCATACGGGTACTCGATGTACGTCGAGTTGCTGGCTCACTTCGGTTACAGCTCGTACGCATGGGCCGGTGAGAACCTGGCGATGAACAACTGGCCGGCGGAGACCTCAGTCGCCGAAGCAATGAACGGCTTAATGAATAGCCCGACTCACCGGGCGAATATCCTCGCCGGCGACTTCACGCGCATCGGCATCGGCGAAATCACGACGTCCGACAGGCGCCACTACTTCACGATGATCTTCCTCAGCTAACAGGCTTCTCGCACCAACCCCCCAGTGCAAAGGCCCGCCGGTTTCGGCGGGCCTTTCGCTTTCCATCGAACGGAACTGACCTATTCGGATGGTGGGAGAAGGTCGTTCCCGCCGGAGTCCCGGTTGTTCCGAGCCATGAAGTAGCCAACTTCCCCACCCACCGCGCCAATGCCGCCAAGCACCAGGAGGGCAATCGCCCAAACCGGTACTCCGCCATCGTCGCCATTTGCGGAGGCTGCCTGCTGACCGGGCGTTGCGCTGGGCATACCACCCTGGGGCGCTGTCGCGACCGGCGATCCCGCCCCCGGGCTGCCCGGGGGAATGGTCGCGACCTGGCCGGCAGTCTGGTTGGGCTGCGGTGTCACGCCCGGTTCCGGTGTCCGCGTGGGCGCCGGCGTCGACGTGGGGATCGCCACCGGTGTCGCGTTCCCGAAAGTCACGTCCATTCGCACGAGCCCGGCACTCCACTTCACCGGCTGGGCAACGAAACGGTCGCCAATCTTGATCCGCACTTCCTTGTTGTCCGCCCCGCAGCCGGGCGTCTGCGATTCCGAAACCACATCAACCACGTAAACGGTGACCCGGTCTGAGCCCTCGCCCGCGTAGTACGTCTTCCCCCCGAGACCACACTGCACACTGCCAATGTAGGCCTCGACCTTCACGCCTTCCGGGACCGGTCCACTGGAATCGGAAATCGAGCCCAGTACCGTGGATGGCGGACTGAACTGCGCAGCGGCTCCCGCAACGGCGAGAGCAGGGATGAAGAGGGAGCCAGAGAGCACGGCGAGCCGCCGCACTGCGGGCGAAAAAGTCATGATTCGTCCATATCGGGTTGGATTTGGGCCTCCTCCGAGGTTACGGAGGAGGCCTGCTAGGCGCACTACTTCGGTAGGGTTAGCGTAAACGGCTGCTTGACCAACACCCACATAAACACCCCGTTGCCGATGGTGTCGATCGTGTTGACCCCCGCCGGGGCACCTGGGATGTAGTGCGACCACGTCTCGAGCGTTGCGTCCCAAACGTAGATGGCCGTCACCTTGTCCTCGAAGGCGGAGAACGCGGTCGCGATCGAAACGGAGCCTTTGCCGGTTGGCACCATGTTCCAGCCGGCGGCCAGCGGCACCTCGACTTCGTTCCCAAACGGGATGACGATGTCCATCTTCAGCTCGCCCTCACCGTCCAGTGGGAAGCTGACGAGCGGAGACAGGTCAAGGCGCGTGCCATCGCACCAGACGGTGCTGATGGGGTAGTCCTCCCAGACCACACTCATGTAGTCGCTGGCGCCTTCGAGGACTTCGTTCTCCGCGCCGAGCCAACCTTCTACCGCAGCCCCCGGTCCGCCGGGGAACGTCTTGCTTTCTCCAGGCTCAAGCAGCCCGATCATGTCGAGTTCCTCGGCATTTCCGACATCGGAGCCTGAGCTCTTCAGGGCGAACCCTCCGAGGTTTACTAGCTTGTCGCCAAAATTCTTGACCGTTAAGATCTCTGCACCGGCGCATTGCAGGTTGGTGATTCGGATGTCGCCGGGAATGGGAGATGGCGGAGCGGGGAACGTGACGGTGACATTCGTCAGCGTCAGGACACTGTTCGTCACCTTTATCCATGCCTGGCACTCGTCCGGTTGATCCGCGATCAGGGGCGGCCGGGCGATGTGTGTGTTGATCGGGTTACCGAGCAGATCGCGAGTGTCGAACGTTGTCGTCGTCGCGAATCGGCGCGTGCCGTTGATTGCGTACGGCCGGTCGGCCGCTTCAATAATCACCCCGTCGCCGGCATCGATTTCGAAGGTGACCGGGACGCCGAGGGTATTGTTGTAGTTCGCCGCATCACAGAAGCCGTCACGGTCGCGCAGGTGGGCGACGACGTACTTAATCTGGGGCGAGTCCGTGTTGACGATCGTGACGTCCTTGTAACCGGCCCAGCGCCAGACGGTTTCGTCGACGTTGCTCGCGACTGCCGGGTACTTGCCCCGGTTCCCGGCCTGCGGATACTCCGCGACCGCGTAGTAGCGGGTCTTGCCGGCAACCTCTTCCGGTTTGCAGTGCGGGTTGCCGGTTATCGCGTTCGGTGCGCAACCTTCGTAGCTCAGGTTCCTGTCACCGAAGGTATCGACCGAGGCCTCACCCTGGTCATCGGACAAACTGCTCATCATCCGCGGCCTGGAGAGTGTCCCGAGAATCGTCGTGGCCTTCGTATGGGGGTTTACGTTGAACGAGAAGTCGTCTTCGGTATCCGGGATCAAGAATCCCGAAGCGCCGTGCTTCACCTTGGCCTTGTAGTTGTTGATCACGCCCTCGTTCTCCATGAAGAACGTGACGATCGACATGGGCATCGTGACTGACCCCCATGGGGTCCGAAGGTTGGACTCGCCCTTCAGCCGCTCCCAATCGTCCGGGAGGATCCAACGATCGGCCGGCACTGTGCGGCCGTCAGGCTTGGTCTCTTGCGGCCTGCCGGAAGGGTTCGTGCCAACGAAGTACCCCCGGACATTGGCCGTCACATCGCCGAACGTGGAAACGAACTGATCCGGAGTCGATTCGAGAAGAGGTCTTCGAAGAGCAGGTAGAAGATGGGGAAGGCGACCTTTGAGTACGGGTTATTCTCGATGAATACCTCGACATCGACTTCGCCCTGATCCTCGCTTTCGTAGACCACGCTTGTAGAACAGGAGGTTCCGAAGTCCCCGACGGCATGGTCCGGTCCGCGTAGTTCGATGCCGGGACCAGCCATGAATGAGCCGGGCTGGCCCTTCGGGCGGACGAAGTGAACGGGCATCCCTTCGCACGTTTCGTTGCTGGAAACGGCGTAGGTGATGGTCACAAACTGGCCGGCCCAGGCGACACGTGGCGTCTTCATGGCCGGAAGGAAGCTGAAGCCGACTTCGACCCACTCATGAGGGAGGGCGGGCGTATTGGGAGCGAGAGGGTAATAGATGTCGATCTGGACTCGCACCGGCACGCCCGGCGAACAGCCGCCTGAGTTCAAGGTAGAGAACTGGAAGTCGTCGGGGGACGCATCGGTGTCGCCGTACGCGGGTGAGAACGGGTTGGCATCGCCGTTGTTGAGTTCGAACCGGCCCCCGACAGAGATACCGAACACGACGGTCGGCTTGGCGAAGGTTGGCGAGGCGGAGTCCGGCACCACGAAGTATCCGCAGCCGCCAATGATCTCGGCACGGATGAGCACCCCGTTCAGTAGTTGTCCGTCCTTTGACTTCCCGGCAGTGGTGTGCGAACCGAGGACCCACTCAGAAAGCGTGGCGTTGCCCAGGTAAGTTCCATCGGCAAGGTTGAACGAAAGCGGCACCGTGATCTGCGTGTACGTGACCTGGTCACGGTCCGGCGAGCCGCCGCTGGAGATGACCGTCTCGTCAATCCGATTCCACTCCGCGATCAGCGGGCCGGCACTGCCAGTGGACCCCACGCCGTTCCCGTCCGAGTCGGAGTCGAAGAAAGCCTGCTGGGGTATGGATACCCCGACGCCGTTGGCCGGCGCGTTGCTGAACGTAACGAAAATCGCGTGTTCGCCCGGGGCGCCCGAATAGTAGCTAAAGCAAATCGTCCCATCGGCGATCGTCGAACTGAGCCGGGGCTGATGTGCCGGGGTCTTGTGGAACACGGAAACACCGCCGTTGCCCGGCGCATCGGGCGGAGACAGCGGATTGAAGGTGATCTGGTTGCCAGCAAGCGAATCAAAGCCGTTTGTCCCGATGAGGCAGACGTAGTGCGTCATGCCAATGACGAGCGGGCCTGACCGCTGGCGCGGCGGGACCTGCCCGTCGATGGTCACGTGGCGAAGCTCCACAACATCGCGGATGTCGATCAGGGCGTTGCCGGGAAGGGCGATGGAAACGGACTGGTCATCCACGTCCTGATCGCGTGAGCCGATGTCGACGCGGTTGTAGACGGCATCGAAATTGAACGTGACTTGGATGTCGTTTTCGCCGTCAGTAGAGGCTATGCCCGCGCACCACTCTGTTCCGACCTGGCGGACGTATGGCACCGAGACAAAGCCAATGAATGTGCCAGTCGGGACGAAGTCGGCCGTGCGCACATCGTTGACAGGGTCCGGCTCAACACCGGCCAGGCCGCCGGCGTTGGAGGTGCTGCCCGTCAGGAATCCACTGTCCCAACCAGTGGTGCAGACTTCCGCTGGGCCACCAACCAGGCCGTCGCCGATTTTGCCGAGCGTGACGGTCACGATCGGTATGTCCTCGATCGCGATCACCTGTTCGGCGCCGGCGAAGTCGTAGTGCCACTCAATCGTGAGGTTCTTGTAACCGGGCTGGCCGTACGCCACGGCACAGTAGACATCGGACGCCGCCGGCGTGACGCCATCGAACGTGGTCGCTGCGCCCGCGCCAGCCACCGGGCCGTACGGCCCCCAGACGTACGCTCCGGCCGAGGGAAGCGGAACCTCCACAATCGGGGGCGAAGTTGGGTCGATCGGGTCAGTGGCGAAAGTCCGGAAGCCAAAGGCAGAGGGCGGGATCGCGAAACTGACAATCGGAATCACGCCATCGATGTTCGCATCGAGGCAGTAGCCGTTGCGGCTGACCGCGCTGGCAGGAAGAGCATGGGAGTTGGTGCCGGCGAGAATCCGCGGGGGATACGGTACGGCTACCGGGGAGTCGCTGGTATCGAAGGTGCTGAGCGAGTCCCACGCGGGCCCGGACGGATCGAAGACGGCCTTGACCTCGACGGGCACGGCCAGCCGATCCGCAGAGATCAGCATTACGAAAAGAACCAGTGCGGCAGGTACAAAAAACCGCCGGGTGGAACGCGACATGAGTCCCCCTGGGACTTACAACGCACCCCGCCGGCGAGTGGAAGTGGTAAAGCAAGCGCGTCTCGACCCGCGAATGCCCACCGTAGGCTCTGCCAGTTATGGCCGAAACAGCCCGCTAAGGTCAAGCTTCGGTTTGTAAAAACAACGTGTGGGCCGCCAAAGAGTTAACCCCTGTGCGCGGGCCAGCGCGCACAGGGGTCTGCCTCCTGACCAACAGCTAGAGAGGTAGTCCTAGCGCTGGCTGCGTCCTCGCACCATTGCTGCCGACCAGGCCGAAACGGGGAGGAGGGTCGCTACCGCACAGGTGACGAGCAGCAGCGCGAACATGCTGAAAGAGTTGGATTGGCCACCCGGGGCCGTGTTGCCGGCGCTCGGCGGCAGGGGGCTGCCGGGGCCTTCCTGGCGGGTGCCGCGTACTTCGCTAACAGGCGTTTCTCCCGGGGCGAGTGAATCGACCGGAATGGAGACTTCAGGCGAGGCGGGCAGCGCCAGGCAGGGGACGATACGGAAGCTCACGCGGGCGACATTCGACGCCAGTTCGATGGTCGTTTCGCCCGAGACGGGAGTGGCTACCGCGTAGTACGCGCCTTCGTCGCAGCCGAGCGCGGTGTCGTTCCCGAGGACCTGGCGCACTGTGTAGAAACCGTACGGGAGCGAGCCCGTGGCGACGCTCGCCGTGGATGCGTCGCCGCTCGTGCCTGCCGACAGCGAGGCGACGACCTGGCCAGAAGCGGAGGAAACTTCGAAGCGCCACGTGCGAGCCGCTGCGTCAGCACCAGCATCGAGCGTGACGGATACACTCACTTTGCCCATAGGGGCGAACTTCGCCTGCCCACTCGCCAGCACCTCGGGGCCGTGACGAACGGTGAGTCGCGCCGTGCCCTCGGTTTCGCGCGTCACAAAGACCGTCCCTTCAGCCACGTTCGCGGCGACGGGGTCGATGGATGCGACCGCGGCGAGCGTGCCGCCTTCGACGTCGAAATCGAAGCTCGGCAATGAGGCCGTCTGGCCCTCGACCCGGATGCGGAAGATGGCCGTTTCGCCGAGGGCGACGGTATCCGCCGTGGGCGCGACGGAGACGGTGTAAGACGAGGCGGCGGCGGCCGGTTCGCTGGCGCCGAAAGACAGGCCGAGGACTGCCAGGGATGCGATGGAAGCGAGCGCGAGGCGGGCGAATCGAGTCATGTCAGCCGTTACCGTGACCAGGACGAACCAGGCTTGCTCCTCACTTCCCGGGTGAGTGCCGCCGGATTCCTTCCTGCCACCTCTTTGTATCTGGCTGTCCACTACTCGACCACTTCAGTGAACGCACAGTGACCATACCGCAGGCTGTCAACACGGCGCCATATGAGGCGCGTAAGAACGCAACCGGTCGGTCACGCTGCTGATACCCGGTTGTCCACCGCGCTGAGTAGGCGTTCCCCCGAGTCCAGCCCCCTCAACGAGGTGGTAGATTCCATGGGTGATTCGCCTTCGCGCCGAAGAGCATCGCTACCTCGTGGCCGCGGGCGGGCGCGAGGAGGCGCTCGCCCGAAGGATCCCCGGGTCTCGTTACGTCGCGGCGGCTCACGCACTCCAGGTTCCTCGTCAACCGGGGACCATCAACGCGCTCGACCGGCTCTTCGGGCCCGACGGGTGGGGACACCCGGCAGACCTCGCCCTCGAGGTGGTCGAGGCGCGCACGCGCGCATACGCACCGGCACAGCAGGAAGCGCACGTTTCCCTCCAGGGCAACGAGCTTTCGGTGGAGTGCGCCTTCGGCGACAAGGAGCTGGTCAAGCTGGTGCCGGGTTACCGCTGGTCGGCTCCCCAGCGAAAGTGGTTTCTCCCGGCCTGCCCGATGGCCGCCGAGATCCTTCACGAGCACTTCCAGCAGCTCCTCCACCTGGCGCCCGAGGTCGTGGCCTATCTCGAACTGAAGCGCCGGGACGAAGAGACTTCCCTTGAGCGAGCTTCCGCGGCACCCCCGGCGGACGAGGCGCCTTCCGCGGAACATCCGGACTTAAGCGACGAACGCATCGAGCCCAACCCTTACCGCGACGCGTCCGACGCAGCACCGTCCGCAGCCCTGATCGAGCGGCTCACCGTTGCGATCGTTGCGCTCGAAGGCGCGATCACCCGGCTGACGGAGAAGCTCCCGGACGGGACAACGCCGGGCGACGCATTCGAGCCTGCGATTGCGCCCCCAGCTCCGGTTGACGCCGTCGCTACACAGGGCGGGCGCCCGTGGCAGGACCTCCTTGCGCTTGCGGAAACAGATCCCGTCGAGGCGCTTCGCCGCCTGAGCCCACAGTTGCAGCTCGCCGGCGAGGAGGGCTTGCCCGCGCTTCGGGCCATCACCGGCATCGCATCCTCCCTGGCCGGCGACCACGCAGAGGCGCTCACCTTCCTGCGGAAAGCCGAAGAACACTCCGCGGTGCCGCTCGATCCGGAGCTTCGCCAGCCAGCGCGGGCGGCCTACCGCGACTCGATCTTCGCTCTCGTCTCAGCATCGTGCGGACCGCAGCGGCCGGTCGCCTCCATCGAGGGGCTCGAAGAACTGATGCTCGGAGAGTTGGTGCACAACTCCGGGTTCGATGACGCGAAGCTTGCCGGTCGCGAGGCGCTGGAACTCCTGAGCTTCCTCATGGACGACGCCCACTTGAGGGCATTTGACCGCGGTCTGAGCGACCACTGCCGGCTCCTCCACCTCCTCTCCGTGGCGCGCGGCGGGCGCTGGATGGCGGCGGAGCGCGTTATCGAAATGCTTCACCAGCGCGAACTCACAGACGACGGTTTCGCGCTCGGGATCGTCGTCCTGGCCAACACTGTCTTCGAACAGCCGTGCATGGATGAGTGGCTCTTGCGTTGGCCTCCGGAAGTCTCGGACACGGGATTCGACGACCTCCGTTGGATCGTGTCGACAGGCGTGCCGCGCCTGCGCTCGGTTGGCCGGACAATCGCGGCGGAGGCGGCCCTCGCCATGCTGGGCCTCATCTCGGCAGCCCCTGTCGATGTCGCCCATATGGATGAACGCCGGGAACTCGTGCGGTTCATCCCGCCAGGGGCATCGGCCCGGCGATACGCAGAATTCCTGGCGGGATACCAGCTCGCCGCCGCCGGCCACAAACGCGTCGCCCAGGACTTTCCAGGCTACCTCCAGATTCTTGCCCAATCGCCACTGCGGACCTCAGCCGGGCATCTCCTCACGGTCTTCGTCAGTGACAGCGGTGGCGCGGCGAGCACAACCCGCCGGATCGCAGAGGAGGTCTTCCTCGACTCTGCCTTGAACCGGGGCGTTGGCGACCCGGAAGCCGAGGTCCTCGAACTCCTCGACATGCTGGGAGAAAGCCCGAAGGGCGACCGCCTCATGAACGAGCTCGGGCGCGCCGTCGAAGAGGACGCCTTTCCCGGCGCGAGCACGTTCAGCCATGCCCATCGCGTCACGCTGTTCGAGCGTGCGTTCCGCCAGGCGCTCAAGGCAGGGCACGACGTGGACTGCGTCGAGGCCTTCGATCGGCTGACGCGCGAACTGGTGAAGCACGGCGAGACGGAGGCTTTGCGGACCATGTGCATGGGTGTGGCGCCGGGATTCAAGCCGCTTCAACTGCCGGTTGGCCAGGCGTTGCTGACACTCCAGCTCGAGGCCGGGGAGCCATTCGAGGCCACCGCCGAGGCGGTCCTGCGCCAGTGCAACCCGGCCGACCCAAAGGATGAAGGGACACACGAGTTGAAGGGCCTGGCCCTGGCCTTCCCGCGTTTCCGCGAGTTCCTGGAGGCGAAGGAGGTGCCCCCGCAGGCCATCGACCCGGGTCTCCTCGCGGGGAAGCGGCTCATGGTGGTGGGCGGACACGAATGGCTGCGCAAACTCGCCATGCCGCGCTTCGAAGAATGGGGAGTGAAGACCACCTGGCTCGAACCGGATGCGGCGAAGAACGGGGCCCAGGCGCTCGACCTGGCATCCGGCAGCACGGACCTCATCATCGTCAACACCGCCTGCATCAGCCACGCGGCGAGCGGCCGCGTGAAGGAGCAGGCCGAGAAGGCGAGCACCCGCTGGGCGTACCACCATTCACGGGGCGTGGGGGCACTGCTCTCGATCGCGCGTGAGTCGCTGGCAGATACGGAACCGCCGGTCGTGGAGACTCGCGTCCCGACGAAGCACGACCGTCGCAGAAAGCTCGTCAGGTAGCAGCCCCTTCACATTCCGTCTGGTACGATCAGCCTTCCCAAAATTCCACTCCTCGCCCACTCCGGAGCAGCCTTCCCATGAGTCAACCGCGAACGGTCATCCAGAAAATCTGGGATAACCACGTCGTCCAGAGTGAGGCCGGCAAGCCGGACCTGCTCTACATCGACCTCCATCTCGTCCACGAGGTCACCTCGCCGCAGGCTTTCGAGGGCCTCCGTATCGCGGGCCGGAAAGTCCGCCGTCCCGACCTCACGCTCGCCACCGTCGACCACAATGTGCCGACGATCGACCGCGACAAGCCATGGTCCGACCCCCTCTCGATCCAGCAGGTCGAAGTGCTTCGGAAAAACTGCGAGGAGTTCGGCGTACCGCTCTTCGGTGTCGGCGATATCCGCCAGGGCATCGTGCATGTCATCGGGCCTGAGCAGGGACTGACACAGCCGGGTATGACCATCGTCTGCGGAGACAGCCACACCGCCACGCATGGCGCGTTCGGAGCGCTCGCCTTCGGTATCGGGACGAGTGAAGTCGAACACGTCCTCGCAACCCAGACGCTCGCGCAGGGCAAGCCCAAGACGATGTCCGTCCAGGTCGATGGCGAGCTCCATGCGGGTGTCACGGCAAAAGACGTCATCCTCGCCGTCATCCGCGAGATCGGTGTAGCCGGCGGGGTCGGCCACGTGATCGAATACCGGGGCGACGTCATCCGCAACCTCTCGATGGAGGGCCGGATGACTGTCTGCAACATGACGATCGAAGGCGGTGCGCGCGCCGGGCTGGTTGCTCCCGACGAGACGACGTTCGCCTACATGCAAGGCCGGAAGCATGCGCCCCAGGGCGCGGACTGGGAGAAGGCCCTCGCCGCCTGGCGCCTGCTGCCAACGGATGAGGGTGCAGAGTTCGACAGTTATGTAAACCTGAACGGTGCCGATATCGAGCCATGCGTGACATGGGGTACGACGCCTGCCCAGAGCGTCCCCGTCACCGGGCGCGTCCCATCGCCCGATGAAGCAGGAAACCCCCAGGCGAAAGAACTCGCCGAGCGCAGCCTGGTGTACATGGGGCTCGAAGCTGGCACGGCCATCCAGGATATCCAGCTCGACCGCGTCTTCCTGGGCTCCTGCACGAACTCGCGCATCGAGGATCTTCGGGCGGCAGCAGCTATCGTGAAGGGAAGAAAGATCGCTGGGACTCTCAGCGCGATGGTCGTCCCCGGCTCCGGCCTGGTGAAGATCCAGGCCGAACAGGAGGGTCTCGACCGGGTCTTCAGAGATGCGGGCTTCGAATGGCGGGAGGCCGGCTGTTCCATGTGTCTCGGAATGAACCCGGACATCCTCCTGCCGGGCGAGCGCTGCGCGAGCACTTCGAACCGCAACTTCGAAGGGCGCCAGGGCCGCGGCGGGCGCACCCACCTGGTGAGCCCGCAGATGGCCGCCGCCGCCGCAATCGCGGGGCATTTCGTCGACATCCGGGAGTGGAGCTAACCATGAAGAAGTATGAAACCGTCACCGGCCGGGCGATCCCGATGAACCGGGCGGATGTGGATACCGACCAGATCATCTCCAAGGAGTTCCTCAAGCGCATCGAACGCACCGGCTTTGGGCCGTTCGCTTTTGATGACTGGAAGAACGACCCGGACTTTGTGCTGAACAACCCGGAATTCAAAGGCGCGCCGATCATGGTCACGGGCCCGAATTTCGGCTGCGGGTCATCTCGCGAACACGCTCCCTGGGCGCTGGAGGATCTCGGCCTCAAGGCGATCATTGCACCCTCGTTCGCCGACATCTTCCGCAATAACTGCGCGAAGATCGGGCTGCTGACGGTGGTGCTTCCCCAGGCGGACTGCGATTACCTGATTTCGCGCTCAGAGGAACTGAACTCCGCCGAACTGGTGGTCGACCTGGCAACCCAGACCGTCTCTACAAGGGACGGTTCCTGGACACGGTCTTTCCAGATTGACCCGTTCGTGAAGGACTGCCTGCTCAACGGGCTCGACGAGATTGGCCTCACGCTCAAGGCAGCTGACGACATCGCTTCATTCGAGACAAAGCGCTCGCCGCTCTACCCCTCGACGGCGGCGCTCGCATGAGCAGTCGACGACCCAGCCTGGGGAGTGCCGTTTCCAACTGGCGGGAATACGACGCCTCATTCGGGACGAAGCTTCGGATGCTGCTGCGTAACAACTGGCGGAAGGCGCGCACCCGCAGCAACTGCTGCGGCAACGACGGCGAGCCCGGGTGCTGACAGACGCCTCAAGAGCCCGGTCCGGGCTCGGATTAACGCGACGGCGGGGCCTGGTTCGCCAGGCGCGCCTCCAGCTCGCCAATCGCGCGTTCGGTAGCAGCATCCTTCGGGGCAAGGCGGAGCGCCTCGAGCGCTGACCTGAGGCGCTTCTGCGACATCTCGCGCGGGAGCGACTCGATGAGCACCCCGACCAGTTCCGGGCGGCGCGAGGCGACGATTGTCGAGGCAAGGAACGCGTAGACCTCCGGCTGGGGAGCGCGGGACAACAGATCCCCCACCAGGTGGGTGACAGACGGAGAGGCGGGCAGACTCGAGGCAAGGTCCGCCAGCGCCACAATGATCGCTTCGTTCTCTGAGCCCGAAAGTTCTTCGAACACTGATTCGAGATACTCCATGGGCACCGGCGCGAGTGAGCGGATCACCTCGGCCGTAACATCGGCATTCACGGTTGACGGTGCGATTGCCAGCCCCAGCAGAAGTCGCGTCTCGCCGAGCACCGCCAACAGCCGAACAGCGGTGAGCGAAGGCTCGCCGCTGAACTCGTTGGCGTCGCCGCTGGCGACGGCCCACGCTGCTGCGTAGGCAGCGCGCTCCGGGTCGAGGACGCCGAGGAGAGCCAGCCCGGCGGCACGAATCATCTCCCCATTCCCGTTGACGCCTGACTCGAACTTCCTCGCCGCCTCGATGGCCATTCCCCGGTCATCAGCGCTTCGCAGATGCCAGAGCGCTCGCAACGCTTCGACGCGCACCGGACCTGACGGATCCCGCTTCGGTCCGCTTGCAGCGAAGTACGCATAAACGTCACGCAGGACCGGACCGTCCGAAGGCCGGACGGTTTCTCCCAGGGATTGCAGCGCCAGTTTCACCAGTTCCGGGCTGCCTTCGTCCGCCAGCACCTCCATCGCGAGGTCGTGCAGCAGCGCCGGATCGGACCGAAGCGCGCGAAGCCTGTCCACCTTGCGGCGTGCTTCCGAAGCCGAAGAGACCGTTCGCTTCATGGGCCGAGAGTATCGGCCACCGCGTCAGTCACTGTCGCGTCGTTGCGGCTGGGATGGCCGTACCGCAAGGTTCGGACGTGGAAGCGTGGCTCTGTGACTCAGGCGGGCGGCCGGCGCCGGTCGCCATCGACGTCCGGACACTCTGCGCGCCGCAGCCGATGCCACTCTGCCCGTGGCGATTCCCAGATGCGCGGCTGGCGCCGCCGAACGGTCTCCTCGCCGAGGGTGCGGACTTCGCACCGTCGACGATCGTGGCGGCCTATGGCGCGGGCATCTTCCCCTGGCCGCACGAAGATGCCGAGTACCTGTGGTTCTCGCCGGACCCGCGAGCGATCGTCCCGTTGGACGGCCTGCATGTTTCGCGCCGGCTGGGCCGCACAATTCGTTCGGGCCGGTTCAAGGTCACCGTCGACGCGGCGTTCGAACAGGTGATGCGCGCCTGCGTCGTGCGCCCCCACGACGGGACATGGATCACTCCCCGGCTGATCGAGGGCTATACCGCCCTCCATCACCTGGGCTGGGCGCACAGCGTCGAGGTGTGGGATCCCCCCGGCGAGCTTGCGGGTGGACTCTACGGTGTGGCCGTCGGCGCGATGTTCGGCGCCGAATCGATGTTCCACCGGCAGCGGGACGCCTCGAAAGTCGCCGTGGCCGCGCTCGTGCAGCATTGCCGGGAAATCGGCGTGGAACTGCTCGACGTGCAGGTACTCAACGAACACACCGAGAGCCTGGGCGCGGTAGAGATCAGCCGGAATGAGTACCTGGGGCGGCTGGCTGCAGCGGTTCGTGGGAGCGTGAACTGGCAACGATGAGGCACGCGAACCCGACTGTCGCCTGGTTGCCCAGCCTATCCGGTGCAGAGCGTTCGGGACTTCTCTCGCGCGTGGCCGGGACGTCACTCACGCAGCGACGAATACGCTGTCGAGAATCCCTGGATCGACGTAGTCGCCGTGTTCGATCCGATCGGCGATCACTCGCAAGGAAAGAACCTGGCGGCGTGCCCTCCCCCCCCCCCCCCGGGGGGGCGCCGAGCCCCCCCCCCCCCCCCCCGGGCCCCGCCGGCCCCCGCCCCCTCCCTCCTCCCCCCCGGCGGGGGACTTCTCCCCGGGGGGGCTAACACCCCCCCCCCCTTTTGTCCCCCCCCCGGGCGGGCGCCCCCGGGCGGGCCCCCAAGGGGGGCCGCCGGCACGACGATGCCGCTCACGCGACCTCGACGATCATCTCGATTTCAACCGCGATGTTGCGCGGCAACGCGAACATCCCGACGGCGGACCGGGCGTGGCGACCGCGTTCGCCGAAGACCTCGACCAGGAGGTCACTCGCCCCGTTGATGACTTCCGGCTGGCGCGTGAAGTCGACCGTGCAGTTCACCATGCCGAGCAGTTTCACCACGCGGGCGACGCGCTCCAGGTCGCCGAGCTCCGCCTGCAAGTTGGCAAGCAGAGCGAGCATGGCCCAACGGGCAGCGGCATAGCCTTGCTCGACGGTCAGCTCGGCACCGACCTTGCCGGTCACGAGTCCTCCATCGGGCAGGTAAGGGCCGGTACCGGAAAGAAAGATAAGGTTGCCGGTCCGCACCGCGGAGACATAGTTCGCCTGTGGCGGGCGAGGGGTGGCGAGTTCGATCCCAAGTTCGTTCAGGCGTTGGGCAACGGTCATGTCGGGCTCCCTTCGGGCCGAGGTGGATGTTGAGGCGCGTATCGTACGCCGCCCTCGGTCGCGGGCGACACGCGGCGCGCGCCGGAGCTATGGGTTGGATAGCCGCGTTGCCTTGGACTGAGGCACGTTCCCGCCCTACGATCCCCGCACTATGGCTACCTTTCGCATCCTCCTCACCCCCGGCGACGGCATCGGCCCCGAGGTCCTCGAAGAGTCCCTCAAGGTCCTCGGACGCATCGAAAAGCGTTTCAAACACGAGTTCCAGTATGAAGAGGAGACGATTGGTGGCGCCGCGATCGACAAGTACGGCGTCGCCCTGCGGCCGGAGACCGTCGCGAAGGCGAAAGCATCGGCCGCAGTTCTGTTCGGAGCAGTCGGGGGGCCGAAGTGGGACGATCCGAAGGCGACGGTCCGCCCGGAAGACGCCATCCTCGGGATGCGCAAGCAACTCGGCCTCTTCGCGAACCTGCGCCCGGTCCGAATCAACCCCGAGATGATCGGTGAGAGCACTCTCAAGCCTGAAGTCCTCGAAGGCGTCGACATGGTGGTCATCCGAGAACTGACCGGCGGCCTCTATTTCGGCACGCCGAAGCGGCGCTGGGAGAGCGCAAGCGGTCGGCAGGCCGTGGATACGTTGCGCTATTCGGAAAAGGAGATCGAGCGGGTTTGCCATGTCGCCTTCGGGCTCGCCCGGCAGCGCCGCAAGAAAGTCACAAGCGTCGACAAAGCGAACGTCCTCCGCACCGGCCAGCTCTGGCGCGAAGTGGCGACGGAGATCGGTAAACAGTACCCGGACGTGGAGCTGGAACACATCCTGGTCGATGCCTGTGCGATGTACCTCGTGCGCAAGCCCGCCAGTTTCGATGTGATCGTCACGGAGAACATGTTCGGCGATATCCTGACGGATGAGGCGGCGATGCTCGCCGGATCGATGGGGATGATGCCTTCGGCCAGCCTGGGGCGGCGCAAGAAGGACGGCACGGGCATCGGCCTCTACGAGCCGATCCACGGCAGCGCACCGGACATCACCGGGCAGAAGAAGGCGAACCCGCTCGCGATGATCCTGAGCGCCGCGATGATGCTGCGGCTTTCTCTCGGCCTCGAAGCCGAGGCGGCCGCCATTGAGGCTGCTGTCGATGCCGTCATCAAGGACGGTTACCGCACCCCGGACATTGCCGGCAAGGGAGCGAAAGTGGTGGACACTGCCAGGATGGGCACCTTGGTGGCCGAGCGGCTTTAAGAGGGTGATTGAACCAAGCTGGCTCGAAGTGACACCGGCTCACTCCACCGTGATCGTGCCCACCATCTCGGCCTCGTGATAATCGCAACGGAACTTGTAGATGCCCGGTTCCAGCGGCACTTCCCAGGTGAGACTCCCCGTCTGTCCACCGTTGATCGGCTCCGGCGACGAAATCCATGGGCTTTCCCGGTAGACACCGCGCGATGAGGCGATGTGCATGTTGTGGGGCAGCTTCCCGACGTTGGGAAGCTCGAAGGTGACCGTTGTCCCGGCCTTCACGGTGATGTCGGCCGGCTTAAACCAGTTGTCGAACATCTTGATTTCGACAGTGTGGCCGTCGCCGGCACCCTCACCATCGTCGCCCCCGCCGCAGGCTGCGCCGGCTATCAGTGCCGCCATGCCCAGCACACCCAGGGGAAGAAACCACAGGCGGCCCATACACACGCTCCTCGGTCTTGTCGCGCCATCGTCTCAGGATCCCCGGATTCGGGCACGGGCTCTCCGGCCACTGTTCGGCGTTCCACCGGGCCGAAATCATGGCACCCCCGATGGGCGTGGCGGCGCCAGCGTTGTAGCACACTTTTAGCGATTGCCCGACGGACACTGGGTCTGAACGGTGGTAAGCTCGTCCGGCTGTATACAATCTCCAAGGAGCACCTGAAGTGACATCCGAAACCGTCGCCCGAGGCCTCGAGGGCGTAAACGTTGCCGCCACGAAGCTCTGCCGCATCGATGGGATGAAGGGCGAACTGATCTACTCCGGCTACGACATTTACGACCTGGCCGACCACTCCACTTTCGAGGAAGTGGCCTTCCTCCTCTGGAACCTTCGCCTCCCGAACGCGGCCGAACTCACGGCGCTCCAGGACAACCTGCGCGCTGAACGCCCGCTCCCGGACCTCGCATCCCGCATCCTTCGCGAGATCGTCGGGCAGATCCGTCCGATGCGAGCACTGGAGATGTCGGTCATCATCTCGGGCGCGCTCGACCCACAGTCCAGCGACCTCACAAACGCTCAGCTCAAGGTTACGGCGGCCCGGCTCACGGCTCGTATGCCTACGGTCCTCGCAACGTACCATCGCCTGCGCCAGGGGCTTGAGCCGGTGGCGCCTCGCGACGACCTCGGCCACTCGGCGAACTTCCTCTGGATGCTCAACGGGCGCGAACCGAACGAACTCGAAGCGCGCGTATTCGATGTAGCGATGATCCTCCACGCCGAGCACGAGATGAACGCCTCGACGTTCTCGGCGCTCGTGACGGCCTCGACGCTGAGCGACATGTACAGCGCGATCGCCTCAGCGATCGGCACTCTGAAAGGCCCGCTGCACGGTGGCGCGAACGAAGCCGTGTACAAGCTCGTCGATGCCATCGGGACCGAACAGAACATCCCTTCCCATGTGGAAGCACTGCTCGCCCGCGGCGAACGCGTGATGGGTATCGGGCACCGCGTCTACAAGACGACCGACCCGCGAGCCATCATCCTCGAAAAGCTCGGCCACGAACTCGCAGCCGTTTCGGCGGATCGCAAGTACTTCGACCTCAGCCTGAAGCTCCGGGACTACCTCGCGCGCAAGCTCGAGGGCAAGCCGCTGTACCCGAACGTCGACTTCTTCTCGGCCTCGGTCTACAAGATGCTCGGCATCCCGAGCGACCTGTACACGCCGATCTTCGCGCTCGCCCGCATCACCGGCTGGACGGCCCACCTGCTGGAGCAGTACGCCGACAACCGCCTCGTCCGCCCGAACGCGCTGTACGAAGGCGCCGCCAACCGCGAATACGTGGCTATCGCCAGCCGTTAAGGCTTCGCTGAAGTGACACGAACTGAGGCCTGGGCGACGCCCGGGCCTCAGTATTCGCACCGGAGTGGCAAGAGCGGAGAACGTTCGAGGCGAGACCGCCGCCTGCGATTCGAAGACGTCCCGACCTAGAACACACTCCGGTGCTCTTGCGCCTCCGCGCGCTTCTTCTGGGTAAGGCCCTCGTCGCCCTCAAGCTTGGCCTCCTCGGCTTCCTGCGCCGTCTCTTCCTCACGGCGCTCGCGTTCTTCGACGGTCTCGAGGACGAGGCCGCCGTTCACGTCGACTTCGACGACCGCATCCAGCGGGTCGCCGATGACGGCGTAGCGGGTCCCCCCGATGAAGGTCAGGGGGCTGAATTCGCGCTCACGGAGGAGCCATTGCTGCGCATAGGCCTCGTCGTCGGCCTGGACCTTCACGACATTTCCGACGAAAAGCGAGTGGTCGCCGGTGCGGACGACATCGGAGAGGGTGCACTCGATCCATGCCAGGCAGCCCTCGATGAGGGGCGCATCGATCATCATCGGGTTGAAGAGTTGCAGGCCCGAAGACTCGAGTTTGTTGTTGTTCACGCCGGATTGCGTGCCCAGGAAGGCCGTCTGCTTCAGCAGCCCTGGGCCCGGGATGTTGATCGCAAACCCGTCGCTGAACCGGATCATTTCCGAGGTGTGGCGTTGGGGATGGACCACGATTCCGACGAGCGGCGGATTGATGGAGAGCGGCGCCGTCCATGCGATGGGAGCGGCGTTCGTGATACCGCGCCAGGACGTTGTGACGATGGCAACGGGGCCGGGATTCAGCATCCGGCGCGCGTCGGCGGGGTCGCAGAGTCGCCGCATCGGGGGAATCGCCTCCACACGGAGAAGGCCGGGTAAACCCGGCCTTCATTGGTTCGTGGGGAGTGTAGCAGGCCTTAGTGGCGGCCGTTGCCGTTGGAGGACATCCGCCGCCAGCGGAGGAAGTTCCAGTAGGCGAGGAGCTCCGGAAGGTCTTCCGGGTGCTTCTCCAGTTCGCCGATGAGCTGGGCGATATCGCTGTCCTTCACGTACAGCATGTCGCCGTCATCGCCGAGGAAGTAGTGGAGCGGCCGGTTCAGGATCCGGGCGACACTGAGGAGCATGTCGATGCCCACGGAACGTTGGCCGGCTTCATAGAGGCTGATGGCGCTCTGCGTGGTGTTGAGCGACTGGGCCAGTTGGCCCTGGCTCATCCCCGCATCGCGGCGTGCGGTGCGAATCCGGTTTCCAAGACTCGCCGAGACTGGCGCCTTTCCGCTTTCGGACGTGGCTTTAATCATGTTGGCTTTCGACTCCGAGATGCCCCGATATCCCGCTCGCCGGGGTATGGCAATGCCAACTCAAGGTACGAAGTGCAGCGGGTTGGGTCAATCGGGATCGACCATCCAGGCGCTTACTCCGCCGATGTTTTTACCGTTCGGTCGGTTCTGGGCGCGTGTGGCATAAACCGAGCCGTGCCTATACTCGGAGCAATGGCCGAAACGCACGACCTCGAAATGGCCTCATCGAGCGAAGAAGATACGCGCGCAGTAGGCGAGCGGCTGGGCAAACAGCTTCGCAAAGGCGACATCGTCCTGCTGAGCGGTGAGCTTGGCGCGGGCAAGACCTGCCTGACACAGGGCATCGGGCGCGGGCTCGCCTGTGCGGGCCAGGTGAATAGCCCCTCCTTCGTCCTGATGAACGAATACTCCGGCCGCGAGACGCTGTTCCATGTCGACCTTTACCGGATCGAGGATGTCGAGGAACTCGACGACCTCGGCCTCTGGGACTACGCGGAACGGGGCGTCCTGGTGATCGAATGGCCCGAACGCGGAGCAGAGCTGCTCCCGGGGGACGGCCTGGTGATCGAGCTGGCAACCGGTGGCCTCGGGGCGCGCAGCCGCCGCCTGAAGTTCATCCCTCGCGGCCCGCGCGGCGACGAACTGGTCGCGTCGTTCGGCGCGGCGTGACCACCATCCTCTGCATCGACACCGCCTCGGACCGGTTCGCGATCGGTGTGGACCGCAACGGGCTCGTTACATCAATGGAAGACGAGGCCCGCCAGGACCACTCCCGCATCCTCCTTCCGGCCATCGCGAATCTCCTCGGCGGTGATAGCCCCGATGCGATTCTCGTGACGATCGGCCCGGGGGCCTATGCCGGCATTCGAGTCGGGATCGCCACCGCCGAAGGACTTGCCCTCGCCCGGGGCATCCCCGTCTATGGTATCGGGACGCTCGAGGCGGCAGCTCTCGCCACGGGCTCTCGCGATGGAATCGTCATCCAGCCGGCGGGGCGCGGCGCGTTCGCGGCGCAGCGGTGGGCCAACGGCGAGCCAGCGGACTCACCCGTGACGGCAACGCCGGTGGACCTGGAAGGCAAGAACCTCGCCGGAGAGGGAGCGGGCGCGCTCGGCGGGATCGAGGCCGGCGCGAGGGAACGAGTGGAGGCGAGCCTCCGAGACCGCGCACCCCGAATCAGGGCGGGCACGCTTGAAATAGGCGCCGAGGCGTTCTACCTGCGGGAGCCCAGCATCACGCTTTCGCGACGGCAGCAGGCCGCCGCTTCGTAGCAGACATCTCTTCTGGAGTTACCCAATTTGGAACGCGAACGCACCCTCTTCCTGGTCAAACCCGATGCCGTACAGCGCGGACTCGCCGGCGAAATCATCAAGCGGCTCGAGAGCCGCGGCCTGAAGCTCGTCGGCCTGAAGTTGATGCAGGTGACGCTCCCGATCGCCGAGAAGCACTATGCCGAACACAAGGGGAAGCCGTTCTTCGAAGGCCTCGTCCAGTTCATCACCAGCGCCCCGGTGGTTGCCGCGGTCCTCGAGGGCACGAACGCCATCGAAATCGTCCGCGCCACGAATGGTTTGACAAACCCGCTCAAGGCCGCTCCAGGCACCATCCGGGCGGACTTCGGCCTGGAGATGGGGCGCAACCTCGTCCACGCGAGCGACAGCCCCACGAGCGCGGCCCGCGAAATCAAGATCTTCTTCAAGGCATCGGAACTGGTGGACTGGACACGTGACTCCGACAGGTGGATCTACGAGTAGCCCACTGAAACGCGTCTGCGTCTTCGCCGGCTCCAGCCCGGGGAACGACCCGCGCTTTCTCGAGGCTGCCCGAGAGAAGTGCTGACCTGGCGGCAACTCGGCCTTCACCAGAAGCCCGTCGTGATCCTGAACGCCGGGGGCTACTTCGACGCGCTGGTGGCGTTCCTGGAACACATGGTGAAGAGGCGGCTGCTCTCACCGGAAAACCACGCGCTGCTGAGCGTCGAGACGTCTATCGAAGAGATGTTCGCGGCACTGGAACGCGAGGCTACGGAAGGCGGCGGGAAGTGGCTGGACCGCGACCTGACCTGAGCGCGCGAACTACCGCGCGAGCTGTCCCTCGATGAGCCGCAGGCCAAATTCCACGCCAACCAGCAGCGCATCCTCATCGATGACGAAGGCGGGATCGTGGTGCCTCCCTGCGATGCCCTTCCGTTCGTTGCGCGCTCCCAGCCAGAAGTAGCAGCCCGGGCGTTTTTCGAGAAAAACGCCCATATCTTCGGCGCCCATCGTCGGCGCCGCGAGGATGTTCGCTTCGCCGAAGTACTGGATGCCTGCGGCCCGGACGAACTCCGCCACTCCAGGGTCGTTTACCAGGGGAGGGCAGCTCGTTTGATGATCGAATTCGTAGGTCGCCCCGAACGAGGCACAGACCCCGGCGACGATCTCTTCGGTCCGGCGCAACATCGTCTCGCGCACGGCATCGGTGTAGCTGCGGATCGTGCCCGTCATCGTCGCCGATTCCGCGATGACGTTTCCGCGGTAGCCGCCTGCGATCTTCCCAACGGTCAGAACCGCGGTCTCGGCCGGCGGCATTGAACGGCTAACCACCGTCTGGAGGGCGGTGATCACGTACGCGGCCACGACCACAGCGTCGATGGACTGGTGCGGCGCGGCCGCATGCCCGCCACGGCCCTCGATGGTGATCCGAAACGCCGTCGGCGCCGCGAAGAAGGGGCCCGGTGCGACATTGATCGCGCCAAGGGGTATGTCTGCACTGATGTGCAGGCCCAAAGCGACATCGACATGCGGTGAATCGAGCACTCCATCGGCGATACAGGCTTGCGCCCCACCTGCCGCTTCTTCCGCCGGCTGGAAGACGAAGCGGACGCTCCCGGCCAGGTCCTCTCGCCTTTGCTGCAGCACCTCGGCGAGGCCGAGACCGATCGCCATGTGGGCATCGTGTCCGCAGGCGTGCATGACGTTCTCATTCTGCGATGCAAAGGAAAGCGAGCTCTTCTCCGGGACGGGCAACGCATCCATATCGGCTCGCCAGAGGACGCAGCGGCCCGGCTGGCCGCCCTTCACCAGCCCGGTGACGCCGGTCCGCGCTATGGGCCGCACCTCGGCGACGCCGAGCGAGCGGAGCCGTTCCAGGATGACGCCCTGGGTGCGCTGTTCGTGCCACGAGAGTTCGGGGTGCTGGTGAAAGTCCCTTCGCGTGGAGAGCACGCGTTCGCGGAGAGCCTGGACGTCGGGCCGTAGGTGTAGGCGGGAGCTGCGTGGCATGGCCAGAGCCTACCAGAGGCGATCGCGTCTCGCGTGCGTCAATCCAGCGGAGCCGCCGCCTCCGTCGCGAATCCCGGGAACCGCGCGGCGATCCGCCGGGGGCTGATACCTTGCACGAGGGCGACCCCTGCAAGGATGCATCCCAACGCCGCGAGGAGGTTCCAACCCACCGCTTCCTCCAGGAACAGCCAGCCGAGGAGCACGCCCACGGGAGGCACGAGGTAAGTGACCACCGACGCACGCACGGGGCCGGCCTGCTGGATGAGGTACATGTAGGCCACGACCGCGATACCCGAACCGAAGGCCCCTAGGGCGGCGACGCTCCCCACGACCCGCGGAGTGAGCTCGGCGCCTTCGAACGCCCCGGTGAGGAACGCAGCCGGCAACAACAGGACCGCCGCCGTCGCAACCTGGGCAGTCGCCAGCGGCACAGCGGGAACATGGCCGAGCCAACGGCGGATGCTCACAGCCGAAACGGCGTAGCAGAAGGTCGCCACAACGACGAGGAGGATGCTCGCCGCCTCGCTTCCGGAGAGGTTGGCCAGGTCCCGCCCCATCAGGACGAGCACTCCGGCGAACCCAAGTGACAGACCAGCAATACGCTGCGGCCCGAGCGAGTCTGCCTTGAGCAGCGTCGTCGCGAGGATCGCTGACCAGAGCGGAGTGCAGGCGTTCGCGACAGCGGCCGCACCGCTTGGCACGTGCTTCTCGGCGATCCCGAAGATCGTCCACGGGATCGCGAAGTTCAGAGCGCCGAGCCCGGCGAGCCCCAGCCACGTCGCCCTGGACTGGCGGAAGCCCTTGCGCGCCCTCCAGGCGAAGGGGAGGAGCGTGGCGGCCCCGAGGGCTGTGCGCACGCCGGACATACCCATCGGGGCCACGCCTGCATCGACGATCACCTTGATGAAGAGGAACGAACAGCCCCAGGTCACGGCGAGGGCGAGGAGGATAGCGAACTGGCGTCGAGTCATGCCCGGGAGAACGTCCTTTCGCTTCCAGCGTAACGGGAGAAAAGACTCCGCTGCGGGGCCAATCTCAGACGGCGGCGTACTGCAGTTGGTAGGTGGCGCTGAACAGGCGGTGCCACTCAGCTTCGTTGACGGGGTCGCCGGTAAACCCGGGGCACTGCACATGTCCAAGCAGGAGCGGGATGAGGCCGTAGATGTTGCCGAGCACGGCCGCATCGAAAGAAGCGGCTGCCCGTTTCGACGGAGTCGTCCGCGCACGGCCGGCCTCGCCGTCCCAGAAGACAATGAAATGGGGGTAGAGGCGGCAGGCGTTCGGGCGCCCTTCGTACACGGTGCAGCCCAGGTGGCCACCGAGGAACTTGCAGCGGCCCTCTTCGCGGCGCAGGAGGAAGGGTTGGGCCATCGGCAGAGTGAGCGGCTTGCCGTCCTCGTCGCACTCGAGAAAGTCGGCGAGTTCGAGTTGTTCCAGTCGTCGAAAGCGTTCTACATCAGCATCGCCGAGATTCACACTGTAGGCGTGGCAGCAGTACGCCGTGCAGGCCTGTGGCTGGCAGACGAAGCCCGGGCTCCCGGGCAGGACCAGTTGATACGCCTCGAACCGGGGCCGCACCTCAGCCCAGGCAGCACGCATCGCGGCGAAGAGACTGGCACTCACGGTGCGATAGTAGGGCGTGGGGCCGATACGCAGCATTGACACTTCCTTTGCGGTGGGCTATGCCGTTCGTTGTGTGAGCGGATCGCCTGCCGTATCCTTTCCGCTTCGTCAAGGGGTGCCTTCGAGGTTTCATGAGCAACGAACCAGAACTCGATTCAATGTCGCTGGAAGAGCGAGCCCGGCTGAAGAAGCAGATGAGCGATCAGGCAGTGAAGCTCGCGATCAGCAGCCGCTGGCAGGACGCCGCCAACGTAAACCGTGACTACCTGAGGGTATTCGGCGATGAGGCTGAGGGGTTCAACCGGCTGGGGAAAGCCCTGAGCGAACTGGGCCAGATCTCGGACGCCCGCGAGAGTTACAGGAAGAGTCTCGAGCTGGACCCTTCGAACACCATCGCGCGCCGCAACCTCGATCGTCTCGCCGGCATGAAGGACACGTCGACGGCCGCGCCAAGCCAGCTCGATACGCGCCTCTTCGTGGAAGAGACAGGCACAGCCACCGTCGCAAGGCTCCAGGCCACGGACGAGGCGGCGAGGGCCTCTCTCGATGCCGGCGACCTCGTCGACCTCCAGGGACAGGGCAACGCTGTCAACGTCCTCACGGTCACCGGTACCTACATCGGCATGGTCGAACCCCGGATTGGCCTGCGTCTCTCCAAGATGATGACTGCAGGGAACCAGTACACCGCGGCCATGGTCACAACTGAGGGCGCGCTCAAGGTGATCCTTCGGGAGACCTTTAAGCATCCGTCGATGATCGACAAGGTGAGCTTCCCGGCTGGCCGCTCCACGGAAGTCCGCGCCTACACGCGCAAGGGGCTTCTCCGCCGTGACGACGATGAGGACTACGCCGAGTACGGGGACGACGAAGTTGTCGAGGAAGAGTCGGACGATGGATGGAGCGAGTCCGACGGCGAGCTGGATTCGGGCACGCCGGACATCGATGTCGACCGCGACGACGAAGGATTCGATTAGCCCCCTCGAATCGCATCCAACCACCGGGAAGGCCTGCGCTCGCGCGGGCCTTCTGGCCTTTTGACATGACCCCTGAATTCCCCTCTAATCGGCCCGCTGAGGAGGCCGAATGATTACGAAGCAGGAACTTGTTGAGGGAATCCGGTTCGCCGGGAAGCGAGCTGCCGCGGCAGGCGCGAACGCGAAGGACTGGGACCACCAGCTTGGTCACCAGTGGACCACGCGCGATGCGTTTTCCCATCTCGCTGCAACAGCGGGAGGCGCCGCGGGCCTCTACCCGCTGCTGGATGCCGGCGCGCTTTCCGGAATCGGCGCGGCACGCATTGCGGAGGGCAACGCGGCCGCCATCACCAATCTGAAGGACAAGTCGAAGGACGAAATCCTCGCTGCCATCGTCGAAGGCCAAAATGCGTCGGCTGACTTCGTCGCCACGTTGGATGAGGCCGATCTCAACAAGGTGGTGAAGCTGGGCGGTTACGAGATGGAGAAGGGTGAAATCGTGGCTCAGATCTGGATCCATCACGCGATTGCCCATGCCTACGAAGCCAGCGCTCGCTGGCCAATCACCTAGCCGAGCGCGAGCGGGCGAAGCGGCTTTGGTACCTGCCGGACGGCGTGGAGCCACCCGTTGGTCCCACCCAACCGGCCCTGGAGGGCGTACACTGCCGCACACCGCCTCCAACACCCAACCAAGGAAACGACATGCAGATCGCACCCATCCCGACCCTCGACCCGGAGATCAACCAGGTCCGTGAAGGGACCGCCAACATCGTCAACCGCTACATCATCCCGAACGAAGAACGCCTCGGGGACTACCGGAGCCCGGAGAGCCAGCAGCTCAGGCTGGAGATCCAGGACAACGTGAAGAAGGCGGGCCTCTGGGCGCCCCACCTCCCCCAGGAGTACGGAGGAATGGGCATCGGGTTCATGAAGCATGCCTACATGAACGAGATCCTCGCCTGGAGCCCCTACTCGAACCCCCTCTTCGGCGTTGTTGCGCCGGACTCCGGGAACCAGACCATCCTCATCAAGTACGGGACCGAAGAGCAGAAGAAGCAGTGGCTCGAACCGAGCATTCGGGGCGAGATCCGTTCCTGCTTCTCCATGACCGAGCCGGACGCGCCGGGCTCAAGCCCCTATGCCATCCAGACGCGAGCCATCCGCGATGGGGACGACTGGGTGATCAACGGCCGGAAGTGGTTCACTTCTGGGGCCGTGGGCGCTGCGTTCGCCATCGTCATGTGCCGCACCGAAGAGGCTGACGGCGACGGCGGCGTCCGCGAGAAGATGACGCAAATCATCGTCCCGACCGACACTCCCGGCTTCAACATCGTCCGCCGCATCCCGGTGTGGGGGCATGATTCGAACCACTGCGAGATCGAGTACAAGAACGTCCGCGTGCCGGTGACCAACCAGCTCGGACGCACCGGTAGCGGGCACCAGGCCGCCCAGGACCGCCTCGGCGCCGGGCGGGTCTTCCACTGCATGAACAGCGTCGGCCAGATGTGGCGCGCCTTCGACCTGATGGTGAAGCGCGCGATCGACCGTGAAGTCCACGGCGGCAAACTCGAGACCAAGCAGTTCATCCAGGGCTTCATCGCCGATTCGTACATCGACATCATGACAGCGCGGCTGATGACGATTCACACCGCTGAGGTCATCGACAACGGCCAGGACCCACGCACCATCATCTCCGCGCTCAAGATCTACGTCCCGGCCGCCTTCGAGCGGGTGGTGGACCGCGCGATCCAGGTGCATGGCGCGATGGGCGTCTCGGGCGACACACCCCTCTCGGGGATGTACACCGGGGCGCGCACGCTCCGCATCGCCGACGGCCCGGACGAGGTGCACCGCATCCTCATCGCCAAGAACGTCTTGAACAAGTACCACGCCGGGGGCAACTGGGACTTCGGTATCTAATCGGCGCCAACCGATTCCGAACGGACCGTCGCCTGGTAGGCGGCGGTCCGTTTCCATCTCCAAACCGGACAGGCGTCGCGGGTCGGGGGCCGGCCTGCGCACTCAGTGGTTTCACGCAACCGAGATGATTGGCGCGGGCGCACGCAGACCAACGGCGGGTAAACTGCGCCATGGCATCGACCGAGTCAGCTCCGCCGGCTTCACCCGCTCCGTTTTCCGCTCCCGCAATCGCACGCCGCCTCGGCATCCACTACGGCTGGGTGATGGTCGGCATCACCTTCCTGCTCGTGACGGTGACCGCCGGGATCCGCTCCGCTCCCGGCGTAATGATCACCCCGCTAAAGGACGACTTCGGCTGGTCGACGGCCCAGATCTCGTGGGCGATCTCGCTTTCCATCCTCACCCTTGGCCTCGCCGGGCCGGTCTCCGGGCGGCTCATCGATCGCCATGGCATCCGGCCGGTCATCATCGGCTTCCTCGTTCTCGGGACGAGTGGAGTGTTCGCCACCTGGCTGGTGCAGTCCCTCTGGCAGTTCTATGCGTCCTGGGGCGTGCTGGTCGGCTTCGGCGCCGGCGGCACCTCAATCGTCCTGAGCGCGACGGTCGCCAATACCTGGTTCCAGGAGCGCCGGGGATTGGTGACGGGCATTCTCGGGGGGGCGGCCAGCGCCGGCCAGCTGGTCTTTGTCCTGCTCCTCGCGCTCATCGTCGACGCATGGGGCTGGCGTTCAGCCGTCGGCCTAATGGCGATCATCGCCGGGGCAGTCGTCCTGCCCTCCACGGTGATCTTTCTCCGCAGCCGTCCCCGCGACGTCGGGCTGGCGGCCTACGGTGTTCTCCCCGGCGAAAAGGCACTGGCGAGTGATGAACGCCTCGTCCCGATGAAAGAAGCTATCCGCACGGGTGACTTCTGGCTGATCGCACTCAGCTTCGGAGTGTGCGGATTCACCACGATCGGCCTCATAGGCACCCACTTCATCCCCCACGCGACCGAGCACGGCTTCAGCGAGAAGCAAGCTGCAGGGATGCTGAGCGTCATCGGCGGTTTCAACGTCGTCGGGACCATTGCATCGGGATGGCTCACCGACAGGTATTCGCCGCGGAAACTGCTGGCGCTCTACTACTTTCTGCGCGGATGCTCCCTGCTGGTCCTCCCGGCACTCTCGGGGTCTGGAATCCCGCTCATGTCGATGTTCGCGGTCGTGTTCGGGCTCGACTACATCGCGACCGTCCCGCCCACGGTCATGCTGACGGCGAACCGGTTCGGACGCCGCTCAGTCGGCACTATCTACGGGTGGATCACTTTCAGCCACATGGTTGGCGGCGCTATCGCGGCGGCTCTGGCCGGCGTGATTCACGATGCGGCAGGCGACTACGGTCCCGCGATGTACGCAGGAGGGATCCTCGCGCTTTTCGCCGCGGCTTTCGCCTTCCAGATCGGCACTCGTGGGCCGAAGTCTCCGGGATTGAGGCCGGCAACTTCCTACTGACGCTTGCGGGCCGGTCTGGCGGTCACCAGTTCGTGGCTGCGCCGAATCCAGGCCAGCGTCATGTCCAGCTCCCCGGGGTGCGCGATCACCGGCATAACCCAGTGATTCTTCGCCAGATACGGTGCGGTGCGCACGAAGGGCAGCGACATCGCTTCCATGACCTCCTCGGGAGTCAGCTTCAGCGAGACGTGCACCCCATCGTCGTGCTCCGAAAGGATTGCGAAGATCTTTCCGTTCGCCGCCTTGAAGACGGCCGAATCAGGTCCGAACGGGCACTCCTCCCGGCTTCCCTCGAAAGCGAGGGAAAACGTCCGGACTTCGTCGGCAGGTGACTTCTCCACGTTGGAATTGTATGCGGACTTCGCCGGCAGTGAGCCGGGCCGATCTGCCGACCATGCGGATCCGGCCGGGGGATCCGGTTCTGCTCGGACGCGCCCGCCGTTTTCGCCCCGTAGGATTGCCGCATGGATCTTCGCGTGTCGGTGCTCGCTATGGCTCGCGCGGAGGGCTTCGAACTCGCCGGGATCGCTGCCGCCGGGGACCTTCCCGAAGCGCGAGAGGCGGCCCGGGCGGCGCTCGACGCGGGATACCTGGCAGGTATGGCGTGGATGACCGGGGAATGGCTCGAACGAGCGACGACGCCGGACCGGTTTCTCCCCGGCGCCCGTTCGATCGTCGTCGTTGCCCTGCCGAATCACTCCCCTGAGCCCGAACTCCCGGTGGAGGGCGGGCCGGCCGGGGACGGATCGCGCGGTACGCACGCGGGCGCGACTACCACCGTGTCTTCGAAACGAGACTCCGGCGCATCGCCCGCGCATCCGCGAGGAGCTTGGGGCGGAAGCTCGTGCCACGGTGGACTACGGGCCGCTCCTCGAACGGCCGCAGGCGGAGCTCGCGGGACTCGCATGGCGGGGCAAATCGACGATGGCGCTGGTACCGGGCTTTGGTCCATGGGTGATGCTCGGAGTGGTCGCGACAACGCTGGCACTCCAGCCCGACGAGCCCTTGCGAAAGTCGTGCGGCTCGTGCACCCGGTGCATCGCAGCATGCCCTACCGGCGCTATCGCGGCCGACGGTCACGTGGTCGATTCGCGGCTCTGCATCAGCTACCAGACGATCGAGAACCGCGGTCCCATCCCCCGCGAACTCCGGTCCAAGTTCGGCGCCCGGGTCTTCGGATGCGATGACTGCCTCGACGCGTGTCCGGTCGGAGCTGGCCGGTTCGAGAGCCACCCTGACTTCCTGCCAGCCTCGCCCGAGGACGCGGCCCCCCGCCTCACGGAACTGCTGTCTTTGGATGACGCGGCCTTCACCGAGCGCTTTCGAGGGCGCGCGATCATGCGAGCGAAGCGCGACGGACTCCTGCGGAACGCGTGCGTGGCGCTGGGGAATGTGGGGACACCAGGCGACCTGGACGCATTGACGGGTGCGCTCACCGACCGCTCGCCAACGGTGCGCGGGCACGCGGCCTGGGCCGTGGCCGCCCTCGCAAACCGCCACGGACTCACCACCATCGCGAGGACGCCGCTTGAAAACGCGCTGGTGCTCGAACACGATAGCGCCGCCCGCGAGGAATTCGTCCTCGCGCTGGCGGAACTCCGGAGGGACACCGATGGCTGATCTGACGCTGTTGGAGCGGCGCAAAATCGAAGCGGGCGTGCTCGTCCCGATGATCCGGGCAATGCAGGCGGAGTTCGGCGCCGAGAGAGTCAACGAAGTCGTCGGCCGCACAATCAAGGAGATCGCCCGGAAGCAGGGCGTCGCGGCCCGGGAAGCGGGAGCGATCGACACGATGGCCGCCCTTGCAGAGCGATTCGAGACCGGCGTGCTTCGGGAGGATCACTGATCGTCGACGTGGTCGAACGGGATGACGCGCGCTTCGGCTTCAACGTGACGCGCTGCAAGTTCATGGAAATGTACGAAGAACTGGGTGCCCGCGACCTGGGCTACCTGCTGAGCTGCAACCGCGACTTCGCGATGTTCGAAGGCATGGCGCCGGACGTCAGTTTCGAGCGGACGCAGACCCGGATGGAGGGCGCGCCCTTCTGTGACTTCCGCTACACCGCGCGATGAACGGCCTGTTCCATCCGGACGGGGGGCGGTAGTCTGCGGCGATGGCCGACGCCCTGGTCTTCGGCGCCCCGAATGCGCTCGCATCGAGAATCGCCGACGCGCTCGGCGACGCCCTGCATGCGCGTGTCCGCTACCAGCGTTCGGCGGCGGAAAACGCGGCCCCGGGCGTCGCAATCTGTACCACGGTGGAAGCATTCGCGGCAGGGGCCCCGATCATGGTGCTCGCCGACGGCGAGGCACCGGGGCCGGCCGCGCCGGCTGCCGAACGAGCGGCCATACTCGGCATCCTCGCCCAGGCAGTAACCGGGGGGCGTTACGTGCGCATCATCCCCGACAAGGAGTCGGCGAAGGCGTGGGCGGGACACCTGAGGGCGGAGTCGCTGTTCGCAGGCTCGAACATCGACCGGCTCTACATCGTCGGTGCGACAGGCGCTGGCAAGACGACGCTGGCCGGGAAACTCGGCCCATCCCTCGGTCTCCCGGTGACCGAGCTCGATCTCGAATTCTGGGGGCCAAACGGCGAGGATGCCGACGGCCGGGCGAAAACGACCGAACGGGTGAATCACGTCCGCGAGCTCGCAGCGCGTGAGCGGTGGCTCATCGAGGGTGGGTACTGGCGCGCCCTGGCGCCAGCAGCTGAACGGGCAAACGCCGTCATCCACCTGGACCTCCCCAGCGCGTTGGTGGCAGAACAAAGGAACCGCCGAGGCCCAACAGTGAAGCGCTCGTTCCTCCGGAGACTTCGGTTCAACTTCTGGTTGAAGTCCTACCCGCTCGTCGAGGCGCGGCTCTTGCGGCGCGAACTGGCGCGAACTGCCCATATCACAGCGGTCTTTTCAGTCCGCAATCAGGACGAGCTGGCGGCGGTGATCGCCGGGTTCAGCGGTGCACCTGCGCCAGCGGACCCACCGACGTGAAACGCGTCCTCATCATCGGTTCCGGCGGTGCCGGGAAGTCCACCCTCGCGCGCCACTTGGGCGAACTCACCGGTCTGCCCGTCGTCCACCTCGACCGTGAACACTGGCAGCCGGGGTGGGTAGAGACTCCCCGCGACGAGTGGACGCGCAAGGTCGCGGAACTCGTCGCCCCCGACGAGTGGATCATCGATGGCAACTACGGCGGCACGATGGGACTGCGCATCGAACGCGCGGACACCATCGTCTTCCTCGATTACTCACGCTGGCTCTGCCTGTACCGCTCGACGAAGCGCCAGGTTGTCTACCGGAACAAGACCCGCCCCGATATGACACCCGGCTGCGACGAGAAGCTGGACCCAAGTTCAGTTTCGTCCGGTGGATCTGGGACTACCCCCGGCGAACGCCCCGGTGTCCTCGCGATGCTCCGCGCCGCCAGAGCCGACGGCAAACGCGTCGTCGTGTTGAAAGACCCGAAGGCGACGCGCCGCTTTCTGGCTCGCGTCTTGGCTGACGGCGCACTCCCCACCCGGTAGGCTACAGCGCGCATCCCCCCGGCCGGGAACGCGGCCGGGTGACCACAGGAGAGCACAGTGGGAGAACTCGTCAGTTTCGCATCGAACGGAGGGACCGCCAGCGGTTACCTCGCCAAACCGGCAACCGGCGCCGGCAAGGGCGTCATCGTCATCCAGGAATGGTGGGGCCTCAACGCCAACATCAAGGGTATCGCCGACCGTTTCGCCGCGGAGGGCTTCGTCGCCCTCGCACCGGACATGTATCACGGCGTCGTCGCTTCCGAGCCGGACGAGGCTGGCAAGCTGCTCATGGCCCTCAACATCGCCCGGGCCGAACAGGACCTGAAGGGCGCAGTCGCCTACCTCAAGGCGCTTACCGGCGGCCCGGTGGGCACCGTCGGGTTTTGCATGGGAGGGGCGCTTGCACTGTTCGCCGCCTGCAACAGCAACGGCGACGTCGCTGCATGCATCGACTTCTACGGCGGCCACCCAATGGTGAAGTACAACTGGGACGGGCTCACCGCGCCGCTGCTGGGTATCTGGGCCGAACACGATGGTTTCGTGAACCCGAACATCCCGGCGTACGAGGCCGCATTGAAGGAGCGCGGGAAGGCATACGAGTTCATCACCTACCCGGGGACCCAGCACGCTTTCTTCAACGACGAGCACCCGGAACCGGAGTACAACCCCGCGGCGGCGAAGGACGCGTGGGAGAAATCGCTCGCGTTCTACCGCCGACATCTCTAGTCACCAGGAGGCCGGGAATCCCGGAGTAGGCCAATGGCAGGGTAACGCCGAAGACCGTTCGCCGAGAGCTCCCTCCGCGCATCCGCCGAGTCTCCGGGGTGAAAGGAACGGGACATGGGAAGGCTAGATGGCAAGGTCGCGATCGTCACCGGCGGCGCTTCGGGGATAGGCAGGGCCGCTGTGGAACGATTCGTCGCCGAGGGCGCGCGCGTCATCGTCGGCGATACGGATAGCGATGGCATCGGCGCGCTCATCGGCCAGTTAGGCCACAACTACCTCGATGGCGCCGAAGTCGATGTGCGCGACGAAGCAGCGGTGGAGCGGATGGTGAACCAGGCCATCCGGCGTTTCGGGCGGCTCGACATCGCGGTCAACAACGCAGGCGTCGGCGGCTTCTCGCCAATCCAGGACTATCCCCTCGAAGATTGGGACCGGGTGCTCGGCATCTCCTTGACGGGGACATTCCTCTGTCTCAAGCACGAAGCGAAGCGCCTGATCGCCCAGGGCACGGGCGGAAGCATCATCAACATCGCCAGCCTCAACGCGATCCAGGCGACCGAGGGCTTCGCCGCCTACTGCGCGGCGAAGGCGGGCGTGACCATGCTGACGAAGGTGGCGGCACTCGAACTCGGACGGCACAAGATCCGTGTCAATGCTGTCGGGCCCGGTCTCGTCCACACCCCGGCGACCGCAGGGATGCTCGGGATTCCGGGGTTGGAGGACGCATTCATCCACGAAGCGCCGATCGGCCGTGCCGGAGAGCCGGAGGACATCGCGAACCTGCTCACCTACCTCGCATCAGATGAGTCGTCGCTCATGACCGCCCAGACGCTCTACATCGATGGTGGCGCCAGCGTGAACAAGTACCCCGAGCTGTTCGGTTTCTTCGGAGTGGGGTAGAGGCGAGGGCTCCGTGGGGAAGTACGGCGTCCCGGATCAGGCGGCTTCGCTCTCTTCGTCCGGACTCCCGAAGACCTTCGCCATCAAGTCCGTCCACTCCTGGTGGGCAACCTCCCAGGGCAGGTCGGGGTCGTCGGTGTGGGGATACTCATAGCGGACTTCGCCCCAGAGCTGCGGCTCGGTAGAGGCGGCGGCGCGTTGGCGGGCCTCGGCGCTAATCTCGACGCGGTCTTTCGCACCCTCGGAAACAGCGAGGGCGGTGCTCCCCATTCCCGGCGCCCACTCCCGCGAGACCGGCAAACGGTACGCCGCAATAGCCATGACTGCGCTGATAGGCCGGGGATCCAAGGCCGTGCTGCCCCTCTTCCGGAAGGCCTGGCTCACGCCAGTTCCGGGGTTTCCTTCAAGGTGGCGGCCATCAGGGAATTCCCCTAGGGGATCAGTCCCGTGGCAGAAGTGTGACTGCGCGGTGTACCTAGACGTACTCGAGGAGTTGCATGCCTACCCCTGCCAGCTCGGCGGCCGGTATGCTCGCCCGGCGGGTGCCCGGGATCACGCCGTACTCCGGTTCACTCACGGTGAATCCGCGCTCACGGGCGAGCTCCACGGCTGCATCCAGCGGCCCGTTCACCTCCCAGGCCGCCATGCTCGCCAGCGCCGCCGGCCTCGCGGCCATCGGGCTCTGCGGTGTGGCCGGCCCGAGCAGCTCCAGGACGGCATCGCCGATCTTCAGCTGCTTGATGACCATCGCATCTGTCCGGATCTCCCCGTGGACGGGAACGCCGAGCACTTCACCCCAGAAACGAGTCGCCGCTTCGATGTCGGGCGCGACCACAGCGAGGTGATCCAGCCGCTTCAAGGGGAAGTCATGGGCGAACCGTCCCGCAGCTCGTGACCGTTCGTAGCGGGCCGCCCACGTTTCCGGGTACTGAGCGAGCGAGAGCCTGAACGGCACAGCACCCCTGGTATCGACCGTGGCGATGTCGATCACCTTCGAACCATCGGGACGACTCAGAGTCTCGATCGGCGCCGGATAACCTGCTGCGCCAAGCTCGCGGGAGGCGGATTGGATGTCCGCCGAACCAAAAGAGACCCCTACCACCGAACCGCCGCGTGCTACTGCCTCGACATACAGCTCCCGGCCGGTCGAGCGGGCGATCACCTGATCCGTGACTGACAGGAGTTCGAGGTAGGTGTAGTTCGTCGCATCGGTGCCGACGAACACCGCGCGATTCGCAACCCCTGCGGCCTCGTGCCTGCTCTCGGCCGTCGGGCTCAGACCCAGGCGTTCGTACGCCGCGCCGGCCGAGAGCAGGTCCGGGACGACGCAGACCATGTGATCGATTCGTTCAACCATGCCGGGAGTGTAGTGAATTGTTGGCGCCCGGTCGTCCAGCGTCCTCGTCGTGCGCACGGCCGCGGGACGCCTGTACACTCCGTTGCCATGAAGACTGATTTCTACGAAGCCGACGCCTTCACTGGCTCGAAGGGCGAGCACTGGGCGACGATCGATTCGGACTATCGCTGGGAAAAGGGTGACGAAGTCTGGCTCGAAGCGAAGGGCAGGCGCGCCAAGCTCCGTATCACCTGGGTGAACATCACCGTGAATGAGGGCGCAGTCACGCGGGAACTACTGGGGCTGAAGCTGTAGTCGCTACCTGTGCGCCTCGTGTTCGCCTGCTCGCAGCGACACGATCCTGCGAATGAGCTCCAGCGGAAGCGGCTCGGAGAGTGGGAACTGGAGCGTGCCCTTTCCGGTCCGGTAGCGCTCGAGTTCTGCGGCCAGCGGAGCCATGGTCGAGGCGCCGTAGAGCCCGATGTGCTTCTTGTACGCGGCCATGTGGAGGAAGTTCTTGCCGGCTAGCCTGAAGGTGGGGATCCCGTATGACACCGCCTCGGTGACGCCAGGCACCTCTTCGGTGACGAGTTGGCGAATCGCTTCCAGGCGCGCCCGCCCCTCTGATCCGACCGTCTGAAGGTAATCGTCGATCGTCGCAAACTTCGCTTCTGCACCCATTGCGACACAGCTTACCGCAGGCGAAGACTTCTTCCTTTACCGCGCGTCACCTTTCCCCATGCTCGCGCCATTCGTAGAGTGAATCCCGCTGTGCGCGAAAACGAGGATGGGCCCAATGGCTCGGCAAATCACGACCCTTCCGATGCGGAGGCCCTTGCCCGGCGCGCTGTCCAGCGCGACGCCGGGGCCTGGGAACAGGTCTTCGAATTGCACTACCGCCATGTGTTCGCATTCGTCCGGTACCGCCTCCGCTCTGGCGAAGAGGCTGAAGACATCGCCTCCCAGGTCTTCGAAGTCGCTTACTCACGCGCCGACCGGTTCGATTATCGCGGCGTCCCCATCGAAGGCTGGCTCATCGGAATCGCCCGCCACCTCGTCCGCGACCACATCAAGAAGCTCGGCCGGCGGGGCATCGATGATGAATTCGATGACTCGCTGGAACTGTCTGAACCCGACCAGTCGGACGCAGTTGGCCTCCGGCGGGACCTCCTCGATGCGATGCGCGGCCTCACCGGCGACCAGCGCCAGGTCATCGAACTGCGATTCCTCCTGGACAAGTCGGTACTGGAGACGGCTGACCTCATGAACCGATCCGAAGACGCCGTGAAGAACTTGCAGAGGCGCGCCCTGGCCGCGATGCAGCGGGCGCTCGTCTCCGATGGCTACCCCGGAAGTGGAGGCGCCGAATGACCCCCGACCGAATCGACGACCTTCTCGAGCGGGCACTCGAGCGCGGCGTAATCCCCACCGAGGCAACGCCGGACGAACGTGCCGCAGTCCAGCAGCTGCTGAACCAGGCAGCCGCACTGAAGCGGAACGCATCGCTCATCGAACAGGAAGCCTCGGCCGCGATGCCGACCGCTCGTGCACGCTTCCAGCGGCACCTGGCCGACCAGCGAGCGGGCCTTCAGGCTCCCGTTGCGCTACCGGCGAAGCCGAAGCGCGGCGCCCTCAGCCGATGGTTTGGGGGCGGGGCGATGGCCCTCGCGAGTTCCGCGGCGGCAATCGCCATCGTCGCGGTCGTCGCACTCGTCGTCATCCAGCCGTTCGAAGGGATCGAATCCGCCTCCGCCCTGGCGGTCGACGACTACGTCCAGGTGGAGGGCGTCGTCTCGGCCACGAACGACGGCGTCGTAACCGTGCAATCGGCGGAACTGGGCAACCTCGAGATCGCCTTGACCGACCTGACGGCCGTCAGCGACGCCAACGGGGCGCGCCAGGCGAGCACCCTGCGTCCCGGAGATTCGGTGCTGGTCAGCGGCGTCGTGACCGCGAAACGGGCCATCGCCGCGAGCAACGTCGCTGTCGCCGACAATACGGGCGTACCCACGGCAATCGCGGAACGCAAGATCCCATTGCTTCAGAAGTTTCGCCCCAACCTCCAGGGCAGCGTCTCCCTCATCACGCTCTCCCCGGATGGGAAACGGGCGCGGGTATTGCTGAAGACTGCCACCGAGTCCTTCCTGGTCGACATCGACGCCCGATCGATGGATCAGTTCCTGGCGGGCACGCCGCGGCCACTGGGCGCACTCGTCCGCATCGTCGAGGCGCCTGACCTGCCGGGCGGGGTGTTCCGGCTTCAGCCTGTGGAGCCGCCGGTGATTTCGCCCGCCACGGGAGCCGGGGGTGACGCTCCCCCGGAATTCCAGGGCGTGCGCGGGATTGTCGTCAGCCGCAACGCCAACATCCTGATGGTGAAGACAGACCGGGGTACCGTCCCGGTCATCGTGCGTCTGACGACTTCGATCCGCTTCGGCGATTCGGGCCTCTCGGTGGATGACATCCGCAACGGCGAGCGCGTCATCGGCTACGAGGTCGCTATCACCGGAAACACGGACCCGGAGAGCCCTCGCCGGGTCATCGCCACCATCATCGTGGTCATTGGAAAGGCGCCGTAGCCCTCAGAAGACGAGCTTTGCGAGTCCAAGGACGCCCTGCTTCCAGGGTACCCGATGCGAAACCCCCGACTGGCCTTCGAAGGAGTCCAGGTTCTCCAGGTACCAGCGGTAGTTGCGGATCATCGCCTGCTTGTTCGAGTACTTGGGGGCGAAGCCAAGTACGCGCTCGGCCTTCTCAATGGAGACGAAGCTGTCTTCCGTAACCGTCTCGTAGACCCACTTGTAGAGCGGCGAGAGCCGGAAATAGTCGAGTACGCGAAGCGTCCAGATCGCCGGCCTTGCAGGAATCGGGATCATGCGTTTACCGAAGCCCGCCTCATCGAGGACCGCCTGGTAATCCTCGCGCAGCGTGGTGAACTCCTTCGCGCCGATGTTGAACACGTCATCCACGGCCCCAGCATCGCCGTCCAGGCAGCGTGCTATGGCGTCACAGAGGTCCTCGACGTCGAGGAACTGGTAGCGATTCCTGCCTCTTCCGAGGACCGGAAAGTTCTTTCCATCCTTCGCCCAGTCGTAGAAGAGGGCGAACACTCCGAGGCGCTCCGGGCCGACGAAACTCTTCGGCCGGATGATCGGGATGACCATGCCCTGCTTACGGAAATCCTCGCAGATCCGCTCTGCCTTGATCTTCGCCTTCCCGTAAGGCCCAACCCCCTCGAGGCGGTCGGTTTCGACCAGGGGGTGGTGATCCGGGATGCCATACACGGCGGTCGAGGAGATGTGGACGACGCGCCGGACACCGTGATCGAGCGCTGACTGCAGCACATTGCGGATCCCGTGGATGTCGGTCGTGACGATGTCCCGCTTCGAATACAGCGGAAGCGCAGCCGCGGTGTGGACGACCGCGTCGACGCCCTCCATCGCCCTGTCGACATCCGCCCTTTCGCGGATGTCGCCAGTAATGACCGTCACACGATCCCTCTCCGGATAGTCGAACGGCGCAATGTCGAGCGAAACGACGCGGTCGCCGTGCGCGAGGAGGTAGCGGGCGAGGTTGATGCCGAGAAAGCCGGCGCCGCCGGTGATGAGGATGGTTCGGGGAGAAGCGGAGGACGTCATGTGTCCGCAGTGTAGGAGGGGATGGCGAGAAGGGAGAAGGGCTTGAGTCCGGGTGTAGAGTAGAGCCATTTCCCGGAGGTGGCCGCGATGGGCGAGAAAGAGACCGCGACGGCCGGCAGGTTGTTCCCGGAGACCGGCAACGAAGGAGACGATCCGGAAGAGGCCGAAGGCACCATCGTGAAGTCGAAAAGCAACATCACGAATAATCGCGAGGCGGGCGACAGCCCCGACGATGACGCCGGCGCGCGGACATCGAACCTGAACCTGAGCAAGAGCAACCGCACGACGGCGCCTGTGGCGCCGGAACCTGCCGAGTCGGCCAACCTGAACCTGAGCAAGAGCAACTGAGCGAGCTGCGGGAAAGATGGAGGGCGCCCCTGAAGGGCGCCCCACTACGTCGTGCTACTGCCGCCTGTCAGGCGTCCCGGCCGGGGACCTTGAGGTCGGCTGGCGGGGGCGCCGGGTTGACGACGCCGTTCATCAGCTGAGCCGGGACGAGCTGGCGAAGTTCGTCGAGGGTCCACTTCCCGTTCTTAAAGATGTTCTTGAACGGCGGGTACATGTCCTGCAGCAGGCCGACGTGGCCACCGGCGACCTGGAAGATGCGCCCGTTGATGTTCCACGCTTCATCGAGAAGCAGGTAGACCGTCATCGGGGCGACCATGTCGGGGCCGCGCATCGGGTCGGAGGCGGGGGCCGGGGCGGGAGCAGCCGCACCAGCCGCCGGGGCCGGTCCGCCGCCACCGGCGATACCGCTGCGGGCGCGAAGTTCACGCGCTGAAGCGGGCACAGTGGCGGTGAGGCGCGTGGCCGCGCCCGGAGCGATGCAGTTCACGGTCACGCCATATCGGCCAAGGTCACGGGCGGCGACACGCGTGAGTCCGGCGACACCAGCTTTCGCCGCGCCGTAGTTCGCCTGGCCGGAGTTGCCCTGGAGGCCGGACACGGAGCTGTAGTTCACGATGCGGCCGTAGCGCTGCTGACGCATGACGATCGAGGCGGGCTTGATCGTGGTGAAGTGGCCCTTGAGGTCGATCCGGATGACGTCGTCCCATTCCTCTTCGGAAAGGTTGAAGACCATGCGGTCGCGGAGGATGGCGGCAAGGTTGATGAGGCCATCGATCTTGCCGTAGGTATCCAGCGCGGTCTTGATGACGCTTTCGCCACCTGCCATCGAAGAAACATCGGCAAGGTTGGCGACGGCCTCGCCGCCCAACTTCTTGATCTCTTCGACGACCTGCTGGGCGGGCCCGGCGTCGGTACCGGAGCCATCCGGGTTGACGCCCGGGTCGTTGACGACGACGCGAGCGCCTTCGGAGGCGGCAAGCAGCGCGCATTCGCGGCCGATGCCGCGTCCGGCGCCGGTCATGGCGATGACTTTGCCTTCGAGCAGATTTGCCATTTCGTCCTCCTGGGACACAGATACCCCTCCCCGCGCCGAATGTGCGGAAAGGTGGCCGGGTAACTGGAGCCCCTCTCCCGGCGGGAGAGGGGCGACGGGATGGAGAGCGCGGTTAGCTCTTCAGGCTGACCGTGGCGTAACCCGGGGTCGTCTTCTTCCCCTGGGGATTCTCTGTCCAGACTTCGAGGTCGACGAGCTTTTCGCCGCCTTCTTCGTACTTCTTGGTGACGACACCCTTGCAGATGATGTCCTCGTTCGGGAAGTCCATGCCGCGGTAGCTGCAGCCGTACTTCTTGAGCTTTCCGCTGTTGCCGATCCAATCGTGGACAAGCTGGCCGAGGAACGCATTCTTGAGCGCGCCATGAACGATGATGCCGCTCAGGCCCGTGCCAACGGCGAAGTCCTTGTCGTAGTGGATCTGGTAGAAGTCGCCCGAGCCGGCCGCCCAGAGGACGAGTTGCTGGGTGCTGCAGTTCTTCTTGAGTTCAGGGATGGACATCCCTTCGGAAACGTCGTTCCAGGTAACAGCCATTGGTTTCGCCTCCTAGTAGCGGATGCTGGTGCCGGTCGAGATGGCGACCGTCTTGCCGAGCTGGTTCTTGTAGACGGTCTTGTTCACCGTGATGAGCATCTCGCCGAGGCTGCCCTTGGTCTCTTCGTAGGACGCGATGTGCGAGGTGGAGGTGAGGACGTCGCCCGAGCAGATGTCCTCGAGATACTCGATTTCGGTGCCGCCGTTGAGCACGCGGCGAAGCGGGCGGGTCGGCTCGGGCCCACCGAACATGCCGCCGGGACCGCGGCGGGAGCCGGCATTCGGGTTGAAGACCGGCGTGCCGAGGTAACCGGGAGGCGCGACGATTCCGCGGTAGCCGGCGGCTTTCGCGGCGGCGTCGTCGTAATAGATCGGGTCGGTGTGGCCGACCGATCGGGCGAACATGCGAATCCCGGTGTTATCGAGTTCGCTGGTGCTGGGGGCGGATTCCTTGCCGACCTGAGCTTTCATCTCTTCGGTCACAAGGGGCGGGAGTTCTTCTGCCAAGTGCCTTCTCCAGTAGTGGTTTGTGCGTTCGGAACGATACGCCAAGCACGGCCCCCTTGCCACCACCTCCGGGTTGCCGGCTGTTGGCCGCGGTTCGCACAAAGATCAGGGGTTTCACGAGCCAGTACACAGAACCTCCTCCGCCAGATAGGGGATCGCCCAATGCGCCGCCATCGCCCGCCTCCCTAAAGTCCGAAAGACCGGCCGTTCATCGGTTCAAGGGGTGGCACAAGATGGGTCCTGGTTCGCCGTTAGCTCCGCTTCTCGAACGCTGGAACCAACTGCCTCGCTCGCGCCAGGTGCTGCTCGGCGGGATCGCCGCGGCTGCCCTCGTCGCCTTCTACCTGATTTTCGTCGCCTCGAAGTCCCCGGCGATGGTCGTCGCCTTCAGCAGTCTCGCTCCGGAAGACAGCGCCGCGATCGCCGATGAACTCGAGAGCCAGGGTGTGCCCTATACGATTGGCGGCGGCGGTTCGACGGTTTCCGTCCCCGCGAACGAGGTGGCCGAAGTACGCATACGCCTCGCGCAGGCGGGCCTGCCCAAGGGCGGTTCGGTTGGGCTGGAGATCTTTGACAAGACGAACTTCGGCGCCACCGACTTCGTCCAGCAGGTGAACTTCCGGCGGGGCTGGAGGGGAGCTCGCCCGTTCGATAAACACGCTCGACGGCGTCAAAGCCAGCCGCGTCCACATTGTCATCCCGGAAGAGGCCATCTTCAGCCAGGACCAGAAACACGCCACTGCGAGCGTCCTGCTCCAGCTCGCTCCCGGCACGAAGCTGGGCGAGAGCCAGGTCCGAGGCATCACCAACCTGGTCACGAACTCCGTCGAAGGGCTGGAACAGAGCGGCGTCACCATCATCGACGAGACCGGCACCGTCCTGTTCGATGGCGCGACGTTCGACAGCCCGTTCTCAACCGGTGCGACCGGCTCGCAAATGGACCTGCAACACCAGTACGAAGCGGCGCTGCAGAACGACGTCCAGCAGACCCTTGCCAAAGTAGTGGGCGCCGGCCGGAGCGCCGTCACCGTTCGAGCCACCCTGAATTTCGACCGCGTCACCGCTGTCGAAGACAAGTTCGGCGCCGCAAGCGAGGCCGTCCCTCGCAGCAGCACGAGCACGACGGAGACCTTCAACGGCTCCAACCTCAATGTCGGGAACGTCCCGGGGACGGGCACGAACGGGGGCACCGGCGGCACCTCCAACACCACGGCGAACGGCGACAGCACATACAGCCGCACCGAGACCACAACGAACAACGGATCAACAAGACGACATCGACCACGGTGAAAGCGCCCGGGTCGATCGATCGCCTCAGCGTCTCCGTGGTGCTCGATGAGAGCGTGACGGCGGCGCAGGAAGCCAGCATCACGAGCGCCGTGGCGGCGGCCGTCGGCCTGGACCAGGTGCGCGGCGATACCCTCAGCGTGACCCGGCTCCCCTTCGATGCAAGCGTCCGCGAAGACCTGTTGCCCGCCGCATCCGACGGTATCGGGACCTACCTCTCGTACCTGAAGTTCCTCCTTCCCATGCTCGCCGTGGCGCTCGGCTTCATCCTCGTAATGCTCCTCCTCCGGGCGCTGGGAAAGCGACAGCTCGCCCTGCCGGCAGGCTACCAGCAGGCAATGCTCCCTGCCGCCGGCGCGATCGCCGCCCTCCCGCGGGGAGAGAGCATGCCCGCCCTCCAGCCGGCCTCCGACCCGCACGAGGAACGCGTCCTGAAGCTCGCCGATTCCAATCCCCGCGCCGTCGCAGACGTGGTCCAAACATGGATGAGGGAAGAGGAGTAACGGGTGACAAGGGCCGACGACAAGCTCAAAGGCCGCAAGAAGGCCGCCGCATTGCTCATCACCCTGGGCAAGGAGCGTTCGTCCGAGATCCTGCGCCACTTGAGCGACGAGGACATCGAGCGGCTTACCTGGGAAATCTCGGCTATGGGCGAACTGAAGAGCGATCAGCGCAAAGAAGTCATCGAAGACTTCGAGGAGTCCGCGGTCGCCCGCAACGTCATCTCGCTGGGCGGCCTGGAATATGCCGAGGAGCTGTTGCGCATGGCGCTCGGCGAAGACAAGGCCACGGAGCTGATCGACCGGCTTTCGGCAACGTCGCCGACGGTCCCGTTCGGATTTCTCCGCCACCTGAACGTCGCCCAGCTCGTCAACTTCCTTTCCAACGAACACCCCCAGACCATCGCCCTGCTCACGTCATTCCTCCAATCGGACAAGGCGGCCCAGGTGCTCGCCGGCCTGGAACCGGAGACGGCGGCGGATGTCGCGCAGCGAATCGCGTTGATGGAACGCGCGAACCCCGACATCGTGAATGAGGTCGAGTCCGTGCTGCGGCGCAAGCTCAGCGCCGTCCTCCAGCCGACGCGCCAGTCACAGTCGGTCGGCGGGATCGAAGTCCTCGTGAGCCTCCTGAAGCAATCGAGCCGGATGACGGAGAAGACCATCATCGAGGCACTCGAAGACAACGAGCCTGAACTCGCCGAGCAGATCAAGAAACGAATGTTCGTCTTCGAGAATATCGCGACGCTCGACGACCGTTCGATCCAGCGCATCCTCCGGGAAGTCGAAGTGCGCGACCTCTCGCTCTCCCTGAAGGCTACGCCGGAGAACGTGAAGCAGTGCATCTTGCGAAACATGTCGACGCGGGCGGCCGCGATGATGACCGAAGACATGGACGCGTCTGGCCCGGTGCGCCTCCGCCAGGTGGAAGAAGCCCAGCAACGCGTAGTCGAGATCATCCGCCGGCTCGATGAAGCCGAAGAAATCGTCATTTCCCGCGGAGGCGACGATGAGCTCGTCGGTTAATCGCAGGATCTTCCGGTCGCCCGAAGCCGAAGAGGATGTCGTCGTGGTCGGCGAGTCGGTGCGCAGGCGTCTCGCCAGCGATGACCCCATCGCGACTGTGACCACCCTTCTTGCCGGAGCCAACCAGCGCGTGGAGGCGATAGTCGCGGAGGCGCGTGCCAGGGCAGAGGCCATCGTCGCCGAAGCGGGAGCCGAGGTCGCCGCGGCCAGCGATGAGGGTCGCCGGGCCGGCTACCAGGCAGGCCTGGAGGCCGCCGAAAAGGCAGCGGCAGCCCACCTGGATACGATTCGCATCGCCGCCGCGGACGGGCTCTCGATTCGCGCCGCAATGATCGATGACGCCATGCCTACCATCGCGCGTGCCGTAGCGATGGCCTGCCGGCGCGTCGTCGGCGCCGCGTTCGAAGCCGATCCCTCGCTTACCGCCGACGCGTGCAGCGATGCCGTCCGAATGGCCGCCGGACAGGAGATCATCTCTATCCGGGTGAGCCCCGCCGCGCTGGACACAGTCAGGACGAGCCTCGTCGATGTCGCTAGTTATGTCATTCCGGATGAAGCGGTGGAGATGGGCGGCTGTGTCATCGACCTTCACAAAGGCACGATCGACGCGACGCTCGATTCGCGCCTGGAGCTGATGGAGCTCGCCCTTCGTGCCGCGGGAGGGACTGAAGCGTGAGTGCCACCGTCGAGGTCCTGCTCGAGGCCGCCGCAGCGGCGCCGCTCCACCGCCGCTCCGGGACGGTGATGCACACCTCGGGCGAGATGGCGACCGCCCGCGGGATCAATCTTCGGCCGCACGAACTGGCGTTCATCGATGACCCTGCCGGCCGGCCAATTGCCGTGGAGTGCGCGGGATCCAACGGCGGCGAGGCCTACCTGGCGATGCTCGACCGCGGGACCGTCATCGCAGGAGCACGAGTTACGGCTGCCGGCCGCACGCCCTCCGCGCCGGTCGGACGCAGCCTCCTCGGGCGGGTGCTCGATGGGCTCGGACGGCCAATGGACACCGATGAACCTCTGCGCAGCGTCCGCTGGGTGCCCGGCCATGCCGAACCGCCCCACCCGCTGGACCGCGAGCCGATCAGCGAGGCTCTCCCTTCCGGCGTGCGCGCGGTCGATGGATTCTTGACACTTGGCCGCGGCCAGCGAGTCGGCATCTTCGCGGGCTCTGGCGTCGGGAAGAGCACCTTGCTCGGCATGCTCGCACGCGGGACGGCCGCGGACGTCACCGTGATCGCGCTCATCGGCGAACGAGGCCGCGAAGTCCGCGACTTCATCGAACATGACCTCGGCCTCGATGCGCTGAAGCGCTGCGTCGTCGTCGCCTCCACGGGTGACAACCCCGCGGCGATGCGCCTCTGCGCGGCCCGCACGGCGACGGCCATCGCCGAAGCGTTCCGCTCCGACGGCCTCAGTGTCTTGCTGCTCTTCGATAGCCTGACGCGCGTCGCGATGGCCCAACGCGAGATCGGGCTCGCCGCAGGTGAACCACCGACAACGAAGGGCTACCCACCTTCCGTCTTCAGCCTGCTCCCGCACCTGATGGAGCGTGCCGGTCCGGCCGGCGCGGGAAGCATCACTGCTATCTACACCGTCCTGGTCGATGGCGAGGACATGGACGAACCGATCGCCGACCTCGCGCGGGCGACACTCGACGGCCACATCGTGCTGAAACGCACGCTCGCAAGCGCCGGGCACTACCCCCCGATCGATGTGCTCAACAGTGTCTCCCGGCTCATGGAGCGCGTGGCGACTCCCGGCCACAAGGTCGCGGCCCGCGACCTGCGCGGACTCCTGGCAGCCCATGCCGACGCCCGTGACCTGATCTCGATCGGCGCCTACGTCCGCGGAAGCGACCCGGCGGTCGACCGCGCCATCGACCTGACTCCAGCGATCAACGCCTTCCTGCGCCAACGCGCCGACGATGTAACGCCGTTTGAATCCGCGATCCAGGGCCTCGTCGCCATCGACCCGGAGATCGCCCCCGAACCCGCCAGCGCGGAGGACGTGTATGACGCTGACCCCACAGAGGCTGAAGCGGCTGGTGAAGCAGCGTGAACGGATCGAGAAGCTCCAGGAAGTCGAACTCGCCGAAGCCATGCGTCTCTACCGGCGGCGCGAGGACGCGCTCGAAGAGTCCCTCGGGAACCGTGAGCAGCTCATGGAGCTCGCTGCCCGCGAGGGGCCAATCGACGTCGCCGACTTCCTGGCCGCCGGAGCCTACCTTCACCGCGTCGACCGGGAGATTGGAGCGCGCCGGGCGGCCCTCGAACACTCGGCCAACGACGTTGAGGAGGAGCGAAGCGAACTCCTTCTCCGCCGGCGCGACCGCAAAGCCATGGAAGCGCTCCTGGACAAGCAGATGGAAGAGGAGCGGGTCGAACGTGCCCGCGCCGAATTGCGGTTCATCGATGAACTCGCGACGACGCGCTGGCGCCCACACGGAGGTGCACTGTGAATCCCATCGGTGACCGTGGACTGCAAACGCTGACCGGGTGGCTGGACGGCCTCTCGCGGCGGCAGGAAGCGACATCCAACAACATCGCGAACATCGACACCCCCGGATATGTCCGCCAGGAGGTGAACTTCGAGACCGAACTGCAGCGGATGTTCGGACGCGGGACGAACCAGATGGCGGCGACCGATTCCCGCCACTACACCGGCGGCAGCACCCTGCGCGGCCAGCTTGGGATGGACCCGCAGCAACTCCTCTCCTCCACGCGCATGGATGGGAACTCGGTCGATATCGACGAGGAAATGATCACGCTGACCGAGACCCAGATGCGTTACCAGGCAGCTTCTCAAGCACTCAGCAAGAAGCTCGGCACGATCCGCACCGTCATCCAGTAGCGCGGCGGGGCGCCACCCCGCGAACCAGCCATCAAACCCCGGAGGCTCCTCATGGGACTCATTCGTTCAATCGCCAACACGGCGAGCGGCCTATCCGCCCAGCGCGTCCGCATGGATACGGTCAGCTCGAACGTCGCGAACCTGGAGACAACGAACACCCCGGAAGGAGGGCCCTACCAACGGAAGGTCGTCCGCTTCTCTTCGGGCGACCCCTCGATGCCGTTCGCGAACGTCGTGCGCAAGTTCATGGGCGGCGGGAGCACCGGTGTGGTCCTCACCCAGGTCGGTGTCGACACCGAGACGCCGAACCGAATCGTGAACGACCCGTCGCACCCCGATGCCGACCCGGAAACGGGGCTTCTCGAGATGCCGAACGTGGACCTCGTCCAGGAAATGACCGACCTGACGTCGGCCAACCGCTCATATCAGGCGAACGTAACGGTCCTGAACGCGGTGAAGCAGATGGCGCTGCGGGCGCTGGACATCACGAGCAGATAGTCGTTTAGGGGTTTTGCAGGAATGCCCTACACGGGTTGAGGAGGCAGCTATGGAGATCGGACGGATTCAGGGCGTTGGGGCGATTGCCCAGACTGGAGCGACGGCGGCGGCGAAACCCGCGGCCGGCTTCGCCGACATGCTGGGCAAGGCCATCGGCCAACTCCAGTCGGTCAGCGACAACGCCGACGCGAAGGTCAACGCGATGGCAACCGGCCAGGATGTCGAGCTCCACGATGTGATGCTCGCCGTCGAGACGGAGAGCCTCGCCATGAGCCTCGCCACAACCATCCGCAACAAGGCCGTCGAGGCCTACCAGGAAGTCTTCAGGATGCAGATGTGATGGGACTCGTTGTTCAGGCCCCGGCCGATACGCTCCTGGCGACGACCGGATTGCCAACCGTCGCTGCCGGCCAGCCGCTTCCGGCAGCCCCCTGCGGGGATGTTTTCGCGAGCCTCCTTGCCTCCCTTTCGGGATCATTCAAGGCATCGTGCGAAGAGAACATCCAGCTGCCGAACCCCTCGGGCATCGAACTGCTGCCGTCCGCCGAAGACGCGGACCCCGCAAAGGGAGCCGGCGGTGACCCGCTCGCCGCACTCCTCGCGATGGGAATCCCGATCGTCGTCCCGCAGCCGGCGCCGGCGTCCGTGGCGCCACCGGTAGAGGCTTCCGCCCGAACCGTCTCGCCCGCGAAAGCAGGTTCCAGCGAGACGTACTCCCGCATCGAGCATCTTCCAATCGAGCCCGTCGCAATGGAACCCGCTGCGCCGGCCCCGCCGCCGTCCCAATCCGCTGCCGCCATCCCGGATGAACCGACGGGGCAGGCGGAGAGTGCGGCCCAGTCCGTCGAGATGCTCCCACCGTCAGAGAACATCGTCGCCGGGGCTCCTGGACCCGGTGCGCCGCCACCGAGGCCAGCCGCGCCCGGGCCCGTCACAGAGGCCCCAAGCGAGGGCTCCCAGCCAGGCGCTACCAGCGTGGTCCGCTCCGTCGGGAACGCACAAAAACGAAACGACACCGCTTCAGACACCGAGGCGGGCGAAGACGAGCACGCCGGCCCAGGCCATCGGCCGGACCGGCCACAACCGCGCGCTTCTGCGCAGGGTATCGCCCACGCAGCGCCGAATTCGGCGGTTGGCGAGCTCCGCCCAACGACCGAGGCACCCGAAACAGAGGCCGTCTCTACCGCGCCGGTCGAAGCGTCGGAAGTCCCACCGCAGGTTGACCAGGTTGCCAGCACCGTCATCGAGACGGTCGACGCCGGGGGCGGCGAAGCCCGCATCCACCTCGATCCCGCTGACCTCGGCGAAGTGACCATTCACGTCCGCACCAACGGCGACACGGTCCACGTCGAGGTTCGGGCCGAACGCCAGGAGGCGATGCAGCTCCTGCGCGACCACACCCAGGACCTCTCAAACCTGTTGGGCGAGCGTGGTCTCAACCTCTCCGACGTGAACGTTGGCCTCGGCCGCGGCGACCAGGGGCGGGCCTGGGGCGAAGCGTCGCAACGGGAGGACCGCGGCGCCGCCGGCGAGTTCGCTTCCATCCTTGGCGGGGACGACGGCGCCGCCATCGAAATCCACCAGCGCTTGCGTGCCGCCTACAACCCGGATGGCGCGCTGGTGTACCGGGTCTAGGAGCAAGCCATGACGCAGCCAGTCGACGCAATCACCGCGCTCAAGAACACGACCTACACGCCGAAAGCTTCTGCGAATTCGGAACTCAGCCAGGTCGACTTCATGAAGCTCATCATCGCCCAGATGCAGAACCAGAACCCCCTGGAGCCGCAGTCGGATACGGACTTCATGGCGCAGATGGCGCAATTTGAGTCACTCAACCAGATGAAGACCGTGGCTGAAGGGATCAAGGTCCTCCAGGGCGTCAACGAGCTCACCAGCGCGGCGAGCATGATCGGCAAGACCATCACGGGAGAACAGGTCGACGGGATCGCGGTCACCCGGGACATCGTCTCGCGAGAGAAGTTCGGGCGTTCGTTTGCCAACATCACCAGCATGGAGCGGGTAGAGGTGAACAAGGACGACCGGGTCGTCGCGGCCGCCGCCGACTTACCGAACGCGGGGAATGAAGTTAGCGGCGTGGTGGAACGCGTGGTGACCGATGCGAAGGGCATCCCGATGCTGATCGTCGCGGGCAAGGTCGTCGACCTCTTCACCATCGCGGAGGTGCGCTGATGGCCATCGACCGCACGCAGCAGATCGGGCCTTCGCCCGGGGCAGCCCGGCAACCCGGCCAGGCCTCCGTCCGATCGGGTGGAGGGCCCAGCTTCCAGGACGCACTCAGCAACCTGGGCCGGGGCGTCCAGTTCAGCAACCACGCCCAGAAGCGGATCGACCGGCGCGACCTGGACATCGACTCCCAGCGCCTCGATCGCCTCAACTCCGCGATCACGCGGGCCGCCGAGAAGGGCGCCCGCAACAGCGTGGTCATGCTCGATGACCTCGCCGTCGTCGTCGACATCCGCGACCGCAAGGTCGTAACCGCCATCAACGCCGAATCCGGAAAGGAGCGGGTCTTCACGAACATCGACTCAGTCGTCATCGCCTGAGGCCGAACCTCACCCTCAACGTCCAATTTGGGCCGGTCCGCATGTCGGAGGCCTGATCCACTACCGCGGCCGGGAAGCCGCCACGAAAGGATCGTTACCTGCCATGATGCGAGCACTCTTCAGCGCGATCTCCGGGATGAAGAACCACATGTCCTACATGGACGTCGTGGGCAACAACATCGCCAACGTCAACACCATCGCCTACAAATCGAGCCGGGCGACGTTCCAGGACATCCTCGGACAGACGGTGCGCGGGGCAAGCACGCCGCAGGCAGGCCGCGGCGGCACCAACCCCGCCCAGATCGGCCTCGGCATGCAGCTGGGCGGCATCGACAACATCATGACCCAGGGTTCACTCCAGAGTACCGGGAAGCTCACGGACTTCGCCGTCCAGGGCGACGGCTTCTTCGTCGTCAGCGACGGCACGCGCAACTTCTATACGAGGGACGGAGCGTTCGATATCGACGTCGAGGGAACGCTCGTGAACCCGGTGACCGGCCTCACGGTCATGGGTTGGGTCGCCGATGCGACGGGCGCGGTCGACACCGAGTCGCCGCTCCAGGCCCTCCAGATCCCATTCGGCACGCGCATCAGCGCCCAGGCCACGCAGGACCTCACGCTCCCGGCCCCGAAAGCGGGCATGGTCATGGCCGGCAACCTCGACGCCGGCACCCCGACGGTCGCACCGGACAACGAAATCACCACCACCGTGACCGCCTACGACTCGCTCGGCAATGCGAAGACCATCCGTGTGATCTTCACCAAGACGGCGACGAACACCTGGGACGTCTCGGCGATGCACGACATCCCCGACGTCCCCGGCCCCGACGCAACTCCCGGCAACGCGTTCGACGATGCAGTGACCATCGCGAACGGGACGCTCTCGTTCCTCCCTACGGGCACCCTCGATACGGGCATCGCGAATAACGGCATGGTGAGTTTCACCATTCCCGCTGCGGCCCTGGGAACGGGCGCCGACCCGCTCGCCTTCACCCTGGACCTGACGACGTTCTCCCAGTACGCCGGAGCGAGCCAGTCGAACCTCCAGAGCCAGACCGGTTCGGCCGCTGGAGCGCTGGTCAGCTTCGCGGTCGGCAGCACCGGCGAAGTCACGGGCATCTACTCCAACGGGGCGAACCGGATCATCGGCCAGCTGGCGCTCGCCAGCTTCACGAACCCCGGTGGCCTCCAGCGCCAGGGACAGAACCTCTGGGCGCCGAGCTCGAACTCCGGCGAGGCGATCGTCGGCCTGCCGAACACGAACGGCCGCGGCTCGGTAAGCACGGGCACGCTGGAGTCCTCGAACGTGGACCTGGCCCAGCAATTCACCAACGTCATCCTTGCGCAACGCGGCTTCCAGTCGTCCTCGCGCGTCATTACCGCCGGCGACCAGATGCTCCAGGACCTGGTCAACATCATCCGCTAACAGCTCGCTCCCGCCCCTCCCTGTGCTCATGGGGAGGGGCGGGACAGCGCCCAGCCTGAGGTGGGATTGCTCACTCAACCGAACCTGAAGCGCGTAAACCGCATCGCCAGCCTGGGCATCCTCCCCGCGATGACCCTGGTGATCGTGGTTTTTTCGCGTTTCGCAGGAAGCGACGGTCCCGCTCCGGAGCCTCCCCGTAACGGCCTGCTCGTCGTCGCCAACCTGCGCACCGAATCACTAACCCTGGCGAACCTGGAGAGTGGGGAACAGCGCCATCTGGCTCTGCCGGGCCCGCCCCACGAAATGGTCGCGACCGAGGGTCGCCTGTACGTCACCCTCGGCCGCGGCGAAGCGCTCGTCGAAGTGGAGCTCTCTTCCGCGGCCATCCTCCGCGTGCTCCCGCTGGAGGGAGAGCCGCATGGGATCGCCGTCTGGGGGAACAATCTCATCGTCACGCTCGACAAGGCGAATGAAGCCGTCGTACTGGACCGCGCTTCGCTCACCGAATTGCGGCGCTACCCGACGGGTGAGACGCCACACGTCGTGGCAGTCTCCGGCGAGGCCGTACTCGTCACGGACTCACGCGGCGACATGCTCAGGCAGCTTGAACCGGGTACGAAATCGATTCGCACCGGGGGACAGCCGGAAGGGATCGCCATCACCGGCGGCTACGCGGCAACCGCCGACTACCTGGGAGGCACGCTGACCGTCGCCAGGGCTGGGGATCTTTCAGGCGCGTCCAGCCTTTCAGTCGGCGCCGCGCCTGTGCGCGTGACAGCCCTGGCCGGTGGCCAGGTCCTCGTGTCGCTGCAGGGCAGGGGCGAAGTCGCGCTGGTCGACCTGGCGACCCTCAGCGTCAAACGGCGCCTCAAAACCGCCGCCCGGCCGGACGGACTGTGCGTCGACCCGGACGGGCGGAACTTCGCAGTCGCATCGAACCACGAAGGCCGAGTCGAGGTGTTTTCGACTGAGGCGTGGAAGTCTTCCTTGCAACTTAACCTGGACCCGGGCCTCGGAGCCTGCCTCTGGCTTGCCGGTCGTTGACCGGGATACCGCCGAACAGCCACGATCTCCGCACCAGACCACGGGGACTTTCGAGTGCAACCACGACGGGGATGCGGGGTGGGCGGGCGGTTTTCGCGCTGCCGCGATGCGGCGGCGCACGTCTGCCAGTACTGCGGGCGGCCGTTTTGCGCCACGCATGCACACTACGTCGAGGATCACGAGGCCGTATGCACGCGCAAGCGCTGCCAGGCAAAGCACGCCGACCTCCTGCTTCATATCGAGTACAAGGGGCGGGTTGGCGAGCGCAACCGCGCAGGCCTCTGTGGCATCGAAGAGTGCGGGCCTCACCCGGGCTTCGAGTGCTCCCTCTGCCGCGGCCTTTTCTGCGGCGCACACCTCATGGAGCGCATGTACCCCTTCACGGAAGGATGGGTATCCATCGATAGGCCGGTTAGCATCTGCCAGCGATGCTGGGAGCGTCGCAAGATCTGGCGGGGTCGCTGATGGAAGATGGAACGGTCAGCTTCGACGATATCGCCGCCGCGCAGGTGGGGCTCGCCGGCCACGTGCGCGAAACCCCCGTCTGGCCATTCCGCGTCTCCTCTCCGGGACTGGACACCGACCTGCTCCTGAAGTGCGAGCACATGCAGGTTACCGGGTCGTTCAAGATTCGCGGCGCCCTGAATTTTGTCCACAACCTCGACGACGCATCGGCGCAGCGGGGCCTGGTGGCGATGAGTGCCGGGAACCATGCCCAGGGGGTGGCCCTCGCGGCACGATCACGGGGCGCCAGCGCGACGATCGTGGTCCCCGCAACCGCGCCTCTGGCCAAGATCAATGCGACGCGCGCCCTGGGCGCCCGGGTCGTCATCCATGGGGCATCCCTCGAAGAAGCGAGGGCCGAGGCGTTCGCGATCGCCGACCGCGAAGGCCGAATCTTCGTCCCGCCTTTCGACGATGATGCCGTGATCGCCGGGCAGGGGACCGTCGGCCTGGAACTCGTCCGCCAGGCGCCGGATGTCAATGAGGTCCTCGTCCCCGCGGGCGGCGGCGGCCTGCTGGCCGGCGTCGCACTGGCGCTGAAGCACCTCCGGCCCGGAATCAGGGTCATCGGCGTCCAGTCCGCGGCCATGGACGGCATCGCGCGGTCGCTGGCTGCCGGCAAGCCCGTCGCAGTCGGGGCAACGCGGACCATCGCTGACGGCGTCGCCGTGTCTGGCCCTTCAGAGAGGACGTTCGCCCTCATCCAGCGTTACGTTGATGAAGTTGTTACCGTCCCGGATGAGGCTATCGCCCAGGCGATCCTCGCCCTGGTCGAGCGGGCGAAGTTCGTCGTCGAGGGCGCCGGGGCACTCGGCGTCGCCGCTGTGATGAGCGGGCGATACCGTCCCAAAGGCAACGCGCTTGCGGTCATCTCGGGCGGAAACATCGATATCAACCTGCTCGGGTCGATGGTCCGACGAGGGCTCGTCGAAGCAGGTCGCTACCAGCACCTCGCCGTCGAGGTGAGCGACACACCGGGAGAACTTGCCCTCGTCTCTTCAGTGATCGCCGAGGTCGGGGGAAACATCCTCGAAGTCGACCATAACCGCGAAGCCCCGGGAATGCCCGTTGGGGTCGCAGTGCTCGAGCTCCTCCTCGAGGTCAACGGCGCGGAACAGTTCAGCGATATCCTCGAAGCCCTGCGCGAGAGGGGCCTCAGGGGAGTGCCAGGCAGCCCCGCCCGGCTCGCCACCGAGTCTGCGCGGCGGCGGCACGAGTCCCGCTAACTGCCGGGCCGGACCTCGTCGGTGTCCGGCGAAAGCACCGCGTCGAGGACGATCACGATTGCTGTTAGCGTCGCCGTGATCACAGCAAGCCGGACCAGCTTCCTGACCAGGCGCACAAGCCAATTCATGTGCCGTCTCCTTCGCTGCGATTGAGCCGATCGCGGTATATCCCGGGCTCACTGGCGGGGATCAGTGTCGCGCCGGCAGCTTTCTCGTAGAACTCCGCTGGTCCGACTCCGCCGATAATAGCGTACGCGTAACCCTGCGCCCTGAGCGCCTCAAGGCACTGCAGGAGCAGGACGCGCCCAATCCCGCGCCGCCGTTGGCTCGCTTCGACGCCGGTCGGACCGAAATAGTCGGGACGGGTGGCGTTGTAACAGGCGAAGCCGAGGAGCGTCCCCTCCTCGGTCGCGATGTAGACGTTCGGTGGCACAGCCGCGAAGCCCGCCCGCAACTCGTCGGCCCAGTCTGGAAAGAGCCGTTCGACAAAGGCGAGGACGACCGAACGTTCATAGCTCTCCGCTCGCCGGCAGACGACTCCGGAATCGCGCAGCGCCTGGGCTTGCGGCGAGACCGGAGCGAGGCCATAGAGGTTGACGATCATGTCCGGCATGGAGTGGCTCCGCGACCTACGCGAGGCCACCACCGTCCAGGATGAGCGTCTGGCCGGTAGTAAACGAGGAGGCTTCGCTGGCGAAGTAAACGCAGGCGCCGGCCATTTCGTCGGGCTCGCCGATGCGGCGGAGCGGGCTCTGAGCACGCGAGTTCTTCAGGGCGGCCTCGTTGTCCCAGAGGGCGCGGGAGAACTCGGTCTTGATGAGGCCGGGGGCGATGCAGTTCACGCGGATCCCGTCGACGCCCCACTCCTTCGCGCAGACCTGCGTGAGCATGATGATCGCGGCCTTCGAGACCGAGTAGGTGCCGAGTCCGCCGCCGGCGCGGAACCCGCCGGTCGAACTCACGTTGATGATCGTGCCGCCGCCGCCGTGCTCCTTTATCGCCTCCCGGACCATCTTGCTCAGGAAGAACGCCGACTTCACGTTCGTGTTCATGGTGGTGTCCCAGGCCCGCTCGTCGATGTTCGCGATAGGCCCGAACACCGGGTTGGTCGCGGCGTTGTTCACCAGGATGTCGATGCGCCCCAACTGCGCCTTCGTCTCGTTCACCAGGTTCTGGGGCGCATCCATATCACGGACGTTGGTAGGGACGGCGATGCCCTTGCGTCCGGTGGCGCGGATGGCGGCAACCGACTCTTCGAGGGCCTCCACTTTGCGAGCCGCGACGCAGACATCGGCGCCGGCTTCGGCCAGGGCGACGGCGATCGAGCGGCCGATGCCACGGCTGCCGCCGGTAACGATGGCGACATTGCCTGCGAGAGAGAAGTTAGCGACGGTCATGAGCGTTCCTCGAAACTGCCGGGTACTCCGGCGGAAGTAATGGGGCTGATTCTACGGCGTGGCATTCGAAGAGGTTGGGAACTTGGGCCTCCCTTGATGCCACACCGCCCTGGTCAGTGACTCACGAGCGTCCATTCATTGGTCCGAAGGTGGTGGACATCGTTCAGCGACTGCAGCGCCCGAACGCCCTGACCGGAGAACACGACACTGATGGAGCAGTGCGCAGGCCGGAAGAACATGTCGTAGTCAACGCCGATGATGTGGCCGACGTAGGCGTTGATAACTCCACCATGGCACGCAATGACAACCCTCTTGCCCTCGTTCTGGGCGATGATCGACTCGACCGCGTTCACCGTGCGCTTGCGAAAGTCGAAGCTCGATTCGGAATACGGGTAGACATCCCACTTCTTCTCGCGCAGCATCCGCTCCCTGATGCCGAGCAGGAGACCCTGGCCGAGAAAGTCCACTGCAGAACGGTCGGCCGGGATGTCGCGGAACACCTCGATCTCGCGGAGATCGTCGACCACGATCGGCTCCATGCGATGGTGGCGCGCGACCTGGCGTCCGGTTTCCAAAGCACGCTTCAGGGGACTGGCGTAGACGACGTCGATGCGGTCTACGGAAAGGCGTTCGCCGACCACTTTCGCCTGCTGCTCGCCCCGTTCGCTGAGCGGGGGGTCGAATGTCTCGCCGACGGGCCCCGTCCGCGGGTCCGGTATGTGCTGTTCGCCATGGCGGACGAAGATGAGCTCGGTGATGCCTTCGATGTCGGTAAGGAACGCCCGGTCGAAGACCATCGGCGTGCGAGCCTGGGCCTGAGTCATTCGTAATCACCCTCGAAACGGATGGCTCGACTATCCCAGAGCGACGTGAACAGCGAAAGCACCACACGGTCGTTAGAATCGGGCCATGCAGGCGCCTTCCGTTTCGGTCATGCTGAAGTCCTGGGACATCCGTACCGGCACGACCGGCGGCATGGTCCTCGATGCTGCCCGGCAGGCGGAAGCACTCGGCCTCGACGGCCTCATCGCGGGCGACCACGTCACGTTCTACGGCTACGGCAACGACGGTCTGATCACCCTGACGGCTGCGGCGGCGGTCACCGAGCGGATCGAGCTGAAGACGGCCGTGTACCTCCTTCCCCTGCGCCATCCCGTCCCGGTCGCGCTCCAGGTGGCACAGCTGGACCAGTTGAGCATGGGCAGGTTCGTCCTCGGCATCGGCGTCGGCGGCGAAGACCCCCACGAGTTCTGGAGCTCGGGGGTGGATCCCTCCACACGCGGGGCCCGGACAAATGAAGCGATCGAGGTGCTCAAACGCTTGTGGACCGAGGATGGCGTCACTTTCGCGGGGAGGCACTTCCAGCTCGACGATGTGACGGTGTACCCCAAACCCTTCCGGCCCGTGCCGATCTTCGTGGGGGGCCGCAGCGATGCCGCGCTGCGCCGTGCCGGCCGGCTTGGCGATGGCTACACGGGTATCTGGCTGACGCCTGAACGCTTCCGTGAGGCCGCAGAACGCATCGCCGAAGCCGCGCTCGCCGCGGGCCGAGACCCCGCGGAAATCGAACTCGGGATGCAGTACTGGACGAGCGTCTCCGATGTCCGCAACGAGGCGCGGGCCCTCGTTTCGGAAGGGATGGAAAGCACCTACCGGATGCCTTTCGAGCGCTTCGAACGCTATACGCCCTTCGGCGCCCCAGGAGAGATCGCGGAGTACCTCGCTCCGTTCATCGAGGCTGGCGCGAGGCACATCAACCTCGTGCCCGTTCAGGATTCCCCGGAAGCGGCCATGGAGGCGGCGGCGAAAGTGCGCGAGGCGCTCCGGGCCGGTTCAGGCTGACGGGAGCATCGACAAACACGGCCGGGCCGAACCACAATCCCGGACGTGGCAACGATCGCAGTCATTGGCGCCGGTGCGGTCGGCGGGTACTACGGCGCACGGCTGGCACAGGCCGGGCACGACGTCCGCTTTCTCTTTCGACGAGACCTGGCGGCAGTCCGCGAGCGCGGCCTGCGGGTGTACAGCCCGCTCGGCGATTTCCACCTGGAAGAGGTTGCGGTGGCGGCAAGCCCGGAAGAACTGGGCCCGGCGGACTGGGTGATCTGCTCGCTGAAAGCGACGGCGCTCGAATCAGCGCGCGAACTCGTTGCGCCATGCGTGGGCCCGAACACGCGCATCGTGGCGCTCATGAACGGCCTCGGGATCGAGCCGCGTTTCGCAGAGTGGTTCGGGGCCTGGCGGGTCTTCGGCGGCATGGCGTTCGTTTGCATCAATCGGGGCGAATCCGGGGTGATCCACCACCTGGAGTATGGGCGCGTGTCCATCGGCCACGCGCTCGACGACCCGGCGGAGAATGCGACGCTCGAAGCGCTCCTCACCAGCGGCAACATCGAGACCGTCGTCGCTCCCAACCTGCGCTACGCGCGCTGGGAAAAACTCTGCTGGAACATCCCGTTCAACGGGCTCAGCGTGGCCGGCGGGGGCATCGGGACGCAGACCATCCTCGGCGATCCAGAGCTGCGAGAGACCGCCGAACGGGCGATGCGCGAGGTGGTCCTCATGGGCAACGCGGACCTGGTCTGGTTGAAGTCGCCCGCTCGGCTGCCCGAAGAAGAGGTCGTAGGCCGGATGTTCAGTCTGACCGAAACGATGGGGGACTACCGCACGAGCATGGTCATTGACTACGTGCTGGGGAATCCCCTCGAGGTCGAAGCGATCCTGGGAAACCCGGTCCGGCGGGCCAGGGAACTCGACGTCGCGGTGCCCACCGTCGAGGCGTTGTACGCGCTGGTTGCCCACGCGGATGCAGTGAACCGCGGCGAGCGCTCCCTCCTCCGCCCGGAAGACCTGCCATCCGGCGATTCTTCCGGGGTGCCGCGGCTCGGCCCGTAGCACCACAGCGTTGTTTGAAGAAACTCTCGGCCCGGGCTAGACTGCCGCAGCATTCAGGAGGTGCAACCGATGGAAGCTCGCGAACTGCTGGTCGATGGGATCGACCAGATGACGGACTGGCTGGACGGGGCGATCAAGGGACTCACGAACGAACAGGTCAACTTCCTCCCCCAGGGCCAAACCGTGAGCATCGGGTTCAACGCGTGGCACGTCATCCGCACGGCCGACAACATCACGAACTTCGTCCTGCAGGATCGCAAGCCACCGGTCTGGATCGAAAAGGGCTACGCCGACCGGATGGGCCTCCCGAAGGTCGACCAGGGCACGGGCATGGGGATGGAAGACGCCCGCGCGCTGAAGTTCGACAACGCCGCCCTGCGCGACTACCTGGCCGACGTGCGCCAGGGGACGCTCGACTTCCTGAAGGTTGTGCCCACCGCAAAGCTGGATGAAGTCCAGATGATCAAACCGCTCGGTGAAATGTCGAAGTGGAAGGTCGTCCGCCAGGTGATCATGACTCACGGGTTCATGCACCTCGGCGAGATCAACGGCATCAAGGGTCAGCTGGGGCTGGGCTTCTTCATCTGACGTGCCCGTGTGGGCTCAGTTCGTCACCGGGCGGCCCACGCCGAGGTAGCGGGCGCCAGTGTCTTCTACCACCCGGCGATCGAGGGCGTTGCGCGCATCCACGACCAGCGGCGCGATCGAGCCCCAGGCGAGCCCGGCGTAGCTCCGGTGGTTGCTGTGGACGACCGCCAGGTCGAACCCGGCCATGCTCGCGGTTGGTTCGAAGCCGAGTTCGCGGACACCGGCATCGGTGAGAAGTGGGTCGTGCCCGCTGACGACCGCCCCACGAGTGCTGAATTCGCGAAGCAAGTCAACTGCATTTGTATGGAAGGTCACGGCGACGTCCGGGCGAAAGGTCAGTCCCATGATGAGCACGCGTTTTCCGGCAAGTCCGCCCAGCAGTTCCTCCGCCCGGCGCACAACGTAGCCGGGCATGGCGTCATTCACCTGTCGGCCGAGAGCGGGCAGGGCGCTCGGACCTTCGCCCTGCATCAGGAATCTCGGATACACCGGGATGCAGTGCCCCCCCACACCCGTCCCCGGGACGTGGATGTGCGAGTACGGCTGGGAGTTCGCGGCGGCGATGACTTCGGTGACGTCGATCCCATGGACATCGGCGATCATCGCGAGTTCGTTGGCAAGGGCGATGTTGAGGTCGCGATAAGCGCCCTCCGCGAGTTTGCTCAACTCGGCGGCTTCGGCGCTGGCGAGCTGGAGCACTTCGCCGCCGAAGACTTCGCGGTAGAACGCGGCGGCCTTCTCGCCGGCTTCCGGGTCGACGCCGCCGACGACTTTCGGATACTTGGTCAGGTCCTCGATCACTCTTCCCATGAGGAGCCGCTCGGGGCTGAAGGCAACATGAAAATCGACTCCGAGCTTCTTGCCGGCCGCTTCGAGGCGCGGCGCAAGCTCCCGGCGAGTCGTGCCGACAGGCAGGGTTGTGTCGAAGATACAGAGCGTGCCAGGCTGCAGTCCCTTCGCAGCCTCTTCGGCGGCGGAGAACAGGTACTGGAGGTCGGCGCGGCCTTCTGCGTCAATGTCTACACGGACCGCGAAAAGGACGACCTGCGACTTCGCCACCGCGGCGGCCGTCTCAGTCGTCGCGCGGAACGTCCCGTCGGCTACCACTTGCTTCAACACCGCCCCGAGGCCGGCTTCATCCGGGATCGGGTTCTCGGCGCGGTTGATGCGTTCGACGAGTGCTGCGTTGATATCGCATCCGGAAAACCTGGTGGCCCTTCGAAGCGATGGTGGCAGCCAGCGGGAGGCCAATTCGCCCGATGCCGACGACGGCGACGTTCATGATGTGGCGGCCACCGGGTCCACGTGGACCGGCATCCCTGTCTCGCCGGAGCGGACGAGGGCCTCGGCGACGGCGAGGGCCGCCATACCATCGAGCGCGCTGACCGGCGGCGGCCCACCGGCGAGCACGGCGTCGCGGAACGCTTCGAGCTCGACCCTGAGCGGTTCACGGTTGGGGATGGGGTAGCGAGTCATCGGGCCTTCGGTAACCGAGGCGTAGCGGCCCTCACGCGCGGCCGCGTCGAAGTTTTCGTAGAACGCCAGCGACTGGGCGGCGTAGTCGACGACGAACATGCCCTTTTCACAGAGGACGGTGAGCGTGCGTTCCTTCGTCGGGGTGAGCCAGTTGATATCGAGCGTGCCCATGGCGCCGCCGTGGAAGCGGACGAGCCCGGCGAACATGTCCTCGTTGCCTGTCGCGATGTGGCTTCGGGACTCGGCGTAGACGCGTTCGATCTCGTCGCCGAGGAGGTAGCGCATGATGTCGATGTCGTGCGGACCAAGGTCGTAAATGACACCGACATCGCGGATCCGATGCGGGAACGGTCCAACGCGACGGGCACGCACCTGCAGGACGTTGCCGCCCTGGCCCGCGTCGAGCCGGCGCTTCAGTTCCTGGACGGCCGGGTTGAATCGCTCGATGTGGCCGACGGTGAGCACGAGCCCTGCCTGTTCGGCGGCGACGGCGATGCGACGGGCCGCATCGAGCGTGGCGGCGATGGGCTTCTCGACGAGCACGTTCGCCCCGGCGGCAATCGCCTGGAGTGCGACTTCCTCGTGGAGTTGCGTCGGGACGACGATGGAGACCATGTCCGGGCGGGTTTCGCGGAGGAGCGACACCGCATCCGGGAAGCCGGGAATTGGGCGTCCCGCAATGGTCTTGTTTACGGCCGCCGGGTTCGCATCAGCGACGGCGACGAGTTCGACGCCGGGTGTATCGGAGAGGACACGGGCATGATTGGCTCCCATGGAGCCAAGGCCGATGACGGCCGCGCGAAGGGTTCGAGTCATCGAGATTCAGGTTATCAGCCCGGGCGTGAAACGTTAGTCGCCGGCGCGAATCGGCCGGCCGGTTCGGCGACCTATCCGGGCGCAGAGCATCACGATCCCACTGCCACTGTGACGGAGCGACCCGGCCAGGTGATAGATGACCCGTGCGAATTCCGAATCCCGAATTTCCGGTCCCTGGGGCGCGGCGTCGCGACGACGCGCCAGCGCTGCGGCAACGCGGAGCGCTTGCGTTGTCGTCGACGCCTGTCCAACCTGAAGCGGGTTGCCCGTGGTCAGGTAGATCGCGCGTGACCGAGCCTGAACCGACGGGCCGGGCAGTAGCGTGAGCGATCCAGCCGCCGATGCTCGTTTGGCGAACCTCAGTCACGGGCTGGGCCCGGGCACTCAATCAGGAAATCGCCGCCTCCCGTCCAGGCGCAAGCGACTGGCGAGAACGCCGTCCGGATTGGCGAGCCTGACCGTGGCGTCGACCAGAGCGACGACCGCCGTCGGCGCGGGCGAGGTTCGTTATATCCGGGAACGTTGAGTGGATGGGAGTAATCCTTCGCTGAGCGACGGACGGCGGCTTCGGGACCTAGGTGCGGCAGTCCGGTCGTATCCGGGCCGGCGAAACTGAAATCGGCGCCAGCGTGGGGGCCGTAGCGGACCTGGAGGAGATGACCGGGAACGGACGTTTCGACGGGGGTCGGGGACGCGGCAGGCGGCGTCTGTGCAGACGCAGGCGAGACGAAGCCAGTGGCGGTCAAAACCACGACGACCACGGCGAAGGCGTTCGCGAGGAGTTTCACAACTCCCTAACGATACCGCCGGGCAGCAAGTTCCCAGCCGGCGTCACCCGATCCGATTCACCACGCTCGCGATGTACTCCACATCTTCCGGACCGAGAGAGGGGTGCACCGGCAGCGAGAGGACGCGCTCGGAGGCGGCTTCGGCGACCGGACAATCGAAGTCGCTGAGGCCCATCTTTTCCATGATTGGCTGCCGGTGGATCGGGATCGGGTAGTGGACGGCGCTCCCAATACCGGCTTCCTGGAGCTTCGCCTGGAACGCGTCGCGGTCGCCCGGGACACGGATGGTGAACTGGTGGAAGACGTGGCGGTCGCCCTCACGAACGCGCGGTGTTTCAACGGAGCGGATGAGCGAGGAGAGCTTCTCGGCGTTCGCTATCCGGGCCACGTTCCAGTCCTCGATGTAGTCCATCTGGACGAGGCCGATGGCGGCGTTGAGGTCCTGCATCCGCCAGTTGAGTCCGAAGTAGTCGTGCTTGTAGCGCTGTTCCTGGCCGTGGCTGCGGATGATGCGGCACATGCGGGCGACTTCGTCGTCGTTGGTGGTGATGATGCCGCCTTCGCCGGTGGTCATGTTCTTCGTGGGGTAGAAGCTGAAGCAGCCGGTGCCGTAGCTGCCAACGCGCCGGCCGAGGTGCTCGGCGCCGTGTGCCTGCGCGGCGTCTTCCACGAGTGCGAGGCCGTTCTCGTCGCAGAGCTGCTGGAGTTCGAGGATGCGGGCCGGGTGCCCGAAGATGTGGACCGGCATCACGGCTTTCGTGTTCTCGGTGATCGCCTCTTCGACCTTTCCCGGGTCGAGGTTGAAGTCGAACGGGTCGACATCGACGAAGACCGGGGTCGCGCCACAGGCGAGGATGCTCGTCGCCGTCGCGATGAAACTGAACGGCGTTGTTATGACCTCATCGCCGGGACCGACGCCATGCGCCTGGAGCGCGACGATGAGGGCCGCGGTGCCGCTGTTCACCCCGATGGCGTGCTTCGTGCCGATGTAGGCCGCGAACGACTGCTCGAAGGCTTCGGTGCGCGGCCCCTGGGCAAGATGGCCGCTATCGAGGACTTCCATGACGGCGCGCTTCTCGGCCTCGCCGATGAGCGGCTTCGCAACGGGAATGTGCTGGCGTTCGATCGTGGTCATGCGGGACTCCTCGGGGCCCGGCAGGATACCGGGTGAAGTAGTGGGGCGCGTGCTTTCGATTGAGGTTACCAAGGCGAACCGGTGTGCGCTGCATTGGGAGGATTTGCGCTTGCGATGGCTCGAATAGGGGTTATCCTCCCGCGAACAGAGGTACTGCAGTGGCGAACCCCGCTTGTCGCAAAGAACTCGCCGAGAGCACGTCTCTGGGGATGCTGGCCGACCTGACGATGCTGGCGCGCTGGACGTCGCTTGGCGCGTGTGCCGGCGGACTTGCCGGGCTGGTGGTTGGTGGAATCGGCGGGCGCCTGGCGATGCTCCTGCTACGGTTCACTTCGCCGGACTTCATCCGCGGCCTCGAGAGCGATGACGGCTTCATCATGGGCCGGTTCACATTCTCGAACACGCTTTCCCTGCTCCTGGTTACCACGGTGCTGGGGAGCATTGGGGGCCTCTTTGTCGTTCTTGGTCGGCCGTTCCTGCCTGCCCGGTATGTCCTCCTCGGCTGGCCGCTCGCTGCGGGCACGATCGTTGGCGCGATCATTGTGAAGAGCGACGGGGTCGACTTCACCTTGCTCGATCCCAAGGTGCTCGCCATCGCGATGTTCGTTGCGATCCCGGCTGCAGGTGCGTTCCTGATCGTCTGGCTCATCCAAAGGTGGGAACGGTGGTGGTGGACGGACTGGAAACGCACCACTGTGGCGACGCTTCCCGGATTGCCGTCGATAGTCGCATTCCCAATCTGGATAGTCGCAGCGGTCGTGATGGTGATTTGGGTCGCCGTACTCCGTTTCGAGGGTTTGCGTACGCTCCACGAGACGCGTCCGGTGCGAGTCCTAGCGGTTTCGGTGTTCGGCCTGCTGACGGCGCTGGGAACGTTCTCTTTGGGGAACGATATCCGCGAAATACTCTAAGACGCGGGTACCAGGCCATCGCCTGTGCTCGCGTATCTCCGCCCGCACTCGCGGCAGACCAGCTCTTCCGACAGCGGCCGTGCACACACGCAGGCCCACCCGCGCTGCCGGGCAGGGTTACCGGCCACGATGGCGTGGTCTGGCACGTCCTTCGTGACAACTGAGCCGGCCGCGACGAGCGCCCAACGCCCGATCGTGAGCCCTGGAAGAATGACCGAGCGCGAGCCAACCGCCGCGCCGTACTTCACGAGTGTCCCTTGAAGTTCCCAGTCACTCGCGGCCTTGAGCGTGCCATCGGGGTTGATCGCGCGAGGGTAACGGTCGTTCGTGAAGACGACTTCCGGGCCGACGAAGACTCCATCTTCCAGGGTGTTGCCTTCGTAGACACACGAGTAGTTCTGGACCTTGCAGTTTGCGCCAATGGAAACGCCCGCACCGACGTACACACCCTTGCCGATGACGCAGCCCGCGCCAATGCTCGCTCGTTCGCGGACCTGGGCCTGGTGCCAGATGCTCGCGCCGTCGCCGATGTTCGCCTGGTCGCTGACCTCGGCTGTGGGATGCACGCGGAAGTTAGTCATGGGTTGGCCGGCTCCGACTCGTGCACCTCGTCGGCGTCGTTGGAGTAGCGCCGGGCAACAAGGTGGATACGCCGCTTCAATTCTTCCTTGTCGGTCCACTGCATCGAGTCGAGCTCCTCGATGAGCCGCCGGATTTCGCCTTCGGTGATCTCCGCGGAGGCGGTCAGCCGCATCACCTTCGGATGGTCCGTCGATTCCATCTGTTCGAAGTCGGACACGAGCTCTTCCCGGAGTTTCTCCCCGGGACGCGGGCCGGTGAAGATGACTTCTATGTCGTCGCCGGGCCGCAGCCCGCGGAGCCGGATCATGCGCTCGGCGAGTTCGAGCATATTGATCTCCTGGCCCATGTCGAGCATGTAGATATTGCCGCCGCCGCCGAACGTCCCTGCCTGGATAACCAGGCTGACCGCCTCCGGAATGCTGATGAAGTAGCGCATCATGTCCGGGTGAGTGATGGTGACGGGTCCACCACGCTCGATCTGGCGCATGAAGGTGAGTGGCGCCGAACCGCGGCTGCCCATCACGTTCCCGAAGCGCACGGCGACGAACTTCGTGTGGTCACTCTCCCGTGCGAGAGCGATAACCATCAGCTCAGCGATACGCTTGGTCGCGCCCATCACGCTCGTCGGCCGCACGGCCTTGTCCGTGGATATCAGGACGAACGTGCCCGTTTCGAACGTCTTGGAAGCGGAGGCGACGTTCAGCGTGCCAAGGACATTCGCCCGGAATGCCTCGTCCGGGTTGGATTCGAGCATCGGCACGTGTTTGTACGCAGCTGCGTGGTAGACGAGCTGAGGGCGCACCTGGTTGAAGATCTCGTTGACCTTGCGCGGGTCGACTACGCTCGCCGGCCAGAGCTTGATGATGGTCTGTGGGGACACCCCGGAGATCTCTGCGGCCAGGTCGAACAGTCCGCTTTCGTTGTTGTCGCACAGGTGCAACTCCAGCGGCTGGAACGTCGCGATCTGCCGGCACAACTCCGAGCCGATGGAACCGGCGGCACCGGTGACCAGGACGACCTGGTCTTTCACCGACTGGCTGCAGGCGACATAGTCCACCTGGACCGGCTCGCGGCCGAGGAGGTCGTCCAGTGTGATTTCGCGGAGCGCGTCGTTGGTGTGCCCACTCGACATCCAGCGTTCGACGCCGGGCACGATCCGGACGGGGACGCCGGCAGCCTGGGCCGTTGCAACGATCGCCCGGATAACCGCACCGGAGGCCCGCGGGATCGCTATCGCAACGGCGTCGACCGAATGTTCCCGGATTTGTGCTTCGAGTTCCGTTACGGGGCCAAAGACGCGGAGGCTGTGCATGCGGCGGTTCTGCTTCCGCGGGTCGTCATCAAGATAGCCGATGGGCTGGTAGTTCAGGCCGGGACTGTTCTGCAGTTCACGTGCCAGTGCCTGTCCGGTGTGGCCCGCGCCGATGATCAGGAGCCGCTGGGAGGCGACCGCGCCACGCGTCAGTCGCGTGAGGAGGCGGCTGCGCATTTTTACGAAAGCCATCCCGGGGAAGATCAGCTCGCCGGCGATCAGGACGACCGAGAGCGGCAGGTCCCGGTCGCGGATCCAGAAGTTCACGCCGAAGATCAGCGCAGTCGCCACGGCGATCGGAAGGAACAGGTTGAGGATGTCGCCGAGGCTCCCGTAGGTCCAAACCGTCCGGTAGACACCGAAAACGACGTTCGCGGCGACGTATACCAGCGCGAGCAATGGGAAGACCGTGAGGACGAACTCCAGGTTGCGCTGGGGCACGTCAGCATCGAAGCGAAGCAGGAGCGCTGCGGCGTACGCGAGCGCGATCACGCAGAGGTCCAGCACCACTGCGCCCGCGGCACGGGCGTTGTCCCCGTTGAACAGCCGGCCGGCAAGAGAGGGAGACGCCAGCGTCATCGTGCGCCGCTCCCCCGCACCACGCCGAAGGCGGTGCCGATCAGGATCTTGATGTCGGTTAGCACCGAGTGGTGATCCACGTATTCGAGATCGTAGGTAGCGATTTCGTCATAGGTCAAATCTGAACGGCCCTTCATCTGGGCGAGGCCGGCGATGCCAGGAAGGACATCATGGCGGCGATGATACTCGGGCGGAAACTGCCCGACGATCTCCGGCACTTCCGGCCGCGGGCCGACCAGCGACATCTGTCCCCACAGCACGTTGAAGAGGTTGGGCAGCTCGTCCAGCGAAGTCTTCCGGGCGATGGCCCCGAAGCGGGTGATGCGAGGGTTCGGCTTGTCCGGTGGCGCGAAGACGAAAGTCGAAAAGTCCTCGACGTCGTAGTGGTCTTCCTCACCCGGCTTCGAGTGGCGCATCGTACGCAACTTGATCATCCGAAACGGCTTCCCGTGAAGGCCGACCCGTTCCTGGATAAAGATAGGGTTCCCGCGCAGTTCGAAAGCGAGCGCGCAGGCCGACAGGATCATGAGCGGCAGCCACGCAGGTGCCGCCACGACCGTTATGAAAACATCCATGATGCGCTTCAGCACGGCCTCTGAGGGTACGGCGCGAACCTCCTAGGGGCGACGGAGGTCAGCGGAGGACCGTTTTGACGCCCGCGAAGATCCGGCGCTGGCGCTCCACCGAACGGTACATGTAGGCGATGTACCCGAGCCCCACCGCCGCCAGGGCGACGGCCAACGGCAAACCGTCGCGGCCAAGTTCCTCCCACGCGTAGCCGAGAGCGAAGAGCAGGCCGGTCGTGAGGTGCGCGATTGCGGTCAGTGCGTTCGCCGGCGCCAGCTCGAAAGGCTCTTCGGAATGCTGGAGGACGATGCGCGAGGCACTCAGCCAGAGTGGGATCCCGGCCAACGCGGCGAGCGACATCAGCGGCGCGACATCCGCAACCACCAGCGCCACAACGGCCGCGAAAGGCATCGCACCCAGCACCGGGTACAGTTTCGCGGCGCGCCCGCGCCCAAGCCGGACGACGAGCGTGCGCTTGTGTGTCGCCAGGTCTGCGCGGTAGTCCGGGAACTCATTGATGTAGAGGACGAGCGCGACGAGGAAGGCGACGGGCAACGACACGAGGATGGAATTCCGGGTCACTTCGCCGGTCTGCACGTAGTAGGCACCGGTGACCATGAGTACGCCGAAGTTGAGGGCGACCATCACCTCGCCCAGACCACGCGTCACCCAGGAGATCGGGCGGGCCGTGTAGAACACACCGGAAAGCAGGCCTGCGATGCCGAATGCGATGACCCACGGATGGCCCGCGAACGCGAGGCCAGCGCCGACGACGGCCGCGGCCACGCACAATCCGGCGCCGAGCATGAGGGTCTCCACGGGTGTCATGAGACCTAGCTGAATTACGCGGCTGCCCCCGGAAAAGGGCCGCACGAACTCCCGGTTCGCGGCGTCGTTGCCGTTGCGATGGTCGAAGTAATCGTTGAGCACGTTGGTGCCGCCCTGCACCGCGACAGCCGCCAGGAGCGTGAAGACCGCAGGGAACCACGCGATTTCGCCGGTGATGTTCCACGCGAAGGCGACGCCCAGCACCACTGGAACGAGGCTCGCGAGAAGGGAAAGCGTGCGCACCGCTTCTCGCCAGGCAGTGAAGCGCTTGCGGACCCCTGCGAGGTCACTCTCGGCCCTCGCGTTCTCTTCGAACTCGACGACGGTCGGCGGCATCCCGGCGACGATCTCGCCGAAGATCCGCATCTTCACTTCTATCGGCGTTATCCGGATGAAATCGAGGATGTCGGTCTGACCCGCCCCTTTCAGGTGGGCGACGATCGGTGACGGGCCAGAAACCATTTCCAGCGCCCTCGCCCGTTCGGCCGGATCGGTGACTATCTCGGCTCGGCCGGTGACCTCGATTTCGCGCCAGCCAGACTGGTCGGTCCGCCGGTCGAGCACGAGCAGCGAAATCGACGGATCGTTCACGATCTGGAGTGTCTTGGGGTCCCCCTTCATCGATGACGCATAAATGCGGAAGTCTTCGTCCGCTGCGAAATGCATCATGCGCGAGCGGAGGCGGCTGCCTGCCCGGGTGCCCACCGCCATCTCATCAACGGCGTTCAGGGAGTCGAGGATCTCCTCGTGCGTGTGGTTACCAACAACAATCGTCCCCGCCATATGGGGCCTCCAAACCAGTGCTTGCGCGGCACAAGCGATTCTCGCCCCAATGTTGGCAATCCGCCATCGTCCCGCTCACATCAGTGCATCCGAGCCGGCTACTTTTCGAGCAAGACCACCGCGGTCGCAGCCATGGCTTCGCCCCGGCCGATTGCGTCGAGCCCCTCGGCGGTCTTCGCCTTCACACTGACCGCCTCCACATCGATAGCAACGATCCCGGCGATCCGCTCCCGGATGTGGGGAATGTAGGAGGCCAGCTTCGGGCGTTCGGTCCGGACGGTCGAGTCGATATTGGCGACCTGCCAGCCCGCCTGGCGAGCGAGTTCGAGCGCCTTTCGCAGGAAATCGGCGGAGTCGGCGTGGGCATAGCGAGGGTCCGCCGGCGGGAAGTAGTGGCCAATGTCACCCAGCGAGGCCGCGCCGAGCACGGCATCGGTGATCGCGTGCAGCAAGACATCGGCGTCGCTATGGCCCGAGAGGCCCGGGCCTTCTTCGATGATGACGCCGCCGAGCACGAGTGGGCGTGCGTCATCGACGCGATGAAGGTCCTCGCCAATGCCGACGCGCATGGTCACGGTTCGCCTCGGCGCTGGAGGAGGGCCGCGGCCACGTCCAGGTCGAGCGGACGCGTGATTTTCAGATTGTCCGCGCCGGCCTCAACCACTTCGCATTCGAGACCGAGCCGGCTGAGCATCGCCGCGTCGTCGGTTTCGTCGTTGTCACCCATCGCGGCGGCGTCCAGCCACGCCTGGCGAAGGACGACCTGAGGCGTTTGTGCCGCCCAGAGCCGCGCCCGGTCGGGATGTGCGACGATCCTGTTCCCGGAGACCTCTTTGATCGTGTCGGTCACCCGGGTGGCGGCAATCGCTCCCGGTTTGCCTTCGGCCGCAGTGAGCACGCGCCCCAGGAGTTCGGGCGTGAGCAGGGGTCGGGCGCCGTCATGGATTGCGACGTAACGCGTGGAGCACTGCCGGAGGCCGGCTTCGACGCTGTCGCGGCGGCGAGCGCCACCTTCGACCACGCGGAAACACGCCCTGGGGCACCAGGCCTCGGCCAGTTCGGTCATCTCAGCGACGCGGTCGGGCGCGCTGACCACGACCAGGCAATGCAGCCCGGGCGTGGCCTCGAAAGCAGCCAACGACCATGCCAGCACGGGCCGCCCGGCGAGGTCCGCGGAAAGCTTATCCCGGCCACCAAAGCGGGTTGAGGAACCTGCTGCGACAACAACTGCATCGAACTCCATCGTCTCCGCACCCTAGCACCGCGGCCCTTTCCGCTGTAGCGTCGACCCACCACATCGAGGTGATTGCCGCTTGGGGATGGAACAACAGGCAGCGGAGAAGCTGGGCGAACAGGTGCGAATGGTCGCGACGGTTTCGACAAAAGGGACCGGCAAGAAGATCATGACGGCGGGCGTGGCTCAGCAGTTGGGCGGTGCTCTCGGCGCCACGGCGGCCAACTCGATCGCGAAGAAGCGGAGCCCCGGGGGTCCGGGTGGGCACAGCGGCTACATGGTGCTCGCCCTCGGCGAGACCAACCTCGGGATGTTCAAACAGAAGACCGGATTGCTGAAGCCTTCATGCGGGGACCTGCTCGAGACCATCCCGCTGGATCAGATTACGAAGTTCGAACTCGGCGGCGGCGCACTCACCGCGCCGCTCGTCGTCGGCCTCGCCGATGGCAGCGAATTCGAGCTCGAAGTCCCTCGCGCACACAAGGGAAAGGTGGAGAAACTCAGGGCGGCGCTGAACCTGTAGCGCCGCTCTTCCGCGGTGCGAATCCAAACCCGCGGCCTGCTACCATGGAGGTTCGCCTGTACCGGCACGCCGCAGACCGGGAGAGGAGCACCACCACCATGCCAACAATCGATGAGCTCTTGACGCGCGTTTCCAAGCCCGCCCGCTACACGGGCGGCGAATGGAACAGCGTGACAAAGGACTGGCGCGAGACCGCTGTCCATATCGCCCTCGCCTATCCCGATGCCTACGACATCGGGATGTCCAACATGGGCATCGGGATCCTCTACGACATCCTGAACAAGGTCGATGACATCGCCTGCGAGCGGACGTTCGCCCCCTGGGAAGACATGGAGGCCGAGATCCGGCGCGAGAAGGTTCCGCTCTGGAGCCTCGAAACGCGCACCCCGATCAAGGACTTCGATGTCCTCGGTTTCACGCTCCAATACGAGATGACGTACACGAACGTGCTCAACATCCTGGACCTCTCGGGCATCCCGGTGTGGGCGCGGGATCGGACCGGCGAGCACCCGCTGGTTATCGCCGGTGGCAGCGGTGGTTTCAACCCGGAGCCGCTGTCCCCATTCGTCGATGCGTTCTTCCTGGGTGAAGGCGAAGACGCGGTCATCGAGCTGGCGGATCTTGTCCGCGATTGGAAGCGGGCCGGTACGCCTCGCATGGAACGGCTGCGCAGCCTCCTGAAAATGCCCGGCGTCTACGTCCCCGCATTTTACGAAGCCCGCTACGGGGCGGATGGCCACTTCCTCGCTCTCGAACCGACGACTGCTGAGGCCCCGGCCGTGATCACCCGCCGCATCCTCGAGAAGCTGCCGCCAGCCCTGGTGCGGCCAATCGTCCCGTTCCTCCAGACCATCCACGACCGCGCGGCGGTGGAGATCCAGCGAGGATGCACACAGGGCTGCCGTTTCTGCCAGGCCGGGATGATCTACCGCCCCACGCGCGAACGCAGTCCCGAAGAAGTCGTCCAGGCCGCTCGCGAGCTGATGCGCAACACCGGCTACGACGAGCTCTCCCTCCTCTCGCTGAGCACCACCGACCACAGCCAGATCGTGCCCATGATCAATCAGCTGACGTCGACGTTCGACGACCTGAAGGTCGGCATCCCAAGCACGCGCGTCGACAGCTTCTCAGTCGATGTCGCGAACGCAGTCGCGAAGGGCAAGAAGCACACGCTCACGCTGGCCCCCGAAGCCGGAAGCCAACGGCTTCGTAACGCGATCAACAAGCTTGTCAGCGAAGAGGACCTCCTCGGCGCCGCTGAAAATGCGTTTCAACGCGGCTGGACCGGCATCAAGATGTACTTCATGGTAGGCCTCCCGACGGAAACGATGGACGACGTCGACGGCATCATCGAGATGGGGAAGAAGGTCAAAGCGATCGGCAGGAAGCACGTTGGGGGCCGTGCCCGCGTCCGCGTGAGCACCAGCAACCTTGTCCCCAAGCCGCACACGCCGTTCCAGTGGGCGCGCCAGGATACCGGCGACGAGCTCCAACCGAAGCACCTCCGCTTGAGGGAGGGCTGCCGTTCAGTCGGCGCCGAGTTCAGCTGGAACGATCCGCGGGACAGCTTCATCGAGGCGGTCCTCAGCCGAGGCGACCGGCGCGTGGGCGAGGCGGTCTATGAAGCGTGGAAGAACGGTGCGAAATTTGATGCCTGGGGTGAATACTTCCGTGCCGAGCACTGGGAACGGGCCTTCGAGACGGTTGGGGTGGATGCCGCCTGGTTTGCCCACCGCGAGTGGGACACACACGAGCCTCTGCCGTGGGACCACATCGACTGCGGTGTGACCAAGAGCTACCTGCGCGGCCAATGGCGGGATGTCCAAACCGTGAAGACCGTGCCGGACTGCCATCACGGCTCCTGCAATGTTTGCGGGATGCAGAGCTTCGATGCCCTCGGCCCCGCCAGGGGCGTGGCCGACTGCGTGGTGAAGCTCGGGAAACTGGCCGAACTCCGCCGGGGCGCGAAGGATCACGAAGGGGAAGTGCTGGAACTGGTGTAGGTCCTGCAGCCGAAACGTCTCGAATACAGAACGGGCCTCTCTTGCGAGAGGCCCGTTCTTTGTGCTTTCGAGAGACGCCGGCTACTCGTCGTCGTCGTCACCACCGATGGTGAAATCCTCGTCCTCGCTGAGGGGGAGGGCGCCGATTTCTTCGTCGTCGTCATCGAGCAGGCCAACCGCCGCCGGGCGCCGGTTGGTTGCAGCTTCGCGCTCGGCGAGGATCCGTTCCAGGTCCTCTTCCTCTTCGAGGAGGAGCGATTCCGGCACGTCCAGTTCGGCGTAATGTTCCCGCTTCGGCACTTCGATTTCGCTCCGCGCCGGGATCAGCTTGCCGATGATGACGTTCTCCTTGAGGCCAAGGAGCTTGTCGGTCGAACCATCGATCGAGGCGTTCGTGAGGACGCGGGTCGTCTCCTGGAAGGAAGCGGCCGCGAGCCACGAATCCGTGTTCAGCGAGGCCTTGGTGACGCCGAGGAGCACCGGCTGGGCCGTGGCTGGCTCTCCGCCTTCGGCGATGACCTTGTTGTTCAACTCTTCGAAGGCGCGCCGGTCGGCCAGGTCGCCCGGCAGCAGGCCGGTATCGCCCGGGTGGTCGACTTTCACGCGTCGCAACATCTGGCGGGTGATCACCTCGATGTGCTTATCGTTGATGTTCACACCCTGGGCTTTGTAGACCTTCTGGACTTCGTCCACCATGTATTTCCGGACAGCGTCCCGGCCCTGGATGTGGAGGATGTGCTGGGGATTACGGGCGCCTTCGGTGAGCTGGTCGCCGGCGTAGACCATGCGGCCGTTCTCAACAAGGAGCCGGGCTGCCGCGGGGATGCCGTACTCGCGCTCCTCGCGCTCTTCGTAGACCACGGAGATCTTGTTCTTACCCGTGGTGCGGACGACGCCGGAGATGCGCGAGACGACCTGCTCGGCGACTGCCGTTGTGTCCTTACCCTTCGGCTCGGGACCCTGGGCAACCGCCGCGCCCGCAACGACGCGTTCACCATCGTTGACGATGGCCTTGCCGCGGGCAGGGATCTCGTACTCTTCGACGAGCGTATCGACGTTGCTGACGCGGACGATACGGCGCTCGTTTTCCTGGACGATCTCCACCACGCCATCGGTCTCGCTGATGATCGCCTCGCCCTTGGGGGCGCGGGCTTCGAACAGCTCCTCGACGCGGGGAAGACCGCTCGTGATGTCGGTTTGCGAGGCGACGCCACCGGTGTGGAACGTGCGCATGGTGAGCTGCGTTCCCGGCTCGCCGATCGACTGGGCAGCGATGATGCCGACCGCGGTCCGTTCCTTCACGAGCGTTCCACGAGCGAGGTCCCGGCCGTAGCAGGGGGCGCAAAGACCGCGTTCCGCTTCGCAGGACATCGGCGTGCGCACAAAGACGCGCATGATCCGGCGAGCATCGATTTCGTCGGATACGGCCTCGTTGATCTCCTCGCCGCGTTCGCAGATCACCTCGCCCGTCGACTCATCGACGACCGGCATGGCAGCGTAGCGGCCGACGATGCGGCTGCGCAGCGATTCGATTGCGTCTCCGGTGTATTCGCGTTCGATCCAGAGGCCGCTGGTGGTACCGCAGTCCTCTTCGAGGATGATGACGTCCTGCGCAACGTCGATGAGCCGGCGGGTGAGGTAACCCGAGTCCGCCGTTCGAAGCGCGGTGTCGGCGAGACCCTTGCGGGCGCCGTGGGTGGAAATGAAGTACTCGAGCACCGTGAGGCCCTCGCGGAACGAACCGCGAATCGGGAGCTCGATGACCTTGCCGTTCGGGTCCGCCATGAGACCGCGCATGCCGGCCATCTGGCGGATCTGGGTGATGTTACCCTTCGTGCCCGAGCTCGCCATGTAGTAGAGCGAACCGTACTCCGGCATGCGCTCCTTGATGGCGTTTTCGATTTCAGTGGTGGTCTTGGACCAGATGTTCACCGTTTCCTGGTAGCGCTCTTCATCGGTGATGAGGCCCATCTGGTACTGATCGCGCAGCTCATCGACTTTCAGGTCGGCCGCGTCCAGGAGCGCGCGCTTGTTCTTCGGCACCTGGATTTCGTGGATAGCGATCGTGATCCCGGAGCGAGTTGCGTAGTGGAAACCGGTCGCCTTGATGCGGTCGACCACCTCACCCGTTTCCTCGCTGCCCATCGTCCGATAGCAGGTAGCAACGACCTTGCGGAGATTGGGCCGGTCCATGATGACGTTCTGGAAGTCCACACCGTCGGGGAGGACCTCGTTGAAGATGATCCGGCCGACCGTGGTATCGATAAGACGCGTCTTGGCGTTTCCAGCATCGTCGTACTCAGGCTCGCCGCCCGGCCCCGAAACCCCCCGCGCTGTGCGGACGCGGATGGGTGCCCGCAGTTCGAGGATGCCGAGATCGAAGGCGAGCTTGGCCTCTTCGAACGAACCGAAGATGCCTTCCGCGGGGCGGCCGTTGGCCTCGCGGTAGTGGCCCTTGGCCTTTTCATCAATGTCCGTCATGTAGTAGCAGCCCAACACCATGTCGAGCGACGGCGCGACGATTGGGTCACCGCTGGCTGGCGAAAGGAGGTTCCTGTTGGACATCAGGATCTGCTTGGCTTCCGCCACGGCTTCCCGGCTCAGCGGGACGTGGACAGCCATCTGGTCGCCGTCGAAGTCGGCGTTAAAGGCCGAGCAGACAAGCGGGTGGAGCTGGATGGCGGAGCCTTCAATCAGCACTGGCTGGAACGCCTGGATGCCGAGGCGGTGGAGTGTCGGCGCGCGGTTGAGGAGCACCGGGCGGTCGTGGATGACTTCATCCAGGACGTCCCAGACTTCCGGCCGGGCGCGCTCGACAATGCGCTTCGCGCTCTTGATGTTGTGGGCGAGGCCCTTGGCGACGAGCGAGTGCATGACGAACGGCTTGAAGAGTTCAAGCGCCATGCGCTTGGGAAGGCCGCACTGGTGCAGCTTCAGCTCCGGGCCGACGACGATGACTGAACGCCCCGAATAGTCGACGCGCTTGCCGAGGAGGTTCTGGCGGAAGCGGCCCTGCTTGCCCTTGAGCATGTCGGACAGGCTCTTCAGCTTGTGATTGCCGCTGCCGGAGACCGCGCGGCCGCGGCGGCCGTTGTCGATCAGGCTGTCGACGGCCTCCTGCAGCATGCGCTTTTCGTTTCGGATGATGATCTCGGGCGCGCCGAGGTCCAACAGCCGCTTCAAGCGGTTGTTTCGGTTAATGACACGTCGGTAGAGGTCGTTGAGGTCACTGGTTGCGAACCGGCCGCCGTCGAGTTGGACCATCGGGCGAAGGTCCGGCGGGAGGACGGGAAGGACCTGGAAGACCATCCACTCCGGCTGGTTGCCGGAGCTCTTCAGTGATTCGACGACATTCAGGCGCTTGGTCGCCTTCTTTCGGCGCATGCCGCTGGCCGTCAGGATTTCCTGCTTCAGGCGGGCGCGCATCTCGTCGAGATCAACGCGCTTGAGGACTTCGAGCACGGCTTCGGCGCCCATCCCGGCGGTGAAGACATGGCCGAAAAGGTCCGAAAGTTCCCGGTAACGCGTCTCCGTGAGGAGCGCGACCTGGTCGTCCCGGATCGGGTCTTTCAAGTCTTCGAGATCCTTGAGGCGCTCGCGGTACTGCTCCTCGACCTCGTCTCGAAGCTGCTTCTCCTTCTGCTGGAGGGGATGCAGTTCATCGAGGAGAGCGGCTTTCGCGTCATCGAGGGCGCTATCGGCAGCGTTCGATTCAAGGCCCTTGAGCTTCCCGGTCTCCTTGTCGAAGGCAACCAGCTTCTTGTCGCCTTCGCGTTGGACGCGCGTCACGACAGCGGCGGTGACCTTCATCCCGGCTTCCACGATGACATCGCCGAGAAGGGAGATCTCAGCTTCGAGCACGCTCCCTTGGCGGCATCGGCGGTTTCCACAGCGCGCTGCACCGATGCGGCCAGTGCATCGCGCGAGATCTGGCGTTCTTCGCCGATCTGCTGCTGCTTTACCGTTACCTTCGCCTGGAGTTCGGCGTTGGCGTCTTCAAGCTGCTTCTCGAGTTTCTCCCGCTTGGGGCGGATCTCCGAGACGCGCTCTTCGACGACGTTCAGCATCTCGGCGCGGAGGTGTTCGAGCTCCCGGTTCCGGGCTTCTTCATCGACCTGGATGATCATGTACTGCGCGAAGTAGAGGACGCGCTCGAGGTTGCGGGGCGACATGTCCAGGAGCAGGCCGAGCTTGCTCGGCGTGCCTTTCACGAACCAGATGTGGCTCACCGCGCTGGCGAGTTCGATGTGGCCCATGCGCTCGCGGCGCACCTTCGCCCGGGCGACTTCGACACCGCACTTATCGCAGATGATGCCCTTGTAGCGGACTCGCTTGTACTTGCCGCAATAGCATTCGAAGTCCTTGGTCGGACCAAAGATCTTCTCGCAGAAGAGCCCGTCCTTCTCCGGCTTCAGCGTGCGGTAGTTGATGGTCTCCGGCTTGGTGACCTCGCCGTAGCTCCAGGAGCGGATCTGCTCCGGGCTGGCCAAAGCGATGCGGACCTGGTTGAAATCATTGACTTCGAGCATTAAAGAAGTCCTCCTCGCGTTCGAAGCCGGAGAGGTTGAGCCCGAGCTCCGGCAGGTCGTTGGCGGTTTCATCGATGAAGGAGACGTTGCCGCCTTCATCGTTGGAGACCTCGACCGAGAGGCCGAGGCTCTGGAGTTCCTTGACGAGGACCTTGAAGGACTCGGGCACGCCCGGTTCGAGCACGTCTTCGCCCTTCACGATGGCTTCGTAAGTCTTAACGCGGCCGACGACGTCGTCCGACTTCACTGTCAACAGTTCCTGGAGGATGTGCGCCGCGCCATAGGCTTCGAGTGCCCACACTTCCATTTCGCCGAAGCGCTGGCCACCGAACTGCGCCTTACCACCGAGCGGTTGCTGGGTGATGAGCGAGTACGGGCCGGTGCTCCGGGCGTGGATCTTGTCTTCCACCAGGTGGATGAGCTTGAGCATGTAGATGTAGCCAACGGTGAGCGGCTGGTCGAAGGCCTCGCCCGTGCGTCCGTCGTAGAGCTTCATCTTGCCGAAGAGCGGGGGCGGAACGTTCGTCTCGCGGTAGATGGCCTGGGCCATCGCTTCGAGCTCTTCGCGCGGGAGCTTGCCTTTTTCGAGGAGTTTCTGACCTTCGACGGCGCGCTTCTCGTTGAGCCAGATCTCCAGGCAGCTGCGGCTCGCCGCGCCGGCCTCGGGGTTTCGCAGGATACCGTCCGCCGGGTAGCCCTTGCCTTCGATCCAGGCGATAGCGGTATCCAGATCGAACCCGCGATCGCGCGCATCAACGTGGTAGACCGCGCCCGATTCCTGCGCCATCCAGGCGCGAGCGAGCGCGTCGTCGATTTCGACGTCTGTCGCACCGTCAAAGACGGGAGTGATGGCGCGGAAGCCCAGGGCATTCGCGGCCCAACCAAGGTGGGTTTCAAGCACCTGGCCGATGTTCATGCGGCTCGGGACGCCGATGGGGTTCAGGATGATGTCGATCGGCGTGCCATCTTCCAGGTAAGGCATGTCCTCCCGCGGGAGGATCCGGCTGATGACGCCCTTGTTCCCGTGGCGGCCCGCCATCTTGTCGCCTTCCGAGAGCTTCCGGCGCTGGGCGATGCTGACGCGGACGAGCTTGTTCACCCCGGCGGGGAGGCCTTCGTGGTTCGAGCGGTCGAAGACCTTAACCTCGATGACCTTGCCTTTTTCGCCGTGAGGGACGCGCAGGCTGGTGTCCTTCACCTCGCGCGCTTTTTCGCCAAAGATGGCGCGGAGGAGCTTCTCCTCAGCCGTCAGCTCGGTCTCGCCCTTGGGCGTGATCTTGCCGACCAGGATGTCGCCTTCGCGGACTTCGGCGCCGATGCGGATGATGCCGTCCTCATCGAGTTGGCTCAGGCTTTCTTCGCCAACGTTCGGGATGTCCCGGGTGATCTCTTCATCGCCGAGCTTCGTCTGGCGCGCTTCGACTTCGTGCTTCTCGATATGGATCGAAGTGAACTTGTCTTCGCGTACCAGGTTCTGGGAGATGATGATCGCGTCTTCGAAGTTGTAACCCTCCCAGCTCATGAACGCGCAAAGGACGTTCTGGCCGAGGGCGAGGTCGCCGCCCTGGGTGCTGGAGCTGTCCGCGATCGGTTGGTCTTTCGCGACGCGTTCGCCACGGTACACCAGGGGCCGATGGTTGAGGCACGTACCCTGGTTCGAACGCGTGAACTTGGTCATCGGGTAACTGACATCGCCAAGGTCGGCGTTGTCATACCGAATCAGAATCCGCTGCGCGTTCGCTTCCAGGACTTCACCGTCGCCGGCCGCCGTCTTCACGTGGCCGCTGTCGACGGCGGTGCGCCGTTCCATCCCGGTGCCCACGAGAGGGACCTCTGGACGGACGAGGGGCACAGCCTGGCGCTGCATGTTCGCACCCATGAGGGCGCGGTTCGCGTCGTCATGTTCGAGGAACGGGATGAGCGCCGTGGCGACCGATACCATCTGCTTCGGCGAAACGTCGATGTAGTCGACTTCCTCCACCGCAACGGCTTCGTAGTTCTCGAACTGGCGAATCTCGACGCGGTCGTCGAGGAAGTGGCCGTCCGCATCGAGCAGCGTGTTCGCCTGGCCGACCTTGTACTTGTCTTCCTGGTCGGCGGTCAGGTAGATGATGTCATTGGTCACCCAGGGGCGGGTCGGCACCGACCGGCCGGCGGCGGCAAGCTTCTTCGCGACGGCTGCATCGACAGCGTCGCCGGCAGAGGCGATGATCTTGCCCTTGTCATCGAGTGCGTCTTCGCGCAGGACGCGGCCGATGAGGTTCGGGTCATCGGAAACCAGTTCGCGGATGACGCGCCGGTACGGCGTTTCGATGAAGCCGAACTCGTTGAGGCGCGCGTAGGTCGCAAGTGAGCCGATGAGGCCGATGTTCGGGCCTTCGGGGGTCTCGATCGGGCAGATACGCCCGTAGTGGCTGTGGTGAACGTCGCGCACGTCGAAGCCGGCGCGGTCGCGGGAGAGACCGCCCGGCCCGAGCGCGCTGAGGCGGCGCTTGTGGTTCAACTCCGAAAGCGGGTTCGTCTGGTCCATGAACTGGGAGAGCTGGCTGCCGCCGAAGAACTCCTTCATGGCCGCCACGACCGGCCGGATGTTGATGAGGGCGCTCGGGGTCGCCTCTTCCGGATCGGTGATGGTCATGCGCTCACGGACGACGCGCTCCATGCGCAGCAAACCAACGCGGAACTGCTGCTGGATCAGCTCCCCGACGGCACGCACGCGGCGGTTGCCGAGGTGGTCGATGTCATCGTGGTGTCCGCGCCCGTTGTTGATGTTGACCTGCTCGCGGATGATGCTCACGAGGTCGTACGGGCGGAGCCAGCGCTGGGTGGTCGGCTCCTCGAGTTCGAGGCGCGTGTTCACCTTGTGCCTGCCGACGCGGCCGAGGTCGTAGCGGCGAGGTTCGAAGAACAACGTCTTCAACAGGTTGCGAGCGTTGTCATGAGTCGGCGGGTCGCCGGGGCGAATCTTGCGATAGAACTCGAGGAGCGCCCCATGCTTGTCTTCCACGAGGGGCTCGCGCGGTTCCTTGCTAATGGTGGTCACAAGGAACTGGTGCACGTCGCTCGTATCGACCGCCTCGAACATGCGCACGAGGCGGTCATTCGTGCCGAGGTGTTCGCGCTCGAGTTCGCGCAGCGCCTGCTCACGCGCCTTGTCCTCGGTCGCGTTGAAGTACTTGGCGAATCGCGGATCGTCACGGTCGCCAGGCAGCAGGCCCGGGACGTCGATCGCGCGAATGAGCGTGGTAACGGGGATCTTCCGCTTGCGGTCGACCTTCACGTAGAGCACGTCGCGGTTTGATGTTTCGAACTCCAGCCAGGCGCCGCGATTCGGGATCAGCTTGGCGTGGCAGAGCCGCTTCCCGGTCGCCTGGTCCGTCTCGATCGTGTAGTACACACCCGGCGAGCGGACGAGCTGGGAAACGACGACGCGCTCAGCGCCGTTGATGATGAAGGTGCCCTTGTCGGTCATCAGCGGGAAGTCGCCGAAGAAGAGGCGCTGTTCCTTGATTTCACCCGATTCTTTGATCCGGAGTTCGACATCGACGAAGAGCGGAGCGGCGTACGTCATGTCGCGCTCACGGCACTCGTTCATCGGGGCCTTGGGCTCGCGGAACTCGTAGTCACCGAAGATGAGGTCCATCTTCGAGCCGGTGAAGTCCTGGATAGGAGAGATTTCGGTGAGGAGCTCCCTGAGTCCTTCTCGCTTGAACCACTCGAAACTGTCGAGCTGGATCTTGATCAGGTTGGGGAGGTCGAGAACGTTTGGGATCTGACCGTAGGTCTGGACTTGGAGGGGTGCAAAAGCACCACTGCGCACCACGTCACGCGTAGTGGTCATCCTGTGGCAACTCCTTCAGGACTTACTGGGCGATGGACACGAAGAGATAGGGTTCGGGCCAACGATGCTCTGGGAAGACGATGGGCATGGCAAGCCAAAGAACAATGTTAGTCAAACCACCTGTCGCCGTCAATCGAAGGCAGCCCGCCCGGACGATGGCCCGGGCGGGCTGGTGAGGCGGGCGGGGACTCGCTAGCCGACCGCGGCCGGCTCGCGGACGGGCTCGATCTTCAACGCTCCCTCTTCGGCGTCGACCTTCACCAGGTCGCCCGCGATGAAGTCGCCGGAAAGGAGCATTTCGCTGAGCTTGTCCTCGATGTTGTCCTGGATGACACGGCGCAGTGGCCGGGCGCCGAAGATCGGGTCGTAGCCCTTCTCTCCGAGCCAGTCCTTGCCGGCATCCGTGACTTCCATCCGCACACCCCGCGTCATCAGCTGCTTCTCGACCTTGCGCAGCTCGTTGTCAACGATGCGGCGGATGTCCTCGCGAGAGAGCGAGCGGAAGACCACGGTGCTGTCTATCCGGTTCAGGAACTCCGGCTTGAAGACGTTCTTCAACTCCGTCAGGACCTTGTCCTTCATTCGCAGGTAGCGGTCTTCGTGAGACTTCACTTCGTCCGAGGCGGTGGCGAACCCGAGCCCGGAGTCCTTCTTGATGAGGTCGGACCCGACGTTCGAAGTCATGATGATGATGGTGTTGCGGAAATCGACCTTGCGGCCCTTCGCATCGGCGAGGCGGCCCTCGTCGAAGATCTGGAGCAACAGGTTGAAGACTTCCGGGTGCGCCTTCTCGATTTCGTCGAGGAGGATGAGGCAGTACGACTTCCGACGGACGGTATCCGTCAGCTGGCCGCCGTCGTCGTAACCGACGTACCCGGGAGGCGCCCCGACGAGGCGGGAGACCGTGTGTTTCTCGCTGAACTCGCTCATGTCGAGCTTAATCATGTTGTCCTGGGAATCGAACATGAATTCGGCGAGCGCCCTGGCGAGTTCGGTCTTCCCGACGCCCGTAGGACCGCAGAAGAGGAACACCCCGATGGGGCGGCGCGGATCCTTCAGGCCGGCACGCGCGCGGCGGACGGCTCGAGCGATCGTCTCGATCGCCTCGTCCTGCCCGATCACGCGGCCACGGAGTTGGTCCTCCATCTTCAGGAGACGGGCACTCTCTTCGCTCGCAATGCGGGCGACCGGGATACCGGTCCACATGGAGACGACTTCGGAGATGTCCTCCTCCGTGACGACCGGGGTGGCAATCCCCTCCTCGCCCTCTTCCCACTCGCCCATCTCCTTGATCTTGTCCTGGAGCTTGAGTTCGCGGTCGCGGAGTTCCGCTGCATATTCATACTGCTGCGAAGCAATCGCCTGCTCTTTTTCGCGACGCAGGCTCTCGAGGCCCTTCATCGCCTCCTTGAGCGAAGGCGGAGTGGCCGCGCGGCGGATGCGGACCCGGCTCGACGCCTCGTCGATGAGGTCGATCGCCTTGTCGGGCAGGAAGCGGTCGCTGACGTAGCGCGAAGAGAGTTCGGCGGCGCCAACCAGGGCGGCATCGCTGATCTTCAGCTTGTGGTGCTCCTCGTAGCGCGGCCGGATTCCCTTGAGGATCTCGATCGTCTCTTCGACCGACGGCTGTTCGACCATAACCGGCTGGAAGCGGCGTTCGAGCGCCGCGTCCCGTTCGATGTGCTTCCGGAACTCATCGAGGGTGGTAGCCCCGATGCACTGCAGTTCACCGCGGGCGAGTGATGGCTTAAGGATGTTCGCGGCATCTACCGCGCCTTCGGCCGCACCCGCGCCAACGAGCATGTGCAACTCGTCGACGAAGAGGATGCAGTTGCCGGCGCCCTTGATCTCTTCGATGACCTTCTTCAGGCGCTCTTCGAACTCGCCGCGGTACTTGGTACCGGCAACGAGTGAACCGATATCGAGCGTCAGGAGGCGTTTGCCCTGGAGGGTCTCGGGGACGTCGCCGCTGACGATGCGCTGGGCGAGGAGTTCGGCGATCGCCGTCTTACCGACGCCCGGCTCGCCGATCAGGACCGGGTTGTTCTTCGTCCGGCGCGAGAGGATCTGGACGACGCGCTCCAGTTCGTTCGAACGCCCGATGACCGGGTCCAGCTGGTTGTTGCGGGCGGCCTGTGTCAGGTCGATCCCGAGCTGGTCGACGGTCGGGGTGCGGGTTGCCTGGCGGGCGCCCGCACCGGCGGTGGCGCCGGCGGCCTGCGGAGCGGACTGGCTGAGGATGCGGGTCGTCTCGGCGCGGACGCGTTCGAGATTGACACCCAGGCTCTCCAGCACGCCCGCGGCGATACCCTCGCCTTCACGGACGAGGCCGAGGAGGAGGTGCTCGGTACCGATATAGCTGTGCGTAAGGCGGCGTGCCTCATCAACCGCGAGTTCGATGACCTTCTTGGCGCGCGGGGTCAGGCCGATTTCGCCGAGGACGGTGCGGTCGCCCCGCCCAATGATGAATTCGACGGCCGAACGGACCTTGTTGAGCTCGACGCCGAGATTCGCGAGGACCTTGGCGGCGACGCCGTCACCTTCGCGCACCAACCCGAGGAGGATGTGCTCGGTGCCGATATAGTTGTGGTTGAAGCGATGTGCTTCTTCCTGGGCGAGCGTCAGTACGCGCCGCGCCCGTTCAGTGAACTTGTCGAACCTATCGGCCATGTGCTTCTCCCACCCCTCTGGATGCGCCCAGGGAACGACTACGAGCCGTCCGCAGACTCCTCCCCTTCGGAAGGTGCTGCAGCTTCTGCTGGTGAGCCGTCCGTGGCTCCATTCTCGGCGTCCGTCGCTGCCGCCGTCGCCTCGGAAGAATCCTGAGTTTCGGCCACAGCCTCCCCCGCATCGGAGGATTCGGCGACGGTTTCCTGCTCCCCGGCTTCAGCCAGCGGCGTTTCAACTGCTGCTTCCGCCGCGGCATCTTCAACCAACGCGGTAGCGGCTGCGGCTTCCACCGCGCCTGCAGCCTCAGCATCAGCTTCAGCCGGAGCCTCGACAGATGCATCGACAACGGTGGCGGCGACGACGCTGCCGGCCTCGGCGTTTTCGAGCGCCTGCGCGAATGCGTGCGCAAACGCCGAGATCGGTTCGGGGTCGCGTGAAACCGCCTGCTCGATCGCTTCCTGGGCCGTCTTCGGCTGGCGCCGGACAGGGACGGAAGCATCGCGCGGGGGCAGCTGGAACTGCTCCCGGACATCGTCCGGATAGTCGATCACGGAGCCATTCGCATCAAACTGGAAGCCCATCGCTTCCGCGTCGTTCCGCGCCTGGCGGAGGCTGAGGCCGAGGCGATGACGGTCCTTTTCGATCCGCACCAGCTTGACCGGCACCACATCGCCTTCCTTCACGACATCCTTGGGATGTTGAATCCGCCGGTTCGAAAGCTCCGAGATGTGGATGAGCCCTTCGACCGGGCCATCGAGGCGCACGAACGCGCCGAATGCCATCAACTTGGTCACACGGCCGATAAGGATCTGTCCGATGACGAAGCGGTTGACGGTCGAGTCCCACTTCTCGGGCTGGGCGCGCTTGAGCGACAGCGAGATCTTCTTGGTGTCGCGGTCGATCTTGAGGATGTATGCCTGCACTTCGTCGCCGACGTTGTACAGCTCCTTGGCCTTCTTGCCGCGCTCCCAGGTGAGCTCAGTCATGTGGGCCAGTCCATCGGCCCCCCCAAGGTCAACAAACACACCGAAGTCGGTGATGGAAGAGACGCGGCCGGTGCGGATCTGGCCTTCCTGAAGCTCATCGAGGACCTTGTCCTTCTGCTCCTTGCGGACTTCCGCCATGGCGGCACGCTCCGAGAGGATCACGCGGTTCCGCTTCCGGTTGAGTTCGATGACCTTCAGGCGGATGGAATTGCCAACGAGGTTCGCGAGCTGGCCCGCGGCATCCGGGTCGTCGCGGCGAACGCTATCGATTTGCGAAAGCGGCACGAACGCGTTGACACCATCGACGTTCACCAGAATGCCGCCACGGTTGTGGCCGGTCACCTGGGCATCGAAGATCTCGCCCGACTCGTGGCGGACCGCAAGGGTGTCCCAGCCTTCTTCGCCGCGAGCGCGGTCGAGGGAGACGATGGCATGCCCTTCCGAAGAAGACGGCTGCAGGACCATGACCTTGACGGTGTCGCCGGCCTTAAGCTTGGCGGCCCCATCGACACCGAGGGAGAGCATCTCGCTCTGCGGGATCACGGCTTCGGTCTTGGTCCCGACATCGACGATCAGGCCATCGGGAGACGCGCCCATGACCATCCCCTCGACGATTTCGCCGCGGCGAAGCTGACCCGGTTGCGCATCCTCCATTTCGAGGAGCGCCCCCATGTCCATCTCTTCGATTGCGGGGGTTTCTGGCTGGGCGGTATCTGCTGACAAGTTGGGCTCCGATTGGTGGGCCGGCACGCCTCGCTGGAGACAGTGCGGCCAGGGTAGAAATTGGGATCTCGGAATCGATTGTAGCAGCCGCCGATCCTTGCGGGAAAGCAAGGCAAACCGGCGGCCGGGCTAGCTCTGTCACTTCCGGGGCGCCCCGTCCCTTCGCTATTGGAACGCAAAAGGGGGCTGCACAGTTACCGTAGTACACTTCCGGAAACCAAAAAACCGCCTGTTTGGGCGGTTCTTTTGTTTGACCGGCGGCGGCCTATTTTCCCACCTAGTTGCCCGGGCAGTATCGTCAGCGCTGAGGCGTTTCACTAACCGTGTTCGGGATGGGAACGGGTGGGACCACCTCGCTCTAGCCACCAGAGTCTGTAGTATGCCAGCCTCAGCGCGTTGACGCAAACCCCCGCGGTTTGCCTGTTTTCGTGGCGGAAGGCATGGTGGGCCACCCATGAAGTCGCTGCTTCTTCTCGTGCTTGGCGGCCTTTGCGGCGCGATCGCCGCAGTCCTCGCATTCACGGTCGATACCGACTTTAGCGCCGGCGAGGCCGATGGCGCAGGCGGCGGCAACCTCAGCCTGATCCTGACCGAAGAGGCCCTGGCCACCCTCGTCGCCAATCAACTTTCCACGCTCCCGGGCTTCGGCGTGAGACCCGCCGTCGAGGTCACGGTCGGTTCGAACGGTCTCGTGAAGTGCGACATTGCTGTCGGCGGGCTCGGCGTGGGCTTTCGTAGTTCCATCACCGTTAACCCGAACATCGTCGATGGGAGCCTCCGGCTTGAGGTCGTCGATTCCTCGCTGGGAGAGCTCGCGCTCCCCGAACAAGTCCGTAACGCCATCGAGGCCCCGCTGGCTTCCCGCATCGAATCGCTAGCGGGCGGCCTGGAGTATCGCGTGACGTCGATCCGGACGACGGAACACCGATTAACTATCGAGGTCGAGATCTAGCGGAGGTCAGATACCCGTGCCGGCGCCAATGAGGCTGCCCACCGCAAACGACACCGTCGCCCCGATCGCGCCGAAAACGACCATCCGCGTCCCGGAGAAGAGGATGCTCCGGCCGGTGAAAAGCGTCGTTACGGCGCCGGTGAAGAACAGACCGGCGGCGCTCAGCACACCGCTCAGGGCAAGGCCCGTGCTGCCGCCGAGGAACAGCCACGGCAAGATCGGGATGACGGCGCCGAGGGCGAAGGTCACGAACGACGTCCCTGCCGCCACCCAGGCATTCCCTGCTTCCGATTCGGACATGCCGAGTTCTTCGCGGACCAGCGTGTCCAGCGCCGTCTGGGGCGTGGCCAGGATGCGCTTCGCCGTGGCGCGGGCATCCGCTTCGGCAAGTCCCTTCGCCTGGTAGATGAGGACGAGCTCCTCTTCCTCTTCTTCCGGGTTGGCTTCGAGCTCTTCCCGTTCGATGGCCACCTGGCGGGCGAACGCCTCGGCCGAGCTGCGGACGCTGACCCACTCGCCCAGCGCCATGCTGATCGCCCCGGCGAGCAGGCCACCGACTCCGGCCAGGAGGACGAAATCGCGGCCCGGAGCCGCACCCGCGACGCTCATGACAAGGAGCAGATTCGACACGAGCCCGTCGTTTGCCCCGAGAACTGCGGCACGAAGTGCGTTGCCGCTCCCCGAGCGGTGCCTGCCCTCGATCCGGGCGATATCAACGTCACCCCGGCTGCCCGTCCCGTTCCGGCTGATTTCGCGAAAGAGCCGCGCGTGCGACCGCTCGTCGGCCGGGAGGTTCGCTTCGACGGCTTCGGGCTGGTCGTCGTACACCGCCGTCGCTGCCATCTCCATGCGCGTGACGATCGGGCTGACAACGCTGGTACCGAAGCGGCGCGCAATCCAGCCGAGGGTCTTCACCCGCAACGAGGGCTTGTAGTTCGGCACTTCGACACCGGCCGAACGCAGTCGGTCGGCCCAGAGCGCGCCGTGGCGGTCTTCGCTTGCGGCCAGTCGAGAGTAGAGCTCTCGGAGGTGGGGATCCTTCTCCGCTCCGGCGAGCAGCCGGTAGAGGGCCGCCCCATCGACTTCCTCTCGCAAGTTGCGTTGATAGCGCTCGATGTCTGAAAGGAAGGGGTCGGCTTTGGCCATGCGCCCAGCGTACCGCCTGTGGCGCTCCGCGGCCTCGGCGCCGGCTATACGCAGCTATTTGGGCTGACTAATCCGGGAGTGGCCGTGTACGTCAGTCCGGCTTCAAGAACGCCACCCCGTCGCAGGCCACCACGTCCTCCGCCGCGTCGCGCAGGCGTTGTTTCGCCTCCGCGGGCGGGTCCGGGATCGGACTGTCGCTGAAGCCAACGAGGGCCGAGAGGGATTGTTCTTTCTTAAACGCGTCGACCGTTGCCTGGAGCCTGTCGGAGGCGTCGTCATGCCACTCATCGAGGTCATCGGGCGGGTCGGAATCCTTGAAGGCCTTGACGAACTTCTCAAGTGGCTCCACCAGCAGCCCGACGGCCTTGCCGGAGTCCGTCTGCGTGCTGGCGGCCTGGATCGCCGCTTCGAGGTCCGTCCGGAGCTCGGAGCTGGCTTCGCAGAGCTGCGTGACGAAGTGTTCGTCGCTGGGATCGTCGTCGGAGCATGCGACGAGGAGGACCGGCACGGCTACAAGCGTGGCGGCAACTCTGCGATAGCGACTCAGCATGAATACACGACTCCCGGACCGCGCTGGCGGCCCCTAGAGCATCGGACTCCAGTGCCGGGATGGACAGGGGCCCTCACGGGCCCCTGCGTAGTTCCTTCCCCGCGCCCCGGCGGACTAACGCCGGACTCGGCGGCCAGCCCCCACGAAGAGGAGGCCCCCGGCGATGGCAGCCAGCCCTAACAGGACGAGCAGGAGGTTAGCGCCCCCGACCGGGCCACCGAAGAAGCCCTGGCCGGTGCTCGGCGCGAGTGCTGTCGGCGAGCCGGGACCCGGTGTCCGTTCGCCTGCGGTTGTTGCCTGCGGCTTCGGCGTCGACGGCACCGCGGTGCTTGTCGGCGGCACCGGTGTGCTCGTCGGCGGCACGGCCGTGCTTGTCGGGGTCGGCTGCGGCCCGCAGTTGACGCACGGTGGGTCCGTGACGACCTTCCGGTTCGTGAACGCGACCGCGGCCGGGACGTCTCGTCCGGGTGTGACGTTCGAGACCGTGGCTGGAGTCAGCGGGACAAAGTCCGGCGAGTTCGTGTTCACCGGACCCTCGCTCACCTGGTAGTCGGAGCAGAGCGGCAGGCCGGTAAACACGGCCTTTCCGGCAGAGTCCGTGACCGCCTGGCGATTGATCCCGCAGGCCGCCGAACTGACGGTGATGGTCCAGCCATCGTCGTCGTCCGTCGAGACGATATTCGGACCGCCGTTGCGGCTCGTCACAGCAGTCTTGCTGACGACGATCGAACCGAGCGGGCGGTTGTAGAACGTGATGGTGTCGACATCGCTGTACGCGAGCGAGACGAACGAGATGGGGCCGGGAGTGAAGACCGGGCCGTCGTCGTCGACGACGATCCCGACCGGCAGATACCCGGCCTTCGCGCCTTCGGTCACGGTGTACACACCCGTCAGGACACCGGGCAGGATGATCTGCCCGCTCGCATCCGTTGTGAACACCTGTCCCGCGGGAAACTGCGGGCCTGAGACGGTCATGGGCCAGTTGGCGAGCATCGGTTCGCCCGGGTCCTGCGCGTGGTCGCCGTCGAGGTCTTCCACCTTCTGGATGATCAGCGTCCCGGTGCTGGCGACGATGCCGCACTCGGTGTTCAAGAAGGTGAAGGTCACTGCCAGGTTCTCGGCACTGACTGTCTTGGCGCCGTCCTGGCTGGTCGTCCGATACGTCCGCGTCGGGTTCGGTTCGGGGCACTGACCGGCGATTGCCTCAACTTCGGCGGCGGCATAGGTGCCGTAGGGGACCTTGTCGATGGTGACGCTTCCACCACCCCCGCCGATGGGGATCGAACGGCTGGCGAAAGCCTGCTCGTTGCGGGTGAGGTTGAAGTCCCAGTCGCCATCGCCAGGAAGGTTCGGGTTACCGGCGCCGACATTGTCGATCTTGATGATCTGGACGGTGCCGCATTCGATCTCGATCGTCGCTTCATCGGCATTGGCGCCCGGCGTACCGGCGGGCTCGTTCGCAGCCGTGACCGTGACCGAGTTCACCTGCGGCTCGCACGTTGCCGGCGAGGCGACACTGGTGACGATGATCGTCTTCGCGTTGGCGTCGCCGGGCAGGATCTCCTTGAAGGTGCAGACCACCGTGATATCGACCTGGCAGCCGATCGTGTTCGTGGTCCATCCGGCAGCACCGGGGCCCACCGGGATGACATCGGTGACAACGACGTCCTTCGCCACGCCGGGGCCGAGGTTCGTCACCTTGATGGTGAACGACATCTGCTCGCCGTAGCCGACGGGCGACTTGTCGGCCACCTTTTCGATGACGATGTCGGGGCAGAGGACGGTGATGTCGCCGCCGTCGGTCGCAGTGTCGCCGCCGCCGAAGGTCGATGCCGCGGAAGCGGTGTTCGGGATGGCCTGGCACTGGGCGGCCGTCGTCGCGGCGGTAAGCGTCACGCTCGCAGTCGCATTCTTGGCCAGGTCGCCGAATTCGCAGGTGAGCACGCCGGCCGTGATTTCGCAGGTTTCGCCCGCCGGGTTCGGTGTCCAGGCAAAGCCCGTGGGCACCGTGTCCGTGAGGACCACGTCGCGGGCAACACCGTCGCCGACGTTCTTGACTTCGATGGTGAAGACCACGTTTTCGCCGGCGTTCACTGTCCCACCGTCGGGGGTCTTCTTGACCTCGAGGTCTGGACAGTTGACCACGATGGTGGCGCTGGAGTTGTTCGGGCCGTCAGCCGCGGCTTCGTTGGTCGCCGTGGCCGTCGCCGTGTTCGGCAGTTCGCCGCACTGGGCAGCCCCTGTCGCTCCCGTCACCGTCACGCTGACCGAGGCGCCCTTCGCCAGCGTGGCCCAGTCACAGGACAGCACCCCGTTGGTGATTGAGCAGGCAGCCACCGATGGGTTGATCGACCAGGCGACGCCGCTGGGAAGCGTGTCGCTGAGGTGGACGCCGCTCGCCGTCCCTGTCCCCATCTCGTTCGAGTTCGAGACCGTGATCGTGAAGGACGCCGTATCGCCGGCGCTGATCGGCGAGTTGTCGGCCGTCTTCAGGACGGAGATGTCGGGGCATTGAACCGTGATAGTCGCCAGCGGCGACTCGCGGAAATCCGCCGTCCCGACGTATTGGTCATTGCCTGCGGAGGCGAGCGCGTAGTTCGTCAAAACCGTGCAGTGCGCCGGTGTTGTAGTCGCGTAGACCTCGATGGAGATCTCGTCATTGGGAGCCATGGAGGCGAAGTCGCCCCCCGAGCAATTCAGCATCGTGCCCGTAATCGAGCAGTCCGCGTGATTCTCGTTCCAGGTGAGGCCCGCCTGGTTCGGGAGCGAGTCCTTCACCTCGACGCCGGTGGCGGTGCCCGCGCCGGTGTTTTTCACCTTGATGATGAAGCGCGCCTCATCGCCGGCGTTGATCGGGGAGGCCTTCGCCTCCTTGGTGACGACGATGTTCGGGCAGTTGACGACGACGGAGTCGCTCGCACTGTTGTTGCCCGTGTTGCTCTCGTTACCGGCACTGACCGTGACGGCGTTGGTGAGGTTGCCGCAGGCGCCAACACCGTCGGCGCCGATGGCCTTGCCCTCGATGACGATGACGAAGCTGGTGGAACCGCTCGCGGGGACGGTGACATTCCCGAACTGGCAGAGCAGGTTGCTCAGGAGGGTGGCGCAGCTGCCGTCATCGGCGTCGTCGAGGTCGCGTCCCAGCCGGACGTGCCCGCCGGAAGCACCTCATGGAGCTCGACGTTCTTTGCGACCGTGCCGGGTGTGCCCGAGACAGTCACCGTGATGGTGAACTGCATCGTGCCTCCGGCGCTGATCGTCGCCTGGCCGGTGTTGTCCTTCTCGACGGTAACGTCGGGGCAGTTGACCTGGATCTTCTCGCCTTCGCGTGCGGTGCCGTCGTTCGTCGTGGTCACGACTGCTTCCACGTTGTTGACCTCGCCGCAGGTCGCGACGGTGGTGGGCGAAGCGATGTGGACGGTGCGCGCGTTCGCCTTCGTGGTCGGCGGCATGTTGCCGAAGTTACAGGTGAGCGTGTTGGACGCGATGGAGCAGGAGCCGTCATCCGGGCTTTCCGCCCAGGCGAGGCCAGCGTTCGCAGGGAGTGCGTCCGTCAGTTGGACGCCGTAGGCAGTGCCCGCGCCCTCGTTCCAGACCCTGATCGTGAAGCCGATGTTGTCCGTCGCGCTGACGGCGCTGGCATCGGCTACCTTCTCGACCTTGATCGAAGCGCAGTTGACGCCGATAGAGTCCGTCGACGTGTTGTTCGCCAGCACGCTGGACGGTTCGTTCGTCGCCGAGACGGTCGCCGTGTTCGAGACGAGCCCGCAGACTGCGGCGGGCGCGGTGCCGGTCAACCGGATCTCGACCTTCGCGGCACCGGCGACCAACGGGTCGATCGCCCAGGTGATGCCAGCAGGCAGTGAGTCGCTGACCTGGACGCCCTTGGCCTCGCCAAGCCCGATGTTCTCGACCGTGACGGTGTAAATGGCAAGGTCGCCGGCGTTGAGCGGGCCGTTGCCTACCTTCGTGATCTTCACATCGGGGCACCGAACCGTGACGGTGGCCGTCTTCGGGGTGATCGATGTGGGGCTGTTCGAGGCACCGGCGGTCACCGTGTTCGAGACCTCGGTGCAGGAGGCCGCCGTCGTCTTGCCGGTAACCGTCACCGAGACGGTCGCGCCGGCCCCGAGCGTCATCGTCCCGCTGCCGGGGCAGCTCAGGACGTTGCCGCTGATATCGCAGTCGGCGCCGCTTTCAGCGGTGATGTTCCAGCCGGTAACGGTGCTCGAAAGCGTGTCGCTCATGGCGAAGCCCTTCGCCGCGCCGGCACCAGAGTTGGTCGCCGTCATCGTGAAGGTGATGTCGTCGCCGGCGTTCAGCGGGCCGGGAGTGACAGCCGTCTTCGTCAGCGTGACGTTCGGGCAGTTCACGGTGATGCTCGCGGTCGACGAGTTGTTGGACCCGTTCACGTCCGCGGCGATGGGTTCAGTGTGGATCGTCGCGGTGTTCGAAATGGGCTGGGCGGAGCACATGGCCGGGTTCGAAGGCGCGGTGAACGTCACCGCGCGGGTGTCGCCGGGGTTGAGGTTGTTGAACGTGCAGGTGTACGCCGAGCCGCTGTTCACCGGGCCTGCGGGCGTGCATGCGCCGGCATCCGCGCCGCCCTTCGTCCAGCTGAGGCCGCTGCCGGGCATGGTGTCGTTCAGGACCACCGACTGTGTCCCCGTGCCGCCGGCCGTAACCGTCACGGTGAAGACCAGGTTGTCGCCCGCGGTGACGGGGCCGTTGCCGGTCTTGGAGACCGACGGGTCCGGGCAGTTCACGAGAACGGAGGCCGGCGCGCCCTGCTCGCTGGTGATGCCCAGGAGGGATGCGGTCGCGCCCGTGTTCGTGATGGTCCCGCAGGTGCCGCCCGCCGCCGGAAGCCCGGACGTGGTCGTACCTGTGACACTCACCGTTATCAAGCCACCCGCCGGGACGGTCAGGTTCGAGCAGTTGAGCACGCGGTTCCCCACCGGGCCGCTCACGGCGCACGCCCCGCTCACCGAAGACGTCGTGGCCGTGCTAAGCCACGAGACGCCGGCCGCCGAGGGCAGGCTATCGGTGACGGACACACCGGTCGCTTCAACGGATGTGCTGTTCGAGACGGTGAAGGTCCAGCCGATGTTGGCGCCGGCATTCACCGGGCCCACAGGGTTGGCGACCTTGCTGATCGTGATCGACGGGCAGTTCACCGTGACCGTGGCCGGGCCGGAGTTGCTGGCCACGCCGAGCACGGTCGCGGTAGCCACCGGGTTGGTGTGCGGCCCGCAAATGGCGCGGGTGGTCGCGGTACTGGTCGTCGCGGTCGCCCGCAGCGTGACGCTGGCGCCGGCGTTGAGTTCGATGCCCGAGCAGGACAGGACGTTGCCGGCGATGTTGCAGGTCCCGGGGTTCGACGGCGTTTCCGTGGGCGGCGTCTGCCAGGCGAGGCCGGCCGCCGTTGGGAGCGTGTCGCTGACGCCGATGCCGATCGCAGGCACCGTCCCGGAGTTCGTAATCGTGATATCGAACTCGACGTTCGCGCCGAGGTTCACGCTGGGGTTCACGGCAGTCTTCGTCACCCCGAGAACCGGGCAGGTCACCCGGACCGGGTTGCTGTCGCCGGGCTGCCTTCGACGATGCCGCCGGACTCCCCGACGCGGCAAACGTGGCCGTCGCACTGGTTGGTGGTCGACGCCGCATTGCGAGGCGCTGGTGACCGTCAGTGCTCGCACGGGGATGACGATGTAGTAATCGCCGTTGGCCGCGTTCTGAAGCAGCGTGCAGGTGAACTCCGTCGCGCCCGGACGGCGCCGTGGGAGAGCATTCATCTGCGTCCTGGCGCTTCCGGTGAACGCGATCGCCCCATTGAAGGAGTACCCCGCCGGCAGCGTGTCGACGATGGTGGCGGCGGCGAGGGTCGGGCCATCGCTGATCGTGGCCTTCACGGTCCAGTTGAACGTCCCGCCGCTGGCAAGCGGTGAGGGGGCGTCGTTGGACTTCGAGAGCACGAGCTTCGGGTTGACGCAGCCGGTGACCTCCAGCGTGTCGGTGGCGGTTCGCCCGGATGGGGGTGCCCCCGTCCCGCCAGGGAGCGTGGCGCTGTATTGGTGTAGGTCGTGCAGTTTCCGGGCGGGTAGCTCGCCGGGGCCGTCACGGGACCATGATCGTCTGGACGCCGATCGATGAGTTGGTCTGAGGGTGCAGCTGAACGGGCTGTCCCCCCGCGATGGCCGGACTACAGCTCGACGAGCCCCGGTCATCCGTGGTCCCAGGCGCCCAGCCGGGAAACCCCGGCAGCGTGTCGGAAATCGTCCGCCAAGTGGTCGGGGTTGATGTCGACCGTGGCAGTGACGATCGTCCAGGTGGCCTTGCCGCCCGCGGCGACGGCGTCCTGGGGAAAGCTCGACTTGCTGATGGCGATCGTCCCGGGGCAGGCCGTGTTCTTGAAGTGCACGTGCGTCGTCCCGCCCGCCACGACCGAGAGGCTGCCATGCGACTGGCCGACATCGGTGGGGTTGGTGGCGGTGCCGTGGGTGGTGACGAAGGAACCGGCGACCGCCTGAGCAGGTGGCGACACTTCCGGTTCGGCTCCGTGACGGTGTAGGTGCCCGTGGCGAGGCCCGTGCAGGAATCCTGGTCCGCATCCGTGATCTGGAGAGTTCGGGCTTCGCGGTGCCGCCCTGAGGCGAAGTTCCATTCCTGGCTGGTTGGCGAGCGAGCCCGCCTCTTCCTTGTGGACGACGATCGTGCCGGATGCGGTGACTGTCACGGTGTCGCTGCAGTCGTTATTGCCCTCATTGGCCTCGGTTAGCAGGCTATCTGGATCGACCTTGCAGACATTGCCAGCGCCGGCGGCGGGATTCAACAGAGTCCCGGGCGTCGTCGGAGTGACATCGATCGTCACCGTCCAAGTGCCACCGGGGGCAAGGGTAAAAGTCTCCCCCGTGTCGACATCGCAATCGACGGTAGTCGGACCGGTGCTTGAGCTGTTCGGAGTGCAGTCTGCATTATCCGATGTCTCGCCGGGGGCGCCGTGGCGGCACCGGCGGGTAGGTCGTCCTCCAGAATGTCCTGCCCGCGCCGAACACGGCATTGGTATTTCCGACGTTTGCGACGGTGATTATCCACTGGAAGGTCGGGTCAGCCATGTTCACGGAGTCGATCTCGACGCCGCCCTTCTTGGCGACCTTGGTGACGGTGAGGTCGGGACTCTGCGGGATAGTGACGCTGATCGTGTCGGCGCAGAGGTTGTTGTTCTCGAACATCTCCTCTTCGGTGTTGTTCGGGTCGACCTTGCAGATCCGCCGGCGGCGGGGTTGGAGAGCGTGCCGGCCACCGCTAGGGTAGGCGTGGCGAGAACGTTGAAGGTCAGTGTCGCGCCCACGGCCTGGGTCGTATTCGCGCCGGTGCGGGTGCACTCGAACGTCGATGGCCCCGTCGCCGAGGAGAGCGTGCAGGCGTAGCCGGAGGGTTGCGTCCCAAGGACGTAGTTGGCCCCTGCCGGGAGGTTGTCGCGGAAGACCACGTCGCCCGTCGCCCAGTTGGCAGCGACGGCGCCACTGTTGCTCACGACGAACTTCCAGAGGAACTGCGTGCCGGAGTTGACGGTTTCGAGGTTGAAGTGTCACCAGCGTTTCGTGACGTCTTGATGACTGTCAGGTCGGGCTTTGCGATGACGATCTTCCCGTAGAGGCAGCCCCAGTTCTCCTGGCCCTCCGCAGTCACAAAAGACGGAGTGAACGTCTCTGAGGTCGGCAGCGCCGGGCAGGCGCCGTCCGCATCGCGTTCGAAGGGCAACGAGCTGGAGCGTGTACTGACTGCGCCGACGGTGAAAGCCGTTCCCGCCGGGACAGTGGGTACCACACGCGGTCCGGGCAGGGCGTGCTGTCGCCCGGCAATTTGCAGGCGCAGTTGCTGTAGCTTCCGGAGTTGCTGGTCTCTTCGTGGGCCAGGGTGATCGTAATCGGCGCTGTGACCACGCCAGGGGCCGAAAGGCGAGGTTCACGTTCATCGTGGCCCCGGAGATGCTGGTGCCGCCGTTAATGGGCGGTTGAAGTGGGTAAAGCGCCCCAGAAACGGTCTCACCGTCGTTGAAGCTGTCTGCGGGCGGGATTCCGTTCCACTTGTAGCCGCTCTGGTTGGCTGTGGACGGGCATCCAGTTCCTTCGGTGTCGCCCCAGTGGACCTCCTGCGTGCCGAGACCGACAACGCAAGTCCCGCCGCTGAGGAAGGAAACGTTCCATTGGTGGTGCTGGAGCGTGAAGCTCACCGCCTTGTGCTTCCTTCTGAGCCGCCACGCCCCCAATGAGGGCGGCGAAGACGGCGAAGAGGCCGAGCATCACGAGGATGCCCCGGCGGCGGCGGGATTTTCCGTAGAGTGCGAGAGTCAATGGGTGCTCCGTCCTTGTCCGGCGGCGCGCTTCGAGTCGAGTTCCAATCCTCCCCAGGAAGGCCCGGCTCTCCGTTCAGCGCGTCGCAGGTAGTCCCTCGGTCAGTGGCCGTCGCGGCATCGAGGAATGCCGGCGGCTCCACAGCACGGTGTGGTCCGTCGCCCACAGAAAAGCCGTCGGCGGGGGTGGGGCGCCCCCATTGGTACAGCGGACGCATTCGCGGCAACCGCGTCCACTATTTAGCTACCGGCCGGTAGCTAACGTTGCCTTCGGGTGAAAATGTAGGGGAGAACCCTTATGTCCGGCAAGGTTTTGTAAATGTTTATGTCGTAAGAGCCCCGTAAGAAGCGGGGTGTCCCTCACCCCCAACCCCTCTCCCGGGCCGGGGAGAGGGGAGTTCTTCGTAGCGGGCGGGGGTGGATGTCCTGGGGTTTGTGCCAGCGCTTCGGCGCAGCCGCACTGCACGCCGATCGCCAC
>JADJZF010000005.1 GCA_016719395.1 Candidatus Amarobacter glycogenicus | reverse complement strand
TCGACACCTGCATCGCCATCCGCACGATGCTGGTGAAGGACGGGGTCGCCTACCTTCAGGCCGGGGGCGGCATCGTCTACGACTCCGTCCCGGATACCGAGTTCGTCGAGACCGTCAACAAGATGCGCGCGCTCATGCGTGCCATCGACCAGGCGGAAATCGCCGCCGCCGAGGTCAAGACCGGTAGCCTCGGCTACGGCTAGGCAGGCGCACCAGAGCCGCCCGCGATGCGGGTCGCAGGCACTTCGAGGAAAGGGGGACGGGAAGGTGACCGACAGGCGGCCTGACTGCGTCTACGGGGTGCTCGTTCGCGACGGGCGAGTCTTCGTGCGCTTGATGGATGGCCACTTCGGCCTGCCCGGCGGCGTATTCCGCCCGATGGCCGAAGACCGCAAGGTCGAGCTGACCGCCCACCTCTGGGACCAGCTGGGCATTGAAGCCGCCTCGATCTGGGGCCAGGGGGCCTTCATCTACCGCAACCCGGAGGAAGACCGCGAGAAGTTCTGTGGCTTCTACTCCGTGTGGGACTGGACCGGCGACGTACCCCCGGCAGCCGGGCGCTGGCTGACCGATACCGAGCTCGCGATGACCGCCCTCCCGGCATCCCTCCGTATCCTCCTTTTCAGCATCCTCCAGACGCACGCGATGAAGACAACATGAGACAGGACATCCACATGGCGGCAATCCTCGAACGCGACGGCAGGCTTTTCCTCGTCCGTGCACGCCCCGATGCCCCGTGGGAACTCCCTGGCGGGCCTCTGCCGCTCGAAAACGACGACATCGACGCCGAGATGGACGCGATCCTCCAGCGGCTGGGAGTGATGGCGCCGGCCATCGAAGAAGACTTCCTCCAGACCCACTACTTCCCGGTCGAAGGCGGCCAGGTCGTTTATAACGTCTACGCGGCCACGGAATGGGCGGGGGATCCGTCGGTCAGCCCAGGACACGGCGCCGGCTGGTTCGGGCTCGAAGACATCCAGGCCATCCACATGGACGAGCGCGCACGCAACGCCATCCTCCAGGCCTTCGGCATGAAAGCAGCCGAGGACGACACCGCCAGGATCATGGCGGCACTCAGCGGACAGGCGGCTGCGGCCCCCGCCGGAGCTCCCTCGCTCGACCTGCTCCCTGTCCCGGAGACGGGAAACCGCGGTGAGCGAAGCCGGCGTGCTGCGGGCCTGGATGTGCTCGGGGCGCTGCGCGCCTCCGATGCACTCGAAGCCGCCGCCCGGCTGGAGAGGGCCCGGCCGGAGCTCGCCGGAGACATCATCGACTTCGCCCTCGGAGAAGTCTGGGCGAGTCCGGCTCTCGACCCCCGCACCCGCAGCCTCGAGGCCATCTCCATGTTGGCCGCAACGGGCCGCACCGGCGCTCCGCTGCGCACGCATATCGAAGGCGCCCTGAACTACGGCGTCAGCCCCGAACAAGTGGTCGAGACCCTGCGTATGGTCGCTGTCTACGCAGGCTTCCCTGCAGCGCTCGAAGCCTGGCCGGTAATGGAAGCCACCTTCGCCCAGCGCGGCATCCCTCGCCCGGGGAGGCCTTCGTGACCGCGGTGCTCTGGGATATGGACGACACCTTGCTCAACACCCTGCCGGGCCGGATGAAGGCGCTCGCCTACGCCCACGAGGCCTGCCTGGGCTGGAAGACCGACCCCGAGGCCCTCTGGCGTTCGCACCGCGGCGGCAGTCTCGAGGACATGGGCCGCCGCCTGCTGCCGGATGACTACATGCGCTTCGTGAACACTTACCGCGAGCACTACTACAACCTCGCGCGCGAGATCGACCCGTATCCCGGGGTGGTCGCCGTCCTCGAAGCCTTCCAGCAAGCCGAGATCCCGATGGCCGTCGTCACTTCCAAGATCGCCTGGGGGCGACTGAAGAACTGACCTCGACCGGGCTCCTTCAGTATTTCCACTCCGTCGTCGGCGCCGACGACACCGACGACCACAAGCCGGACCCCGCGCCGGTCTACGAGGCGCTCGATCGGCTCCTCATCGAGGCGTCGCCGCGCGTCGTCTTCGTTGGCGACAGCCCGGCAGACGTCTGGGCGGCGAAGAACGCCGGAGTGACCTCCGTCGCCGCGCTCTGGGGCACGCTCGATGCCGAACTCCTGCTCGATGCGAGCCCCCACCACACCGTCAAGACCCCCGGCGAAGTGCTCGCGGTTTTCGCAAGTGAGGCATCGCCATCGTGACCGCGAACTTCGAGAAATACCTGTCGCACGTGGGCGTCCGCTTCTACCGCAGCGGCGGCGTAGAGCTCGTCCTCGTCCCCTTGATGCGCGAAACGGCAAGCTTCACCCGGTCCGCGGGCGATGGGTACTTCCTCGTATCTCTCATGGGCGAACCCGGCAGCGCCTACCCGCTGAACCTGCGCTCCCCGGGTTCGTACGAGCCCGCATACCTGGAGAAGAAGTTCAAACTCGACCGGCGGGGATTCGGCTATACCCCCGAGGAGCTGGCCGCGACCCTGCGGCTCATCGCCGAAGACCTGGCCAACGAGGAGGGACTGGACCAATGACCACCGTGCTCATCGATAACTACGACAGCTTCACCTACAACCTCTACCAGTACCTCGCCGAACTCGGCGCGGACGTCCGCGTGTTTCGCAACGACCAGGTGACCATGGCCGAGATCCGTGCCCTCAACCCGGACCACGTCGTCATCTCGCCGGGCCCCGGCAACCCGGACGATGCCGGCATCTCCCGCGACGTCATCCGGGAGTACGCCGGGAAGGTCCCGGTCCTCGGCGTCTGCCTCGGGCACCAGTGCATCTACGATGTCTACGGCGGCACGGTGGCAGGCGCCGGCGAGATCAAGCACGGCAAGACCTCCCACATCCACCATGACGGCAGGGGCGTCTTCAAAGACATCCCGAATGACTACGAAGCCGTCCGGTACCACTCGCTCGCCGGGACACCGGAGACCCAGCCACGTGAACTCGAAGTCACCGCAACGTCCGAGAGCGGCGTCATCATGGGCATCCGCCACCGGGATCTGAAAGTCGAAGGCGTCCAGTTCCACCCCGAGTCGATCGCCACCGAACACGGCAAGGACCTGCTGAAGAACTTCCTCGAAATGGAGGGCGGACGATGGTGATCCAGGATGCCATCCGCGCACTCGCGGAACGTGGCCCGCTGACCGGCTCGGAGACGGCCGCCGCCCTCGAGGAGATCATGACCGGCAACGCCAGCCCGGCCCAGGTCGGCGCCTTCCTCGCGGCGATGCGCGTCCGCGGCGAAACCGCCGAAGCCGTCGCTGCCGGCCTTGCCGTCATGGAGACCCATGCCGAACCGTGCCCCGTCTCCGACGTCATCGATATCTGCGGGACCGGCGGCGACGGTATCGACACCATCAACGTCTCCACGGCGGCGGGCTTTGTCGTCGCCGCCGCCGGAGTGCGCGTGGCGAAGCACGGGAACCGCGCGGCATCCTCGAAGTGCGGCAGTGCCGACGTCCTCGAAGCCCTCGGCGCCCGCATCGACCTCGGCGGCGAACAGGTCGCAAAGGTCATCAATTCCTGCGGATTCGGCTTCCTCTTCGCGCAACGCTTCCACCCGGCCATGCGCCACGTTGGCGGCCCTCGCCGCGAAATCGGGATCCGCACCATATTCAACATCCTCGGGCCGCTCTCGAACCCGGCCAGGCCGCGCGCCCAACTCGTCGGGGTCGGCGCACGCGCTATCGGCCCGATTGTGGCGGAAGCACTCGCCCTCCGCGGTATGGCGCGCGCACTGGTGGTTCACTCGAACGACGGCATGGACGAGATCAGCACCGCCGTCCCCACGCACGCATGGATCGTCGCCGATGGGGAGGTCTCCGAGCGCGAACTCGCTCCCGCCGATTTCGCCCTTCCCGTCCGCCCCATCTCCGATGTCGCCGGCGGTGACTCCCGCCAGAACGCTGGCGACATCCTCGCCATCCTCGATGGACACGACGGCCCGAAGACCGAGTTTGTCCTGATGAACGCCGCTGCCGCTCTCTTTGTCGCCGGCAAGGCCACAGCCTTCCCCGAAGGCGTCGTGCTCGCCCGCGAAGCCATCGCTTCCGGACGGGCACGAGAAGTGCTCGACCATTATGTCGCCCTCACGCAGGAGGCCGGCAGTGACTGAACCCGCTGCCCGGACATCCATTTCCCAGTCCGACCTCTTCGCGGAGCGAGAGCTCGAACTCACCACTCCGCAGGGGCGGGCGGGCAAGCTGCATGTGCGCATCGCGCGGCCGGTCGAAGCCCTGGACGGTTCGTGGAACTGCGGCCTGCACCTCCAGGAAGTGGAAGGCACCGTCACGGAACTCTCCGGCGAAGACTCGCTCCAGGCGCTCGTCCATGCGCTCTACGTAATCCCGGTCCTCATCGGGCAACTCCGAAAGCAGGGTTTCACCGTCACCCTCGAAGGCCACGAGGAACTGCTTTTGCCCGAGTTTCCGCTCCCCGGGGCCGGCCATGCCTGAGCCGACGATCCTCGACACGATCGTCGCCCGCCGGAAGCTCGACGTGGCGGAAGCGAAGCTGGCGAAGCCCGCACAGGCGCTCCAGGCCGCCCTCGCCGGCGCGCCAACCCCCATCGACTTCGCCGAGCGCCTGCGCCGCGACCGGCCGATGGCCGTCATCGCCGAAGTGAAGCGCGCCTCTCCGAGCAAAGGCGACATCGCCCCCGGGATGGACGCCGTCGCCCAGGGGATGAGATACGCCAGCGGCGGCGCCGCCGGAATCTCGGTGCTCACGGAGCCAACCTGGTTCAAGGGCACGCTTGCCGACCTCGCCGGAGTCCGCGGAGCCGTCGAATCGATGGGCAAAACCCGCCCCGCGGTGCTGCGCAAGGACTTCATCATCGACGAGTACCAGGTCCTCGAAGCGCGCGTCGCCGGCGCCGACTCCGTGCTGCTCATCGTTGCTTCCCTGGACGACAAGACGCTGGCACAACTCCTGGAGTTCTCCCGAGAACTGGGGATGGAACCGCTCGTCGAGGTGAACAACGCGGGAGAGATGCGCCGCGCAATCGATAGCGGGGCGGCGATCATCGGCATCAACAACCGTGATCTCCGCAGCTTCGATGTCGACCTGGGCACGACCGACCGGCTTGCCGGGCTGGTTTCTGGCGGCGTGCTGCTCGCCGCGCTCAGCGGGATCAGCACCCGCGCGGATGTCGAGCGCTTCCAGGCCGCGGGCGCCGGCGCGGTGCTGGTCGGCGAATCGCTGATGCTCGCCGACGACCCGGCCGCGAAGATCGGCGAGCTCCGCGGCACTCCCTGCCCCGGCGGCGGTGCGGCCATGACTCTCGTCAAGATCTGCGGGATTCGTGAAGCCGAAACCGCCCTCGAGACCGCGAAGGCCGGCGCCGATTTCATCGGCATCATGTTCGCTGAATCGAAGCGCCGGGTGACGCCCCAGCAGTGCCACGACATCGTCGAGGCAATCAAGGGCGGCCGCAGCCAGGCAGGCGAGGCCACCTTCGAAGGCCCCGTCCGCGGCGAGGTCTCGGCACGCACCTGGTTCGGCGCCTGGGCCGAGGCCATCGACCAGTCGGCGACCAGCTGGCGCCCGCTCCTCGTCGGCGTCTTCGCCGGGATGAACCCGGACGAAGTGAACGACATCGCCGATGCCGCCGGCCTCGACCTCGTGCAACTCTCCGGCGGTGAGGACGATGATTTCGTCCGGCGTGTCCACCGGCCGGTCCTCCGTGCCGTCCACGTCCACTCCGGCATGTCCGCCGAAGATGTCGAGGACCGATGCGTCCCCGGGATCTCCGCAGGACTGCTCCTGGACACCGGTTCGGCTGGCGCACTCGGCGGGACAGGCACAACCTTCGATTGGTCGATCGCCGCTCAGGTCGGGGAACGGAAGCCATTCCTGCTTGCCGGGGGCCTGACGCCCGAGAACGTGGCCGAAGCCATCGGGCAGGTAGAGCCTGGGGAGTCGACGTTTCGAGCGGCGTCGAATCCGGCGGGGTCAAAGACATCGAGAAGATCCGCGCGTTTATCCGCGCGGCGAAAGGGGCTCCTGTTGGCCGTTGAAACACCACTTCCGTGGCACTTTGGCGAATTCGGGGGGCGTTTCATCCCGGAAGTGCTCGTCGCCGCCCACGAAGAACTCGAGCGCGAGTACAACCGGGCCAGCGCCGACCCCGAGTTCCACCGCGAACTGGACTACCTGCTGAAGCATTACGTGGGGCGCGCGACGCCGCTCTACCATGCCGAACGCCTCACCCGCGAATGCGGCGGCTCTCGCATCTGGCTCAAGCGCGAAGACCTCGCCCACACCGGCGCCCACAAGATCAACAACGCCCTCGGGCAGGCCCTCCTCGCGAAGCGTATCGGCAAGCCGCGCATCATCGCCGAAACCGGGGCCGGCCAGCACGGAGTGGCTACCGCCACCGTCTGCGCCATGCTCGACCTGGAATGCGTCGTTTACATGGGCAGCGAGGACATCAAGCGCCAATCGCTCAATGCCTTCCGCATGAAGATGCTCGGCGCGACCCTGGTCCCGGTGGAATCCGGCAGCAAGACGCTCAAGGACGCCATCAACGAGGCCATGCGCGATTGGGTGACCAACGTCGAGACGACCCACTACATCATCGGCTCGGCAATCGGCCCTCACCCGTTCCCGACGATCGTGCGCGACTTCCAGTCCGTCATCGGCAAGGAAGCGCGCGCCCAGATGCTCGAGCAGGCCGGGAAACTGCCCGATGTGGCGATCGCCTGCGTCGGCGGCGGCAGCAACGCCATCGGCCTCTTCCACCCCTTCGTCGATGACCCGGTCCGCCTCATCGGCGTCGAAGCCGGCGGCGACGGTGTCGGGACCGGCCGGCACTCGGCGACGCTAGTAGCCGGCCGGCCGGGCGTGCTCCACGGCACCAAGACGTACCTCCTCCAGGATGCCGACGGGCAGATACTCGAGACCCACAGCATCTCGGCGGGGCTCGACTACCCCGGCGTCGGGCCGGAGCACGCCTGGTTGAAGACCAGTGAGCGTGCCGAATACGTCGCCGTCGACGACAAACAGGCCCTCGAAGGGTTCCAGGCACTGACCAGGACGGAGGGCATCATCCCCGCCCTCGAGCCGTCGCACGCCATCTACCACGCCATGCGTGTCGCCCGTGAACTCGGCCCAGGAAAGGACATCCTGCTCGGGCTCAGCGGCCGCGGCGACAAGGACATGCACACCGTCGCGGGAGCGTTGGGAGTGACGCTCTGAACGAAGCCGCCGTCCACCGGCCGCCGAGGACGTTCGGCTGGGGGCCGAAGGAGGCCCTCATTGGCGTTGGCGGGTTCATCGGGCTGTTCGTCGTCATCTCCGTGGCAATCGTGCTCTTCGCATTGACGACGGACGAGTTCACAACCGACGACATCGGCGACAGCTTCGAGAAGATGAACGCCGTCGCCCGCTACGCCGACCAGCGCCTGGAAGCGGCGGCGAACAGCCGGGCCCTCCCCACCCCACCGGCCGTGCTGGCCGACCAGCGTGACCTCCGCTTCGCCCTCGTGATGACCGGTGTGTCCCAGGTCTTCCTGGTGGCGCTCGTGATCATGGTCGCCCGCCAGGGTTTCTCCGGGTTCGTGCGGCAAACCGGCATGGACCAGATCAACCCCGGGAGGATCTGGCTGATCGCCGGGTGCGTCATCCTCGCCTACGCCGGGACCTTCCTCTACTCGATCGCGGCCGCGGCGACCGGGATCTCGTGGCTCGAACCGACCTCGACCGTGCCGGCAGCGGTCATCCGCGACGACACGACGTTCGCGATCACCGGCATCGTCACGCTCATCGGCGCCCCGCTTTCGGAGGAGATGTTCTTCCGCGGCCTGGTCTTCAGTGGACTGAGCCGTTGGGGAACGATCATCGCTGCGCTTATCTCCGGGTTCATGTTCAGCCTCGTGCACTTCGACCCGGGCAGTTTCATCCCGTTCGTCGGGATCGCCCTCCTGATCGGCTGGATCTACTGGCGCCGGGGCTCACTCTGGGACTCCATCGCCTTCCACTTCCTCTTCAATGCGACGAGTTTCAGCATCATGGCGGCCACGCGATGAGCCCGCGGAAGCTGGGCGAGATGCCCTGGGGCGAAACCGCAGTGCTCCTTGGCATCTGGCTCGGGCTCGCGGCGTTCATCGTGCCGAGATTGCTCATCGGGCCGACGGCCGGCGCGGTGGGTGCGGAACGGGCGTTCACCGACATCGGCAACTCCTTCGAAAAAGCGGCGGCGGTGGCCGAATACGCCGACCTGCGTCTCGTCCGCGCGGCTGCAGGAAATGCAGTGCCGGACCCGCCTCGGATCCACGGAGACGTCGTCGCAGCCCGTGTCGCCTGGGGATATGCCATCCTCGCGACGCTCCTCTTCGGTGGTATCGCGCTGGTCGCCGGCCGCCAGGGGCCCGGGCGCTTCGCCTCGCTGACCGGCCTTCGGCGATTCGACTTCGACCGCCTCTGGATCCCCGGACTGGCAGTCATGGCCGTTTACCTCGCCTCCGGCCTCTACACCAGGGCTATAGACGCCTTCGGGATCGACGCGCTCCAGGGCGAGCCGGGCGGGCTCGAAGTCACCGCGCGGGACTCCTGGGCGCTGGCACTCTACGGAGTGACAACCCTCGTGGCGGCGCCGTTCGGCGAAGAGTTGTTCTACCGCGGCCTCGTCTTCGGCGGGCTGAGCCAATGGGGATTCCTCCCGGCGTCTGCTGTTTCGAGCGTCCTCTTCGCGCTCTCCCACCTCGATGCGGCGACGGTCATCCCCTTCGCCTGCGCGGGGCTGGTGATGTGCTGGCTCTACTGGCGGAGCGGCTCCCTCTGGGATGCCATCGCCTTTCACGTGCTTTTCAATCTGCTCAGCTTCATTCTCTTGTTGGCGAGGATCTGATCGATGTCGAAACGAATGCGCGAACTGTTCGAAGACGCCCGCCGCAACGGGCGCAAGCTCTTCATTCCCTACGTCACCGCTGGCTATCCCACCATGAAAGACACGGTCCCCATACTGCTCGCGGCGGAGGCCGGTGGAGCCGACATCATCGAAATCGGCGTCCCCTTCACTGACCCGATGGCCGACGGCGCAACCATCCAGCACGCGAACCAGATCGCGCTTGAGCACGGCATCTCGGTTCAGGGCTGTTTCGATATCGTCCGCGAGGCCCGCGAGAAGGGGCTGAAGGCCCCGATCGTCCTCATGGGCTACTACAACCCCCTCTACTCCCGGGGCGAAGCCCGTGCCGTCGCCGAAGCGAAAGCGGCGGGGGCGGACGGTTTCATCGTTGTCGACTTGCCCGCCGAAGAGAGCGGCAACTTCCTCGCGGCATGCCGGGCGAACGACATGAGCCTTATCCCCCTGGTGGCTCCTACGAGCACGAATGAGCGCATCGAACTGCTGGCGACCACCGCCGATGCATGGATGTACTGCGTCAGCGTGACAGGCACGACAGGCGGGAAAACGGTGGATTCGGGAGACCTCGCAACCTTCATTTCGCGCGTGCGCGCCCAGACCTCGCTCCCCCTCGCCGTCGGCTTCGGGGTCAATACGCGCAAGCAGGCCGATATGGTCCGCGAGGTCGCCGATGCAGCAGTCGTGGGCTCTGCTATAATCGCCACCATTGACGCCGCGGAGGAAGACCACCGCGCGCAGAGCGTCAGGGAGTTTGTGGAGGATGTCTCCGGTCGATAGTGGACAGGTGATAGCGGCCCGCACGTGGGCTAACGAGCGCCGATGGGCGTGGCGTTGGCCCTTCGTGGGCCGCGCTTATGGCTGTCCGCTGGCCGGGGCTTTTGCGCTCCCGGTTCGCTAAGGGCACAGACACACAACCCGATCGAACCAACCCTGGAGGAGGCAACTGCGCGTATGCCGGTTCGCGGCGTCCGTGGTGCGACTACTGTCACCCGGAACCAGAAAGACGAGATCCTCGAAGTCACGACCGAGCTGCTAAAAACCATGCTCGACGTGAACGGCATCAATACCGAGGACATCGCTTCCTGCTGGATCACCACAACGCCCGACGTGTTCGCCGAATTCCCGGCGGTTGCAGCGCGCCACATAGGGTGGACGCAAGTCCCCCTGATGCAGAGCCACGAAATGTCGGTCCCCGGCATGCTCCCGCTCTGCATTCGCGTCCTTCTCCACTGGAATACGGAGAAAACCCAGAGTGATATCCGCCACGTCTACCTCCGAGAGGCAGCACGCCTCCGGCCAGACCTCAGCTCGAGTACTTTCTCGACCGCGCGTTAGTGGAGAACCCCCCGTGATTATCGTTGTATCGCCGGACGCAAGCCCGGAAGACCTTGACCACATCGTTGCCCGGGTAGAAGAGACCGGGCGCCAGGCACACCTGTCCGTTGGCACCGAACGCAGCATCATCGGCGTCATCGGCCCCGATGACCCCTCCCTTCAGGACACCTTCGAGGCCCTCCCCCACGTCGAGTCCGTCCACCGCGTCACGAAGCCCTACAAGCTCGTCAGCCGCGACTTCCATCCCGCGAACACCATCGTCGATGTCGGCCTCGGTGTAACCGTCGGTGGAACCGAACTGGCCGTGATGGCGGGGCCCTGCTCGATCGAAAACGAATCGCACATCTTCGACGCCGCTCGCGCGGTCAAGGCCGCCGGCGCGAACATGCTCAGAGGCGGCGCTTACAAGCCGCGCAGCTCGCCTTACGCGTTCCGCGGGCTCGGGCCAGAAGGGCTCGCCTACCTTGCCGCCGCGGGCAAGGCATCAGGCCTGCCCGTCATCACCGAACTCATGAGCGTCCGCGATATCGATGCGGTCTGCCGGTACTCCGACGTCATCCAGATTGGCGCCCGGAACATGCAGAACTTCATCCTCCTCGATGAGGTCGGCAAGGCTAAGAAACCCGTCATGCTGAAGCGCGCCCTCGCCGGCCAGATCGAAGAGTGGCTGCTCGCGGCGGAGTACATCCTGGCACAGGGCAACCCGGATGTGATCCTCTGCGAACGCGGCATCCGCACCTTCGAAACGGCCTACCGCAACACCTTCGACGTGAACGCGATCCCGCTCGTGAAGGAGCTCAGCCATCTCCCTATCATCGCCGACCCGAGCCACGGCACCGGCAAGGTCGGGCTCGTCACGCCGGTCGCCATGGCCGGAATCGCGGCAGGCGCCGACGGCCTCATGATCGAGGTGCACAACAACCCCGAACATGCCCTCAGCGACGGCGCCCAGTCGTTGACCTATGACAAGTTCGGAGTGATGATGCGCTCGGTCGCCGGTATCGCTGCCGCCGTCGAGAGGACCCTCTCAGGAGTGAGAGCGCCTGTCGCGGCACGATAACGGAGAGGGTCGTAAGACCAGGACGGGGGTGCCCCTGCGGGGGGGCGCTGGCCCGTCGGGAGTCATGGCCGAAATTTCCCTCCCCGTTTTCCAGGGCCCCCTGGACTTGTTGCTGCACCTCATCGAGCGAGACGACCTCGACATCACGGCCGTCTCGCTCGTCGCTGTCACCGACCAGTACCTCAGGGCCATCCGGACCGGCGAGCGCTTCGACCCGCAGGCGCTCGCCGAGTTCGTGGCTGTCGGCGCCAAGCTGATTTACCTGAAGTCGAAAGCGCTCCTCCCGCGGCCCCCGCAGGAAGACGCGGACCTCCTGGAAGACGACGATGTCGGCGCCGAGCTGATCGAATTGCTCCGCGAGTACCGGCGCTTCTCCGAAGTCGCCGACCTCCTGGAGGAGCGCCAGGAGGAAGGCTCCCGCATCTACACGCGCCTCGCGCCGCCGCCCGAAGCACCGGAAGGGACCGGCCTCGGCAACGTCACCATGGACCGGCTCCGGGCGATCATGCTCGAGGTACTCAACAAGACGCCCGTCGAGCCTCGCACGCGGGCGGTCATCCCGCGGGACACGACGATGACCCTGAGCGACCGCATGTTCGACTTCCGGGAGCGCCTCCAGCGGCGCGGGAAGTTCTCCTTCCGGCGGATGATGATGGAGTGCAAGACGCGAGTAGACGTCGTCGTCTCCTTTCTCGCGGTGCTTGAACTCATCCGCTCCGGGGAATGCGATGCAGAGCAGGACGGGGCATGGGGAGACATCGTCGTAGTGGCGCTGGTACGGGTGTAGCGGAAAGCGGCGCCCGGGCTTTCCGACTCACTCACGACCAGTGGCGCGACCGAATCCTCTATCTCTGAACCACGCCGCCACAGCCACCCCGATTCCCCCACCCACCGCATCGAACCCCACATCCAACCAGTTCGAATCCCGGTTCGGGACGAACGACTGGTGAAGCTCGTCACTCATGCCATAAAGCACCGAAACCGCCCACGCCGCGAGCAGGACCACGGCGACCGGCCTCGCCGAGAGATACGTGCGGAGCGCGCCGAACGCGAGCGCCCCGAAAACCAGGTACTCGATCACGTGGGCGACTTCGTACTTCCATTCGCCACCACCGGCGTCCGGCGGGTTGGGAAAGCTCGAAACGACGAAGATCGCCGCCGCCCAGCCGAGCAAGGCGAAAAGGGGGAGGTGTCGCACCAGCCCCAGTCTACGGACGGGAGTGCTCCAGTCTCAGCATGGGATCCCCGAGTGAGCGCCCATCCCTTTGAGATCTACGCCTCGATCGTGGCGCATGCACAGTCCACCCTGCGTTGGTAGGCTGTCATGCACATGACCATTCCGTCATTCACAGCCGCGCAGCTTGCTGCAGGTGCGCCCGGCCCCGAAACCGCGCTCACTATCGGCGTCCTGGACGGTGTCCACCTGGGACACCAGGCGTTGCTTCAGCGCCTGCGCGACGAAGCCCGCAAGCTTGCGCTCTCCCCTGGCGTCGTCACCCTCCACCCCCACCCGATCACCGTCCTCCGCCCGGAGGTGGCGCCAAGCTACCTGACCTCGCTAGAAGACCGGATGGAACTGATTCGCGCCGCCGGCGCCGATTGGGTCGTCCCGCTGACGTTCACGGGCGAGGTCTCCGAAGTCGAATGCGAGGAGCTGGCTGGAGCGTTCTACGACCTCCTGCGCATGCGCCTGATGGTCCTCGGGCCCGATTCCTCGTTCGGGCGCGGCGCGCCGAAAGATACGGTCGATCGTATGCGGAAGCTGGGCGCGGATCTCGGCTTCGAAGTCGTCCAGATCGAACCGCTCATGCACGACCACGAACGCTACAGTTCGACAGCCGTGCGCCGCGCGCTTGCCGATGGAGACATGGACCGCGTGACATCGCTCCTCGGTCGCCGGTACACCATCTCTGGCCCCGTCGTCCACGGCTTCGAACGGGGCCGCACCATCGGCTTCCCAACCGCCAACATCTCCGTTGCCCGCGACCGCGCCCTCCCCGGGATCGGCGTCTATGCCACGCGCGCCCGCGTCGCTGGGCATGTGCTCAAGGGCGCGACCAACATCGGCCGCCGCCCAACCTTCGATGCCGGCCACATCTCCATCGAGACTCACCTGCTCGATTTCGAAGGCGACATCTACGGTGAACGCATGGACCTCGAGATCCTCGCACGCGTCCGCGGCGAAGTGAGGTTCGAAAGCGTCGCTCAGTTGAAGGCCCAGATCGCCAAAGACGTCGATTCCGCCCGCGATCTCGTCCCCTGACCGGGACTGCCACCACCGACCGTCCCAGGGGAACGCACACCATGACCAGGACCATGCCTCCAGTCGACGACCAGATCACCGTACTCATGAGCGGCGTTGACTACGGCGATGCGCTCCTCCGCCAGCAGATGGAACGCGAACTTCGGCTCCTCATCGAGCAGGACCGCCCGCTCCGGGTCTACCTGGGCATCGACCCAACTGCCACCTCGCTCACCCTCGGCCACACGGTGCCCCTCCGGAAGCTGCGCCAGTTCCAGCAGTTCGGCCACCATGCGATATTCCTCATCGGCGATTACACCGCGCTCATCGGCGACCCAAGTGACAAGAACAAGCTTCGGCCGATGCTCACCACCGAGGACATCCAGCGGAACGAGGCCACCTACTTCGAACAGGCCGCCCGCATCCTCGACGCGCAGCAGACCGAACTTCGCCACAATTCCGAGTGGCTCGGCCAGCTCAGCTTCCCCGACATCATCAGCCTGATGTCTAAGTTCACAGTCGCAGAAATGCTCCGGCGCGATAACTTCCGCACCCGCTTCGATGCGGGCGATGCCGTCTACCTCCACGAATTCCTCTACGCCCTCATGCAGGGCTACGACGCCTACGCGCTCGAGTGCGATGTCCAGGTTGGGGGCACCGAACAGCTCTTTAACCTCATGGCCGGCCGGAAGATCCAGGAGGACGCGGGCCAGAAGCCCCACGTGCCCGTCACTCTGCCCATCCTCGTCGGTCTCGACGGCAAGGAGCGCATGTCGAAGTCGAAGGGAAACCACATCGGCGTCGGCGACTCGCCCGGGGAGCAGTACGGAAAAGCGATGTCGATCCCGGACGAGGCCGTCGAGGACTTCTTCACGCTGGCCACCAACCTCCACCCCGACCAGGTCCGGGAGGTCATGGACGAGACCCGCAGCGGGCGGCGCAGCCCGATCGACACGAAAAAGCACCTCGCATGGACGATCGTCTCGGAGTTCTGGGGCGAAGCCGCGGCAGCGGAGGCCCAGGATCATTTCGAACGCACCGTCCAGCGCAAGGAGGTACCGGACGACATGCCCGAGCACAGCGTGGCGGACGGCGCTTTGCTGCTCGATGTCGTTGTCGAAGCGGGTGCGGCGCCATCGAGACGTGAAGCCCGGAGGCTGTTCGAACAGCGCGCGGTCACAATGGACGGCAACGTCGTGGAGCCGACGACACCGGCGCGCAAGGGGACCATCGTCCAGGTAGGCAAGCGGCGCTGGATCAGGCTCGTCTAGCAGCGCCGACCGGACAGAGTGACATCACCTTCACAGAGTTCTTCACTTTCGACGGCTATACTCCCGCACGCCGCAAATCCGCGGCGGAGGACTCTCTTTTGGCCAACTTCCTACTCATCTATCACGGTGGCGAGACCATGGAAAACGCCACCCCCGAACAGCAGCAGGCGACCATGCAGCAGTGGATGAACTGGTTCGCCGGGCTCGGGGCCGCTGTCGCCGACGGCGGTAACCCGATCAGCCGCGCCTGGACCATCTCGACTGACGGCACCACCGAAGACGGCGGGGCGAACCCGGCGACGGGTTACAGCGTCCTCACCGCCGACTCCATGCAGGCCGCCCTCGAAATGGCGAAGGGCTGCCCGCACCTCGCCTCCGGCGGCAGCATCGAACTCGCCGAAACGTACAACGTCGGCCCATAGTCCGCAGCGGGTTTCGAGAGGCCGGCCCCTCGCCAGGGTGCCGGCCTCCCGGACGCCACAATCAGCCGGCGGCCACTGCGGCGAGGTGCTCGTCCAGCCGGTCCATCGTCTCCGACATCCCCTCAACGACGCCCATGCCCAGGATCTGCTCCCTGTGCTCGCCGCTCGCGAAGATCGTCTTGTTTCGCACCAGGGTCGTCCCACCCCGGTCCACGAAATCGATTTCGGCGATCGCCTCCGGAGGGGATCTCCGTACCGTCCTCGTCCGAGAAGTAGTCGGAGTAGACGAGGCGCGAAGACGGCATGATCTCCCGGTAGACTCCCTTCCCCCAGCCTTCTTCACCGGCCGGGCCACGCATGCGGTAGTGCCAGGCGCCGCCGACACGAAGGTCGACCGTGCAGTAGTCGATCGGCCAGGTGGGCGGCCCCCACCATTGCATCAGGCGGTCGCGTTCTGTCCATGCTTTGAAGACGAGCTCCCGGGGCGCGGCGAACTCCCGCTCGATGAGCAGTTCGCGTTCGCCCGCCGGTGTCGCCGTGGTCTTTGGATTAATCATGGTGGTCCTCCTGTGATTTGGCCCCTCTGGCCTGTGCTTCGCTCAGGTAGTCGTCCAACCGGTCGAACCGTTCCTCCCAGAGCAGCCGGTACCGCTCGATCCACTCCTCTGCGTCCTGCAGCGGCTCGGCCCGCAAGCGGCACGGCCGCCACTGGGCGTCCCGCCCCCGCGAGATGAGCTTCGCGCGCTCGAGTACCTTCAGGTGTTTCGAAATTGCAGGCAGCGTCATCGTGAACGGCGCTGCGAGCTCCGTCACCGAAGCCTCACCGCCCGCGAGCCGGGCGAGGATCGCCCGCCGCGTCGGGTCGGCAAGTGCGGAGAACGTCAGGCTAAGCTGGTCGGCTGTCATTGGAGACTCATTTCACCGATTGGTTAACTAACCATGTGGTAAACTACGACGCACGCGGACGGATGTCAACACGCTCGCGATCGCGTTCAGTCGAATCGCGACGACCGCTATACTCTTCTCAATGCCACGCTCCTTTTCCGCACTCGTCCGGGGCATCGCGCTCCTCCCTGTAGCCGTTGTGTCGTTCGCAAGCCCGGCGCTCCGCACCGGCGACCACGAAGCGCTCGCCGCGACCAACCCGGTCGACTTCGTCGTCGAAAACCTGGACGGTTCGCAGTTCGTCTACGTCGTCTTCCACGCCCTCGACCGCGATGGCTTCTGTAGCCCGCCCGAAGGCGCCGTGAGCCTCCATCCGGTGCTCGACATACCGGTCGACTTCATCATCGAGACTGGCGACGGCGTGATCATCGAGACAAGCGATGGCTCCGCCGGGTTCGGCCGTAGCGCGACGGGGGTCAAGACTTTCTCGACGGCGGTAAACGCGGCATCGGCCAGCCCCGTGCGCGCCTTCGCCCCGCTCGTCACCGGTCTGACCGATGAATGCCAGGCATGGATCAAGGTCTCCCAGAGCATCCCTGGACCGCTGCGCGTGCTGGTGACCGTCCCCAGCGATGACGGGGCGGGCGAACTCACGTTCCTCGCCGACCTCGAACGCCCGACGACCATAGATGTCACGCTCAATTTCCGCTGGAGCCTGGTTACCTGGCACGGCGCCGACACGACCGCCCCCGCCAGCGCCTTGCTCGGCGCGGGCGGAACCTCCGACATCACCGGCAAGGTCACGGCGTTGTACGGCTGGGACGCCGCAACGCAAACATGGCGTGCTTACTTCCCCGCTGGGGCTGGCGTCCCCGGCGCGAACGACCTCACCGCCCTGAGAGCGGGCGCCGCCTACTGGGTGGCAATCACCGGCCCCGGCCCGGTCACCTGGTCGATCGCTGAAACCCCCTGAGGCCCGCCGAAGACGCACCCCCGCATCTCGATCCACTGGCGTTCGGGCTCGGAGAGGAAGACACTTCCGCTCGCGGGAGATAGAACAATGAAGATCGTCGTCCTCGGGAACAGCGCCACCGCTGGCGAAGGTCTGGCCGACCGGTCGCTCGCCTGGCCGTTCGTCGTTGGCCGATCGCTCGAAGCGGAGTTCGGCACTCCAGTCGAAGTGGAAAACGTCACCGTTTTCGCAAAGGGTTCGAAGGCCGCCGACGTCGCGCTCTCCAGGGTAGAGGCGGCAAACCCGGACCTCGTCGTCATCTCGCTCGGCTCCTACATTTGTGCGATCCGCGTCGTCGCGGAGCGGGTGCGCCATCTCTTCGGCGAGCGCGCACGTAACCGGTATGTGCGCCTTGAACGTCGCTTCGACCGAAAGACAGCGTCGGGCTCCACCGCCAGCAAAACGACGAACCGCGCCGCGCGCTCGCTCCTCCACCGCATCATCGGCGGGCGCACCCTCGCGACCGTCCCCGAGGTCGCGGCAGTCTGGGAAGAAGTCCTGCACCGGCTCGCCCGCTTCGAAGGCATGCAGGTCGTGGTCTTCTCCGACCCGAACTGGCCGGACCGGGTCGCTCGTGCGAACAAGGGCGCCCAGGCGGCCCTGGACGAACTGCGGCGCCGGGTGAAGACTGTCGCCGATTCCCACCACTTCCCCTGGGCCTCCGCCCAGGACCTCTACGGCGTCGCGCCCGACCGCGAGGCTCTCTACCTGCTCGATGGCGTCCACAAGTCTGTCGAGGGCCACCGGGTCCAGGCCCAGGCAGTCCTGGATGTCCTGCGCGCCCAGGTGCAGGCCCGCGAGTCCGCGGCGCCGCGCTGACCCGGTCGCCAGCTTCGCTCCGCTGTGTCACCATGCGCCCCTGTCACTTCATGAGGGCTCCCTCTGTTGAAAATGCTCATCATCGGCTCCAGCGATACAAGGGGCGCCACCCTGCCGGACCCCTCGCAGGCATGGCCCAACCTCGTGGCCGCTGAACTGACGCGGGTGCTCGGCGAACCCGTCGACTTCGTCGACCTTCCACTCGTGCCCGTCGGCCCCAGGGCGGTGCCCCGAGTCGAATCTGCCCTCGACAGAGAGCACCCGGACATCGTCGTATGCTCCGCGGGCGCCTACCAGTTCATCGTCGGGACTGTGGGGTTGCGCGTCCGGCGACGTTACGGCGAACGCGCCTACCGGTGGTTTCGCAAACTCGAAACCGGGTTCGAGCGAAAGACCGCAAGCCCTTCCGGTGGCCCTGCGCGCACCAACCACGCCGCACGGTGGCTCGCCCGGCGCGTCATCGGCGCAGAAGCCCCCTCGACGAAGGAGGAAGTCACCCGGGTCCAGACCGAAATGTTCCACAAACTGTCCCAGCGCGAAGGCCTGATCGTTGTCCTCCTCACCACACCGCCTATCGGCGAGTCCCTCGAGAAGGAGAACAAAGGTGCCAACAGGCTCCTCACCGAACACCAGGAACGCATGGGAGCCGTCGCACGGAGCCACCACTTCCTCATCGCTGACTGCCGCCCCGGGTTCGCCGCAGCGGCGAAGGTAGCCCTCCGTCACTCAGATGGCGTCCACAAGGGCGCCACCGGACATCGCATCCAGGCCGATGCCATCCTCAGCGCCCTCCTCGGCTCCCCTTCGCCTCTCGCGCCCGGCGAACCAGCGCCACCTGCCTCCGCCCCGGGGCGAACTGGCGCGTAGACTGGGCTCGATGGTCATCCAGGGCTCCTGCCACCCCCGGTTCGCGCCCGTCCGCGAAGCCTTCGAACGCAACCTGCGCGACCACAACGAAGTCGGCGCCGCCGTTGCCGTGGCCCTCGATGGCGAACTCGTCGTCGATCTCTGGGCCGGCTGGCAGGACCATGCCCGCACGCTGCCGTGGACGCAAGACACCATCGTCAACGTCTGGTCGGTCGGTAAGGCCGTGACGGCCGTCTGTCTCCTCCGCCTGGTCGAGCGCGGCCTCGTCGAACTCGATGCGCCCGTCGCCCGGTATTGGCCCGAATTCGCCCAGGCCGGCAAGAGCGCGATCTCCGTCCGTACCCTGATGAGCCACCAGGCTGGCCTCCAGGCCGTGGCCAGGCCGCTGCCGCCTGGCTACAACCTCACCAACTGGGATGGAATGTGCGCAGCGCTCGCCGCCCAACAACCGTGGTGGCCACCCGGTAGCCACTTCGGCTACCACACCAATACCTTCGGGTTTCTTCTCGGCGAAATCGTCCGCCGTGTCGATGGCCGCAGCATCGACCGGTTCCTCCAGGAGGAGCTGTCACAACCGCTCGGCATCGATTTTCACTTCGGCTTCGGGCCTGAACTGGATGCGCGGACGGCGGAGTGGATCCCCTATCAGCGTGCCGAAGGCGAACCCAACGACCGCCCCTGGCTCGAACGCGACCCGGCAACGCTCCAGGGCATCGAACTGGCCCGCCTGCTCGCCTATCGCAACCCGCCACCGCACCCCGAGGGCGGCACGAACACCCGCCTGTGGCGCGCCTCCGTCTATCCATCGACCAGCGGCCACGGAAACGCCCGCGCCATCGCCACGATCTTCGGAGGCATATCCGCGGCGGGAGAATGGCATGGGCACCACATCCTTGGTGAAGCCACCCGGGACGAGGCGATCCTGATCCACGCGGACGGAGAGGATGCCGTTCTCGGCCGGCCCAACCGCTTCGGGCTCGGGTTCCAGCTCACGAACCCGGGAATTCGGCCCCTCGGCCCAGGCCAACGGTCTTTCGGTCATTACGGGAACGGGGCGATACTCGGCTTCGGCGACCCCGACGGCCGCATCGGCTTCGGCTACGTCTGCAACCGAGCGGGGCGTTCATGGCGTGACCCACGAAACATCGCCCTCGTCGATGCGCTCTACGCGTCGGTCTAGCAGCCGGAGCGCTGTCCTAGATATCTCCGGAGAACGTGTCGCATTTGTCCGGATCGCCGCTCTGGTAACCGGTCGTGAACCACGTCTTGCGTTGTTCCGAACTGCCGTGCGTCCAGGTGTCCGGGTTCACCTCCACACCGGCCTGCTTCTGCAGACGATCGTCTCCCACCGCGGCAGCTGCCGCGAGGCCCTCATCGATATCGCCGCGTTCGAGGATGACATTCTCATAAGTGTTGTGCGCCCAAACGCCGGCCAGGCAGTCGGCCTGGAGTTCGAGCCTCACCGAGAGCTCGTTCGCCTCACTCGGCTTCGCCTGCTGCTCCTTGCGCACCGCAGCGCTGACACCGGTGATGTTCTGGACGTGGTGGCCCACCTCGTGCGCGATCACATATGCGGGCGCGAAGTCGCCCGGCGCCTTGTACTTCGTCGCCAGGTCATCCAGGAAGGAGAGGTCGAGATAGACCGACTTGTCGGCCGGGCAGTAGAACGGCCCGACTTCGCTGGGCGCGAAGCCACAGCCGCCTGTCTGGACGCCCTTTTCGAAGAGGATCAGTTTTGCCCGCTCGTACGTCCCACCGGCCTGCTTGAACTGCGCTTCCCAGCTGTCCTGGATGTCGTCCAGCACGTACCTCACCCACTCGACCGTATCCGCCTGTGGGTCCGGCGCTCCGGCCACGGCCGTGGAAAGCGAGTCTGTCGGTTGGACGCCGCCGGCCATCTTGCCAAGGATGTCGCCGAGCCCACCGTCGCCGGAACTGCCGCCCAAGAGCTGGCTGCCCCCGAGGAGCGCGAGGATAAGGGCGATGATGACTCCGGCAAGGCCCCCCTTCGCCCCACCGGGCAGGGCCATGCCTCCCCTGCCGACCGCCGCGCGAGTCTCCGCCCGCTTGTCGATAACGTCGTCGCTGATCGTGCCGCCGCGCCGGATCTTCATGCGGCCAGTGTAGAGGAATTCGATCCCACGAGCCTCATCCCGCCGCCCGGCCCTGCGAGGCCCGTCGCCGGAGTGATTCCATCCTTTACACTCGGGCCATGGCATTCATCTGCGGCACCTGCTCGCGCGAGTTCGCGCTCCCGGCGGCGGTCCTTGCGAAGTACCCCAACTGGACCCCGAAGCAGTGCATGGACTGCCGCGACAAACCGTCTCCTGCCGGCCCGGCCAAAGCCGCGAAGCCAAAATCGAAAGGCTCGTCCGTCACCCGGACGCAGGACCTCACGACCGCTGAGGTCCTCGCTCGTTTCGATGGAGGCCCCGTCCACGGAATCTTCACCGATGGCTCGTCCCGGCCCAATCCCGGCCCCGGCGGCTGGGGAGCCGTCTTCGTCCGGGACAACGCGGTCATCGAACAGCGCCACGGCGCCGACCCCTGGACAACCAACAACCGCATGGAGCTCACCGCTCTGATTGCGGGTCTGGAAATGGCCCCGCCCGCCGAGACCGTCACCGTCTTTTCGGATAGCCAGCTCGTCGTGAATACGCTCACGAAATGGGCGAGAGGATGGGAAGCCCGCGGCTGGAAGCGAAAGGAAGGCGAGATCGCCAACCTGGACCTCGTGAAGCGGGCGTGGGAACTCGTCCAGCAACGGCCGAACGCCCGCATCGAGTGGATCCGCGCCCACGACGGCTCGCGCTGGAACGAATATGCCGATGCCTTATCGACAGCTCATCTCAGGTCTGAAGTCTGAACGGCTACTTGTCACCGTGTCGTAACCTAACTGCGCCTGTCTCCGTCACCGCCCCCGGCGAGAGACTTGGGCCATGGATCCAATGCCAGGCGAAAGCAACCGGATAGACAGCCGCGAACTGCGCGAAATCCTCCTTGAAGTGGCCGAGACCCTCGAGGCGGTGATCATTGCCCTGCAGGCGGAACGCACCGGCGCCGAGCCTGGCTACGTCATTCGCGAGGCAGTCCGCCGCGTCGTCCTCCTCCGCCAACATCTCGATGCGCCGGGCGACGAAGCTATCTGACAGCTCCCGCGACCGCGCCCAGTGGGCCCACCATCGCTCGCCGCGGTGCAGCCACGTCCCGTTGTCACATCTCCTGTACATTCAGACACATGGGTTCCTGGTTCCGTGACACCTTCGCCGCGTTAGCGGAGCGCAACTTCCGCATCCTTTGGACGGGCTCGCTTCTCGCCTTCATCGCGTTCTTCATGTCGACCGTCGTCCAGAGCGTTGTGGCGTTCGACCTGAGTGGAAACAACCGCGCTGTCGGTTTTGTCGTTTTCGCCCAGGGCATCGCCCAGCTCGCGCTCGGCCCACTGGGTGGGGCACTCGCTGACCGGCTCTCGAAGAAGGCGGTCATCCTCGCCTGCCAGACCACCATCTTTTCTGCCTTTGTGGCCCTCGGCCTCCTCGTCGCCACCGATGTCATCACGATCGGCTACCTCGCCGGCGGTTCGTTCGTCATCGGTGTAGCTTTCTCGTTCCTCGGTCCATCACGCCAGGCGTTCATGCTCGAACTGGTCGATGGAGACCGCCGGGGGAACGCCGTGGCCCTCAGCCAGGTTGCCTTGAATGCCTCACGAATCGTCGCCCCCCTGGTCGCCGGCGCGATGCTTGCCGTGGGCTTCCTCGGCGCGGCGGGCGCGTTTCTCGGCATGGGCGTGCTCTACGTCGGCGCCATCGTCTGCACCATCGTCCTTCCGCCGTCCCGGACACCTTCCGGTACCAGCCGCAGCGTCCTCGGCGATATCGCCAGCGGTCTCGCCTACGTCCGCGACCACGCCAGGCTCAGGCGCCTCGTGCTCTCCTACGTGCTTGTCATCATGTTCGGGTTCACCTACGTGACGCTCCTGCCGGGCCTGGTTGAGAACGAACTCCACCGCGACGCGAAGAGCATCACCCTCCTCCTCGGTGTGAACGCCGTCGGCGGTCTCGGCGCTAGCATCGGCGTCGCCTCGCGGGCCGACTCCAGGCACGCGCGCACGATCTACACGGTGATGTGCCTGATCTTCGGCCTGTCGCTGCTCGCGCAGGGGTTCGCCCCCAGCTACGCCTTCCTCGCCGTCGCCATGTTCTTCGGAGGGCTGGGAGCCGGGGGGTTCCAGACGCTCAACGGAGCAATTGTGAGCCACATCACCGAGCCCGAGTACTTCGGGCGAGTTGTGTCCCTCACCTTTCTCGCCTTCGCTGCTTCGAGCATCTTCGCGCTTCCCGTCGGCTTCCTCGCGGATGCCATCGGTGAGCGCCCGACAATCTGGATCACCGGGAGCATCGTCACGGCCGCAACAGCGATGTTCTGGCTTCTCGAGCGCGCCGCGGAGTCAGATTCGGTGCCCGTCCCGGCAGCAGCCACCGCGGGAGACTGACTCCGGCCCCGAACTGGCGCCGACTCCTCTTCAAAGCACGAAGCCCGCGCCAGCCTCCCTCAGCCGCTTTCGGCGGGACTGGAAGTCCGGCAGCATCCGCGCGACTTCTTGCCAGAATGCCTGCTGGTGGTTCCGGTGCCGCAAGTGCGCGATCTCGTGGACAACGACGTATTCGGCAAGGTCCGGCGCTCCGAGGACGAGCCGCCAGTTGAGACGGATGGTCCCATCAGGCCCGCAACTTCCCCATCGCGACTTCTGGTCTCGAACCATGAGCGCCCGGGGCACAAGTCCGGATTCGGAAGACCAATGCCGTGCGAACTCCCCGAACAACTCAGCAGCCCGGTCGCGGTACCAGGCTGCCAGGATCCTCCGAGCTTTCTCCCGGCGCGCCTCCGCGTCCATCGCTTCCGGGACATGCACTACGAGTTCGTCGCCTTCGACGGCCGCTCGCGAACGCCTGCCGGCCACCGGTACCACCCGAAGCAGCATCTCTCGCCCCAGGTACGGCAGAGTCTCGCCATCGTCAAAAGTACGGCGGGGCTGCAAAGCCGCCGAGTCGAGTCGCTGCAGGATCCACGCACACCGCGACTCAACCATGCGCGCGACCTCCGCCTGGGTCGTGCGCATGGGAGCGCGCACGACAACGACTCCACTATCCACTCCAATGGCAATCGTCCGCCGCCGCCGGGCACTCCGCACGACCTGCAGCGGGATCTCTCTGCCTTCAAGGTGGACCGACGTTGCCTGCGGGCGCTGCGCCATCGGCACATCGTGATGCGGCGGGGTGGTTCGGGGAAGGAACCTCGTGGACTACGCCGTTACATGTTCGGCCATCTCGGAAGGCGGCGGCACCGGCAGGCCGTCTTCCTTGAGTCCTTCGATGTGAAACCTGATGGCCTCGCAGATCGCGAGCTCCACTTCCGCGAGGCTATCGCCAACCGCGACGCACCCGGGGAGATCGGGAACGTAGGCGGAGTAGTTGCCGGGCGCCTTCTCTGTCACAACCGCGTACCGCATCAGCCATCACCTCGCCGGATCCCTGCCTGTTTCAAGATGCTCCCAGCGTGCCCCCCCCTCCGCGGCTTTCACTGCGCGGCCGCGGCCAGCAGCTCGCGAGCAGCCTGCAACCCGGCCTCGCCAGTCCCTCCCAGCATCGCCGCCAGCTCTTCCACCCGTGCGCCGCCATCGACGACGGCGATCTCGGACCAGGTCCGTTCGCCGTCGGTCTGCTTCGAAACGACAACGTGGCGGTCACCGAAAGCGGCCACCTGCGGCAGGTGCGTGATGCACAAGACCTGGTGCTTCGCGGCCAACCTCCGAAGCGCCCGGCCAACAACCGCGCCCGTCCGGCCACCAACACCTTCGTCCACTTCGTCCAGCACTTCGAGCCGGCCCGACCCTGCGCTGCCGAGCGCCGTCGTCAGGGCGAGCAGGAAGCGCGAAGTCTCGCCGCCGCTGGCCACCGCCGAAAGCGGTCGGGGGCTTTCGCCGGCGTTGAACGAGACCAGGAACTCCACCCGGTCGACCCCGGCCTCGGTGAAGGCCACGCCATGCAGCTCGCCTTCACCGGCCAGCGGGCTCCGCGTGATGACAATCTCGTAGTCAGGCACCGCCACCAGCGGGCCCGCCGCGTCGTCTTCGCACGCGAACCCCACGCTGAGCACCGCCTGGCCCATGGACAACGATTCCAGCTCTTCCGAGATGGCTCGCACGAGGTCGCCGGCGGCCGCCCGGCGCGCCCGCGAAAGGTTCGTCGCCTGCTCGCCAAGCCGCCCAAGGAGCGACGCTTCCTTCGCCCGCAGCCCATCCAGCGAAGCACCCTCGCCGGTCAGTCCGGCGAGCCGGCGCGCGGCATCCTCGCCGTAGCGCAGCACATCCTCAACGGTCTCACCGTACTTCCGGCAAAGCCGCGCTATCCGGTCCAGCCGCTCCCCCGCTGCCGCCAGCCGCTCGGGGTCCTCCTCGAGGCTCTCCCGGTAGCGCCGCAACGTGCGCAAGAGCTCCCCCGCGGTTGACTCCAGCGTCGCCGCCAGCTCGGCCACGTCGCTCGCGCCGGGGTCGCGCTGCACCAGGTCGCCCGTGGCCCGCACCACTTCGCCTAGCGCCGCCGAATCCAGGGCTTCCAGCGCCACAGCCACGTCTTCGAGCAGGCGCCGTGCGTTCCCGAGCACACTCTGTTCGCGGCGAAGCTCCTCCGCTTCCCCCGGGCGCAGCGCGGCGCCATCGATCTCCTCTGTCTCGAACCGCAGCTGTTCCACCAGCCGCTCCCGCTCGCGCGCGTCGGTCGCCAGGCTTCCCAGCTGGCGGCGCACTTCCCGAAGCTCCCGCACCGTCCGCGAGACCGCCTCGCGTTCGCCCGAAAGCCCGGCAAACTCGTCCAGGACCGCCAGCTGCACCCGCGGCGAAAGGATCGCCAGCTGCTCCGACTGCCCGTGGATATCGACGAAGCCCTCGGCCAGTGCCCTCAGGTCCTCCACCATCGCCGGTTCGCCATCGATGCGCGCAGAAGTCCGCCCGCTGAGCGCGATCGTCCGTTCGAGCACGCGCCCGCCGACGTGGGCCCGCACCGTCGCGCGTTCAGCCCCGCTCGCGATGACTTCCCGCCCCCTTCGCGCACCGAACACGAACGCCAGCGCATCGACCACCAGCGACTTGCCCGCTCCCGTTTCGCCCGTGAACACCGTCAGGCCCGCGCCGGGCTCTATCACGACCGAGCGCGCGACCGCGAAGTCCGCTATTTCGAGGCGGTCAAGCACCCGGGCTCATCGCGCTCGAAAGTTGCCCTTCGAGCCGTTCCGCGAGGTCTGAGTAGAACGTCTGCGGCGCCCTGAAGCGCACGAACCGCGTGATGTGCTCGCTCTGGTGCACGAACACGCGCACCCCCGATGCGACCGGCACCTCTTCCTGCCCGTCGATGCTCACGATCGCGCCGCTATCGCTCGTCACTTCCAGCTCCACGACCGAGGCCGGCTGCAGCACCAGGCTTCGCCCCAGCGCCAGGTGCGCCGAGACAGGCGTCATCACCAGGTGGTGCTCCGTCGGCGCCAAGATTGGCCCGCCCGCGCTCAGCGAATACCCCGTGCTCCCTGTCGGCGTCGCCACGATGATCCCGTCGCAGCGGTAGTTCGCCAGCCGCGCCCCATCGATCCGCACGTCCACGTATACCGGCCGCCCCGGGAGGCTCCGGCTCACCACGATGTCGTTCAGCCCGTGCGCCTCGAAATTCCGCCCTGCCGGGTCCCGCACGTCGCAGCGCACCATGATCCGCTCCTCCAGCCGCCAGTCCTCCGCCACGATCCTTTCGACGTTGTTGAAGCAGTCCCGCGGCGACATATCCGTCAGGAAACCCAGCCGCCCCATGTTCACCCCGAACAGCGGGATCCCTCGCGGCACCACCCGCCGCGCCGAACGCAACACCGTCCCGTCCCCCCCGATGCAGCACACCAGGCCCGCCTTGTCCAGCTCCGGGAACGGCTCCTCCGACCACGCATCCTGCACAGCCGTCGCCACCCCGGCACGCTCGAGTTCGCGCGCAAGCTGGCTCGCGAACGCCGCCGCACCCTCGCTCTTTGGCGCATGGAACACCACCGCGTTCTTCAGCACCACACCGCGCCCCCCGTCGAGTTTCGAATCACCAACTTCGAATGTCGCCAGCCCGAACGTCGGACCTGGCGTTCACGGCACACTTCGAAACTCGTCATTCGAAACTCTCCGTGTCTCCGTGGACCGGTCCTTCTGGGGCTCCGGGGGTTCGTACGTGCACCAGGTACTCCGTGTTGCCATCGCCTCCGCGAATTGGCGACGCAATCATGCCATACAGGGGCCATCCGTTGCCCTCAAGCCACTCGACGAACTCCCGCCGCACCCGCTCCAGCACCGCCTCGTCCTTGATCACCCCGCCCCGAGGCACATCCTTCGGCCCCGCCTCGAACTGCGGCTTCAGCAACACCACCCCCTCCGTCCCGGGCCCCAACCGCATCGCCACACTCGGCAACACCTTCCGCAACGAGATAAACGAAAGGTCGGCCACGAACAGGAGATGAAAGACGAAGGATCCAGGAGGAAAGTCCCCTCGCCCTCGCCCTCGTCTTGCTCTTTCCTCTTTCCTCTTTCCTCTTTCCTCTCCAGCTCGGGCAAATCCCGGGCGTTCGTCTGCTCCAGCAGCACCACCCGAGGGTCCTCCCGGAGCCGCTGGTGCAACTGCGCCCGCCCCACATCCACCGCGATCACCCGCGACGCCCCGTGCTGCAACAAACAGTCCGTGAACCCGCCCGTCGAAGCCCCCAGGTCCAGGCACACCCGTCCCGCCGGGTCCACCCCAAACGCCGAAAGCGCCCCCTCCAGCTTCAACCCCCCGCGCGACACATACCGCTCCGGCTCCGAAACCGAAAGCTCCGCATCCTCCGCCACCATCTGCGAAGCCTTCACGAACGTCAGCGTCCCCGAACGCACCCGCCCCGCCGAAACCAAACGTTGAGCCTGCTCGCGTGTGTCTGCGAGACCCCGCCCAACAAGCGCAACATCAACCCGGACCTTCGCCACACCGCGATCCTAACCCCTATCGCCCATCGCCTACCGCCTAACCTCTATCGCCTATCGCCTAACCTCTATATCGCCTATCGCCTATCCCCTACCCATGGCTATGTTCATCCGCCGACCCGCTCGCGACGCCCCTTGCTCCCGCGCCGGGGGCCACCGGTCTCCCGCACACGGTCGCCCCACACCAACCCTCCCCGCCCATCGTCGAGCAACTGGAGTCGCGGGGCTCGGCCCCGCTTAAGCCGCATCACATCTGCGATTCCCCGCGGTCGCACGAAGCCCACGACCGGCCGGGCGCCGCGACGCGAACGCCGAGAGCGTCGTCCCAGCCCCAGGCCTTCCGGATCTCGGGCGAAGGCACGACAATTGTCACCGACGGCAATATGCTCTCGCCGTGCAAAGTGAAGCCCGCCTGCGTGCAATTGAGCGAGCTACGAACCTCCCATTGCTCCTCCTCGCCTTGGTCATGGTTCCGCTTCTGCTCTTGCCGCTCGTCGGTGACTTCCCGGAAGGCGTCGAACGGCTGTTTCTGGCTGCAGACTGGTTCATTTGGGCTGCCTTTGCGGTCGACTACGGCGTCAAATTCGCCGTGGCGCCACGCCGTATCCAATACGTCCGCGATCACCCTCTGGAGGGGGCCATGGTCGTGTTGCCCTTCCTGAGGCCGCTTCGGCTCGCGCGATTCCTAAGACTGGCACGCGCGGCAACAGCACTCGGCATCAACGTCACGATCTTGCGAGACCTGGCGCGGCAGCGCGGAACGAGCTTGATGGTCGCCGCCGTATTGGGATGCCTCGTCGCCGGCGCGGGAGGTGTGTTTTTCGTCGAGCGCGACGAAAGAGGCGCGAACATCCAGACGTTCGGCGATGCTATCTGGTGGGCTGCAACAACAATGACCACCGTTGGCTGCAGCGATTTCTACCCCGTCACCGACGAAGGCCGTGGAATCGCTGTGGCCCTTATGCTTTTCGGGATCGCCTCTTTGACGGCGCTTACAGCCACCATCGCTGCGATGCTCGTTCGCGAACACGAAGAAGTCGACCGCGCCAGCACCGCAGACTTGGCCGACGAGATTCGAGCATTACGCGGTGAGGTCGAGAAGCTGAGGGACACAATCGAGACTGAACGCGGTATCGATTGAATCCACGGCCGCGCCTCTGAAACATGCTCCATCAGTCGTCGTAATAGCTCACGAGCTGTCCGGTGCAGTTGTACAGGGCGGCGTCGTCATCCTCGGAATTGCTCCACTGGTTCGCCGATGTCCACCAGAGCTGGCTCGGGGAATTTGCGAATTCGGGCGTACCGGACCGAACCTGGACGGTTCCCGTCAGCGTGAAGTTCGCCGGGAAGTCGAACCGCTGATTCCCTCGCACGCTAATCACGTACCACCCCGTCAAGTTCCCTGATCCCGAGACGGTCACGACCTCCGAGTATTTGTCGAGAGCGGTGATCGCTGCCGAGGCAGCCCGCAGGCGCCGCCGACTGTCGGAGTAGGCGTGGCGGTTCCTTGGAGGTGTCGGGGACGGGCTGGCTGTCGACGTCGGGGACTGCACAGGAGTTGGCGTTCCCGGCACTCCAGGCCCTCCACAAATGGGCCAGAGACCGCGACCGTGTGCTTTGGCGTCCTGCTCCGCCGCTTCCATCCGAGCGAGGTACTTCACATCGGGAGGGTAGATCCCGACCGCGGCGTAGCCTTCGCGGACCAAGTGTTCGTTGAATAGTTCTCCGTCGACCCAAATGTAGCGCAGGAAGCGACCGAAGCTGTCCGTTTCGGACTTGTCCTTCTCAAGACCGACTTGGCGGTTCAACAGTCTCTCCGTTGTGTGGGCCGCAGCCTGCTTGCCGAAGCATTCGCCGGGACTGATCTCGGGGGTGTTGACGAGGATGAGCCGGATGCGGCCAGCGGCCGCGCAGCCATTCACATCGACGGTGTCGCCATCGACGACGTGCGAGACGATGCAGAGCGTCAGGTTGGTTGGGGTCGAGAGCGGCGCGGTCGTCGGAGTCTGGGGGAACGTCCCGGAATCCGCGGCGAGCTGCGGCAGCCTCGCCCTCAGCGGGAAGTCCGAAGCATTCGTTGGGCGGCCCGCCGCGAGGAGGGAACCGAGCCCGAGCCCAAGTCCCACCAAAGCTAGCGTTGTCGCGAGAGATCTGCCGTTCAAAGACCGCTCCGAGTGAGAAGTAGAAGCACTCTACTCCCGGGCGGCCGCGCCCTCATAGGTCGGAGCCGAAACACGACATCGATTGACGCCGTCTCCTATTGCAGCGGCTTCGGGACAGGCCTAGTGTCGAACCCAAAGAACGGCTTGGGTGAGTGCCATGACGAACAAACAACCACACCAGCACTCCAGCGCCCCCAACAAGCTCCGGCGCATCGCAGCTCTCAGCGCTGTGGTGCTCGTACTGCCGGTGTTCTGGTCCGCATGCGAAGCCACCACCGAGACGAGCCCGGCGGTTGCGGGGGAAACCGTGGTGCCGCTTTCTGGTACCACGGGAGTTCAAAGTCCAGCGGCAACCCTCGCGTTGCCAACCACCGCTGCCGCTCCTCAACATCGCAGTCCACCTCACCCGCAGCCGCTCCTGCGACAGCCGCCCCAACGACAGCGCCTGCAAGCGACGGGCGTACGGGACCCTCGTCGGCGAGCAACGCGCAGTACTACTACTGCGACCTCGACGACGGATGGAAGACCCTGAGCCAGTCAAATCTCCGGGCGTATGGCTCCGAAGCTGCACTCAAAGCGGCGTGGGGTAACTCCCGAGTCAAGCACTCCGCATCGAAGTGCTAGCCAACCGCTCCCTCCAGCCGTTCCTCGCGCACCATCCCCGCTCCCCCTCCAATCCGCCGCAAGCTCCCCCTCTCCCAAGCTTGGGAGAGGGGGTCGGGGGGTGAGGGACCGCACCCGCAACCACAGCCACACGAACCGCGAGCGCGAGCGACCGGCCATCCCACCCTCCAGGCCGCAGGCCGCTGAGGGCCGTCAAACCACGACCGCCGTCGACACGCGAACACTCCCCCTCTCCCAAGCCTGGGAGAGGGGGTCGGGGGGTGAGGGACCGCAGCCCCGGGGGAACTCGCGCCCTTTCCTCTTTCTCCTTTCTTCTTTCCTCTCGCTGGGGGAGGGGGCCGGGGGCTGAGGGGCCGCAGCCCGGGTGAACTCGCGCCCTTTCCTCTTTTTCCTTTCCTCTTTCCTCTGGCTCGGTGCGGGGTGAGGGACACCCGCCCCTTCCACCTCCCCCTCCCCACCACGCAACCTCTCCATACACGTCCGTCCCGCGACGAGAGGAAACATGCACGACCCAACAGGGACCTGGCCCATGACCACCCACGCGCCGTCCCCAACCCGACAACTGCGCGCCGCATCACACCCCGAAGACACCTCCGAAGACACCTCGCACAATCCCCGGCCCCGAATCTACCGCGGTGTCTTGAGGTGTCTTGAAGACACCAAAAGAAAAGTCCCCGAACTCCAGGGGCAACCAACTCCAAGACCCCCCTCTCCCAGACCTGGGAGAGGGGTTGGGGGTGAGGGACGGTTGCTCTTTCCTCTTTCCTCTTTCCTCTTTTCTCCTTCGTCTTTCCTCTTTCCTCTCTCTCGTTCAACAATTCGCAGGTGACTCCCCCCGAACGCGTCCAGCAGGCCCTCGCTGCCCTCGGCCTCCCCGGCCGCGTCCGCGTCTTCGATGAAGCGAGCACCCATACCGCCCAGGAAGCCGCCGACGCCGTCGGCTGCCAGCTCGGCCAGATCGTCAAGACCCTCTTCTTCATGGCCGAAGGACGCCCAACCATGGCCCTCGTCGCCGGCGACCGCCAGGTCGATACGGCCGCCCTCGCCGAACTGGTCGGAGTCGGCCGCAAGAAGCTCAAGATGGGCACCCCGGATGAGGTGCGCGACACCACCGGCTACGAAGTTGGCGGCGTCGCCCCCGTCGGTTGGCCCCACCCCTGCGACACCATCGCCGATGAGAGCCTCCAGCGCTTCGAAGACATCTGGGCGGCGGCCGGCGCACCCAACGCCGTCTTCCCCGCACGCACCGCGGAGCTCGCCCTCGCCGTCAACGCCCAGTGGGCCCGCATCGTGAAGGAGCCGGCATGAACACCACCGCGGACGCACCGGCCGCCACCGCACAGCGTTCCGTCGTCCCGGCCCTCATCGCCGCCATGCGGCCGTACCAGTGGCCCAAGAACGTCATCGTCTTCGCCGCCCTCATCTTCACCACCGGCGATGCCTGGCAGCCGCGGGACCTCGATAGCCTCTGGCCGCTCCTCTGGCGCACATGCGCGCTCTTCGGCCTGTGGAGCCTTGCCGCCAGCGCCACCTACCTCCTGAACGACGTCCGCGACCGCGAGAACGACCGCCTCCACCCGCGCAAAGCCCGCCGGCCCATCGCCAGCGGCGAAGTCAGCGTCGGGCTCGCACTCGCCGTCGCAGCCGTCCTCACAGCCGTCGCCCTCCCGCTCACCTTCCTGCTCGATACCACGGCGGCGCTCATCCTCGCCGGCTACTCCGCCCTCATGGTCGCCTACAGCTTCGGCCTCAAGACGGTCGCCATCCTCGATATCATCATCCTCACCGGCGGCGTCGTCGCCCGCGCCGCCGCCGGCGCAACCGCCATCGATGTCGACATCTCGCCCTGGCTCTACGTCTGTTCGAGCTTCGCGGCGCTCTTCTTCGCAACCTCGAAGCGCTGGGCCGAATACCGCCAGCTCGGCCCCGAAGCTGCGCGCCACCGCCCCGCGCTCGAAGGCTACTCCGGCGACGTGCTCGGCCAGATGCTCACCATCACGGCCGGCGGCGCCCTGCTCTCCTACGCGCTCTACACCATCGAATCGGCCCGCGTGCCAACGAACGGCTCGATGGCCCTCACGCTGCCGTTCGTCGCCTTCGGGCTCTTCCGCTACCTGCTCCTGCTCAACGGCGAACGCAAGACCGACGCCCCGGACCGCATCCTCTTCACCGACCCCCAGCTCCTGCTGGCGGTGGCCGGGTTCGTCATCACGGCGCTGGCGGTCCTGGCTTCGAACTGACGGCCCGCGGCGCCTAGGTGGCCGGTCCCCAGGGGGCGCCCGCAAGCTCCGGGTGGCCTGACCATGCCCAGCCGTACATCGTCTTGCTCACGCCCATCAGCATGCCGAACAGCGCCTGCGGGTGGATGAACAGGTTGGTGCCGTCCGGCCGGCCCTCGCCCGGCGAGTAGCGCAGGTGGTTGGCCTCCAGGCGGGCCTGCATGGCGAACACGTCGTCGGTCTCGATGTAGCACATGTAGAGCGAGTCGCCGCGCTTCCGGTAGAAGCGGTCCATCGCGCCGCTGCCCTCGTACGTCGTCACCACCTCCACCCGGTCGAGCCGGTTCGGGGGTCGAACAGGGTGAGCGTGCCCTGGTAGCCGTAGAGCTTGGAACCGATAGGGCAGTACTTCGAGTCATCCAGGGAGAACAGGTCGGTGTAGTAGGCCGTCGCCGCTTCCCAGTCCCCAACGGGGTTGGTCACCTCGTACACGCAGCGGATGTGCCCGGTGTAGCCGCGGCCCGCCGGCGAAGGGTCCTCGGTGAGCACGATCGGCATCCCGAAGCGAGTCTCGCCAAGGTAGAGCCGCCCGCCTTCCTCGACAGTCGGGCAACCCTTGTCCGCGAGCCGCTTCGCCAGCGCCGTGAGGTCGGGAGTCGAGAAGCCGGCGCCGTACAGGCCCTGGCCCCAGCGGTCGCGGAAGTCCTGGATCGGCCCAGGCCCGGCCGGTTCGAGGAACTCGAAGAGCGAGCGTCCGGCCTGCACGGTCGTCCGGTGGGCGTTCAAGTGCCGCGAGCCGTCCTCGGCCAGCTGTTCGGCGCCGAACACGGCCTGCCAGCGTGCGACGGCCTCCTTGCGGTCGGGAACAACCATCTGGATGCGGTCGACGTAGCTGAGCATGCGAACCCCCGGTTGCCTGTTGGCGCTGGCGAGTATGCGCGAGTCCGCCGTGTTGGACAAAGGGCGCCAACGAGAGACGCCCCGCAAACAGCGGGGCGCTTCGCCAACACTGAGCCTCGGGAAGCTGTTAGGCCGACTCCGCCTGGGTGTTGACAACCGGCGTGTCGACTTCCTGGCCGCCGCGCGTCAGCAGCAGCGGACGAGTCTTGGCGGTGACGCTTTCGGCGTTGACCACGCACTTCTTGACGTCTCCGCGGCCCGGGATTTCATACATGACTTCCATGAGCGTTTCTTCGAGGACGGTACGAAGACCGCGGGCGCCGGTCTTGTGCTTGATGGCTACTTCGGCAATGGCCTTGAGTGCGTCATCGGTGAATACCAGTTCGACCCCATCCATCTGGAAGTAGCGCTGGTATTGCTTGATGAGAGCGTTCTTGGGCTCGGTGAGGATGCGGACAAGGGCTTCCTCATCGAGCGACTGGAGACCAACGACCATCGGCAAGCGTCCGACGAACTCGGGGATGAGCCCGAATTCGAGGAGGTCGTCGTGCGTCACGTGCATCATGAGCTCGTCTTTGCGCTTGGTGCCGCGGAAGCCGCGCTGGGCCTGGAAACCGAGGCGGACGTGGTCGCGGGTGAGGCGCTTCTCGATGTGGTTTTCGAGGCCCTCGAAAGCCCCGCCACAGATGAAGAGGATGTTCGCCGTGTTGATCTGGAGGAAGTCCTGGTGGGGGTGTTTCCGGCCGCCCTGCGGCGGCACATTCGCGACGCAGCCCTCGATGATCTTCAGCAGCGCCTGCTGCACCCCTTCGCCGGAGACATCGCGTGTGATGCTCGGGTTGTCGCTCTTGCGGGCGATCTTGTCGATTTCGTCGATGTAGATGATGCCGCGCTCGGCCTTCTGGATGTCGAAATCGGCGGCCTGGATGAGATGGAGGAGGATGTTTTCCACGTCCTCGCCGACATATCCGGCCTCGGTAAGGGCGGTGGCATCGGCGATGGAGAAAGGGACCTCGAGCATCTTGGCGAGCGTCTTGGCGAGGTACGTCTTGCCGACACCGGTGGGGCCGACGAGGAGGATGTTCGACTTCTCAAGTTCGATATCGTTCTCGACAGTGGCGCCGGTGCGCTTGTAGTGGTTATAAACGGCGAGCGCGAGGACCTTCTTGGCCTGCTCCTGACCGATCACGTATTCCTGGAGGTGGTCGAAGATGAACTTGGGCGGAGGGACTCGCTGACTGACACCTGCAGCGCCCTTGGCCGCGGCGGTGGTGGTGCCAGTGCCGTTCTCCTCATCGATGATCTCGCGACAGAGATCGACGCATTCATCACAGATGTACACAGCACCCGGCCCCGCGATGAGGCGGCGGACCTGGTCCTGGTTCTTCCCACAGAAGGAGCAGTGATACTGGACTCGATTGGTGCGGTTCGTGGCCAAGTTTGCTGTCCCCCTCGTCTACTTCGCGTCGTCGGGCCGCACGAGCAGCTCATCGACAAATCCGTAGTCTTTCGCGCCCTGGGCATCCAGGTAGAAGTCGCGGTCGAAGTCTCTTGTGACTCGCTCAACCGGCTGGCCGGTGTGCGAGGCGATGATGTTTCGGATGATCTCGTTGTTGCGAAGGATCTCCTTCGCCGCGATCTCAATATCGGATGCCTGGCCCCTGGCGCCACCGAGGGCCTGATGCATGTGCACGGTGGCGTTCGGCAGAGCGAAGCGCTTGCCCTTGGCCCCGGCGCAGAGCAGCACCGTCGCCATCGAGGCGGTCTGGCCCACCGCGATGGTGCTAACTGCAGGCTCGATGAGCTGCATCGTGTCGTAGATCGCGAGGCCAGCGGTGATCACACCGCCGGGGAGTGAATGTACATGCTGATATCGCGTTCCGGATCCTCGCGCTGGAGGTAGAGGAGCTGGGCGACAATCAGGTTGGCGATCTGGTCGTCGATGGGCGTGCCGAGGAAGACGATTCGCTCCTTCAGGAGGAGGGAGAAGATATCGAAGGCCCGTTCAGAGCGTGGGCCGGATTCGATGACGGTCGGAATGACGTCGTGGATCAGCGGGTGAACGTGCTGGCCCGAATTCAAGCTGGTTCCTCCTGGAGTTCGCCTTTGGCGATCGCTGCGAGGCAATCGAGCGTCTTGCGCGAAAGAAGGTTGCGGCGGATCGTCGCAACCCCCTCTTCGCTCGCGAACATCTGGCGGAACCGGGCAGCGTCATCACCCATGGGTGCGACGAGCGAATCCAGCTCCTGATCTATTTCTTCGGCTGTTGCGGCCAGACCTTCAGCCTCAGCGAGCTCGCTGAGCACCAAAGATCTTTGAACTCGCAGTTCCGCAGCTTCGCGCCACGTCTCGCGGAAGTCGGCCTCGGAGCGGCCCACGGTCCGCAGATAGGCCTGGTACTGAGCCTGATCGTTGCCGGTTGCCTCGCGGACGAGGTGGTCAATTTCGTGCTCTACGAGCAATTTTGGGTATTCGAGCGTGGCGGTTTCGACGAGTTTTTCCACGGCGGCGTTCCGCAACGTATTCTCGGCAGCCTGTTCGAGGTTGGCGCGGAGGTCGGCTTCGATGCGCGAACGGAGGGCGTCGAAGGTTTCGAACTCCTCAGCGTTGACCATCGCAGCGAACTCGTCGTCGAGTTCCGGCAGGTCCTCTTCCTTCACTTCGCGGACATGAAGCGTGAAGTGGGCATCCTTGCCCTGGAGCCGTTCGACGCGGAAGTCCGGCGGGAAAGCAAGCGTGAGCTCCTTGGTTTCGCCCTTCTTCATGCCGACGAAACCTTCTGCCAAGCCCTCGATGAAGAGCATCTGACCTTCGCGCAGCGGGAACTCAGCGTCTTTGTCCTCGAGGAACTGGTCACCATCGGCTTCGCCGAAGACGTCGGCGATGAGCATGTCGTCCCACTTGATTTCGCGATCCACGGGCGTGTACGTCGCGTGGCGGCGGCGGAGCAATTCGAGCTGTTCATCGACGGCTTCGGGGGTGACGTCGACTGCTTCCTTCTCGATGCGGATGGCCCGATAGTCGTTGAGCTGGACGCTTGGCCGGACGGGAACGATGGCCGTGAACTTCACGGGCTCGAGTTGATCGATCGCCAATTCCGGCTGACCGATTGCATCGACATCTTCGGCCTCGATGGCCTCGTTGTAGGCATCGGGGACGAGCTTATCGAGCGCTTCGCGGATGAGGCCCTCGCGTCCGACCGCCCGTTCGACGATGGCACGCGGAGCCTTTCCGGGACGGAAACCGGGGAACCGGTTCTTGTTGGCGATGCGCTTGTACGCGGAATCGAGGGAACGTTCGAGACGGTCCTCGTCAATTTCAATGTTCAACTGGACGCGGCTCTCAGGGAGCCGTTCGGTGGTTACCTTCACAGTGGGTTCGCGAACCTCCAAATTCGAGTATAGCAAACAGGGCGCGCCGTGCCGGGCGGAGGGCAGATGGAACAGCAATTTCGCGTCCTGGACGTACGAGCGTTCTTCCTACTCGGCCGGTCGACGCTTAGCGGTGCGAGTTCTGACGCCGATCGAAGACATCGACGAGGGCATCGCCGAGCAGATTCCAGGAAAAGAGAAAGAGAATGACTGGACCGGCGCCCGCGACGAGCAAGTACGGGTACTGCTCGAAGAATCGGGTTCCGTTCACGTCACCGATGAGGTTTCCGAAACTGGCGGCGGGTTCATCTATACCCAGGCCGAGGTAGCTTAGGGCCACTTCGGCGCCGGCGATGCCGGCCATGCCGGAGGAAAGGCCGACGAGGAAGAGGGGCATGACTCCGGGAAGCACATGCCGGATAAGGATTCGGGGAGTCGTGGCGCCAAGGCTCTCCGCGGCCGTGACGTACGCCTGTTCGCGGATCGCGAGGACCTGGCTGCGGACGATTCGCGAACTCCCGAGCCAGGCGAAAGGCACAGTCGCCAGGGAGATGATGGTGAACTTGACCAGGGTCTTGGAGTCGTCCCCGAGGAAAGTGTGATCTTCGAGCCAGAAGGACCAGGAGTTGATGCGGCCGCGGAAAGAGGCGGTTATGGCAAGCATGAGGATGAGCGTCGGCATCCCCGAGAGGACTTCGCCGGTGCGCATGATCGCTGTATCCACCCAGCCGCCCCGATAGCCCGCAAGCAATCCAAGGCCTAGGCCGAGAAAGAGCCCGCCAGAAATGACGATAACAATGGTGAAGACGACGGTTGTCCGGGCGGAGTAGAGGACGCGGGTGAGCATGTCGCGGCCGAGGCGATCCGTCCCGAGGAGGTGGTCCGCAGAAGGAGGCTGCAGACGCGTTTCGACGGTGAGTTGCTGGTCGTTCAATCCGTAAGGTGCGATGAACGGGGCAAGCAGGCCGCAGGCGTAGAAGATGGCCAGATAGGCGATTGCAAGGAGCGCGATCTTCTTTCGCAGGAGGTCACGAAGCGTGCGGAAACGGCGGGGTGGCGCGAGCTCAGGTTCGGGAAGCAGGACGGGGACTGTCGTCTCACTGGCCACGGCCGACCCCTACTCGCACGCGCGGATCGATGAAGCCGTAGAGGATGTCGATGGCTACATTCGCCAACACAAAGAGAGTGGCGCCAAAGAGAACCAGGGCAAGGATGACATCGTAGTCGGGTGCGAGGACCGCCTGGAGCGACTCGTTGGCAATGCCGGGAATGCCGAAGCCCACCTCGACGAAGAGGGAGCCCGTAGTGATGCCGGGAAGAGACAGGCCGATGACGGTGATCATCGGGAGGAGAGCGTTCCGGGTAATGTGCGTGAGGACGATGGTCTGTTCTTTCAGGCCTTTCGCCCGGGCTGTGCGGATGTAGTCTTCGCCGAGGACACCGATGACGGATGCCCGCATGAACCGCGCGACCCCGGCGACGCCGGGCAGAGACATGACAAGCACGGGGACGATCATGTTCGGGGTCCAGACGCCCTCGTATCCCAAGTCGATAACACCGAGTTTCAACGCGAAGAACCAGCTCGTGAGCGTCACGAGGACGAAGGTGGGGATGGCTTCTATGGCGAGCCAGAAGGCAATCGTGAGGGGATCGATGAATGTGCCGCGGGCCATCGCGGCGTAGACCCCGACAGGGATGCCAAGACCGAAGACGATGACCAGCGCGATCAACCCGAGCTGGGTAGAGATCCAGATCTTCGGCCAGATGATCTCGCTGGCGGTGAAATCGCGGTGGCGGGTGGAAACGCCGAGGTCACCCTGGGCGAGGTTGCCGATGTACTTGACGTACTGCACGGGCAGCGGATCGTCGTAGCCGTACTTGTCGCGGAGAACCGCCGCCTGCTCTTCGGTGTAGCGCTGCCCAAGAATCGCGTCAATCGGAGACCCCGGAGCGAGCCGGAGCATCGCGAATACCGTTATGGAAATGAGAAACAGGACGGGAATGGCCCAGAGCAAGCGGCGGATGATGTAACCGGCAAGCCCTGGGCCCATGCCTAGTCGTCCTTGATTTCGACGTACCGGTACTTGGGGATGACCAGCGCAGCGGAAGGCAGGTTCTTCACGCACGACTTCACGAGCGTGTGCGTCACCGGCCAGAAGGTCGGGATGACTGTCGCATCATCGATAATCTTCTGCTCGGCCTGGCGGTAAAGGTCGAAGCGCTTGGTGCGGTCGGTCTCGATGCGAGCCTGCCTGAGGAGGGCATCGACTTCATCGTTTTTGTACCTGGCATAGTTGAGCGAACTGTCGCTGGCGAAGAGCTTCCCGAGGAAGTCCTCGGGGTCCGGATAGTCGGCAGCCCAGCCATCGGACTGCATCTGGAACTGTCCTTTGCGTTGTTCGCGGAGGAAGGCCGAGCTATCGACAGCCTGGAGTTCGATTTCGACGCCGAGGTTGTCGGACCAGCCCTTCTGGATGGCGACGAGCAGGTCGGGGGCGGCCGACCCCGAGCCGCTGTAGGTGAGGACGATGCGCGGGAGCTTGCCGGCGTACCTGGACTCCTGGAGGAGCTGCTTCGCCTTCACAGGGTCGTAGGAATAGGACTTGATGGACTCGCTGTACCCGGGAGTTTCCGGGGGCATGAATCCATCGGCCACTCGGTAGGCATCGTAGAGGAGGACGGTATTGATGTTCTGGCGGTCGAAGGACATCGCAAAGGCCTGGCGGACCTTGGGGTCATCGAACGGAGCCTTCTGGGGATTCAGCGTGAAGTAGAAGACAGCCATCTCGGGAATTTCCCGATAATCATCGCTGAGTGGATTCTGCCCGCTCTTGATCGAGTCGAGTTGGGTCGCCGGGAATCCGCCGATATGGATCTCGTTGTTTTCGTAACGGGTGAGGATGCTCCCGCCGGCGAGTTCGAATACGACTTCATCGAGCTTCGCGACGCCAAGGTGGTAGCGGTCGTTCTTTGCCAGGACAATCTTCTCGGCAGGCTTGAATTCCTTGAGCTGGAAGGGGCCGGTGCCACGCGGCTTCTGCGTCCAGTTACGGGCGTTGCCTTCGATCTGCTCCTTGTCGACGACGTAGGCGACGGGGTAGGTGAGTTCGGAGAGGAAGAAATCAGACGGTTCGACGAGGTCGATTTGCACTGTCGTTTCGTCGATGACTTTGACGCCGGTGACGCTCGATGCCTTGTTCTGAAACCGGTCCTTCAGGCCGACGATGTTACCGAGGTACGCGAGTACCGTGGGGGAAGCGTTGGCGGGGTCGGCGGCGCGTTCGATGCTGTACTTGAAGTCGTTCGCCGTGACGCGCTTGGCTGTGCCGGAGTGGAACACGACGTTATCGCGGAGTTTGAAGGTGTAGGTCTTTCCGCCGTTCGAGGAAGTCCACTCCTTGGCGATGTCCGGCTGAACCTTCAGGTCGGGATCGAGCGTGACCAGGCCGCCGAAGATCTCGACGACGTATTCAGCAGTGCTGACATCGGCCACCTGGATCGGATCCAGCACCGACGACGGGTCATCGCCGGGGACGATGAGCGACTTCCCATCGCATATCTTCCCGGAGGTGGACGAGCGGTTGTTCTCGCCATCGCCGTCGGCCGGGGAGCCATCGTCGTCGTCTCCACCGCCAGCGAGGGCGATGAGGAAGACGACGCCCACCGCGAGGATAAGGAAAGCAACGAAACCCATCATCAGGGTCAACATCTTGTTCGACATGGGCACCTGCCGGGTGAGTCTGTTCAGGATTCGGTTCGGGCGACGAAAGGCGATCCGTCTGGCCACGTCAGGTTGAAAAGCGTACACGGGTTGGCATTCGGCGAGAATGCATGGCCGGGCTGCGAGGAAACGCGGCTTTACGGCAGCGGGGTCAGGTTCGGGCCGGGTCGGGCTTGAGCACCAGGCCAAGTTCGTCGAGCTGGGCGGTGTCCACGGGCGAAGGCGCACCCATCAAGGGGTCCGAACCGGAGGACGCCTTGGGGAACGCGATAACATCCCGGATGTTCTCACTGCCGATGAGCGACATGATCAGGCGGTCGATGCCCATACCGACGCCGCCTTCCGGCGGGGCGCCGTACTCAAGCGCGTCGAGGACGACACCGAAGCGGTCCTGCATCTCTTCGGGGGTGTAGCCCATGAGGCCCAGGACTTTCTCCTGGTCGGTTCGGGTGTTCAGGCGGATGGAGCCACCGCCGACCTCGGAGCCGTTGAGGACCAGGTCGTACTGGCGAGCGATAACCTTGCCGGGGTCTGTATCGAGTTTCGGACGGTCGGCTTCAACGAAGCCGCTGAACGGGTTGTGCGTCGCGTCCCAGCGCTCTTCCTCTGGGCGCCATTCGAGCAACGGGAATCCCGTGACCCAGGCGAATGAGAGCACGGCCGGATCCTTCAGGCCAAGGCGGTCGCCGAGGTAGTCGCGGACACCGAACAGCGACCGCGCCACGGTCTCCGGCTGGTCGGCGACGATGAAGACGATATCGCCATCCTGCGCCCCGGCGAGGGACTTGATGGCAGCGATTTCATCCGGGTTCAGGAATTTCGCGATTGGCGACCGGAGTTCGGCAGGCATGAAGCCAATGTAGGCGAGGCCTTTGGCGCCGCCGCCGCGGGCGATTTCGGTGAGTTCGTCGATCTCGCGACGCGTCATGTCTGCTTTGCCGGGCACGCGGATCGCTTTGATCTCGCCGCCGCCCTGGAGCGCAGTAACGAAGACCTGGAAGCCTGACGCACGGAGCGGTTCAGCGATGTCGACGAACTCAAGGCCATAGCGCAGGTCCGGACGGTCGATCCCATAGCGAGCCATGCACTCGTGGTAATCGAGGCGGGGAAACGGAGTGCTCTGGATAGCGCCGCGCCCGAACTGCGTCGCAATACCGGCGTAGAGCTCTTCGATCAGACCCATGATGTCCGCCTCTTCGACGAAGCTCATTTCCAGGTCCAGCTGGGTATGCTCGGCGACGCGATTGGCACGGGTGTCCTCATCGCGGTAGCAGCGGGCGATCTGGAAGTACTTCTCGAAGCCGGCAACCATCAGGAGTTGTTTCAGAATCTGGGGAGACTGGGGCAACGCGAAGAAGTGGCCCGGCTTCATCCGAGAAGGGACGAGGAAATCACGCGCGCCTTCAGGTGTGGACTTGATGAGGGTCGGCGTTTCGATTTCATAGAAGCCACGCGCGACCAGGAACTGGCGGATGTACCAGACGACCTCGTGCCGGAGCTTGATCACCTCGGCCACTTCGGGACGGCGAAGGTCGAGGTAGCGGTACTTGAGGCGGAGTTGTTCGTCCACATCAGCGGGCTCGTTGATGTAGAAGGGCGGGGTGAGCGCCTCGTTGAGGACCGTCACCGAAGATGGGGCGACTTCGACTTCACCGGTCGCCATGTTCGGATTCACGGTCGCGGGGTCGCGGGGGCTCACGACGCCTTCGACCTGGAGGACCCATTCGATGCGGGCGCGGTGGGCGGCGGCGTGGGCCTGGGAATTTTCGGGATTGATCACGAGCTGGACGATGCCGGAGGAATCGCGGAGGTCGATGAAGATGAGGCCACCGTGGTCGCGGCGGCGATGGACCCATCCGGCGATGCGGACGGTCTTGCCGGCATCGGCGAGCCGAAGTTCGCCGCAATTCGTGGTTTTGAGCATGGGCTAAGGGTAAACGGGGAACCGGGAAGCGGCGACAGGAAGGGACCTAAGGCTTGAGGGCCACCAGCACGAAGGCGCCGGGGAGCCGCCAACGGACGTCCCAGCGGACGTTGTGAAAGCGGTCGAGCGGTGTCTGGTAGCGCTCCGAGTCCGGCATCTCTTCGAGGTAGATCGTTGGCATCCCGGCCATGCCGAGAGCGGAGATGAGATCGCCCATGGTCCAGCCGGGGCCACCGCCATCCTCTTCGTCGTCAAAGTAGGAGTGCGCGACCGCGAAGACTCCCTTGCGGACCCCGGGCACGTACGCGGCGGGATGCACGTCGTGGATGACGAGGCGTCCCCCAGTCTTCAAGGCCCCTGCGATACCTCCCGCCCAGTCGTCGAAGAATTCGAGCGCGCTCAGCAGTCCAAAGCTGCTGTAAACCGTGTCATATGGCCCACCCGGGATCTCAGGGCTGCCGGGGACTCCTTCGAGAAAGGTGACGGCGATGCCGGCCTGTTCCGCCAGCGCACGAGCACGTGCGGAGTTCTCGAGGGAATCAAATACGGAGACGGTGGCACCGAGGTTCGCCAGGGAGAGCGCCTCCTCACCACCGCTGGCGGGATAAACAAGCGCCCGTTCGCCCTTCGCTTCGGCGAGGGCGAGCATTTCGCCCGGCCCGAAACTGTGACCTCCATGGCGATAGAACTCCGGGTCGACTTGGAGCCAGGAGGGGTCTGGCTGAAGCGTCGTGGACATCAGGCGTTGACGTCGCCGCGCGAGGTCTGGAACGGCATGACATGGGAATAGTCGTTGACCGTCAGGATGACGCGGCGGGTGTCGGCAGCACGCATGACGCTGACAGAGGTGTGATGAACCGCGACGAGGTGATCGAACGATGAGCCGAGGACATGGCTGAGGACAGCATTGATGACGCCGCCGTGGCAGACCACGGCTATCCGCATTCCATGGCTCTCAGCGATGGCCGCGTCCAGCGCCGTGAAGACGCGGCTCCGGAAGGAATCGACATCCTCGCAGAACGGGTAGGCGGAATGCTTCCGCGTGCGCGTGACTTCTCGATAGACATCGGCGAGTTGCTCGCGGGTGTAGATGTCGAGCAGACCCTTGTCTTGCGGTGCATTCTGCCACAGGTCGATCTCCCTGAGGCCGGGCATGACGATTTCGTTCAAGCCGTGGTGCCCGGCGACTGCTTTTGCCGTGTCGTGGGCGCGCTTCATGTCGCTGCAGTAGACCCGTCCAATGCGGGCGTTGGCGAGGCGCTCGCCAACGGCTTCGGCCTGGCGCCGACCAAGCGCGGAAAGGGGAGCATCGTAGGCCTGGCCAAGGGGAATGTTGTCGAAGAACTGCTGCTCGCCGTGGCGGATGAGCAGTACCTCACACATACCTTCGAAGGATTCAGCGAAGGGATTCTCGAGGTCGATAGAGCGGACTCGTCGGGGCGTGGTCATTCTGCACTCATCCCGGGCATGGCTACGGCTGCGAGGTTCGGTTCGACGTTGGCGACATAGGTGCTCGCCTTGATAAAGGCCTTGAGACCGGCAGTGAAGGCCTGGAGGTCTCGGGGATCCATCTCGACGAGGATGCGGCGCGTGAAGATCTCGGTGCCCTGTTCCATCCGCTTGCAGGCGTTCTCACCCTGATCGGTGAGGATGTTGCGGACGAGACGGCGGTCGCTCTCATCGTCTTCCCTGCGGACGAGGTTGAGCTTGACCAGGCGATCGACGATGCCGGAGATGGTTGGAGGAGTGACAGCGAGACGGTGCGCGAGTTCGCCGGCGGTGACCCCTGGGGATTCGCGGACGAGGAAGAGGACACGGAGCTGGGCTGTGGTGAGCCCCATCTCGGCCCAGGCACGGAAACGGAGGGGGTCGAACATGTTAAGTGCCTCTCCGAAGAAACGGAGGGCGGAATCCACGGAAGGCTCGGACTGAAGCGCGGGTGTTGGCATTCGTTGCCCTGTAGAGAGGATTCGTGGCGTTTTGCGAAGCGTAGCAGGCAGCCGCCGGTGACGACAGGTTGGGATGCCGCGTGGGAGAATCGGTGAGCATGGCCCTGGACCTTGACCCCGGCAAAGCGGCACTTGGCAACCCCCGGTTGATCGAGGCGATCATCGAGGAGATGGCCGGCGGGGCGATCACTTTCGAGCGGTTCATGGAGATCGCGCTTTATCACCCCCAGCATGGCTACTACCGGCGACCAGGCCGCGTCGGGAGGCAGGGCGACTTCCTGACCAGCCCGACAATTCACCCGATGTTCGGTTGGGCGGTGGCAGGTTGGTGCCGCCACGTGTGGCAACAGATCGGCGAACCGGACGAGTTCGCCATTTTCGAACCGGGCGCTGGCGAAGGCGCGCTAGCGACGGCGATCCTGGACTGGGCGGAGGGGAGAGACCCTGCGTTTCGAGCGGCGATCAGGTACGTCGCCTTCGAGCCGAATAGTCCCGGAAGCGACAGCCGGGTGGAGTGGCGCGAGGGCCCCAAGGGGCCGGCGGCGCACGGCGTTGTCATCACGAATGAGTTGTTCGATGCCTTCCCAGTGCGGATGTTCGACGTGGGGGGACGCGGACCGGTGGAGGTCCTGGTGCGCTGGGACGGGGAGCGATTCGTCGAGCTTCCGGGAGGGGTCGCGAGTATCGATGACGCCCCGGAGGCCGGCCGTTTCGAGGTGAACTCGCGTGCCTACCCGGCGATGCGAGCGCTCTGTTCGCTGGTGCAGCGGGGCGCAGTCCTCGTCTTCGACTACGGCTACCCACAGGAAGAGCTCTGGGCATCGTGGCGGATGAGGGGGACGCTCCTGTGTTACTACAAGCACACTGCCCACGAGAACCCGTACATCCACGTCGGCGACCAGGACCTGACGACGCACGTGAACTTCTCGGACCTTGCCGCGGCGGCTGAGGACGAGGGAATGACGGTGTTCGGGCCGGTAGCCCAATCGGAGTTCCTTTACGCACTCGGTGCCGGGCAACTTGTCGAGGCCGCCAGGAACGACCTCGGTGAGTACTTCGCGCGGCGCCGGGCACTGGAGCAACTGACCGACGGCGCCGGGCTCGGACGTGTCCGCGTTCTTGCCGCCGTGCGCGGATTGGACGGGCCGATGCCCGGATTCGAGCCGACAGCGTGAGGGAGCCACCCGGAAAGCCACTGCCGGCGCGGCGGGAACCTATCCGGGCCGGGGAAACAGCCCCGCTCTTCGTCTTGCCCGCCGTCGCGACCGACGGCTCACGGTTCGAGCTCGACCTGGCCGAGTGGCTGGGGTTGGCCCCGTCCTCCTGGTGTTTTACGAGGATGACGGGATGCCTATCTGCACCAGGGAACTCCGCGCCTTCGCCCAGGAGGAGCCCTTGCTCGCCTCGGCCGGGATCCAGGTAGTTGGCATCAATACGAATGGACTCGGGTCGCACGAGAAGTTCCAGGAACGCGACCGGTTCCCGTTCCCGCTCGTCAGTGACTTCCACGGCGAGGCGGTTAAGGCATTCGGAATGTGGGACGAGCGAGAAAAGAAGTCCCGTCGCGGGGTCGTCGCCATCGAAGGCGACGGGCGAGTGACCTACGTCCTCTCGCACTTCAACCCGGGAGCAGTAAACAGCTTCGCTGGCATCTTCGAAGCCCTCGGGCTGGCGTAGCGCCGCCGACGCCCGTGGCCGATTGTGTGGGGGCGGCTCATCGCTTCGAGCCGGGCCGGACGAGATCATCAATCCATTCGAACCTGATACCTTCTGTTCGTGGCCGCTTATTCAGACCTTGTGGTCGAACACTTCCAGCACCCCCGGAACGCGGGGGAGATGCCGGACCCGGACGGCGAGGCAACGAAGTCCAACCCGGTCTGTGGCGACCGGATGCGGGTGATGATCCGCGTGGCAGACGGCCGGATTGCGGAGGTACGCTGGCAGACGCGAGGGTGCCCGCCGGCGATCGCCACCAGCTCCGTCGCGAGCGAAATGGTCACCGGCTGGGACCTGGAGCGGGTGGAGGAACTGACGCGGGAGGCCATCGCCGAGGCCGTCGGCGGGCTCCCGAAGGACAAGGTTCATTGCAGCGTCCTCGCGGCCGACGCACTGCGAGCGGCGATCGCGGACTACCGATCGCGGCGGCAGGCGTAACACTCAGCAGCCCCTCCGCGACCCTGAGCAACTCGCTTCACAATCCCTGCATCTCCCCGGCAACGACACCGAGCGTCAACCGGCTGTTCCCGGACGACCGTCGAATCCTCATACAGGTTCCAAGGGGAAGGGGCCTGTCTGGGGGCTTGGTATGGAGGTCCGAAAAACACAGCAACGAGCGGCGATTCCACTCGCCCTTGCGATTGCGGGGGCGCTGTTCGCGGCGTTCGCGATGATGGTGGCGGCGGACAAGGGTGCGGCCGCGCTGACGAACTGCTCGGTCACCCACGATGGGAACGACAGCGAGGAGCTCGCGTTCCTGACACTCATCAACAACTACCGCCAGGCGAACGGACTGGGGACGTTGACGATTTCGACCAACCTGAACCGCGGGTCTGCTTGGATGACGGAAGACCTCGCCACGAACAACTACTTCTCTCATACAGATTCGCTGGGGCGCTCCGCCTACCAGCGCGGCATCGACTGTGGTTATCCCACGGGAGCGGGCGAGAACCTGGCGGCCGGGGGGCCTGGAGCAGCGCATCGGCGGCATTCACGGCCTGGCAGAATTCGCCGGGGCACAACGCGAACATGCTCGGGTCGTACTACAAGCAGATCGGCATCGGGCGCTACTACAAGTCCGGCTCGCAATACGGCTGGTACTGGGCGACAACGTTCGGCACCACGGATGACGGCACCGGCGGCGGCGGAGCGGGCCCCACGAACACCCCAACGAACGCCCCAACGAACACCGCGACATCGACGCCAACCCGTACCCCCACGCCGGCCGGCTCGACGAACACGCCGACAGCCGTCCCTCCGACAAGCACACCGACGTCGATGCCACCGACAAGCACGCCTGCCCAGGGTGGGCAGAGCACGGCGACTCCGACACCTTCCCAGGCCGCGCCAACGAGTACGCCCACCCCATTTGCGCCGACCAGCACGCCGGCCCAGGGCGGGCAGGGTACGGCTACTCCAACGATGGCCGCGACGAGCACTCCCAGCCCGGCCGCGACGAACACGCCGGCGCCGGCCGCATCCAGCACTCCGGCGGCGACAGCGACACCTGCTTCGCCGAGTGCCACCCTGGCGCTCTCGCCTGGAGCGAACTTCGTGGCCTGGCCAGCGGCGAACATGGCTCCTGGAGAGGCGTTCGCCGGCAACACCACGGTGGCAGTGGTCTACGAATGGGACCCGGCGGCGGGGGTGTGGAAGCGCTACTTCCCGGGGCTTCCTTCCTACCTGAACAACCTGCCCCAGATGCGACAGGGGGTCGCGTACTGGATCATCGCGAAGACTAAATCCAACCTCACGATCGGCTGGTAGGGGCGAACCAAAGCCAGAACGAAAGGGCCCGCGGTCTTCGGACCGCGGGCCTTCTCCGTGCGGGCGGCCAGCCGGGGCTACGTCCCGGAGATCGTCATTTCCCGTATCCTGATCGTCGGAGCGGAGGACGACCCAAAGGAAGCCAGGTCATCCCCGACGGCATCGACTCCCGCGAGCATGGAATCCATGTGCCCAGAGATGTTCACCTCGCTGACGGGGTAGGCGAGTTTGCCGTCCTGGATCCAGAATCCGGCCGCCCCGCGCGAGTAGTCACCGGTGGTTGGATTGAATCCGTTGCCCATGAGCGTGGTCAGATACAGACCCTCGGTGACACCGGCGATGATCGACCCCGGCTCCGAGTTGCCGGCTTCGAAGATGAGGGTCGAAGCACCGGGTGCCGGGAGCGATTCGATGCCCCGCTGGGCGCTCCCCGTCGTTGAATTGCCAGTGCGTCTGGCGGTGTAGCAATCGAACAGGAAACCGGAGAACACTCCCTGCCGGAAGATGTCATTGCGGCGGGCACCGACGCCTTCACCGTCGAAGGGACGGGACCCGAGCCCGCCCGGACGGGAGGGGTCATCGGAGATGTTCACGAGCGGTGAACCCAGGGCCTTGCCGGCCCGGCTCGCGAGGAACGTCGCGCCGCGATAGAGGGCGCTACCGGTCGCACAGCCCACGAGGTCGCCCATGAGGGCCACTGTCATCATCGGTTCGAAGACGACCGGGGACTGGCGAGTCGCAATCTTGCGTGCGCCCAACTGATCGATGGTTCTGCGGGCCGCGACACGGCCGATCTCTTCGGGATCCATGAGTCGATGGAGACTTCGTTCGGCCGAGTACCAGTAACCATTGCGCTTCTTGCCGTCAGCATCGTCGGCAATGGCCTCGACCATGAGGGAGATGCTCGTCGCCGGATAGGAGCCTTCGAAGCCATAGGAATTGGCGAGTGCGAGCTGGCCGATACGGGTGGAGAGGCTGGCGCCATCGGAGTTATTTACGCGCGTCGAAGCCGAGCGCGGCGCCTTCGCAGGCCTTCGCCATGCGTATCCTTTCGTCCGTGCTCAGGGTCTCCATGTGTTCGTCATAGAGGCTGAGCCCGGCCGCGGTGGTGGCGCGAGAGAGCAGTTCCGGCTCGGGTAGTCCCGCGAACTCGTCCGGCTCGGAGATAGAGGCAAGATCGACGGCCTCGGCGGCAAAGCGCTCCAAAGCGGCCGGTGAGAGGTCGGACGTGGAACACACGGCGGTGCGGCCGCCGTTTATCACTCGAAGGCCGAGAGACATGGAGCCGGCCTCGATGAGCTTCTCGAGTTCACCGAGGCGGACGGTCACGTTCGCCTCGGTATACATGGAGACGATGGCGTCGCACTGCTCGGCCCCGGCGCGGCGGGCGAGGGAGACGACGTTGCGGGCAATTTCGAGCGGGGTTGGCCCTTCCATGTGCATCAGCCTACTTTCGTCCCGCCGACGGTGATGCCGGAAACGAGGATGGTCGGCATGCCAACTCCGACGGGAACCGACTGGCCGTCCTTACCGCAGGTCCAGCGGCCATCGGAGAGCTGATAGTCGTTCGCGACGGCTGTGACCTTCGAGAGGACATCGGGGCCGTTTCCGATGAGCATGACGTTCCGCAGCGGGGAGGTCACCCTGCCGTTCTCGATGAGATAAGCCTCGGTGACAGAGAAAACGAAGTCGCCGTTGGAGATGTTCACCTGGCCGCCGGAGTAGGAGACGGCGTAGATGCCATGGTTGACGCTGCGGATAATGTCCGCGGGAGTGCTTTCCCCCGGCAGCATGAATGTGTTCGTCATGCGGGGCATGATGTAGTCCTTGAAGGTCTGGCGACGACCGGAGCCGGAAGGAGCCACGCCGAAGTGGCGTGCACTCACCTCGTCGTGAAGGTAGCCGCGGAGCATGCCGTTTTCGATGAGGGTGTTCCTCGTGGAGGGATTGCCTTCGTCATCGACGTTGATGGACCCACGCGAATCGAGGATTGTGCCGTCGTCGATGACGGTGACAAGCGGGCTTGCCACTGGCTGGCCGATACGTCCCGAGTAGTTGCTCGTGCCCTTGCGATTGAAGTCGGCCTCGAGCCCGTGGCCGACTGCCTCGTGAAGGAGGACACCGCTGTCGCCGGCAGCGAGGACGACGGGAAGGGTCCCAGCGGGGGCCTCCGAAGCACCTTGCTGGAGGACGGCCTGGCGGGCGGCATCGCGGCCCAATTCCTCCGGCGTGACGCGGTCGAAGTATTCGATCCCCAGGCGACCACCACCACCGGTGCGGGCGATCTGCCGGCTCTCGCCCTGCTGAGAGAGGGCGCTGACGTTGAAGCGGATGAGGGGCTGGATATCGCCGACCACTTTTCCATCGCTCCTCGCCACCATCACATACTTGAGTTCATCTCCGATGCTCGCATCTAGCCGGGCGATGCTTGGATCGAAGGCGCGGGCGGCCCGGTCGGCACGTTCGAGGAGGGCGACCTTGCGGGCGGCAGGCTCGCCGGTGAGCGGTTCGCCGGCCGAGTAGAAGGAGCCGCCGGAAAGGTGCGGGGTGGCGTCGACGGGCGCTGGCCGCTCTTCGCTGGCGCCGATGCGAGATGCTGTCCCAGCGGCCCGGCGCATGGCTTCCATGTCCAGCGACTCCGTGTAGGCGTAGCCGATGGCATCGCCTCTTACGACGCGGATGCCAACACCCTGTGCGACGTTGCGAGACGCGGACTTCACGCACTGGTCTTCCCACTGGATGGCACTGTTCGTCCGGTGTTCGAAGAAGAGCTCGGCGAAGTCTCCACCCCTGCTGAGGGCAATGGAGAGTAGCGACGACATCGCTGCCGAATCGATGTTGTAGCGGCTGTGGAAGAACGCGATGGAATCGGCGCCCGGGTTGGACATTGCAGCCTCCGCTGGCGGGATGTCCCGATCGTAGCGGATGCAACGCCGCCGCCGAAGGAGTACGTGAGAAAGTCCGAGGACTCTCGGGGAGCACCGGGGCGCGGGTGGCCCGTTCCGGAATGGTTGTGTACGTTCGGACTATCGGGTTTGCCCCTGCACCCGGAGATTACTTTTGGCTTCTCCCGCAGCCCCACACACGGCGCGCCGGAAGCGCGGCAACGGCCTGACCGCGCCCGGGCGACCGCTGGCTTCGCTCCGTCACCGGGACTTTCGCTTCCTCCTCGTTTCCACGATGGCCCTCCAGATTGGGTCCTGGGTGCAGACGATCGGCCAGGGATGGCTGGTAAAGGTCGACCTCGGCGGTTCGGCGACCGACCTGGCAGCGGTGGCGCTTCTGCGGGGGGCCTTTCTGGTGCTGCTTTCGCCGTTCGGGGGGTATCTCGCGGGCAGGTACGAGCGCCGGCGCCAGTTGATGGTGTACACCACCGGCAGCGCGACGATCGCGGCTGCGCTGGCGCTGCTGGTTTGGTCGGGGCGCATTGAAATCTGGATGGTGTACTTCTTCGCGGCGACGGCGGGCATCGTAGAAGCGTTGGCCGGCCCGATCAGGAGCCTCCTGGTATTCGACACGGCAGGCGCGGACGAGATGACCAACGCCGTGGCCCTGAACGCGCTGGGCGGCAACGCCATGCGGGTGATCGGGCCAGCGATCGGCGGTGCGCTGATCGGGCTGATTGGGACGGAAGGAACGTTCACGGCACAGGCGATCTGCCTGATCCTCGCGGTCGCGCTCACATCGAGGTTGCGACCGAGCATGCCCGCGGTCCTTGCTGAGAAGATCGGTGTATTCGGGAGCGTCGCATCCGGGCTTGCCTACGTCGTTCGGGACCGGCGGATGGCGCTCATCGTGACAATGGCTATCCTGCCGAGCGTCCTCGTCTACCCGTACGTCACGTTCCTGCCGGTCTTCGCAATTGATGTGTTAAAGAGCGACGAGAAGGCCTACGGGTATCTCGCCGCCGCTGTCGGGCTCGGTTCGCTGCTGGGCGGCGGCATCGTCGCCGTGACTTCGAATCGGGAGCGGATCGGCCCGGGAATGATGTGGGCTTGCTTCTTCTATTGCGGGGCGGTCGGTCTTTTCAGCCTCACGCGGGACCTCTGGTTAGCGGTTGCGGTGCTGGCTGTGGCAGGGATCTTCCACAGTATCTACTCGGCGTTCAACGCTTCGCTGATGCAGATGAAGGCCGCGCCGGAATACCGCAGCAGAGTCGTGGCTCTGCAGACGATGACCTGGGGGCTGACTCCGTTCGCAGGACTCCTCATGGGGCGGATGATCGACGTCTGGGGTGCACCTCACGTAGTCGGCGGATGGATGGTTGTCGCGGCGGCAGCGACACTGGTGATCACGGTGACTTCACGCGAGCTTCGGCGGATCTGAGTCCATGGAAGACATCCTCAACCTCCTGCAACACGGCCTTCGGCGTCTGGACCCGGAGGGGCGGCTCACCCCTCAACCGGGGACCCCGGAGGATCTTCGTGGGATCGGCGCGCTGTTCGTCGTCGACCTTGAGATGAGCGGCCCGAACGCGCAGATGCACGAAGTGCTGGACCTTGCCGGAGTGCGGGCGGCGTTGGCGCCAGCGCTCCCGGAAGAGGAGGCATGGGGCGCACGGGTGAAGCCGAAGCACATCGGGAATGCCGTGCCGGCTGCGCTGAAGGTGGTCGGGTATTCGGCGAAAGGGTGGAAGGCTGCCCTGGACCTCGAAGAGGCGCTGGACAAATTCAACGCGGCAGGCCGGGACGCGGTCGTCACGGGCTGGGGGATTGGGCAAGACATGGCATTCCTGGTCGAGACGTACCGGCGGATGCAGCAGCCCTGGCCGTTCGCGACGGTGGCGCTGGACGTCCAGCCGGTCGCCCGGACTCTCCTGAAGACCGGGGGCCAGGTGGACCGGTTCAACCTGGGACACGTGGCGGACCGGCTCGGGATCGGCCGCATGGGCGAGCACGGGGCGCTGGCGGATGCGTACGCGACATACGACGTGCTGGTGAAACTGCTCGACCGCAGCCCGGAATGACGGGCTGCTTGACAAGTCCTTCGCTCAACGCGAACCATACCGGTTAGATGTTCTCGGGGCGGGGTGAAATTCCCCACCGGCGGTGAAAGCCCGCGACTCCTTTCGCTCAGCGAAAGGACTGATCCGGTGAAATTCCGGGGCCGACGGTTAGAGTCCGGATGGGAGAGGACACTTGCGGCGTGCCCGTTGCCTTCGCGCAACCGGGACGCCCGCTCTGCGCTAGCCTGCGCGGAGCCTCTCCCGCCGTCCCTGCGAACTTCGAATTCCGCCAGGGGCAGGGAATGTTCACAGGCATCATCGAAGAAGTCGGCACAGTGGTGGAGGCGGGCGAAGGGACACTTCGCATCCGCGCGCCCAAGGTCCTGGTCGACAGCCAGCTCGGAGATTCGATCGCTATCAACGGAGTCGACCTGACGGTCGCGGAGATGGACAGAGAGTTCTTCTTCGCGAACCTGATGCCCGAGACCTACCGGCGATCAAACCTGGGCGAGCTAAGGGTTGGAGACCTCGTGAACCTGGAGCGGAGCTGCCGGCCAACGGACCGCCTGAGCGGACACATCGTCCGCGGCGTCGTGGAAGGAACCGGGGTCCTGCACTCAATGACGAACGAAGGTGAGGCGATCATCGCTCGCTTCCTCACGCCGCCGGAGCTTCTTCGGTACATGGTGGTCAAGGGCCCGGTCTGCATCGACGGCATCAGCCTCACCATCGTGGCGAAGGACCCGGAGAGCTTTTCGGTCTCTCTCGTGCAATACACGCAGGAGCACACGAACCTGGTGAACCGGAAGTCCGGAGACCGGATCAACCTGGAGACCGACATCATCGCGCGGTACATCGAGAACTTCGTCGTGGAGACGCAGGAGGCACGGAGATGACTGAACGGGACCCCGTGATGGCGACCGTACCTGAAGCGATCGAGGAATACCGCCGGGGCCGGTTCGTCATCATCACCGACGACGAAGACCGGGAGAACGAGGGCGACCTCTGCATGGCAGCCGAGTTCGTGACTCCGGAGACGATCAACTTCATGGCGAAGTACGGCCGAGGCCTCATTTGCTGCTCGATACCGGAAGATCGTTGCGAACAGCTGAAGCTGCCGCTGATGGTTGACCAGACTTCGAACACGTCAGGCTTCGGGACACCGTTCACCGTTTCGGTCGAGGCGCGCACTGGAGTGACGACAGGCATTAGCGCAGCGGATCGAGCGCGAACGGTCCAGGTGCTCATCGACCCGGCAACGCGGCCGGAGGACCTGGCGCGGCCGGGCCACATGTTCCCCCTACGCGCCCGCCGCGGGGGTGTGCTTGTGCGCGCCGGCCAGACCGAAGCCAGCCTCGACCTCGCCCGGATGGGGGGGCTGACGCACGGAGCGGTGCTCTGTGAAGTGATGAAGATGGACGGTGAGATGGCGCGAATGCCTGACCTGAAGCGTTTCGCTCGGCGGCACGGCCTGCGCATCGTGACCGTCAACGAGATGATCAAGTACCGGCTGCAGAACGAGCGCCTGGTCACGCGGGTTGCGGAAACGCGGCTGCCCACGCCGTTCGGCGACATGATGATCCTCGCGTACAAGGCCGAGAACTACCCGGACGAGCATGTGGCGCTCGTAAAGGGACCGATCGACGCCGAGACACCGACCCTGGTACGCGTCCACGACCAGTGCGTCACGGGCGATGTGTTCGCCTCGATGCGCTGCGACTGCGGCGAGCAAAAAGACCGGGCGATGAAGATGATCGGCGAAGAGGGGGGCGTGTTTCTCTACATGCGCCAGGAGGGGCGCGGGATCGGGTTACACAACAAGTTACGGACTTATGAACTGCAGGATGAGGGCCTGGATACGGTAGACGCGAACCTGGCGCTCGGCTTCCCGGCCGACCGCCGCGACTACGGGATCGGCATGCAGATCCTGCGCGACATCGGCGTCCGCAAGATGAGGCTCATCACGAACAACCCGGCGAAACGTGCGGGATTGGAAGCGTACGGCCTCGAGGTTGTTGAGCGGGTCTCGATCCAGACGGAACCGAACCCCCACAACGTGCGCTACCTCGACACCAAGCGGCAGCGGATGGGGCACCTCCTCGACGGTCTCGAGTCGGTGAGCACGGCGGGGAACTCCTGATGCCGGTCATCGAAGGGGCGCTGGACGGCGCCGGCCTGCGCGTCTGCATCGTGGTCGCGCGCTGGAACGAATTCGTCACGCGCAAGCTGCTCGACGGGGCGGAATCGGCCCTGCAACACCGGGGAATCGCCAAGGACGACGTGACGGTCGCATGGGTGCCGGGCGCCTTCGAGGTCCCAACGGCGGCGAACTGGGCGGCACGGAGCGGACGGTTCGACGCGGTCATCTGCATTGGGGCAGTGATCCGCGGGGACACCGCGCACTTCGAGTACGTGGCCGGGGGCGCGACTGAAGGCATCGGAAGGATAGCCCTGGAGACCGGCGTCCCGGTGATCTTTGGTGTCCTGACCGTGGACAACGTCGAGCAGGCGATGTCCCGCGCAGGCGGCAAGGACGGACACAAAGGTGAAGAGGCAGCGCAGGCGGCAATCGAGATGGCGAACCTGCGGCGATTGCTGCGGGCTGATTAGAACGGGCAGATTTTCGTGAGCCAGGCGCTTCCCGCGGGGTTCGCGTATCCGTAGTTGAAGAGTTGCTCGACGTAGGCGCGGGTGTCGGCTCCGGCCGCGGGCCGGGTGAGGTAGAGGTTGACTGCGGCGCACCCGCCGATGAGGCCACCGCTTTCGTTGTAGCCGCGCCGGAACTCCATGGCAACGTTGACGAAGAGCGGCTCGAAGTCGGGCAGGGCACTCTGGAGGATGACCCGGTCAATGGCCGCGGTGATCGAGGCTGCGTCGTCTTGAAGGACGGCCTTGGCCAGGACGATGCGGAAGAGTGCGAAACCCTTGAGGGCCGGACGGCGGTCCTTCTGGTCTGGCTTCGCTTTCCAGTCCTTGAGCGCCTCGCGGGTCAGCACAGATTCGAATGCCGCGAACGAGGCTTCCTTGTCCCGGTCGAAGATGGCATCGGCATCGAGGAATGCCTGGTAAAGGTACTCGGCCGAGTCGTGTTCGACTTTCGTCGCGGTGTAGCGGGAACCGACCAGTTGCAGGGTTGTGGTCGCGGCGCGGGACGGTCCTGCTTCGGCCGGCGCAGAAGCAGGGAGCTTACCGCCGTGGATCCTGAGGGCACTGGTGGCGCCGCTCCCAGTCCAGGAGACCGAATCGACGTTGGCGATGCCCGAATCGGCAGGGCCGGCGTCCCGCCAGGCGGTCCCATCCCAAGTTTGGATGACGACTGTCGTCTTGCAGCCGCTCGCTCCGCAGCGGTTCTCGAGGTACGTGAGGTCTCCGCGCGCGTCCCCGGTGCGGTCGACCAGCGAAAAGGCGGCGATACCCATCGGCGACGCATCGGCGGTCAGGTCGACTGCGAACTCCTCAAGCTTCTGTGTGCCGCCGCGGCGGAGGAAGACGGCCGAGGGATGGGGCAGCAGGGTCCCGGGGAGCGTGACCGGCAACAAGTAGGCAAGGTCCTTCAGGCCGTCCCCGTCCACATCGCCTTCGGTGCAGGCGACGCCGGCTTGCTGAAAGCGCTGCGGGCAGGGGGGATCGAACCCGCTCGGTCCCAGGGCTCTTTGCAACCAGGCGCGTGCGTCGACATGGGACGCAGGCGGTGTGGCCAGCAGGTCGGGAGTCGGTGAGGGAGTTGGGACAGCGGATGATGGGGAGGCGAGGACGAACGGTTCCGGCGAGGCCCCGGCGTCGCCGGAACCGCCATTGCGGCATCCAGGGAGCAGCACCAGGAGGGCGGCCACCCCCAGGGCCGCTGCGAACCTCAGGGCTTCTTTACGAGGTAGTCTTCGGCCGCCCATCCCTCACCCAATTCCGTCTGGACTTTCCACCAGATTAGTTCGCCCGCAGATTCTGGCCCGCCGACGACTCGAAGATCCGTGCCGTCTTTCACACAGACTATCGCATCGTTCTCACGGCCCGGCTTCACACGGACATTGAGACACTCCCCGGTCCCGGTGACGGTGACGATATCGCCTCCCTTGAACTTGCCGGGACCGGTGCTGGGCGCAGCGGAAGGCGATGACGACGGGGACGCGGCGGCGCTCGGGCCTGGCGTGGCGTTGGATTGCGTGGGCAAGGCGGCGCTTGTTGCCGCCGGGGGTGGGGCGCGTTGAGTCGCGGCATCGTCCTCGCCGGTCAGTCTCCCGACCGTCCAGATCACGGCGAAGGCCACGAAAATCGCGAGTCCGACGGCGGCCGGGACGTACCAGTACGCAAGCAGCGGATGGCCCCCGTAGATTTTCGGCATCTGGCGGCGGGGCATCTGTTCGCCGGGCGGTGGCTGGTAGCGTCGTGGGACCGAGGGAACACCAACTGTGGAGGGTAGGGTGCGGTGGACCATCGGCCGAATCTCGGCACTGCCGATAACGAGTGGGTCGTCGGGGTCCGAAGTACCTTCCGGTGAACGACTTGCGGGGCGAAAAGGAATGGGCTCGGAGGTCGCCGGGGGCGGCGCCGAGGCAACTTCGCCGGGATGCGGCGCGGGAGTCCCGCCGGGACGGTCGTTGTGGGGTAGGCCATGGCGGCCGGGGTGGCGCGATGGTCGGCCTGCGTCGCGCAGCCGCCGTTGGTCACCCAGCACCCGGGATGGTGCAGCACCGGAACAGCCCCTCGCAGCGGAGGACGGCTTCGGCCTCCTGGAAAGCGCGATTGCAGATTGGGCAGAATCGTTGTTGGGCGCTCACAAAGCCAACCCGGGGGTGAGTTCAGTATCCGCCGACCGATCGCCATCATCAACACGGAACGTCGAAAGAGGCGGGAAAGTTCCGTCACCGGCCGGCAAGGAGCGCCTCCACTTCCTGGCGAGTTGGGAGCGACGCCTGCGCACCCGCACGCGTTACAGCTACGGCGCCTGCCGCGGCGGCGAAGTGGGCGGCCGTCGCCAGCGGCGCACCTTCACAGAGGGAAAGAGCGAGGCTCGCACAGAAGGCGTCTCCCGCTCCAACCGAATCCACCGCCTGGACGGCGAAAGGCGGAATGCTCCTGGGGCCTGACCCATCATCCACGACGGCGCCATCATGGCCGAGCGTGATGACGGCGCTCCTGGACAACCTGCGGAGCACTTCAACTTCGGCGTCGTGGTCGCCCGACGCGGAGGGAACGAGCGCGGCGGCCTCGATCTCGTTTGCGACGATTACGGAGGCGAGTTCCAGCGTCCCGGGAGGGTAGGGAGCCACTGGCGCAGGGTTCAGCAGGATAGGGACCCGCGCGGCCTCCGCCAGGCGCATGGCGGCGAGGGTGGCGTCCATGTTGACTTCGAACTGCACGAGAAGCATGCCGGCGGAAGAGATCACATCGCGCGCCCGTTCCATCAGCAGAGGAGACAGGGTCAGATTCGCCTGTGGAACCGCGAGGATCGCGTTCTCGCCGGAATCGAGGACGATGGGGACGGCGACGCCGGTCCCCAGCTCCGGGTCGACGGAGACGAATCGCGTGTCGACGCCTTCAGCTTCGAGTCTCTCGCGGAGGATCTCGCCAAAGCGGTCGCCGCCGACCTGTCCGATCATTGTGACGGAGGCACCGAGTCTCGCGGCGGCAATGGCCTGGTTGCCGCCCTTGCCACCTGGGGAAGTCCTGAAGCTATGGCTGAGCAAGGACTAGCCGATGACGGGGAGGCGGGGCGCACGGACGACGAGGTCCATCATGAGCGAACCTACGACCACAACCCGCGGCTTCACGGGGGGAGTGTACGAGGCGGATGGACTCCGTGCGCATCGCCCGTTCGCCCGGGGGTTCGTACGCTAACGAGATGACGCGCATCCTTGGCATCAACGGCAGTATGCGACCGCGCAGTTCAGCGGACCGGGCACTCCAGTTCGCGTTCAAGGTGCTCGAGTCGGCCGGGGCGCAGTGCGAGGGATTCGAGATCGGCTCGTTGCCGTTGATGGACGGCAGGCCGGAGGACCAGTACCCGGCGGCGGTGGGCGCCTTCCGGGCAGCATGCAGCGCGGCCGATGCTTTCCTGATCACGGTGCCTTCGTACCACGGGGCGATCCCGGGCGGCCTGAAAAACGCACTCGACTTCATCGATCTGCCGCACGCAGGTGGCAAGCCGTTCGCGCTCATCGGCATCGCGGGCGGAGACGCGGAGCCAGGCGTGACGGACACCGCACGGGTGATGCGGCACATCGGCGGCATCGCCGCTGTGCCGGACGTCGTGATCTCCCGGGCGAGCGAGCACTGGGGACCGGGCGACCAACCTGCGAACGCGAGCGTGAAGATTGCAATCGCGAAGGTGGCTGAGGACCTCGTCGCGATGGCGGAGCTCCGAGCGGCGGGCAAGCTGCCCCAGCCGTGAGCGCGACGTTCTGTCCTGACTGTGGGAACCGGCTCGTCGAGGCGGAGAGGGCAGGCAAGACCCGCAAGACCTGTGGCGAGTGCGCGTTCGTGGAGTACCAGAACCCGGCTGTGGGGGTGGCCGTCGTGCTGCGGGACGAAGCCGGACGGGTGCTGATGGGCCGCGCGCCACGGGAATCTACGCGGGACTCTGGTGCATCCCCTGCGGCTACGTGGAGTGGGACGAGGATGTCCGCGAGGCAGCCGTGCGCGAGTTCGAGGAAGAAACGGGAGTCCGAGTCGACCTGGGCGGCGTCGTCGCCGTGCATTCGAACTTCCACAACCGCGACAAACAGACCGTCGGCATCTGGTTCGAGGGCATCGCGCGTGACGGCGAGCCCCATCCCATCGACGGCGAATTCACCGAACTGGACTGGTTCGGACCGGAAACACCGCCCGAGTTCGCGTTCCCGACCGACGGGCTTGTGCTCAGGGAGCTGGCCGGCAGCCGCGATCAGAGCACGGCGCCCGCTCGGCTGAGCGGCCAGTAGCGCCAGCGCACCCGCCCGGCGATGAGGCTGGCCGGCAGCGGGCCGAAATCCCGGCTGTCGGTGCTCGCCGCCGCGTTGTCCCCTTCGATGCGGATGTACCCGTGCAGATCGACCGAGGTGACTCGTTTGACGAGGTGGCGCCAGGGTTCGCGAGGATCGCGGGCGACGAGGATGTGGCCGCGGCGCGGTAGACGGCCGCGATAGGCGTGCTCATCGACGAGCACCCAGTCGCCAGCGCGCAAGGTCGGGAGCATCGACGTCCCGGAGATGGCGAAGCGGCGGAAGCGGCGGCCAACGCGAAAGGCGGCCGCGACTCCAGCAACAATGAGCGCGGATCCGAAGAGGACGGGCGCCACCCGCCCGGCAGGACTGCTCATGCCCTCATCCTGTCCGATGCGCGACGAATTGGCCACAAGCGCGTTCTCTCGACCCTGCACGCGAGCATCGCCGCGGCGAGGGCGTACGTCGCAAGCGGAAGAGTCGCAGCAGCACCCTTCATGCGCACACCGGGAAACAGTAGGGGCCCCGTGACTCGGGCGAGTCACGGGGCCCTACATGCGTTTGTCCGCGAGCGGGATCAGGGGTTCGCGCGGTAGAACGCGATGTCGCGGTTCTTGGTCGCCCAGAAGATCTTGTGGATCTCCTCGACGGCGCCCATCAGCGCTTCGCCGTTGGCCGGGTCCTGTTCGGTCTTGTTCTTCGAGGCGAGCTTGGCGGCCTTCCAGAAGGTGTCGTGCAGGTTCGGGTACTTCTCGAGGTGCTCGGGCTTGAAGTAGTCGTGCCAGAGGATGTCGAGTTCCTTCTTCACGACCTCGGCCTGCTGCTCTTTGATGGTGATGAAGCGCGTGCGAGTGTTGATGGTGGCCGCGTCCTGGGCATCGCCGAGGGCGGCGATCTTTTTCCATGGAAAGGACGGCTTCGGCGGCGATGCGGGCAGCGGCGGGGTCGTAGACCCCGCAAGGGCCATCGCAGTGAGCAAACGCGACGGCGGACGGACGAATGAGACGACTAAGCAGATTCACCTGTGGTGCCTCCGGAGAAAAGAATGGACAGACTTAGAGCGTGCCAGATTCGGCGGCGGGGCGCCACTGTGTGCGCGGACAGGCGGCGCCGCGCGGGGTAGAGTTCCAGCCCATGGCAAGCGTGTTTGAAGAAGTGATAGACGACCTGGCTGAGGAGCACCGCGCGTTGGAGCGCGTGCTCGAGCGACTGGCCCCATCGGTGTTCGAGCAGCCGACACACGCGATCGGCTGGGCGGTGCGAGACCAGGTCGCCCACCTTGCCCACTTCGACGAGGCGGCCGCCCTAGCGATCACCGACGCGGAGGCGCTTCGCGAACACTTCCGGCGTCCCGAAAACGGGGAACCCGCCTACCTCGAGCGCGCAAGGACGCTCGCCCACGGAGATCTCCTCGAGTGGTGGCGAACCGCATCGGGCAACCTGCGGGCGGCACTCAAATCGCTCGACCCCGCAGCGCGCATCCCGTGGGCCGGCCCGCCGATGTCCGGCGTCTCGCACGTCACCGCGCGGCTGATGGAGACGTGGTCCCACGGACTGGACGTGGTGGATGTGGCGGGCGTCGAGCGGCCGGACACCGACAGGCTCCGGCATGTCGCCTTCCTGGGGGTGCGGACGCGGCCGTACAGCTACCAGACACGGAACCTGGAGCCATCGAGGGTGCCGGTCCGCGTCTCCCTGACGGCGCCCTCCGGGGCGACCTGGGAACTCGGGGACGACACCAACGAGAACGTGGTCCGGGGCAGCGCCACCGACTTCTGCCGCGTCGTCACCCAGAGGCGGCATATCGCCGACACCTCACTGGAAGTCATCGGCGAGGCCGCGCGGGAGTGGATGGGCATTGCCCAGGCATTCGCCGGGCCGCCCGGCGCGGGACGGCAGCCAGGCGAGTTCCCGCGAGAGGCGAAGCGATGACCGAACTGGTGCACTACGAACTCCGGGATGGCGTCGGGACGATCACCATGGACTCGCCGCACAACCGGAACGCTCTCTCGCAGCAGCTGACCCGGGAGCTGGCGGCGCACATGGACGCGGCCATCGCCGACGCCGGTGTCCGGGTGATCGTCCTGACGGCAACCGGCACGGTCTTCTGCTCCGGCGCAGACTTGAAGGAACAACGTGAGGCGAACCAGGGAGGCGCCAGCACGGGAGCGACATCGCTTGCGCCGATCCTCGAAGCGATGTGGGAAGCGCCGAAACCGGTTGTCGGGCGGATCAATGGCGCAGCACGAGCGGGCGGGATGGGTCTCGTCGGGGCGTGCGACATCGCGGTCGGTGTGGATACGGCGACGTTTGCGGTGAACGAAGTCCGGATTGGTGTGATCCCGGCGGTGATTTCGGTCATCCTCGTGCGCAAACTGGCGCTGCCCGTCGCGATGGAGCTCTTCCTCACGGGGGAGGCTTTCGATGGAGAAAGAGCGGCCGCCATCGGATTGCTCAACCGTGCGACTGCCGCTTCGGAGCTTGATACCGTCGTCGAGCAGTACCTGGACGCGCTTCGGAAAGGCGCGCCGGGGGCCCTCGGGGGTGCAAAGCAACTCATTCGGGATGTGCCAGCGATGGAGCTACACGCCGGCTTCGAAGAAATGGCTGCCCGCTCCGCAGGGTACTTCGCCTCCGCAGAGGCGCTCGAGGGAATGACGGCCTTCGCCGAGAAGCGGCCGCCGGCATGGGCTGCCCAGCGGTTCCCGATTGGCGGCCCAGATGCCGCGCCTGCTACGATCGATTAGCTATCCCAAATTTGTCCCGTGAGGTTCCAATGTCAGAGACCGCCACCCTCAAGGTGGGTGACGAAGCCCCCGATTTCGAACTCCCTTCGAGCCCAACAGGCGAGAAGTTCAAGTTAAGCGATTACGAAGGCAAGAACGCCGTGGTGATCAACTTCGTCCCGGCGGCGTTTTCCCCGGCCTGCAGCAACCAGATGCCGCTGATCGAGAAGAAGAGGGAGGAGTTCGCGAGCCAGGACGCCCTGCCCGTGGTGATCTCGAGCGACGGTGTGTGGGCACAGGCCGCGTGGAAGAAAGAACTCGGGTTGGAGTTCCCGATATTGAGTGATTTCGCTCCCCTGGGGGACACGGCGCGCAAATATGGCGTCGTCATCGAGCCGCGAGGCATCGCGAACCGGGTCGTCATCGTCGTCGACAAGCACGGGAAGATCGCCTGGATCCAGCCGGTGGAGAAGATCACCGACATGCCGGACTACGACCCGGTGCTCGCCTGTTCGAAGGACTGAGACCTCGTCTGCGAAAACGCAGAACAGAGAAGGCCCGCCGGTTCGGCGGGCCTTCTCGTTCGGTGGAGGCGAAGCCCGGATTAGAAGACGATCACCGAGCGGTTGACCTCGCCGCCCTTGAGGGCGTCATAGGCTTCGTTGATCTGGCTGAGCTGATACCTGCGAGAAATGAGCTCATCGATCTTGAGGCGCTTCTGGCGGTAGAGCTCCATCAGCCACGGCATGTCGTAGGTCTGGCGAGTGGAGCCGTAGTAGCTGCCCACGATGCCCTTTTCCCCGAGGAACGACATGCCGGCGTTCGGGATGGTGAGTTGCTCGGTGAGCGGGAGCATGCCGACGATCACCGCCTGCCCACCGCGGCGTGCCATTTCGAAACACTGTTGCGCGGTCTTCATGAGGCCGATGGCCTCGAAGGCATAGTCCACTCCGCCGCCAGTGAGGGCCTGGACCTGGGCAACGGCGTCGCCGCTTGAGGCATCGACGACATCGGTGGCGCCGAACTCCTTCGCCGCGGCGAGCTTCGATTCCAGCATGTCGACCGCGATGATGCGAGAGGCGCCGGCGAGACGGGCGCCCTGGATGATGTTGAGGCCGACGCCGCCGCAACCGACGACGGCGACAGTTTCGCCGACCTGGAGCTTGACAGTGTTGGTGACGGCCCCGACGCCCGTCATGACGCTGCAGCCAACGAGTGCAGCAACTTCCAGAGGGACAGCATCGGGGACCTTCACACATGCCCGCGAGCTGACGAGCTGGAACTCAGCGAAGGCGGACATGCCGGCGAACTGCATGATCGGCTGGCCGTTGAGCTTCACGCGGCCCATGCGGTTCAGGGACTGACCGTTGGAGCAGAGGTTGGGCCGGCCGGTGGTGCAGCGGTCACAGACGCCACAGGACTGGACGAAGGCGACGACGACGCGGTCGCCGGCCTTTACGTTGGTGACGCCGGGGCCGACCTTCTCGACGACGCCGGCCGATTCGTGGCCGAGGACGACGGGCATCGGGTACATCCACTTGCCTTCCATGAAGTGGAGGTCGGAGTGGCAGACGCCTGTTGCGCTGGTCTTGATGAGGACTTCGTTGGCCTGGGGCTCATCGAGCTCGATGTCCTCGATGACGAGGGGCTGATTCGGTGCGTAGAGCACTGCGGCTTTCATGGAAATGGGGCTCCTCCTTATGAAGCATGGCGATTCTTCCGTGGGGTAGGAGGACTGTCAATCAACCCGCGGATGGGACTCGGGACGGCTAGAAGGGGAGCCGGAGCGGCCCGGCACGAACGGTGAAGCGAGCCGCCCGCGTGGGGTTGGCGTCTGCCCAGCGTTCGAAGCGGCAGACGAGAGAGAAAGCCAGGCCGACCATCACCGCGCCGGCGACCATGTCCAGGAAGTAGTGGTTCCCGGTGACAACAATCGCCCACCACATGAGCCCGGCAAACGCCGTCGCGACGGCGCGCAGCGCCCACAACTTCCAATACCACCACACCCCAGCGACAGCGAGCGCAATCCAGCCGAAGTGGTAGGAAGGCACCGCCGCATACCAGTTCGCCAGAGGGCCAGGTTTCGTGCGGACGGCTTCCGGGATGGTGTCGAAGATGCCGAGGGGGTACCCGGCGCTGCCCATGAGCCGAGGCGGCGTGACCGGAAAGACGGCGTAGATGGGGACGGCCATGAATGCGGAGAGGAGGATCGTGTTCCGGATGACCCGGTGTTTACGCGGCTCGGCAAGAAAGAAGAGCCCGCCCATCGCCACGAGAAGGGGCATGTGGAGATTCAGATAGGTGAAGTTCGCGAGGCTCGTCAGGCGTTCGTTTTCGATCACAGCCTGCTGCCAGGCCGGCTCGTGGAAGACTCCGAGGGTGCGCTCGGCGTCGATGATGTAGAACGCGTTCCGGGTAGACTGTGTGACCCGATCGTGGGGGAGGCCGCGGAGGAGGAAATAGACGCAGAAGAGGGCGACGACGAAGGCCATATCCACGGCGTACCAGAGAGCACCTCGGGCAAGTGCACGGAGCCGGGGGCGGAGTCGCTCCACCAGGCAGCGAGTGGGGGCCATCGCAACACTCCTCCAGGGAGGGTTCGTCGAAGGCGATGCTACGCCGACTGGATGTGCAGGAGCGCGGTGGTAGTACCAATTTGAAGCGCAACGCGTAGACTTCGGCGCTACTCACTTCAGGGGAATTCGATGGACATCAAGGGTGGCGTGGTCATCGTGACGGGGTCGGCGACGGGCGTGGGCGCCGCGTGCGCGAAGCTGCTCGCGAGCAAGGGCTGCAACGTCGTCATCAACTACACCAAGAGCGAGGCGGAAGCGAAAGAGACGCAGGCCGAATGCGAGAAGCTCGGCGTGCAAACGCTGCTCTGCCAGGCAGACGTTTCGAACGACGCTGACTGCCGGCGGATGGCCCAGGCGGCCATCGATAAGTGGGGGCGAATCGACGGCCTCATCAACAACGCGGGCACAACGCACTTCGTGAACCACGCCAACCTGGAAGGGTTGACGGCAGACGATTTCCACCGGATCTACGGTGTGAATGTGATCGGGCCGTACCAGATGACCCGGGCGGTGGCCGCGCAGATGAAGAAGCAGGGCCAGGGGGCCGTCACCAACGTGTCGTCGGTGGCGGGAGTGATGGGCGTCGGCAGTTCGATCGCCTACACCGCCTCGAAGGGCGCGCTCAATACGATGACTCTCTCACTGGCTCGAGCGCTTGGGCCAGAAGTCCGGGTGAACACCATCTGCCCGGGGTTCATCCAGGGGCGCTGGCTGCGCGGCGGCATGGGTGACGACGCCTATGAGGCAGCGAAGGCGGCGCAGGAGCGCAACACCCCCCTGCGCAAGGCCGGCACGCCCGAGGACATGGCCCAGGCGGCGGTCTGGTTCATCGAAGGGGCGGACCTTATCACCGGAGAAATCCTCATCGTGGACGCGGGCTCGCACCTCGGCGGCGCGCCGCTCATCGCGCGGTAGGGCCGTGTCCAGCGCATCGAGCGCTCGAGGGCGGCAACGCGCCATCCTTACCGGGCCTGTTGCCGCGGGGCTGTTGGCTGCCCTGGTGAGTGCGCTGGCGCTGACGGCGCCGGCCCGGGACGCGGCGAGTGCGGAGGCGCTCACGAATGGTGGGTTCGAGTCCTGGGGAGGAACGAATCCAACGGGTTGGAGTGCGACAGGCGGCCTGCTGGCGCAGGAGACCGGAGGACGTGCACCAAGGTGCGGCTGGCGGCGAAGGTCTCGAAGACATCGCTCACGACCACGGTGAAGCATCAGGCACAGGAAGTGTCCCCGGGTGACACCTTCACTGGTTCAGTCTGGGTGAAGGGTGCAAACGCAGGCTCGGCACAGGTGCAGTTGCGGTTCCTGGACGATGGTTCCGCGCCGGTGGCAACGGTTTCGGGAAGCGCCGGATCTGTGGGACCCGCGTTCAGCCAATTCACGATCGGCGGAGTAGTGGCGCCGGGGAACGCCGCGTGGGTGGAGTTCGTTGTGACCCTGACCGGCACAGGCGACATGATCCTGGATTCCGCCTCCCTGGACATCACATCGGCGCCGACCGCAACTCCAACCACCGAACCACCTTCCCCGACCCCAACGCCAACCGACGAAGGACCAACAGCGACACAGCCAGCGGCCACGGGTTCGGCCATCCCGACTGGCGGGGCGACTTCGACCGCGACCGCGACCGCGACGAAGACGGCGACACCCACGAAGACGCCGACCGGGACGCGCACACCGTCTCCGACGCACGAGCCCACCGCGACACGAACGCCAACGCCACCGAAAGCGGCGGGCGGAACCCCGACGGCTCCGCTTCCGACCTCAACGCCGACGATCCCTGCCGGTTCGGGATATGGCGGACTCCTCGCGAACGGCGACTTCGAGATCATCCGGGACGGAAAGCCCGCCTACTGGGAGAAGTTTGGCGGCACGATGACAGCGACCGGAGAGGCAGCGCACGGCTCTTACGCCGGTTGCATCGTTTCGGAAACGAACTCCACAAAGTGGCTCTACCAGGTTGTGAGCGTGGAGGGAGGCGGCTGGTATGCCGGCGGCGTGACGGCGCGCGTAACTGGCGGCAGCGCTTCGGTACGGATCAGCTGGTACGCCAGCGACGACGGTTCAGGGAGTCAGATCTCGCAGGACGAGAGCACCGTGAGCGGGTCCTCCGGATGGAACGAAGTGGCAACTGATGCGCGCCAGGCGCCTGCTTCCGCACTGTCGGCGCGGCTGAGGCTGGTGCTGCAGACCACCGGGACAGCGACGGCCTGCTTCGACGACGCCTCGTTCGCCGCCGTAGCCGCGCCCGAGGCGGCACCCCCTCCCGGAGCAAGCTCGGCACCGGCCACCCCGACGCAGACAGCCCCCGGTGGCACAAACGTGCCGGCACAGACGTCAACTGCCACCACCGGCGGCACAGCTATTGCGACGGGGCGGAGCGAGACAACCGTCACCGGGCCGAACAGCCTGCGGATTTCTGAGATCATGAGCGATCCGGAACAACCGGGACGCGATGCCGCCTATGAGTGGGTGGAGCTCGTGAACGTGGGCGCCGAGGCCGTCGAGCTGAGTGGATGGACGATTGCGGATGGGAGCACCAGGCAGTCGTTGCCGGGACTCGTCGTCCCACCACGTGGATTCGTCGTGATCGCTGGCGATGCCGCTACCTTCGCAACTGGAGCAGTCGTCGCGGTGGTACCCGGGGGAGAGATTGGCAACGGCCTCGGCAACACCGGAGACCTCCTTCGCCTGACCGCACCGGACGGCACGGTGGTCGACGAGGTTTCCTGGGGTGACAGCACCAAGGTCTTCGACCCGCCGCCGATGGCGGCGGGAGCGGGACAGACGCTCGGCGTGCGGGACGCCGCGGCCGAACCAGCGAGCGAGAATTGGGCTGTCACACTCAGACCAACGCCCGGGGAAGCCAACCTCTTCCCGCCGAAGGCGGCGTCCACCGTGGCTGGTGCTCGGACAGCCGGAACGGGCGCAGGGGGCGCCGAGCAGCTGGCAACCGGCATCGACATCCGGGAAGGAGCCGGCCCCGGACTCGCCTGGAGCTGGATCGTGCTCCTCGGCGCGGGAGGTGTTTCCGCGGGCATCGCCGGCGCAACGTTCGCGCCGAAGGCGCGGAAGTGGTGGGATGGATGGCGTGGCCGTTGAACGATTACAGAAGATCCTCTCGAACGCAGGCATAGCCTCGCGGCGGGTGGCCGAGGAGATGATCCTGGCGGGCAGGGTGAGCGTGAACGGCGTGCAGGTCGAGACGCTCGGCGCGCGTGCAGACCCCGAAATCGATGAGGTGATGGTCGATGGCGTCCCAGTCCTGAAGGGGCGCTATCGCTATTTCGCACTGCACAAGCCTGCGGGTTTCGTCACGACGGCGAGGGATGATCTCGGGCGCGAGACGGTGCTGGACCTCGTCCCAATCGGCGAGATCCAGCTGCACCCGGTTGGGCGGCTCGACCTGGAGAGCGAGGGTCTCGTCATCCTGACCAGCGACGGACACCTTACCGACTTGCTCACTCACCCCCGGTACGAAGTGGAAAAGGAGTACCTGGTCGGGCTCGATGCGATGCCCGCGAAGAGGGACATGGAACGGCTGGTGCGGGGAATCGAGGATAGCGGGGAGCGCCTCCGGGCGGTCTCGGCGCGGGAGGCTGCCGCTCCACCGAAACCGATGGATGTGGAGATCGACTTCGACGACGTTGAGGATGACGAAGAAGACGACGAGCAGGTGACGATGGTGGAGCCGCGGCCAGAACCAAACGCGTGGCTCATCCTCACGCTGAAGGAAGGGAAGAACCGGGAGATCCGGCGAATGATGGCCGCCATCGGGAGAGACGTGCTGGCCCTGAGGCGCATCCGGATCGGCCCTTTGTTGTTAGGCACTCTCAGTTCGGGAGCGTTCCGCGAGATTTCGCCGGAGGAAGTCGACGCGCTGTATGCCGCGGCGGGCGGCAAGGACCGGAATAGCAAGTAGGGCGGGATGCTCTACGATGGCGCACCGATGACGCACCAACTTCCCGGCAGCATCGCGATCGATGGCCCGGCCGCATCCGGCAAGACGACAGTGGGGCTGGCGATCGCGGCGGAATTTGGCTACAGCTTCCTGGACACCGGGTTGATGTACCGGGGCGTGACCCTGGCCGCGCTGCGAGCCGGCGTGCCTGCCGACAACGATGCCGTGAAGCCACTTCTCCGGCGGATGCGGATGACGGTCCGCGTCGACGCGGCGGGAACCCGAATCTTCCTTGGGGGTGAAGACGTCACCGGCGAACTGCGACGTTCGGACGTCGAAAAGAACGTGAGCAAGTACTCGGCGCTGGCGAGTGTGCGGGCTTCGATGGTGCGCCGGCAGCGAACCATCGCGAAGCGGGAGGCTACCGTGCTTGCGGGAAGAGACATCGGGACGGTAGTTCTCCCGAAAGCTCCGCTGAAGCTTTACCTCGATGCGAGCGAGGAGGCGCGGGCGAAACGGCGCGGGACACAGGCGACCCAGGATGAGAACGACGCCAAGAAGGACATCGCCAGCCGGGACAAAGTCGACGCGGCCCGAGCTGTGAGCCCGATGAGGCCCGCAGACGACGCGATCGCGGTCGACACGACCAACATGACGCTAGAGCAGGTGATCTCCTTTGCACTGGAGAAGGTGAGATGCGCCAGAAACTGAAGAATCGACTCTCCCGCATCGGCTGGGGGATGTTCGCCCCGCCGTTCTACTGGACGCTGACCTATGTCCTCCGTGGGCTGCTCTGGTGCGTGGTGAGCTGGAAAGTGACGGGCCGGGAAAACGTCCCGAAAGAGGGGGCCTTGATCATCGTTTCGAACCACTTGAACAACGCCGACCCACCGATCCTGGGGGCAGGCATCGCTCGACGGCGCATCCGGTTCATGGCGAAGGTGGAGCTGTTCAAGATGCCGTTCGGAGCGATCATCCGGCTCTGGGACGCGTTCCCGGTGCGGCGGTTCGATTCGGACCTGGGCGCAATGTTGACGGCCGAACGGATCCTCAAACGGGGCGGTGTCATCGGAATGTTCCCGGAAGGGCACCGAAGCAAGACTGGCTTCATGGGAGAGGTACACCCGGGGACGGCGATGATCGCGCTTCGTTCCGGGGCGACGGTCCTGCCCTGCTCGATGACGGGGACCGAACGACTGAGGCAGCCACTGGTGCTGGCAAGGCGACCTGAATTCCGGATCACGATTGGCGAACCGATCAGGCTCGAACCGGTTAGACGGCCAACGCAGGAGCAGGTAAGCGAACTCACCCGGCGCATCGAGACGGCCATCCAGGCCCAATTACCTGCGAAATACCTCCCTCCCTATACTGGAAGTGAAGGTGGGAGAGACGCATCCAATGGTGACGGTGATCCGGGCGAATGAGATGGGGTTTTGCATGGGTGTGCGGCGTGCCGTGCAGATCATGGAGGGCGAGGCGAGCCCGGAGCGGCCCGTCTTCAGTGTGGGCGAGATCGTCCACAACCCCCATGTCGTGAGCAGCCTCGAACGTAACGGCGTGATCCAGCTGCCCGGCCCCGACCAGATCCACGGTGACATCGGGGCAGCGACGGCGGCGCGCGTGCCGGAAGGTCGCGTCGCTATCACCGCACACGGTGTCGGCGAACGCGCGATGAAGGAACTCCAGGCAAGCGGCCTCGAAGTCATCGATACCACCTGCCCGATCGTGACCCGGGCGCAGCGCTACGCTCAGAAGTTCGTGCGCGACGGGTGGCACGTCCTCATCTTCGGAGACCCCGGACACAAGGAAGTGCGCGGGATCATGGGCTGGACGATGAGCAAGGACGGGCTTTCCCAGGCGACGATTGCGCCAAGCGCCGACTTCGGGGCGTTGAAGGACCTGGTGGATGGCTTCCCCGGCGGGTTTCCCAACAAGATCGCGGTGATGGTGCAGACGACGCACAAGATGGAGGACTTCGCCAAATTCGTCTCCAACCTGATGCTCCTCGGTCGGGACCGAAACTTCGAGATGCACGTGGTGAACACCCTCTGTCACGCTACGACAGGCCAACAGGAAGCGGCCGCCGCACTGGCATCGACGGTGGACGTGATGGTGGTGGTGGGCGGGAAGAAGAGCGCGAACACCCGCCACCTGAGAGAAGTGTGCGAGGAACAGGGCACGGTCGCGCACCACATCGAGGGGGCCGAGGAGCTGCGGGCCGAATGGTTCACGGGGGCTCAGCGGGTGGGCCTGACGGCCGGCGCCTCAACGCCGGACTACTCCATCGACGAGGTGGAGGCGCGGATTCGGGAGCTGGCCCCGGCCTGACGGCGAGCACCCGTGAGGGAGCGCCACCACCCCATTGCCGCCCCCACGCCCGACCGCTACCTTCCGCGCATGGTCGAACGTATCACTGCGCGGGAATTCCAGGCGGTCCCCGGTGTCGAAGATTGGCGCGTGGTCGGCGACGGCGCCTGCGCTTTCTTCCGAACGGGGTCATTCACGGCAAGCGCGGTGTTCGTCGCCGCGGTCAGCGAGCTTCCAGGCATCAGCGATCAACCTCCGGACCTCGACATCCGCGCCGGGGGCGTCACGGTGCGCCTTATCACCTACACCGCGGACTACTTCGGAATGAGCCGGCACGACGTTGAGCCGGCACGCCAGATCTCAGCAATCGCGCGCGAACAGGGCGCGACCGCGGACCCATCTGTCGTCCAGAGCGTACTCGTCGTCCCCGGCGCGCTCGCGGTCCCGGCGGTGATGCCTTTCTGGGAGGCGGTGCTTGGCTATGAGCCTCGCCGTGACAGCCCCACGGAAGATCTCGTCGATCCGAACAATCGCGGACCGGCGTTCTGGCTCGAAAAGATGAAGGAGCCGCGCAAGGATGGCGGTGGCGCCATCCATATCGCCGTCTGGGTACCGCACGACCAGGCGCCGGCTCGTGTCGCCGCTGCACTCGCGGCGGGCGGACGCATGGTCCGGGACGAGTTCGCCCCCGCATGGTGGACCCTCGCCGACGCGGCCGGCAATGAAGCAGACATCGCGACCATCCAGCACCGCGACTGACCCCGTCTGCCTCGGTCAACTTCGACCTCGCACCTTCAGTCCCGCACAATGATCCTTATGCAACGTCCCCCCGCGCCTGGGCTGGTCTCCGCGGTCGTTCCGGGATCCCTCGCCGAAGAGGCCGGGATCGAGGCGGGCGACGCCGTCGTGTCGGTCGACGGGCGCGTACCCCGGGACGTCGTCGACTTCCAGTTCTTTGCAGCCGCACACGAGGTCGAGGTCGCGATCAAGAAGGCGAACGGGCTGGACGATCTGATCCTGTTCGAGAAGGAGATCGACGAAGACCTCGGGATCGAGTTCGAACGGGCGACCTGGGACGATGTCATCCTCTGCAACAACAACTGTTTCTTCTGCTTCCTCAAAGGCCTGCCGAAGGGCATGCGGAAGACGCTTTACACGAAGGACGACGACTACCGGCTAAGTTTCCTTCACGGGAACTTCGTGACTCTGACGAACCTGACAGGGGCGGACTGGGAGCGGCTCGATGAACAGCGGCTCAGCCCGCTCAACGTCTCTGTGCATGCCACGGAGCTGGGCCTGCGGCGTCATATGCTTGCGAACGACACGGCGCCGGACATCATCGAGCAGCTCCAGAGGCTGGGAAGCCTCGGCATCGTTGCGCACACCCAAATCGTGCTCTGCCCCGGCGTGAATGACGGCGAACACCTGGCGCGTTCGATACGGGCCCTCGGCGAACTGCACCCGGCAGTGCAGACGATTTCGGTTGTGCCGGTAGGAGCGAGCCCAAAGCTCGAGGAGTGGTCGCTGAAGCGCGACGGCATTCAGCTGGTGCGCCCGAACCGTGAGTACGCACGGGGAATCATCCAGATCCTCCAGCCGCTGCAGAAGGAATTTCGGAAGCGCTTCGGTGCGACCATCGTGCAGTGCAGCGACGAGTACTACGTCACCGCGGATCTCCCGATCCCGGGTCGTACGACCTACGACGGCTTTCCCCAGTACGAGAACGGCATCGGCATGGTGCGGACGATGCTGGAGGACTGGTCGCGGACGCGGCGCCGGGTGCGTCCTGGCGCCAGCGCCGGGAAGCAGGTCGTCATCGGGACAGCCGCGCTGATCGCGCCGACACTGGCGAAAGTGGCGCAGGAGGTCTCGGCGGTGACAGGGGCAGAAATCCGTGTGAAGGGCATCACGAATACGGTGTTCGGCGAACGGGTGAACGTCAGTGGGCTCGTCTGTGGCAAGGATTATGTAGAGCAACTTGCGGGTGAGCGGCCCGACATCTTCATCCTTCCGCGGCCGAGCCTCGACTACTTTGGCGAGAAGTTCCTGGATTCGATGACCGTGGCGGAGGCCCGAGACCGGCTTGGAGCGCCGGTGGGCTTTGCAGCGCTGTGGTCGGACGTTGTGGAGATCCTCGAGCGCGGACCGCGCGCGCCACACCGGAATGAAGCCCCGAACGGCGCGTTCTGGTCACGGTAGCTTCTCCGGACGTCTTTACCCCACCCGGCGGTTGAGGCACTGACGCAGCAGCCCTCGTGGGGACAAACCAGACACTTGATGCGGGAACTCCCCAATCCACCCCGCGCGCAATTCGGCAGAGACTCAAAGCGAATAGCCACTGGAGGGGCACTCATGCCCACGAATCCTCAGCAGCCCGCGTCTCGCGCTTCGAGCATTCTTTCGGCGATAGAAGCCCTCCCGCCGCTGCCAGCAGTCGCGCTGCGGGTGATGGAAGTCGCGCAGAACCCGAAGTCCTCGGCTTCGGACCTCGCGTTGGTGGTCTCGTCCGACCCGGGACTGAGCGGGAGACTGCTTCGCGTGGTGAACTCGGCGGCCTATCGGCGCGCACGCGAGGTCACATCCGTCCAGGAGGCGCTCGTGACGCTGGGCTTCGTGCAAGCCCGGAATATGGCGATCAGCGGGGCGATTGCGGGGGCTTACGCACCCGACGCATTGAACGCGCTGTTCCGGATCGAAGTGTTCTGGCGCCATTCCATCGCCGTGGCATTCAAGGCGGCCGAACTGGCCGGCAAGAGCCGGCGACTCGACGTACCGACCGCGTTCACGGCGGGCATTCTCCACAACATGGGGCGGTTGGCGATGTTCTACGCCGACGCCACTGCGCTCGACCAGGCCATAGCGGCGTGCCTGGCGCGGGGGGAAACGCTGGAGGCACTGGAAGGCGAACTTCTCGGGTACGACCACGCGGAAGTCGGTGGCCTGCTGGCGAAGCGCTGGAACCTGCCGGCGGATATCCAGGAGGCAGTCGCCCGCCACCATTCGGCGGAGCCAGACGATGTCACGCTCGCGGCGGTTGTGTCGGTCGCGGACCGGTTCGTAACGGCGAACGGGCTGCAGGCGGGGTACATCATTCCTCCTGCGTACGGGGAGTTGCGAGTCCCGACACCGGACTTCCTGCAGCTTTCGAAGCAGGTGGATTCGCTCATGGAACTCGTGAAAGGTTCGCCGGCGGGAGTCGCCGCTTAGGACGGAGAGTCATCGACGGGGCCTTGCATGCTATCGCTCTCACCTATATCTCATGCCTCAGCTATTCACATGGCGGGGTAAGTGGCCGTATTCTGCACCAGTCGGGCAACTGCCCCTGAGAGCTGAGTAGAGATGGCTATATCGCCGGCGTCGACCAATGTTGCGAGCCAAATCCTTTCCAATGCCGGAGAGGTGTATCACAACCTTTCGGTGCCCGTGCTCTACGAACACGCGGTCAAGCGCCACGAGGGCAAGCTTCTCCAGGGGGGCACGTTCGCCGTTTTCAGCGGCGAACGGACGGGCCGCAGTCCCAAGGATAAGTTCGTCGTCCGCACGCCGGAGATCTCTGAGCACGTATGGTGGGGGAACCACAACCAACCGCTTTCGGTGGATGTCTTCGAACGGCTTCGGGCGAAGGCCACCGCCTATCTGAAGGACAAGGATATCTACCTGCAGGACTGCGTTGTGGCGCAGGACCCAGACCACCGCAAGACGGTGCGGGTCATCACGGAGCAGGCGTATCACTCCCTGTTCGCGCGGACGATGTTCATCCCGTCGTCGCCGAAGCCAGCCGATAGCGCCCCGGACATCACTATCATCCACTGCCCGTTCTTGCAGCTTGAGGGCGAAGCGGACGGCATCAACAGCGACGCGGTAGTCGCCCTCAACATGACGGAGGGCGTCATCCTGATTGCAGGTTCGGCGTACGCCGGAGAGATGAAGAAGTCCGTCTTCACGGCGATGAACTACTACCTCCCGCTCGATGGGGTGCTTTCGCTCCACTCCGCGGCGAACGTGGACCCGCGCACGGGGAAGTCGGCACTGTTCTTTGGGCTTTCCGGCACGGGGAAGACGACGCTGAGCACCGACCCCGAGCGACTGCTGATCGGGGACGACGAGCACGCATGGACGGAAAGCGGCATCTTTAACATTGAAGGCGGCTGTTACGCCAAGACGATCCGCCTTTCGAAAGACGCCGAACCGGACATCTTTGAACAGACCAGTGAATTTGGGACGATCCTCGAGAACGTGATCTTCGATGAGGACACGCGCGAGGTTGACCTGGACAACGACTCGGTGACCGAGAACACGCGTGGAAGCTACCCGCTCGAATCGCTGCGGAACGTTTATACCGAGGAAGTCGCGCCGCACCCCGCACACGTGATCCTCTTGACGGCTGACGCCTATGGCGTGCTGCCACCGATCGCGCGTCTGACGCCGGCACAGGCGCTGTATCACTTCCTCAGCGGCTACACCTGCAAGCTGGCGGGCACCGAAGTCGGAATCGTCGACCCGGAGACCACGTTCAGTCCCTGCTACGGCGCACCCTTCATGGCTCTGAACCCGACGGTTTACGCCGAGTTGCTCGAACAGCGGCTGAAGATGACCGGGGCAGAGGTCTGGATGGTGAACACTGGTTGGACCGGTGGAAAATACGGCATCGGGAAGCGCATCGCCATCCGCGAGACGCGGCAGATGGTGCGCGCGATCCTCAACAACGGCTTCGGCGATGTCACCTTCCGGAAGGACGCGGTGTTCGGCTTCGAAGTGCCGACGGCGGCGCCCGGAGTCGACAGCAAGCTCCTCAGCCCGCGTGATTGCTGGGCCGACAAGGCTGAGTATGACGCGACGTATGCGTCGATCGCGGAGAAGTTCAAGGCGAACTTCGCGCAATTCCGCAACCTGGTGAAGCCGGAAGTCGCACAAGCGGGCCCGTGACCCGGCTTCGGTAGGGATGGGCGTCTCGCTTCTCCCTACTCGCCCGGGCTGTAGAATCGAAGGACTGCGATCTGGAGGGCTGTTCCGTGACTGCGAAGTATCTCAGTGAGTTGCGTCACCAGGGGGCAGTGGCCGAAATCGCGAAGGTGAAGTTCCCCTACCCCGGGCCAGAAGGCGCCGACCTCGACACGATCGTGAACGTGCCCAAGCCGAAGATGGCGGTGGGGGAAGAAGGCGGCAAAGACCTCTACCCGGACATCGTCGTTGTCCGGCGCCCGGGACAATGGCTCCAGATCATGGCTGATATCGAGACAGCCGATTCGGTGAACGACGAAACCGCAGTGAACGATTGGCTCCCCAAAGCGAAAGCGGGCGAGTTCTTCGTATACGTCCCGGCGGGGATGGTGCCGGAAGCGAAGAAGCTCATCAAGAAGCACAACATCCCGGTGAGCGGCATTCGGACCTGGCGTTTCCGGCCGGTCTGGGGCCTCGACGTCACCGAGGCCTAGACGGAGCCGCGAGGCGGACAGGCCCAGAGGGGATGACCCGGGTGATCGCTACCATCGTGACCTTCAGCCACAGCGAGGCCACGTACGACCGCACCAGCCTCGAAGCGATCAATCGCTCGACCGCGCCGAAGTACCAGGGCCTGGCCGGGCTGGTGTGGAAGTCGTACTGGTACGACGACATGGCCCGGGAGAACGGCGGTATCTATCTGTGGACCTCCCGGGAGGCCGCGGAGGCGACCCACGACGAGGTTCACCTGGGCCGGTTGGAAACGCTCTACGGTGTCCGGCCGAAAGTACGGTGGCTCGATGTGCCGGTGTTCGTTGACAACCGGACCGAGAGTTGAGTGCAGCGTTTCATTTCCCGGGCGAACGCCGCTACAGTGCCCGTTAACGTCAAACGAGGACGACCATGCCGCTAAATATCTTTTTCGATGTCGACCACACGCTGGTGTTCATCGACCAGCACACAAACGCTCTGCGGCCCGGCGCCCACGAGGCGATGCGCAAGCTGAAGGCCGCCGGACACGGCGTTTTCGTCTGGTCGGCGAGCGGGCTGGCTCACGTCGAGCGAGTCGTCCACATGCACGGACTGGGCGAATGGGTCGATGGCATGTTCGATAAGGACCCCCGGGTACAGCCGTATCCCGACTTCATCATCGACGACGACTGGTACCTGGTGGAGAAGTACGGCGGCCATTGCGTGAGCCAATACAAAGCCGTGAACCCGGACGACACCGAGTTTGAGGATGCGCTGTTCAAGCTGGCGGAACTGGGGCACATGTGATCCGCGCGCTTCACCTGTGGGAACCCGCAGACGGACTCCGGGAGAAGCGTGGCTAGCGTGCGCGGGGTATTCGTAGAGCCGTTCTACGGCGGCAGTCACAAGGCGTTCCTCGATGGACTAACGGCACACTCGTCCCACGAGATTCACCCGCTCTCGCTGCCGGACGGGGAGTGGCGACGGCGAATGAGGCGGGGAGCCCAGGAGCTTGCGGCGGCGGCGCGGGCACTCCCGGCCAGTTCGACTTCCTGATCGTCAGCGACATGCTGGATTTGCCGGCATTCCTTGCCCTGACGAGACCGCGCTTCGAGCGCGTCCCGGTGATGGCCTACTTCCATGAGAACCAGATGACCTATCCGCGTCTGAAGGGAACGAAGTTCAACTCCTGGTTCGGCCAGATCAACTACCTGTCGGCGCTCGCTGCGGATGTCGTGGCATTCAATTCGCAGTTTCACCGCGAGGACTTCGCCGGCGCGCTGCGATCGCTGGTGTCACAGCCGAACAACTGGCTGCTGGAGGATGGCGTGGCGCAAGTAGAAGCGAAGAGCACGGTGCTATCCGTGGGGGTGGAGCTGGACTGGCTTGCCCAGTTCGAATCGCCGAGACGAAAGAGCGGCCCTCGGACGATCCTCTGGAACCACCGGTGGGAGTTCGACAAGTCCCCAGAATTGTTCGCGCGGGCGCTGCGGGCGATCAAGGGACGCGGTGTGCCGTTCCGCCTCGTAGTAGCCGGAGAGCCAGGCGAAAACCCCAGTGAGGCGATCATCGGCCTGGAGAGCGAGTTCGCGACGGACATTGCGCACTTTGGTTTCGCTCCATCGAAAGCAGAGTACGGGCGCCTGCTCTGGCAGAGCGACATCGTGGTCAGCACTACGCGCCACGAGTTCTTCGGCGTCGGAATGGTGGAGGCGATGGCTGCAGGATGCGTCCCCTGTGCCCCGCGCCGCTACAACTACCCGGCATTGGTGCCTTCCGGGCTACACAGCCGTGTGCTCTGGGACGACGAAGGCGACCTCGAAGAGAAACTTGAATCGCTGCTTACCGACCCGCTCCCGGAGAGGACGGCCCTCCAGGAGGCTGCCCGGCGATTCGCCTGGGACCAGGTGGCGCCTGACTGGGACCACGCGATCGAGCGGTTGGCCAGTGGCGAATTCGCGAGAGTCCAGGATGGGCCAGCCCACTGACCGGAGCTTGAGCGGTCCGGGTACTACCATGGCCCGGATGCTGACTACCGTTGAACTCGAGACCAGGGAACTAGAACAGTATCGCCCCGCGGTGCTTCCGGGGGTTGTGGAGGCGATCCGCGATGACGCGCGGCCGCTTCGAGGGGCACGCGTCTTGCATGTGAATGCAACGGCCTATGGCGGCGGCGTGGCAGAAATTCTCGGTTCGATGGTCCCGCTGATGCGGGACCTCGGGCTGGAAGCCGATTGGAAAGTCATCTCGGGATCAGACCCGTTCTTCGGAGTGACGAAGGCGATGCACAACGCTCTCCAGGGGAAGCCGCATCGCTGGACGCAAGAGGAGCGGACGCTCTGGGTGGAGACGAGCCGCGCGAACGCCCAAACCTGGGAGGAGTACGACTTTGTCGTCGTCCATGACCCGCAGCCAGCACCGATCCTGGGCGTGTTGCGTGCGGACGGGCGCAGACCAGGAGGGAAGTGGCTCTGGCGTTGCCACATCGACCTGACCGATGCGCAGCCGGAGACGTGGGGCTTGCTCCGACCGTACGTGGCGGAGTACGACGGGACAGTCTGGACGATGCCGCAGTACGTCCGGGAGGGAGTGAGCGAAGCAAATCGGTTCATCGCGCCACCAGCGATCGACCCGCTGAGCGCCAAGAACGTCAACCTACGTCCGGGAGAAGCCGACAGCGTGCTGGAGCGGTTCTCGGTGGACGCCGAGCGGCCGATGGTGTGCCAGGTTTCGCGATTCGATCCATGGAAGGACCCGCTGGGTGTGATCGACGCCTACCGGATGGCGAGGAGCGATACCCCGGGCTACAACTCGTCCTGGTGGGTTCGCTCGCGCACGACGACCCCGAGGGCGAGGAGTGGCTGCAGAAGGTGCTGAAGCATCGCAGCAGGGACGCGGACATTCACGTGCTAACGAACATGGACGGTGTCGGCAACCACGAAGTCAATGCCTTCCAGGACGCGGCAAAGGTGGTCATCCAGAAGTCGACGCGCGAGGGCTTCGGACTGGTGGTGTCCGAAGGTCTCTGGAAAGGGCGGCCGGTGATCGGTGGGAATTGTGGAGGAATCCCGCTACAGGTGCGGGACGGCGAGACCGGCTACCTCGTGGACAACAGCGCGGAATGCGGGGAGCGACTGATCGAGCTGCTTAGCGACGAGGATACCTGTAGACGCATGGGCGCCGCCGGCCGGGAACTTGTGCGCGAGCGCTTCCTTCTCACCCGGTACCTGCACGACTATGTACGCATGTTCCGGACACTTGCGGGGTTGCGCCCTTCGGAGCGTGACTGAATGCTCGAAGCGGCCGCGGAGTCCTGGCGGACGTTGCCGTCACGTGTCCGACGGCCGTTCGACGTCGTGGCCACCACCATCCGGCTGTACGTCGAGGATGGATGTTCGACGTATGCGGCGGCCATCGCGTACTACGCCATCTTCTCGATCATCCCATTGAGCCTGATCACCCTCTCGGTAGTCGGTCTGGTTATCGAGGAGGACCGAATCGCCCAGTGGATCTTCGACCAGATACCACTGAAGGAGACGGAGAGCGTCCGCGAGAGCGTGGACGAGATCGTCAAACAGGCAAGACGGAGCAGCCCGGCGAGCCTGGGGCTGGGCTTCTTGTTCCTGGTGTGGGCTTCGAGCGGGATCTTCGGCGCCGTGCGAAAAGGACTCAGCGCGGCAGCCCACTTGCGGCGGGGGCGGCCCTACTGGCATGGGAAGCTGATTGACTTTGTGATGATCCCTGCCCTGGGAGTGCTCATCGTGCTCTCCGTGGGCCTGACGGCGACCGCGCGGCTGGTGCTCGAGCGCGTGGACGAGATCGGGCCGTTCAACATCGACACAAACACCGCGCTGCGCATCGCGGGATACGTCTTGCCGGCGATGGTGTCGTTTTCGATGTTCTCGCTGCTGTACAGGTACGTACCGACGGTGCGCCCGCCGTGGCGGGAGGCGCTGGGAGGGGCACTGTTCGCGACGGTGCTGTTCGAAGCGGCGAAGAACCTTCTCGCAACGTTCTTCGCCATCGCCGACTTTTCCCGTGACACGGCCATTTACGCGAGTTTCGGGACGGCCCTGGCGTTCCTGGTCTGGATGTTCGTGAACGCCTCGATCCTCCTGCTCGGGGCCGAATTCGGCCGGGCGATTCGGCGTGAGGCCGGGGAAGCCCTTGCGGACGACATACCGGTCTCGCCGGAATACTTCCCATCGCCCGTCGCCCAATCGGCGAAGCTGGACCAAGGACCCAAGTCGCGCTAGGACGAGGGGACGGTTGTTTCGAGTCTGGCGAGGGCCCACCGAAGTTCGCGAACCCACGCTTCCTCGGCCCGGAGGAGCTGGATTGGCCGGCTGTTGATGCACTGCCAGAGCAAGCGCTGGCGCGGACTGCCGAGAGCGACACCAACGCCACGACGCTCGATCTCCTCGAGGCCAAGGAGCTTAAGGCGGACTTCCTCGGCGTAGCGCGACAGCAGCAAGTCGAGGTCTTCGGCCGAGAGGACTTCAGCGGCGATGAGGCGAGAGACGATCGGAGCACGCAGCTGCGGCGCCTCGGTTTCAGAGCGGAGCCACTCGCGAAGGGCGGTGATGCCCTGCGGGGTGATGGTGTAGACCTTTCGAGCGGGGCCTTCGGCGGGCTGCTGGACTTCCAGGGAGGCGAGGCCGTCGCGGTGGAGGCCAACCAGCACCCTGTAGACCTGGTTGTTGTTGCCCGACCAGGGGAGGGCCTCAGATTGGGCAAGCATCTTCTTCAGGTCGTAGCCGGAAAGCGGCCCGGAAGACAGGAACGCCAGGATGGTGAACTCGATAGACATTTCTCCACTATGTTACAGCTAACCTATCGTATGGACGAGGAGAGCTGCCGCCGAGGTCCTTCCCGCACGGCCAATAGGCGCCATAGAGGACTTTTGCAACAACAAAGTAGAAAAAGCCCGCAAAGCCGCGTAGACTGGGCGTGTGCAAGGAACTCGTGAACGGATCCTGGACCTGGTGGTCGAGCAGCGAGAGGTGCGAGTGGAAGACCTCGCGACCGAGTTGACGATCACGACGGCCGCGATCCGCCGGCACCTGGATCATCTCCGGGCCGACGGACTGGTGGATGTGAAGGCGGTGAAGCAAGCGACGGGGCGCCCGTACCACGTGTACTTCGCCACGGAGAAGGCTACGCAATCGGTGCCTCCGGCGTACGCCGACCTGCTCGAAAGGATGCTGAAGAGCCTGGGCGAACGCGAAGACGTCATCTCCACGGTGATGACGAGCGTGGCCGAATCGCTGGCGCTGAAACATCGCGTCGAAGCGTCGGGCCTGACGGAACAGGAGCTTGTCGCCAAAGTCACGGCGAGCCTCCGGGGAGAGGGCATCCTCGACGCCTGGCGGACCGAAGCCGACGGGATCCACCTCGTAAACGGCAGATGCCCTTACCACAAGGCCGCTGAGATCTCGAAGCTTCCGTGCGAATCGGACAAACGGGCGATCGAGTTGCTGCTGGGGCACGATGTCGAACAGCTCAACCGAATCGTCGACGGGGCGTCCTGTTGCGAATACCTGGTGAGGGCGCAGCCCGGCCAACCACAAATCATCGAAGTTGGATAAGAGGAGAGCTCCGCAATGACCAAGCTTCTGGAGATACGCGATCTTCGCGCCAATATCGGCGACAAAGAGATCCTGAAGGGGCTCTCGCTGACCGTCGATGCCGGCGAAGTGCACGCGATCATGGGCCCGAACGGCTCGGGCAAGAGCACCCTGGCGAACGTGCTGATGGGTAACCCGAGTTACAAACTGACGGGCGGCGAGATCCTGTTCAAGGGTGAGTCCCTGGCCGGACTGGCAGTGGACGAGCGCGCGCGGCTGGGGCTGTTCCTCGCGTTCCAGTACCCGGTGGCCATCCCTGGGGTGACGCTGGTGAACTTCATGCGCCAGGCGGTCAACGCGCGGCGCGGCCAGGAAGTGCCGATCCGGGAGTTCCGCGAGTCGCTGTTCAAGAAGATGGACCTGTTGAAAGTGGACCAGAACTTCGCCCGCCGGTACGTGAACGACGGTTTCAGCGGGGGAGAGAAGAAACGCGCCGAGATGCTGCAGATGGCGATGCTCGAACCTTCGATGGCGGTACTCGACGAGACCGACTCAGGACTCGACATCGACGCCTTGCGGACAGTAGCGGAGGGCGTGAACACGCTCATGAACCCGGCGATGGGGCTCCTGCTGATCACGCACTACCAGCGCCTCCTGAACTACATCAAGCCGCAGTTCGTCCACGTGCTGGTGGACGGCCGAATCGTGAAGTCCGGTGGCCCGGAGCTGGCAGAACAGCTCGAAGCGACCGGCTACGACGAATACGAAGCAGCCGCCGCAACCGCCTGAGGAGGCAACCATGACCACCGCACCTGAGTCGATCGTCTCTGATTACCAGTTTGGCTTTTACGACCCGGAAGAGGCGCTCTTCAAGGCGAACAAGGGCGTCAGCCCCGACATCGTGAACATGATTTCGGATATGAAGGACGAGCCGCAGTGGATGCGCGAGTTCCGCCTGCGGTCGCTGGAGCTGTTTCGGGAGAAGCAAAACCCACCGTGGGCGACGGAGCAGCTCACCGACATCAACTTCGATGACATTCACTACTTTGTGCGCGCAACGGACCGCGACGAGCGGAGCTGGGAAGACGTGCCGGAGTACATCCGACGGACGTTCGACAAGCTCGGGATCCCCGAGGCGGAGAAGAAGTACCTCGCCGGCGTCGGCGCGCAATACGACTCGGAAGTGGTGTACCACAACATCCGAGAGGACCTTGAGAAGCTCGGAGTGGTCTTCCTTGGCACCGACCAGGCGCTGAGGGAACACGAAGAGATCTTCAAGGAGTACTTCGGGACGGTGGTGCCACCGGGAGACAACCGCTTCGCGGCGCTGAACAGCGCAGTCTGGAGCGGAGGCTCGTTCATCTACGTGCCAAAGGGCGTGAAGGTGGACATCCCGCTCCAGGCCTACTTCCGCATCAACACGCAGAACATGGGCCAGTTCGAGCGGACGCTGATCATCGCGGACGAAGGCAGCCAGATCCATTACGTGGAAGGCTGCACGGCCCCGATCTACAGTTCGGACTCGCTGCACAGCGCGGTGGTGGAGATCATCGTGAAGAAGGGCGCCCGCGTGCGCTACACGACCATCCAGAACTGGTCGAACAACGTGTACAACCTGGTGACGAAGCGGGCGATGGCCTACCAAGACGCAGTGATGGAGTGGGTGGACGGAAACCTGGATACCGCGGGCTGCTGAAGGTGTACGACGGCTGCGAGGGCGTGAAGGCGAACGTCCGCTGCGACGCCCTGCTGCTTGACCAAACTTCCCGTTCGGACACGTATCCGACGATGGAGATCGACGAGCCGGACGTGAGCATTCAGCACGAGGCGTACGTTTCGAAGCTCGGCGAAGACCAGCTCTTCTACCTGATGAGTCGCGGCATGTCGGAGGAAGCGGCGGCGAAGATGATCGTCAACGGGTTTGTAGAGCCGATCGTGAAGGAGCTGCCGATGGAATACGCGGTGGAACTGAACCGGCTGATCGAAATGCAAATGGAAGGCGCCGTCGGTTAGGGCGGTGCACCCCCTTCCCCGTGGGGCGCGGCTGGGCGGCCCCCGGGGGGGTTCGGGCCCGGGCCCGGCGCCCGCCGCGGGGGGACAACCATTCCCCGCCGCCTCCCTCCCGGCGGGGAGGGATAGAACGAGGTAGCGAATGACTGCTTTAGTAGAGCAGCGGATGGATTTCCGGACGGCGAGCGCGGCAGTAGGGACTTCGTGGAAGGACTCCCCGGCGCAGGCGGCGCTGCGGGCGCGAGGAGCGAAGGCTGCGAGCGAAATGGAGTGGCCTGACTCCCGCGCGGAACGGCCATGGAAGTACTTCGAGGCGACGAGTTTCGGTCTGACCCCCGAGACGCCACTCGCCGACATCGGCGTCGCGATCTCGGGGGCGCCGGCTGGCGTTGCCGTCCGGTTCAGCGAGGCTACGGGCGACGCCGCCGGTGTTCTCGCGAAGCACCTTGGGACGGTGGTCCTGCCTGAAGCGGACCGTCTGACAGCACTGCACTACGCCTACCTGCGCGACGGTGTCCTCATCAACGTGCCGGCGAATGCTGAACTCTCCGAGCCGATTCACCTGACGAGGACCGTCAGCGGGCCGGGTGTGAGCACGCCGCACACACTCATCGTCACAGGCGCGAACAGTCGCGTGACGGTAGTGCAGGAATACGTTTCGAGTGACGAGCCGATTGTGGCATTGCTCGCAGCGGAGGTGATCCCCGGCCCGGGGGCCGAAGTGCAGTACTACTGTGTGCACCGTTGGGGGCGGAAGACGAAGGCGTTCGCCTACCAGCGATTCCTCGGACGCGAGCGCGATGCAGCGTTCCGAAACCTCCACATGGTCCTCGGGGGCGAAGCGGTGAAGGGCCACCTTGAATCGACGTTGGAGGCGCGCGGAACTTCGAGCGAACTCCTCGGCGTCGCGTATGGGACGGGCAACACCCAGGCGGACTTCTACACGTTCCAAGACCATATCGGCCCGGACACGCGGAGCGACCTGGAGTACAAGGCCGCGCTGAAGGACAACTCCCAGGCCATCTATTACGGGGTCACGAAGGTCGGCCTCGGTGCGAAGAACGCCGATGCGAACCAGGAGAACCGGAACCTTCTGCTGAGCGAAACGGCGCGGGCGAACAGTGACCCTGTGCTAGAGATCCTGACCAGCGACATCGTCCGTGCGTCCCACGGAGCAACTGCTGGGCCGGTGGACCAGGAACAGCTGTTCTACATGCAAGCGCGCGGCATCGCCCGTCCCGAGGCGGAATCGATGCTCGTGACGGCATTCCTGGAGGACGTGCTCAGCCGTGTGCCCAACCTCGAGTTGCGAGAGGAGCTGGTCGCGAAACTGGAAGGGGCCTTCGACCGATGACGTGGTTCAAGGTGGCGAACGCCGGCGACATTGAAGCGGGCCAGGCGAAAGTCGTGGAAGCCGGCGGAAAGCGCATCGCCCTGTGTAACACGGGCGACGGCATCTACGCGATCGACGACATGTGCAGCCACGACCGCGGACCACTCGACCAGGGCAAACTGATAGGCCACCGGATCGAGTGTCCGCGCCACGGGGCGCAGTTTGATGTAACAAACGGGAAAGTGTTGTCGTTGCCGGCGGTGCGGCCGATCAGGTCATACCCGACGCGTCTCGATGGCAAGGAGATCGAAGTCGAGGTGTGAATCTTGACAAAAGTAACAGCCGGCTGAGAGGGGCCTCCCCAGACTGAGCCGGAAGGCTGCGGTGCAGAGATGTTGGACATAGAGCGACTTCGCGAGGACTTTCCGATCCTGCACCAGCGGGTGAACGGGCATCGCCTCGTTTACCTGGATAGTGCCGCGACGACACAGAAGCCCCGTGCCGTGATCGACGCGCTCGTGAACTACTACGAGACGAGCAACGCGAACATCCACCGGGGCATCCACACGCTGGCACAGCGCGCGACGGAGCAGTACGAAGACACCCGCGCGAAGGTGGCGCGATTTATCGGCGCGAGCAACCCCGAGGACGTGGTCTTCACAAGGAACACCACCGAGAGCATCAACCTGGTAGCCCATTCCTGGGGCGATCGGTTCATCGGCGAAGGCGACGAAATCGTTATCAGCCAGATGGAGCATCACTCAAACATTGTGCCGTGGCAGCTGCTGGCGGCACGTGCGGGCGCGGCGGTGCGGTTCGCCAGCTTGACGCCAGACGGACATCTCGACGTGGATTCGCTGCGGGCGCTGATTGGCCCCCGGACGAAACTGGTCAGCCTGATGCATATGTCGAACGTACTGGGGACTATCAACCCGGTGGCGGAGTTCGCAGAGATGGCGCATCGAGCGGGCGCTCTCTTCCTCCTGGACGCGGCTCAGAGCGTGCCCCACCTCCCGTTTGATGTGCGCGCGACCGGCGCGGATTTCGTTGCCTTTTCGGCGCACAAGATGCTGGGCCCGACGGGCGTCGGAGTGCTGTGGGCGCGTGAGGGACTGCTCGAAGAGATGGACCCGTTCATGGGCGGCGGCGACATGATCGCGACCGTGCGGGAGGAAGCCTCGACGTGGGCAGAGGTACCGCACAAGTTCGAAGCGGGCACACCGAACATCGCAGACGTGATTGCCCTCGGTGCGGCCATCGAGTACCTCGAAGCTCTCGGCATGGACGAAGTCCGGCGCCACGAGGTCGCCCTGACGGCATATGCGATGGACACACTCGAGCGGATCCCGGGCCTCGCGATCCACGGCCCGCGCGATCCGGAGGAGCGCGGTGGAGTGGTGAGTTTCGAAGTGCCGGGGGTACACCCCCATGACATGGCGACGATCGCGGATGGCCACGGCGTGGCGATCCGCGCCGGACACCACTGCGCACAGCTGCTCATGCGGCAGCTCCGCGTGCCGGCGACGAGCCGGGCGAGCTTCTCGGTGTACAACGGCGAAGACGACATCGCCCCGCTCGTTGAGGCGATCGAGCACGCGCGAAAGGTGTTCGCCTGATGGCCGAACTGTTTGATGACCTCTACCGGGAGCTGATCCTGGACCACTACCGGCGCCCGAGGAATCACGGCGAGCTCCCTGATGCGCCAATCCGGGTGGAAGGGGTGAACCCGGTTTGCGGGGACGAGATTCACCTCGACCTGAAGGTGGCCGACGGGGCGATCGCGGACATCGGCTTCTGGGGACATGGATGTTCGATCAGCCAGTCGAGTGCATCGATGCTGACGGAACGATTGAAAGGGCGCCCTCTGGACGAGGCAGGGCGAGTGACGAAAAAGGTGCGAGCCATGCTGATCGATGGGGAGTTGCCGGATTCGGAACTTGGCGACCTTGAAGCCCTGGAGGGAGTCGCGCGGCTGCCGGTACGGGTGAAATGCGCGCTGCTATGCTGGAACGTACTCGAACAGGGCCTCGCCGAGGCCGCCACGACCGCCTGAGGAGGCCAGGACAATGACCGACGCGACGACCACGGCGCCGACTTTTGAAGAGATGAAGGCGAAGCTCTGGGAAGTGAACGACCCCGAGATCAACCTGAGCATCGTCGACCTGGGACTGATCTACGACGTCACATACGACGATGGCGACGTGCTCGTGACGATGACCCTGACGAGCCCCGGCTGCCCGCTGGGCCCGATCATTCGGGGTGAGGTGTACGCGAAGCTGCGCGAGATCCCCGGAGTCAAGGACGTCGACGTGCAGATCGTCTGGAATCCCCCTTGGGACCCGCGAACGATGGCGAGTGAAGACGTGAAGATGCAGCTCGGCATCTGGTAAGCCTTCGAGCTTCGACCGGACGCCCCGCTCGCTAGAGCGGGACGAAGGGGAGGAGCATCCGGCTGAGGGTATGGACGGCGACCAGCCAGCCCGGCATCTCATCATCCATGGCGTGTTCATCGACAGTGGACATCGCAAGCGACTGAGCCGGCTTGAGCTTGTAGACCGCAGCGATCTCCCCGACATCGAACCAGGTGCCACGGCAAGCAGTGCACTGGTCCAGGCGCACCTGACCTTCCTTGAAGCGCTGCATCGTCTGCCCGCAGGCGGGGCAGTCCAGGGCAGGGGGCGCTTTGGCGCACTTCGCACAGGTGTCGTCGGGCTTCAAGTGGCCAAAGCAATAGCGGCAACGCCGCGGCGCCGGGACCGCCTCGAGCGCGGGATGGATCAGCCCGGGGTCGGCTACGCCCCGCGCGAGCGAGTCGCCGACGGCCCAGAACCCATAGCAGGCGCCGCAATACGTGATCGGGTCGACCGAGAGGAGCTCGTAGCGTGGGAAATCGAGCAAGCCGGGGCGCCCCTCGCAGGCGGGGCAGGTAACCGCGGACGGCCTGGCAGCCGGGAGCGTGGCGGCCTGCTTGCGCAGCTCGGCGAAAATAGTATCGGCGCTGCGCTCCCATCCACCGGCGGAAGCCCGGGCGCGTGCATCGGCCAGCCAGCGGTCGTCGGCGGAGACAGTCATGCTGGGAGAATCGACAGGGTGACGGCCTACGAAGAGAGTGCGCCGAAGGCGGCCTGCGCCGAAACCGAATGTCTGTAGACTGACAGTAATGACCTGCGAGGACGAAACCGCAGAGCTGTTGCGACGCGCGGGGCACAAGATGACGCCTCAGCGGCTGCTCATCGTCCGGGCGTTGCGACATGCCGAAGGGCACGTCAGCGCGGCCCAGATCGCCGAACAAGTCCGGGCGGAATTCCCCTTCGTTGATGTGAGCACGGTCTATCGCACGCTGGACGTTCTGAAGCGCCTGCGGCTGGCAACCTCGACCGATATGGGCGCCGGCGACGTGGTTTTCGAGTGGGCGCCGGAAGACCCCCACCACCACCTGGTCTGCTCGAGTTGCGGCCACGTGGAAGCGATCGGGCATGCCTACCTGGAGGGTCTCGAGGCGAAAGTCCGATGCGACTTCGGCTTCGCTCCCGATATGCACCATTTTGCGATTTTCGGGCTGTGCCGCGAATGCCAGCTCGCGGAGAGCACCGATGCCGACTCGGCGTGACCTGGTCCGGGCCCTCGAGGAGGCTGCCGGAGCGAAGAACGTGCTCTGGCGGCCGGAAGACCTGGCCGTTTACGAGTTCGACGGCACGATAGAGCGGTCCACCCCGCACGCCGTGGTGCTGCCGGGAACTACCGAAGAAGTGGCAAAGGTTGTACGGGCGTGCAACCGTTTCGGTGTACCAATCACACCCCGCGGGGCGGGTACCGGTCTGAGCGGCGGGAGCGTGCCGGCGAAGCGCGGTGTTGTCATCGGGACCGGACGGATGCGACAGATCATCGAGATCGACAAGCAGAACCGCCTCGCCGTCGTCGAGCCGGGCGTCCCGAACCTGGAACTTTCGAAGGCGGCGGCGCCGTTTGGGCTCTTCTACGCCCCCGACCCGAGCTCGCAACAGGCGTGCACCATCGGCGGGAACGTGGCTGAGAACGCGGGCGGCCCACACTGCCTTGCCCTGGGCGTCACGCAGAACCACGTACTGGGCATTGAGATCGTGACCGCCGACGGTGACATCACGTGGTTGGGCGGACGGGTTTCCGATTCGTTCGGGTATGACCTTCGGGGAATCTTCATCGGGAGCGAAGGAACCCTGGGCGTCGCCACGAAGGTGGTGGTGCGCCTGGTGCCGCTACCCGCGAGCGTGATCACGCTGCTGGCTGTCTTCGACACGGTCCAGCAGGCGAGCGAGACCGTCTCGACGATCATCTCCGCGGGCATGATCCCGGCGGCGATGGAGATGATGGACCGGCTGACGCTCCAGGCAGCGGAGGCCGGTCTGCAATGCGGCTATCCGCCGGACGCGGGCGCCGTGCTCCTTGTCGAACTCGACGGACTGCCGGAGGTCATCGACTCCCAGGCGGTGCGCGTGCGGGCCGAGTGCCTGGAGCGCGGAGCGGTGGAAGTGCGGCTGGCAAGCACCCAGCGGGAACGCGAATTGCTCTGGAGGGGTCGCAAGGGGGCGATCCCCTCGCTCGGACGCCTCGCGCCGAATTACTACATCCTGGACGGAGTAGTGCCACGGTCGAAACTTGTGGACGTGATGGAAGTGGTGAGTGCGGTCTCGGAGCGATACGGCATCCCCATCGCGAACGTGTTTCATGCCGGTGACGGGAACCTGCATCCCCTCGTGCTGTTCGACGAACGGGTGCCGGGCGCGAAGGAGCGCGTGCTTGCGGCCGGCGGCGAGATCATGAAAGCGTGCGTCGACGCCGGCGGGGCTTTGAGCGGCGAGCACGGCATCGGGGCTGAGAAGCGGATGTTCATGCCCTGGCTGTACAACGAGACCGACATCGAGAACATGGAGCGGGTTCGGTTGGTGTTCGGCAACGCCGGGCAGTTCAACCCGTGCAAGCTTCTGCCGACCGGGACGGGGTGCGGCGAAATGGCGCACCAGGCCGCTGCCATCCGGGCTGCCGGGCCGGACGCTTATGTCTGAAGGGACCACCCAGACACCGGAAATCGCGGGCCGCACTGCGGAGGCCGTCTACGCTCCGGCGAACCTGGCGGAACTGCGCGAGCTGGTGCGGCAGCGCGACGGGGTGACACTCGTGCCGCGCGGAGGAGGGACGCAGCTGGCACTCGGGGCGGCGCCTTCAGGGCGTTTTGCGGTAGTGGACTTGCGAACGGCACTCGGTGGAGAAATTGAACACATCGCCGAAGACCTGACGGCGGTTGTCCCGGCCGGGGCGACGCTCAGCGAAGTTGCGGAGGTGCTGAACCGGTCCTCGCAGCTGTTGCCGATCGACCCACCGAACGCGGAATCGGCGACCATCGGCGGCGCACTGGCTGTAGCCGTTGGCGGCCCCTTGCGAAGCCGGTATGAATTGCCCCGCGATATGGTGCTCGGGATGACGGTACTGCGGGCGGATGGCGAGATGGTGACGGCTGGCGGGCGAGTTGTGAAGAACGTCACCGGCTATGACCTCATGCGAGCCTGGTGTGGCTCGTTGGGGACGCTTGGCATCGTTACTTCGGTATCTGTGCGGGTGCTTCCAAAGCCAGCCGCACGGGAGTTCACCTGCGAGGTGCGCGATATCCCAGGCGGTTGCGCGATCGTTGACCGGCTCCTGACAGCGGACGTAAGGCCGGAGGTCGCAGAGATCATCACCGAGGGAAGGGCCGGACCCTTGCTGCTACTGCGTTTGACGGAACCGACGGTGGGAGCCGCCCAGCGGGCAGTGGGAAGCCGCTTACTGGGCGATTCGAAGGGAGATGAATACTTGATCGCCCGCGATGCCGGGTTCCGGGAACGCGACGTGCTTTCCGTGCGCATCGCCGGGCTCCCGGGGGACGTGGCGGCCCTGACCGAACGACTAGGACCATTCCGGCCAACCACGGTTGTCGTGCGGCCCGCCGCAGGCTTCGTCCGTGCAGCCTGGGACGCCCCGGCTGCGCCAAGCGCGCGGGAGGTGGATAGCCTCATGCGTCAATTGCGCGCCGACCTCAGGCAGAGCGGCGGGGCGGCGATCGTGGAGCGGATGCGGGACCACTTCCGCGACGTGGTGGAGCCGTGGGGTGACCCGCCGCCAGCGTTCGGACTGATGAGGAAGCTCAAGACGGCCTATGACCCCGATGGCCGGTTGAACCGGGGGAGGTTCGTCGGTGGCATCTGAAAAGCCGCTCTGGCCGCTGCTTGCGGACGCGCCTTCAGACGCAGACCTCAGTCGATGCGTGCATTGTGGGTTGTGCCTGAACGCCTGCCCAACCTACCTCATAACCGGTCTCGAGGTGGAGTCGCCGCGCGGCCGGATTCACATGGCGAAACTGGTCTCCGACGGGCGGAGCGAACTCACGGCATCCATCCAGGCACACTGGGAACTCTGTCTGCAATGCCGCGCGTGCGAGGCGATATGCCCAAGCGGAGTCCCTTACGGGCGAATCCAGGAAGGTGCGCGGGCGCAGCTCGATGCGGCGGCGCCGGTGGGGAAAAACGCGCGGCGCATCCGGAAGTTCGTACTGCGGAATGTCGTCGCCCGTCCGCGGGTGCTAGCCACCGTGGTTGCTCCAGCTCGCTGGTATGCGAACACACGCGCGCGAGGCCTCGTGAGGAGACTGTTGAGAGGACGGCTCCGGGTAATCGAATCACAGCTCCCACACCGGGTGGGCGCGCCGTTCCGGGCGACGACGGGGGGAACTGACGCGGACCGGGCCGACGGTGTGCTGTTCACCGGGTGTGTCATGGGAGAGCTCTTCGGAAACGTGCACCGCGCGACGGAACGGGTTTATGAACGCGCTGGAATCAGGCTTTCGGCGGCGGCGGGCCAGGGTTGTTGTGGTGCATTGCACGCCCACGACGGCGACCTGGAGTTCGCACGGAGACTGGCCCGCAAGAACATCGCTGCACTTGAGCGGACGACCGGACCGATCGTCGTGAACTCCGCGGGTTGCGGAGCAGCGATGAAGGAGTACGGCGACCTGCTGGCGAACGACGAACCCTGGGCGAGACGCGCACAAGCGTTCGGCGCGCGCGTGAAGGACGCTTCGGAGCTGCTTTCGCCGACACAGGGTGGGGCATTCGCGGGGACGGTGGCGTACCAGGACGCATGCCACCTTGTGCACGCCCAAAGGATCAAAGACGGCCCGAGAGCGCTCCTGGCGAGTCTCGAAGGCTGCGAGATGATCGAAACACCGGGCGCCGATGTCTGCTGTGGGGCGGCCGGAATCTACTCGTTGGTGCAGCCCGCCATGTCCGCAGAGTTGCGAAAGCGGAAGTCCGACCAATTCGCAGCGGCGATGCCTGCAGTCATCGTGACGGCGAACCCGGGGTGCCACATGCAGTATGAAGCAGCGGTTCGCGAGGCCGGTATCCAGGCGCGCGTGATGCACCTGATGGAAGTCCTCGACGAAGCCGAGAGCGACCACGGGGCAGGGTGATCCGAGACTGGGCCGGTGGCTACCTGCCCCGGAGGCGGGGGTCCAACTCGTCGCGGATCGCGTCGCCGGCGAGGTTGAACCCGAGCACTGCGAGTGTGATCGCCGCGCCGGAGATCACCGACTCCCAGGGATGCAGGTCCAGCGCGACACGGCCGGCGTTCACCATCTTGCCCCAGGTGGTCTTGTCGGCCGGGCCGAGACCGAGGAAGGAGAGCGACGCTTCGGCGAGGATGTACGCGCCGATGCTGATGGAGAAGACGACGAGGATGGGAGCGAGAATGTTCGGCAAGACATGCTGGAGCATGATGCGAATATCGGTGGCGCCGTACGATCGAGCGGCCTCGACAAAGGCTGCCTGTGAGACCCCGAGCACGGAAGAGCGGACGATACGAACCGACGTGGCGAAGCCAAGGAACCCGAGCGCGACGATCATCAGCGTCAGGCTCGGCCGGTCCATGATCGAGACGATGAGCATGAGAAGGACGAGCCCCGGAAAAGCCTGGATCGCATCGACGAAGCGCTGGATCACGAGGTCGATCTTCCCGCCGAAGTAGCCCGAAACGAGCCCGACGATACTCCCGGAGATGACGGCGATCAGGCTCGCACCGACGCCGATGAGCACGGCAAGGCGAGCGCCGACGACGATGCGAGAGTAGATGTCGCGTCCGAACTGATCCGTACCGAGCCAGTGGTCGCTGCCCAGCGGGCTCTCCCAGCGGTCGAGGATGTACGGCGAAGCGAGACCGGGGTTCGCCGCGATCTCGAAAGGATTGGCGGTGGGGTTGAAGTCGGGGTTGGCGGTCTGGAAGCTCTCGGTGTCATCGTAGCGCTTGATCAGTGGCGAGAAGATGGCGACGAAGAGGATGAGCAAGACGAGGATGACGCCCACGGCCCCGAGCTTGTTACGCCGGGCGAGTGCGCCTGCGCGGCGCAACGTCGAACCTACCGAGCGTCGCCGACGGAAGTCGGTGTAACCGGCGGCGGGGAGCGCTGCAGGCTGCTGAGTCTGCGTCAAGGACGGGCCTCCGTGGCTAGGTGTACCGGATTCGAGGGTCGATCCAGGCGTAGGTGAGGTCGACCGCGAGGTTCACGGTGACGATGATGAACGCGGTGACGAGGACGGTGCCCTGAAATGGCGGGAAGTCGCGGGCGTTGAGCCGGGAGAAGAGGAACCTTCCCACACCATCGATGTTGAACATCGTCTCAAGGATGATCTGCCCGCCGACGATGCCACTGATCGTGAGGCCCATCACAGTGAGGACGGGAAGCATGGCGTTCTTGAGCGCGTGGCGCACCCAGATCCTGGAGTCATGGAGGCCCTTGGCGCGGGCGGTGCGGATGTAGTCCTGGCGCATGACCTCGAGCATCTGGGAGCGAAGGATGCGCATGATCCCGGCGCCTCCCGAAATACCGCCTGCGATCGCGGGGATGACGTAGAGCTTGACGGCGGCCTCCGGGTCGGTCCATAGATGCGGGTGTCCGACGACGTCGATTTCGAACAGCGAGAACCTGACGACGAGCAGTGAGAGCAGGATCGCGACGAAGAAGACGGGCATCGCCACACCGAGGATGGACACCGCGCGCAGACTGAGGTCGATCCATGTGTTCTGTTTGGCGGCGCTGATGACGCCGATGGGGATGCTCAAGGCGAAGGTTACGAAGACGATGATGCTTCCGAGTTCGAGGGTGGTAGGCACCCTGCGTCCGAGCTCCGCCCACGTGCTCTCCTGCGTTTCCAGGGACGTCCCAAGGTCACCGCGAGCGAGTTCGCCCATGAACTCGACGTATTGGCGGGCCAGCGGTTTATCGAGCCCCAGTTCCCGGCGGGCGGAGGCGATGGCCTCAGTTTGATCCTGCCCTGTGAAGGTGGACGCCACGCGCTTCTGCGCGAAATCGCTGGGAAGCGCGTGCGTGCCGATGAAAACCAACGAAGCAACGAACCAGAGGACGAGCAGATTGAGCAACAATCGGCGAATGATGTAGTTGGTCAACTGCCCTCCCCTTGTCCTGGCTCGTTACTTCGACTGTTTAGAACTTCCGGTTCTTCACCGAATCGGTGTAAGCCGGGCTCTTCGGGTTGAAACTCAGGTTCTTCGCGGCGAGGTGCCCCGCGAAGAGGTTGTATCCTGCCGCCGGCTTGCCGGCCGAGGCCTGGACCTTGACGTTCGCGTTGACATAGTTCCAGAACGCGCTTCGGCTGATGTAGTTGTAGAGGTTGATGGCCCCGTACATCCCGTTCTCGAGGAGGATGTCCTGGGCCTTGAGCACCAGTTCGCGGGCTTTCGCCAGGTCAGACGTTACCCGGGCGTTCTCGAGGAGTGTATCGAGCTCCGGATTGTTGACGCGGCTCCAGTTCTGGCTGCCCTTGGAATGGAACGAGGTGTAGAGGTCGATCCGGGGATCCGGAGAGTTGACCGAGTTCGTCCAGGCCATCCAGTTGGGGTACTCGCCCTTGGCCAGGTTGGGGATGATGTCTTCGTTGTAGGTGCACTTCGTGGAAGTGAACTGCGAGACGCCGAGGGCATCGTTGAACATCTTCTTTACAACCTGGTTGGTGTCCGGGTAGGGCCCAAGCCAGGTATCGGGGATGCGGATGTCGATATCGCCGAGGGCGGGCCCGCCGCCAGCGGCCCAGAGTTCGCGCGCCTCTTTCATCTCGATGGCACGGTCGGTGCGGAAGCCGGGGCGCTTGATGAGGTCTTCGGGCTTGACGGCGAAGCCTTCCTGGAGCCAGGTGACAGGGCCGCTCACCTGCCCGAGGCCCTGGTGGAACGCCTGGATCCGCTGGCGGCGGTCGACGGCCATGTTCATGGCCTTCACGAGCCGGGGATCCTTGAACTGCTTATGCACGTTGAGGTGCAGCAGCACGGTGTTGGCCACACCGGTGAGGGACTCGGTCATGTTGTCTTTGTTGGCATCGATGACCGACTTCGTTACCGAGGGATCGGGTGAACTCCAGGCATCGACCTGTTTCTGCTCGAAGGCGAGGCGGTAGGCGTTGGGGTCCTCGAAGAGGCCCCAGGGGTTGACCATGCCATCGATGTGGGGCTGGTCCTTGCGGAAGTGGCCGGGGTTCTTCTGGAGGATGATGTCTTTGCCCGTGCGCCACTGCTTGAGAGTGAAGGCGTTGGTGCCCGGCATTGCTTCCTCGGTGAGGGTGCCGTGCGCGCCTTCGAACTTCTCGGTGGCTTCCCGGTTGGGGACGTTGGCGAAGAAGGCGCTAAGGCGGGTGAGGAACGAACCGTTCGGCGCCGGCAGCGTCAACTTGAGGGTGTAGTCATCCGGTGTTTCGACCTTGACGCCGGTCCAGTCCGACTTGAAGCGGAAGGATGGGGCGGAGCCGTCGAGGAGTTTACCGGCGGCCTGACGCTCGATGTGCCACTTGAGGTCCTGAGCGGTGAGCTGGCGCCCGTTGGTAATCGGCGTGTTCTGCCACTTCACATCCTTGCGGACGGCGAAAGTGAAGGTCTGGGAATCGGCGGTTTCCCACTTCTCGGCGAGGTCGCCTTCGAGGTCGCCGGTATCGGGGTTTGAGAAGCGGACGATCTTGTTGAGGACATAGCTGGAGAGCCAGCCTACCTCGTCGCGCTGGCCCCGATGGGGATCGACGGAATCGAACTGGGTGCCACCGAGCCAGACGCCGGTGTAGACGCCTCCATCGACCACGGCGGGCGCCGTTGTCGGGCTCGCAGCCGTGGTTGTGCCGCCGGGCGCGCTCGTAGGCTCGGCTGCATCGTCATCGTCATCATCGCCGCAGCCAACGAGGCTGAGGCTGGCGGCACCGGCGCCAGCGGCCGTGATCCCGCCAACGAAGCGTCGCCGGGTGACCCGGCCAGTCTGCGCCTTGCGCAGCCAGTAGTCGCTCTGACCCATTTGGTGTGTTTCCCCCTGAAGCAAGTCCGCGCGCGCATTGGCGTGGCCACGGGGGCCGCCGCCGGGCGTGCGTTGCATACGTTGGCGGCACTGTGGGTGCGGGTGTATGACAGTGATCATAGGGGTATCGCGCAGCAGCGAAGTCGAGGTATTTCGACGCCGAGAACCAGAAAAACAACGCCGCCCGGGAGTGTCGCCTTTACGCGTTCGAGCGGACGTAGTCGAGGTGCTGGGGCCAAAAAGGAGTGGGCTGAGCGGCAACGTGACCAGGACGGCGGAAGACCTCCGCGTACTGTTGCACCCAGGGCACGATGCCGGAATAGCCGGCATTCGCGAGCGAGCCGAGCGCATCGCGGGTGGCGCCGGGGCCTCCGCTGGCGCGCTGCCCGGGCGAGCCCGCGCCGTACGTCTCCTGGAAGTAACGCTCCCGATCCGGTCCCGGCAGGGGAGGCCCCCAGCCAAACCAGAACGCTGCCCGCCCGCTGCCGTAGTAGCCGTCGAGGACGCGCCTGCTGATCGTCGTGTAGGTTTCCACGGCAGCACGGAACTGTGGGCCGATCGCCTCGTTTAAGAGTCCAACCACGACTGAACTGGCGCTGTAGAGCGGGTCGAAGATGCTGGGGAAGTCGATGGTCACCGGGCCAAGCCCTGGCCCACCGGCGGCCACCCAGAGCCGCCGTGCGTTGAGCCGGCCCTCCGGGTCGTCGCCGTGGTCGCTCTGCAATCCGTCCGGGGACTGCCCCGCATCGCGAGGTGCCAGGCCGGGCGGAATCGCGCCGGAAACCTCGGCGCGTCCCGCGAACAACCGTTCCACCAGGGCGGCCCGGCTGAGGGCGTTGCTCAAGGCGGACACGAGTTGGAGGTTGTTCCAGGGAGGCGCGCCGACGAAAAAAGAACTCATCACGATCTCGTGTTCGTAACGACGGAACTCGTAGGTCCTGCCACTCCCGGAGAGTTGAAGCGCGTCGTTGACATCCCCGTGCGGGTCGAAGAGCTCCGGGGAGGACTCCTGGCGGACCACGGCTGCTTCACGGCGGTCACGGACGATCGCTTCATCGAGGTGGCCGGCGAGGAAGCGATCCGCGACGTTGTGCGGCTCGCTGAGGCGCAGCTCATCGAGGTAGGGGCTGCGGTGTCCGGTACGGGCTGCGGCGAAAGTCAGACCACTATCGGCCCAATCGAACGTCCACGGGCCGGTGCCGACGACGTGGTCGGAGTCGAGCCTGGACCAGAGGCCGGCAAAGGCGGCGACTGCTTCCGGGGCCTGGACAACGGCGTACTCCCCGGCGAGCGTCCCGAGAAAGAACGGGTCGGCGCGGCCCAGACGGAAGCGTACCTGGCCGGCCGCAGGCGAATCCACAGACGCCACCGACGAGTAGTCGTGGTAGCGCTGGGCAAGCGGCGCACTGCCTTCCTGGGCGAGCGCGAGGGTGCGGTGGAAATGGACGACCACATCATCGGCGGTGAGCGGACGTCCGTTGAGCGGCGGTTTGTCATGCCAACGAGCGACCGGGTCGAGATGGAAGACGATGGTCTGTGCATCAGGTTGTTCCCAGCGCGCGGCAAGGTCGCCGACGAGGGTTCGGTCACCGCGGCCATTCCAGTTGAGGAGGCGCGAGTGCGTGCGGCCAAGGATCTCGACGACTGCCGGTGAGCCACTGAGCTGAGCGTCGAAGGTGTCGAAGTTGAGGCTGGCCGGCGAGACGATCGCGGCGCTGCCACCCTGTCTTGGACGGGACACCGGGGTGGTTGCCAGTGTAGGAGCGGCCGTTGGCGAAGTGCTCGGCGGAGGACCCGCCGGTGCACGCGAGCGGCCATCGCGCGAGGCGGCGAGCACCGTGGCGACGGCGCCGGCGGCAAGCGCGCCACCGCCGCCGATGAACGCACGCCGGGAGACACGGGGGCTCATCCGACGGAGACGGGCCGGTGGGCATGGTCGCCGCGCCCGAGGAGCGCTGAGTCGGGGCTCAGACAACACTCCATGGCCGCATGGAGTGCCGGCGTTTCGGGCTGGAGGGTCACATGGCCAATGCCGAAGCGGTCCCGGAAGAGGGTCGCGAGGTCGGTGAGGATGTGCTCGGTGCAGGTGACGTCGGCAAGTTCGACGTGCGCACTGAGGGCCGGGAACGAAGGGGCGATTGCCCAGACATGGACATCGTGGAGGGCAACGACGCCCTTCACAGCGAGCGCGGCGGACTCGATCGCCACGGGGTCGAGGCCCGGCGGGGCGCTCTCGAGGAGGATATCGCCGGACTGGCGGAGGAGGCTTAATGCGCGGGGGATGACCAGGGCGGCGATGGCGAGGCCTACGAGTGCATCGAGCCCTGCCCAGCCGCCAAGCGCGATGACGACGGCGGAGATGACGACCGCCACAGAGCCAACGGCATCGACCGAGGCTTCGAGGGCGGCCGCGCGCAGGTTGAGGTTGTCCGCACTGTGGTTGTGAAGCAGCCGGACGACGAGGAGGTTCACCATCAGGCCTCCGATACCGACGGCGATGACGGGGCCGGTCGCTATTTCCGTGGTGCTGCGGAGGTGACTGACGGACTCGAAGACGATGTACCCCGCGATGAAGGCGAGGAGCACAACGTGAATAGGCACGACGAGGACTTCGAAGCGGGCGTAGCCATACGTGTGACGGCCTGCGGCAGGGCGTCGAGCGAGGGTAGCAGCACCAAGCGCGAGGATGAGGCCGGCCGAATCGGCGAGCATGTGTCCCGCATCGGAAACCAGAGCGAGGGAGTTGGTCAGGAAGCCGGCGACGGCTTCGATTACGACAAACGCGGCGGTGAGAATGAGACCGCCGATGAGCGCTTTGCGAGCCTGTTCCGGGTGCGCGTGCACCATTCCATGCTAGCAGAGAGCGGCGGTGCTACAGTTCGGGCAGGGACAACGCCGAGTTGCCCCTTTGTGAGGTTCGGCCCTGCCGGGTGAACTTGCCGGCCTGACGGCCGCTGTTGCTGAAGCTATCCAGCCCCGATTGCGGTTCGGGGAGGGTGTTCTGCGCCTTGGCTTACCCGAATCGGCACGTGCTCCGGTTGCCGCAGCGCTGGCGAGCGGCCACCCTGCGCCGGTCCTGGTGGTGGTAGGGACGCCGGCAAAGTCCCACACCCTGTACGAAGAACTCGCCATGTTCGTCTCCGGTATTCCGCTGGCGCGGCTGCCGGAGCGCGAGGCGCTGCCTTACGAGTTCGCGCGCGACGATCCGGGTATCGCGGTCGAGCGAAGCCACGCACTCGGGTTGTTGCGGAACGCGAGCCCGGCAGTTGTCGTGGCCTCGTGGGCAGCGCTCTCGGAGCACTGCGCCGGTCCGGAAGTGGAAGAGGAGGGGCCTAACCCTCACCACGGGCGCCTCACACAATCCGGGGGCCCTTATGACGGAACTGGAACGCGCCGGGTACGCGATTGAACCGCTAGCAGACGCCCCTGGGACAGCATCCCGACGCGGCGGAATCATCGACGTGTTCCCCGCGGGTGCGGAGCGTCCATTCCGCGTGGAGTTCTTCGGCGACGAAGTTGAGAGCATCCGGGAGCTGGACCTCGTGAGCCAGCGCAGCGTCTCCCGTCTGGAACAGTTGCATGTCCCGCCGGCGGCGACGAGCAGCAGTGAAGCACGTGAAGCGGCCCGCACGCTTCTTGCCGAGATCGAGGCGAATGGCGACCAGGCTGAAGTAATCCAGGAGCAACTGGAACTGCTCGCCGAAGGGAACCGAAGCCCGTTCGCGACATTCTTCGAACCGCTGCTATACACGGAGACGGCCGCGTCGCATCTCGCGCGGGGTGCAATGGTGGTGTTCGACGAACCGGCAGACGGCGCGAACGCGCTGGCGGTGGCGGTCGAGCACGAGTTGCGGACGCGGGCGGAACTGGAAGGCCGGGGGCTCATCCCCACGGGTCTGCCGCCACTGCGCGTGGGGCCCGAGGCGCTTCGGGATGCACTCTCGAACTTCCAGGAAGTGGACCTCCAGCGGTTCGGCTCGGAAGAACTGGGCGCCAGGCGGCTGCCGATGGCTGTCACCCCGAGCTTCGCCGGAAAGCTGCGCCCCCTTGCACAACAGGCCGGTGCATGGGCAAAACAGGGACGGGCAATCGCAATCGTATCGCAGCAGGCATTGCGGCTGGCGGAGTTGCTGGACGACGAAGGGATCCGGGCGGAGCCGCGCCGGCGGTTAACCGTCGCACCCAACGCGGGCGAAATCGTGCTCACGCCGGCGGCACTGGCCGGAGGCTTCACGCTCGGAGAGTCGCTGACGGTCATCTCCGATTCGGAGGTGTTCGGCCTTCGGAAGCGCCGGCGTCCAACGCGGAACAGGGCGAGCATCCGGGCCGACCTGGTTTCGACGCTCGAAATCGGCGACTACCTGGTACATGCGGACCATGGGATCGCCCGTTACGCAGGGCTTGTCCGGCGATCGGTGGACGGCGTCGAACGCGAGTACCTCGAGTTGCAGTATGCGGACCGCGACCGCCTGTACGTCCCGGCCGATCAACTCGAGTCGGTCTCTCGTTATGTCGGCCCGACCGATCACCCGCCCTCGCTGACAAAGCTCGGATCACAGGAATGGGCGCGGGCGAAGCGGCGGGTGAAGCAGGCGGTGGTAGAACTCGCGCAGGAGTTGCTGGAGCTCTACGCGAAACGCGAGTTGGCGCGGGGCCACGCCTTCGGCGCCGATAACGCCTGGCAAATGGAGATGGAAGCCGCCTTCCCGTTCGTCGAAACACAGGACCAGCTGGATGCGATCTCGGAAGTGAAGGCGGACATGGAGAACACCAAGCCGATGGACCGCCTGATCTGCGGAGATGTCGGGTATGGGAAAACGGAAGTCGCCGTGCGGGCGGCATTCAAAGCCGTGATGGACGGGAAACAGGTGGCGGTGCTCGTGCCAACGACGGTCCTGGCAGAACAGCACGGCAACACCTTCCGGGAGCGAGTTCAGGGCTTCCCGGTGCGAGTGGAGGTGCTTTCACGCTTCCGGAACGAGCACCAACAGCGGGAGATCGTTGGAGGGATCAATTCGGGCGAGGTGGACATCGCAATCGGGACGCATCGCCTGGTCCAGAAGGATGTCGCATTCAAGGACCTTGGGCTGGTGATCATCGACGAGGAGCAGCGGTTCGGCGTCAGTCACAAGGAGCGGCTGAAGCAGATGCGCTCGGAAGTGGACAGCCTGGTGCTTTCGGCGACGCCGATCCCGCGGACGCTCCAGATGTCACTGGTCGGGATTCGCGACATGAGTACAGTGATGACGCCGCCGGAGGAGCGGCAGCCGATCCGGACGTACGTGCTCCAGTGGGATGATGAATTGCTTCGAAAGGCGATCGACCGAGAGATGCAGCGCGGTGGGCAGGTGTACTTCGTCCACAACCGGGTGCACAACATCGAACGCATCGTGACGCGGCTGCAGACGATAGTTCCGGATGCGCGGATCGCCGTCGGGCATGGTCAGATGCCGGAAGAGCAACTGGAGCGGGTGATGATGGAGTTCGGCGCCGGGGAGCACGACATCCTGGTGTGCACGACCATCATTGAGAGCGGCCTCGATATCCCCAATGCGAACACGATCATCATCAACGATGCGAACACCCTTGGGCTGGCACAGCTGTACCAGCTGCGCGGACGCGTCGGCCGTTCGGCGAACCGGGCATATGCCTACCTGCTCTATGACAAAGACCGGACGATGAGCGAAACAGCGCAGAAGCGGCTAGAGGCGATCTTCGAGGCGACGGAGCTTGGCGCCGGCTTCCAGATCGCGTTGCGTGACCTCGAGATTCGCGGAGCGGGAAACGTCCTAGGGACCGAACAGAGCGGACACATTGCCGCCGTAGGCTTCGACATGTATTCGAAACTCGTCGCGGAGGCTGTTTCGGCGCTGAAGAAGGTGGTGACGCCGGACGCGCCAGCCGGCCCCGAACCACTACCGCCGCCGCCCCTCATCGACCTGCCGCTGAGCGCGCACATCCCGGAGTCCTACGTGCCGGACATTCATGGGAGGCTGGCGGCCTACCAAAAAATCGCCGAAATCACGTCGGCGGAGGGTGTCGCCGAGATGCAGGCCGAACTGGCGGACCGCTTCGGGCCGGTGCCGCGTTCGGTGGAGAACCTCCTGTACGTGGCGCTCGTGCGATCGATGGCGCGGCGAGCGAACGTTGAAAGCCTGAAGACGGATGAGCAGATGTTCCACCTGCGAATCCGGGGCGGGACGACGTTGGAGACGCGAAGCGCTGTGGAGGCGCTCAGGCTGAAGAGCGTCATCACGGGGCCGAACCAGGTGCGGATCGACCGCATCGGCGCCGGGACGAACTGGATGCCGCTTGTGGCACGCGTGCTGCGGGTGATGGTGGAAGCTGCGGCGAAGTAACCCGGCGCGAACCTCTGCCGCCCGCCCCCGCAAGGATTCGAACTAGTAGTTGTCTTCGGTTACCGGCGGCGCGGAACGAGAGACGATACGTTCGAGACGCGAGAGCACAACCGATGCGGCGACGATGGCAGCGCCCATGACCAAGACAATTAGCGCGTTTTGCAGCGGCACTCCCAAGGCAGCCTTCGTGATGTCACGGTAGCCGCTGACGAACGGGTCACCATTTCCGATCGCGCCGACGATGAAGCGCAGCAAGAAGAACATGATCACGACCGGGATGGCGCCGGCGGCAGCGGCCATGCCGAGCGAGCGCATTCGCCCCCAGCCGGTTCCGGTGGCGACGACGATGGCCCCACAGAGGGCACAACCCAGCAGGGACGCGCCTGCGAACATGGACGCACGGTTGTGAGTCGGTTCGGAGACCTGGCTGACGCCGAGTTCGAGGACGCCCTGAATGGAGAAGCGGCGCAGGTTCTGGTCTCCGGTGCGGTCGAATGCCTCAATGCCGCGTGCGTAGAGAAGGCCGGACGAACGTTCGAGGATGAGCTGGCGGAGCTCGACATCGGTGCTGTCCACGACTTCGGTCCGGGTAAGCACGATATCGAGCGGATAGTCCGGGATCATGAACTGTTCGACCTCAGACTGGGCGGCAAGCTCACGCAGGGCGGGGCCCTCGTCGGCCAAGAATTGGTCCAGGTCGGTGAGGGTGACGATGCCAGACTCGAGGACGTTGCGCGCAGGACCGGGAGCGGTGGCCTGGCGGCAGCTGAGCGAGATGATGAAGACGAAGACGCAAATGGTGAGCAACACGACGACGAACGAACGGCGGCCCTCATACGAGCGAGTGGCCTCGCCGTAGACGCGGTCTCGGACGGAGACGTCGGAGGATTCGGGCGCTGAGTGCATGTGGTCGGTGCCTAAACGAGCCGGACGACGATGGTGCCGGCAATGCGGTCGTGGAGTGTCCGGCGATGGCGGTCGAAGGCGGCCCAGATGAACCCGAAGGCGGCGATAACCAGAGAGCCGCCGATGGCGGCGGCCGCGATCGCCGAGGTATCGCGGAAGGCATAGGCGACGATGACGCCGGCGGCGGCGATCAAGACGTAGACGAGGAGGCCGACGACGCGGGCGACAGCCCCGAGGACACCAAGTGGGCGACCATCGGACCGAATGACCATGACCTGCATGACCGAAGCTCCAATGGTCTGGCCCTTCCACGCAAACCCGATGAAAAAGTAGAGAAGCAGCGCAGGGGCGATGCAGGCAATGCAGACCCAGAAGGCGGCGAGGGCGGTGCCCGAGGGTTCGACTTTTTCGAAATCAGACGAGATGAGCACAATGACCGACCCGGCGGTCACGAGCAGAGCGGCGATGATGAACATCACCAGGACATCAAGCGCACCCGCGGCAACGCGTGATTCGAAAGAGGCGTAGTGGAGACGGAAAGGGGCCTGCGGCCGCGATCGGCATTCTGCATGGTGGTCGCGCTTGCGCTCATAGGCTATGCGCCAGTCTATCGCGGGGGGCGTAAGGGTACAGGACGGTGAAGCGCGCCGGCGGAATCAGCCGGCCGGCGACTTATCGGGGGCGAGGACTTCGCCGTCCCGGAGGGATTCCGGGATGCCGGTGCCGCCTTCGCGACGGTCGAGGTAGTAGTCGAGGACGACCCGGATCGCGGCCGCTGTGGGCAGCGCAAGGACCACTCCGGCAATGCCCATCAGTTCACCGCCGATGAGGACGGCAACGAGTACGACGAGGGCGGGAAGGTTCAACGTTTGTCCGTAGATTCGCGGAACCAGGTAGCGATCCTCGAACTGCTGGTAGAAGAGGAGGGCTGCGAGGACGATGACCGCCTGGGTCGGCGACTCCTGGAAGGCCGCGACGACGGCGGGCACGATGGCGATAAAGGCGCCGACCAGGGGGATGATGTCGGCGAAGGCCGCGAGGACGCCGAAAGCGACGGCGTTGGGTACACCGACGATGAGGAGCACGGCGGTGGTGTAGAGGCCGATGATCAACGAGGTGATGAGCTGGCCGCGGACGTAGCCACCGACGACCCGGCTGAGGGCGTTCATGAAGTGCTGGGCATCGGGTTCTCGTCCTCGCGGGATGAAGCGAAAGACGAAGGTCCGAAGCCGCCCTGCATCGACAAGGAGGTAGGCGGTGAGGACGGCAACGGTAAGGCCGGAGAAGATGCCGAAGACTGCACGCTGGCCGAAGTTCACGGCCTGGCTGCCACTGATGAGCTTGCTCCACTCGATGGACTCGGCGCGTTCGGGCAGATCCCAGCGGTCGGTTTCGAAGCCGAGATCAGACATGAAGTCCTCGAAGTCCTCGGCGTATTCCGGCAGGTTCGAACGAAGGTCGCGGAACTCGTCGAACATCGCCGGGGCAACAATCGCGATGACCGTCCCGAGGGTAACGAGGACACCGAGGAGGATGAGGAGAACGGCGACGATGCGGTTGAACCCGTGCCGGCAGAGCCACTCGACGTAGGGGAGAAGGGCGGCCATGAAGATGAAGGCAGTGACGACGAGGAGGAAGACGGAGAAGAGGTTGACGAGCGCCCAGAGGGTAAGGAGAGCCATCCCGGCAGCGACCATTCCGCGGTAGGAGAGTTCAATTTTCAGCATGGTGCAGGTCCGGGGCGCCGAGCGTAGCGTATGGCCCGGCACGTGCCGGTACAAGCACGGGGAGGCGAGCGATGTTTCGAAGCGTGGAAGCGTTCCTGCGGTACTTTGAAGGGGTGAACCGCCGCGCTATGCGCGACATCGCCGCGCTGCCGCCGGAAGCTGAAGGATGGACGCCGGCGACCGGCGAGGGAGAAAAGTCGTGGAGCATCAACCAGCTTGTCGGGCACATGTGCGGCTCGCGGTTGTACTTCGCAAGCGCTTACTCCGGGGAAGGCTGGATCAGTCCGCGTCCTCCCAATGTCTCCGCTAGGAGAAGTGGGTGCCGGCGCTTGAAGTGAGCTTTCGGGAGTTCCGGACGAAGATTTCGGGCACCCCGGATGAGTGGCTCGATCGGCGGGTGGAGATGATCGACACCGACGCGACGCTGCCGGGCTGGCGGGTGCTGCTCATGATGATGGAGCACGACATCCACCATCGCAGCCAGATCGACACCTACGCAGGGATCAACGGCTGGGACGTGCCGGACATCTACAACCGGAGTGCCGAGACGATTGGGGGGCTGCAGGCGCAGCAGCGGGCAAAGCACGGGATCGAAGGCGAGGGGAATCCGCTCGCATAGGCCCGGCACCGTGCAACCGGTCCCAGGACGCTCCCTCCCGGGAGCCAACCTGGAGCGGTTCCGACTGCTCGGTGGTGTTCCCCGGACTGACGGCCGGGGAACACCGCGATCGCCTCAGTCGCTGGAGAAGGGCAGCTCTCCCTCCACCCGCCGGCCCTGGCTGGCATGGAATTGGCGGATGCGCTCCGGTTCCGGGTCGTGGACGGTGGTGGTCTTGGCGCCGCGGACCATGGCGATGCGACCGGTGCGCGAGAGCTCGCGGATGCCGTAGGGCTCGCACATCTTGACGAGGCCGTCGATCTTGTCCTCGTCGCCGACCACCTGGAGGATGATCGAGTTGGTCGCGATGTCGACCACGTCGGCGCGGAAGACGTTGGCGATGTCGAGCAACTCGTGGCGGTTCAGGTTGTTGCAGCGCACCTTAATCATGGCGAGCTCGCGCGCGACCATGTCCTCGTTGCTGAGATCGGTGACCTTGACGACGTCGATGAGTTTGTAGAGTTGCTTCTCGACCTGTTCGATGGGCGCGCTGGTGCCATCGACGACGATGGTCATTCGGCTGAGTCCCTCTGCTTCGCTGTGGCCGACCGTGAGTGATTCGATGTTGAAGCCGCGGCGGCGGAAGAGGCTCGAGACGCGCATGAGGACGCCCGGCTTGTCTTCGACGATGGCGACCACGGTGTGGTGGCCGGCACGGTTCTTGACTGTGGCGTTGACTGCGGGGTTCATCGTGCGAGCTCCTCGGCCGGGGCCTCGATGGTTTCGGAGAGGGCTGCGCCGGCAGGGACCATGGGCCAGACGTTCTCTTCCTGGTCGATCTGGAAGTCGAGAAGGATGGGGCCTTTGTGGGCGCGGGCTTCGCGGATGGCGCTGGCGACTTCGGCTTTCGTTTCGACACGGATGCCACGGATGCCATAGGCATCGGCGAGCTTCACGAAGTCCGGCTGGGTCATGGCCACGGAGACCAGGTTCTTGTCGTAGAAGAGCTGCTGCCACTGGCGGACCATTCCGAGGTAGCCATTGTTGAAAATGGCGATCTTCACGGGGAGCCCCTCATCGACGAGGACAGCCATTTCCTGGAGCGTCATCTGGAAGCCGCCGTCTCCGCAGATGGCCCATGTCTCGGCATCGGGGCAAGCGACCTGCGCGCCGATGGCGCCTGGGAGTTCGAACCCCATCGTCCCGAGCCCGCCGGAACTGATGAGCTGGCGAGGGCGCTTGTAGAAATGTGCTGGCCGGCCCACATCTGGTGCTGGCCGACACCAGTGACGATGTTCGCGTCGCCGTTTGTCTCTTCGTAGAGCGTGCGCACGACGAATTGGGGGAGCATGCGGCGGCTTTCGCGGATGTGGAGGCTGGGGTGTTCTTCCCGGCACTGGTCGATCCAGCGAATCCAGGGCTGGTGTTTCGCCTCTTTGACCTGTTCGGCCAGCCTGGGGAGGACATTGGCGGCGCTACCAACGATCGGCACCGCGACGGGGAAATTCTTGCCGATTTCGGCGGGGTCGATATCGATGTGGACGATCTTGACGCCGGGGTTGAAGGCGCTGAACCGGCCCATCGCGCGGTCATCGAAGCGCATGCCGACGCCGATGATCAGGTCGGCCTTATCGGCGGCCTGGTTCGCGTAGAACATCCCGTGCATACCGAGCCAGCCGTAGCTGAGGGGGTGAGATTCGGGGAAGGCGCCGATGCCGAGGAAGGTGGTGATGACGGGGATGCCGGCTCGCTCCGCGAGTTCGAGGAGTGCGGCCTGGGCATCGCTCCAGATGACTCCATGCCCGGCGATGATGATGGGGCGTTCCGCTTGGTCGATGAGTTCGGCTGCGCGGCGGATCATGCCGGAATGGCCCTCCACGGTGGGCTTGTAGCCGCGAAGGTTGATCTGTTCGGGCCAGTCGTACTCGGCGGTTTCCTGGAAGACATCCTTCGGGATATCGACGAGGACGGGTCCCGGGCGGCCGGTCCGGCAGATGTGGGCCGCCTCGCGGATGGAGAGCGGGATCTCTTCCGGGCGCATCACCAGGTAGTTGTGCTTGGTGATGGAATGGGTGATGCCGGTGATGTCGGCTTCCTGGAAACCGTCCTTGCCCAGGAGGGAACGGGCGACGTTGCCGGTGAGGGCGAAGACGGGGGTGCTATCCATCCACGACGTGCAGATGCCGGTGACGAGGTTCGTCGCGCCGGGGCCGCTGGTCCCGAGGCATGTCCCCATGCGGCCACTGGCGCGGGCGTAGCCATCTGCCATGTGCGCCGCCGCCTGTTCGTGCCTCACGAGGATGTGGCGGATGCCGGGGAACTGGGGGAGGGTGTCGTAGAGGGGGAGCACGACGCCTCCGGGGTACCCGAAGATCGTGTCGACTCCTTCGCGCTGGAGGCTATCCAGCACCATCTGAGCGCCAGTCATGCGCGTCATGAACCGGGGTCCTTCCGCGGCAGCCATGGTTTCCGGCGTTGCCCCCGGTAAGGGGTATCCGGCGCCCGCCACGCCATTCGGTCGTGGCTGCTCGCGGTTGGCCGTGGGCCAGGTCCGCGGGCTGAAGGCGAAGAGGGTTGGCTGGTCGGCCGATTTCCCTCCGGCGTGAACCGCAGTTATTAGAGAGTACGACATGGGAACGTCCGGTGCGAAGTGCCGGGTCTGAGACGCCAGTTTCGAGTTCGCCACGGATTTTGCAGGGGCGTACTTGCAATGCCCGGCACATGGAATTAGCTTGCGGGAGTGGAGCAAGTCGGGCGGGAAATTCCTACCCATACTTCGAGCCTGTATGGCTCAGGCTCTTGAGTTTCTGCATCGTACCGCTAAAGCGGTCGCGAAGGACGGATCAGCATGCGGAAAATAGACGCCAAGCTTGGTTTGACGATTGCGGCCGCCGCGATGTTTGTCTCGGCGGGAGCGGCAACGGGCGTTGCGACGAGGCTCTGGTATTCCGGTGCTGAGCCGGAGACCCCTGGGGGAGTTCTCATTGCACAGTCCTCCGAATCAACCGCCAGCGGAATCACGCTTAAGGCCCTTTCCGCCACTTTCTCAGGGACTGAAACCGTCCTCAACTTCCGCGCGACGGACGAAGCCGGAAATCTCATCGACTTAGTCGTTCCAGACGGCGCTTTCACCGGTGATGGTTTCCGTCCCATTCCTCCGCAAGGCTTTCAGCGATTCGATGACGGTTCCTTCATCGTGGAGTTGCCGCCGGTGATACACCCGGGGTCTGTCGTCGTGGAGTTCGGCGAGGTGAGGGTCCACGAAGGTCGCGACAGAGTCGCGGGACGTTGGACGCTGCCGCTGGTTGGCCCCTCTGAAACCGAGTTCGGTGACGTGATGCGGGTTGAGGAACTCCAAGTAGGGACTGTGGACGTTGAGGGGAGAAGGTGACTTTGACCGGCCGGCGTTCAACCAGCCGTACGATCATCGAATATGACCCGCCGTTGACACTCCGCGAGCTCGCGCTCCCACGATCACCGTGGACGGCAAGACCTTGCTATCACTCGGCAGCCGAACCGGACCCTCAACCGTGGGGGTGGCGTTTCCAGGAACAGCCTTCGGAAGGCCGGTTACCGTCTTTCTCGGCCCGTTCGCTACCCCGGGGAGCCACCGGATGCGATGGTGCTCGCGGTTGGCGACGCCCTCGACGATGCGGCGAAGGGGACAGATGTCGCGTTGACGGCGAGCCAAGTGATCTCCGGGCCGAGCGGACTGGTGTTGGCAGTGAACAGTCACGAGGAAGACCTTGGCATGAGCATTGGTCGGTCGAGCGACCCACGGCCCTCGGGCCGAGTGGATGTGCTCGAGTTCACACTTCGGGGAAACTGGCATCCAACGGATCCAATTGTGACGGAAACCACTATCCTGGCAGATCCCAAGACCACGACCCCGGCCCTTTACGATGCTCACGGGCGCCAACTGTTTCGGATCCACGCCGTGATCAACTACAGCAAGGATTGGAAGGGCAACATCGGGGAAGGCCAGACCAGGGTGGCCTTCTGGCTTCAGGATGATATCGACGTAGCGCGTATGACCGTGGTTTTGGGCCCGCCGTCGCGAGTGCTCAACGGCCCCTGGAGCGTGACACTCGACGCTCCTTAGAAACCCGCTCGGCGGCGTTCAGCGGCCGGCCCCTGACTATGGCCGTCATGGCTTTGAATGGACTGTTTCACGCGACCCCGCCGTCAGCGGGCCAAAGGCGGCCTCCGTCGACCGCCACTACCGCGAGTTCGGTTACTGGCCGAAACGAGTAACTGTTCAGGCGTCCTGGTTGCGGAGGAAGTAGGCAGCGGCGGCGAGCGGGGCAACCGTCCATGCGGCGACGGCGCCGCCGAGGAGGGTGGCTGCCTTCGCCGTGCCAAGCCGTTCGGTGAGGTAGGCGCCGAGCGGGCCGAGGATTTCGAGGTCCGGTTCCAGGCTCATTACGGCGATGATGCGGATGGCTTCGACCGGGTTCAGGACCGCCACAGCGGTGAGGGCTCGGCCAGAGGAGGCGACGGCGAGCGCGAGGGCGATCGCACCGAGGTCGTAAGCCAGGACGAGAAAGAACCAGAGGAGGATGGCCGCGCCCAGCGCCTTCGCACGGTTGTCTGAAAGCACCGAAACGAACAGGCCGGCGCTAAGCATGGCGCAGGCCAGAGCGGCGGAGAGGACGACGAAGAAGAGGTAGTGGCCGATATCGGTGAATGGTTCGACGAGCGAAACAAGGAGCCCGGCGCCGCCAAAGCCGGCGGCGAGCGCGCCCCAGACGGCGACAGTCAGGCCAAGGTACTTCCCGAGCAGGAGTTCGGTGGAGGTGATGGGCTGGGAGAGGAGCGTCGCGAGGGTCCCGCGTTCGCGCTCTCCAGAAATGGCGCCCGCGCCGAGGATGAGCGAGAGAAGCGGTACGAGAAGCAGGCAGAGGTTTATCAGGCCGGCTGTAGTGCGGTTGAAACCCTGCTCGCCGAGGCCGCCAGAATCGGACTGGACGCGGGAGATGACGAGCGCAAGGGCGGCGAAGGTAATGGCAAATGCGATGAGCCAGCGGCTGCGGATGGCATCGCGCAGTTCCTTCCTGGCGACGATGACGATGGCGTTCACTGGCGTGCTCCATCGGCGGCGTGGACCTTGAGGGCCGAGGCATCGATCGAGGCTTCTTCGACGCGAAAGTCGAGGATGTGGACCCCGGCGCGGACGAGAGCTTCGACAACGCGCGCCTTGTCGGCCGCGACGCAGGTGAGGATGATCCAGTCTCCGGAGCGGGTGATATCGCTCGCGACGGAAGTGGATTCGAGGACATGGATGGCATCGGGGCTGCTGCCGTTGAGCCGGAGGAACAGCCGGCTGCCGGTAACGCCGGACGCGGCAAGGGCGAGTGCCGGTCCCTGGAAAGCGGCTTTGCCGTGGTCAAGGACGAGGGCGTGGTCGGCGATATACGGGACGTCCTCGATCCAGTGGGTGGAGAGAAGGATGGCCTTGCCGGCGCCGCGCTGGTCTTTCACAAGTTCCCGAAGTTCCAGCCGGGCTCTGGTGTCGAGGCTGGCGGCAGGCTCATCCAGGATGAGCAGGGGGGGATCGGCGAGGAGAGCGATGGCGAGACCGAGCCGCTGGCGCATGCCGCCGGAGAGGGCGGCGACCTTCTTGTCGACGTGGTCTCCGAGGCCGACCTGCTCGATGCGTTTGTGGGCTGCGGGGCCTTCCACGCGCTTGAGCGCGGCGTAGAGCAGCGCTGTCTCACGGACGCTCAGGTCACCGTGAAAGGCGGGGATCTGGGGAAGGTAGCCGATCATCCGGCGCGTGTCCTTCCCCTTGCGGGCGACATCGACACCGCCCACGGTGATGGTGCCCTCGAACTTGATCAAGCCAACCACGCGCTTGATGAGCGTTGTCTTACCGGCGCCGTTTTCTCCGACGACTGCGGTCACGCTGCCGGCATCGAGTGCCAGGGAGACCGAGTCCAGGACGGTGGTGTTCCCGTAGCGGCGCGAGACACCCTCAATCCGAAGCATCAGAAAGTCACCATTTCTTCCAGGTTCGCCCTGACACGCCGAGGACGGCGACAGCGGCAACAATGAGGATAGCGAAGGCCGAGGTGGTCGCCCAGCGACCGGCGTCCTCGGAGGACTCGCGGAGGTGGCGGGTCGGCTGCATGAGCGGACTGGTATCGATGACGGCTGGAGCATTGCGATAGACCGGGAACCAGCGCGCAGCGAGATCGATGGCCAGCTGGGCGGGAGTGTTGGCGAACGCTGTGAGGGCTTCGTTTCGTTGCACCAGTTCGCCATAGGCCGGCCGGTACCGGTACTCGATGTCTCCCATGCCGTCGCCGTCCGCGTCGTAGCCGCGGTAGTCGTCCCAGTAGTTGCCGCGGCCGTCGATCTGCCAGGAGTTGTGATGCTCGATGCTGCCGCCGGTGGTATCGGCCTGGCGCAAGTTGCCAACGAAGGTGTTTCCGCCGAACTGGGCGCCGACGGTGGTCGACATGGCGATCGCGAGCTGGTTGAAACCGATGAGGTTATCGCGGAGGCGAACATAGGCGCCGGGGGTGAACGGCGCCCCTTCGAAGGTCAGGCCGATCCGGTTGTGGTGGAACGAGTTGTGGAGCATCTCGACGTTGTCGACATCCTTAAAGAGGAGCCCGTAACCCGAGGCCTTCGACTGGCTCCGCGAGAACTCGTTGTCTTCGAAATAGAGGTCGTTCGAATACATCAGGGAGCCGCCGGTCAGGTTGTCACGGAAGACGTTGTCGACGATCCGGGCATTGTTGGCATACATGAAGTGAATGCCGTAGCGGAGCTCGGTCACTCTGTTTCGGAAGATGTCGTTGTGGTCTGAGAAGTTGATGTAGATGCCGTCCTTGGCGTGGGAGATGACGTTGTCTTCCAGGACGTTGTTCTTGGTGTAGTAGAGATAGAGCGCATGGCCGCGGCGTTCAGGCAGGAATTCGCGGATGCTTTCGACGGTATTGCCGCGGACGACATGGTTGTCACTTTCGTGGAGGGTGATGCCGTAGAGGACGTCGCGGACGCGGTTGCCTTCGATGCGTGACCCGCTGGCGCGGACGAGGATGCCGGAGGGCTCATCGGAGACTTCACGACCCGACCCCTGGATAACAAGACCGCGGAGGGTGACTCCCTCCGCGGTGACCTTCACGACGTTGCCGGTGCGCTGCCCGTCGATGACCGGCCACCCGACGCCTTCGATGGTGAGGGGTTTGTCGATAAGGACGCCACCGGGATAGACGCCCGCGGGGACAGTCAGTGTGGAACCGGCGGGAGCAGCGTCGATCATGGCCTGGAGGTCGCCGGCGGCGTTTGCCGCTGTGACACCGCCCGGCCGGCCGGAGAATGCGGCCCCAACCACGACCAGGGCCACGATCGCGGTGGTGACCGCCTTCGCGGTCCCGGTGTTCGACCAGCTGTCGCGGAGGAAGCGAATAGCGGGGCTGCCGAAGGTTATCAGGACGGCGCCGGCGAGCATCACCCACCAGCCCCAGTCAACCATGCACTCGCTGTGGAAATTCACGACCTTGGTACTGCCCAGTACGTGAGGAGTGAAGGGCCCGGGGTAGAGCGGCGCCTCTTCGTTCAGGTCGTGGCCGTAGTTGTAGAGCCAGTACTGGATGTCGACGAGGAACCCGATGATGAAGCCCCAGGCGACCAGCATTGCGGCGAGACGGACTATCCGGCGCTTGACCAGCGCCGCGGCGACCATGAGGCCGACCGTCCCGGCGAGGAGGAAGGGGAAGAGCTTCAGTTCGAGCACGTCATCGGGGTGAATCTCTTTCACGCCTGCGTAGTGATTCAGCGAATTGATTTCCTGGAGGTCGCCCTTCATGGTCGTCCCATAGGCCGTCAGGTAGAGGTTGCCGGGGTACTGAGGAGCGACCAGCGCCATGTGCCAGAGGGGCATGAACGCGGCAGCGACGAAAAGGACGGCCGCAGCGATGGCGCAGAGCGACCAGGTGTCGAAGCGTGCCGTGATCGAACTGAGCGGAGAGGCGGCGGAGCGCCCGGCCTCCTCGGTGATGATGCTTTGAGCCACGACTTAGCCTCGATCCTTCAGGCTGGCGAGCAGCCCCTCCCAGGTCTGAGGCTGACCATCCCGAGTGTGGGAGTTGGTGGTCGCCTCCGCGTTGGAGGCGAAGGCGGCGATGTCATAGGACATTGGGCTCTTGATGCCGGGAGCCACCATGTAGGCGGCAGTCTCGGCGTTGAGCCAGGCGTCGGCGGCGAAGGCCCGGACGAAGAAGACCGGGGTTTCGGCCGGCGGCTTCGCTTTGAAGGAGGCCACCATGCACCCGACATCGTCGAAGTAGCGTTCGCGTTTGGTCCCCTCGCGCCAGGCTGCGGCGAAGCGGTCATCTGAAATGACCATCGTGCAGTGGGTGCACGAGTCTTCGCCGTACTTCACCCTGGGATCCCCGGTCAGTGGCTCCGAGCCCGGGAGCAGGAGATAACTGCCCCCGCCGGCGACAACCACGGCTGCGGATCCGGCCGAGAGTGTCAGGAACTTCCTTCTCGTCATCATCGTCGTGCCCCCTTCGACGAATGGACGGGGCGGCGAGGGTTGAGCCCACCGCCGCCCCGCTGTGGATGCGGCCCTAGCCGACGACCAGCCACCCCTGCATTTCGAGGTGGAGTGCCGAGCAGAACTCGGTGCAGTAGAACGCGAACGTCCCCTGTGCATCGGCGGTGAATTCGACCTTCGAGTACTCACCCGGGTCGAGGCTGACGTTGATGTTGTACCGCGGGATCGAGAACCCGTGGGTGGCGTCCGGCGTCTTTTCGACGTTGGTGAGGTGAAGGATGACCTTGTCGCCCTTCTTGGCCCGGATGATGTCGGGCTTGAACTGGCTTCGCTTCACGCTGACCCAAGCTTCGACGGTGGTGCCGTTGCGCTGGTACTTCTCGCCGCCGGTATCGATGGAGTTGGGATCCTTCTCCATCGTGCCGGGGTTGGTACCGAGCGGGTAGACCTCCCAGGCCTTGACCTTGTCGACGGCGATTGCCTGCACATAGTGCGGCTCACCGAGGCCGATAGAGGTCTCGGACAGGATTTCCATTTTCTCGCCGGTGAGGTCTACGAGCTGGAAGTTCTGGGGCTTGAGCGTGCCGACGACCGGGAACCGGTCGATAGACCACTTGTTGAGGGCGATGAGGTACTTGCCTTTGGGCGAGACCGTGTCACCTTCCATCGTGCACAGGTGGCCGATGTTGTAGTGGACGGGCAGCTTGTCAACGAGCTGGAACGCCTTGTCTCCGGAGAAGTAGGGCTCGCCGAGGGAGAACTTCGCGACGGCGCTATCGAGGAAGAGGCTGATGTAGCCATGTCCCTCGGCGTCGTACTGGGTGTGCAACGGCCCCAGGCCGACTTCGACCCGGCCGGCGACGACGGAGTCGAGCTTCAGGACTGGGACGCCGAACTGGTCGACCTTCTCGTAGTCCTTCTTTTCGATCGCGGCCTTGATCTTCTCCATGGAGTAGATGGTGACGTGCGGGTCGAGCTTACCGCCGACGGAGATGTAGTTGCCGTTGGGGGCAACGTCGACACCGTGAGGGCTCTTCGGTTCCGGCGCCAGGTGGAGGATGCCTTCGGAAACCGCGACATCCATCGGGATGACGCGCATGCCGTTAATCGTCTTCGCCTTGCTCGCGACGACCTGTTCGGCCTTTTTCCAGTTGATGATGTGCATCATGTCGAAGTCGTTGGCGGAGGCGCCGACTTCGAGCGGCTTTCCGCCCTCGTTATTGCCGCCGAAGGCCATCTCGGAGTTGTAGGAGTTGATGAACACCCAACCATCGCTGACGAGCTTGCCGGAATCGGCGAGGTCCTGGGTGTAAGGAGGCAACTCGATCTGGAAGCTCTTGGCGAGATCCATGCGCCCGGTCTTCTCATCGACCTTGAGGAAGGTTGAGAAGCCGCGGAAAGCGTCCTTGAAGTTCGCGAGCGCCGTTTCGGCCTTCGTGGGGTCGAGGAGCGTCGGCGACATGGTCGAGATGTGGACGTACTCGGAGTTGGGGGTGCAGAAGACGCCGCCGTGCGAGCTATCGAGGTTCGGGACATCGACGATCTGCTTCACCTTGAAGTCGCGGAGGTCGATCATCGCGATGCGGCCGTTGGCGCGGTCGTTGATGTACGCCCAGCGGCCGTCGTACTCGCCCTTGGTCTCGCTGAGGGCCGGGTGGTGGGTGTCGCCCCAGGTGAGGTTTCCACCGGCCGCCGAAGTTGGCTTGGACTTGGCGTCGGTGCCCTTGGAGATGATCTCGTTCGAGTGGGCAGCGCCGGTGGCGTGACCCTGCCAGGGCTCTGGCGCGAACACACCGATGACCTTGAGGGTGCGCATGGAAGGCACGCCCATGACGATGACCTGACCCGAGTGACCACCTGAGCAGATCAGGAAGAACTCATCCTTGGCTTCGCCGCCCGGTGGGATGAACGTCTTGACGGCGCGGGTTACGTCGTCCGGGCTGAGCTTGCGCTCTTCGGCGACCTTCGCGGCCTGGCCGCTGAGGCTGGTTTCCCCGCCACCGCCGCCGCCATCGTCACCGCCGCCGATGAGGCTGCCGGTGACGCCGCCGATGACGAGGCCACCCGCGCCCGCAGCCGCTCCGGTGATCAGTTCCCTTCGTGTGATAGGCATTCGGATACTCCCTCTCCATGTGCCGGCACGGCCGGCGTTCTTGACTCACCCGGCACCCGGCCTCGATGGCCCGGGCGCCGGGAATGGGGCCTTTACTGGACTTCGATCGTGCCGACCATGTCCGGCAGGTGGTAGTCGCACTGGAACTTGACGGTACCCTTCTTGTTGAAGGTGGCGGTGAACTTGCTTTCCGTTTCCGGGTTCACCAGGGCGTCACTCATGAAGTCCTTGCCTTCGGTGGCCTTGGACAGGATCTTCATGTCGTGGACGGCCGCACCTTCGTTCTTGGCGATGAAGGTGATCTTCTTGCCGACGGGCACCTTGATCGCGCTGGGGGTGAACTTGTTATCGGTCATCACGACGGTGATGGTTTCGCTGGCCGGCGCATCGCCGCCGCCACTGGGCTTGGTGGGGCTGGTGTCGCCACTGCCGCCGCCGATGGTCGCGACGGAGATGCCACCGTCGCCGGAATCGGCATCGTCGTCATCCCCGGCACAGCCAGCGAACGCCAAAGAGAATGCTGCCGCCGGGGCAAGCAGGACCCATTTGTAAGACCTGATTTTCGTGAACATTTCCCCCTCCTTGGTGGGTCAATCGGCCAGGCTCCTTGCCCGGCTCTTTACTTTTGATTGTAGAACAAGGGTCGACTCCGGGCTGTCGGCAAAATGTGATAATCGTCACAAGTGGCCCTACTCGCGTCCATCGGGCTATAGAAGTCTTCGATGTCGCTGGCCCAGCTTGTCGGGAGGCCGGTTTCCATCCTACGGCCGGAAGGGTGAAGACCAGGGCACCGTTCAGGCAAGAAACGATAGTGCTACCGGCAATCGCCGGGTATCTGCTACGATCGCGGGTGCGTTAAGAGGGCGACCGGCGCCCGGCAACCTGGTAAGCCTCCAAGGTGCCAAGACGACGCGGTCCTTCCGTGGAAGGGCAACAAAAGGCGGGTCCTACGGGAAGGACTCGCCCCTCACGATGAGGGGCGCACCCATTCGGGAGCGAACGGAAACCCCTTACCGGAACGCGAGGGTGTATCCCCTAACCATTTCTACGCGACGGATGGGCTGCGATGACTGAACGGAAGCTCCTGACCTCGGAGTCGGTGACCGAGGGCCACCCCGACAAGATGTGTGACCAGATCTCGGATTCCGTGCTCGATACGCTCCTGGCACAGGACAGGATGTCCCGCGTGGCCTGTGAGACAGCCACGACAAACGGACTCGTGCTGGTGATGGGCGAGATCACGACGAAGGGGTATGCCGACATCTCCAAGATCGTCCGGCAGGCGGTGCTCGACATCGGGTACGACTCTTCGGAGAAGGGATTCGACGGTCACACGTGCGGAGTGATGGTCGCGATCAGCGAACAATCACCCGACATCGCAATGGGTGTGAGCCGCGGCGAAGAAATCGAGAACGGTGCGGGTGACCAGGGCATGATGATGGGCTTCGCCTGTACTGAGACGCCGGAATACATGCCGCTGACGATCTCGCTGGCGCACAAACTGACCAAACACCTCGCCGAGGTACGCAAGAGCGGGAAACTGACGTGGCTGTGGCCGGACGGCAAGTCCCAGGTGACCGTTGAGTACGACGAGAAGTGGAATCCTATCCGCGTCGACACCGTCGTGATCTCGACCCAGCACCGGGACGACATCGACCTCGAGACGATCCAGACGCAGATCGTCAAGGAGGTGATCCGTCCGGTCGCCGGGAAGCTGATGGACGCTGAGACGAAGATCCACGTGAACCCGACGGGGCGGTTCGTGATCGGGGGGCCGCGTGGCGACGCCGGCCTGACGGGCCGGAAGATCATCGTCGACACCTATGGCGGGGTGGGGCGCCATGGCGGCGGGGCGTTCAGCGGAAAGGACCCGACCAAGGTCGACCGTTCGGGCGCATATGCCGCGCGTTGGGTAGCGAAGAACATCGTGGCGGCCGGGTTGGCGACACGCTGCGAGTTCATGCTTTCGTACGCGATCGGGGTGGCGCAGCCGACCAGCATCGGGATCGAGACGTTCGGCACGGGTGTGGTGGACGACTCCGCAATCCTGCGAGCGGTGCGAAAGCACTTCGACCTGCGCCCTGGAGCGATCATCCAGGAGTTGGACCTGCGGCGCCCAATCTACCGGCAAACTGCCGCCTACGGACACTTCGGGAGGATCGACCTGGACCTGCCATGGGAAGACACGTCGCGGGCGGCCGACCTGCGGAAAACCGCGGGCCGGTAGAGCTCGCCTGGTGGATGCGATTCTGCTTGTCGGTGGCCAGGGCACCCGGCTTCGGCCATTGACGAGTCACCGCCACAAGAGCCTGGTGCCGCTACTGAACCGGCCAGCCATCGAGTACCTGTTCGAGTGGCTTGAGCGTTCGGGATTTGACCGCGTGGTGCTCGCGCTTGGGCAGGCGAACGAAGACCTCGCAACCGCCTACCCCGCCGGGCAGAGAGGCCGCCTCGAGATCATCCCGATATTGGAGCGCGAACGGCTGGAGAGCGGCGGAGCCATTCGAAACGCGGTGAAGACTGCCGGGATCGCCGGCCGGTTCGCGGTCCTGAACGGCGACGTATACGTGGACTTCGATTTCGCCCCGGCCCTGGCAGCGCACATCGAGCGGGAGGCGGACCTCACGATGGCGCTGAAAGCGCTGCCGGACCCCTCCCAGTTCGGCGTTGCCGTGACCGATGGCACGGGGCTCATCACTGGATTCGTGGAGAAACCTCCACCGGGGACTGCACCAAGCAACCTGGTTAACGCGGGCGTCTGGATTTTCGAACCGGGACTGGTGGATGAGATCCCCAGCGGGGCAGTCCGAGTTGAGGAGACGCTGTTCCCATCGCTGGTCGCTCGGCGAAGGACGGTGCTTGGCCACCAATTTTCCGGAACGTGGGCCGACCTCGGCACGCCGGCCCGCTACTTGCAGGTCTCGAAAGAACTGCTCGGCACTCGGAACGAGATTGCTCCCGGCGTGAAGCTCTCGGCGACGGGCAGTCTCTCCGGGTCGGCAATCGGGATGAGTTCCCAGCTCCAGATGGGAACGACAGTCCAGAACTCCATCCTGTGGGAGAACGTGACCGTCTCAGCGGGCGCACAGGTGATCGACTCCATCCTCGCGGACAACGTGTTCGTTGGGACCGGAGCAGTCTTGCAGGGGGTGGTCGCGGGGAGGGGGGCGCAAATCGGGGCGGGCGTGGTGCTCCCGCCGGGGACGAGCATCGAAGCGGGCGGCCGGTATGATTGAGGCCGATGACTGAGAACCCTGTCCACTTCGGCACCGACGGCTGGCGGGCGATCATTGCGGAGACCTTCACGTTCGAGAACGTGATGGCATGTGCGCAGGCGGCAGCCGACCACTTCGCTGCGACCTATGGCAAGGGACAGCCAATGGTGGTCGGTTATGACACGAGGTTCCTTTCCGATGAATTCGCCCTGTCCGTCGCCCGGGTGTTGGCAGGCAACGGCTTTCGAGTGCAACTCGCCAACCGGCCAGCGCCGACACCGGCACTGAGCTACCGGATTATTGAGACGCAGGCGTGCGGCGGCATCGTCGTTACCAGTTCGCATAACCCTTTCCGATGGAACGGTATCAAGGTGAAGCCGCACTACGGCGGTAGTGCCAGTCCAGAGTTCGTCGCCGAAATTGAGCGGCGCGTTCCCGCGATACTTGCGACTCCTGGGGCCGTGAAGCTCGCGCCGTCGACGGCTGAGAGCATCGAGCGATTCGACCCGTTACCCGGGTATCTCGCGACCCTGGGAGAGAAGGTCGACATTCAGCGAATCAAAGCCGCCGGACTGCGGGTGGCAGTCGACCCGATGTACGGTTCGGGGGCGGGCTTATTCGAAGAACTCCTCGCGGGCGGAAAGAGCACCGTCACGGAAATCCACAGCGAGCGGAACCCGGCGTTCCCTGGTATCCGCGCCCCTGAACCGATCGAGTCGAACCTGGGCGAGTTCATGCACCTGATGGCGAGCCGGCGGTACGACATCGGCATCGCGAACGATGGGGATGCCGACCGGGTCGGGCTGGTGGATGAGAAGGGGAACTACGTCGACCAACTGCGTGCGTTCGCCCTGCTTGTGAACTACATGCTCGGCGAGCGGGGACTGCGCGGGCCCATCGTAAAGTCGGTTACGACGACGAACATGGTCGCGCTGCTTGCCAAGCACTACGGAGTGGACTTGTACGAGACTCCGGTCGGGTTCAAGCACATTGGGCCACTGATGATGGAGAAGGACGCGCTGATCGGCGGCGAGGAGAGCGGCGGTTACGGATTCCGGGGGCACCTGCCGGAACGCGATGGCATCCTCGCCGGGTTGTACCTCCTGGACTACGCGGCGGCGACGGGAAAGCCGCCTTCGGAGTTGCTTGAACGCGTCTTCCAGATTACGGGGCCGCACTACTACGAACGGATCGACATCGAACTGGAACCGGGCTCGAATGAGCGGTTCAAGGCGAACCTTGATGCGGCGAGACCGGGCGAAATCGCGGGGAGGCCGGTAAGGAGCTCCGACCGGACAGACGGCTGGCGATTCTTTATCGACGAGGGCTGGCTCCTCTTCCGGCTCTCCGGGACGGAACCGCTGTTGCGGATCTATACCGAAGTGACTGCAAGCACGCTCGTGCGTCCGGTCCTCGATGCCGGCCGGCAGATTGCCGGACTGGCATGACACGGCTGGACGATCCCGGCGCCTACGCGATCGATGCGTCGGGCATGTTCGGCCACATCGAGAAGCTTGGTGAGGAGTTTGAGCGCGCATGGCTGGCATCGCTTTCGCTGGGCGTGCCGGGGGCGAGCTATGACAGCGTCGTGATCGCCGCGATGGGCGGCTCGGCGGCCGCTGGCGATTACTTCGCCGCTCATTCGGACAAACAGGCCCCAATTCCGATCGAAGTCGTGCGGGGTTACTCGCTTCCCGCCCACGCGGGACCGCGGACGCTCGTTGTAGCGCTCTCGTACTCGGGCGCCACGGAGGAATCGCTGTCGTGCTACCGCGAGGCGCGGATGCGCGGAGCGTCGGTCATGGCCATCTCCACGGGAGGAGAACTGGCGCGGCGAGCGGAAGCAGATGGTATCCACTGGCACCGGATCGCCTACGCTTCTCCACCGCGGGCGGCCCTTGGGCACACGCTCGCGGCGCTAATGCGCATCGGCCAGCGGCTGGGCCTGAACGCGCTATGCGACCCGGATGTCGCCGATGTGGCGCAGGCTCACCGGGAACTCGTCCGTGGGCATGTTGGCCCGAAAGTCGCCGCGGAGCGGAACCCTGCGAAGCAGCTGGCCGAGTTGCTGGCTGAGGCCGACCCCCTGGTGGTACTGGCCGCGGAGCACCTGGCCCCGGTTGGGCGCAGGACCAAGAACCAGTTCGCGGAGAACGCCAAGGCAGTCGCGGTGTTCGAAGAAGTCCCGGAGGCGACACATAACTTTGTCGTTGGACTGGAGACGGGCCAGGTAGCCCACCCCGTGGGGCTCGCGTTCACGTCTCCGAAAGCGTCCGCGGGGAACCAGCGGCGATTCGAGCTGCTTTCGGGGATCTTCGACGCGGCGGGTGGTGCGATGGCGGGGCTGCCAACTCGCGGAATCTCGCGGCTGGCGGACCAGTTCGAGGCGACAGCGTGGGGCGACCACCTGTCGTGCTACCTGGCCCTGCTGCGAGGGGTTGACCCCACTCCGACGCCGAGCCTGCAGCGCGTCCGTGCGGCAATGGCTCAGGAGACCGCCCGGCGAGCCTGAGGATGCACGCCCCCGCGTTCGCGCCAACGCGGCTAGAATGCGCGGACACTTCTCCCGGGGGTTGGACCCGTTGACCTACGAAGCCATTCTCTACGATGTCGCGGACCGTGTGGCGACGATTACCCTGAACAAGCCAGAGCGCCTGAACGCATTTGACGACCACATGCTGACCGAATGGGCGGACGCGATCGGTCGCGCCGACCAGGATTGCGGCGTAGGGGCGGTGATCATCACGGGCGCGGGACGTGGGTTCTGCAGTGGGATGAACGTGGCAGCGGAAGCGGGTGGCAGTGGCGTTTTGCGAACGCAGGCTTCGGTAGCCGACCGGTGGCACAGCTTACGTGACCGGGTGCACCCGATCCCTCGTGCGCTCATCCAGCTGGAAAAGCCATACATCGCGGCAATCAACGGGGCCGCCGCGGGCGCGGGAATGGACATGGCGACGATGGCGGACATCCGGTTCATGAGCACGACGGCGCGGGTGGGAATGACCTATGTGCGCATGGGCCTCATCCCGGGCGACGGCGGCACGTACTCCTTGCCCCGCGTCGTCGGGACGCAACGCGCGCTGGACATGATCTGGACCGGGAAGATGATCACCGCACAGGAAGCGTTGGAGATCGGCTACGCGCTCGCCGTTTACGAACCGGAAGAGCTGATGCCGCGGGTGACGGAGTACGCGAAGAAGATCGCAAACGGGCCTGGGGTCGCAGTGCAGCTTTCGAAAAAACTGGTGTACCGCTCCGCGAATATCCCGTTCGATGAGCACCTGGACATGGCACAGATGGCGATGTTCATCGCCCAATCTACCGAGGATGCCCGGGAGGGCCCGCGCGCATTCGTGGAGAAGCGCGAACCGCAGTTCAAGGGAAGCTGACTCCTTTGCCGGTGATGTCCTGATGTATGCGCCGATCCTGGCGACCCTGGGGTATGTGCTGTCCGGGGACGGCCTTTCGGTGCTCATGGTGCATCGCAACGCCCGTCCGCAGGACCACGCTTACGGGAAGTACAACGGCCTCGGCGGCAAGATGGAACCGGGCGAAGACCTCGCCGCCTGCATGGTCCGGGAAATCCGCGAGGAAGCCGGGATCGAGGTCACGTCGCTACGGTTGCGCGGCACGCTCTCCTGGCCGGGTTTTGGCGACCGGCGGGAAGGCTGGTTCGGGTTCGTGTTCCTGGTCGAGGGGTGGGAGGGGACGCCGATGGCTTCCAACCCGGAGGGCGACCTCCACTGGATCCCGATCGCGCGCCTCCTCAACGGCGAGCTTCCCATGTGGGAGGGCGACCGGCTCTGGCTGCCGATGGTATTCGACAGCGACTCGCGCCCATTCCATGGCGTCGAGCCCTATGACGGACTGACCGTCGTCCAGGACGGCTGGGCTTTCAGCCGGATGTGACGCCGGGACCCGCGGTTCGGTGCTCGACCCCTCACTCGGGGAACAACTGCCGGGGCGTGAACTCGGCTCCCGCGCGGCGGATGAGGACGTGGCCGGTGACCGTCAGGGCGCGACCAGCGACGCGCAGGATCTCATCGCGGGCGATGTAAAGGTCCTGGCCGATGCGGCGGACAAGTTCACCTGGACCGGCGGCAGGAGCACGGTCGTGATACCAGTGGCAGTCCTGGTGGCCGAGGAGCGCGACCTCGCTGACGGAATCACCAGAAATCATCGCCGAGACGCCATCGAGAGCGGCGCTACGGCTGGCGATGATCCGCTTGAGACGGCCTGCCGAGGCAGCCTCGGCGAGCCACCAGCAGCCGCCGGGGAGCAAGACGCGCTCGACCGGCAGGCCAGAAAACCGGGCCGCTTCGAACGCGGCGAGCGCGGCACTCACAGCCGGTTCGCCACAGGCGATCAGGAAGGCTCGGGCCGCAGTCACAGGCCCGGTGCTTCAGACCGTTCAGACGGGGGATCGAGGGGCCGAGCGGAGGCTTCCACCTCGGCGGCGAGACTGTCCAGGGCGGATGCGCTTGAGCCATCGCCCGGGGCCGGCACCTTCTCGGGACTGAACAGAGCCGGGAGGTCCAAACCGACGGCGCGCAGGGTCTCAATAGCCTGGGCAAGGAGCAGCGGGACGGTGCTGCCGTACTTGCCAAGCGGACCGCTGCCGTTCGCGCCGCCGCCATCGATCATGACGATGCGGTCCACGGACGCGAAGGGCGCTGCAAGCGCGCCGGCGATCTCGGGAAGCCTGGCAATCAGCTCCGGGTAGACGGAGAGCTGAAGTGCGGCCTGGTTGTAAGCGTTAAGCGATTCAGCCAGCTGGCGCTTGCCTTCGGCTTCGCCGAGGAGGATGGCCTTCTGGCCGGCGCCATCGGCTTCGAGTTCGAGGCGATGGGCTTCCGCGTTCAGGGTACGGGCGCGGGCTTCGCCCTCGCCCTTGGCTTCGATTTCCTTCTGTTGCGCTTCGGCAATCGAGATGCGCTGTTTCATTTCGCCTTCGCCGGCGAGGGCGCGCGCATCGGCCTGGCCTTGTGCACGTTCGACCATCGCCAGCCGTTCGCCTTCGGCGCGCAGGACGGCCGCGTGGCGCTCGGCCTCGGCGGGCTTGATGATGCTGGCTTCGAGCGCCTGCTGCTGGCGAAGCACTTCCTGTTGTTCGACGGCGATGTTCGAGCGGACGCGCTCTTCTTCGACGGCGACCTCGGCTCGCGTGACTTGCTTGCGAGATTCCGCATCGGCAAGTGGGCCCGCCTGTTGTGCGCGGGCCCGTTCGGCCTCCACGTCGGCCTGCGCCTTGGCGACGCGCAAGTCCCGGTCACGTTGTGCCTCGGCGATCGAGGCATCGGCGATTGCCTGGGCCGTCTGGCCTTCGCGTTTGGCCTCCGCGGAGCGCATCATCGCGTCGCGCGCGGCTTCGGCTTCGCCGATCTCAGCATCGCGCTTCACTTCGGCGACGCGCTTGCGTCCGAGGCTCTCGAGGTAGCCGTTGTCGTCGCTGATGTGCTGAATGGTGAGGACGTCGAGGTTCATGCCGAGCCCGGCGAAGTCCGAGCCAGCTTCGTTCGTGACAGCCGAGACGAGGGCTTCGCGCGAACTGTTGATCTCCTCGACGGTCATCTTCGCGCAGATGCTGCGGAGGTGGCCGGAGAGGATCTCCTGGACGGTGGCGTGGAGCTGGTCGCGGTCGGCGTTGAGGAAACGCTCGGCAGCAGTGCGGATGGCCGCGTCTTCAGAATCGAAGCGGACGAGAGCGACTGCGTCGACGTTAACCTGGACTCCTTCCTTCGAATATGCGCCCTTGATCGGAAGCGTGGTTTCGAAGGGTGCGAGGGTCATGTAGTCGACGCGTTCGATGATCGGGACGCGGATGCTGGCGCCACCGCGGACGACACGAAAGCCGCCGCGGCCGGTGAAGACGGCGACCTGGTCTGGCGGGACCTTGATGTAGAACCGCGCAAAGAGCGCGGCCACCAGGATGACAGCGAGGACGATGCCTCCGACGACGAAGGGGATTGCGGTTGCGACCACGAGGGGCTCCTTACTGGGCTTCCGTAGCAGGGGACGAACTTGGGGTTACGACGGCCGGGCCTGGGCCCGCCATCTCGATTCGGACCGTTGCCCCGAAGGGGATCCGCTGGCCATCAGCGGACCGGGCAGGCAGACCGATCCGGGCCTTACTGGTGGGCGCGATGACGGTCACGCGGCCGAGGCCACCTTCGGGTATTTCCGAAGTGACCTGCCCCTGGAGGCCTGTGAAGTCCGCTTCGTGGACGTCGGTCGAACCCTGCTGGCGGGAAATGGGCAGGACGATGAGGAAGAATGTGCCGCCTGCGACGCCGAGCCCCCCGCCGACCGCGAGGAGGGCGGAAGCCCAGGCAGGCCAGTCGAGCGCAGTGCCGATGAAGCCGCAGCCGCCAAATGCGGTGGCGAAGACGAAGATCACGCGCGAGCTCAGGGGACTCGGATCGGCGCCGAGGTCTCCGTGGTCACCGAAATCGAAGATCTCGCCGAGGATGAAGGTCACAGCGAGGAGCGCCAGGCCGACTCCGAAGATGACGAGGAACGCAAACTGCATAGTGCCTCCACTCAGCCGCGCGATGGGCGTGCCGTCTTGCCGGCAGGACGGGGGAATCATAGGGCCGCAGGCACCCGGCGTCAGCAGTCGGACCAGGGGTGCCATCGCTGCGGTGTGAGTGGGCCATGAAATTCGCAGCTGGTACGGTTGGAACATGACGATAGAAATTGGTCAACCTGCCCCGGCCTTCGCCCTTCGGAACAAGAAGCGCGAAGAAGTCACTCTCGATTCGTTCCCAGGGAAACACCTGGTGCTCGCGTTCTACCCTCTCGCGTTCACCGGTGGCTGAACGAGTGAGATGACGGCCTTCCGGACCCACACTGACCGGTTCGTGGAGGCCAATGCCCAGGTCCTGGGCATTTCAGTTGACTCATTCGCAGCAGCAGGGGAGTTCGAGGACAAGCTCGGGCTGGAGTTTCCCCTGGTGAGCGACTTTCCGAAGAACGAGACCGGCAAGGCGTATGGCGTTTACAACGAGGCTGCCGGAGTGATGAACCGGACGACGGTAGTGATCGACAAAGACCACGTCGTCCGGGGGATCTACATCGAAGCGCGCGACTTCGAATCGCACCCTGTGAAGGCGCTGGAAGTGCTGGCGGCATTGACGTAGACCAAAGGCCTGCCGTGGCGACTGCCGGTACAAGCGTTGTGATCCCTAGCGCCCTTCGCTTAGGATTCGGGCACGACGAAGGTATCGGTATGCATGTCAAACTGCGTTTTCGGAACCCCGGATCGAACATAGAGCCACCGGGCCGCTGAACCGGCACGAGGCCCGCCAGAACCTGGCGGGCCTCGTGCCGGTTCTCTGTAGCAGAGAGAGAAGTGGAGCCATGCCGCAACCCTTACAGGGGGAACTCATTCGCCTGCGCGCGCGGGAAGAGACGGACGTCGACCATTTCTACCGTTGGATCAACGACTGGCAGGTGACGAAGTTCCTTGGTGCCCGCTATGTCCAGAGCCGAAAGTTCGAATCCGAGTGGCTCGCCTCGGGAGATCCCGGTCCCCAGGAGGCGCGTTTCGTCGTCGAGACTCTGGACGACCAGAAGCCGATCGGCTGGGTGGGCCTCCACCCCGGCTTCCCCGAGAACCGCACCGCTGGACTCGGTATCGCCATCGGAGAGCACGAATTCCTCGACGGAGGCTACGGCACCGATACGATGCGCACAGTCTGCCGCTTCGGGCTCGAGATGATGAACCTCCACCGAATCGAGCTCAGTGTGTTCGATTGGAACACGCGCGCGATCCGCGTGTACGAAAAGGTCGGCTTCAAGCACGAGGGCGTCGCCCGGGACGCGATGTGGAAAGCCAATAGATGGCACCAGTTGGTCCATATGGGCCTCCTGCGAGGAGAGCTTCGATGAGCCAGGCAAAAGCCGAACCCACCAGCACGTCGTACGCCGAGTCGCCGTACGAGGGACGACTGATCAGGCTTCGGGCCAGGGAACCCGAGGATGAGCAGCTCCTGCACGAATGGTTCAACGACCCGGAGGTGACCGAACATCTCGCCCTTCGCTATCCCCTCTCGCATCGGACCGAGCGCGGGTTCATAGAGAGGATGTCGGAGGTTCGGTACGGAAACGCGAGCTTCGCCGTCGAAACGCTGGAAGGGCGCATGATCGGCGGTTGCGGGCTTGAAGGCGCCAGCCCGGAGAACCGGTCAGCGACACTCGGCATCGCGATCGGCGACAAAGCGTACTGGGATGGCGGCTACGGGACGGACACCATGCGCGTGCTCTGTCGAGTCGGGTTCGAGGTAATGAACCTGCACCGCATTGAGCTGGATGTCTACGCAAACAACAAGCGCGCCATCCGCGTGTACGAGAAGGTCGGCTTCCAGCTCGAAGTGACGAAACGGAAGGCGCTTTACAAGTTCGGGCAATACCACGACATCCACATCATGGGGTTGCTGGAAGGGGAGCTTAAGCTGGAGGACTGACCGGCCGGCCCGCCGTACTAACGCGTTATTCATCGGAAAGCTACGCTGGGGCGGAGGAGACAACTCGTTGTCGATTGAGCTCGTTGGCTGGGTGGCGGTCGTGCTGACCCAGGTTTTCTGGATCCCCAACATCCTGCGGATCTTCCGGACGAAAGACGTGCAGGGGTACTCATTGAGCGCCTGGCTCATCATGTTCGGTGGGTTGAGCTGCTGGCTCGTCTACTTTGTCTCCAAGGGCGACCTTGTGGGCACGGTCGCGAATATTTCCGGCGTGGCCGGGGCAGGAGTCACACTGGCCTGTATCTGGCACTGGGGGCGGAAACGGCCCGATGCGGCCGCCGACGGGGCACGAAGTCGGGTGGGCGAAGTGTTCACGACGGATCAGGGATAACCCCAATAACGGCTCGAATTCTGTCAACCAAGCGGTAAATTTGTGACGAAAATCGCAATCAGGGGTTGACACCCTTGTCCGAAGATTGGTAGCTTCCGGCTGTAAGCGGTTTTCCCGCCGTTTACAAAGCGCTCGGTTAAACAGTGCAAACACCTGCCTAGTGCGCCGACAAGGCGCAACGGGGGACCCAGTTCCTCGGGGCGAATTTGGCTGCTCCCGCTGTGCAGCTAATAGGGCGCCTTCCGCCCGAGCCCGTCAGCTAACCCCGGAGGCAGTCTCGGAAGGCCTGGCGAGCAGGTCGCCCGCATCGAGGTCTTTTTTTCTGCCCTCGACTACTACTTACGACTCGTTAGAGGAGGAGATCCCTATGCCAGCTTTGCAGGAAGCCCCCCCCAAGTCATGCCCGAAGTGCCGCGGCTCGATGATCGTCGAGCGGGACTGGCACGGCACGTACGGTAGTTGCATCATGTGCGGCTACGTTCACGAAGTGCTGACGAGCCCGCCGGTGGACCTCGCGGCCGAGGAAGCGGCACTGCCGCAGCGGCAGCGCCGCCGCCAACCGTCCCATGGCAAGCTTCGGCTCTGAGTCGAAAACAGCGAAAAGCATCACACGAGCCCCCGATTACGGGGGCTTCGCTTTTCCCGGAGATAGGTTGTTCCCTATGATTCCGGGGCACAGGGGGGTTCTCCAACTCATGGCATACATACGACTGACGATCGCCAAGCCAACGCGGGGCCAGGAAGCACGGCTCGAAGAACTCATGCGGAAGCTCGACGCGCTTTCCGAGGGCCGGCCGGGATTCATCCAGAGTTACTTGCTTCGCCCGCATGACGACTCGGGCGACATCGCCCGAATTGGAATTTACGAGAACGAGGCAGCGGCCGAAGGGCTGGCCAACACCCAGTCGTGGATGGCGCTGCGTTCCGAGATTCACCTGTGTTCCGAAGCGGGGCACACGGATCGGGCTTTCTTTAGCATCTAAGTGGGGCCTCGGCGCGAAGGCCGGAGGCTTCACACTGTGGCGGGGGCAAGAGCCCCCGCTGTTGGCGTTTTCGCTGCCGAGCGTGCGGCGGAACCCGTCGGCGGCAGGCCGACGTAGACCCGCGGGACGGCCCAGCCGAGTCGTCGGGAAACGCCAATTCCTTATGCGGGTTTTTCCCAATACGCCCCCCGGATGCCGTGCCTAGACTTCAGGGAGTCTTAAGGGAATCGGAATCGAAGTTCTTAGGACGGGGGAGGCGGCGCTATCGCGAGCGGATTTCGAGGCGCTGACCACGGGAACTCACTGAGGGAGCACACCTTGAACACGACTCGCACCATCGGCCGGCCGGTTGGTCTCCGGCACGCGGCTTCGAACACCCAGCAGGGCTCGCGAGGTCCGAACGTCATCCGGATCGTCCTTGTTGATGACCACGCGGTCATCCGGCAGGCGTTGCGGATGCTCCTCGAAAGCCATGCGGAACTCGAAGTCGTCGCCGATGTGGAGAACGGCCGCGAGGCCGTCCAGGCAGTCGAAAAGCTGCAGCCAGACGTGGTCCTCATGGACGTCGTGATGCCCGGCCTGAATGGCCTGGAAGCGACACGCCAGATCCGGCGCTCTTGCCCGGGCACGCGAGTCGTGATGTTGAGCGGCTTCGTTGACGAAGACCAGTTGCTCGACTCAATTCGCTCGGGGGCTTCGGGTTACATCATCAAGAAGTCGGATGTCTCCGAACTCGTGCTCGCCATCCAGACGGTGCACCGGGGAAACAGCTACTTTTCGAGCGCGCTGAGCGAAGGCTTCGACCTCGCCGAGGTGCTCTACCAGGCGAAGCGCAGCGACCAGCGAAACGGCGTTGAGGCACTGACCAGCCGCGAACGCGAAGTGCTCCAGCTGATCGCCGAGGGCTACACCAACCAGGGAATCGCGAACGAACTCTACATCAGCGTGAAGACGGTAGAGGCACACAAAGCGCACATCATGGCGAAGCTCCACGCCCGCAACCGCACCGACCTGATCCGCTACGCGATCCGCAAGGGAATCGTGCGGCTCGAAAGCGTCGAGGAAGCGCAGTCGATGCTCGGGCCGGATGTCGGCGCCCTCGCCGGGTAGAACAAAAACTAAGATCTACGCATCCGCACATGCCCGGCTAACAGCCGGGCATTTCCGTTCCTCAAAGGACGACGCCAGGGATGCGGAACGACAGGGCAAGGTCCGGTCGACTCAGTCGGAAGTGTTCGATTTACTCGACTTGACGGTGGTGGCTCGTTCGGATGTGTTGGACTTCGACCCCTTGACGGTGGTGGCGCGTGCTGCGGGATTGGCAGCCTGGTCGGCATCCTCGGACATCAGGCCGGCAGCGGTTTCTTTTTCACCCATACGGAGTCCCCTGGCGCCCAAACATTGAGCGGCAGTTTCAGCGTAGCGCCTGTGTCAACGGCGGCGAGGCGACGAAAAGCCCCGGAGTCTCGACTTCTGCGGGGCCCTTCTCAATGCGGTGGGCGGCTGCGCTGAGGTTACCTCACACGGCCTGCCTGAGGGACGCGGCTTCGCTGCGGACAACCATGGCGAAGGCGCAGTCACGACAGATTACTGTCGCGTAGCTATTCGCCCGGAGACCGCCGGATTCCATGTCGGCGACCACGAGTCGCGAGTGCGCCCGGGTCACCCGCCCGCAAAGCGGACACGGTGAATGACTGACGAGTTCCATGCTTCGAGACATCTCCCTACCTCAAAGCGCCACCGGAACCAGAATCCCACTGGCGGGAGCGCGGCGAAATCGGGGATCCTGCCTACGGGAAACCCTTAGCGGTGCGAACGGCCACCCGCGTGGCACCGGGCTATACTCGCGGGAGAGGGACGCGTAATGAGGACTGTCCGCCTGGGACTTGCGCAAATCAACACCACCGTGGGTGACCTGACGGGGAATCGCGGCCGGATCAGCGGCGAACTGGCAAAAGCACGACGTGAAGGCTGCACGATCGTCGCGTTCCCGGAGCTGGCAATCACCGGCTATCCGCCCGAGGACCTGGTGTTGCGACGGGCTTTCTGCGAAGCCTCACGGGAAGCGGTTGCGGGCCTTGCGACGGAGACGGCGGGGCTGATCGCGGTGGTAGGCTTTGTCGACTGGCACAATGGCGATGCGTACAACGCTGCGGCGGTCTTCATCGATGGTGAGTGGCACGGCACCTACTACAAGCAGCGTCTCCCGAACTACGGCGTCTTCGATGAGGAGCGGTACTTCGCGGCCGGCGACCGAGTGCCGATCTACCGGGTGGGCGACCTGGTCTTCGGCGTAAGCATTTGCGAGGACATCTGGTATCCCGGCTCGCCGCTCGATGCGATGGCGCTGGGCGGGGCGGAGCTCTGCATCAACATCAATGCCTCGCCGTACCATCGGGGGAAGGCGCTCGCCCGGGAGCGGATGATCTCGACGCGGGCGGCCGATAACCTCATCGCGGTGGCGTATCTGAATGCAGCCGGGGGACAGGACGAGCTGGTGTTCGATGGCGCGTCGATCGCATGCGATGCGGGCGGCCAGCTCCTTGCGCGGGCCCCTCAATTCGAGGAAGCGCTGCTGGTCCTGGAGGTCGACCTCGATGCGGTCGCCCAGCGCCGGTTGCATGACCCGCGCCGGCGCGTCGAGCTTCGAGACCGGGAAAGACTGATCGACGTCGAGCAACGACACATTCCCGACCCGCACGGCCGCTTCCGGCTGCCCGAGCGGCAACCGGTGACCGGGGAACAGGCTCCCTTGCTCGACGACCATGCCGAAGTCTGGCAGGCGCTGGTCCTGGGCACGCGCGACTACCTGGCGAAGACCGGCTTCAAGCAAGTGCTCATCGGGCTTTCGGGCGGCATCGACTCCGCGCTGGTTGCGGCGATCGCGGTCGATGCTCTTGGGCCGGAGAACGTGATTGGCGTCTCGATGCCGAGCCGTTACTCGAGCGATCACTCGATGACCGACGCGAACGAGCTCGCCGCCAACCTTGGGATCGGCTACCTGACGATCCCGATCGAGCCCGCGCATGCCGCAATGCTTGAAATGATGGCTGACGCTTTCGAAGGAACCGCGCCCGGCACGGCGGAAGAGAATCTCCAGTCTCGCCAACGTGCCAACGTGATGATGACGCTTTCCAACAAGTTCTCGTCGTCGATTGTGCTGACTACTGGAAACAAGAGTGAAATGGCCTGCGGTTACGCCACGCTCTACGGAGATATGGCCGGTGGCTACGGGGTTATCAAGGACGTGCCGAAGACGCTCGTTTATGCGCTCGCGCGCTGGCGAAACGAGCAGGAGACGAGGCCGGTGATCCCCGTCAGCACCATCACGAAGCCGCCGAGTGCGGAGTTGAAGCCCAACCAGTTGGACCAGGACACATTGCCACCTTACGAGATCCTCGACCCAATCATCGAGGCGTATGTGGAGGACGACCGCACCGTCAGCGAAATCGTGGCCATGGGCTTCGATGCCGAAATCGTCCAGCGAACCGTGAGGATGATCGACCGGAACGAGTACAAGCGGCGACAGGCGCCCCTGGGCGTAAAGATCACGCCGCGGGCATTCGGCCGGGACCGGCGACTGCCGCTGGCGGCCCGACTCACGCAGTAGTCTCGATGGCCCGCATTCCGGGGTGATTGTGCGGTCACTTACCGAGCGGTAGAGTCCCTCCTGCCGAATCACCTCCGGTAGGAGTTTTCCGTGCCCATTTCGAATACCTGTGTGAAGACCGGCCAGCATTCCGTCGCGATGACCCAGATCCCCTATCCGGACCAGCCGGGGCCGGGCCAGGCGCTCATCCGCACGACTCTCAGCACCATCTGCGGCAGCGATATGCACCTCGTCGACGAGATGCCGATACCCGCGGGCGTGCCGATGGGCCACGAGGCGATCGGTGTGGTCGAAGCCGTCGGCGCCGGTGTCACGAACTTCAAAGCGGGTGACCGGGTGGCGTCGGGCTGCCTCGCATGTTGCGGCATGTGCAAGCGCTGCCAGGAGGGGGACCACAGCGTCTGCGAGACCTTCAACGCGCCGGGCAACCTCCTATTTGGGGCGCAGGGCGAGTATTTCCTGGTGAACGGGGCGCAGGCCGGACTGGCCAAGGTGCCCGACTCGCTCTCCGACGAGCAGGTGCTTTTCGTCACCGACATCATGTCGACTGGTTTCGCTGCCATCGAACGGGCGGGGATCCGGACGGGCGACACGGTCGCGATTTTCGCTCAGGGCCCGGTGGGACTGTGCGCGACCGCCGGGGCGAGGGCGCTTGGCGCCGGAAGGATCATCGCCGTCGAATCCATCCCGGAGCGAGTGGCCATGTCGAAGCGGTTCGGAGCCGACATCGTGCTTGACCCGGCGGACGCGGTCGCGAAGATCCAGCAGATGACGGGCAACCGGGGCGTTGATATCGCGGTGGAAGCCCTGGGCCACCAGGCGACGTTCGCGAATGCCTGCGCGTCCGTACGCATCGGCGGCACCGTCAGCAGTGTCGGGGTTTACGGGGCGTTCCCGGAACTGACAATGGCGACCGGCGGGACGTTCATCCACAGGAAGCTGGTCACGACCCTTTGCCCGGTGGGGACAAACCGGCTGGAGCGGCTGATGGCATTGATTGCCGGCGGAACGGTGGACCTGACGCCCCTGCTGACGCATTCGATGAAGATCAGCGACACGCCGGCAGGCTACGACCTGTTCCGAAAGCGCGAAGGCGGCGTGCTGAAGATCGCGCTGCGCCCTTAGCCAGCCTAGCTAGAACTCGGGTTCACGCTTCTCAAGGAGGGCCCTGACGCCCTCCTTGTAGTCGTTGCCACGCATGAGTTGGTTGAGGAGCATCTCGCTCTCTGCGACGGAAGAACCGACGTCACGATGGAGGTCGGTGTAGACCTGTTGGCGAGTGACACGAAGTGAGGACGGAGCGATCCGGGCGGCGAGACCCGAAGCGTAGGCACAGACTGCCGGCATGAGGTCCTCGGGCGGAAGGCACCTGTGGACCAGGCCCATCTCGGCAGCCTCGTCGCTCAGGAAGACGCGGCTGGAGAGGAGCAACTCCTGGGCACGGGCAAGCCCTATCAGGCGCGGGAGCAGCCACGACAGGCCAAATTCGGCGGGAAGGCCGAGACGGCCGTGAGCGGTCGTGAGTTTGACCCCGGAGGCAGCGAAGCGGACATCCGCGAAGCATGCGAGGACGAGCCCAACGCCGGCGGCGGGGCCGTTGATTGCCGCGATCACCGGCTTGGTGAGCCCGAAGTGGAATGCGAAGTTCGTATCGAACTCCGGTCGCACGCCGTATCCCGGGTTAGCGACAGGCTCGTGGATGCCGGAGTCATAGCCACCTTTTTCGATATGGCCCTCGAGGGCCTGCGAATCCGCGCCGGCGCAGAAACCGCGCCCCGCGCCGGTGACGATGACAACGCGGACGTCATCGTCGAGTTCTGCCTGTTCAAGGCACCACCGGTATTCGGTGTGCATCCGGCCCGTCCACGCGTTCAGGCGGTGGGGACGGTTCAGGGTGATCGTCGCGATGCGGTTCTCAACGGCGTACGTCGTGGCCTTGAGGTCCATTCGGGAGATTCTATCGCACCTCAGCAGTACGGCTCGGCGGCGACAAGCGGCCGGCCGTCGAGGCGGCGCAGCGTGCCGGCGATTTGGCCAGCTTCGAGGAAGCCGGGGAGCGCGTAGATGGTCACCTGGAGCCGACCAGTCCAGACCACGTTCTTCGCACCCGGCGCCGAGGCCCCGATAGGCTCATCCACAAACACGACACCGTCGCGTGTGACGGGCGGCGAGAGGGCGTTTGTGACCTCCGGTGGGGCGCCGCAATGCCATTTCATCGTGAGTGTCACCGGCGGGGAGCACGGGGCCGGGCCGCAGGCGCCATAGACCAGGAGCACCATGTCCGGGGCCCACTGGATGGAGGAGAGCTCGAACGGACCGGCTCGTAGACCGACCCAGACCGGCGGCTCGCCCCGGAGGCTTTCGCGGGCGGCCTGATCGATGGACGATCCGGCTCCGTCGTACGGCCGCCCGGACTGGTAGCGGATGCCGTGCGCTTCGTAGACGACTTCTCCCCGTACGGTGGCGTTCTCGCTCTGCCTGATGGCTGCGAGCACACCGAAGGCGGCGCCAAAGAGAACCACGCCACCAAGAACCGGAACAGGGCGGAGGCAGCTGCGGGCCGGAAACAACCACCGGGCGCGCAACGGTCCCGAGCTGGCGATCCCGCCGGCCACGGCCACGACGAGCAGGGTCCATCCCAGCGGGCTGACGACTTCTTCGCCGCCTCCGCCGCAACCGGCGCAATCCGTGGCCCGATAGGCCAGGACGCTCGCAATCAGCCCTGCTGGGACTGCGAGCCAGGCGAAGCGCAGTCCAGCGACGCCACCAGACACCACAACGAGCGGGAGACTGACGGCGAGGACAAGTCCCGCCGAGCTCTTGTCCGGAATCAGCCAGGTTCCGACTGCAGCGATGAGCAGAGCGAGGACCGGCCGGAGTGCGTACTCGGTAGTCCGGGTTCCCCAAGTGTCCGCCCGTGCCATGGCCGAGAACATACCACAAGGCGGACCGCGGCTAAGATTCCGCCTGTGGGTCGCGGGTTCGGTGGCACGTTCCAATACAGGGCATGGCGCGTCGTGTCGGCGACGTTGGAGCACATGCCTCCGCGCGCGGGGTATGCCGTCGCAGCGGCAGCCGGGAACATTGGCTATTACTGCTGGCCACGGGGACGAAGGGCGATGCACGAGAACTTCGCGCATGTCCTCCGGGGGACACCGCGCAAGACACGGCACGCCGTCGCTCGCCGTTCGATGGTGAACTACTGCAAGTACCTCGCCGATTTCGTGCGGTTCCCTGGCCTCTCTCCTGAGGCGATGGTGGGCGCTGTCACGGGCGGACGAGAGTTCGAAGCGCTGGACGCGATCCTCGAACGCGGGCAAGGGGCGGTCATCGCCTGCATGCACTTCGGCAACTGGGACCTTGGCGCCGGCGCGACCGCAGCGCGGGGATACCCCCTGACAGTGGTGGTCGAGACATTTGCCGATCCGAGGCTCGATGCGCTCATCGCAGGAGCGAGGGAGCGGGCGGGAATGAACCTCGTGAGGATGGAGAAAGCTGGACCATCGCTCCTGCGGGCGCTGACGCAGAACGGCGTCCTGGCGCTACTCATCGACCGTCCTGTCGCGGAGGGCGGCGTGAGAGTGACGTTCTTCGGCGAAGAGGTCGAAGTCCCCGCCGGGCCGGCACGACTGGCCTTACGGACCGGTGCGAAGGTGGTGCCGACGGCCTTCGTGCGTACCTCGCCCGGAAAGCCCGACGTCACGGCCATCTGCGACTTCGACATCGAAGCGGTCTCCACGGGCGACCGCGACGGGGACACGAAGGCACTGACGCAAGCAATCATGCAGGCGCATGAAAGGATCATCCGACAGCACCCGGACCAGTGGTACATGTTCCGGCCGATGTGGGCGAAACCGGCCCGGGCGGTCGTACGGTGAGCATTCGACTCTGGGTGTTGCGGGCAAACCAGCCGCTCGTCGCAAGGTTCCCCGGGGCGTTCTACCGGTTCGCGTGGCTTGCCGGTTGGCTTTCGTTTCACCTGCAGCCGCGGGCCCGCCGAAACGTCATCCGCAACATGCTGGCGTTCACGGGTGGAGATAGGCTCGCCGCACGGCGCGCTGCCCTGGGTGTCTTCCGGAACATCGCGCAGTATTACGTCGACCTCTGCACACTCCCATCGCGCGACATGCAGGGAATCGAGGCGGGACACCTGGAGCTCGTAAGGGGTGACCGGCTCGCGGAACTCGATCATCCAGGTCCGATCGTCATCGTCAGCGCGCACACAGGTAACGCCGAGATGGCCATCCAGGCGCTCACCTACCGGGGTCGGCCCTTCGTCGCACTGGTCGAAGCGCAACAGCCGCCGGCGTGGTCGCGGTACCTGCGCCGTCTGCGGTCGTCCGCGGGGGGCGAGTTCCATGAGACGACCTTCGCCGGCATCCGGGCCTGCATCGAGACCTTGCATGAAGGCGGGCTTGCGGGGTTCATGGGCGATCGCGACATCCAGGGGAATGGACTCTGCACCGCACTCGCCGGGCGCAGCGTCCGGTTGCCGACGGGACCGTGGGAAATTGCTCGAAAGACCGATGCCCGGGTATTCCCCATCTTTAGCACACGCATAAAGCACGACCGCTTCCGGGTGTTCGTGGAGCAACCGTTCAAGGTTGCGTCGACAGAGGACGAAGATGCCGACATCGCCGCGGCCGTCCGCCGGTTCGCGGCGCTCCTGGAGGAGCATCTCACCCGGGAGCCTTCGCAGTGGGCGTTCACCGAGGACTTCTGGAAGGTGCACACCTGTGGGTAAGGCGGACCTGCACATCCACACTCGAGTGAGCGACGGGATGGCGAGCGTCTCCCAGGTGCTGGAGTACGTCGAACACCGGACGGACCTCGACGTTGTCGCTATTACCGACCACGAAGATGCGGGGGGTGGGCTGCGGGCAAGGGAGCTCGCGGCGAAGCGCGGCTACCGCTTCGACGTGATCGTGGGTGCCGAAGTCACAACGATGCAGGGGCACGTGATCGGGCTCTTCCTGGAGACGACTCCGGCGAGTTTCCGGCGGGTAGAATCAACGATCGAGATGATCCACAACCAGGGCGGACTCGCCGTCGCGCCCCACCCGCTGAGCTGGCTGACACGTTCGATTAGCAGCCGGACGCTCAACCGCCTGGCGCGACAGGACGGCCCCCGGTTTGACGCGATCGAGCTGGCGAGTCCGAGCCCAGCGGCGCTTCGGACGCGTGAGCGGGCGGTCCGCCTCAACAACGAGGTCTGGCGACTTCCGGCCATCGGAAGTTCGGATGCACACCACCTCGGCCACATCGCGACCGGTTGGACCGAATTCGAGGGAAGCAGCGCGGACGCAGTGCGCGATGCCATGCGGAGCGGACAAACGACCGCCCGGATGTCGGTCTACCCCAGCATGCGAGAGATCGGCTTCGCGCGACTGGCAGCAGGGCTCGCCTGGGGCTACAGCGCGACCCCGCGGAAGATGTTGAGGCGCCGGATATGAAACGATACGGATACCGATCGCGTCCGCGATCGCCGCGGATGGAAGGTCGCCGAGCTTGCCTGTAAATGTGCTCCCTACGCGGTTGCCCAAGGGCATCCAGGACACCATCGGGCGGACGGTGGGTGGGCTGGGCATCACACCGAATGCGATCTCACTCTTTGGATTCGGGGGCAACCTTGCCGCGGCGTGGCTGATCGCGAACGGAGAGCTGCTGTTCGCCGGGATCGTTTTCCTCTTCTTCTCGGCACTCGACATGGTAGACGGCGCCGTCGCGCGGGCCACCGGCCTGGCGAGTCCCTTCGGGGCGGTCTTCGATGCCGTGCTCGACCGTGCGAGCGAAGCAATCGTGTTGGCGGCATGCGGCTGGTACTTCACGGAACGGGGCGAACAGGTCCAGGCGGCGTTGGCCTACGGGGCGATCTTCGGGAGCATCGCCGTGAGCTACATGCGAGCCCGGGCAGAAGTCGCGGGGATGTCGATGCGCGACGGCCTCTTCCGCCGCCAGGAGCGCGTCGCGATGCTGACCATCGGCCTCTTCTTCAACGGCCTTACGGTGGTCATTGGGCTTCTCGCGGTGCTGGCGAATTTCACCGCGCTCCAACGTTTCTGGATGCTGCGGAACGGGATGCGGGAGTAGGACCGGGGGCCCAACGCCAGCACCGTGTCGCCGGAAACGCCGATCAGCGGGACTCGGGCGGTGGACTGCCCGGGGAGTTTCCGGCGGATGACTTGCGGTTGTTTGCCATCATCAGGGAGATGAGGAGCGCAAAGACGGCTGCGAGCAAAAAGAGGACGGCGATGCCGCCGATGACGATCGTCCCTCGCCCGATGCTGTCATCGTCGCCGGCCCCAGGGGAGGCGGCGGCCGCGGATGTCCGGGTTGCCGTCGCGGACGCCTGCGCGCGGGGAGTTGGCGTCGCCGCAGTCGTCGGCCGGACCGTGGGCGAAGTCTGCTGCGGCGCTCCAACGGCGCTCTTGAAAGCGCTCTCGAAGGCATTCAGGTCGGCGAATCCGTAGACCTCGGAGATAGCCTGGTCATAGCGTTTCCCGGCCTTGATGGTCGCCATCAGTTTGCCGAACGTAGAGGGGCCGCCCTTGTTTATGAGGTAGGAGACCATCGCCCAGCTCTGGCCGTAGAAGACGCCAACCTGGTTCGGGTTGGAAACCGGGACGCTCATCTGGCTGAACGGGATGAGCCGGTTACTGCGGGCGGCCGCCGTGAACGCGGATTCGTAATCACCTGGGCTGGACTGTGCGTAAACGGCGGCGCCTTCATCGAGCCACGAGGGAGTTTCCCCAGCCTTCTCCGCGAGCGTCCCCTCGCCCGGCCGTTTCATTCAGCGTATGCGCGAATTCGTGACGGAGCGTGTCTGTTCGGTCGGGCGAACCGCAGGCGACGGGAATGAGAAGGACGATATCGTTCTCCACCTTGGTCCCGCAGGTGGTGACGGCGGCATCGAACTTTCCGCCGTTGCCGGGACGGGCGAGGTCGCTTTCGGACTCGTCGGCGAACATGATCACTTTAACGGGGATCTGTTTGAGCGTGATGTTGTAGAGCTGCTTACCGATGCGCTCGTACGTGTCCACACCGGCCTTGAGGTAGGCGCTCGCGATGTTCTCACGGTCACCGTGGTAGTAGACCGTCATGAACTCGTTGGAGACGTTCTTCCAGTCCTTGCCGGGGGGCAGGTAGAAGAACTCCAGGTCAGGCCCTCGGTAGGTGCCGCCGTCGGCAGTGGTGATCTCCCAGTGATAGGTGAAGTCGGAGCCAACAGGGATGTAGTTGCTCGATGAGTTGACCTGGATCACGACTTCGGTGCTGAGATTCCGGGCCGGGGTGAGGTTCTTTGGCTTGTCGAGGGCGCTCGTGCCCCGCCCCTTGATAGCGTAGTTGAGCGTGACATCGGTGATATCCGAATCGGCCCTGGCGGTGACCTTGAACGTCAGCGTCGCAGGGTAGCCGTTCACGAGTGCGGAGGACTCGATGACGGTTTCGGCAGAGGCGGTTGAAGGAGCGGCCATGAGGGAGAGGCTGGCGACCAGCGCCGCGAAGAAGGTGAGGGCGACGCGGGGCATTACGACTCCTCGCCTACGCGTGACTTGAGGTACGCCGCTATGAATCCATCGATCTCGCCATCGAGCACGGCCGTCGTGTCGCTGGTCTCGAAGTCGGTGCGGACGTCCTTGACCATCTTATAGGGATGCAGGACGTAGTTACGGATCTGCGAACCGAAGCTGACATCGACGTGTTGCCCCTTTAACCGCGCCTTTTCCTCTTCGAGGCGGTTCACCTCTCGTTCGAGGAGGCGCGCTTCGAGAACCTTCATGGCGCTATCGCGGTTGCGCCCCTGGGAGCGTTCGTTCTGGCAGGTGACGACGATGCCGGTCGGGATGTGGGTGATGCGGACGGCCGTCGAGTTTTTCTGGACGTTCTGGCCGCCGGCGCCGCTGGAGCGGTAGACATCGATGCGGATGTCGTCTTCCGGGATCTGGATCTCACCGACTTCTTCGACCTCGGGCATGACTTCGACCTTGGCGAAGCTCGTCTGGCGGGCACTCGCCGAGTTGAACGGGGAGAGGCGGACAAGGCGGTGGACACCGCGTTCGCTTTGGAGGTAGCCGAAGGCGTACTTGCCCTTGATCTCGAGGGTTGCGCTCTTGATGCCTGCTTCTTCGCCCTCGGTCATGTCAAGGAGGTCGGTGGAGTAACCCTTGCGCTCTGCCCAGCGCAGGTACATGCGCAGGAGCATGTCGGCCCAGTCTTGCGAATCAGTGCCGCCGGCGCCCGCGTGGACGGCGAGGATGGCGTTGCGGGAGTCGTAGGGGCCGGAGAGTTGGAGCTGGAACTCGAGCGCCACGAGATCCTTCTCGGCGGCATCGAGGTCGGCGCCGGCGGATTCAGCGACGGATTCATCACCCTCGGCCTCGCCGAGTTCAAGCAGGTCGCCCGCATCACGGACTCTGCGTTCGAGCGACCGCCACGTCTCGACCCGTTCGCGGGCTACCGACAGCTCCTGCATGAGTGTGCGGGCGGCTTCGGCGTCGTCCCAGAAACCGGGCTCGGAGGACCGGTCTTCGAGTTCAGCTACGCGTGCTTCATCGTTGGCGAGGTCAAAGTCGCACCTGGAGGTCAGAGATGCGCTGAGAGAGTTCGCGGGCGCGAAGAAGGAGTTCGTTCATAGGGAGATGGTGGCACGGGCCGAGCGAACGCGCATTTGCGCATTGACATGCATGTGCATGCATGCATCATGAAGGCATGAGGACGACGATCGAGATCGACGACGACGCCAGGCCGTGAAGCTTCAGAAGATGGCAGCCGAACGGGGCGAGCGCGGTTACTCGGAGCTCATCGACGAGACGCTGGAGCGCTACCTTGGGATCGCGCGCAGGCAATCCGCGAAGAGCGCCGCGGAAGGTGCCGAGACGCTGTTTGGCAGCATGTCGAGGAAGACAGCGCGGCAGAGGTTCGAAGCGCATCAACGAGTCGAGGAGGCAATGGCGGAGAATCCTGGACTCTGGATGTGCTGATCGACGCCTTCCGGGGCGTGCGGACCTGGGCGGTTTCCCCTTCGCCCGGCTGTTGTGAACACCAGGTTGCGGTATCGACAATCACGGTCTGAACGTCTTTCGGACTTGCAGCTTCGGCGCTGACGAAGGAAGACGACAGCGGGTCGGAAGTTGCTGCGACCTTGCCCGTCTTCCGAGCGTTCCGTCGGCTTTCGAGCCGCGCGGATCGACCGGGAACTCCGGCCAGCGGCGAACGATTCGACGCCCGGGACCTGATCATCGCGGGCGTCGCGATGGGGCACGGGCTTCCCCTGGTCACGCGCAACCGCCGCCACTTCGAGCCGGATCACCGGTCTCACCTTGGAAGGGCTCGACCCGGACTAACCGGCGACCTTCTCTGCGGCGCGGACCGTGTTCACCAGGAGCATCGCGCGGGTCATCGGTCCGACTCCACCGGTATAGGGCGTGACCCACGAAGCGACTTCGCGCACGTCCATAGCCGCATCGCCGACGAGGCGGTAGCCGCTGGGGCGGGAGGGCGCATCGACGCGGTTGACACCGACATCGATGATGACGACTCCCGGTTTGCACATGTCCGCCGTAAGCGTGTTCACGTGGCCGGCGGCGAGGACCACGATCTCGGCGTCGCGCGTGAAGCGGGCGATGTCCGGGGTGCCGGTGTGGCAGATCGTGACGGTCGCGTTGGCGCCATTCGCCTTGTTGCTCAGAAGCACCGCGAGCGGCCGGCCAACGAGTGTGCTCCGGCCGACGACGACGACGTGCTTGCCGGCGGGGTCGATGCCGGTCCGCCGGAGCAACTCAAGGACTCCGTTCGGCGTGCAGGGGATAGCGCCATCGAGCTCTCCGCGGAGGAGGCGGCCAAGGTTCACCGGATGGAGACCATCGGCGTCCTTGCGGGCGAGCATCGCGTCGATGACTTCCCTTTCGTCGATCTGCCTTGGCATGGGGAGCTGTGGGAGGATGGCGTGGAAGCGGTTATCGGCATTGAGGCGTGCGATGAGTGCGAGCACTTCGTCGTGAGTCGACGACTCCGGTAGATGAAACGTCTCGGAGAAGATGCCGACTTCGGCGCAGTCGGCGGCCTTTCCGGAGACGTAGCTAATCGAAGCAGCGTTGTCGCCGACGATGATGGCTGCGAGTCCGGGGGAGATGCCGCGGGCCTTGAGGGCGGAGACCCGCCGGGAGACATCGGCCTTGATATCGGCCGCAATCTTGTTGCCATCGATGAGCTGAGCTGCCATGCACTAAGCGTAGCGGGGAACAGGAAACGGGGAACCGGACAGCGCGGCCGAAGGAAGCCAGCAGGAATGGGCGGTAGAATCGAGGCACGCCCTCGTAGCTCAGGGGACAGAGCAGGCGCCTTCTAAGCGTCTGGCCGCAGGTTCGAATCCTGCCGGGGGCGCCAGGTTTTCGAGAGGAAAGGCGAAAGAGGAAAGAGAAAAGAGAGACGAGGAGCGGCGGGACCCTTTTTGTTTCGGGGTTGGTTCGAACCAGTGTGGCGGGAGATACCAAGGAGCCCGGTCGCCAGCTGCATGGCTATGCGGCGCTTCGTCCGCCGCGGACTTCGACCGAGAGCGCCATGATCAGCGTGGCGAGTTCGTCGATGCGGCTTGTTAGCTCCGAAGCGGCCGTTTCGCTGATGTAGCTGGCGGTCGCGACAGTGTGGACGCGGTCCCGGAGTTGCTTGAGTTCTTCCCGTGCTCCCCGGAGCGAACTCGTCGCGCGCAAACGGCCATTGAAGCCGCCTTCGGAGAGATCCGCCGACGCCGATGCGACATGGGCGAGTGCGGAAACGCCGCTGTCAGCGATGAGGCGGGCGTGGACCCCCCGGCCGCGGAGACCAGGAGTTCTCTCGAGATCGAGCGACGCCTCCGAGACTTCGTGGGCAAGTCCGAACGCCAGCTGCATGAGCCCGTGGATGTCCCTCATCTGCCCCTGTCCCCTCCCACCACTTCGACTGCCCCGATCGCTCCGGAAGTATTGTCATGAAAGTCGGCAACCTATGCTGGGAGTGAATGGGGAATCCCCCTATGACTCGGCCCGCCGGCGGTGCACGTTCGGCGGCCGGGCCGGGTGTTGCTGGAGAGCACTCCGTTCGACAACCTCCACGCATCCCGCGACAATCGCGCCATGCAGATTTCTGAGTCCGTGCGGGCGGCTTTGGTGCCCGATGAGAACCCGATGCATCCCGATTTCACCTGCATCTACCTGGTGGGGGCGAAGGGGCAGCAATCCCTGACGATCGACTCCGGCGAGGCGATTGACCGGTACCAGTGGTTCCTCCGGGGCTACCTGGCGGCGGTGGAAAAAGAGGAGATCGGGGTCGCGACGATCACGCATCACCATTCGGACCATTCGGGGAACCTGAAGTGGGCGAAGGAGTTCCTGAAAGCGGACATTTCGATCCCTGCGAACGGACGTGCCCTGCTGAAGGGGCGCATCCCGGCGAAGGTGGACACGCTGAAGGACGGCGACGTGATCGAACTGGACGGCGGCGTTCGCGTGCAGGTGATGGCGACGCCGGGGCACAGCGTCGATTCGCTTTGCTACTACATCGAAGAAGAGGGCGTGCTGTTCACGGGCGATACGCTCCTTGGAAGTTCGACGACGACGGTGTGGGAGCTGGCCAGCTACCGGAAATCGCTGGAGCGGCTGCTGGCGTTGCCGAACTTGAAGGTGATTTGCCCGGGACACGGAAAGATCGTCCATGACCCGCGCGAGCGGCTGCAGATGTACGTGAACCACCGGAACATGCGTGAGAACCAGATCTTGAAGGTTCTCGAAGGCGGCGGGGCCGTCAGCAGCTGGGACATCATGCTCCAGCTCTATCCGGACATTCACAAGCAGCTCCGGCGCGCCGCCGATAGCAACGTGCGCTCTCACCTGAAGCAGTTGGCTGACGACGGAAGAATCAAGGTGTACGAAGGCAAGCCGCGCCGAGCCCGACCGGCAGCAGCACGCGAACGGGATGTGGAACACGTCAAGCAGCGGGACCTGGTGATCAAACAGGCGAAGAAGTTCGAAACGGAAAAGCGGCGGAACGAGATCCGGATGCAGGAGAACCCGCCTTCAGCGGAGTGGAAAGAGCCACCGCGATACGAACTCAGTGGTACCGCGGCTGACGCGTCACGGTGAGTTTCCTACCGGCGGGGCGACGGCCGTAGGCGAGAGTGTCGCCGTCGGAGCTGGCGACGGCGTTACGGTCGGCCTTGTGGTCGGCGCAACTGTGGGTGCAACGGGTGTGGCCCGGGCGGGTGTGGCTACTGCGACCGTCGCGTCTTTTCGGGGCGGGTTCAGCGGATCGAGGACGATTACGGGCACGCTCACGAGCACCAGTGAAATGCGCGTCTGCATTCCCTGGGCAACGAGTGCCTGAATTGCCGTCGCTTCTACGAGAGTGGACTGGCCGGGCGTTCGGGCCGTCACGCGGACTTCGAGGCCGCCCTCGGGCGCGGATGAGCGTTCGATGTCCACGAGCTCTGAACCTGGAATCACATCGGCGAGTGCCGAAGCAACAGTAGAACGAAGTTCCCGCGCCTCCCGGGATTCCTGGACCGCACGCACGGAGAGCCCAAAGAGTGCGACTCCGATGACGCCGACCGAGACAGCGCCGAGAGCAAGGCGCAAGGCTGGAAGACTCGAACGGCGGGGGCGCAGGCCCAGCGACCAGAACACGATTGCACAGCTGAACATGATCGCCAAAAGGTTCGTGGCGAACAGCAGAAACGCCCCTCCCCAGATTCCACGATCCCTGGCCGCGAGACCGATACCGACGGTGCAGAGCGGAGGCATCAGGGCTGTGGCGATCGCCACCCCTGGAAGCGCGGCAGAGTCTTTGAGCCGGACCAACGCGTAGGCGCCGATCGCGCCGCCGGCGAGGGCGATGCCAAGGTCCAGTGGGTTGGGGCGTGTCCGCGCGGTAACTTCGCGGGGTGTCGCGGTCAGGACGTCTAGTGTCGAGTGGCTCAGCACCTCAGTGAGCATCCAGGACAGCAGCACTGCAACCGCCGCGCCTTCGATCAACGCGAACGCAGGTGCAACGAAGGACTGGCCTCGACCACCGAGCAGAGCGATGCCAAGAGCCATTATTGGCCCAAGAAGCGGCGCGACGAGCATTGCCCCAATGACCACGGCGGTTGAGTCTGCCAACAGGCCCAACGTTGCGATAACGCAACTGAAGACGATCAGGAGCCGGAACCGAAGATCGGCACGGCCGGCCCTGGCGATGCCTGCCCGGACGCTTCCGTCGGATGTCTGGGGTCGCCTCGCCACACCGGGATGATACCGCCGAAGACCGCGCATTCGCCCAAGGCGCGGTCTTCCGGATTTCAGTTCGAGCCTTCGCCGGCCGAAACTCTGGTAGAGACGGGTTGGGGAGAGTTCATGCTCAAGGGCGAGAAAGTCATCCTGAAGCCGATGCGGCGGGACTTCCTGGAGCGGTACAGCGAGTTCTTGAACGACGTGGAGCTGTTGTTGCTTTCGAGCGATGTGGCGCCGATGCCGATGGAGTACGAACGCGTGGTGGCGCAGTTCGAGGAACACCTGAAGCGGCCTCGCGGTGATCTGCTCTGGTTCGGGATCGAAGTCCAGGGCGGGAAGTTCGTCGGGCAGTGCATCCTGCACCACTTCGACTACGCGGCGCGGACGTGCGAGCTCGGCATCACGATTGGCGACGGAGACTACCAGAACCGGAAGTACGGCCGTGACGCCGTGGCCCTGTTGGCCCGGTACGCGTTCCGGCTGCTGAACATGGAGAAGGTGTGGCTGACGACGATCGCCAGTAACGAGCGGGCGGCGAAGGCGTTCCGGGCGGCCGGGTTCGAAGAAGAGGGACGGCTCCGCCGCCACGTCTGGCTCGATGGCCGTTACGATGACCTGGTCTACATGAGCTGCTTCCGCGAAGGTTCGCGTCCGGCGGATCAGGAGAGCCAGGAGCAGGTCGAATCAGACCCGGAGATATCAACCAATGCCACGGATGAAGCCTGACGTCCTCCAGGAGTACCTCGAACAGCCTTACGTGGGCGTTATCGCCACCCTGAGGAAGGACGGCATGCCCTACACGGTGCCCGTGTGGTGGCTCTGGAAGCCCGACGGGATCTGGATCACCGGGACGTACAACCGTGTCTGGTGCAAACAGCTCCTGAACGACCCGCGGGCATCGCTGTGCATCGAATCGGGACCGCCGATGACGGGCCACGTCGAGTTCGATGGACGCGTGACGGCGTATCACAAGGACACGTTCGACATCTGGCCCATTTCGAAAGAGCTGGCCACCAAGTACGTCGGGCGGGGCGAGCCTGCGAACGCTGAAGCGGTCGAGAAGTTCTTCGCAAACATGCAGACGGAACCGCGATTGCTCTTCAAGCTCGTGCCCGAAGCGTCCCGCGCGATCGACATGCGGGTGTACCGGGGGAAACGCGCGGACCGCGAATTCCAGGAGTCCCGGGGGGACGCTGAGTAGCGCTATTCGAGCGGGTTGGTTTCGCCGGGTGGCAGTTCGACTTCGAAGACGTTGAGCGTCATGGAGACGAGGCCGTAGTAGCCGACGACGCCGATGATGTCGACGACGCCGTTTTCCCCGAAGGTCTCGACCGCGCGACGGTAGTTCGTGTCGGAGACCCGGTGGGTGGCCAGGTATTCGGACACGAAGTCGTAGACGACTCGCTCCATCTCTCGCTTGAACGGTGGCTCGGCGCCGGTGCGAACGGCCTCGACGATGGCGGGATCGAGCCCTGCCTGAAGGGCAAGACGGGCATGGGCCCAGAACTCGAACTGGGCCTTCCAGTACTTGCCGGTCATGAGGATGGCCATCTCGTTGAGGTCGGACGGGATGCTGGAGCCATAGCGGCAGTAGGCGCCCACCCGCTGGGCCGGGTCGGCGAAGCCGGGGGAGCGAAGCCACGCTTCGAACGGTCCGCGCAGTCCGCCGCGCGGGCCGTTGCGGATGGCATCGGCCACGGTGGTTTGTTCGGGAGTGAGGTTCTCGAAGTCGATGGGGGCGAGCCTGGGCATTGCGATCCTCCGATAGAAGCAGGGTATTGTGGGCCCGAACAGGGTTTCGTTGACATCCCCGGATGCTCGGATACGATCCCAGTACTTTCCCACAAGGACGACGACACAGGGCCAGCCGGAAACGGGTGGCCGCTGATGATTTGCCCTATGACACATGAAGTAGCTCGCCGACTCGCGATCAGCGTCCAGCCGGTACCCAAGCAGGATGCGGAAGCACGCAAGAAGAACTTCGATGAGACCTACATCGGGTTCGACCTGAACGCGGCCCGGATCGAAGCATCCCGGTGCATCCAGTGCCCCTCGGCCCCGTGCCAGGAGGCGTGCCCGGTCTCGAACGACATCCCGGGGGCGTTCGCACTGCTGGAACTGGGGGACATCGCGGGGGCGGCGAATAAGTTCCGCGAGACGAGCAACCTGCCGGAGATGTGCGGACGCCTGTGCCCGCAGGAGAAGCTTTGCGAAGGCGCATGCGTCGTCGGCTTCGCCATCCGTAAGGACGGGAGGAAGGAGCCGCCGGTAACGATCGGAAAGCTCGAGGCGTTCTGCACCGACTACCAGCGGCAGTCGTTGGGAGGCTACCCGATGCCTCGCTACCTTCCGGAGCCCACCGGAAGAAACGTGGCGGTTGTCGGCTCGGGGCCGGCGGGGCTGGCGGTAGCCGAACAACTGGCGGACATGGGCCATGGTGTGACGGTGTACGAGTTCTGGCCGGAGCCAGGCGGAGTACTCGTGTATGGCATTCCGAACTTCAAGATGCGCAAGAACATCGTCGATGAGTACATCGCCCACCTCGAAGCGATGGGCGTGAAATTCGTCTGCAATACCTACGTGGGCAAGGACGTAACGATCGACTCGATGCTCGGCGGCGAGTTGGACGCCGTTTTCGTCGGCACTGGTGCGGGCGTTGGCAACCAGATGGAGATCCAGGGCGAGAACCTGAAGGGTGTCTACAGCGCCACCGAGTTCCTGGTCCGGGGCAACCTCGCACCGGAACAACTCCCCGACATGTACCGCGAGGCGTTGCCGTCGCTCGAGAACGTGGTGGTCATCGGAGGCGGAGACACCTCGATGGACTGTGTCCGGACGGCGATCCGCCTCGGCGCGAAGAATGTTAGCTGCGTCTACCGCCGAACCGAGGCGGAGATGCTCGGTCGCGGAGAAGAGCGCAAGAACGCCCGTGAGGAGGGCGTCAACTTCGAGATGCTGACGCTCCCAACGCGGATCATTGGAGATGAGAGCGGGAAGGTGGTGTCGGTGGAGTGCCAGCGGATGGAACTGGGCGAGCCGGACGAATCTGGGCGGCGGCGGCCGATCCCGGTGAAGGGGAGTGAGTTCCTCATCCCGGCGGATGCCGTTGCGATCGCGATTGGCTACGGCGCCGACCCGCTGGTGCCGCAGACCACATCTGGCCTTCGATCGGACCGCAAGGCGCTGATCGAGGTCGACAGGACGATGCGCACGAGCCGGCCGGGAGTGTTCGCCGGTGGGGACAACGTGAACGGCGCCGACCTCGTGGTGACAGCCCTCGCCGATGGCCGAGTGGCAGCCCAGGCGATCGCCGACTACATCGCGACGTTGCCACCGAAGCGGCGCTAAGCGCGAACCGGATCGCCCCGCACGAGGAAGAGATTACGCGCGGTTTACAAATTGCCACTGTCCGCCGGAGCCGAGACGTTCGACCTTCAATGTAGAACGCCAGAGGACCGTCGCATGAATAGGCCGCCAGTGCTTAACGCCTTCCTGTTTCCTTCGACCGAGCAGACCGAACTCGGTTCGGTGGAGTCGTCGCTTTTGCTCCGGCTGATGCGACCGGTCAGTCTCGGGCTGTGGCTCGTGATCTTCGCGGTGGAGGCACAGACGGTCATAACCACTGGCGGGCGCGGGAACGTGCTGGTGATCGGTCTCTCGACGCTGCTGTTCGCGGGGATCCACGCGCAGTTCTGGTACGAGCAGTCCGAACAGGGCCGCCGGTTCCATCGTGCCCTCGACCGGATGCGCGGGCGGATTTACGAGGACGAGGAAACCGGCCTGCCGAACAGCCGTCACTTCGTCTTCGAGCTTCGGCGCCAGATGATGCGCTCGGTGCGGAACGGGCGAGGCTTCTCATTGGTGTTGACGGACTTCGGTGGGTACGAGCGGGTGAAGACGAGCGAAGACCGCTTCCTTCCGACAGCCTCGCGAGCGCTGCGGCATGCCGTCGGCGAAGGCGACTTCGTCGCCCATCTCCAGGGGCCGATTTTCGCGGCGATTATTGCCGATGATCGGGACCAGACGGCAGCGGAAAAGGCGGACAACCTCTTGCCGGCGCTGGGCTCGGCGATTCCACACGAATACGCGAATCAGGTGTTCCCGGTGGTCTCACTCTCAGGGTATGAGGGTGAACTCGAGGTGCGGGACTTCCTGCGCCGAGCACAACGCGACCTTGCCGGGGCGCGCGCGAACGGCCCGGTCGTCACCCCGGCGACGGTGCGGAGCGCCAACCGTCATTCACAGCCGGCGGTGGCCTGACTCAGTCTCTCCCCTGCCAACCTGGTTGGGAAACGAAAGCCCGCTGATCTGGCCATCAGCGGGCTTCTTGCTTGGTTGCCCCGCCCGCAGGCGGATACCGCTAGAATCCGGGCAGCCTGTTCCAGGAGACATCCCGATGGCAACCGACAATGTCGCGGTGATCCGGCAGTTCTGTGCGGCATGGTCCGCACTCGATACCGACCGGATGATGACGTACTTCAGCGCGGAACCGACGTACCACAACATGCCCGGGCCTCCCGCCGTCGGGGCTCCGGCCGTGCGGGGAACGATCGAGCGATTCCTGGGGAGCTGGCAGAAGACGGACTGGGAAGTGTTGAACGTCGCGGCGGCGGGCAACGTGGTCTTCGCCGAGCGGATCGACCGGACCGATGCGGGGGGAAAACATGTGGACTTGCCGTGCGTGGGCGTCTTCGAGATGGATGGCGGCAAGATCCGTGTGTGGCGGGATTACTTCGACCTGGCCACGTATACGCGAGCGATGAGCTAAGTGGGGGAAACTTGGAGCGGGCGAAGGGAATCGAACCCTCGTCTCAACCTTGGGAAGGTCGCGTTCTGCCATTGAACCACACCCGCCCGGGTGTAACGCCGTTCATCGTATCATCCCGACACACTCAATTCGAGGAGCCACACTCGCATGCCGATCCCGCAAGAACTGTCGCTGACCAAAGACGAACTTGACGACCTCATGTTGACCTCGTGGAACATGCGCGTCGCAACAATCGGGCCTGGCACGCGGATCAACGTAACGCCGCTCTGGTTCGGCTGGGCCGAAGGCAAGATCTTTTTTTACTGCCGGGGGCAGAAGGTCGTGAACCTGAGGCGGAACACAACGTGCACGGTGCTCGTGGACAAGAACGAACGGTTCCCCGAGCTCCAGGGAGCAATGTTCCAGGGACAGGCAAAGGTGCTCGAAGACCCCGAGGCCGAGGCCGCCGAGCCGGGGATGGAAGAAGTCCGCTGGCAGATGGGGAAGAAGTACGCCGGCGGCCACGGCGAGAGCGCCGAACCGCGGAAGAACGAGTCCTCGGCCCGTGGCAGGCACTGGCGATGGGTGGTTTTCACGCCCGCGAAAATGGTGACCTGGGACAACAAGAAGATCCGGCGGGCCTAGAACACTCGCCGAGGGCAGGCAGGCGGACCACGCCGACTGCACGCGGACCGAACATCGCACTTCCCGCGAAAGCCTCCTTGACAGCTTCCTATACTGGGATGAGCCCTATTCGGAGGTGTTGCGATGTTCGGACTGGTGAGTAGCGTCCTCGCCGAAAAGGGGAGGCACGTCTACACCGTTGGGAAAGCGGCGACCGTCGCGGAAGCGGTCCGCGAGATGAATGAGAAGGGCGTTGGTGCGCTGCTGGTGATGGATGGGCACAAGCCCGCAGGGATCTTCACTGAGCGCGACGTGCTTCGCCGGATCGTCGATGCCGACAGGGACCCGGCACTCATCCGGGTGGCGGAAGTAATGACCCGGCAGTTGGTGACTATCGGGCCGGAGTCCCGGATCGACGAGGCGATGGGGATCATGACCGAGCGCCGGTTCCGCCACCTTCCGGTGCTGGACGCGGGTGAAGTCGTTGGGATGGTTTCCAGCGGCGACCTGATGCGATGGGTGACGATGAACCAGGAGGACTCCATCCGCCAGATGACGGAGTACATCAACGGCCGGGCGTGAGTTCAGATCTGCCCCTGTAGTTGCAGCACGGCGCGAGCGGTGATGAGGTGGAGTTCGACCCGACGATCGAGCGGCTGGTCGGTCTGGCCCATCTCCACGAGGATCGGCGTGAGCCCGGGGACGTGCCCGCCGGCCGAGAGAGAACTGCGGCCGCGCAGGCTTTGCGGCTGGCCAGACGGCGCGGTTGCCGTGGGACGCCCGAATTGCGTGCCTTCCCGAACGATGAACTGTTCGCGTTGCGCCACCTGGGGGTTGGCAATCGAGGCGATGCGCTGACCAAAGCTGTCCTGCTGTGGTCCGGGTCCGGCGGTGATGGTCTGGCCGAGGGCGCCAGTACCGCTGTTGGGTGGGTACTCCGCGTAGAACGCCCAGGACTCGTGCATGTCGAGGAGGAGCTCGACTCCGAATTCCCTGCACGTCTGGAGAATCTCGAACGCCAGCCGTTCCATGAGAAAGACGCTGTCGGGGTCCCCGGGATACATCCGGTTCAGGTCGGCGATTTCATCGAACGTCCGGACGAACGCGTTGAGCGCCTGGATGTTGGCGCGAGGAAGGACAATGAGACTGCCCGCCGTCGGCTCCCAGGAGGCGACTTCGTCGGCGGCGAGCCAACCGCCGGGCTCGTTGCCGTGGACGCCGCCGATAACCATCGTCGCGGGCCCGCGTGCGCCGCTGTGGCGTATCGAGAGGCGCGTTTCGGAAGGGGTGCCCGCGAGCAGGACGCGTTCCTCCGACCCCCGAGGGAGAGGTGTGGGCGACGGAGCCGGTATCAAAGTCGACGCAGGCGTGGGCACCGGGGGTTCGTTTCCCTCGGCCGCCAGCTGCGGTGCGACGACGACCTGTTTCGAGCCCGATCCCGAACCGCCGGGAGTGCAGGCAGCGAACGCGACGGCGGCCGACGAAGCGAGGAAAGCTCGGCGGGTGATCGGGCGCATGCGTGGATTGTAGGCGACTTACTGATCGTCTCGGGAAAGACGGGCTACCGATGAAGCGACTGGAGCGCATCGCGCACGTTCCGCACCGGGATGAGCACTATGCCGTCCACGGCGGGGGTGCCGTTCGGGACGAGACAGCGTTTGAAGCCGACGCGCGAAAGTTCGGCGAGGCGGCGTTGCGACTGGTGGACCGGCCGGACTGCGCCGGAGAGGGCCACTTCGCCGAGGCAGGCTGTGGCGCGGGGAAGGGGCTGGTCCGAGGCGGCCGATGCCAGGGCGGCGAGGATCGCAAGGTCGGCTCCGGTGTCGCGGAGGCGCATCCCGCCGGACACACTGGCGACGACATCCATCGCACCGGTGTTGACTCCGCCCCGGCGCGCGAGCACAGCAAGGAGCAGGTGGAGGCGCGAAGTCTCCAGACCCGAGGCGATGCGCCGCGGCGAAGCGAGGTTGGTCGGGACTGCCAACGCCTGGACTTCGAGCGCGAGCGGGCGGGAACCCTCGATAACGGCGGTCACCGCGCAACCGGAGGCATCAGCGTCGTGACTTTCGAGCAGGGCTGAGCTCGGGTTTTCGACGCTCTGGAGGCCCTCGCCCGTCATCTCGAAGACACCGACCTCATCGGTCGCGCCGAAACGGTTCTTGATCGCGCGAAGGACACGAACGGAACCTCCTTCGGCGTTCTCGAAGTAGAGGACGGCGTCAACGAGATGTTCGAGGAGGCGAGGCCCGGCGATTTCGCCGCTCTTGGTGACGTGGCCGGTGACGATGGTGGTTATCTCGTTGGTCTTGGAGAAAGCAACGAGGCGGGCGCCGGCTTCGGAGAGCTGGGCCGGCCCGCCGCTGCGGGTGTCGAGCCCTTCGACATACACCGACTGGATCGAATCGATTATGACGACCGAAGCGCCGGCGCCTTCGGCGGCCGCGAGGGCGGCGTCCAGGCTCGACTCAGGGATGAGTGTTACGGGAGCTTCGCCGACTCCCAGGCGGGTCGCGCGCAATCGCACCTGGCGGGGTGACTCCTCGCCGCACACATAGGCGACAACGGTGCCGCGTTGTGCAAGGCGGGCGGCCGCCTGGAGCATGAGTGTGGACTTGCCGATACCGGGATCGCCTCCGACCAGGACGAGTGAGCCGGGCACGAGCCCCCCGCCAAGAACACGGTCAAACTCTGGAATCTCGGTGGAGAGCCTGCGGCCCGGCTCATCGGGGACGTCGGCGAGCCGTACGGTCCTGCCTGGAACAACAACGCCGGCTGAGCGCGCGGGACCAGAACGCTGTGTTTCGGTGAACTGATCCAGGGTGTTCCACGCCTGGCATTGGGCACAGCGGCCAACGTACGCTGGCGTCGCCCAACCGCATTCTCTGCACCGGAAACCACGAGCTGCACGCGCCATCGGTGGTGAGTCTACAGGCCGGTCGCGCTGGCTCCGAGTGGGGCATGGCGCGAGGCAGCGCATCGGAGTCCGGTCAATTTGCTTCGGTCGCTCGTTCGAGGAACGGCTTCGCGGCGGCAGCAAGCGGGTGGTTTTCGGGTTTCTGGAGGCGCGGGTCACGGGAGAGGACTGACCGGGCGATTTCGCGTGCCTGGATCAAGATCTCGCGGTCCGTGAGACGGGCGACGCGGAGCATGGTGTTGGCGCCGCTCTGGAGGCGGCCCCATGTCTCGCCCTCGCCGCGCATGCGCAGGTCGACCTCCGCAAGCTCGAAGCCGTCGGTGGTCTGGCACATGGCCTCGAGACGTTCGCGGGCCTCCGGGCCGGGGTCTTCTTCACTGCTGAACAGAAGGCAGTAGCTCTGGGTCTCCGAGCGGCCGACGCGGCCACGGAACTGGTGGAGCTGGCTCAGGCCGAAGCGTTCGGCGCCTTCGATGACGATGACGGTAGCGTTCGGGACGTCGATCCCGACCTCGATCACGCTCGTCGAGACGAGTGCCTGCGTCTCACCGCGGCCGAACCGGCCCATGACTTCGTCCTTCATCCTTCCCGGCATTCGGCCATGGAGCAGTTCCAGGGAGTATCCAGCCAGGGGGCCGTTGCGCAGGTGCTCGAACTCTTCCTCCGCGGAGCGGACATCGAGCGTCTCAGACTCCTCGACGAGGGGACAGATAACGTACGCCTGTTCGCCGGCATCGAGGTGTTTGCGGATAAACGCATGGGCGTCGTCGCGCTCGCCGGGCTGATACCAGCGCGTCTTGATCGGCTTCCGCCCTGGCGGCATCTCATCGATGGTCGAGACTTCGAGGTCGCCGTATACGGTAAGAGCGAGAGTGCGGGGAATCGGCGTAGCGGTCATCACGAGGAGGTGGGGATTGAGGCCCTTCTGGCGAAGTTTGGCCCGCTGCAGGACACCGAACCGGTGCTGCTCATCGACGACGGCCAGGCCAAGGCGTGGCATTTCCATGCCGTCTTCGAGGAGTGCGTGGGTCCCGATGACGATGTCCGCTCCACCGTGAGCCGCATCGCCGCGGACCTGTTGCTTCTGCGCCGCGGTGAGTGACCCGGTCAGCAACAGGACGCGGAGCGGCCTCCCGAGCCAGGGAGGGACAAAGACCCCTGCAAGTGGGGTGACTTCGTCTCCGCCGAGGAGGCGCGAAAACGAGCGGTAGTGTTGTTCGGCGAGGATCTCGGTTGGTGCCATGAGGGCGGCCTGGAATCCCGAACGGACGGCTGCCAGCATCGAGGCGAAAGCGACAACCGTCTTCCCCGAGCCGACGTCGCCCTGGAGGAGCCGCAACATCGGGTGGGGGCCGCGAAGGTCGGAATCGATTTCCTCGATGCAGCGCTGCTGGGCCCGCGTGAGCCCGAACGGCAGGGACTGCAAGAAGCCGTCGTTCTCGGCTTCGAGCGAAAGGCGGGGGGCGTCGTTGTCCTCCTGCCATTCCGCGCGGCGCATGAGGACCGCGGCCTGGACGGCCACGAATTCCCCGAGTGCAAGGCGGCGGCGGGCGATCTCGGCGGCGGGTTCGCTCTCCGGGTAGTGGTAGGCGCGGATGGCATCAGCGATGGGCGGGAGTTTCGCCGCCTCCCTCGCGCGATCGGGGATGGGGTCGTTGACGTCGGCAGCGAGGGCCTCGACGGCGGCCTTCACCGCCCTGCGGATCGTCCGCTGGCCGAGACCGCTCGTTGCCGGATAGACCGGGACCATGCGCCCCGCCGACATCGTGTCTTCGTCGAAGACCTCGTACTCGGGATTCTCCAGTTGAAGACGGCCCCGGTACTCGCGGACACGGCCGGAGAGGACCACCTGGGCTCCCTCAGGGAGCCCTCGGACGACATAGGGCATGTTCCACCACATGGCTTTGAGGAGCCCCGAGCCATCGGTGATGACTGCCTGCGCCCCCCTCGCCCGCCGCCCGAAGCGGACCTCGCTCACCGAAAACACCGTGCCGACGACGGTTTGGGGTTGCGAGCCGGGGCGAAGGTCACGGATCTTGCGGACATCGGTGAAGTCGTTGAAGCGGCGCGGGAAGAGGAAGACGGCGTCAGCGGCGGTGGTGACGCCGAGCCGTTCGAAGCGTTCGGCGGCGGCCGTCCCGACGCCGGGGAGGCGTGTCAGGGGAGAGTCAAGGCGGAGAGAGCCCGCGGCCACAGGGAGGGCGGCGCGGCCGTCGCCGGCTTCTTCGCCGGGCTGCGACACTGGTCGCTTTGTCCCGCGCCCCCGGGGTGCCGTCGCCCGGCGGGCGGTTTGCGCTCGACCTGGCGCAGACGGGCGGGCGGGGGGCGCGAAGCTCGGTGGCGTAGACAAGGCGGCTATCGTCGCCTCTACCCACGACCGGCGTTCGTCTTCCGGAAGAGAGCGATAGCCGGCCCGAGGGAGGGCTTTGAAGCGGATGCCAAGCGGGCTGGCGGTGGTCATCAGGCCGTCTTCGGCCATCTGGATGAGCATACGGTCGAGACCGCCCATCACTGCTTTGTTGTCGCAGCCACGGTCCCGCTCAAGTTCGAAGACACGGCGCAGGCGGAGGGTGTCGGCGCCGGCGACCGCCGTCATTCTCGCTCCAGCGCCGCAATGCCGATGGCGCCAGGGCCGGCGTAGACGCCCACAACTGGCCCGATCTCGCCGAGGATGAGGTCGGTATGCGGAAGCCTCGGGCGCAGCTGTTGGATCATGTCGCGCGCCTCATCCTCGTTCCCTGAATAGGCAACGAACATCTCGCGGGCACGGGCCATGGAGGAGGCGATTTCGTACATGCGGGCGAGCGCCTTCGCGTGCGTCCGAACGCGCTCGAACGGCGCTACTTCTCCGTCTTCGACCTTGAGGATGGGCTTGATGCTCAAGACGGAGCCGAGAAACGACCTGGCCCTGCCGATGCGGCCGCCCTTCTGGAGGTATTCGAGGGTATCGACGTAGACGTGGACGGAGACGCGATCCATGGCACGGCGCGCCGTGGCGACGACTTCCGACAGCGACGCCCCTGACTGCGCCGCGCGGGCTGCTTCGAGGACGATCAGTCCGAGCCCAAGGCTCACCTGGTACGAATCGATGAGGTCGACGTGGATCAGGGGGGCGACTTCTTCGCGCGCGATAGAGGCAGCGTTGAGCGTCCCGGAGAGCTTCGACGAGAGGTGGATGGAGACGATTTCGTCGCCATCGGCCGCGACTCGCTCGTATGTCTCGCGGAAGAGTTCGACGGACGGCTGGCTGGTTCTCGGGAGCTCGGATGATGCCCGAAGGCGATCGTAGAATTCGCCCGCGGAGATTTCGACACCATCGAGGCGAGCTTCATCGCCGAAGAAGACCGTGAGCGGGACGACGGTGATCCCGTGGGCCTGGACGAGGGCCGAAGGTAGGTCGCAGGTTGAGTCAGTGACGATGCGGACTGCCATAAATGATCAGATGCCTACTCGGGATAGTATAACGGTCTCGCGCGAACCCGTAGAATAGGTGGCATGGCGTTGGTGAAGATTGCTCCTTCGATCCTGACCGCGGACTTCGGCCGGCTCGCGGAGGAAGTGCGGGCGGCCGAACTCGGCGGGGCCGACATGCTCCACCTGGACGTGATGGACGGCCGGTTCGTACCGAACATTACGTTCGGAGCGGTGGTGGTCGATGCGCTCCGGAAGGTCACACGTTTGCCGTTCGACATTCACCTGATGTGCGTAGAACCGGAACGTCTCATCGAGCAGTACGCCGAGACCGCAGACACCATCAACGTCCACATCGAGGTCTCGCCGCACATCAACCGGACACTCGATACGATCCGGAGGATGGGCAAACGCGCGGGCGTCTGCATCAACCCCGGCACGCCGATCGGGGCGATCGAAGAGTCGTTTCCGGACCTGGACCAGGTGATGGTGATGACGATCAACCCAGGTTGGGGCGGCCAGCAGATGATCCCGGCTCAGCTCGAGAAGGTGGCGCGCATCCGCAGGCTACTCGATGCGGGCGGCTTTCCGGCTGAGATCGAGATCGACGGCGGGGTGAAGGCGGGGAATATCTCCCAGTGCGTCCGCGCGGGAGCGAACGTCGTGGTGTGCGGGAGTTCGGTCTACAACCCGGCAAAGCCGGTGGCAGAGAACATCGCGGAGCTGCGGCGGGCGGCCGGGTAGACCGAATTCCGCGGCGGTTGGCCGGGCGCTGCAGGTCGTTCCCCGGTTCGCACTGCAGTCTCAGGAAAGAGGGCCGGAGACGGCCTGTGTAAGAGTCTCGGCACTCGCGGGTCTAACTCCCAGCACGCAAATGGGAGCAGATCCAATGCACACAGCAATCTTCCAACTTCGAACATGGCGGCTGCAGCGCCTTCCGCGGAGCATCGTTTCCGCGGCGATCGCAACCTTCGTTGGCACTGTCATGTTCGCCACGTCCGGAAGCGCCCAGCCGGCGCACGCCGACACCCACATCATCGAGTACCACAACGAAGACGGGAGTGTCATCGAGATCTGGCAGGACAACAACGGCAAACTCTACGCCTGGGGCACCGAAGCCGACGGTGAACAGTGGTCCTACACCTTCGACGACAACCCAAACCCGGACGATCCTTCCTCGTCCGATGGCCCCATGACGCCGGAAAAGATCAAGGAGATGATCAGGAAGTACGCCGGCGAGATGTCCAAGCCAGAGGAGGAGTTTTGGGACAACTTCATCGGGAAATACGTGAGCGGCAACGGCGATGGGCTCATCCCGCACTACAACCCGAGCGATATCGGCCAAGCCTACGACGACGGCACCGGGGCCGGAGGTGGCTTCGACGGCAACGGCGGGGACATCCTGGACCAAATGCGCGGGCACGGCAGCGGCGGCGCGAGCGGCGGCCAGGACAAGGGCGAACACGCCGACGATACGTACGGCACAGAGACACCGAAGGACGGCATGTACGAGGACGACATGCCCGGCCCGCCGGAGCTCATCAACCCGAATCCAGTCCTGCGCCCGTAGGGCAGGCCACGGATTCCAGTACAAAGACGAAGGCCGGGATTGCTCCCGGCCTTCGAGTTGGTTGGCTGGTGTGTGGCCCTAGCTGATGAACAGCGGAGCAAGCACCAGAGTGATGGTGGCGAGGAGCTTCACGAGGACGTGAAGCGCCGGACCGGCGGTGTCCTTGAACGGGTCACCGACGGTGTCGCCGACGACGGCGGCGGCGTGGGTTTCGCTGCCCTTGCCGATGACGTTGCCGTCAGCGTCCTTCAGCCCACCGGACTCGATGAACTTCTTGGCGTTGTCCCAGGCGCCACCCGCGTTGTTCAGGTAGGTCGCGAGAAGGACGCCACCGATGGTGCCGACCATCAGCATTCCGGCGACGGCGAGCCAGCCTTCGTTACCGTCTCCGCCAAAGGCGTAGCGGAAGATGACGCCCACGGCTATCGGCAGACCGACAGCCAGGATGCCGGGGACGATCATCTCCTTGAGAGCGGCACGCGTCGTGATGTCGACGGCGCGGGTGTAGTCCGGCCGAACTTCGCGAGTCATGATGCCCGGGTTCTCCCGGAACTGGCGCCGAACCTCTTCGATAATCGCCCCGGCGGTCTTGCCGACGGCGCGTATCGCGAGGGAACTGAAGAGGAAAGCCAGCATTACGCCGAGCATGGCGCCGACGAAGACTTCGACCTTGCCCAGGTTGATCGGCATGAGCCGCGGCAGAGCGGCATTGGGCTGGCGGCAGGCGGCCGCTCCTGGTCATGTGGTGAGGTCGCCGTCTTCCACCTTCTGTCCAACAATCGCGTCACGTTCCTGCCGGTCCGCGGTCGCGAGCATGTCGATGGTGGTTTCGCTGAGCTTATCTTCGTCATCGACTTCTTCGTGGACAGCCTTGAGGGTTGCCACGTGGTCGGCGATATCGTTGGCGGCCTGGGCCTTGGTCCCGTCGTCATCGAAGATGATGCCCAGGTCTTGGACCAGCTCGGCGTAGCGCTCCGGGTCCTTACCCGCGATCTTGCCGAATTCCAGCTTCACTTCATCGAGGTACGCGGTGAACAAGAGGAAGGCGGCGAGGGCGGCCGAGCCAACCGCGTAGCCCTTGGTGAGGGCCTTGGTGGTGTTACCGACGGTGTCGAGGGCATCGGTGATTTCGCGGGCTTCCGGCTTGGTGCCTTCCGCCATTTCGGTGATGCCGCCGGCGTTGTCGGTGATGGGCCCGAAGGTGTCCATTGCGAGCACGTAGGCTGCGGACATGAGCATGCCCATCGTCGCCACGGCCGTCCCAAAGACACCGAATGAGACGCTGTTCACGTTTTCGATGTCCGCCTGGCTGCCCAGCACGAAGGAACCGACGAGAGCGAGGCCGACCGTGATGGCGGTGACGGCGGTGGTTTCGAAACCAACGGCCGTGCCGATGATCATGTTCGTCGCCGAGCCCGTGCGGCTCGCGCGGGCGATCTCCTGCACCGGCCGCCATGCACCGGCGGTGTAGTACTGGGTGATGTAGACGAATGCGATACCGGTCGCGATGCCTATGAGGCCGCAGAAGAAGAACCAGTACCAGACGTCTTCGAGCATGACCTTGGTGCAGATGCCCAGGCCGATGATGCTGAGGACGGTAATCGTCCAGTACCCGCCGTTCAGGGCGCCCATCGGGTCGCTGATGCGCTTCGCCCAGAAGGGCACGGTCATCATGCCAATGATGGTTGCGAACACACCGAAGGACCGCCGGACGAGCGGGAACATGATCCACTCGACGCGGTTGGTCGCGGTGAAGATGGCGACGCCGAGGATCATCGCGCCAATGTTTTCGGCGGACATGGATTCGAAGAGGTCGGCGCCGCGTCCGGCGCAGTCGCCAACGTTGTCGCCCACGAGGTCTGCAACGACGGCCGCGTTGCGCGGGTCGTCTTCGGGGATACCGGCCTCGACTTTGCCGACAAGGTCCGCACCGACGTCAGCGGCCTTGGTGTAGATGCCGCCACCAAGCTGGGCGAACAGTGCCACGAACGAGGCCCCGAAGCCGAAGCCGACGATGAGGAACGGAGTCTCATCGATCGCGTGGCCAAGCACCCGGCTGTAGATCGCAAACATCGAGGCGACGCCGATGAGGCTCAGTGCAACGACAAGAAAGCCCGAGACAGCGCCACCGCGAAGAGCGGTGTTGATTGCATCGGCCAGGCTGTTGTTCGCCGCCGCTGCTGTCCGGCCGTTGGCGCGGACCGCGATCGACATGCCGATGTAGCCCGAAACGCCGGATGCCAAGGCACCGACGATGAAGGCGGCGCCGGTCAGGACAGCGATTTCGGTCGATTCCTTGAATATCCCGACGATCACACCGACGACAATCGATGTCACCGCGGCAAGGATTCCGATGGTGCGGTACTGGCGGTTCAAGAAGGCGTTGGCGCCTTCGAGAATCGTGCCCGCGATTTCCTGCATGGATGCGGTGCCTTTGTCCCGCTTGAGGACGTCAAAGGCAAGCCAGATCGCAAACAGGACCGCCGCGGCGCTTGCCGCGGGGATCATGATCTGGGCCAGGAGCATTGGGTTCTCCCCTCCGGAATGTGCTTGCAGCCCCGTGCAAACTCCCGAGCACACGGAGCCACCGGCCGCCCTGATTGACGCGCCGAAAGCGTCCGTCACTCTATCAGCGGGAAGGCTAAAGGGAAATTTCCGAGAAAGATCCGGGAGGGGTGAAGGCGACGGTTGAGCCGCAGTCCGGGCAGTCCGCGACCGGGCGACTCAGCCTGTTTCGGCGAGCGACCATCCCCGGACTGCTCCCCGGCTGCGCAGGTCGTCGAGGCATGGACCGCAAAGCTTGCCCTCGAGACCGTGACCCGAGTCGGCTCCGTGGATGAGCCTGGCGCCGTGCTCGCCAGGGATTTCGCAGATCATGCAAGTTCGGCGGCCGAGTAGCGCGTTCTTGCCGCAAACGGCGCAGGTCACCCGGTAGCGGTCGAAGGCGCGATACCGGTGTTCATCCGGGGGGCAGTAGCGGTCGAGCCAGTGTTCGACCCAGCCGTCCGTCCCTGGGTTCGGCCTCTGCGTCATGTCTTGCATCACGGCCATCGCGTCCTCGCCTTCTCGTGGTCGGGTTTGCCGTCGCCAGAGCACGCCCTCCACTGTTTAGACACCGGCGAGCGCCACCGATTACCGGACCGAACGAGAATTCCGCGGGTCTTTACGCTGGAGCCGGCAGCACGCCGATCATCCCGGCGGCGGGATCCGAGGACGGATTCGCAAGACCTGCTATTTCTTCTGCTGACCGGGCGGCATCCCGGAGTTCCCCTTGCCATTCTTCCCGGACGATTCGGAATTACCGGGCGGGCCGTCGGAACGCCCAACGGGACACACAATGGCTTGCGCCTTTTCTGGCAGGCATGACGCCGGCGCCGGGGTCGGTGTCGCTACGGCGGGCGTCGAGGTTGGCGTGGGCGGCACTGGGGAAGGAGTCGCGAGAGGAGTCGTCGCGATTGCAGGCTGGGAAGACGGTGCCGGTGGCGGCGGCGGTGGTGCAGGTGGTGCGACGAATCGGACCAGGTCTGGCGGCGGCAGCGGCGGCGCCGGTGTGGGAGATTCGGACGGCGGCGGCGCCGCGGCCGGCGTCGTTGGGCGAGCCGCCGCCGTCGGCTGGGGCGTTGCCTGCGGCGGGATGGGCGAAGCCGGCGGAGCGACAACCGAAGGTTCAGCCGGTATGGCGACGAGGCGGGCCGGAGGAGAGCTGGCAACCCCGGCGACCTCGGCCAAAGAAACCGGCGGCGGGGTTGGTGTCGGTGAAACCGGTGACGGCGGCAGCTCCTGGGCGGCACTGGCCTGGACCGCACCGATGGGCCGGGTCTCGCCGGCGAAGGGATTGAGGACGGCCAGCGCGGCGAGCGCTGACCCGACGACGAGCGCCGCAACCCCGGCGGCAACCGCGATCGGGGTGGTGCCGACTGCGGCTCCTGCGGCGCCGGCGCCGGCGGTTGCAGCCGAGCCCCCCGCCCCGGCCGCGGAACCTGCAGCAACGGTCAGCCCGAGTGCCAGCCCGACTTTCGCTGCGATGCCCGAACTCAATGGGACGACGGCGAGTGCGCTGAAGACGGATTCGGGCGAGACGATTTTCGTCTGAGCTTCGCGGCATGCGGCACAACCGGCGGCGTGCCGCTCGATGTCCTTCCGGACGGCGGGTGTGAAGGCGTCCGCACCGGCGACGCGGAGCTCTGCATCGAGCGCGGGACAGTGGCGGCGGCCGGACTGGAGCATGTACAGCGCGGTAACGGACCGCCGCATGGTCTCCTTCACGCGATTGAGCTTCACGGCAGCATGGTTGCGAGTGATGCCCAACGCCTCGGCGATCTCGGGCGAATCGAAGCCCTGGCGGAGGTGCAGGTCGAGGACGGCGTAGCTGGCGGGGTCGAGTCCGGCGGCGGCGGCCCAAACCACCGAGCCGAGAGCGGCGGCCTCCGCAGCGGAGGCGGGATCGCCGAAGCGGTCCTCATCGACGACTTCCAGCTGGTGCTCTTCGCAGCCTGGGACCCCGCTGAAGAGCATGGCGGCACGGTCGCTCCGAAGCTGATTGAGTGCGGTGCGCCGAGCGATGGTGAATAGCCAGCTCTTGAATCGTTCGGCGCTGGCAAGCGTGTCCAGGGACCTGGCAGCCTTGATGAAGGTGTCCTGGGCGGCGTCTTCTGCGGCGGCAGGGTCCCGCAGCGTGCGTAAGAGGAAGTCGTAAACGCTGTCGAAGTAGCGGCTGTAAAGGACACCCAGGGCGGTGGAATCACCGGCGCGCGCACGACGGACGAGCTCATCATCCGAAGCCGGCCGCGTCGCGACAACCATGTCTACCCAACCCCACCGCATTCAACGCCCGACGGGGCCGTGTGCGACGGCCACTCGAGGGTGAACGGGCGATAGTTGAACGGTATTTCCCGCGTTTTGTCAACCTGTTACGGATGAAGCGACTCCCGGACGGGACGTCCGGCAGCCTTCCGGCGACTGGTACTAGAGCGGCTTGCCGGTGAGGAAGAGGAGTCCCTTCGCGAGGACCTCGCCGCAAAAGACCGCACCCATGGCGATGTAAAGCAGCCCGGTGGCGCTTTGCATGGCTTTCATCTGGGTCGTCTTGTAGGAAAGGACTCCGAGGATGATGGGGAAGACCAGTCCGACTCCAATGCGGAGGTAGAGCGCCGGATTGGCGAATATGCTCACGTCGATCGGGTTCGAAGGCGTTGGCGTTTCGCGAACGGGGATGAAGAGGTTCACGGCGAGGACGGCGACCTGGAGGCCAAGAGCTGCCAGGAGGACGACGTCCAGGTCGCGGAGTGGCCACGATGGGAGTGCGCCTTCGGTGAGGTACCAGTGCCCCCAGACCATGGAGACGGAGACTGCTCCGAGGGCGACGGTGCCCCCAAGCAGCGCGAGGAAGGAGCCGGGAAAGCCCCAGGTTGGAGGGGCGAGCAGGACGGCGAGCAGCACCACGGCAAGGACGCCGGCGACCGAGCCAGCAATGCCGAAGAGGCGGCCAATTGGGTCCCAGCCCATGAACACACAGAACATGTAGACCGCACTGGTGACGACTACGACCATGAGGGCCCGCTTTATGTCGTCGAACGGGCCGGCATCGATGCGATAGCCATCGATCTCCTTGCCAATGGCGATGCCCGAGGCGGTCCAGTAGGCGAGGCCGGCGGCGATCGCCACGGAGAGGGCCATCGTCATCACGAATCCGCGCGTGACGCCACCGCGCAGGTCACTCCCGAGCGTGATCCAGAGACTGCCTATGCTGAGTTCGGCCATTATGAGCAGCAGGGTGTAAGGGAGAGCCTCGGCGTTCACAGAAGATCGAGTGTGCGTTGCTGCGCGGAAAGATGAAAGCGCCGGGCGCAAGGGGGCGCCCTTGTCAGCTCAGTGCTTCGGCCGCCAGGGATTCCACGGGGAATCCGGACGCCAATCGAGCCACCGCCCGTGGGGGTTCGCGATCGAAGCAAGGCGGTATTCCCCGCTGCCACCGCGAAGGCGGAGCACCCAGACTTGGGCATCGCCGATCCATGGCGTTCCAGGCTCGATGAATTCGGTGAAACCCATGACAACAAGGTAGACCGGCCGCGAGACCGAGAGTTCGACAAGCATCTTCCGGAGGCTGGCCAGCATCGCAGGGGAGAACTGGTTCAGGACGAAGGTCGCAAAAATGCAAACGACCTGGTGCGGCGGAGTTGCGTTGATGCGGGGCGGGAGGAGTTCGAACAGATCACCCCGGAGGAGTTCCGGCGGAGACTGGCGGGCGACCGAAAGGGCGGCTTCGAGGAGTGCCATTCGGTCGGTGTGCTCCGGCCAGAGCAGTGCCTTGAGCCAGGCCACGTCATCCGGGTCCCGGACATCGAGCGGGTTGATGTCGATGCCGAGGCGGGACGCCACGGCCGGCATGAGCACTTCGGGGGGCATACCGCGAGGCTCGGACACGAGGAGCACGGGGGATTCCGGGGAGCCCAGTTCGGTCGTGCCGTAGCGGTAGCGGTACCGATCAAAGAGCAGGTTCAGCCCGGCTCTAGGTCCGATCTCGAAGACGGCGAGCGGCTGGCCGGCGTCCTCCGCGACAGAGGCAAAAGCGGGGAGCAAGACGGCCGACCGGCGGACTTCGTTGGTCTGGACGAGACGCGCGCGAACAACGGGCAGGAGTTCGCGGCGGCGAGATGCAGAACTCGCGGAACAGGCCGACCGCTTCGGGAGCGGCCACCCGGGAGCCGCCGAGGGTGGCGTAATAGGCGGCGAGAGGATGATCGAGATGTTGGGCGAGCCGGGCGTGGACCGCGGCAAAAAGGACGTTCGGCGGGGGTTGGCCCGGGAGCGCCTCCGCGGCCAGGTCAAGGAGTTGTTCGTCCGCAGCGACAGCATTCCCGAGAAGCTGGTAGAGGGGCGAGAGGTTCGCGACGGCTTCGATGTCGCTCCAGTTGCGAAAGAGTGCGCCGAGGCGTTGGCGATCCATCCGGGACAGATTGTATACAACTTTACCCCCTGCTGACTGGAACCATCGGGGCTTGCCCGTCTTGGTGTCTTCCGTCCGCACTCGCTACCATTCCTCCGCGAACTTTCGCCGGAATCGAGCAGGCACCGATGCATCGGGACGCAGCGTGGGACATCCTCGTCGAATACTCGCAGGAAGAACGCACGCGAAGGCACGGCATCGCCGTGGAAGCCGTCATGCGGGCATACGCGCGGCTGTTGCACGAGGACGAGGAGAAGTGGGGCATTACCGGCCTCCTGCATGACTTCGATTGGGAAATTCATCCGACTGAAGACCTCCATCCGAAGGCCGGATCTGTGCTCCTCGAGGCGCGCGGCGTGCCCGCCGACATCCGGTATGCCATCCTTTGCCACGCGCCGTTCCTGGGGATGGAGTACACCTCGAAAATGGACCGCGCGATTTACGCTTGCGACGAACTTTCGGGGTTCGTCACGGCCTGCGCGCTGGTGAAGCCGGACAAGTCGCTCGCTTCGATCGAGCCGGCATCGGTGCGGAAGAAGATGAAGGACAAGGCGTTCGCCCGGAGCGTGAGCCGGGACGACCTGGTAAACGGAGCGAAAGACCTGGGCGTGGAGCTCGACGAACACATCCGATTTGTGGCGGAAGCGCTCAAACCGGTGGCAGAACAACTCGGAGTGAACCCTTGAGAAACGAACGTGTCCCCGACCGAAACATCGCGATGGAACTGGTGCGGGTAACGGAGGCTGCGGCGGTAGCGGCGGCGAAGTGGATGGGCCGCGGCGACAAGATCGGCGCCGACCAGGCTGCAGTCGACGCCATGCGGATGATGCTCGACACGGTCGACATGGACGGCGTTATCGTGATCGGCGAAGGCGAAAAGGACGAAGCGCCGATGCTGTTCAACGGCGAGCGCGTAGGTAACGGGCACGGACCGCAGGTCGACGTGGCGGTGGACCCGCTGGAGGGCACCCGGCTCACGGCCCAGGGGCGGCCGGGAGCGGTGAGCGTCATCGCGTGTGCACCGCGGGGCACGCTCTACGACCCCCACGAGATGTTCTACATGGAGAAAATCGCGGTAGGCCCGCAGGCTCGCGGCGCTATCGACCTCTCGGCCCCGGTGGACTGGAACATTCGCCAGGTGGCGAGGGCCAAGGGCATCCCGGTGGAGGAGGTGACGGTCATCATCCTGGACCGGGACCGAAACACGGACATCGCCGACCAGGTACGGGCAGCCGGGGCACGGATCAAGTTCATCACGGACGGCGATGCCCCGGCGGCGGTTTCAGCGGGCATCCCGAGTGCGGGTGTCGACATGATGCTGGGCATCGGCGGTTCACCTGAGGGTGTCGTCGCCGCGTGTGCGCTGAAGTGCCTGGAAGGGGACTTCCAGGGGAGGCTATGGCCGCGAAACGACGATGACCGGCGCCTGGCCGAGGAGCGGGGGATCGACCTCACGAAGGTGCTGCGGATCGAAGACCTGGTGAAGGGCGACGACGTGTTCTTCGCGGCCACCGGCGTGACCGGGGGTGACCTCCTCCAGGGCGTTGAATACACCGCCGGAGGCGCCGTGAGCGAGTCGCTCGTCATGCGTTCACGCTCCGGGACGATCCGCCGAATCCGGACCGAGCACCACTGGCGGAAGCTCCAGGGTCTCGACCACACGGTCAACTGATTCACGACTCGAGGCCGGACTGGCAATCGACTTCCTCGGCAACGGTCCATCACACGCGCCAGAGACGCTCGTCCTGGCGCACGGGGCAGGCGCGCCGATGGACTCCGAGTTCTTGGGGTTTGTGTCTGAGGCGCTCGCGGCGCGGGGGGTTCACGTACTCAGGTTCGAGTTTCCCTACATGCGGGCGAGACGTGAGAGCGGCAAGCCGCGGCCGCCCGACCGCGAGGCAGTCTTACTGGAGACCTGGCGGCAAGCTATCCGCGAATGTGGAGTCGAGAGTCCCTTCATCGGCGGCAAATCGCTCGGCGGCCGCATGGCCAGCATGGTCGCAGACGAGATGGGGGCGGCCGGACTCATCTGCCTGGGGTATCCGTTTCACCCACCGGGAAAGCCGGAACGGACGCGCACGGCACACCTCGAAGGCCTCCGGACGCCGACGCTGATCGTTCAGGGCACCAGGGACCCTTTCGGCAACCGTGAAGACGTCGCCGGGTACGCTCTCAGCACTGCCATCCAGGTCCGATGGATAGAGGGCGGCAACCATGACCTGCAAGTGCCGGGCAGGGCGAAAGCAGAGACGTGGTCGGAGACGGTTGAGGCAGTGGGAGCATTCGGCCGCGGCTGACGTCCGGTTCAGTTGGCGGCGGCCTTTTCCACGAGCGTGCGTACCTCATCGGGCGTGTAGGGGCCAAGGGCGGCGTAGGTCACCTTCCCGGCTGCATCGAGGACGACGAACCCTGGCTGGTAGTTGATGCGGTAGCTTTCCGAGAACTTGCGACCGGCATCGGAATCACGGTCAACCTGGATGAGCTGGACGTCGGCGCCGTATTCGGCCTGTAGCGCCGGCCACACGGGCCGGATCTTCTTGCAGGTCGTTCACCAGTCGGTGTGGATCCAGTAGACCACCGGTTTGCCCGGCGATGCGCCGAAGACGAACCGTGACGGGTCGACCGACGACGGCGACGCGGCTTCGAGCGAGGCACCCGGGGTTGATTCGGTGGCGCGAACCGCCGCCTCCGGTTGTGCCGTAGACGCAGGTGAATCGCTGCCGCCGCAGGAAGCGGCGAGCGCGGCGAACCCGACGAGGACTGGAAAGACGAGCAAGCGGCGTAACATTGAGTCGGAATGATAGCCGTGTCGCCGCATTGGACGGGGAAAGGCGCCTTTCGCGAGCGTATCGGCCGAGCGGGGGCCGAGAGGACATCCGGGGGCCTGAGGAAAGCCGAAAGAGCGGAACGCCGTATGCGGAGTGGCACCGTAAAGAGGCGATCCACGGCCGTGCAAAAGTTACACACCGTTTACATGGGACTTGGAGCTTGAGGGCGGTACTCGTTGACCCTACTTCTACGCGGTTCCTACACTGCCGAGTGATGAGGAGAAACATCATGGAGCGAATTCGTATCCGGCGACTGGCGCTTGCAACAGTGCTCGGCGCCCTGACCCTTATCCCGGTGGCGTCCGCGAGTGCGGGCAGCATTCCGGGCAACCGGCAGGAGCTGGCACCAGGACGCGGCTTCGACCACGTTGCCGTCCTCCCCGCGCTGCTCCCCAACAGCAAGGAAAACACGAGCTCGATCGCCCAGAACAATGGCAGCGCCCCCGCAACCATTGTGATGGACATCTACACCCCGCAAGGCGTGCAGATCCCTTCGGCTACCGTGGTCTTCCCGAACGTGCCTCCCGGAGGCACGCGCGTCTTCGCCCAGGCGCTGAACACGGGCCTGACGCCCGGTTTCCGCGGCGTCGGCGTCATCAGCAGCGACCAGCCGATCAATGCGCTGCTGGTGCGCGACATCGAGTCGAGCAGCACATTCGCGAAGTCCTACTCGATCCACAACGCCTATCCCACCGGCGGCACGAAAGTGACTTTGCCGTACGTCGCGAACGCCCTCGACGCAACCTATAACACTCGTTTCGCGATCGCGAACACGGGGGCGGCTGAAGCGTGCGTGACGATCCTTTACACCTTCCCCGGCGGCGTAAAGTCGCCGGTCACCGATGCAGGGTCGGGCAGCGCAGCATGCGCTGGCGGCGGATACAAGATCCCGGTTGGCGGCCAGATTAGCTTCGCGCCGACGGCCATCGACGGCGCCATCCCGATGCCGGGCAGCACCGCTAACTCAATCATGGCGGCCACGATCACGACCTCAACTTCCAGCGTGACGGTCGGTGTCGACGCCTACCTCTCGGGTGGGCTTCGCAAGCTGGCTTCGTACGATGGCTTCATCGTCGGCGGGGCCGGGGACACGACCGACGACGTTGGCACAACGATCTCGATCCCGCTGGCCATCAAACTCGATGGCTACTACACCCAGATCCTCCTTTCGAACGCCAACGCGACGGCTGCGACTGCAACGGTTACCTACACGGGCAACACCGGGACCTACGCAGTACCGCTGAGCATCCCGGCGAACGGTACCGCCAGCCACAGCGTCTACGAAGCAGCCGGTGGAATCCCGGAAGGCTTCGTCGGGGCGGCGAAGATCACTTCTGACCAGCCGCTGGCGGCTGTGCTGTTCCGCTCGAAGATGACTTCGGCGGGCAGCTTCGTCGATGAAGACCTTTACACGGCGGTGAACGGAGTGCCGACCGACCGCGCGACGACAAGCGCGAAGTTCCCGCTCATCTTCCGCCGGGCGTACGCCTCGGGTGGGGCCGGCGGATACAACACGTGGGTCAGCGTAACGGTGGCGAGCGGCGGGACGGCGACCCTCACCTTGACCGCGATCAATGACACGTCGAACTCGGCGCCGGGCTGTAACGCAGCCGGGACGTACACGGCGAGCAAGACGATCACGGGGTCGTTCATCTTCTACCAGGGCCTGACGACGGATAGCGGCATCGGCGCTTCGCCGCCTGCCTGCTTCTGGGGCGGCATGACGATTACGAGCGACGTGCCGATCATCGCCATCGCGGATGCGACGAACGACCTGAACGCCGGCGACAACGACGGCCTCTACAACGCCTTTAGCAACTAGGCCAAAGGCTTCCAGACCGACGAAGGGCTCCCCGCACGGGGAGCCCTTTTTCGTGTGCGGGGCGGTAGCCCTTCCGGTTATTCACGATAGGATGGCTTCATGTCGATCGCACTTGGCGGCATCGTTGCGTTCATCTTCCGCGGAATGAACCTGCTCGTCGCGCTCGCGCTGATCTTTCTCTGCTCGCACCAGCTCGACAAGGACGGCTATGGGACGTTCGTCCTCGGGCTCACGGTCGTGGGCATCGTCAACGCGGCCACAGGCGGACTTACGGCGGCTACCGGCGTCCAGATCTCGTCGCACCGGCGACCTCCGGGGATGGCCCTGGCGAACGGTGGTGTGCTCGGGCTGGCGCTGGGAGCAACGGCGGTGGTCGCGGGGTTCGGGGCCAGCACGCTCTACGCCGGCGAAGCCCATCGCGAAGCGATTGCGGTCGGTCTCTCGTGCGCAGCGGTGATCGTGAGTAGCGTCGTCGCAGGGACGTTCCTGGGGCGAGAGGCATTTGTCCGCTACAACATGGCTCTGGTGGCGCCGCCACTCTTCTCACTCGGACTAATCACTTTCGCGTTCTTCGGCATGGAAAAGCCCTCACCCGCCATCGCGCTGGAGATGTACGCGCTGGGGCAGTGGCTCGCAATCGTCTTGTTGTTGGTGACTGCCGGACGGACGTACCTGCGCGGCCTGTCCCTGCATGCGCCCGTCGCGAGACAGATCATCGGCTTCGCGGTTGTCGCCGGAGTTGCGAGCGGGATCTCGTACCTGAACTACCGCGCCGACGTCGTACTCGTAGACCACTGGGAAGGGCGGGCGAGCGTGGGGACTTACTCGCTCGCGGTCTACCTCGCCGAATCGGTGTGGCAGGTGAGCGGTTCGCTGGCGCTGGCGACGTACGCCCGCCTGGGAAGCAGCAGCCGGGAGGAGGCGGTAGCGCTGACGACGCGGGTGATGCGGCACACGGTCATCCTGCTGGCCGGCATCTGCACGGTGCTGTTCGCCGGCGCAGACGTTATCCAACGGGTCCTGTTTTCGGAGTACGAAGGGATGGCCTCTGCGCTGCGCCTCGTGCTCCCGGGCGTGCTGATGTACAGCCTTGCTCAGTCCTACTCCGGCTACTACACGTGGCAGCGGGGCATGCCCTGGGTCTCGGCTGCCGTCGCGGGGGCGGGTCTCTGCCTGGACCTCGTGCTCGCCGTGGTGCTCATCCCGAAGTTCGGTATCAACGGCGCCGCGCTCGCGAGTACGCTCGCAAAGAGCGTGGCTATCCTCGTGGCACTGGTTGTCTTCGTGCGGGCGGAACGCATCTCGCTACAGCAAGTGTTCCGCTTCGGCCGGGCTGATGTGGACGACTACCGGGTGTTGTTTGGCCGAGTGCGGGCGCGTCTCGCTCCCTGAGCCTGGCCGGGAGCGGAAGGTCCGCGGCGTGGGACCGTGCTTTACGGGCGGTCCGTGGCGATAGCGTCGCGCGGAGTCAGCGAAGCCTTCGAGCGTGGGATAGGAATCGGCAGGCCGCTCTCAGGGTCAGTCAGCACGGTCATGGCGATCCCGAACACTTTCGCCAGCCCGACCGGTTCCATGACTTCGGCGGGCGCTCCATCGAAGGCGACGCGGCCTTCGCGCATGGCGATGACGCGCCGCGTATAGCGCGCTGCCAGGGCGAGGTCATGGAGCACGGCAACCACCGTTATGCCGTCGTGATTGAGACGCTGGAGCAGCTCCATCACTTCCACCTGATGAGCGATGTCGAGGAAGCTTGTCGGCTCATCCAGGAGGAGGACCCGGGGCTGCTGGGCGAGCGCCATCGCAATCCAGGCGCGCTGGCGCTCCCCGCCGGAGAGGTGGGCAAGCGTGCGGGCGGCGAGGAGTTCGACATCGGCGGCTTTCATGGCCCAATCGACCGCCTCGAAATCGGTGCGAGTGAGGCGCTGCAAGATGCCCTGGTGGGGAAAGCGGCCGCGATAGACCAGTTCGCGGACGGTCAGGTCGGCTCCGCCATCGGGCGACTGGGGGAGGACGGCGAGTTGGCGGGCAACCTGGCGCGCACCAAGCGAGCGGATGTCGGTTTCGCCCAGAAGCACGCGACCGCGGGTAGGGCGCTGGAGGCGGCCGATCCCGCGGAGGAGAGTGCTTTTACCGCTGCCATTGGGGCCGACTATCGAGACCATGTCGCCGGATTCGATATCGAGCGAGACGTCGTCGACGGCGGTGAGGCGGCCATAGCCGAGCGAGAGGCCCTGGATGGAGAGCCTCACTCCCGGAATCTCACGAGGTAGAGCAGGAAGGGGGCACCAACGCCGGCCGTGATGATGCCCATGGGGACTTCGCTGGGGCTGATGACGAGCCTGGCGATCAGGTCGGCGATGCTCACGAGAAGCGCGCCGTAGAGCGCAGAAACCGGAATCAGCGCGCGGTTGTCGCTGCCGACGGTGTAGCGGGCGAGATGGGGACAGACCAGCCCGACGAAACTGACCATCCCCGCTGTCGCAACGGCCATGGCCGTGAGGACGCCGACGACGGCGAGGATCGCGAGCCGGGTCCTATCGGTGACTACACCCAGGCCAGCCGCGACGTCATCTCCGAGGGCGAGAATGTTGAGCCGGCCGGAGAGCAAGATCGCGGCAGCGAATCCCGGCACGAGGTAGGGAAGCATCGCCCGGAAGTCGCGCCACTCGGACCCGTAGAGCCCGCCGGCGAGGAAACCCAGGCTGGTCTGGAGAAATGTGCGGGAACTCGCCAGCAGGCCAACGATGGCGGCCCCAAAGAAGGCGGAGAGGGCCACACCGGCGAGGGCCAGCCGCACCGGCGAGACCGCGCCACGATAGGCGATCACAAAAAGCACGCCGGCCCCGATGAGACCACCGGCTGCACAGGCGGCAGCTATTGCCCACTGCGGCACACGCGGGTCGATGACGATGACGGTGGCACTTGCGAGGCCGGCGGCCGCGGTGACGCCGAGGATGGTTGGGTCGGCGAGGGGGTTGCGGGTGACCCCCTGGAGCAGCGCGCCGGAGACGGCCAGGGCGGCGCCGACGAGCATCGCATCGACAAGCCGTGGGACCCGGATCTGCCAGATGATGTTCCGAGCGAGCGGCTCCGAATCGGATGTCAGCCCGCCCCAGACTTCGTTCCAGCTGAGGTGGACGGCGCCCAGTTTCATCGAGAGCAGGGACACCGCAAGCAGCCCGGTGACGCACATCAGGAGGACAACGGTGGAGCCAGCGAGGCGGGCGGGAACGCGCCTTTCGAGCGCGCTCCCTTGCTTTGGAGACTCGGCTGCCATGCCGGTCATCGTATCGGGCCCTTCTGCTACGGGGCGCTTACGGCCGCGGCTACGGCCTTGAACGCTTCGATGATGCGCGGGCCGGGGGCCTGGACGAAGTAGTCGACCTTTGCGTCGATGACGTGGTTCGAGGTGACGGCCTTCAGTGCCTTGAACGGCGGGATGGCCGGGATCAGTGTGGCAAGCCGTGGCGCCGGTTCCGGGGCAGCGGTTATGGCGAAGATGTAGTCCGGGTTGAACTGGACGAGCTTCTCGGCCGAGAGGGTGGTATAGCCCGGGAAGGGGCCGGAGTCCGCCTGGCTGGCGGCCGGGTTCTCGATGCCCAGCTGGGCGAGGATGTCGCCGGCGTAGCTGGTGGTCTTGGCGGCATAGAACGTATTGTCGCGGTCGGCGATGAGGGCGAGTGCGGTCACCTTCTTCCCGGCGATGGCCTTCTTCGCATCATCCTTCGCCTTTTCGATATCGGCGATGACCCTGTCAGTCGTCGTCTTGCTATCGAACACCTGGCCCATGAGCTTCAAGGCATCGAGCACCTGCTGGTAGCTTTCGGCGCCGGCAAAGATGACCGGGACCGGCAGCTGCTCGAGCGGCTGTCGCAGCGCGGGCTGGGCATGGATGGAAGAGTCAGCGACGACGAGATCCGGCTTGAGGGCGAGGATCTGCTCGAGGTTCGGCTGGTAGGCGGTCCCGATTTCTTTGGCCGACTTCGCGGCTTCGGGGAAAGTCGCCGTGGTTGTGCGACCGACGACCTTCCCGCCAGCGGCGTAAACCAGTTCCACGGCTGTTGGGCTGACTGCGACAATGGTCACCGGCTTTGACTTGATCTCGACTTCGCGGCCGAGGAGGTCTTTCACCTTGACTGGATAGGCCGCGGCCGCGACTGGAGGGCTGGAGGAGACGCTGGCGGAAGCGCTGGCATCAGCCTGAGTGGGCTCAGTGTCTCCGTCATCGTCATCCCCGCCGCAGGCAGTTGCGAAAGCGGCGACGGACAGGGCTGCGAGGGGCAGAGCGACGAGACGGATAAATCGGCCGTTGAAACTTATCATTCTTACCACAACCATCCTTAGTACATGTGAACCAGGTAGATTTTTGCAGTATAGCAGCGCTTCGCCTTGCGTCACGTCGACTGCGGACAAGCTCGCCTCGGCTACCGAAGATGGAGCGTGCGAAGATAGCCGCAGGCATTCGCCCAAGGAGCCGCGCCATGACCCATCCCGAACTCCCGCACCTTCCCGGGTCTCCGCTCGAACTGGAGGGCGTCGAGAAAGCGCTCCTCGCGCTGAGCTACGGAGTGCATGTCATCGGCTCCCGGGCCAGCGACGGCACGATGAACGCGATGCTCGCTGACTGGGTGATGCAGGTTTCGTTCAAGCCGCGCCTGGTGGCAGTCTCGATTGAAAACGACGCGCGGACGTTACGGTTCATCCGGGAGACCGGGGCCTTCACGGTGAACCTGTTGCACGAGAAGGACGGCATCGACATCGCGAGAAAAGTGGTGATGCCCTCGGAAGCGAAGAAGGTGCGTGGCCGTTCTGAGGAAGCCGCGGCGCAAGTGATTAACAAGCTGGCAGGAATTCCCTACGGGCTGCACGGGAACGGATGTCCCGTACTTGACCGCTCGCTCGGCTGGATTGCCTGCACCGCGGAAGCGCTCCACCCGGCAGGCGACCACACGATCGTCGTTGGCCGCTGCATTGATGGTGAACGCGTACGCCCCGGCGAGATGCTCATCGAGCGCGACCTCGGGTGGGAGTACGGGGGGTAGCGGCCCGGCCGTCGCGGTGGGGCCTGCGGAGTGAGTAGACTCCGTGCCGTGGCGCGGATCGACTACGCGAAGATTGCCGGGGACTACACACAGGCCCGTGGACTGACGGAAAACGGCCTCGCCGGCTGGCGCGAGGCAGTCCGGCCGTATCTCGCGGGCCTGGCATTACCGGTGGTCGACGTTGGGAGTGGCGCCGGGCAGTTCGCCGCTCTGTTCCCGAGTTGGTTCGGCGTCCAGGTTGTGGGGGTGGAGCCCTCGGCTGCCATGCGTGCTGAGGCAGTGGCGAACACATCGGACGCGCGGGTCACCTACCTCCACGGCGATGCCCAACATCTGCCGCTGGCGGACCTGAGCGCCGGGGCCGCCTGGATTTCGACGGTCATCCACCACATTCCGAACCTGCCGGCTGCTGCCGCCGAGATCCGGCGGGTGCTCACGCCCGGAGCCCCGGTACTGATCCGAAGCGCGTTTCCTGGGAGGACTGGAGGAATCAGCCTGTTCCGCTTCTTCCCCGAGGCCGAGAGCGTGGTGGAAACGTTCCCAAGCATCGAGCAGGTGGAACAGGACTTCGGGGCGGCCGGCTTCAGACTGGAACGCGTCGAGCCGGTGGTACAGGTAAGCGTCCAAAGCCTGCGCGAGTTCCGTACACGGGTGGCGCTGCGGGCCGACACCACGCTGCGAGGCATCACGGATGAGGCATTCGCAGCGGGACTGGCACGCCTGGATACAGCCATCCTGGGCGGCGAGGCCGAAGGGCCAGTGATCGACCTTCTCGACCTGGTGGTATTGCGCTGATCACCGGTTACCGCGTCATATCCGATGGGACATAGACCGGAGCGATGAACCAGAGCGGCCGGTACCCGCAGGAGAGCGCGTTGTTCATGGAACGCACGTTGGTGAAGCCGTAGGTATAGATGGGGAGGCGCCCCTGGGAGCGAATCCAGCGAGTTGCATGGATCGTCAGGACCGCAGCGAAGCCGTTTCCGCGAAACGTCCGGAGGACGTCGAGTCCCAGTTCATCCACGCCGGGGTACTGATCCCAAATGCCCGTGACCGCGACGGGCGCATCGGTGGAATCGACGACGGCGAAGGCGATTCGGGAGGCTGCGATGCGGCGGCGCTCTTCGGGTTCGCCGAGGGCGTTGTCGAACTCACCTCCCACGCGCAACTGTTCTTGCTCGGAGAGGGAAAGCTCGCGAAGGGCGAACCCCGGGGGCAATTCTCGGACGGGCAGGTCCGCCGCGAGGACTGTCCCGCCCGATGCGCTGTGGGCCTTCGCGCCTTCATGGCCGAGCTCGCGAGCATAAGCGGCGAGGTCTTCGAGGAACGACGGGAGAAAGACGCGCTGATTCGCGTTGAGCTGCTGCTGGCGCGCCCAATCGCCGAGGCACGGGTCACGGACGGAGAGGACCGAGCCGGCACCGCAGGTAGTGGCGAGGGCAAGGTGCGGCTCGCGCGACGCTGTCGGGCGCCCAACGATCGCGAGGCCGTGGGACTGGTAGTCCTCCGGTGCGCAGCCCATTTCGGCGGCGAGGGCGCGCTTGAACGCCTCTGCGGAATCGCGGAAGAGCTTCGTCGTCACAGTGCGGATCACATCCCGGGGGCGGCGACGCGGACCGCAGAGGCGACAGGCACGAAGCCGCAGGTGAGCGCGTTGCGATGCGAACGGATGTTGGTGGGGCCGCAGTAGTAGGTTGCGACGGAGCCTTCATCGGCGATGAGCCGGGCGAGGTTCGTCACGACCACCGGAGCGAGTCCGAGCCCGCGGTAGGGGCGCGCTACATCGACGCCGATCTCCAGCATCCCCTGGCCATCGTCGTATGCGCCGGCGACGGCAGCCGGGGAGTCGCCAGCGAAGAGCACAAAGCCGAACTTCCAGATCGAGGCGACGTACTCGTGCCCGGCCTCGCCGAGGGCGTTGTCGAACTCGTTGGAATCCACATGGAGGTCATGGAAGCCCCTATCGACGCGGCGGCCAGCGAATCCGGGCGGGACGCTGATGGCTACCGGATCCGAGCCAGGGAGGAAGCTCAGGTTCGGGCTGCGATAGGCAAGGGACTCGCCGCGGCTCTTCGCTTCCTCGACCAATGGGGCGAGGAGCGTGGGAGGGAACATCACGCGGTAGTGCATCGCCGGCGCGTGCGCCTTCACCCAGTCCAGATATTGGGGGACGACGGAGACGACCGTGCCCGTCCCGAAGGTGACCGCGATCAGGGCAAGCGGCTCATGCGCGCCGGCGGGCCGTTCGACGATGACGAGCGAGTGGTCGTCGAAGTGCTCGGGGGCGCAGCCGAGTTCGGCAGCTCTTGTGACCCGGTAGCGGTCCAGGGCTTCGATGAAGTAGTCGGTGGCCATCGCCGGGATCATAGCAGTCGGGCGCGAGTGCCCGGTGAGGCTCAGTCTCTCGGTAGCCCGAGGCCGCGCGTGGCGATGATGTTCCTCTGGATCTCGCTGGAGCCCGAATAGATCTGCGGTGACACGTTCACGAGGTGGCCCTTTTCCATGTTGCCATCAAACACGGCGTGCTTAGACTCGGGCTCCAGGTAACCGGCGGGGCCAAGCTGATTGACGCCGAAGTTCGTGATCTTCGCGCCGAGTTCGGTCGCGAAGACCTTGATTACAGAGGCCTCGTAGTTGGCGATGCGCCCGGCTTCCTGCATCCATGCGGTGCGGTAGCTGAGGAGGCGGCCAGTCTCGTTCGAGAGCCAAAGTTCGGCCAATCGATGGCGGAGGATGTCCCGGTAGGCGCCGCCCGGCCTTCGCGCTTTCATGTCGCTGATGAGCATCTCGAGCTGGCGCTGGTTCGCGGCGATGGAGGCGACGTTCGAGCGCTCGAAATCGAGAAGGGTCATGGCGACGTACCAGCCATTGTTCTCTTCGCCCACGCGATTGCGGACCGGGATACGGACGTCTTCGAAGAAGACTTCGTTGAACTCGTGGTAGCCAGCCATGTTCACGATCGGCCGGACCTGGATTCCGGGCGACTTCATGTCGACGAGGAGGAAGGAGATGCCCTTGTGCTTGGGGGCATCCGGGTCGCTGCGGACCAGAAGGAAGCACCAGTCGGCATGGTGCGCCCCTGTCGTCCAGATCTTCTGACCGTTGACGACGTAGTCATCGCCATCGCGGACTGCGCGGGTCTGGAGGGCGGCGAGGTCGCTGCCGGCGCCCGGCTCGCTATAGCCCTGGCACCAGGTGACATCAGCCTCGGTGATCCGGGGGAGGTGTTCAGCCTTCTGTTCGGGGCTGCCGTGGACGATGAGGGTGGGGCCGATCATGCCGACGTTGAAGACGCGCCCGCCATCGGGCGCGCCGGCGTAGGAGATCTCTTCGCTGAAGACCATCTGCTTGATGTGGCTCCAGGCGAGTCCGCCGTACTCCTTCGGCCACGCGGGGGCGACCCAGCCCTTCTTCGCGAGCTTCTTCATGAAGTCCATCTGCTCGGGCCAGTTCTCCTGGCTGGTGGGGCGGACGGGGCCGGCGCCTCGCTCATCGGGGAGGGCATCAGCGAGGAAGGCGCGGACCTCTGCTCGAAGTGCGTTATGTTCCTCAGTGAACTTGAATTCCATCGATCCTGACCCCAAACCGGGCAAACGTCCGGGATATCCGGAGAGGAGCTTACCGCAGGGGTCCGGCGAGTGTCGCCCCGATCGAGTGGGCACCGGTGGTACTCCCGCACAGGCGGCGCACCCGCGAAGGAGGGGGTACGATGGGGAAACGGCGCGCGGACAGTGCCGGTCCATCCTCAGCAGGCAGGGGCGAGCGACTCGTGAACATCTTCTTCGACGTGGACAACACCATCATCACGTGGGATGTGAAGTTGCGGCCGGGGGTGCACGAGGTCTTCACGCGGCTGCGCGAGGACGGGCACACGATCTACCTGTGGAGCGGCATGGGGCCTCGCTGGGAAGTGGTGCAGCGGTTCGACCTGCACGAACACGTCGCCGACTGCTTCTGGAAGCCACTGCACAACCACCACGCACGAATGGAAGAACTCGGGATCACGATCTTCCCGGACTACGTCATCGATGACCACGTTGAAATCATCCACGCATTCACGGGTTCACACGTCCCAGAGCCGATGCTGCCGCTCGACCGGGACAAGGTGATGTGGCGGGTGTATGACGAAATCACCGCGCATGTGAGCCGCACACATCTGGACTGAGAGGAGCCTGGCTCGCCGTGGGCCGAGTTTCACGGAGCTTCCCGCAAGACCGGTGAGGTTACCGTCGAGTCGTGCCGCGAGGATCGGAGAGCGTGGACCCTTAGATCTGCTTGTTGGCTTCCAGTTGCTGCTTGAGGGACTCGAGCGAAGGGACGGGCTTACCGTTGAGCGAGTCGAGGGCATCGATGACGTCGTCGTTGGCGTCTTCGGCGAAGGCGAGATCGACCAGCTCCTGGCGGTCGGGCTGTAGGCCCGCTTCAAAGAGATGCTTTACGAGGGCTTCGACGTCGGTCCAGCTGGCAGGCATGTGCGAGTCCTTCTTGTTGCGGAAGCAGGCGACACTTGCGCCCGTCCGGGGGATTCGAGATGGCGGTGCGGCTACTTCGAGAAGATGTCGCCGGTGAGCGGCTTGCCGTAGTCGATGTAGGGGGGCCACAGGGATTCGAGTTCTTTGCGGATGGGATCGCCGTCCGGAAGATAGCGCTGGAACTGGGGCTCGACATCGCGGCGGACCCATTCCTTGCCGATGGTGTCCTTCTTGATCTTGTCCTGAAGGAGCATGAGGCCGGTAAGGAGCGATTCGGGACGCGGCGGGCAACCGGGCACGTAAACATCGACGGGGACGAGCGTGTTGACGCCGGGGGTGACGCTGTAGGCATAGGCGAAGGGCCCGCCCATGATGGCGCAGCCGCCCATGGCGAGAGCCCACTTCGGTTCGGGCATCTGGAGCCAGATGCGGCGGACAGCGGGAGCCATCTTCCAGGTGACCGTCCCGGGCACTAGCAGGAGGTCGGCCTGGCGGGGAGAGGCGCGGAAGATTTCGGCGCCGAAGCGGGCGATGTCGTACCGCGGGGTGGCGGTTGCAATCATCTCCATGGCGCAACAGGCCAGCCCGAACATGCACGGCCAGAGCGAAGAACGGCGAGCCCAGTTGAGGAGCTGGTCGACGCTGGTGACGAGGATGTTCTGCTGGAGTTCTTCCTCAACGCTCGTGTCGATGAGGGGGAGCGGCGCGTATACCTTGTTGGCCTGTGGCATTGCTTGCGGATTCTATCACAATGTCTGGGGCGAAAAGCCACTGTCCCGGATGGGACTGGACGGCCTTCCGGCGACGCCGTCAGCGGCGGTTGCTGTAGTGGACCTGGCCGTCGTTGATGGGCTCATCGATGTAGAGTTCGCCGTTGCGGATCTTGATGTTGTAACCGCAATCGGGGTTCGTGCAGACCCAGGCCTTGTAATGGATTGGGGCGCCCTGGCTGCCGAAATCGCTGAACGGGACCAGGTCGCCGTCACCGCACTTGCGGCACTTCGGAAACTGATACATCCCAACACCCTCCCCGTAGTGGGCGCGGATATTACGACAAGATTTTACAAAGGGCCAAGACAGCGGGAAGTGAGCGGGCGAAGGCGGCTCAGTTCGCTGATACGGGCTTTGCTCTGGCCGCCTTCATGTCAGCCAGGAGAAGGTCCATGTCTTCCTGTGGGACTTCATGAAGGTTGCCCTGGTAGGCAAGCGTCCAGTTGGCGCGCGGCCACTTCTGGGTCCACTGGAAGCGGTCGTGGTAGGGCTCGGCGTCCAGCCACTGGTCGTCATCGAGGACCATGACCTTCTCGATGCCGGCGCGGTAGGGGTACATCTCGTTTGGCTTCTTATCGCTCTGCCAGATGCGGGTGTGCTCTTCGACGACGGGGGTGGTGACACGGGCGATGGCGGCGAACTGCTTTCGGCCTGTGACATAGAAGGCGAGCAGGTCACCCGGCTGGATGCTGTTGGCCATGTTGCGCCGCGTGCTCTTGAAGCCGTGGCGGGTGAAGCCCAGTTCGCGTGTCTTCGCGAAGATTTCGGGGCCTCCGACGACAACCCAGTTCCGTGCCATGTGATCCTCCTACGCCGTTAGGGCGCCCGGTTTCCAGTGTAATGGCCGACGAGGACGCCGCGGGAGAGCGATGGGAAATCGCAGCGGCCGACCAGCCGGGTTCCGCCTCATCCCCGGCCCCGGCGCCCGGGCTGATGTGTCGTGCTGCAACCCAGCCCGCCGGAATTCCCGACGGGCCGCTAACCGGCCGGGTTCGCGGCGAGGTGGCTGAACTGTGCGGGCGGCCTTTGCCGCCGGTATGCCTCGACGATCGGGGCGAGTTCTGCCGGGCTCGCCCCGTGCAGGATGACGCCGTCGCAGCCGAGTTCGAATTGGCCCCGGATCCTGGCCACGCATTGCTCAGGGCTCCCCGTGGCCGCCGACGCCAGCCATTCGTCCGGGATGAGCGTGGCGACACGCTCGAGCTGCTCGGTGGTCGCCAGCGTGTCGAGAGCGCCCGGAAAGCCGCGGACGAGGTCGTCCGCCCGGAACCGCTGGAGGACCGCGGGATCCCACCGGTTCGTGGAGACCATCAGGTCGCCATAGGCCTGGAGGTAGGTGGCCATCCGGCCGACCGTCTTCTTGAGCCTTAGGTCGGCGGGAAGGTGGTCGCCAATCGTGGCGAAGCAGGACCAGACTCTGACGCTGGCAGGGTCGCGCCCGGCTTCTTCAGCCGCCCGCTTGACGGCGCGCACGCAGCGGTCTGTTGTCTCATCGGTGAAGAAGGTATGGAGCACTACGGCATCGAACGCGCGCCCACCCAGCGCGAGCGAGTTCGGGCCGAAGGCGGTGAAGGTCATTGGGATGTGCTCAGCGTAGCCAGGCATCGCGAGCAGCGGATAGCGGCCGGCAGGTCCGTCATGGCCAACGACCACCTCGCCCCTCCAAATGCGCCTCATGAGGCCGACGAAGTCCTCAATCTGGGCGGTCGTGATCCGACCCAGCCCGAATCGATCGAACATTGGGCCAATCCCGCGTCCGAGGCCCAGCGAAAACCGTCCATCGGTGAGGCGATGCATGGTCATCGCATAGGCAGCGGTCACCATCGGGTGGCGCGTGTTGTGATTGGTGGCCGCCGTCGCGATCCCGATTTCCGTGGAGACCGCGCCGACCGCGCCTGACAGGGTGGCGGCCTCTTTGATGTTGAAACGTTCCGAGATGAACGCAGACCCGAGGCCCATCGCCTCGCCCTGCTGGACCTCGTCGATGAGATCGCGCGGGGAGCGGGGCGCTCCCGCCAGCGTGTAGAAGCCGAGTTCGTTCATTCGTTCCATGGGTTCCCTCCGCGGCGGACCCCGCCGGGCCGGCGGTCGCCGTGGCCGGGCAAACTGGCCTGCCGCCTGACGCATCGCGAATGGTACACGGCGATGGCTCCCTGGAAGGCATCGGCATGTTCATGGCCCCGAAGGACTCTCTGGTTGGGGCAACGGGCGGCTCTACGGCGACCAGTCGCCTGTGTATCCGCGAATGAGGACATCCGGGGGAAGCGGTTCGATCGCGACTTCGCGGAGGGCGAACGGGGCCGGCCCGGGCCCCGAGGGGACGAGCGGAATGCCTGACTGGCCGAGGATCAGCGGGGCGACGTAGGCGTGGACTTCGTCGACGTGCCCACCATCGAACAACGACGCGAGGACGGATGGGCCGCCTTCGGCGATGAGCGAGACGATATCCCGTTGCCCGAGCGCCCGCAGCAGCTCACGGAGGTCGATGCCGGCTTCGCGGTAGTCGAGTTCCAGGAGCTCCGCGCCGGTGGCTGCCACGGCTCGACGCCACTGCGGCGACGAATTGCCGGTGACGACGAGCGCACCAGTCCCCAGTACGCGAGCTGCAGGGTCCGTGCGGCCGCGGCCGTCCAGGACCACGCGCAGCGGCTGGCGAGCGACGGGTGAGCCCGCTTCGCGGGCTGTGAGCGCAGGGTCATCGGCCAGGACGGTGCCGCTGCCGACGAGAATGGCATCGACCCAGGCGCGGTCCCGGTGGGCGCGAGCGACCGCGACTTCGCCCGTGAGCCAGCTGATGCCGGCCGAGGGCGCCCCGACCTTTCCGTCGAGGCTCACGGCGAACTTGGCAATGACGTATGGGAGGCCAGTCTGGCGGAACTTCAGGTAGGGCCGAAGGAGTTCCGTCACGGCCTCGGCGCCGTCGCCAAGATCGACCTGGACGCCCTGTGCCCTCAAGAAGGCTGCACCCTGACCGCGCACGGGCGTATGGGGATCGCTGAGGCTGATTACTACGCGGCTGACGCCCGCCTCGATGATGGCTTCGGCGCAAGGGCGCGTCCTCTTGCCTTCGAATGGCATGCAGGGTTCGAGCGTCGTGTAGAGGGTGGCTCCGCGGGCATCGACGCCGGCGAGGGCGGCAGCTTCGGCGTGGGGGCCGCCGTAAGGCGCGGTAGCCCCGACGGACACGACTTTCCCGTCGCGGACGACGACCGCGCCCACCCACGGGTTTGGGCTGGTGCGGCCCCGGACGGCACGGGCCGCATCGATTGCCACCTGCATGAACGTGGAGGCTTGCACGGGACAAGCGTAGGGGAGCGGGGCCGCATGCCGCGAGCGGGTGGCGCGCGGAAGCCGACTGCTTCGACTCAGTCCTCGGGAGAAGTCGAGTCCCAGGTAATCTGGTACTTGCAGTTCGGGTCGCCCGCAAGGCGATGCGCCGTCCTCGTAATGGTGGCGCCCGGAAGGACGCGCTGCATGGACTCGCACTCGACCCGGCAGATGCCTGGATGGCGGGTCGCGACGCTGAGGAGGGGGCAGTGGCGGAGGGTGAGCTCGGCCGGACTCTCATCGACGACTTCGAGGCGGGGGAAGTAGCCGAAGCGCTCGATCAACTGCACGAGTTCGAGAAGGCGTTCGGGACGCGAGCCGGCGAGGACGAGCTGTCCGGCGAGTTGGACCTGCTCCTGGACCAGGCGGCCGACGATGCGTTCGACGACGGAGGAATCCTCGGCCTCGATAGCGGCGAGGAGGGTGTTGGCCACTTCGGCGTAGAGCTGGGGAACATCCGCTCGCCGCTGGCAGTGAGCCGGAACATGTGGCGGGGCCGGCCGGGGCCGTTGCGAAGGCGGACGAACGTGACCAGGCCCAGCGCTTCGAGGCCAAGCAGGTGCTGCCGGACGGCGCCGGGGGAGAGGAACGTTTCGCGAGCAAGCTCTTCCGTCGTAGCTTGACCATCGCTCTTGATCGCGATGAGAAGCGTTTGGCGGGCCTGGCTCAGAAATTCCAGACCTCCGCCGGAGGCGCGAAGCTGCATGTATCCCTACCATACCGCCGCACTGCCAATAGGCGACGGGGGAAAACCCTTCCCCGGAGAATTCTCGACAAATTCTGTCGAATTGTTGATTGGGGACCGGCGAGCCCGCGTTTTCGAGGCCGGAGCTCAGCTCGTGAGCATCTTGAGGGCGTATTCCATGTTGCTCTTCATGGAAGGCTTTATCTCCTCCCAGTGAGGGTCATCGCGCTTCCCCCGCCGGTGCAGCATGAGGTTGAAGCCGCTGATGATCCCGAACTTGTACATGGCAAGCGCTTTGAACCAACGAACATTGCCCTCGACTTCGCCGTAGCCCTCGCGGTACCAGGCTTCGAGTTCGTCGCCGTGGGGCATGCGGGTCGGCTGGGTGTGAGCCCAGGCTTCGGGATCGCTGAAAGCGCAGATCCAGCCGAGGTCGTTCAAGGTGGGGCCGATGCCGCAGAGCTCCCAGTCGATGACGGCCAGGAGTTCCGCCTTTCGCGAGTAGAGCAGGTTCGACCACTGGAAATCGCCGTGATAGACGGCGATGCGCGCGTCGTGGGGGATGTTCTCGAGGAGGAGCTGCTTCACGCGCGGCTGGAGTGCCAGTAGTTCCGGTTCGGCCGCGCGTTCGTAGAAGCGGTCCCAACGGGTTACATCGAATTCGTAACCCCAGAACTGCCCGAGGTAGGGGGCGTTCGCCGGGTCGACCTTGTGGATGCCGGCCAGGGCGGTCATGGCATCCCTGGCCATCGCCCGTAGCTGTGCATCCGAAAACTGGAGGGGCCAATCGTCCTTGAGGGTGTCGCCATCGAGGCGCGGCTGGACGAAGTAGGGCACACCGAACCAGTCCTCATCGGCGCTGGCCCAGAGAATCGGGGCATGAGGGACGTTCGTGCCCTGGAGCGTACGGATAGCCGCGACCTGGCGCATAACATCGGCAGTGCCTTCGTGCTTCACCCCGGGGGGAGGGAGGCGCAGGAAGTAGCTGGTGCGCAGGCCATCGGAGATCGTGTCGAAGAAGTAGGAGAATCCGGCGTGACCGGGGCCCCTGGCGACATTCTCGATGGTGGCGTTCGGGTCCTGCAGCTTCGTCCGGATGAACGGGACGAGCCTGTTCCCGACTTCTTCGAGTTCCATATTCCCCCTCCGGAATGAAACGAGGCGGCGGGCGCTGGCCCACCGCCTCGGGGTGTGTTCAGTGGCGGGGCCGAGCCTACTGGACGCCGAAGTCCCACTTGTTGCCGGCCTTGAAGCTCTGGAGGATGCGGCGGGACACGACCATGCGGTGGCTCTCGTCCGGGCCATCGTAGATGCGGGCTCCGCGGGCATTGCGGTACATCCCTTCGAGCGGGGTGTCGCCGGAGACGCCGCGGGCGCCGTGGACCTGGATTGCGCGGTCTATCACATCGTGGAGGACCTTGGCGCCGAAGAACTTGATGGCCGAGATCTCGACACGGGCCTCATCGCCCTGGTCGATCTTCTTGGCTGCATTGAGGGTGAGCGCCCGAGACGCCTGGATTTCGACGTAGGAATCGGCGATCCAGTTCTGCACGGTCTGCTTCTCCGAGAGCGTCGAGCCGTAGACCTCGCGCTGGAGCGAGTACTCGATCATGAGTTCGAAGGCGCGTTGCATCTGGCCGAGCCAGCGCATGCAGTGGTGGATGCGGCCAGGGCCGAGGCGCTTCTGGGCGATGCGGAATCCGCCTCCGGCTTCGCCCAGGATGTTCGTGAGCGGCACACGGACATCGGTGTAGCGGACTTCAGCGTGGGAGCCTTCGGTTTCGCCCATCACCGGGACAGGACGGACGATTTCGAAGCCCGGAGTGTTGGCGGGGACGACGATCTGGCTCATGCGGCGGTGTGGCGGCTGGTCGAGTTCGCTGGCGCACATGACGATGGCGAAGGTTGCACCTTCTCCCTGGCTGGTGAACCACTTGTGGCCGTTGATGACCCATTCGTCGCCATCGCGCCGGGCAGTGGTCTGGAGGTTCGTGGGGTCGGCCCCGGAGACTTCAGGCTCGGTCATGGAGTAGCAGGAGTAGATATCGCCGTTGACGAGCGGCTTCATGTACTTGTCCTGCAACTCCTTCGAGCCGAATTGCCAGAGGATCTCGGCGTTCCCGGAATCCGGGGCCTGGGACCCGAACGCCAGCGGGGCGATGGGACTCCGGCCGAGGATTTCATTCATATAGACGTAGGGCATGAAGCCGATCCCCATGCCACCGGCCTCGGAGGGGAGGTGGGGCGCCCACATGCCCATGGCTTTCGTCTTGGCCTGGAGTTCCTTCATCCTGGCTACGCCTTCGGTGCTCCGGCGCGGGCTGTGATGGTGGAAGAAATCCTCGTTGGGGTAGATGTCCGACTCCATGAAGGTCTTGACCCTTTCACGAAGGGCCTGAACCTCGGCGTCGGTGAGCTTGCGATCGGTGGCGTGGGCGTGGGGGGCAGTCATTTTCGGTGGGCATCCTTGGGTGATTTGGAGGAAGAGGAACTGTAGCGCGATAGGGCAAGGGATTCCAGTCACATGGGACGAAGCCGGGTCACTCGCCGGAGGTTGTCCAGTACTCCCGCCCGTCGGGCGTGCGGGCGATCAAGCCTTCTTCCACGAGGGTGCGGCGCAGGAGCGCGGCATCGCGGAAGGGCGCCCATCGGTCCAGGACCTCGGTCACGCTGGACTCGTTGTAGCGGCGGCCGCGTTCGAACTTCGCGATGAGGTAGAAGGCGGCCGCCCGCTGGTGCTTTCGCCGAGTTGGCCATTGCATCAGCCGCCCCTGCGGGTCGAGCCAGTGGCCCAACTCGCGAGCCGCTTCGGCGGGAGTGGGTGTGGTCATGCGTGGCGACTTTCGGATGCCAGCAGCCGCGCGAGGACGAGGTAGTCCCGGTCGGCGTGCGTGACGCTGGCCGGGACCATCGACTCGGCGAGTGCGTTGCAGGTTGTCTTGGTCAACGCCAGCGAGACCGGGTCTTTCTTCAGCAGTTTCTCGGCCAGCGTCCGGGCCCTGGGGAGAACCTCCCCATCCGGGACGCGGTGGTTCAGGAACCCCCACCGCAGCGCATCTTCGCTCGAAAACCGGTCGCAGGACATGACCAGTTCCTTGGTCCGGGCAGGGCCGAGCTCGCGCATGAGGCGGGGCAACGCGTTCCATGTCAGCGGGATATCCAGGTCCACCTCCGGGATGGAGAACCAGGCGGATTCGGACGCCAGCCGTATGTCCATGCACGAGAGGAAGACCACTGCACCGCCGATCGCGAGGCCGTTGACCGCGCCGATAGTGACCTGGTCCAGGCCTTCGATCGCCGCCGAGGTCCGGTTCCCGGCGCTCGACCGAATTCGCTCGCGGAGTGGCGAGGGCTCCGCGTTCTCCGCCGCGAGGGCGGGCCGGTTCGGATCCGAGGTGCTCCCGCCAAGGTCGGCCCCGGCGGAGAACGCGCGTCCTTCGCCAGTGAAGATGACAACGCGGGCATCCGCATCGTCGGCGAGATTGCGGCACGCCTCCTGGATTTCCGCGTGCATCCGGAAGTTGATCGCGTTCAACTTGCCGGGGCGTGCGAGCGTGATTGTGACCAGGCCGGGCAGTTCCCGGTCGTGTTCAATGCGAATCGTCTCCATGGCTGCTCCTCCGGCGGCATAGTCGCCCGCGGGAAAGGAGTTCGGCAAGTTGTTGCTAATGAGACTTCATCTCACTATGATGCAACTGATACTGAATCTCAGGTAGCACCCGTGAGTCTCCTCGCCCGTCTCTCCGCACTCATCGTCTCCATCTTTGCAGTGGTCGCGGCAAGCGCGTGCGGCGGCAGCGGGCCGGAGACGACAGGCGCGGGGATCCAGGTTGTTGCGACGACAACCCAGATCGGCGCGCTCACACGGGCGGTTGCCGGCGAAGGCGTCGCGCTGACAGTGCTGCTTTCAGCCGGGGCTGACGCCCACGACTACGAACCCAGCCCCCTCGCGGCGAAGAGGATCGCCGCGGCGCGCGTGATCCTGCGCAACGGCCTCGGCCTGGACGACTGGCTCGACTCGACAATCGAAGGTTCGGGCACGAAGGGCACCGTCGTCACGGTCACGGATGGCATCGACCTGAGGGTAGGAGACGGCGAGGCGGACCCGCACGTCTGGCACAGCCCTGCAAATGCGAAGTCGATGGTCGACAACATTGTCACGGCTCTCAGCGAAGCCGACCCGGAACACGCATCGGCGTTCGCCCAGAACGGCGAGGCCTACAAGAAGACGCTCGACGAGACGGACGCGGAGATCCGGAGGCTGATCGACCAAATCCCTTCCGAGAACCGCAGGGTGGTCACCAACCATGATGCCCTGGGTTACTTTTTCGACCGGTACGGCATCGTCTTTATCGGAGCGATTATCCCCACCGCGAGCAAAGACGCGCAGCCCTCGGCGAAAGAGCTCGCCGAACTGCAGAACCTCATCGAGACGCAAGGGGTGAAGGCGATACTGGCCGAACAGGAGGTCGACCCGAAAGTCGCCCGCGAACTCGCGGAGGACACCGGCGTGAGGATCGTTGAAGGCCTGTATGCTGACTCCCTCGGGGAGAAGGGCAGTGGCGCCGAAACCGTCGACGGGATGCTCCTTGCAAACGCACGCAAGATCGCGGAGGCACTGCGATAACGGCTGAGACACAGGCCCCAGGTTCGGCATCCGGCGGCCCTGCGCTTGAAATTGCAGGGCTCTCTGTCAGCTATGGGGCGAACACGGCGCTGAGCGGAGTCGAGGCGCGGATCCCGGCCGGGATGGTGGTCGGGCTGATCGGGCCGAACGGGAGCGGCAAGAGCACGCTGCTGAAGGCGATCGCCGGCGTCCACACGCCGTCCGCGGGCAGCATCCGCCTCGGCGGTAAGCCGATCCGCGAGAGCGCCTCGCACGTCGCCTTCGTGCCGCAGCGGGAAGAGGTGAACTGGGACTTCCCGGTGACGGCGCGTGACGTGGTGCTGATGGGCCGTTATCGGTCGGTTGGTTGGCTTCGCTGGCCCGGCCGCGAAGACCGCCGCCGGGCGGATGAAGCACTGGCGCGGTTGGGACTGGAAGGCATGGGCGACCGCCATATCTCGCAGTTTTCGGGCGGGCAGCAACAGCGCGTGTTCCTCGCGCGGGCGATGGTCCAGGACCCGGAACTGGTCCTGTTGGACGAGCCGTTCACGGGCATCGATGTGAAGAACCGCGAGGTATTCCACGGGGCCATCCAGGACTTCGCGCGGGCGGGCATTTCGGTCCTCATCGCGACTCACGACCTGGCGGAAGTGCAAGCGACGATGGACATGGTGATGTGCCTGAACCGGAGGATGGTTGCCTTCGGGCCTACCGCCGAGACCTTCACTCCAGGGAACCTGCGCACCACGTTCGGCGGACAGGTGGCGGTCTTCGAGGCGGCCTCATGAGCTGGCTGACCGAGCCGCTTGAGTACCCCTTCATGCAGCGAGCGCTGATGGAAGTCGTCATCATTGGCGTCCTCTGCGGGCTGGTGGGCTGCTTTGTGGTGCTGCGCGGGCTGGCGTTCATCGGCGACGCCCTGGCGCACGCCGTGTTTCCGGGCGTCGTGCTCTCGTACGTAGCGGGGCGGAGCATCCTGTTCGGGGCGTTCATCTTCGGGTCGCTCACTGCTCTCGGGATCGGGATCCTGTCGCGCTCCCGCCGTGTAAGCGAAGATTCGGCGATCGGGGTCATCTTCGCGGCGTTCTTCGCGCTGGGGGTAGTAATCCTGAGCCGCCAGGGGGGCTTCCGCCAGGACCTGGGCTCGCTGCTCTTCGGGAACATTCTTGGTGTTTCGACGACGGACGTGTGGGTGACGCTGGTGGTGGCGCTGATCGTGGGCGGCATCCTCCTTGGCCTGCTGAAGGAGTTCACGCTGACCGCATTCGACCCCACGATGGCCCGTTCGGCGGGCTACCCGGTATTCGCGCTTGACCTGCTCCTCTTGCTACTGGTCTCGGCGACCATCGTGGTGAGCCTGCAAACGGTCGGGAACATTCTCATCCTGGCGCTGGTAGTGACGCCGCCAGCTGCCGCCAGGCTGCTGACCGACCGCCTCAGCCACATGATGATGGCGAGCGTGGGGCTGGCCGTATTCAGCGGCGTAGCGGGCCTTTTCATCTCTTACCACGCGGCGACGGCTGCCGGCGCGACGATCGTCCTGACCGCGACCGGGGTCTTCCTCGTGTGCGTCGTGCTCGCGCCAACTCACGGCCTCCTGGCGACGAGCAGGGCGCGCCGGCGGGGCCGGCATCACGCCCACCACTTTCACACCAACGAAGAGATCGAAGTCAGCTAACGGGTGTCCTCGGTGAGCGAACCAGGTGCTACTCGCGCTCCATCTGAGGACGCCGGTGGCGGTCTTCCGGGTTGTCCCAGCCTTTGAAGTTGGGCGCGCGTTTCTCGGCGAAGGCAGCACGGGACTCCATCAGATCCGACTTCGCACCATGGTCGCGTAGGCGGTCGGCGAAGCGGTCGACTTCCGGCGCAACGCGCGGCCGCATTTCGCGCATGATGGCGAGGGTGTTCGCTCGCGAAGCGGGTGGGAGCGACATCAGGTGCGCAGCCATCCGGTGCGCCTCCGGCAGAAGGTCTTCGGGCTCCACGAGGCGGTTCAGAAACCCGAGCTGGTAGAGCCGCTCGGCATCGAACCGGAACGCAAAGGCCATCTCAGTGGCGACGGCGTGGGGAATGTTGGCGATGTGGCCGTGGTTAAATCCCCCGAGCAGCCAGCGCTTGGCTTCCGACATCTCGAAGACGGCGCCTTTGACGGCCAGCCTGAGGTCACAACGCTCGACGAGTTGGAAGCCGCCGCCCATGGCGTAGCCGTTGATCGCACAGATCACGGGCTTGTCGAGCGTCCCGGAGGTGAACGGGTCGCGGCGGATGCTGGAGTCGAGCCCGGGAGCGCCGCGCTGGAGCGACTCTTTCATGTCCTCTCCCGCGCAGAAGGCCCTCCCGGTACCGGTGTAGATAGCGACTTCGAGTTCGCGGCGCTCGTCGAACTCGTTCCATGCGTCCGCGAGCGCAGCCCGGAGTTCGTTGCCGAGGGCGTTGAGTCGCTCCGGACGGTTCATGCGAATGACGAACACCGCGCCGTTGGTCTCGGTTTCGACGATTGCCATGTTCTGCTCCGAAGGGTGGTGTCGCGTTCGCCGATCCTACACGGTGTAGACTCGGGCGATGCCGCACGGCCGCCCAGCCCTCGATGGCATCCGCATCCTCGACTTCACGCGGGCCCAACAGGGGCCGTTCGCGACGATGCTCCTCTGCGACATGGGCGCGGAAGTCATCAAAGTGGAGCCGCCCGGCGGCGAGCAAGGGCGGGCGAACGGCCTCGGACCCGACGGGTTCTCGTCGTACTTCGAGGGTCACAACCGTGGGAAGCGCAGCATCACACTCGACCTCAGGGTGGCGGAGGCCATCGACATCGTCCGCCGGCTCGTGCCGTCTTGCGATGTCGTCGTCGAGAACTTCCGGCCCGGGGTCATGGAAGCGATGGGGCTTGGCTACGAGAGTCTTCGGCTGCTCCGCCCGGACATCATCCTGGCATCGGCTTCGGCCTGGGGCCGGAGCGGCCCGTGGGCGGAACGGCCAGGGTACGACCATGTTGCCCAGGCGCTGAGCGGCGTGATGTACGAACAGGGAGACGGTCCGGGCGGCACACCGCAGGCGCTCATCGGCGGCTTCGCCGATCAGATCGGGGCGATGCTGCTCGCCTTCGGCGTGTCCACGGCGCTGGTGGCCCGGGAGCGGGAGGGGATCGGCCAACATATCGACGGGTCGCTCATCGGCGGCATGGTGGCGATGCAGTCGAAACAGATCATGGAGTTCCTGCGCACCGGGAAGCAGACCGGCTTCGAGCGCCGGCGAGCGGCAACCTACACGAACTACGAGTGTGGAGACGGCAGGCACATCGCGATCGCGGCGCAGGACCAGAAGTACTGGGAACGGCTCTGCGAGGCGCTCGACGAGGGTTGGTTGAGAGACGACGAGCGGTTCGCAAGCCCCTTTCCACGTGCGCGAAACAAAGACGCGCTCGTCGGGGAGTTGGACCGCATCTTCCGCAAGCGGCCGATGGCGGAGTGGTTGGAGCCGCTTGCAGCAGCGGGCGTGCCCCATGCCCCGGTGTTGGACTACGCGGGCATGTCGGAGCACCCTCAGTACTGGGCGAACGAGTACCTCGTGGAGATCGAGACGCCGTACCTGGGCCGACTGCGTGTGCCGGGGGCGCCAGTCCGGATGAGCGCGACCCCTCCCCGTGTGGATTCGGCGGGACCGATCCTGGGCGCCGATACCGAGGATATTCTGCTTGCCGCTGGTTACGACTGGGACGAGATCGCGGCTTTCAAGGAGTGCGGCGCGACGCGGACGGCGTAGCCGGACTCACACCGGGGAGACGCGCCGGTGTGCGAGCGGCAGAAGGTCAGTGTTGGACGGCGTGGCCGCCATCGAGATTTATGGATTGACCGGTGAACCAGGCGCCCTGGTCGCTGCAAAGGAACATCACGGCGTGGGCGATCTCCTCGCCGGCGCCCATACGATGAAGGGCGATGCGGGCAGTCGCCTGATCCCAGGCCGGGGTCCCGCGGATGTCATCGATCCGAACGGTGTCCACGAGGCCCGGACAGATCGCGTTGACGCGGATCTTGTACTGGCCAACTTCCTGGGCCATCCCTGCAGTGAGCGCCTGGATACCGGCCTTGCTCGCGGCATAGGCGGTGGTGTTGGGGGGAAGCAGCTTCCCGGCGATCGAGGAAATGTTCACGATGCTGCCGCCGTGGCCGGCATCGATGAGGTGCTGGCCGAAGACTTTGCACATCAAGAAGGTCCCTCGCAGGTTGACGCGGATGACCGTGTCCCAGGCATCTACGGGCATGTCGACCACTGGCACGCGGTCGCGTCCCCGGGCAGCGCCGGCGTTGTTGACGATGAAGTCGACGCGCGCATATTCGGCGAGCGTCCTCGCGAGCAGTGCCCGAACCTCGGCTTCGTCGCCGACATCCGAAACGACGGCAAGAGCGGTGCCGCCGAACTGCGCGGACTTCGTCGACTACCGAGTCAATATCACGCCAGCCCGCGGCTTTTTCATCATCGGGGTACTGATCTTGCGGCCGGCCGGTACCGGTGAGCACGACCATGCAACCAGCGCGTGCCATCTCGACGGCGATGGGCCGCCCGATACTGCGCATGCGGCCAGCACCGGTGACGATGGCAACCTTGCCTTCGAGTCCCGTCAGTTGAAGCGGCTGCATGTAGATCCCCCGCAGAGCGTGTTGAAGCCGCAGCCTACAGGTCGCGGGCGCCAGCCGGGAACGCCTCCGGGATGGGCGACTTCCACTGCCCCGGTTTTGAATCGGCCGCGAGCCGCCGGGCGAAGGGTGGTGGAGCGGTGTGGCGCGGACTACCGGGCCGCTTCGGCGGTGAAACCACCACCGTGCCGGGAGAGGTGTTCGGCCATCACTTCCAGGTGCATCGCCTTGCAGGGGTTGGCCGCGCCTTCGGAGTGGCCAAGCACCACGATCTCGCTCCGCACGCTGGCCGGAGTCACTTCGAGGATCCCCACGGTGCCGAGGCGGGTGGAGAGGTGGTGCGGGAGGATGGGGCTACCTGAGTTAATGAGGAGGACATTGTCGCGAAACTCAAGCCGCTCGACGTGGGTATCGCCGCCGATGAGGACGTCAACCCGCTCTCCATCGAGCGAGGACTGGAGGATCTGGTCGATCGGGCGCGATTCGGGGCGCAGCTCATGGGCCATGCCGATGCGCCAGCCGTGAATGTCCAGCATTTGTTTCTTCGCCATGCGCGCGTCATCAAAGATATCGTTGTTTCCCTCGGCGATGAGCACCGGCGCGAACTGTGCGCACCACTCGACGACGGATGGCGCGGTGACATCGCCCGCATGGAGGATGAGGTCGACGCCGCGGAGGACGTCGGCGATCTGCGGGCCGAGTTCATCGAGCGAGCGGACGAGTGATGGGAGGTGGGTATCGGCGATTAGCCCTATTCGCACCCGAGTACGCTATCCTTGCGCGGCTAAGCGGACAAGCCGTGTCGCAGCCACCACGCGGGAGTCCCGGGAGACCGGGGAATCTCCTCGCGCGCAACGCGGACGGCGGCCGATCTTCGAGGAGGTTCGTTGTCCATGAGTCAATCGCGCCAGGCGGCCATCGCCGGCATCCACGAATACCCACTGCGCGTAGCGCCGGGTGTTTCCGCCATGCAGATCAAGGCTGCATCACTGAAAGCTGCTCTCGATGACGCCGGGCTCAAGTGGAGCGACGTCGACGGGTTGTACGACGCCGGCGACGGCGAAGGCGGAGGTGGGCTCGGCCTCGCGGCATACCTCGGCCTGAAGCCCCGGGTGATCGATACGACCCAGGTTGGCGGCTCGTCGTACGAGTTCCATACGGCCCATGCCCTGCGGGACATTGCAGCGGGCCGGGTCCGGGTCGCCGTCACCACGTACGGTTCCACCGCTGCATCGAGCCGGATGGCGATCGGTACGGGCGGGCGGTTCGGCGGCGCATCCTGGCAGACGAACATGGAAGCGCCATACGGGTCCACCCTCATCAGCAACTACGCCATGGTGAAGCAGCGGCACATGCACCAGTACGGCACCACGAACGAACAGCTCGCCGAGATCTCGGTCGCAACTCGCAAGCACGCGATGCGTAACCCGGATGCAGTGAAGGCGATGACTGACCTGCAGTTCGTGAAAGTGGACAACATCACCGTGGCAGACGTGCTTGAATCACGGGTCGTCGCTACGCCGTTGCGGCTGCTGGAGTGCTGCATGGTATCGGACGGCGGTGGCGCACTGGTGATCGTTTCGCCGGAAGTGGCCCGCGACATCAAGAAGAAGCCCGTCTGGGTCATTGGCTCGGGCGAAGCGACGAAGTACCGCGAAAATGGCGGCGACATCACGGTCAGCGCCGGCGCCCAGAGCGGCCCGGCGGCATTCGCGCAGGCAGGGGTGACGCCGAGCGAGATCGACATCGCGATGATCTACGACTCGTTCACGATCACCGTCGCCACGTGCCTGGAGGACCTGGGGTTCTGCAAGAAGGGCGAAGTTGGGGCGTTCATCGGCGACGGCCACCTCGCGTTCGACAAGCCGGGACTCACCATCAACACCGATGGCGGCGGCCTCTCTTCGAACCACCCGGGCATGCGCGGGCTGTTCCTGTTGCTCGAAGCCACGCGCCAGCTCAGGGGTGAATCGACTTCGCAGGTGAACGGCGCGAAGCTCGCGGTCGCACACGGGAACGGGGGCCTTCTCGGCGCTACCCACACCGGCGGAACCGTGGTCCTCGCTGCGGACTAGTACACCACTGAGACAGGGGTGCCAGGAGGGTGCGGGAAATCACCGCACGGCCCCGGCCCCCGGCCCCTCGATGAAAGGACTTTGAGATGCCAAATCGACCGCAACCGCACTTCCCCGAACCCGATACAAAGCACTACTGGGACGGCGTCAAGGAGGGCGAACTCCGCTACCAGACGTGCAACAGCTGCAACGCCGTGAACTTCTACCCGACCGCCCACTGCCAGGCTTGCGGCAGCGGAAGCCAGGCCTGGAAGGTTTCGAAGGGCGAAGGCACGGTCTACACGTTTTCGGTCGTGATGCAGAACCGCATCCCCGGCTTCCAGGAGTTGGGCGCGTACGCCGTCGCCTACGTGGACCTCGATGAGGGCTTTCGCATGCTCACCAACGTGCTGGTCGACGGCGACCCGACAACGGGTGTGAAGATCGGCCAGCGCGTACGAGTTGACTACGAGAAGCAGGACAGCGGCGAATACCCCATTCCCGTCTTCCGTCCGATGTAGACCTCTCCTCCCCTCTTCTCTCCCGTTTTCGGGAAGAGAAGAGGGGTTGGTGGAAAGAATGAATCCCACCAGAGGCAACAGGAGCCGCCCATGCCGCTGAACCCGCAGGCCCGTGCCGTCCTCGACGTGATGGCCACCACCGGCTTCAAGCTCGCCGGAGACCCGGCGGCCGTCCGAGCCATGATCGCCCTGACGCCTCGGCCGCAAGGGGAGGCGGTCACCGCCGTCGAAGATCGGACGGTCCCCGCGAACGGCGCCGAGATCCCGGTGCGGATTTATCGACCCGACGACGCGCGGGCTGCGAAGCCTGCTTTCATCTGGTTTCACGGCGGTGGATGGGTGATCGGAAGCCTCGACGGCGCCGATTTCGGCTGCCGGATGATGGCGAACGCAAGCGGTTGCGTGGTCATCTCGGTGGACTACCGACTGGCGCCCGAACACAAGTTCCCAACCGCGGTTGACGACTGCATGGGCGTCACTCAGTGGATCGCAGAGAACGCGGCGTCGCTGGGCGTGGATGGCTCGCGGCTGGCTGTCGGCGGCGACAGTGCCGGGGGTAACCTGGCGGCGGTCGTTTCGCAGCTGGCCAGGGATGCGGGCGGTCCATCGCTTTCGTTCCAGGCGCTGGTCTACCCCGTGACGAATTACGATTACGGTACGGATTCGTACCGCGAAAACGCAGCGGGGTACCTACTTGAGCGCGCATCGATGGAGTGGTTCTGGGGCCACTACCTTCGCAGCGAAGCCGATGGCGCGAGCGCGAAGGCTTCGCCACTCCGCCACACAAACCTTACGGGGCTTCCGCCTGCGATCGTGATCACCGCCGAGTTCGACCCCCTGCGCGACGAAGGCGAAACCTATGCGGAACGCCTGCGCGCGGCCGGGGTCCCGGTCGAGCTCATGAGGTTCGCGGGCGAAATCCATGGCTTCTATGCCAACCCCGCGATCGACGAGGGGTCTGAAGTCGCGCGGCTCATCGGGAGGGCAGTGGGCCGGGCCCTGGGTTAGCTTCCCGAGACCCGTTCAGCGAGCGGCGATGAGGACGCAGATGCCAACGAGGACGATCACGGCGGCGATGGCCCGGTGGCGCCCGAGGCCCTCACGAAGGAACAGCCAACCACCGATCGGGCCGAGGATAACCGAGGTCTCGCGGAGCACGGCGACGTAACCGACTGGCGCGTGGTTCACGGCGACCAGCACCATGCCGTAGGCCGCCACGGAAGCGCCGCCAGCTGCTGCGTACCGCTTCCAGGAACGCTTCGCGGCGGCGCGGATCGCGTGGCCCCTGCCGGCGGCGAGCCCGGCGAGCGAAAGCGCGACCCCCACGCTCACACCCTGGGCGGCGGCATACCCCAGCCCGTTCGAAGCGCGCGATCCCTGCGTATCGACCAGCGTGTAGGTCGCGATGAGAAGGCCGGTAGCCAGGGCCCAGGCGTAGGCCTCTCGCGTGCCGCCGAGCTGCATGAGGGCGAGCAAGCCGACCGCGGCGATGAGCATCCCGGCCACGCCAACCGGCGGGAGCGTATCGCCAAGGAGCACCGCTCCGCCGGTCGCCGCTATCAGTGCCCCACTCCCGCGAGCGAGGGGATAGGTCATAGAGAAGTCGCCGCTGTGGTAGGCGCGGGTCAGCGCAGTCACGTACCCGAAGTGGATTGCCGTCGAGGCGGCGAGCCAGATGAGCGCCTCCCGCGAGGGGGCCCAGCGAGGAGCAGCACCGGGAGGAACAGCAGCCCACCGAAGAGGAACTGGAGCGAGGCGGCGATGTAACGGTCTCCGCCCTGTTTCAGGGCGAGGTTCCAGGAAGCGTGGAGGACTGCCGCACCCAGCGCCAGGATGGTCGCGATCAGCATCGCCGGGGCATTCGTAGGCGGTGTGTCGTCACGTCGAGCGGCATACTGGCGCAGCATGGCACTCCACGCGACCGGCCAGTGCAGCCGCTACCGTATCCGGCACCAGCAGGTCCGAAGAGACCGGTTGCTACGGAAAGGGATGATGCGTAACCGACCTCAGGCGGCATCCTCCCGAGGTTCCCTTGCAACGACCAGGCGGTCACGACCGGCGCGCTTCGCCTCGTACAGGGCACTGTCCGCGGCAGCGTAGGCGCCATCCAGGTGGATGCTGGCGTCAGCAAGGCCGGCGCTCACGGTCACCCGGAGTTCGCCCTTGGCGACTGCGAAACGCGCTTCGCGAACCGCGGCAATTGCCCGCAGGCAGGCTGCTTCGGCATCCGTCCGCGCACCGGGGAAACAGACGCCGAACTCTTCCCCGCCAACCCGGCCCACGACGCCGTCTTCGCCGAGCGCATCGGAGATGAGTCGCGAGACTTCGGCGAGTACGGTGTCGCCGACGGGGTGGCCGAAGGTGTCGTTGATGCGCTTGAAGTGGTCGATATCGAAGATGGCGAGAGCCGCGTGAGCCTGTGTTTCAACCTGGCCGAACCATGCGCGGCGGTTGAGAGCACCCGTGAGGGCGTCATGCATGGCGTCCTCTTCGGCACGGGCGCGAAGGTTGTCGATCTCCTGGGTCACCCGGGCGAGCTCGCGGGTGCCCTGGAGGAGGGCCTCGTTGACCGCACGGATCTGCGATTCCCAACTCAAGATCCGCTCGGCGACGCGCAACCGTGCGGAGAGTTCGACGGCCTGCAGCGGCTTCGTGAGAAAGTCGTCTACACCGGCCTCGAGGGCAACGGCCATGTCTTCCGGACGGTCGTGCGCGGTGAGCATGATGACGTAGGTGTAGCCATCGAGACCCGCGCGCCTGACGAGACGGCAGAGCTCGACGCCATCCATCCTCGGCATGTCCCAGTCCGTGACGAGTACCTGGTAGCCGCCGCGTTTCAACTTCTGCATGGCGTCGAAGCCGTCGGACGCCGTTTCACACACGTGTCCGAGCTGTTCCACCGCCCGTTCGATCATGCGGATGGTGAATCGGCCGTCCTCTGCGACAAGAACTCTGAGCACACTTCCCCCCATTACAGCAGCGGCCTGCCCTTTGCCGCCCTCCTGATTTTCGACACATTCTTGCGAGTCCGCAGCCTCGTGCGTACCGGCCGGATGACTAAACACTCTCGTTATGTCGCCACGATGCACGCGAACGGGCCAGGGAAATCCTTCGTGGCGCCAGATGGGGAGCCAATCAGCGATGGCTGCGAGCCGCCCGCTTCGGCGGCATCGCGAACTACGGTGTGCGGATGGCCCCCCGGGCCGCCAGCCTATCAACGGTTCCCGCGTCGAGACCGGATTCCAGGAGCACTTCACGGGTGTGTTGGCCGAGCTGTGGAGATGCGGTGGAGGCCGTCAGCGGAGTTTCGGAAAACGCTACCGGGGGAGCCACTACCGTGAGCCCACCGAGGGTCGCATGTTCCATCCGGACGACGAAGCCATTCTCCCGAACCTGTTCGTCATCGAGGAGCTGCTCGCGCAACCGCATAGGCCCACAAGGGATGCCGGCCGACGAGAGTTTGCGATGCCAGTTCTCGGTCGTGTCCGTCCGCAGGATCTCCTCAACCGTTCCGTAGAGCGCTGCCGTGTAGGCGCGTGCGTCCTCCGGCTCCCAACCTGGCTCGCGAGACCACCGGTCATCGAAACCGACGACTTCCATCATCTTCATGCGGAGCGGCCGGGCCATGGCGGCAATCGAAATCATCCCATCCGAGGTCCGGAGGAAGCCGTAGTAGACTCGCGCCGGAACGTGCGGCTGAAGCTCATCGCGCTTCGCAAGCACGTCAGCCCACGAGGCGCCACCTGCGAAGGCGTGCTTCAGGTACTCCACGAACTCCTCCCTCCAGTTGTCGATCACGTCAACGTGGTTGATGTGATTGTTCTGGAGGACGAGCGCCGCCTGCAGCAGTGCGACATCGAGCCTTTGCCCTTTGCCCGTGCGTTCCCGGGTATAGAGGGCGGTTGACACCCCCCAGGCAAGGAGCAATCCGGCCGTGTAGTCGATGATCGGCTCCGGTGGTGGCATTGGGCCATCAGCAGTGATGTTCAGCAGGCCCGAATATCCCGCGAGGACCACATCCATCCCGGGGGCATCGGCCATGGGGCCGCTGCGCCCATAGGCGGTGTTCTCGGCGTAGATGAGCCGCGGGTTGGCACGCGAAAGGCTCTCGTAGTCGAGCCCGTGGCGTCTCGCCTGTCCGGGGCGGAAGTTGGCGACTACAACGTCCATCTTGAGGACGAGGGCGCGGACGGCCGCGAGACTTCCGGGTCACTGAGATCGACCGCCAGCGAGCGCTTGCCGCGGTTCTTGTTCAAGAACTGGCGACCCTCTCCGGGGACGATCGCGCCGTTGCGCCGCGTCTCGTCTCCATCGAGCGACTCCACCTTGATAACGTCGGCACCGCCATCGGCGAGGAGCTGACCACAGTAGGGCGCGGCGATGAAGCGGCCGAATTCGATGACGCGCAGTCCGCTAAAGGGTCCCGGCATTCGGCCCCCTGTGTTCAGTTGCCGTCTTGAAATTCCTCAGGTCTCCGTCCGCCCAGGTGAGGGAGACAACGTACTCGCGGAACGTTCGCACCACATTCGATTCCCATCCCCGGTCGCGGGAGACAAGAAAGAAGTTCCGTTTCGGCGGAGAAGCGAGCCGGAACGTGGCAAGCCGGCTGTCGGCGGGGTCCACAGAGTACTGGGAAACGATCGCGATCCCGGCGCCATCGCGGACGGCCCGTTTGATTCCCTCTAACGCACCGACGCTGAGACGGGAGGTGGCCGTGACGCCTGCAGCGGTGAACCAATCGCTGATTAGTGACTGGATCGGGGCCCGGCGGTTCCTGAGCGGATCGTTGGGACCAAAGTGAACGAACCGTTCTTTCGCGATATCGAGGGGGGTGACAGGGCGCCGCAGCTTTGCCAGGCGGTGTTCGGCTGGAGCGATCCCGACGAGGGTGTCGGAGAGGAACGGCGTCTTGTCGACGCCGGGCGTCGGTGTGGCATCGCTATGGATGCCCAGGTCAAAGCTCCGGTCCAGCACGCCGTCGTCCACTTCGTCGTTGGTGCCAGTGGCACGGACGCGAATGTAGATCCCAGGATGCTCGCGTTGAAAGCGGACGGCGATGGTAGGAATGATGAATTCGGCGGCAGTGGTCCCGGCGGCGAGGCGCAACTGACCCTGATCGAGGGCGACATCGTCTCGGAGGTAACGGATCAGATCGGTCTCTTCGTCCTTCGATCGGCGGGCGTACTGATAGACCACTCGCCCGTGTTCGGTGAGGACGACACGCTTGCCGTGCTGTTCGACCAGTTTTGTATGGAGCTGAGCTTCCAGCTTTCGAACGTGCTGATGGACTCCCGGCTGAGAGAGCGAGAGGGCGGCAGCAGCTTTTGTGTAGCTCTCATGTTCCGCAACGGAGAGAAAGCACTGCAGGCCTTGTGAGTTGAGCTCCACTCGGCGAATCATCGTTCATGTTGATGATTTGCTCAAAGATGCTGGCCCGTTCCTTCTGGCCGACGTCAGTCCGGCCAAACGAAACGGGATAATCATCGTTTCGCACGATGATTATCATCACTATCATCACATTGAAGTCCGCCGCCATCGGCGCGTATGCTCCAGCCCAGGTGCAAGGAGGGGAAACTTGCCGCTGCCACTTGATGGCTTCCGCATCATCGATTGCTCGACGGTCCTGGCCGGGCCGCTTGCGGCTACCCACCTCGGGGACTTCGGCGCGGACGTGATCAAGGTTGAGCTTCCGCAGGCCGAACCACTGCCGATGCGGGCCACCCGCCTCCACGAAGAGCGGAACAAGCGCTCGATAACGGCCGACCTCCGGACCGAGGAAGGCCAGGACATCCTGCTGAGGCTGATCCGGGATGCCGACGCGCTGATCGAGAACTTCCGTCCGGGAACGTTCGAGAAGTGGAACCTCGGCCCGGATCGCCTGTTGAAGGAGAATCCACGGCTGATCATCCACCGCCTCAGTGCATTCGGCCAAACCGGACCGTGGAGTTCTCTGGGTGGGTATGACCGGCAGGCCCAGGCGATCTCCGGAGCAACCTACGTCACTGGGTTCCCCGATTCGGAACCTGTCCGGAGTGGATTCGCGACGGCGGACTACATGGCCGGCATCTGGGGCGCGTTCAGCATCATCCTCGCCGCGTACTGGCGTGACGCGCGGGGTGGGACCGGACAGGTGTCTGACCTCGCGCTGTTCGAACCGATGCTTCGCGCGAGCGAGGGTTCGATCACGGAATTCGGGCTTAGCGGGAGCGTCCGGGAGCGGGCCGGCAACAGCAACCCGGGCGTGGTCCCGGCGTCGAACTTCCGCACGAGGGACGGCGTGACTGTCGCCATCAATGCCAACAACGACCGTCAATGGGCGCGCCTCGCACGCGTCATTGGGCGTGCGGACCTCGCGGTAAACGAAGATTACCGCATGGCCTCGCGGCTGAAGCACGCGGAGGAGATCTACGCACTCATCGGCGAGTGGGTCGGAGCCCGGGACGTCCGTACGGTCGAAGCGGCGATGGTAGAGGCAGGCGTGCCGTGCGCACCGGTCCTCAACGTTCGCCAGATCCTTGAACACCCCATGATTCGTGGCCGCGGTTCTATCGTGAACATCCCATGGGAAGAGACGGACCTGGCGATGGTCGCACCCTTGCCGCGTCTGTCAGCATCTCCCGGCGAGATCCGGAGCGCAGCTCCCCGGACCGGGCAACACACCGTCGAAGTGCTGAAGGGGATAGGCTTCGACGCAAACCAGATCGCCGAACTCGCCGAACGAGGCATTATCGGCAAGCCAACGTCGTGAGCGCTGCCTGTCGCGAGCAGCCCTGGGGCGCCACCTGAGGAGGAGTTTTCAATGAAGGACGACATGAGCATCATCCGGGGGAAGCGGACGCCAAGCAGGCGGGACTTCATTCGCGGTGCGTCGGTCGCAGGGATCGGCGCGGCCGCCGCGGGCCTCGTGGGTTGTGGGGATGACGACGACGCCGAAAATGGCGGGGATGGCAGCGCCAGCCCGACTACGGCGGCGACGCAAGCCCCGAAGCAGGGTGGTGTGCTCCGGGGCGCTCAAACGGCCGACCTCAACATGTCGACGGGATATCCGTTCGTCGCCCTGGCAGAAAACCCGTTCATCAACGCGCTGCCGATCGAGCCGGTCATCCAGTACACGGATAGCCTGACGCCGACGCTGAACCTGGCGGAGCGGTTCGAGTTCAACGCCGACCGCAGTTCGCTCGTGGTGAAGCTCAAGCCGGGGCTCACCTTCCACAATGGCGCGCCGGTGACGGCCGATGACTTCGTGTTCGGGATCAACCTGATCCAGAAACCCGCCGACTTCGGAATCAAGGGCACCTTCCAGCTCTCCGCGTTTGCCAATGCGGTCAAAGAATCGAAGGTGCTGAGCGCCACCGAGGTGCAATTCACCTTCGACAAGCCCCGGGTGAACATGGCCGATTTCTTCGCCCAGCTTCCGGTGGTGCACAAGGCGAGCTACGAAGAGACGAAGACAGGGAAGGCGATCAACGGGACGGGGCCCTTTGTCTTCAAGAAGTGGACGCCGGGCCAGATCCTCACCTTCGAGAAGAACCCCAACTGGCATCGCAAGGCCGATAGCGGCGGGCCGTACCTGGACGGAATCGAGGTTCGGTTCTTCGGCGACCAGGACGCAATGGGGCTCGCTTACCAGTCTGGCGAACTTGACCTTCTCCTCGGGCCGCCAGCCGCCCTGGCGGCGCAGAACCGGAAACTGACCCATGTCCCTGTCAAGACCGGGCTCGAATACATGGGCATGAACGTGACGCATCCGGATCTGGTTGATGCCCGTGTCCGCAAGGCGATCTTCATGGCGGTGGACCGGCCGCGCATCATCAAGGAGCTGGGAGAAGACTTCGGCAAAGTCACCTGCCAGCCGTGGCCGAGCACCTCGCCGGCATTTGATCCGAAGCTCGAGGACCCGCTCTACAACCCAGCGGAGTCGAAGAAGCTCACGGCCCAGGACGGCTGGAAGCAGACTGGACCAATCCCGTTCGACCACCGCACAACCGCGGCCTACGTCGCCGAAGCGTCGCTCATCCAGCAGAACCTGAAAGACGTGGGCATCGAAACGAAGCTCATACCGTCAGATCCGACGGCATTCCTGGCGATCCTTCGGGATCGAAAGTTCAAGGGGCTGTGGGTGACCTCCCACGCGTTCGCGCACATGGCGCCGCTGACGAACTTCCAGCAGACGTTGCCGTATCAGCAGCCCAACATGAGCTACTACGAGTCGCCGACCTATCTCGACATCCGCGCTCAGCTCGAGAAGCTCGACCCGCTCAGTGACGCGGCAAAGGCGCAGTACAAGCGCTTCAACGAGATCTGGGTGGAAGACCCCTGGCTGGTGCCGTTGCAGCCGAACACCGGCCCGCAACTCGTGTCCGAGCGCGTCCGGGGGTTCGGGAAGTACCTGGTGACCCCCGGAATCGCCAAGTACTGGGAAGTCTGGCTCGCTTGAGTTGGATGCATGCATGACCACGGCGCCAGGCGAGGCGGGGCGGCGCCGTGATTAGCTACATCATCGGCCGGTTGCTCCAGGCGGTGCCGGTGCTGGCTCTTGCCAGCATCGCGGTGTTCTCCGTGCTACGCCTCATCCCGGGGGACCCGGCGGACATCATCGCCGGCGAGGACGCGACGCCGGCCGAAGTCGAGGTGCTGCGCGAACAACTCGGACTCAGCGACCCGATCCCTGTCCAGTACGTGCGCTGGATCGGCGAGCTTGCCCGTGGCGACCTCGGCGTCTCGCTGCGCACCGGGGTGCCGGTGACCGAGTTGCTGGAGCTCTCCCTTCCGCCGACACTGGAGCTGGCGGCCGCGTCCTATGTGATCGCGCTGGTCATTGGGATTCCGCTGGGCACCATCGCCGGCGTTAAGCCCCGGTCGCTCTGGGACTGGGGACTCTCGCTCTTCACCGTCGGGACGCTGGGCGTGCCCAGCTTCCTGCTCGGCGTGCTCCTGCTGTGGCTGTTTGCAGTCACGCTCGGGTGGCTGCCAGCAAGTGGGCGCGTTTCGCCCCTGAACGATCCCGTGGACTCGATGCGGCACCTTGCGCTCCCGGCTATCGCCCTCGGGACGGGCCTGGCGGCGGTCCTGGCCCGTTACACGAGGACAACCGTGCAAGCAGCCATGGGACAGGACTACATCCGCACGGCCAGGGCGAAGGGACTCAAGGACTACCAGGTCGTCGTCCGGCACGCGCTGAGGAACTCGCTCATCCCGATCGTGACAATCGTTGCTCTTCAGCTGGGCAATATCATGGCCGGAGCTGTCGTCATCGAGCGGGTCTTCACACGGCCCGGGCTCGGGCGGCTGGTTGTGGATGCAATCCTCAACCGCGACTACATCATTGTGCAGAGCACGCTCATTATCCTCGTCGTCATCTTCATCATGGTGAACCTCGCGGCCGACCTCGCCTACGGCCTCCTGGACCCGCGGGTGAGGCGACGATGAGCGTGAGCTTTCCGGAACTCACGTACACGAGCCGTCGCGAGCGACTTGTCCGGGAATCGATGTTCTGGGGCAGCCTCGATCGTCTTGTCCGCAACCCTCAGGGGCTTCTCGGGCTCGTGATCCTTGGCCTCCTCGTTGGAGCCGCGATCTTCGCGCCACTCCTTACGTGGCACGAGCCAAACATCCAGAACGCATCGGCGCGGTTCATGCCACCAAGCCTGGAGCATCCCTTCGGGACGGACGAGCTGCGGCGCGACCTCTATTCGCGCACGCTGTTTGGGCTGCGCGTTTCGCTTGCGTTGAGCCTCACCTCCGTGACGATCGGATCGACGATCGGCATTATGTTCGGCTTCTTCGCGGGCTATGTCGGTGGTTGGGTCGACGCGGTAATGATGCGGCTCATCGACGCTCTGCTAGCGTTCCCGGGCCTTCTTTCGGCGCTGGCGATTGTGACGATCCTCGGGCCGAGCATTCGAAACGTGGCCATCGCGATCGCATTCTTCTCGGTACCTTCGTTCGCGCGGCTCTCGCGTGCGCAGATGCTTGCCGAGCGCAACAAGGATTATGTGGCATCAGCACAGGCGCTCGGCGCCGGACCCGTTCGGATCGTGTTCCGGCACATCGCCCCGAATGCCATCGCGCCGTTGCTGACCCAGGTCGCCCTGTTCATCGCTTCGGCGGTGTCGGTGTCTGCAGCGTTGAGCTTCCTGGGGCTCGGCGAACGCGCACCGGACGCTTCACTGGGCGGGCTGATCAACACGGCAAAGAGCAACCTCCAAAAGGCGTGGTGGTACCCAACGTTCCCGGGGCTTGCACTCGCCCTGCTGCTGCTTTCGCTGAACCTGCTGGCAGACGCCGTGAACGACGCGATCAACCCATTTGCGCGCCGCAGAGCCTGACGAAAGGAGAGAGTACCGTGCGGTTCACCTTCACCCCCGAGCAGGAACAGTTCCGAAACGACGTCCGGGCGTTCCTCGATGAGACGCTGACACCGGCGTTCTGGCAGCACCACCGCCAGCACCGGCTTCCGGGCTGGTCGCCGGAGTTTTCGCGAGCGACGGCAGAACGAGGATGGCTCGCCACTTCATGGCCGGTTGAATACGGCGGCCTCGGGCTTGGCGCGATAGAGCAGAGCATCTACATGGAGGAAATGGCCTACGCGGGCGCTCCACAGGAGCACCACCGCCGGGCGATTCAGCAGGTCGGGCCTTCGATCATGCTCTTCGGGACGCCGGAGCAGAAGGCAGACTACCTTCCGAGGATCGCCAGCGCGGAGATCAGCTTCGCCATGGGGCTATCCGAACCCAACGCGGGATCGGACCTGGCGAATGTGGAAACGATGGCGAGGCGAGACGGCGATGACTACGTCATCAACGGCGTGAAACGCTACACGAGCGGCGCCCATTACTCCGACTACCTCTGGTGTGTGGCTCGAACGGACCCGAATGCTCCGAAGCATCGTGGCATCTCGATGATCGCGGTGCCATTGCAGGCCGCGGGAGTGGAAGTTCGGCCGTTGCTCGACCTGCAGGGAGACCACCATTTCAACTACGTGTACCTGAATGATGTCCGGGTGCCGATCCGCAACCGGGTGGGTGAAGAGAATCGTGGGTGGTACGTGAACGCCCAGACGATGGACTACGAGCGATCCGGGGGGGCCCACATCGGGTCGTCGCGCCGGCTCGTCGATCAGGCGGTCCGATGGGTGCGGGACCACCCTCAGCACCCTTTGAGTGACGGCGACCGCGGGAGGCTGGCTGATATCGTGACGATGAATTCGGTGGCATGGCTGCTGGGCTACCGCGTCGCCTGGATGCGCAGCGAGGGCCTCTTTCCGAACCACGAAGCCTCGATGGTGAAGCTTCTTACCGCACACATCCGCCAGGCCGTGCCCAACCTGTTGTTGCACATCATGGGGCCCGCGGGGCTGACATCGGACGCTGAAGGGTGGGGCATCGATTACCTCGAGTCGGCATCGGCAACTGTCGGGCAGGGAACCAGCGAGATCCAACGCAATGTGATCGCCACGCGGGGGCTCGGATTGCCACGCGGATAGAGTCCAAACTGAGGCTGACCTGGGAGGAGAGAAGTGGCTACTTCGGCCGAAGCCTGCAGCGAAGTCATTCGGGTGTTTGACAGCCAGGGCTGGCACCGCACGGCGACCGAGGTCGATCTCCAGTCTGGGCGGTGGCTGGTCGACAGGCTGTCGACGATGGGGGTGGGGGCCCGCGCGGTCCCTTTTCCGTTCAGCCGGATCGACGCATCCGAATGCGTCGTCTCCGCCGGGAACTTCCGAGTGGCTGCCGTCCAAACGATGGATTCCGGTCTACCGCCGCCGAATACCACTATTCGTGGCGTTTTCGGCCCGGGGAGCATTGACCTGGTGCGGGTGCAGTCGCACGGGGTAGCGGCGGAACTGGACGGGATCCGGCGGAGTGACTGCAAGGCCATCGTGGCAGCGGTCGCGGGATATCCTGGCGGGACCACTCTTCTGAACGCCTGGGGTTATGACACACCTGACGGTGTCCCCGTCGTGCAGGTCCCTGAGACGGCCTGGGAAGCCCTGGTCGGTGCACGTGAGGCGGGTGCCCCGGTTGAGGTCCGTTGCGGGGGAACGCGGACGGCAACAACCGGCGTCAATGTCCTGGCAGTCGTGCCCGGCAAGCGCCGGTCCCTACCGCCCGTCGTCGTGCTGACCCCGCGCAGCGGCTGGTGGCACTGTGCCGGCGAACGCGGGGGAGGGTTAGCCATCTGGCTAGAAGTCGCACGAACCGCCGATCAACTCGGGCTGGACCGCGATCTTGTCTTTCTTGCCACGACAGGCCACGAACTGGGCTTCCTGGGCATCAAGCGCTACTTCGACTCCGATCCCGACCTGGCGAGGCGGGCATTCGCATGGATACATCTCGGCGCGAACATCGGGGCCGCGGGAGCGCAGCTGATGATCCGTGCATCGGACCAGGCGTTGCTGACCGTGGCGCGGGAGTTGGCTCCGACGTTCGGGGCGATTTCCCCGTCTCCGCTCTTCGCAACCACTGATCGGCCAGTGGGAGAAGCCGGCGAAGTCCTGGTTCGCGGCGGGCGATTCATATCCCTCGTCGGCGCCAACGCACCTTTGTTCCACTCAACACTCGACCGGTGGCCAGGCGCTGTTGACTTCGGCGTTGTCGCCACAGCGGCGGACGGGGTCCTGGAGACGATTCGCGCGCTTGACCGCCAGGCGTAGACCGCGAAAGCGACGGGGTCGCACCTCCACCTCTGCCGCAGCGCGCGTGGAGTAGGTGACGCGCCTCAAGCAGACGGGGCCTGGCAGATTCTTCTCGACGTGGAGGGGCGCCGGCGAAGCTATCCTTCTCGGCCCGGGTCCAGCACCGCCTCAAGCATGTCTCCGGGCTGGCGGAAGCCATGCCGCGCGTAGAGGGGCCTGCTCAATTCGGAGGGCCACAGGATCACCGAATCAACTCCGTGTTTGCGGCCGAAAGCCAGGGCCGCCTCGATCATCCCCCCGGCGACCCCTCGGCCGCGGGACGCCGGGTGGACGTACACGCTCGTGATGTAGGCGTGCCACTCCAGTTCCGGGCCTGGGTTGGGGATCTTCTCGATAAGCGACAACCAGAGCGAGGCAACGACGGCGCCGCCTTCCTCGGCCACCCAGCAGAACCAGGTCGAATTGGAGACAAGCCGCGATTCCATCCAGGGGACACAGCGGACGAGGAACTGGTCCCGGCTTTCCACCGGCTGGCGCATCTCCGCCCGAAACGCGTATCGAAGGTCCGCGAGGGCGGCCGCATCCTGGATGTTGGCCGGCCTTATCACTGGCTAATGGCTCACGACGGCGAGGCGCGGCGCTGTGCGCTGCGCGTCTGGGGCAAACCGTGGCCGATTGAAGGTCGCCCTGACCTCGCCGCGGCGGACGATCGCGACCGTCCGCCAGCCCTGGGGTCGCGGGTCGATTATCGCGAGCGTGGCTTCTTTGCCGACTGCAATCTCCCCGAGTTCGGGGCGGTTCATGGCTTCCGCTGGATTGCTGGTCACCAGCTTCATTGCCTGTGCGAGATCGAGCGTACGCGAATCGACCAGCCGTTGGACTGCCAGCAGGAGCGACGGAGCGTGGTAGTCGGCGACGAGGATGTCGCAAAGTCCGAGGGCGACCAGCTCGACGGCGGACACATTCCCGGAGTGGGATCCGCCGCGGACGATGTTTGGCGCGCCCGCGACAATGGTCATGCCAAGTTCTCGCGCCTTCAGTGCTGCATCGATGGTCACCGGGAACTCCGCGATGGTCGCCCCGAGCCCACGCATGAACTCCGTGCGCTCGGCCGAGTCGTCGTCGTGTGAGCCGAGGATGACGCTCCCGGCCTTCGCCTGTTCCGAACAACGCCGGAACGTTTCTTGGGCGAGGCCGGGGTTCTCGGTCGCGAACCGGACTTTGGCATCGATGTGCGCGTCCATCTCGGCTTCAGATTCGAGCGAAGCCCACTTCGTGATGGCGCCCCGGTAAATCGTCAGGTCACGGTACTGGCCCTGTCCGGGAGTGTGGTCATTCAACGTGACGATTGGCTGGTGCCACTGGGCGGCGCGGTCGAAGAGTGCAGTCAGACCCTCGGGCTGCCAGACATCCGCGCGGAAGAGTACTCCGTGCTCGGCAACCGTCTCCCCCGGAGCCAGCGCACGGATCGCGAGGGCGCGTTCGTTCGCGACATCGAGCGTGCGGCCCTTCTTCTCCATGCCGGCGAAGGTGATCGCGTGCATCGCGAGGGTGATGCCGGAAGCGGCCGCCCTTCGGTCGAAGTTCGAGATGGCGAAATCGAGTGGCAGCCCGATGCCGGGACGCGGGTTTATCTCGCCCTCGAGCCCATCGTTGTGCAGATCGATCAGGCCGGGCACGACAAGCGCGCCGTCGAGGTCGAGGCCGCTCGGCCGATCAAAGCTGTCGATGGCGACGATCCGGTCGTCTTCAGCCACGAGCGAGCCTTCGACGATACCGCCGGACACGAGGATGCGCGCGTTGGTCAGAGTCAGTTCAGTCACGGGTGCCTCCTGCGAAGGCGAGCTCGCGTTCGCTGCTTTCGACGCTCGTGACGTTTCCGCCGTCGAGACGAATGACCTGGGATGCCAGCCGCCGGAGGCTCGGCGCGTCGTGGAATGCGCCCACCATCGTCGTCCCGGCCGCGAGCCGCTCCGAGAGCAATTCGACAACCGCCCCCTGGTTGCCCGCGTCGAGGGCGCTTGTCGGCTCATCGAGCAACAGCAGTTCCGGTTCACGAATCAGGGCGCGCGCGACGTTCACACGTTGTTGCTCGCCACCCGACAGGAGCGACGGGTACGAGTCCCAGAGGCTCTCATTCAGGTTCAGCCTCGAGAGCAGGAGGCGAGCCTCCCGCAGAGCTACGTCCGCGGAAGCGCCCCGGGCCACCAGCGGACTGGCAACGGTCCTTTCGACGGTCACTCGAGGGATGACGCGCAACGCCTGCGACACGTAGCCGAGAGCCTGCCGCCGAAGCGCGAGCATCTCGTGCTCGCCCGTGGAGGCGAGGTCGAACGTCGTGCCCTCGGAGGTTGTAAACAGGGCCGACCCGCCATCCGGCAGGTAGGTGCGGAAAAGGCACTTCAGAAGGGTGCTCTTGCCCGACCCGGAGCGGCCGACGAGGCCGGTAAACTCGCCTCTGCGGACCTGGAACGTGGCACTTTGCAGACCCTCGATGACGAGGCCACCGCGAATGTGCAGGGTGAATCGCTTGCTCAGCCCAAGGACGTCGAGCGCGTGTGCAGACATGGAGACACTCCTTTCATAGGCCAGTCCTACGTCATGGATGCGACGAGAAGCTGCGTGTAAGGGTGGTGCGGATCTTCGAGCACCTGATCAGTCAGGCCGCTTTCGACGACCTGTCCGTCCTTCATGACCATGGTCCGGCCCGCAAGCAGACGAATGACGCCGAGATCGTGAGAGACCACGACCATGGCGATGTGAAGCTGTTCCTGGAGCTCGCGGACCAGATCGAGGACGCCGGCCTGCACCGAGACATCAAGGCCCGTGGTCAACTCGTCGAGTAGCAAGACGCTCGGGTTGTTCGCCATGACCTTCGCCAACTGGACTCGCTGCTGCATACCGCCGGAGAAGTGGGCCGGGATGTCATCCATCCGGTCATGCGGCACCTCGGTGCGGCGAAGAAGGTAACCCGCCCGGTCTCGAATCTCGGCAACCGAACGGACGCGGACGTTCAAGAGCCGTTCGGCGATGTTCCCGCCCGCCGTAATGTGAAGGTTCAATCCGGCCCCGGGGTTCTGATAGGCAAGGCCCATGGTCGCCGCGCGAAGCTCTCGCCGTTCGGGTGGTGACGCGGTGAAGATGTCGCGTTCTCCGCGGTGGAATCCGGAGAGGTAGGCGCTACCCCAGGTCGGTTCCTCATCCAGGAACAAGCAGCGCAGCACAGTGGACTTCCCGGAGCCACTTTCCCCGACGATGCCAAGCGTCTCGCCGGGGAGCAGATCGAACGAGACGTTAGTGCAGGCGAGGATGCTGCCGCAGTTCGCGCAGGAGTTGGCACCGGCCAGGGGGCCGGTGTTCTTGGAACAGAGCCCGCACCCGCGGCCGTAGCGCTTGCCGAGCCCGTCTACCCTGAGAACCCACGGACTGTTCATTCAACCCCTCCAGTCAGGCGAGAGTCGCAATAGCCCGAATCTGAGCAAGTGAAAGCATGGCGGCCGTCGTCCAGGACGACTTCGTTCATGTACACGGCTTCAGCGCCGCACTTCTGGCATTTCCTGTCCGGAAATGACTCGACGTAGAACGGGTAGTCCTCGAAATCGATGGGGACCACCTCGGTGTGGGGCGGAATGGCGTAGACGCGTTTCTCGCGCCCGGCCCCGAAGAGGTAGAGCCCATCGGCCATGTTCAGCTTCGGGACATCCCAGCGGGGGATCGGGCTGGGGGAGAGAAGATATCGACCCGCGACCATCACCGGGTAGCCGGTAGCGTGCGAAATCTCTCCCCGGCGGACGACGTCCTCGTAGAGGTAGACCCAGGCGCGGGAGTAGTCAGCCTGCGCGTGCATCGCCCGCGTCTTGCGTTCGCTGGGCTCGACCATGCGGAGCGGTTCCGGCATCGGCACCTGGAAGACGAGCACCTGCCCGTCTCGCAAGGGCGTCTCCGGGATGCGGTGACGCGTCTGGATGATCGTCGCTTCCCGACTGTCTGTTGTTGTCGGAACGCCGCTGGTGTCCGTAACCAGGCGGCGGATGTTCCAGGCGTTCACGCCCTCGTCCGCTCCCTGGTCGATGACCTTCACGGTATCATCCGGCCCGAGAATCGAGAGAGTGACCTGGATACCGCCGGTGCCCCAGCCGCGGGCCACCGGCATTTCGCGGGACCCGAAGGGGATCTGGTGTCCGGGGAGAGCGACGGCTTTCAGGAGAGCACGCCGGACTTCTCGCTTGGTTGTTTCATCGAGGAAGCCGAAGTTGTAGGCTCCGCGGCCGGGCGTCACGTTCTGAGCAACGAGGGTGGCTACGCTAGACAAGGGCCGCCTCTCTTTCCGTCGTTGTTGCGGCGTGGCGGTCCCGGCGCCGTCGCATGCCCTGGAGGATGCTCTGGAATTCGACGTAGTGCGGAAGCTTCAAGTGTTCGACGAAGCCCGTCGCCTCAATTCCGTCGATGTGCATGAGAACGAACTCCTCCTGCGAGGCCATTGCGCCCCCACCCTCGGCGAGCTGGCGGTCGAGCATCGCCATCGCGATGGCCTTCCGTTCGTTTTGGCCGAAGACCAGCCCGTAGCCGAGTGCGAACTGTTCGACGTCCTCAGCGTTCGGGTGGCGGTGAGGGGAGATGGTGAACTCCTCCGCTTCTGTGACCTGGACCTCCCCCACTTTCACGGGCTGGCCTGTGTACGGATGGCGAATGCGGAAGGGAATCAAACCGACCCGAAGCTCCGCGACGGTGCCATGGGCGAACGTCCCGTAACCTCGCATCGATGAATAGCCGAACGCGGTGATCGAGCCCGTTTCGGCACGTGCGAGCGTTTGCAGCCTGGCGGAACGGCTCGCCGGAAAGACGATCGGGCTCCGGGTGATGTCGTCGGGTTCGGGAGACGACTCGTTGGGAGCGGGAAGGAGACCTTCGGCACGGAGGAGGTCCGCTATGCGCGTGAAGACCGGAGGCTCTGCACGACAGGCATCCGGCTCCGCCTGGTCTTCCGCGAAGGAGCCCGGCTCGGCGATTCGCCAGTCCAGGAGCCGCTGGGTGTAGTCCCGCGTCGCGCCAAGCAGCTGACCACCGGGCGCGAATTGGAATGCCGGCGTGATCCGCCGGAGGACTCGCATCTCGCCGGTGTCAGTCGGGATGGAGTAGGCGATCCGGGGTAGCGTCGAGCGGTACGCACGGACGATGAAGCTGGCCTCGTGGAGATCGCCTTCGGCCTGGACGAGTGCGACGGCGGCGGCGGCCGGGTCATAAAGACCGCCTTCGCTCATCACGCGATCGACGCCGAGCGACATCTTTTCGGCTACTTCCGAGGGGTCCAGAGCGTGACGCCGGCGGCCCAGCGTTCGCCTTCTGACCAGGTCTTCCGCTGCCTTGATGGCGGACAGTCCGCCTTGCATCGCTGTGTATCCCATCAGCTGGCCTCCGGGGTGATTCGAGTTGTTCGAGGAAGCCCCACGAGGCGGCCTTCGGCATCGACGAGGAACAGGTCGATCCCGAGGGGGTAAGAGCCGCAGGCACGATCGCGGGCGAGGAAGGATGCGGTGCTGAGACCGCCTACCCGGAGAGAGGCAACTCCGGCGATTCCCGGCCCCGCCAGGAGGTACGGTTCTCCCTGGGCGAGGGATTCGACCGAGACGATCGCGGTCGCGCCGCTTTCGGGTAGTTCAGGCTCGCCCCGGCGCAGGAGGGCAAGCGCGGCGCCCGGGTCTTCGATGAAGAAGACGTAGTCAGCCTGTGCCATCTCCACCAGGCGGCTGCCCGTGCCCAGGGATGCGAACCGGGCCAACGCCTGGTCGGCGCCGGGCACAGCGATGGACACCTCCTGGTCCGCCAAGGCAAGCAGCAATCCGTAGGCATGCCGGGCGGCCGCCACCGGGAACGTTGTTGGGCCGACAAAGCCGATGCGGCCGGGCCGCGCCAGGCATTCGAGCGCTTCGCGAAAGTCCGACTGCGCCTGGCGCGCTTGCGGAGTGAAGATGACGGCCTGCGCACTCATTCGGGGATCTCGTCGAACTGCACCCGGGTAGGGGCAAGGGCTTCCCACTCGGCTGTGCGCCGGCGTTGTTCGGCTTCGATCGAGTTCCGGAGGAGCCGCTCGATGTCTTCGAACACGAGGTTGGCCTCGGCCGCAGCATCGAGGACCGCTCCTGCCAGCGCCTTCTGCGGCGCATAGCCCATCACCATGCAGTAACCGCGTTCGCCTTCAAGCTCGACTTCGGCCTCGGTGATGGAGACCTCACCGAGGTTGAAGACGGAGCCTTCAGCGGTCTCGATGGCCCGCATCATGCAGGCGCCAGAAACCGGCGGGCGAAGGACGGTCACCGAATGAGCTGCGAGGATTTGATCGGCGAGAGCAACCAACGCCGGCTCATCGGCGATTGCCAGGGCCTCGAAGCGTTCTTCTCGGGTTCGCATGTTTCGTACTCCCTTCTCCGGCACTCTGACGAAAACGGGTGTCCCGGCGGTTAGCGGGCCTTTAACAGCTGCGTGCAAGAGTCTCCAAATGGCTGAAGCAACTTCAAAAGCCCAGGGGTTACTGGACCGGCTCCGCTATCACGAAAGGGGCTACACCGAGGTCGAAGCGGCCATCGCCCGGGCGCTCATCAGCGATCCCGCGCGCGCCATCCGCGAGCCCATCGAGTTGCTTGCCAAGCGTGCGAACGTGAGCAGCGGGTCAGTAGTCAGGTTCGCCCGACTGATGGGCTATCCGGGCTTTCGCGCCCTGAAGTTCGCGCTCGCCGCCGAAGGGAGTGCGGAACCTGCGACTGCATCGACTTCCAGCCAGATGGAGCTGCTACTTGAGGCACACGCCCGGGCCATCCAGTTCGCAGCCCGCACCCTCGATCCAGCCGCTTTCCGGCTCGCCGCGGAAGTTCTCGCCGGCGCGGGATCGATAGATATCGTTGGCGTTGGCGCCGCGAGCGCGACGGCGCGCGCCGCGGAGTTCCAATTCACCATCGCCGGCTTCCGCTGCCGCCGAATCGATGACCCGAGCGAAGGGGCAGCGGCGGCTTCGTTCCTCGGTCCGCAGGGGGCGTTGCTTGCGATTTCTCACAGCGGCCGGACGCGGGCGACCGTCGATGCGGCCCACCGTGCGCGGGGTTCGGGGGCCTGCGTGATCGCGGTTTGCAGCGCTGCCCGGTCGCCGCTGGCAACCGTGGCGACGCACGTGCTGGCAGTCGAGAGTTCCCAAACCCGTTACGCCACCGATGAGCTGCCGTTTCGCGCGGCCCACCTGGCGATTGTCCAGGCACTGGCCCGTGAAGCGTTCGAGTCAACAGCACCGGACCTGCGTGCTTCGCGGCGCGGAGCCTGGGCCGCGGCGAGGTTCGACCTGCGCTATTCCGACGACCCTGGTGTCATGCGTTCATCGTCCGATCGCGAGACTTTAACGGACTGATTCAGGTTCGATAACAACGCGGGCTGAGCATCCTGCGGCATGACCGCTATCGAAGTCAGCAACCTCCGCAAGACATTCCCGAACGGCCACACGGCCCTGGCCGACGTTTCGTTCCGGATCCCTGAAGGCCAATTCGTCTGCATCGTCGGGAGGAGCGGCGCCGGGAAATCGACGCTCATGCGGTGTCTCAACGCTAGCGTGCCGATCACGAGCGGAGAGGCGGTTGTTGGGGGGCAGGCCGTGAGCGTGCTCAATTCGAGCAGCCGGCGCGTCCACCAGCGACGAGTCGGGTTCATCTACCAGGAGTTCAATCTCGTCGGGCGGCTCAGTTCGCTCCAAAACGTGCTGAGCGGGCGGCTGGGTTTCATCCCCACATGGCGTGCGATCTGCATGTACTTCACCCGTTCGGAGCGGGAGATCGCCCTCGAGGCGTTGGCCCGCGTGAACATGTTGCACAAGGCGCCGCAGCGGTGCGACTCGCTTTCCGGTGGCGAAAAGCAACGAGTTGCGATTGCGCGCGCGCTGGCCCAACAGCCGGAACTCTTGCTTGCCGATGAGCCGGTCGCGAACCTCGACCCGGAGCTGGCAGAAGGAGTACTGAAGGACCTCCGGGCAGCGGCGAAGGACGCAGGCCTCACGACGCTCCTGAACATCCACAACATCGGCCAGGCCCGGCGCTACGCCGACCGCATCATCGGAATCGCCCAGGGTCAGGTGGTCTTCGATGGCAAACCCGAAGAGTTCGATGCCCAAGCGGAGAACCGCGTCTACCGGTTCGACCAGGAGATAGAGAGCGATATTGACCTCCGGCGGGAGTTGGACCCACACGTCGTCCATGACCTGGACAAGGCCATGAAGCGCGCGATGAAGACAACTGCCGAAGTCGAGATGGACCCTGCCCGCACGGGTGATCGGCGGTCTTCCTGATGGCGCTGCAACCGGAACTTTCACAGGCCGGCCAGGGCCGGCGGGGCGCCCAGAAGTTCACCGAGAAGTGGCAATCATCCATCAGCGGTGTCCTCTTCGGGCGTTCCGCAAGCTACGCCCCGGATTCGGCCGAGTTGGCGCGGGCGCGGGCGCGCTGGGCTACCCCGGTCAACCGTCCGAGCCTGCGGTTATTGCTGTGGACGGCGGCGCTCCTCGCGTTCCTGGTGTGGTCGTGGCAGGGAGTCGGCGCGGATGTTGTGAAGCTTGTGCGCGAAATCGCGGATGCCCAGCCAATCATCGAGCAGTTCGCGGACCCGGATTGGAGCATTCTCCAGGACGCGATCGACGCGACGGTGGTGACCGTCCAGATGTCAGTGATCGGCGTCCTCGGCGCATCGATCATCTCGCTGCCGTTGGGGCTCCTGGCGGCGCGAAATGTCGCGAGCACCCCGGTGTACATGGGGACCCGACTGTTCCTGAGCTTCGTCCGGTGCGTCCCGGACCTGGTCTGGGCCATTTGTTTCGTTGTCATCGTCGGCCTGGGGCCATTCGCGGGGACGCTGGCGATCATCGTTGGTTCGAGCGGGAGCTTCGGGAAGCTCTTCGCGGAATCGATCGAATCGGTGGACCCAAAGCCGGTGGACGCTGTGAGGGCGACGGGAGCACCGAACATCTCGGCGAGCGTCTGGGGAATCCTGCCACAGGCATTCCCGATGCTGCTCTCGTACATCCTCTTCTACTGGGAATCGACCGTCCGGAACGCGGCGATTTTCGGGCTCGTCGGCGCCGGCGGTATCGGGCAACTCATCGACCTCCACCTCGGCCTGCTTCGGTATGACCGCCTGGCGGTCGACATCGTCTGCATCTTCGTCGCGGTCGTGATGATCGACCGAATCAGCGCGCTCATCCGATCGCGCCTTCTCTAACAGGAGACCCGGCGGGGGAGCCCCGCCTTCTCAACACACAGGGGTGAAAGGTAAGGAGGAGACACATGAAACTCCGAAGATTCCCGCTGCTCGCACTGGCGGCGATCGGCATCGTGGGAGCCAGCCTGGCGGCCGGTTGCGGCGGCGACGATGACGACGACGACGACGTGGGCGGCACAACTCCCGCAGCCACGGCCGCTCCAACCGCCACGCCGACGGTTGATCCGCAGCCGTGGAGGGGCACGCAGGTCCGTTTCGGCCTGCTCCCATCGGAAGACCAGCAGTCGGTCCTCGAATCCGGCAAATTGCTCGAGTCTTACCTCGAGAAGCAGCTTCCCGGCCTCGACGTGAAACTCTTCGTTGGCCCGGCCTATGCGGCGACGATCGAGGCGATGAAGGCGAATGAACTTGAGTTCGCCTTCTTCGGACCGTTCTCGTACGTCCTTGCCAAGGACGGCGGCGCAAAGATCTAGGCGGCCGTCACGATCCAGGATTTCGAAGGGATACCGCCGAGCTACTACAGCGTCATCTATGCGCGGGGTGATAGCGGCATCACCAGCCTGAAGGACTACGCGGGGAAGGAGGACAAGTTCAAGTTCGCCTTTGTCGATGCAGGCTCAACTTCCGGATTCCTGGCGCCGAGCAAGATGCTCATCGATAGCGGAGCGAACATCGACACCGTCCGCAAGAACCAGATCCTGGCCGGCGGCCACGACAAGTCCGCGATCGCGACCTACGCGGGCCAAACCCAGATTGGCGCCAGCTTCGAAGCGATGCTCTATGACCTCTGCAAGCAGGGCACGATCGATACCCTCATCGACAAGGCAGGGGGCGGGAACAGCCCGGGCGATTGCAAGAAAAGCGGCGCGAACACCGACCCGAAGGACGACCTCATCACGCTTGCCAAGTTCCAGCTGCCGGCGAGCCCTTTTGTCTACCGCACGACCATGGACCCGAAGCTCTCGAAAGCGGTTGTCGACGCCATGTTGGGTTGGAAGAAGACTGACCCGGAAAGCTTCGCCAAGTACACCGAGAAGTACTCTGATTCGAAGAAGGCCGCCTTCGGCATGGTCCCCTACACGGACAAGGAGTTCGAGTCGATTCGCGCGATGTGCCGCGAGCCGAAGCTCAAGGACATCTGCGCAACCAAGAAGTAGTCCGTCCGCCAACACCAATTCGCCGTACAGTGCGGCCGGGGTACCTCGGCCGCACTGTTCTTGGGGGAAGCATGAAAGAGAACGCGCCGTCGAATGCCGTTTCGCCCCAGGGTCGCCGCGTCCTGGTTGCGGTCGTGAACGGCGAGGCAGGGGAGCGGATCCAGGCCTGGCGCCTGCAGCACGACCCTCGCGAGGCCGCACGCATTCCACCCCACACGACCCTCTGCTATTGGGCTACCGGTCTCGACGTTGATGACCTTGGATTGCAGGTCTGCCACGCGTTTCCGGCGGCCATCCCCATCGGGTTGGGGGAAGTAGCGGAGTTCGAGGACGAACAGGGCACGTTCTACGTGAAGATGCTCCAGACCTCCGCGCTGGACGCGGCGAGACGGAGGCTCTACGACGCCACGCACCTCGACATGGGTCCGGCGCGCGAGTGGCCCTGGCACGTCACGTGCGTGCGCAATACGAACGGTCGGGACCGCAGGACGCTGCGAAGTGCCGCCGCAACGCTCGCCCCGGGAGACACGTGGCTCCTCGATGAAGTGGCCTGCCTGGAACTCCGGGGCGACCGATACGAGACCGTCCGTTCGTGGAGGCTCGACCGATGAGGGGCGACCAGCCGCAGGTGTTCCTGCTGGATATCGACAACACGCTGATCGACCACGACGAGTTGAAGCGGCAGGTCGCAGCGTGGATCGACGACAGGGTCGTCCAGCCCCGGTCAGGCGAATTCTGGGAGACGTATGAGGCTGTCCGCAGGGAACTGGGCATTGTGGACTTCATGGAGGCGGCTCGCAGGTTCGAAGACTTATGCGGTCCGGAGCCACTCGATGGTCTTGGCAGGTTCCTGTGGGGCTTTCCTTTCGATGATCTGTTATTGCCCGGCACGCGTCCCGGCTGGGAACGTTTGGCTCAGACGGGGCCCCTCGCCGTCTTGTGTGATGGTGAACGCCGGTTCCAGGAGCAGAAGCTCGAACGCATCGGATTGTTGCCGCTGCTCGAGCACGTGTTCGTCTTTGACCACAAGGAGGACCACCTCGGAGAAGTGGAACGGCGTTTCCCAGGAGCGAATTTCGTGATGTTCGACGACAAGCCACGGATTTTGCGGGCGATGCAGCAACGCCTCGGATCACGTCTTCACGCAGTCCACGTTCGCCACGGCCACTACGCGGGCGAAACCTTCGCGGGCCGGTCGGTCGATTCCATAGCTGGGTACTGAGCCAGCGGCGGACCTCGTTCCCCGGGCTCGCGCGTCGTCAGCTACGGCTACGACGACATCGGCCGCAGGACCTCGATCACCTATCCCGGTGGCTCGAACCAGGTGACCTACGGCTACGACAACGCGAACCGCCTCACATCTGTCACCGACTGGAACTCGAACTCCACCACGTATTCGTATGATGATGCAGGCAGGATGACGAGCACCACGCTTCCCTCCGGCACCGGCATTGTTTCGACGAACACCTACGACAACGCCAACCGCCTGACCGGGATAACCCACGTGAAGAACGGCTCGACGACGGTGGCGAGCGTCGCCTACACCCTGGACGACGTCGGCAACCGCACGCAGCGGGTGGACCAGAGGGACGCACCCACGCCGACACCTCCGCCACCACCGCCCCCCCGACTTGACGCCTTGGCAACCAGGAGATGGTCGTCGGCCGGCACGCCCGACTACGACGACGCCGACCGCCTGACGGAGGTCACGCCGCCGAGCCCGGCCAGCCCCATCTCCTACACCTGGGACGACAACGGTGACCTGACCGCGCGGGGCAGCGATTCCTTCTCGTGGGACTACGAGGACCGCATGGTCTCGGCCACGGTGAACTCGGTGACGACGACGTTCGCCTACCGGGGCGACGGCCTCGCGACTCCGCTCCCGCCTGGTTCGAAACTTGCCGGGTGAGCGCGCTCGGAGCGCCAGACCCGGATGATCGTGGCGGCGATGGCGTAGCCAACACGGAGGTTTCGGAGGAGCGAACCGGTCACCTTTGATCGGCCTTTCCGTTGCTTCAGGCCTCGGGGGAACTCAAGGAAGGTGCATTTCCGCATCGCCGCGCGAGTGAGAAGCTCAGCGGTCCAGCCGTAGCGACGGTCACGAACGTTGAGCGCTCGCAAGGTCGGGCCATCTACGACTTTCAAAGAAGGCAAGTCGGCAAGGTGGGCCCCCGTGAGACGGTTCAGGAGGGTCGTGAGCAGCCTGTTTCCGAGGCGCTGTTGCCACGGGTTTGCGCCTGGGGCGCTCTTGCCGGACCGCGTCCCCAGTGCAAACTGAACCCGACCGTCGAGCACCGCAGCGATCATCTGGGCGAGATCGCTGGTTACTTCCGTGGCATCGCCATCCAGGAAGACGAAGGCACTGGCATCGGGGTCGGCATCGACGCCCGCGATGCAGGCGGCGCCGTAGCCGCGCTCCGGCTGGTGCACGACACGCGCCCCGGCCGCCAGGGCGACCTCGGCGGTGCGGTCGGTACTACCGTTGTCGACGACGATGATCTCGTCGAGGACGCCTGACCTGAGCTCGTGCACCACACCGGCGATGGCCGCCTCTTCGTTGAGCGCGGGGATGATGGCGACGACTTTCATGGCGAAGCGTCGCGGCGGTACACGCGCACGCTGCCGAGCACCAGGATGTTGGAATAGCCGCGCTCGTGCAGCGTTTCGAGGACGGTGTCGAAACCGGCTGCGCGCGCCTTGGTCCGTGATCGGGAGGTCCCGATCGATGATGACGTAGTCCGCATCGCGGAGGTCCGGAAATTCCCAGACTTCCTTTCGCTGCGAAAGGTGGGGCAGGAGGGTCCCCTGGCTGCTGATGCTGGCTTCGGGCGGAATGCCCTCGAGCGCGATGGCGATTGACTGGCGATGGGCGGCGTCCGGTGTGTAGCCGGCAAACCGCGGCGAGAACGGGCTGCCGAGGAGAAACGAGATCGCGGCAACCATGACGACGCCCGCGAGAACGGTTGGCATGCGCAGGATGTCCAAACGCCCAAGCGAAATGGCGCCGATCCTCCGGCGGTGGGTCAAGTCGCCGAGGGCGAAGGCAGCGGCGACGAGAGACAGGGCCAGCGGCGCGACCCCGTACTGGAGATCGAGGCGGCTCTGTTGGGGGTGGTCGGCCAGGCCATTGAGTACGGCGGGCACGGCGGCGAGGAGCGACGCAGGATGCAACAACGGGACTCCCGCAAGGGAGGCCTCGAGCCCGGCTGCGCCGCCTGCGGTCGCGGTGGCGAGTCGAACGCCGCCTCGCCAGGCGGCGATGGGGACTACGGTAGCCGGCCGGGAGTCCTCGGTGACGTAGCTGTAGCGCTCGGCCAGGTCGCTCTCGCCTCCTCGAACCGCCGGCATGAGGACGAAACCGACCAGCACTATCCAGCCCAGGCCCACGGTACCAAGCACTGCAGCGTGCTTGCGGTGGCGCTGGGCCCAGAGGATGGCGGCAAACGCAAGGACGAGGAAAGCCATGTCCTCTTTGAGCAGCAAGACGGGCAGGATCGCGGACGCAGCCTGGGCCGGCCGTGCGGACGCGGCAAAGTACAACGCCATGAAGACGAAGGGGAATGCCATGACTTCAGGATGGAAGTCGAAATCGAGGGCCCGGTGCAGTCCGGGGTTCAGCAAATAGGCGAGCGCGAGGGTGATCCCCGCGCCGGGGCTGCCGCTGATCCTGGTCGTTGCATAGAACAGCGGGATTGCGGCAGCGCCTGCGAACAGCGACTGCGCCAGGAGCATCGACTCCGGGCCGGCGCCGAGCCGGTAGAACCCGGCGAAGACGAGCAGGATTGGCTCGAAGTGCTGGCCCAGGAAGTTGTACTCAACGAACGAAGTCTGGAACCAGTCACCGTTCGAGGTGTTCCAGACCACCTGATCGAAGAACCCGAAGTCGTAGGCCGTGCTCTGATAGGCCCGATGGCGGGCGACAGCGAAAACGGCGAACAGCATGGCCGCGGCGCTCGATGCAACCCAAATCGTCAGTTGCGCCGCCGAGTACGCGGAGGGCCTGGCCCGGGCTACAGACTCCAGCCGGTGCCACAGCTCGCGCATGCTGCCGGCGGGTGGCCGTCCAGCATCGACTTTCGCCACTGGCGGTAAGGCTCGCCGTTCCATATTCCCTCGACTGTCTGGTTGAAGATGTTGCCGAGCACGATGGTGCCGTAGGGCACGCCCGTGAACGGGGCGATACAACAGGGCAGGACGTTGCCGTTGGCGGTCACGTACATCAGCGTCCAGGGCCTGCGGCAGCGCTGGTATGGCTGTTCGGGCGCATCGGTAAGGCTGATGAGATCGCCCGACGAGACCTCGCCGGAGCCTCGGAGAGCGATCCCGAGTTCGAGCGCCAGCTTTTCCGCGCGGCGGACAGCCGCGACCTCGGCCGGGCCTGGCGCGGAGAACAGCGATTCGCCGGCGATAGCGAGACCGCGCCCTGAGTACACGAGACGTTGGAGGTACACCTCCGAGATGCCGACATCCGCGGCCAGACTCACCAGAGCGGGGAGCTCGCCGATGTTGGTTTTCATTCCGGTCAGCCAGAGCGAGACCTTCGGAAGGTCGCGGCCAGACTCCCGCTTGATAGTGGTGAAAGCGCGAATGTTCGCGAGGATGCGTCCCAGCCCGTTCGCCCCTCGAACGGCTGCGTAGGTCTCGGGGGTGGCCGAGTCGACCGAAATGCGGAGCTCATCGAGACCCTCTTCGACCAGGCCCCGGGCGACGCGGCCGCGCAGCAACAACCCGTTTGTGTTGAAGAGCGCGTATGCCCCAGTAGCCTTGACGGCGCGCAGGATGCCGGGGAGCTCGGGGTTCAGGAGTGGTTCGCCGATGCCGTGGAGCACCACCCTTCGCACCATCGGAAAGTAGCCGAGGATGCGCGTCACCTGTGCGGGCGAGAGGTCGGCTTGAGCCTCGTCCATGCCCCAGTACTGGGGGCAGGTGCGGCAGCGCAGGTTGCAGCGATTGGTCGTCTCGATGTAGAGCTCGCCCGGGAGGTCGGGGACGACCTCGGGACGCGGGGGCTGAGTTGCTGGTGCCGGGCTGGTCATGGGACGGGCTCCAGTTCCAGCAGTTCGAAATCGAGGAGCCGAAGCGTGTCCGCAGTCCGGCGGCACGTGGCTTCGCCCTCGGCGATGGCGCGGGCCAGGCGCCGAAGGTCGGAGAACGTGTCGATGTCGAACGTCTCGGTCAGCATCTCGAAATCGAGTTCGGCGGCACGGATTCGCTGAATGGTTTGGGCAAGCTCGCGACCGCTGCTCCAGTCGATGTCCTCGAAGAGCTCCGGTCGTGGTGCTCCCAACGCAAGAAGGCAGTAGCCGCCGTCGGCGGTTGGCGCGAGGGCGGCCGTCCCGCGAGCGGCGATGTCGAGGCCGGCGTCGATCGTCGCGGACCGAAGGTGGGGGACATCGGAGCCGATGACGGCGACAGTGCTGAAGCCGGCACCGAAGGCCGCCTGCATGGCCGCACGGAGCCGCTCGCCGAATGAGCCCTCCGGCTGGGCCGAGAGCAGCAGCCCTGGCGCGAAGTGCCGAAACCAGGCTGCTTCGGTCACCGGTGTGAAGGCGACCATCGTCGTCGCGTCCGCTGCGGCGCAGGCATCGAGGGTATCGAACAGGAACGCTTCGTAGAGGCGGCATGCGGCTTCCTCGCCGAGATCGGCTCCGAGCCGCGTCTTGACCGCTCCCTCGCGGGGCCGCTTCGCCATCACCACCACGCAGCGGCCGGGCATTAGACGGCTACCTCTCGCCTGATGCCTGAGGTCCCGCCGCTGGGGCCGGCGATCGCGGCCGCGAGCTGGCCGTAGCCCGATGTCCGGGCTGGCACCCAGCGAGTCAGGCCCTCGAGCTGAAACAGGACACCCACCTCCGGGTCGGCGGCGTCCATTTGGAGCAGCAACTGCCGCAGGCGTGCGACGGACGCGGCTGCAGCGGCCGGTCCTGCGGTCATGTTGCAGTGGTCGTAGGGCTCGGTGTAAGCGAGGACAACCGTGCTCAACGGGTCGAAGAGCCCATCTTCGATGAACGCCTGGTAGTTCCACTCGTGCAGGCAAGCGGCGGCCGCCTCACCGGCGACGAGGGATTCCGCAGCCTGCCGTTCGCCGCCGACGTGGTCGCCGTGAAGCCCAGCAAGGACCTCGTGGCGGAGCACTTCGATGTCGATCCCGGCGCGCAAGCCCTGGCGTGCGAGGTGGGCGAGCGGGATGAGGGTCGCCTGGGGAGAATCGGTCGCGCCGACAGCGACTGTTCGGCCGCGAAGGTCGGCGAGGGAGCGCACGGAGTCCGCGGCGCGGGAGACAATCACCGATCGGTTGTCCAGGTCGGTATCTCGCATGCAGAGTGCGGAGACGGCCAGACCGTCTGCGAACGCCCGCCGCTCCGCGTTCAACCACGCCAGCGGGGAGTTCCAGGCGACCTGGACGTTGCCGCTGAGCAGGGCATCGACCTGGGATTCGTAGTTCGAGTAGAGGACGTAGTCGAAGGCCAGGCCGCGCGCGCCGAGATAGCGCCGGAAGCCTTCCCAGATGGTGACCACCTTCGGGTCATAGGCCACCGCCCCAAGTACCAGAGTTTCACCTGACATCGCAATCGACCTCCCGGAGAAGAGTTAGAAAAGGGGCAGGCCACAGGCGGCCCGGCCGATGAATTCGTAGAGCACGTCGGTAGTCGGGGCCATTGCCGTTGCGGCCCGGGAATCGCGGAAGTGGCGCTCCACGCCGACCTCCTTGCGAAACGCCGCGCCCCCGCAAACCCGCATGCCGAGGTCGGTGACCTCTGTGGAGAGCTCCCCGGCTGCGGCTTTCACCTCAAGTACCTTCAGCATGGCGTCCTCGCGACCGGACCGAGCGGCGTCGATGGTGTCGAGCAGAAGGGAGCGGGCGAGGTCTGTCTTGATCCGCATCCGGGCGATGTAGGCCCGGATGGTCGGGAGGTCGGCGAGGGCCTGTCCGAGGTGTTCGAAACGGGTCGCGCTGACGTGGCCGGCGGCCTTGCGCGTCGCGGCTTCCATGGTGCCGAGGGCGACGGCAGCGTTCATCACCTGGAAGAAGGGCAGGACGGTGCTCATCATGATGTCGAAGCCGCCGCCGTCAGGCCCGAGCATCGCATCGGGGGCGACGATGGCGGCTTCGGCGGTGATCGGGCTCGAGCAGTTTCCGCGAAGGCCCAGTCCATCGAACGCGCCAATGACGCGGAGACCGGAGGTGGCGGCCGGGACCAGCCAGAGAGAGCTGGCGCCTTCGCCGGCGAGCGGTCGGCTCGACCAGATGTAGAGGTCAGCTTTGGCTGCGGACGTGACCCAGCTCTTGGCGCCGTCGAGCCTCACACCGTCGACTCCCGGGGTCGCCGTGCCGAGTGGCTGCCAGAAGTGACTACGAGAACCGCTTTCGGAGAACGCCAGCGTGGCCAAGGCCCGGCCGCGCGCCACGTCCTCGCGGACAGCGAGCGTTCCATGCGCTTCGATCACCGCGACCGCGGCGAAGTGCATGCACACGACCATGGCGGTGGAGCCACAGTACTGCGCCACTTGTTCGATCATGTCGGCGGCCTCCGCCAGGCCGAAGCCGAGCCCGCCGACCTCGCGTGCGCTGATCAGGCCGAGGAGGCCGGATTCAGCCAGGGCGGCGATGCCCTGCCCGGGGAAGACCGCCTCGCGGTCAATCGCTTCGGCTTGTGGACCGACGACGTCGGCAATGATCGTGCCCAGGCGTTCCTGGTAGCTGCTGGTAAGCGTTGCCTGCATAGAGAGCGATGTCCTTTGAGTTGAATTAGCCCGTGAAGGGCCAGCGCCGAAGTTTCCGGGGCAAGAATTGCGCGGCTGCGGCGTCGAGCCCGAGGTACCTCCCCGAACCGATGAGTGCCAGCCCGATCAACGGGATCCACTCGACGGCGTACTCCCACACCCAGATGTCCCGATCCCAGTTGGCGAAGTTCAGGTGAAGGGCAAAGGCGGCGCCCGTGAGCGCGCCGATGTTCGAGAAGGCCCCGGTGATGAGCGAAACGCCGATGAAGAGTTCCGTGATCGTGAGCAGGACTCCGAAGAGCGTGTAATTCGCGAGGACGACGTCTTCGATGAAGTCCTTGTACGGTCCTACCGGGTGCGTCTGGACATCGAACCTGAGGATCTCCTTCGCACCATCGAAGTCGATCAGGAACCCAGGGAACGGATGAACACCGTCCCAGCCGGTCGCCTTGGCGAGACCGTTGCTGAGGAAGACCAGGCCGAAGCCAACGCGGAGGAAGGCGATGCCCGGGCCCACCAGGCGGTCGCGCCAGGGAGGTTGGTGCTCGCCGGCCACCGTGCGAGGAAGAATGCTCATCGTGGGACGTTCCTTTCTAGGCGCAGCGGTACTGCCTGGGGGCCCCACCGCCGGCCGTCATGGCTTCCAAATTGGCGCGAAGAACGGCGAGCGTGCCATCCAGCGGAAAGATCGAACGTGAGATCAGCATGGCTTCGCCAGCCGACTGAGGATGCCAGAAGGCCCCGTCGACGGTGACCGTGAGCTCGGGTGCGAGATCCTCCGGCCTCAGATCCAGGCCCTCCGCGCTGAGCCCGCGGCGCGTGAGGGGCCGGACGAAGATGTCTTCGTCCAGGATGCCGAGCTTCCGCACGAACTCCCTCAGCTTCTCGATGTGCGGCCGGTTCACATTCGTTTCTGTGGCCCCGATGGCGACGTGGAAGCCGGCATCGAGGAGCGCACGGATCGCAGCGACCGTCTTCGCCCATGAGCCACGCCCGCGGAACGCGTCGTGGCAGTCGGCGCAGGCGCCATCAAGGCTGATCTGGATGGTGAGCGGCAGCGGTTGGAGCTGGCGCAGGCGTTCGAAGCGGGCCCCCGCCAGGAGCATGCCGTTAGTCAATACGGTGGTGGGCAGGCGTTCGGCCGCGTAGCGCAGGCGATCGAAGATGTCTGGCAACAGAAACGGCTCACCCCCCGTGAGGAAGCACTCTTCGATGCCGGCCCCGCGTGCTTCGTCGATCAGGCGGCGGAAGTCTTCCAGTGCGATCGCCCGGCGCGCGGCCCGGGGCGAAGATGAGGAGAGGCAGTACGTGCAAGCAAGGTTGCAATCGAAATTCGTGTACAGCCAGAGGCGCCGGGCGAGCGTGGCGGGAACGGCGGTTGAGTTCGTCACGCAGGGAGCGTAGGACCAAGAAATTACGGAACCCTTACGCGCTGTCTTTCCGCAGGCATCCCCGTGCGTAATGCTTCCGTAAGAACCTGTCGATACCCTCGGAGCCTCGCCATGAGCCGCATCCTGGTCGTCGAAGATGAGCCAATGGTGGCAGAAGTCGTGGAGCGCTACCTGCGCCTCGACGGCCACGAGGTGACCATCGTGTTCGACGGCGTAGCCGCGTGCGACGAGTTCGACCGGCGGATGCCGGACCTGATTGTGCTGGACCTGATGTTGCCACGGATGGATGGGATAGCGGTGTTCAAGAGGCTGCGCGAAGCGAGCAAGACGCCAGTCATCATGCTCACCGCCCGCGGCGACGAACGCGACCGTCTACGGGGGCTGGACCTGGGGGCCGATGACTACGTGACCAAGCCGTTCAGCCCGCGGGAGCTGACATCTCGGGTGCGGGCAGTGCTGCGGCGGACGAGCGAACAGACCGCGCGAGCGGAGAAGCTGAGCTTCGACGGCCTCCAGATCGACGCCGTGGCGCGGTCGGTCGAGGTCGATGGGCGGCAGGTTGCGCTGACGGTACGAGAGTTCGACATCCTCTTTCACCTGGCCAGCCATCCGCGCCAGGTGTTCGCGCGCGAACAGCTCCTGTCCTCACTTTGGGAGGATGAGTTCGAAGGCGATGCCAGCACGGTGACCGTCCATGTGCGGCGCCTTCGCGCGAAAATCGAAGCAGACGCCTCACGGCCGGTGCATGTCCGCACGGTCTGGGGTGTGGGGTACAAATTTGAGCCATGAAACGCTTCGGCGCCGGGTGATTCGCTCGTCGGCCCAGTGGTGGGTGGCTTCGGCCGCAGTCGTTTCCCTGGCTACCGGGGTGGCGCTGCTGCTCGCCCAGGTGCTGCTCCACCCACCGGCGGGAGATCTCATCGAGCTTGGCGTGTACCTGGCGCTCGCCGGTGTGCTGGCTGTGGCCGGGTGCTGGGCTGCCGCCCGCTGGATGGAACGGCGGAGTGTCCTCGGGCTGCGCGGGCAGGCGATCCTGGTCGCCTTGCTCGGAAGCGCGACCAGTATTGCGACCATCCTGATCCTCGCGGAGCTGATGTTCATCTCTGGCGACCACGACTTACAGGTGCTGTTGGCGGTATCGACCTTCAGTGCGGTCATGTCGGTCTTTTTGACGAGCTGGGTGACCTCGCGAACACTCGCCCGTCTGTTCGTCGTGACTCGCAGGATCCGCGACCTGGCGGAGGGAAATCTCGAGGGAGTGACGAGCATGCGTGGCTCCGACGAAGTCGCCGCGCTGGCGGAGGACGTGAACACCCTGGCACGGCGCCTGGCCGAAGCACGAGCAGAGCGGGTCGCGCTCGATGCCGAGCGGCGAGAACTGACGGCAGCGATTTCGCACGATCTGCGTACGCCGCTTTCCACCATCCGAGCGGTGGTCGATGCGCTCGACGACGGGGTCGTGAGCGACGCTGTCGGGATGAAGCGTTACTTCGTCACGATTCGTCGCGATGTCGATCGGCTGAACCGGATGATCGATGACCTTTTCGAGCTGGCGCAGATCGATGCCGGCGCGCTGCGGCTCCAGCGCGACCGCGTGGCGCTGCGTGAAATCGTCGGAGATGTGGTCTCCGCAATGCGGCCGCGCGCCGAGCGGGCCGGGCTGACACTGGATCTCGACGTGACCGGCGAGACGCGCCCGGCACTACTCGACGGCGACAGGCTCGAACGGGCGGTTTCGAACCTGCTGCGCAACGCACTTGAGCACACTCCGCCGGGCGGCCGAGTGTCCGTGAGTGTCGCGGAAAGTGAGGACCACGTGTCGCTGGAAGTCGCCGATACGGGCGAGGGGATAGAGCCCGCCGTTTTGCCGCACGTCTGGACAAGGTTTTACCGCGCGGAGCGATCCCGCATGCGGGGGGACACCGGTTCGGACGGTGCAGGACTCGGTCTGGCCATCACCAAGGGGATCGTGGAGGCACACGGGGGCACCGTTGGTGTCACGTCCCAGCCTGATGTGGGCACAACCTTCACGGTCCGAATCCCTATCTCGGAGTGACTAGACGATGACGCCCACGAACGGCGATTCGGTCGCGGGATGTCTGAACCCGATGGTCTGGGGCTCCGCGGTGGCCGTGCCCGGCCGCGTCGAACGGTGAAACGCCGGCGCCAGCTGGAGCGGGCAGTCGCGCACGACAGTGGAGACATTCGCGGTCGCCGGCTTCGATTTCTGGTAGGCCCGGAGAGATTCGAACTCTCGACCAATGGATTAAAAGTCCGTTCAGGCCCATCCCACCCTGTTTGGAGGCGTCCCAAATCGTCACTTATGTTCCGGTTTGAATCTGAGCGCGCGGGGGTCGATCCGGCGGAGTGGGGCGCTGTACCACCCCATGTCGGCAAGTTGGTCGGCAAAATGTCGGCAGCAGGGGGGTGCTCCGGGCAGTGAGAGCCAGCGTAGGCTCACCCATCCCAGCGCTGTGCCTGCGGATTCCAGGCACCCGATTGGACCTTGCCCTGCAGAACGGAATCGAGCATTGCCGCCGCAGCCGTATGACCGGCGTTCAGATCAGCGTCCAAGCCCACTTCGAGAGCAAGCTGGCGATATGGGACACGCCACTCCGCCGGTGGGCTCGGGAGATCCGATGGGAGTTCGCATGGATTGCCGCGGCTGGCGAAGACCTCCCGAAGATCGAGCAGAAATCGAGCCGCGTCCAGCGAGAACAACTGAGCGATCAGCGCCAGATCAACCAGGTCTTTGGGACGGCCTGACTCTGCCCCTTCATATCGTCGCGTGTAGGCGTGCAGCTTCAGCAACCTGACGCGTCAGGGGAATCACGGGGAACTTTGACCGGTTCGATGTCGGCGAACCCGAGCAGGTCCGGGGTTGTAAGTACCTCAGGCTGAGCGACGACGCTGTCCCCCTCCCCAACATCCAACAGAAACGTCTCGAAGAGCCGGCCGGCGAGCGGGGCTTCCACCCGGAACTGGTGCGCGCCGCCCATACGGTCGGGGTCAGCAGGCGTCCTTTCCACGCGGAACGTGAAGAAGTCACCCAGGTCTTCAATCGTTGCCTCGATCAGCCTGTCCAGCAGCTCGTCCTCGTGTACGTGCCAGGCCAGATCGACATCTCGAGTCGTGCGCGCCCGATCCGACATTAGTAGTTGGAGGGCGAACCCGCCTTTCAGCGCCCACTGGTCCGGAGCGACCCGCAGGAGGCGAGCGAGGAACCGATCGAATGCAACGTGCTTCCGCAGCCGGGCAAGCCGGGAACCATCTCGATGACTGCGTTCCTTCAGCCGATCTTCAAGGGCACGACGAAACGCGGCAGCAGTCTGTACCCACGGGGAACTCGCCGGATAGCGCTTCTATCAGATGGACGAGTCGGGCCGCTCGGGCCTCACCCACTCGCGAGCCGACGAGGTGTGGTCACACCGCGATCAATGGCCTGCCGAACAGCAAGATCGATCTGTTCAGGCGCCGAGCCGACTTCCAGCGCGTCCACGAGCGTCCGCTCGGGAGCTGGTCACCGCGATTCCATCAACGGTTCTGACTTCGTCACCTTCGGAGTGGGACCTCGAGCGTGTGAATCCGTACGCCCGGACGTGGACGAACGCCACGCTTGGCACGTGGGATGGACAGGTGAACAGCCGTTGGGATGACGTCGGTGAGCCCATAGAGTTCCAGCGCGCTTTCGTGGGAGACCACCGCTCCCGTCGGCCGGAGCGGCAGCCATGCCGCAACGACGTGTTCGTAGGGGCTTGAGGGGAAGTGTCGTAGCCGATAGAGGCCTCGTCTGACTCGCTCAAACCGTCCTCCCGGGCGCGCGTGGTAGCGAAGCGTGCTCCGAGCGATGCCCGCAGAGTCCGCTTGACTCGCGGTAAAGTAGCCTGCCTGCTGCTCGGCGACCTGGTAGAGCTGATCATGCGCCGTGTCCGACATATGAGTCGCATCATAGCCCAAACGTCGGACA
>JADJZF010000004.1 GCA_016719395.1 Candidatus Amarobacter glycogenicus | reverse complement strand
GAAAACGGTCCAACCCATTTTCTCCCGATCGGCCGAATCCTGCTCGCCCTTCAGGCAGGGCCAGCACTCGGTCTCGAAGTCGCAGGGGGCCTGAGGCACTAACACCTCCCCCGCAGCACCCCATACAGCATCGTCCATGCAGGGCTGGGCACCGCACCCCGTCCCTTGGTACGTGTGGTCGGCGTTCGCCAGCGAGATGCCGAGATGGCAGGTCCGCTACCCTTCTGCTCTCCCTGTCTCGGGCCGACGACAGGGAGCGGCTCGCGAATCTGAGTCTTCCCGTTTCTCCCTGTTAGCAGGCAACCTCCCATGCTGCGCGGCGGGGTCTAGCGGGGCACTATAGTAGGCGCCTGATACGTTCGGGAAGGCACGCACGATGACGACGACTGAAGCGATTTCCCCGGCAATGCTCGATGACGACGTAGCGGACTACATCAGCCGCGGGCTCGAACACCTCTGGGTGCACACCCAGCAGCAGGCCGACCTCGAAAAGGAGGACGGCCTCAAGGTCATTGTCCGGGGTGAGGGCATCCATCTCTGGGACATCAAGGGCCGCAAGTTCATCGATGCGATGTCCGGCCTCTGGGTGGTCAACGCCGGACACGGCCGGGCCGAACTTGCCGAGGTCGCCGCGACGCAGATGCGCGAAATGGCCTACGCCAACACCTTCTCCTACGCGAACAAACCCGCCATCGACCTCGCCGAGAAACTCGCCGGCCTCATGCCCCCGTCGCTCAACCGCGTGTTCTTCGTGAACTCCGGCTCGGAAGCCGTCGAGACCGCCATCCGCATGGCGAAGAACTACCAGTACAACATCGGCGAGAAGAAGCGGTACAAGGTCCTTGCTCGCCGCGGCTCCTACCACGGCATGACGGCCGGCGCGCTCTCCGTGAACGGCGCCGCGGCCATCAACCGCTCGCCCTGGGAGCCCCTGGTCGCCGGCTCCGTTTTCGTCGAGAACGTCAACTGCTACCGCTGCCCGTTCGAAAAGACCTACCCTTCCTGCGACACCTTCTGCGCCCGCAGCATTGAGCGCACGATCCAGGCCGAGCGGCCCGAGACCATCGCCGCATTCATCGCCGAACCCATCTCCGCCGCCAATGCTGTCTCCCAGCCCCCACCCGAATACTGGCCGACGATCCGCAACCTCTGCGACAAGTACGGCATCCTCCTCATCGCCGATGAGGTGATCAATGGATTCGGCCGCACCGGAAAGTGGTTCGCAAGCGAGCTCTACAACTTCGAGCCGGACCTGATGACGATGGCTAAGGGCCTCTCGTCCGGCTATCTCCCGATCGCGGCCGTCGGTGTCAGCGATCGAGTGGCGAAGGAATTCCAGGGCGAGAAGGCGCGCACGTTCGCCGGGGGCATCACCTTTGGGACGCATCCGGTCGCCTGTGCCGTGGCCCTCGCCAACCTCCAGATCATCGAACGCGAGAACCTGGTGGCGAACGCGGCACGCAACGGAGCCTACCTGCTTCAGCGGCTCAACAGCCTGAAGGAGAGCCACCCGACGATCGGCGAAGTGCGCGGCCAGGGATTGCTCATCGGCGTCGAGATCGTGAAGGACCCGGCGACCAGGGCTCCCTTCCCGGAATCGGACGACCTCGCGGGCAAACTCTCTGCCGCGCTGGTCCGCAACGGCATTCTCAGCCGTGCCGGCAACCTCGTGAACATCGCCCCGCCGCTCGTCATCAGCGAGGCAGAGTGCGACGACCTCGTCGCCCGCTTCGATGCCGCCCTGGCCGAAACCGAGCAGGAGCTCGGCATCGCCTGAGCTACGGCAGGTAGGCGATGCGGCTGGTTTGGCCGAGAAGGTCCGGGAGCACACGCTGGGCGTCTCTCACGAAGTCGACCATCAACGGCCGGGTCTCGCGAGGGTCGATGATGTCCTCGACGGCGAACGCGTGGGCAGTCCGGAAGGGCGATTGGAGCGTATTCAGGCGTGCCTCGATCTCCAGGCGCTTCGCCTCCGGATCCGGCGCCGAATCGATCTCGCGCCGGTATGCAGCGGTCACGCCACCTTCGATATGCATCGAACCCCAGTGGCCTGACGGCCAGGCAAAGCGCCGGTACATCGCCGTTCCGCCGCGGTAGTGCAACCCGCCCGCGACGCCGTAGGCCTGGCGGATGAGGAAGCACAGGTACGGCGTTTTCGAAAGCGAAAGGAGCGAAACGATGCGGGCGCCCGCGCGGACGATGCCTTTCTTCTCCTCCTCGAGGCCAACCATGAAGCCCGGTTCATCGCAGAAGTAGACGAGCGGGAGGTGGAAGGTGTCGCAGAGCTGCAGAAGGCGCGCAGCTTTCTCTCCCGCGGCCTTGTCCATCGAGCCACCGAGGAAGCGCGGGTTGTTGATCATCACGCCGACCGGATAGCCATCGACCCGCGCCAGCCCGGTGATTCGGGACCGCGCGAACTCTGGCTGGATCTCGAAAAACGAATGCCGGTCCAGGACCATTTCGAGGATCTTGCGCGGGTCGTAGACGCGCTGGCGGTTCTGGGGGACGGCAGAGAGCAGCCCTTCGTCCCTCCGCTCGGGGTCATCGTCCGGCTCTACCCTGGGCGGCATGTCCCAGACGCTCGAAGGGAGGTAGGAAAGGAATCGCCGCACCTGTGCCAGCGCATCGGCTTCGTCCACCGCCAGGTTCGCCACCACACCAGAAGTGCGCACCTGGATGTCCTCATTGCCCAGGTCTTCCTTCGAGATTTCGATGCCAAGGCCCGCTTTCACGACAGGCGGGCCAGCCACGAAAAGCTGGCTCGTGCCCTTCACCATCACGTTGAAGTGACACATCGCGGCCTGCACGGCCGGCAACCCGGCGACAGAACCCATGACCGCCGATACGCAGGGCACCATCTGGAGGAGCTCCGTATCGAGCACGCGGTCGTTCGCCGGCAGGTACGTGCGGCCCATCGACTCGAACGTGCGGACGCTCCCGCCCGTGGCATCCAGCAAGCGGATGAACGGCAACTTCAGTGAGTACGCCTGCTTCACCGCCCAGCCGCTCTTGTCGGCAACCGAACCATCGGCCGAACCGCCCCGGATCGTGAAGTCGCCACCGTGGACGATGACCTTCCGGCCATCGATCTTGACGACACCGGTAACCGAATTCGCAGGGGTGAGTGCTTCGAGCTCCCGCCCTTCGTACGTGGCCTTCCCCGCGAGGACACCGGTCTCGGCGAACGTCCCCGGGTCGGCGAGAATGTCGAGCCGTTCGCGCACCGTGAGTTTGCCGCGGCCCTTATGAAACGCAACTGATTCGGGGCCGCCCATCTGTCGGGCCATATCGGCCCGGAGGTGCAGTTCATCGATTTCGGCCTGCCAGGTCATGGACGCACTCCTCCGAATGTGGCGGTGGGCGGGATTCTACGGGGAACGGCGCGATGCGGCGGAGGGCGCTTCACGCCCACGGCGCATCGCCGCCGAAGACGTTGAGAGCCACAGGATAGGGGGGGTACCCTACCGGCACAGACAACCGGGAGACCTCTGATGCATCTACCTCCACTTCGTGCCGGCGGTGTCGCAACGCTCGCGTTCGTCGCGCTGGCACTGGCAGCGTCCGCGTGCGGCGGCGACAACCCGGGCAAGACGGACGGGGGCATGGCCTCCATGCAGGATGCGCCCGAGGGCGCCATCCGGGTCGACCTCGTGAACTGGGCGGTCAAACCGGCTCAGGCGAGCATCAAAGCCGGCGAAGTTACCTTCTGGGCGGTCCACACGATGGAGCACATGCACGGAGAGAACGAAGGTGGCACGACGCACGACCTGCAGGTGATGAAGCGCGGTTCCGACGGCGCTCTTTCGCTGGTTGGCCAGGTGCAAGGCCTGCGCATGGGGGATGAAGAGTCCCTGACACTTACGCTCGAACCGGGTGAGTACGAACTCGCTTGCAACGTCGTCGAGAAGGTAGGCGACCAGGCGATTGGGCACTACGCGAAAGGTATGCACGCCACCTTCACCGTGACCGCATGAGCACCCATCGGCGTCAGCTTCGGATCAACACCCGCTGTCCGGTCGCGGCGCTTTCGTGTGCCGCATCGATGACACGCATGTAGCGCACGCCATCGGCGAAGCTGGTCAGCCGGACGGGGGCGCCGTCGCGGACAGAGGCAACGAAGTCCTCCTCGACTTTCCAGCCACGATCGGTGCCCGGGTCGGCGACGATCGGGGTGGCCTCGCCGCCGTGGGGCTGGATGACGGCAGAGTCGCCCATCTTCCAGCGAATAGTGGCCTTCGTCCCAAAGACGGTGACGCCATTCGAATCCGCACCGGCTGTCACAGAACTGAAGTGATGGGTGATGCGCGCGCCGCGCTCCAGGTGTCCAGTGACGATATACGTGTCGGGAACAGCCACCGGCAGCAGCTTGCCTGTCTCGGCGTCCAGGCGCTCCTTGACGAAGATGTCGCCCGAAGCGGTCACATCGGCGTGATCCCCAAGCCAGCGATGGATCACCTCCACGAAGATCCCGAACATCATCACGTTCTTTCCGGAGTAGTCGGCGCGTTGCCGCCAATGGAGCGGGACGGCCGGGTCAAGCGCGGAAGCGTTCAGGACGTTTACCGCGACTTCGCGGATCTCGCCCAGGGCGCCCTCCTCGATCAGCCGCGTGATCGTCGGCCCGAGCTTGAAGTCGAAGGGAGCCGGCACGAGCTGGGCGACGAGGCCGGGGTTCCGTTCGCTGGCTGCGAGCATGTCCTCGGCCTCCGCCAGGTCCATCGCCATGCGGGCCTCGCACAACACGTGCTTGCCCGCTTCGAGTGCCTTGACGCTGTACTCGCGGTGCTTATAGGGCCAGGTGCCGATACAAACGGCATCGATGCCCGGGTCCGCCAGCAGCGCTTCGACAGAGTCGAACACCCGGGCGATCCCGAACTCGTCCGCGATCCGCTGGCCGCTTTCGATGCTCCGGTTGGCGACTCCGGCGAGGACGACGTCCGGTGCGCGGAGGAGGCCCGGGATGTGCTGGGTGCGGGTGTTTGCTCCCGCACCGATGAGTCCGATTCGAAGCGGCATGCTGTGAGGTACTCCAGGGGAAGGTGTTCGGGAAGGCTAACGATAGTTGGCCGCGTATTCCAGACGCCCCCAGCCCCGGGGTGGCCGCTGTTACCCGAGGACCACCACCATCTCCTCTGCGCCATGTATGCCACGGACGATGATCTTCTCCACGTCGGCCGTCCTGCTCGCACCCGTCAGGATCAACGCGTCGCCACCACCGAGGTGCGCCGCAAGGCCGTGCGGGAAGGCCACGACTGTCGCCGGGTCGACCATCACGACGACTCGGCCGGCCGCCAGCAACGGACGGCGTGCTGCCTGGTCGCCGGTCAGGAGGACGCTTCCAGTGGATGCGATCGCCGCGGTGGCACGAACCAGACGGTCACCCTCGCGGGGCACGCAGGCGTCGACGACATCCACTCCCAGCTGCCGCGCCCGATGGGCGAAACGCTCCGGCAAGCTCGCGGGAAGCGCTTCCGTGATAGCCGACTCGGGGATAATGCTCCTGCGGGCGGACGCCTTCAGCAAGAGTTCCGGGTCGTGGTCGATGCTCGGGTCCGGCAAGAGCCGCGGGTCATCGCGATGCGGGCCGGGCGGGCGCAAGGTCCGGCCGAAACTGCGCAGGCCGACTCGGGTGAATGCCGTCGCCGCGCGCGCACGCGTCGCCCCACCGAACGAGAGTGCCCACAGTTTCCAGGCTGTTCGCTCCTTCAGGTCAGCCGCGTGATGGCCCTTCACCGCGTCGGCGCGCAGGTCCAGGAGCATGCGATGGAGCGGGATGCCCACCGGGCAAACCTCCGTGCAACGCCCGCAAAGGCTCGAAGCAAAGGGCAGGTCCGCATACCGGCCGTCCGGCCACAACAGCGGCGCGAGGACTGCACCGATCGGCCCCATGTAGGGAGACCCGTAAGAAAGGCCGCCGGCAACCCGGTAGACCGGGCAACTGTTCATGCAAGCGCCGCACCGAACGCACTTCAAGACCTCGCGGTAGCGCGGATCCCGCAGTGCGCGCGAACGCCCATTGTCGACGAAGACGACGTGCCGTTGCTGTCCCGGGAGCGGGTCGGCCAGGAAGTGACTGAACGACGTCAGTGGCTGTGCCGTGGCGCTCGGGGCGAGCACTTCGAGGATAGCCAGCGCCCCCGCTTCATCGGCGACGACCTTCTCGATGCCGGTCAGCACGATGTGGAGCTTCGGGTGGCTGACGCCCAACGAAACGTTCCCTTCGTTCTCCACGATGGTAATGCGGCCCGAACTCGCCACCACCGCGTTCGCACCGGTGATCCCGGCATCGCAATCCTGGAAGAAATCTCCCACCACGTCGCGCACGTGACGGCTAAGCCGGGTGGGGTCATCGTCCGGGAGGTCGGCGCCGGTCCGCGCGAGCATCTCCCTGATCCGCGCCCGGTTCAGGTGAAGCGCCGGGGCCGTGATGTGGCTCGGCCCGCGCCCTTCGATGTCGACGATGTACTCGCCGATGTCCGTCTCCAGGACGTCGATGCCGTCCTTGCGCAGCGCGTGGGTCAGGCCGATCTCCTCGCCGACCATCGTTTTCGACTTCGCCACGCGGCGCGCGTCGCCAAGAAGTGACCGCACCATCGCGACCGCATCCTCAGCCGTCGCGCAGCGGTGGTAGCCGATGCCGCGCCGCTCGAACCGGCCACGGAGCTGCACGTGCAGGTCCTCCAGGTTGTCGATCGCGTACGCTCGGGCGGCGGACGCTCGCTGGCGGGCATCCGCCGGTCCGCGAGAGAGCATGGCCTGGGAATCGCCGACGAGCTTCCGCATGATCGGCGTGACGGTCGCCGATGGCCGCTCGAGCCGTATCTCCCTGCTGGCTCGCTCCCGGTAGGTCTTCATGAGAGCGCCCGCGAAAGCAACTCGGCAAGCGTCCATCCCTGCAACTGCACGCCTATCCCGCGCGCTCCGCTTTCGATGTGCGAGAGGCAGGAGTAATCCGCAGAGACAACCACCCGCGCCCCCGTGAGGGCAATGTCATCCAGCTTCGCGGTCATCATCGCGACCGAAAGCTCCGGCTGCTTGGCCGCGAACGTCCCGCCGAATCCACAGCACTCGTCCTCGTAGAGAAGCGGCCGCACTTCGAGGCCTTCGACGCGACCCAGCAACTGCAACGCGGCGCCGCTGGCATGGAGCTCTCTCCGAGCGTGGCAAGAATCGTGGTAAGTGACGACGCCATCGAGCTTGAACACGACATCCTGGAGGGCCGGGTGGCCCGCCACGTAGCTGGCGAAGTCCGCGAAACGGCCGGCGATGGCGGCAGCCCCGGACGCCCGCCGGCCCTCAAAAAGGGTCGGCAGATAGTGGCGGACCATCGAGGTACACGAGCCTGAAGGCACGACAACCGTCTGATGGGGACGGGCTGCCTTCAACAGCTCTCGCCCCACACTGTGTGCCTCGTTGCGGAAGCCGCTGTTGAAGGCCGGCTGGCCACAGCAGCGTCCGTCGATCATGGTCACCTGGTCGCCGAGTGCCTCCAGGACGTGACGCGCGAAGCCGGCGTCCTGGGGACGAAGTGCCGACATGTAACAGGGATCGAACAGCGCAACGCGGGCCATGGGCGCCATTGTAAGCATCCCGGGCCGGTTGCTTGTCGCCACCGGGACTACACGTATACTGCTGCCTACGAAACAGAAGAGGGTTACTCCAAATGGCCGACACGACCATCACGATTCGCGACAACGGTCCCTATGTGATTCGAGGGGGAGCGACGCTCACGGATGCCGACGGCAAGCCCTACGAAACCCAGGACGCGATCTTCCTGTGCCGCTGCGGCGCCTCGGCGAAGAAACCATTCTGCGATGGGACGCACAAGACTACGGAGTTCCAGTCGGCGCCACGCGCCGAGAGCTGAACTTGCCTCGAAGGCGGACGCGCTAAGCTGTGCAGCGCAATCCCGTCTTGAGGTATGGCGTTGAAAGTCCTCCAGTTCGTCACCGAGGCGCTCGGCGATGCTTCTTACCTTGTCGTCGCCAACGGGACCGCCGCCGCCATCGACCCTCAGCGCGACGTCCGCGCGCTGCTGGCGGCTGCGCGGGAACACAACGCCTCCATCGATTACGTCCTCGAAACCCATGTCCACAACGATTACCTCTCGGGCGCCCGGGAACTGGCAGCACTCGGGGCGCGAATCGCCGCGCCCGCGAAGGCGGACCTTGAGTTCCCCCACCTGGCGCTCGAAGACGGCGCCGAGCTGCAGTTCGGCGGCGTCACCCTCAGGGCCGTCGCGGCGCCCGGCCACACCTACGAACACACTGCCTACGTTGGCGTGGATGAGCGGGGCCACACGCGGGCGGCCTTCACAGGCGGTGCGCTGCTCATGGGCAGCGCCGGACGCAGCGACCTCCTTGGCCCGGAACACACGGCCGACCTGACCCGTCTCCAGTGGGAAACCGCACAGCGCATGCGTGGACTTCTGCCATCGGCAGCGGCGCTCTTCCCCACCCACGGCGCCGGTTCGTTCTGCAGTACGACGGGTTCCACTCTGGAGCGCTACGGGCCGCTCTCCACCGAACTCACACGCAATCCCGCCCTCTCCAGCCTCACTCCCGAAGCGTTCGCTGCCATTCAGCTCGCCGCGCCTGCACCGATCCCGGGCTACTACCGCTACATGGCGCCGATCAACCGGAACGGCCCCAAGGTTTATGGCGAGCCGCCTCGGCCCCGCCTGCTGTCACCGGAAGAGGTTGCCACGACAACCGCTGCCGTCGTGGACGTGAGGCCCCGCGCGTCTTTTGCCGGTTCGCACATCCCTGGTTCGATCGAAATCGAGGAGAGCACGTCTCTCCTCGCCTATACCGGCTGGCTCATCCCGTTCAACGCGCCCGTCGTGCTGGTTTCCGAAGACCGCGCCCAGGCCGACCGCGTCACCCGTGACTTCTTCCGCATCGGATACGAAGACGTGCGCGGGTATCTCCCTTTTCGGGACTGGCAATTGTCACGGAGGCCAACCGCCTGGCTGCCCCACGTCGATAGCGCCCGGGCGAGGGAAATCCTTCGCACCGCCGAAATGCCAGTACTCGATACGCGCTTCTCCAGCGAACAGCTTGAACGCCCGCTGCCGGGAGCGCTGAGCCTCCCCCTGGATCAGCTCACTGAATGGGTCGATACCGCACCCGCTCGCTCGCTGGTGGTCTGTGCCAGCGGCCAGCGCGCCACGATGGCGGCGAGCGTCCTCCTCAAGTCCGGGCGCGACGCTATCGCACTCGTCCAGGGCGGCGCGGAGGAACTCCTCCGTAACTAATCGGCCGCCGGCCTCGGCCCGGTGCCCAGGTGTTCCCCGAAGAATGCCTCGATGCGGCGCCAGCTATCTTCGGCCGCGTCCTGGTTGTAACCGACCCGCATCGGGCCCCAGGAACTGAGTTTCGCCGCCACGCCACGATGGTCACTCATGTAGCTGTGGCCCGCCGCCGGATAGGTCACGACGTCGCCCGGCACCCCGGACCCCTGGAGGTGGCCGGCCAGTCGCTCGCCGCCCTTCCCAAACACTTTGTCGCGTCCGCCAAATCCGCCAAGGACAGGGCAGACGCCCTCCATATCCCGTTGGTCTTTCGGCACACTCCCGTAAAAGACCGCCGCCGCCCCCACCGGCGCCCGGATGGCGAAGAGCAATGCGATCCCGCCCCCGAGGCAGAACCCGGCCACTCCGATCCGGCCCGGGTCGACTCCCGGCCGCCCGGCGAGCCAGGCCCTGCACGCTTCAAGGTCGTCGAAAACGGGACCGGCGCCATCGCCAAGCCCACGTACCGTCCGGACGACACAGAGCGGCATCGGGCCGCGTGTGCTGTACAGGTCTGGCGCGAGGGCGACGTAGCCCATGTCGGCGAATCGTTGCGCCTTCGCCCGCATGTCTTCGTTCAGCCCCAAGATCTCGTGGATGAGGATGACTGCCGGCCGCAGCCCAGCCTCGCGAGGTGTTGCCACGACTGCATCCAGCAGACCGCTTGCCCCGCGAATGCCTACATTTTCCACCGCGGGATTCTAACCTCGGTGGCTGCGGAGGGCGCTAATCGCCGTCGGAAGCGAGCCCGACGGCAACCGCGCAGCCGTTCCAGGTGCACTTCGCCGGCATCGGCGGTTTGGGAGTGGCGGTGGGCGTGGCTGTACCGGTCGGCGTCGGGCTGGGCGTAGGCGCCTCCTTCGAACAACCCGGCGTCCCTGGTCCGGTGTTGGGGTTGAAAATGGTGACCGAATGCCCGAGTCCGGACTCGACCACGTACGTGCCGCCGAAGTTGAACCCAAGCGCGCTCGATGTCGCTCCAGCGGCGAGCGTCTCATCGAAGACCGCCGGGGCGCCGCCGATCTCCGGGTGGAAGACGCGGATGGGCTGATTTGACGTGTTCTTGAACTCCACTTCATCGTTCCGGACGATGTTGCACTGCCGGGGATTGAACCCCTCGGTGTTCACTTCCACGGTCCACCGCGTGACGGCTCGCGCGGGCGTTTCGCCGCTGCTGAAAACCGCCAGTGTGATCGCTCCGAATAGCGCCATCATCAGCGCCGAAGCCGCAAAGAGCGGCCGATAAGAAACCAAACGCATGCCGACCTCGAAGACCCCCCCCCACCACGGGCGGTACTTACCGTAACCAGCATCGCCCGAAGGGGAAAGCAGGAAGGAAAGGCCGGCTTAATCGATCGCCAGTGCCGGGAGCCGCAGGCAGTGCGGGTTGGTCCGGCAAGGAGGCTGCGGTGGCGTGTAGTCCGGGTCCGGCGTGCAGATCGGCTCCCAGTACTCGACGAACACCGGAGTCACGACCGTCATCGAGTGCTGCGGCCGGTCGAAGTCGTAAAACACCGTGCTGCCGCCGTGCGGGATGACAATCTCCGAAGAGTACTCTCCCGGCTTTACGTAGCCGGTATCCAGCAGTGGTGGGTCGCTGGCGACGACACCAGGGCGGACGACGCGAATCGGTGTCGCCCCCACGTTGTGGAAGCGGACGTACTCGCGGTTCATCCGGCATACGCCAGGGTTGAACCCGAGTTCGCTGACCTCGACCGTCTGGACTGTGTAGGCGCGCCCGACACTCGCCGGGAAGGAACCGGAAAACACCGTCACCGTCAGGATCACGAAAGCGGCAGCGAACTGTGCGAATCGAACCACAGGCGCAGCCTAGCGGAGCCAACGATTGCGGGCACCCAGGCCCGGGTTCGCCCCGGACGCAAACAGGCCCCGAAAACTCGGGGCCTGCTTCATTCGCTGCTCATTCTTTGGGCTACCGGGCGGTCTCCCGAAGAAGAGCGGCCACTCGTTGCTGGGACTTCGGTCTCGTCCGCCGCTCCCCAGGGGAGCGATCCGGGCCGCCTGCCTCGTGCAGGTCTTTGATTGTGCCCGGCTCTTGTTGCGAACTACTCGGGACACGTGCCCAGAGTGGCCGCAGTGCCTGGTCTGCTCAGCGCAGACCTTCCCTCTGCACAATCCATACTCCGTAGACGGCGTGAAGCTTGCTGTGCATTTGCGACCCCCTACGCCGGCCGCGGTTCCTCCGGTCCCCGGCCCTCTTCAGGCGGGCGGATCGACCGCGAACTCTGATACCAAAGTACTCCTCCAGATCCGCCTGTCAAGGTGTTTTCTTGGTAGAAGGTGAAGAATGCGCGTATGGATGGATAGGCAACCAGTTTGTGGCCTGTTTGGCCCATCGGCGCCGGGAGTCGCCCCGGTGCACGCGGCTCAAGCGCGGCATGGCGAACGTTTACCGCCGAATCGTCTTCAACAGCATGAGATGGGCCGAAACACCCAGGGCAACCGCGAGCAGTGTCAGCCTGAGCCACGTGTTGTCGATCAGCACTTCGGTCACTCCGATGCCCAGCCAGAGCGAACCAATAGACATCACCTTTGCCCCGACCGTCGCGCCGCGCTCTTCCTTGTAGTCGCGGAGATGGCTGCCGAACCAGCGGTTGGTTGTGAGCCAGTGATACGCCGAGGGCGAACTCTTCCCATAGCAGGCGGCCGCCATCAGGAAGAACACCGTCGATGGCAACAGTGGCAAAAAGATCCCGAGGACGCCGACACCAACGAGCAGGGAGCCGAGGCCGATGAACAACCACCGGACCAACCGGTGACGGCTCGGCACTCGAAGCGCCACCGGCTGAGAAGTTCCCAATTCTGTCAATTCGCCTACGGAAGACTGTCCCACGAGAGCTTCAGTATGGCATATCCGACGCGGCGGGGGCTACGCCGGGGACCCGGATCAGAAGATCACGCGGCGGAGCTGGCCACCGCTGAAGATCAAGGCGTCGCCCTTACGGATCACGAATGCGCTGGCCCCATCGAAGTCCTTATGCCGGTACTGCCGGGCGAAACCGCCATCGCGCCGGAGCACCACGATCCGGTCGTTCGAGGCATCGAGGATCGCCACTTCACTCCGATCGGTCATCGCCTGCACCGCCTCGGGAGCCACCAATTTCCGGTCGATACCTGCCTGTGAGAACGTAATCGCCGTCTGCCCGCCGGCGATGAAGCGGTGAACCGTCCCATCGGCGTCGGTCGTGATGAACTCGCCATCGACCATCAGCCTGCGGGCATTGCCGAGGTCGCTGTTCTTCAGCGCAGCGAGCGGTGCGTTCGGGAAGCCCTGGGGAGTCTGGAGGTACCGGTAGATGGTCGACTGGCCGGCATCAAGGACGAACAGGTCCGGCCCGTTCACGGTGATATCGCTGATCGCCAGGTTCGCGGGCGCCGCGAAGGAAACCGTCCGAAGGCCGTCAACCCGGGAGTACATCCAGAGCTTGTTCGCGGCATCGGCAATGAGCAGCACGGGACCGCCAAGGTCCGATTCATCCAGGTGAGCAATCGCGATCGGCTTCCCGCGCTTCTCGTCCTTGTTCTCGGAGAAGACAATCTGCGGCTCCGCGCCGTTCGACCTCACCGCGATCACCTGCGCCGAATTCACATCCAGCAGGTAGACGGCGTCGTTCCCTGCTGCGATACGGCTGACCGCTACGGGCTTCGTCCCGAACTGCTCGAGAGAAGCAATCGCTTCGACGCGCTGCGGCTCGAAGATGCTGTCCATCTTCGAAATCGCGCCCGCCACTTCGCTGATGAGTTGCTCGGCCTGGGCGTTTTCCCCTTTTTCGCGCACGGCCAGGAGCATTGCCTGGGCCTCCGTCAGGAGCTGGCGCTTCTGCGCCGGGTCTACCTGGGCATTGGAAGCAGCGACTCGCTGTTGCGCCCCGGTGAGCAGGGTCTCCACGCGTTCGCCATCGCCGTCTCGAAGGAGCCGCGGGACCGTTGCGATCCCCGCCAGGAGCACGAGGATGATGAGCGCTCCCAGGATCACCATCCACGCCGGCGGGAGCTGACCCGCGACGACCGAGCGATGTCCGAACGAGTTCCCACCCTTCCAGCGCCCACCCATGTTGGTGCGCGGCCGGACGAGTGCCGTACCCCCGTTTATAGCGGCGCCGTTCTCGGCGGCCAGAGTCTCAGAAGCAGAGGACTGCACCGAGGAACGTGCCCGCTGCCCCGCCGCGAGCTCCGCCGCCAGGGGAAGGTCCTCGGCGAGGAGCTCGGGGCGCGCAGGCGGCGCCCCCGAAGAGACCAGCCCACGCGAGAAGCTCTGCGTCTTTCGGGGCCTGTTCGATGACGGCGGCTGGTTGCCGAGGACGTTGACCGGGGAATGGGCGACGTATCCGCCACCCGGCGTCCGCCACGCGGGAATGACCGCGGCCGGCGCAGCCGCTGCCTCAGCGGAAATCGTCGCGACAGCGGCGCGCGAGCGAGCCGCACGCGCCGCCCCTTCCGCGGCCAGCCGGTTGATGGAGATCGCTGACTCCCCGGCGGCACGCAGTAACGGCGCCGGGGCTTCCATCGCCATCAGGGGAGCGGGGCTCGCAATGGCCCGGCGCGGCGTGACTTCCAGCAAATGCGCCCTTGCCGAGAGCACGACGCCCTGGTCCTCATCTTCGATGAAGAGACTCGGCTGAAACATGCCCCCGGATTCCCGCCCGGGCGCCGCCGAGTCGCCACCGATGATGTAGTCGTCGCCCGTCGTTTCCTCGGTGTCGTCGAGTCCCTCGGGGCGCGGCCCCGTCACCAGCAGGACGGTCGCCTGGCGCATCTGCTGCAAACGGCGGTAGAGGTTGGGTAAGACCTGTTCTTCGGGAAGCGCCAGGATCCCCTCGATGAGCTCATCATCAAGCTCGATGACTGCACTGCTGGAAAGCAAGAGCAGGCGGTCGCCCTCCCCGAACGGGATGCGCGTCAATTGGGGCTGGACTGGAGCCGAGCCCAGCGCGCTTCCGTGTTCGCCGTCGGCGCAGAACGAAGTCATTCGCCCGTCGTGAAAGAAGGAAGGCGGCCGTGGGACCTGCCTGGGCGATCACGGCCTGTTCGCCCCGCCGGCCAAATGCCGAAAGCCCAAGCGCCACGCGGTGCTGGGCGATGCTCTTCCGGTTCCAATCGCCGACGTTTCGTTCGGCCTCCTGGAAGAGGCGGCCCAGCGAACCCGTCAGGCTCATATCGAGCCCCGCGAAGACCTGGCCGAGATCTGAGATCACGTGTCCGGCAAACGCCTCGCCCGCCGGCGTGGTGCCTTCTGCCAGGAGAAACAACTCCGCGCGGTCGTCGGCGGGGCCCTTGCCGCGAAAGACGCCGGCATTCGGCCCCCGGTCGACCGGTTCACCGTCAACGATGGCGAACTGGCCAACCTGGAGGGGTTCGGTCAAACGGAGACCGTCCTTTAACTACCAGGATGGACACGGGGATGCGGCCCTGGTGCATCCCGACGACGAAATCGGCAGGCCCCCGCCAGCACCAGGGGATCACTATACCACCGTGTTTTCGCAGTAGAACAACCCGAGCGTGAACCTGTGAGTAGGGGATTCACCCGGTTTTCCTACGGATTTCTCCCCACAAATCAGTCCCCCGGCGGCATCAACGGTATACTCGAAGGCACGCATGCACGGTACCTGTAAGACCTGCGGTTCGGCCCTCCACTCCGACCTTTCCCGCGCTCACGGCCGCTGCGGGCCGTGTCGTGCCGGCGAAGATCAGGCCGCGCCGCCGGAGTGGACTCGCCACTTTTCGACTGCTCCGGCTCCGGCCGAGCCGCGGCAGGAACCCCGCGCGAACACGAAGTAACCAAACCTCCGCCGGGTGTTGTTGTGGGGGCGATTCGCAAGTTCCGCGGAATCCGCTACCATGCGAGCGTTTGCGGGTCATGCCCGGGGGTACGGGCAGCCCAGTTCACTACAAGGAAAACACGTTGCAACTTCAGAACGCCGTCATCGTTGATGGAGCCCGCTCGGCATTCGGCCGCGGCGGACGCGGCAAACTCGTCGCCACCCGCCTGGACGAAGTGGGCGCACAGGTCGTGCGCGCACTCCTCGAGCGCAACCCGAAGGTCGACCCGGCCCTCATCGAAGACATCGCCATGGGCAATGTCGGTGGCGCGGGCGAACTCGCCGGCATCGGCGCCGATACCATCGCCCGGCTCGCCGGCCTCCCGGCCGAAATCTCCGCCGTCGATAGCAACCGCCAGTGCGGTTCATCCATGGAAACGCTCCACCGCGTTGCCCAGTCCATCATGGTTGGAGCGACCGAAGCCGGCATCGCCATCGGCGCCGAGCGCATGGGCCGTTCCCTCGGTGGTGGCCCGCGTGGCACCGCCACCCGCATCACCGAATTCAACCAGAAGCGCCTGAAGCAGACCGATGTCCAGCGCAACATGGCCGCCAACCACTTCCAGGACTTCAGCGTCCCCTTCCCGGATGAGATCCTGGATTACTCGCCCGTCCTTTCGATGACCCAGACGGCCCAGAATGCGGCAGAGGTCTACGGGCTCAGCCGCGAGGACATGGACCAGTTCTCGGTCGACAGCCACAAGAAGGCTGTCGCTGCCTACGAGAAGGGCATCTACAAGGACGAGATCATCCCGCTCGAAGTCGAAGAGCCGGTCTTCGATGCCGAGGGCAACTGGGTCGAGGCCGAGCGCGGCAAGACGATCATCTTCGACCGCGACGAGTGCATTCGCCCCGGTACCAACATGGAGACCCTCGGTTCGCTGCCGGCCATTAAGGGCGTCGTCAGCCCGACCGGCCAGGAAATCCGGATCACGGCCGGCAACAGCTGCCCGACGAACGATGGCTTCAGCGCGGCGCTCATCATGAGCGAGAAGAAGGCACTCGAACTCGGCCTCACGCCGCTGGCCCGCATCGTCGGCTTCGGCATCGCCGGAGTGAAGCCCCAGGTCATGGGCCTTGGGCCGATCCCTTCAACCCGCAAGGCGCTCCGCCACGCCGGTATCACCGCCGACCAGATCGACCGCGTCGAGTTCAACGAAGCCTTCGCAGCCCAGGTCATCCCGAGCTGCAAGGAACTCGGTATCCCGCTCGACCGCGTGAACGTGAACGGCGGCTCGATCGCTCTCGGGCACCCGCTCGGCGCGACCGGCGCCCGCCTCGTCCTCGCCGTCGCGCACGAACTGCGCCGCAGCGGTGGCCGCTACGGCCTCGCCACCCAGTGCATCGGCGCCGGCATGGGCATCAGCACCATCATCGAGCGCATGTAATCCTTCGGCTTCGGCCAAACAAGCAACGCGGGGGAGGCCATGGCCTCCCCCGTTTTGCGTGCATCCCGTTTCACCGTTCCTTGTTCCAGCGCTCCCTATGCTTTGGTGAAGCGATCGTTACCTTTCTCACGAAACTCTAAGAAAGCTCCGTGAGTATCCCAGCGGTTGGGTGTTGACCCCGGAGGAGAGTCCTTTGAACCTGAAGATGATCGGCGGCGCCATCGCCGGCTTTGCGGTCCTGGCAGTCGGGGCGTTTGTGCTCTGGTTCTTCGTGTTGCGCGAAGACGGGCCCGAAGCGGTCTCCACCGACTCGGCGCTCGAATCGTTGGACAAGGCGACAGCCACAGCCGCGGCCGGTACAACGCCGGCGTCGGGTGCGACCACCGCCCCCACCGCCGGCGGCCCTACCACCAGCACCGGCATCAACGGCACATGGAACGTCGACACGAGTGTTGAAACGTTCGTCGGTTACCGCGTGAAGGAAGAGCTCGCCGGCATCGGCGGCACCGAGGCCGTTGGCCGGACCGCGAAGGTCACCGGCACCGTCACCATCGCCGGGAACAAAGCCACCGCCGGAACCATTACCGCAGATATGACCGCCCTGAAGAGCCAGGAGTCGCTGCGTGACGGCCAGCTCCGCAACCAGGGCATCGAGTACTCCAAGTTCCCGACCTCGGAGTTCAAGCTCACCGGAGCGGTCGATGTCCCCGCAACCGTTGAGAGCGGCACGACCGCGAAAGTCACTCTCAAGGGCGACCTCACGCTGCACGGCGTAACGAAGTCCGTCGAAGTCCCCGCCGAAGTCACGCTCAAGAACGGCACCCTCGTCGTTGTCGGGCAGATCACGCTCCAGTTCGCCGACTACGAGATCAACAAACCCAACTCGCCCAAGGTGGTCGGAATGGAAGATAAGGGAGTGATGGAACTCCAGCTCTTCCTCAAGAAGTCCTGACTCCATGCCCACCCGGCAGCGGATTGGCTCTGCCAGGCGACTCTGCCATCCGCCACCATGTCCATCCCTGGGGGTGTGGCGATGGCGAAATCCGTTGCGGTTGTCCTGTTCGAAGGTGTCGAGGAGCTTGACTTCGTCGGTCCGTGGGAAGTGTTCACGATGGCCGGGCTGGTCACCCGCGGAGATGTCATCGCCTTCACCGTGGCCGAGCGTGCCGGCCTGGTGAAGTGCGCGAAGGGCCTCCAGGTTGTCGCCGAATTCGCGTTCGAGGACTGCCCGAAAGCTGACATCGTGCTCGTTCCCGGCGGCCTCGCCACGCGCGTTGAGGTCGACAATCCAGAGATGATCGCGTTCCTCTCGAAGATGGACGCGCGGGCGGAGTACACCACCTCGGTTTGCACCGGCGCATTGCTGCTGGAAAGGGCCGGCATCCTCAACGGCCTGAGGGCGACCACACACTGGGGCTCGATTTCGGAACTGAAAGCCACCGGGACCGAGACGATCGAGAACACGCGCTTCGTCGATAACGGCCGGGTAATCACGTCATCCGGCGTGTCGGCCGGCATCGACATGAGCCTGCACCTCGTTGGGAAGATCTGGGGGGCCGAAGTGGCGAAGGCCACGCAAAAGTACATGGAGTACTACCCGGAACCCCCGGCATGGGACTGAGCCGCCCCGGGCGACGGATAATGGGCGCGTGAAAGCCTTCGAGTCAGTCCGGGGCCTGGTAGGCAACACGCCGCTCGTCGAGCTTCGCTCGCTCTCGCCGAACCCCGGCGTACGGCTTTTCGCCAAGCTCGAAGCCCAGAACCCCACCGGCAGCATCAAGGACCGGATCGTGCTCCGCATCCTCGAGAGCGCCCGCGCGTCCGGTGCACTCGCTCCCGGACAGGCCATCGTCGAAGCGTCCACCGGCAACACCGGCGTTGCCCTGGCAATGTTCGGAAGGCTCATGGGACACCCCGTGGAAGTCTGCGTACCTGAAAGCGTCTATCCCGAGATCGAGCAACTTCTGCTGGTCTATGGCGCCGGAATCCGTCGAGTCCCCCGGCAGGCTGGCATCAAGAGCGCTCGCGAAGTGGCGAAGGACATCTCCCGCGAGACCGGCGCCTACTACCTCGGCCAGTTCGACAGTCCCGAAAACGCCCGCACTCACTACGAAACCACGGCCGCGGAGATCCTGGCCGACCTCGCGGAGGCCGGGGGCGTCCACGCGCTGGTCGCTGGCATGGGCACGGGCGGCACGGGCAGCGGTGCCGGCCGGCGGCTCAAGGAAGCCAACCCGGCCTGCCACATCTACGGTGTCGAACCGCGCCTTGGCGTCCACGTCCAGGGCCTCAAGTCTCTCGAGGACGGGTTCATTCCTCCTGTCCTCGATGAAGCAGTCCTCGATGGCAAAATCCTCGTTGGCAACCGCCATGCCTTTTCCCATGCACGCCGCGCCATGTTGGCGGAAGGCATTTTTGGCGGCATCAGCAGCGGCGCCGTCCTCCACGCCGGCATGCGCCTGGCCGGGCGGATGACCAGCGGAAACGTCGTCCTCATCTTCGCCGACGGTGGATGGAAGTATCTCGGCACCGACCTCTGGCGGGAAGACGACGGCGATGATCAACCCGACGACGGCGAAGACCCGCTCGACGACATCCTGTGGTGGTAAGTCTGGCGCCGGGCGAAGGGCTAATCCTCTTCCGGAGACGAGAGGAAGTCCGGGAAATCACCGCCGCCGTCACGTAGCTGGTCGAGGATCTTCTTCGCCATCTCGTCCATCTGCTCAGGCGTGATACCCATCTTCTCCAGGGTGGTCCGCATGAGCCTCTGTACTTCGGGGATGTCCTGGCGGATGAGTGCCTCGGCCATTTCGAGTTGCGTCTCGATCGCGTGGAAGCGCTCCCGCCGCTCGGTCTCATTCTCGGTAGCGAGGATCGTCGACATCAGGCGCGTGAAGAGCGTCGTCGTCCGCGCGATGCGGATGCGGTCATCGTGGTGCGGCGGGAACTCTCCGGTCACGGCCACTTCCAGGCCGGTGCGCTTGTCGGTCGCTGCGTACTGCTCGGGCATACAGCAAGGGTACCAAGTTCGTCCCGCCTGGGGGCAGCCCCACCGGCGGCACGGTCAGGCCGCCGTCCGGGATGCCTCATAGGCCGCCAGCATCTCCGCCCCCATTCGGGACAGGTCCGGCGGAGGGGCGGACGCGACCGACACCCCCGCTGCCACCTGCGTCCAGAGGCTCAGCACAGCCGCTACCTGTTCCCGATGGCGCATGGCATAGACGCTCCCCAGGCTGAGAAGCGCCGCGCCCAGCGCCGCCTCCGATGTGTCCTCCTGGCGCGTCGCGTCCCACGCCACCTTGGTTGCCATGTGGTCCCACGGCCAGGCCATGACGGTGTTCTTCCGGTCGGCCAGCGACGCCCTGAAACCGTCTGCAGTCCGTCGCGAGAGGAGCGCGGCCTCGCGGTCTATGTCTGGCAATCCAACGGCCAGGACGCCCTCGAAGTCTGCGGGCCGGGCATGCACGGCGCCGACGAGCAACGAGCCGGCGTTCGCACAAATCCGTTCGATCTCGCCATACGGCATCGAGGCCATCGGGCGGCCCCCCGCGAACTGACGCAGCAGCCACTCAGCGAATCCGCCGCATGGCTGACCCTCCCGTACGTCCCGGACGTTCTGCCGCCGGCTGAAGAACTTCACATCCCATCATCGGCACGGCTCGCCGGGGCCCGCAATCAGGCGGCACCCTCAGCGGGCCGCTTCACGCCCCGGACCGGCGAAAGAAACACGGCAATCGATGAGAGGTACATGAGCCCCACGGCCACGAACAGCGTCTCGCGGAACCCGATAACCGAACCGAGCACCCCGCCCAACACCGTGCCCAGCACGGCAAAGCCGAAATTCAGCAGCCGGAAGTTCGCGAACATTCGTCCTTGCACCCGTTCGGGTGTGATCGCCTGGCGCAGGCTCACATCGTGGATCTCGTGCAGCGTCCAGAACGGGTCGGTGACGAATTGGGCGAGTACGAGCAAGAGCACGCCCAACCAGCCGCTATCGGAAGGAAGTGCCATGAACACCGCGCCCGTGGCCCGCATGAACGAAGCCGCGATGATCGTCGCGCCGACCCGGCCCAGGAAGAGTGTCCCCCGGTTCGCGATCCATGCCCCTCCGAGTGATGTCACGCCCCCGACCGCGAAGATCATGCCGAGCACGCCCGCACTGAAGCCGAGCTCGCCCACCAGGTAGAGCAGATAGACCGTGGTGAGTACCTTCTCGCCCATCGCCTGGAGCGCTTCTGCTACCGCCAGCCCGCGAAGCACGCCGTCGCTCGCGACCACGCGAGCCCCTTCTTTCGCCTCCCGCCAGAAGTGCTCGGACTCGGGGTCCCGGACAATCTCGGCTTCAGGCTCCTTGATCCGCCAGACAAAGTATGCGGAGACCACGAACGATGCGGCATCGATGGCGACGGCGCCGGGAGCCTTCAGCAGCTGCACAAGCCAGCCGCTCAGGCTGAAGCTCGCGACCTCAGCGACTGAAGCCGTGCCGGCGAGCTTGGCATTGCCTTCGAGCAGTTCCTTCCGTTCTACCAGCGTCGGCAGATAGCTCTGGTACGCGGCGGCAAAGAAGACGCTCAAGACACTGGTCACCGCGCCCACAGCGAACAGCTGGTACATCGTCAGCCCGCCGGACACCGCGGCCAGCGGCACGGTGGCCAGGGCGGCGGCACGTCCCAGGTCCGCGGTGATCATGATGGGCCGGCGTCTCAGCCGGTCGACCCACACTCCGGCAAACGGGCTGACGAGGAACCCGGGGACCAACTGGCTGGCGCCGAGGACTGCGACTTCTGGAGCGGTCGCATCGAGGAAAGTGATGGCGGTGAAACTGAGAGCGATCTGGCCGATGAGCGACCCGAACGTCGAAGTGGTCGTCCCTGCCCAGAGGCGGACGAAATCGGGTTTGGCCCAGAGCCCGGTGAGGAAACGCGAACGCATGGAGACTGCTGACCTTTGTGAATCGGCCCTCCACGGGGAAGGGCGGGCGCCGAGGACGGGCGCGACGCGAAACAGCCCCGGGGTTACCGGGGCGGCGAACTGGCATGGACCAGTCCCTTCGCGCGGCCTTTATGCCGCGGCGGAGCAGACGATGGTGCGTTCGCGGACCTTCATTTCACTCAACCTCGAAGCGCGATACTACCCGGTTCGCGAAGATTGGGCGCACCGCGCCTCCAAGAACCCGACGACGGAGCCAGCTCACCACGGCAGTGCGCCCGCTACCAGCCCAGCGCGCGTTCGACACCTTCGAGAGTGGCCGATGCTCTCGTCACGTCTGGCCGGTACTGGCTGACGGCGGTGTCCGGGTCTTTCAGGCCGTTCCCCGTGAGGATCGCCACTGCGCGGCCCCCGCGCATCGTGCCCCCACGGCCATGCTTCAGCAGTCCAGCGACACTCGCGGCGCTGGCAGGCTCAACGAACAACCCTTCCTTGCGAGCGAGCAGGCGATAGGCTTCCAGGATCTCCTCGTCGGTAACCGCTTCGATGAGACCCTGGCTCTCGTCACGGGCGCCGATCGCCCCCGCCCAGCTCGCCGGATTCCCAATCCGGATGGCCGTGGCGACCGTCTCCGGCTCCGCAACGGGCTTGCCACTGACAAGCGGCGCGGCTCCGGCGGCCTGGAACCCGAACATCCGCGGGTGGAGCGTCGCCCTGCCGGTCTCAGCACATTCGCCGAAGCCCTTCCAGTACGCGGTGATGTTGCCCGCGTTGCCGACCGGGATCGCCAGGATATCGGGCGCTTCGCCGAGCGATTCGCAGATTTCGTAGGCAGCGGTCTTCTGGCCCTGGATCCGGAACGGGTTGACCGAGTTCACCAGCGCGACCGGGTGCTTCGCCGTCAGTTCCCGAGCGGCGTTGAGCGCGTCATCGAAATTGCCTTCGACCTCGATTATGCGGCTGCCGTAAGCCATTGCCTGGGCCATCTTCCCGGCTGCCACCCTGCCACCGGGGACAAGGACAAAGCAGTCCAACCCGCAATGGGCGGCATAGGCGGCGGCGCTGGCACTCGTGTTTCCCGTGCTGGCGCACATGATCGCGCGCGCGCCGGACTCCATCGCTTTGGCTACAGCGACAACCATGCCCCGGTCTTTGAATGACCCGGTGGGATTGCAGCTTTCGAGTTTGAACCAGAGCTCATCGAGCCCGCACTCCCGCTCGAGCGCCGAGGAGCGGACCAGGGGCGTGTCACCTTCGCCAAGAGAGATGCGAGGCGTGCTCTCGGTCAGCGGGAGCACGTTCCCCCACTTGTGCAGCACCCCGCGGACCTGGGGACTGGGATTCCTCACGGTTCCTCCGGCGGGCGAAATGCATGGAACTTCGCCTCGCGCAGTTCCTGTTCGAGCACCTGGATCTGCTTCCGGCGCTGCTTCTCCATCATCGCGTTGTACTTCGCGAACTCCTCGCGCACGTGGTCGACGACTTCAGCGATGTCCTTGCGGATGTTGGAGACGCGCTCGCCCAGCCCGGAGTGCCGCCCTTCGAGCAGCGTTACCTCCCCATGGACCTTGTCGATCTGCGCCATGACCTTGTCGCTCGCTTCCTCGAGCGTGTTCAGGCGTCCGTCGATCCGGTTGTGCTCTTCGCGCCAGACGGAAAGCTCGTCGATCAGGTCCTGGCGCAGGCTCCGCTCGTTCGCCACCCCGGCGATCACGTCTTCGTTGCGCTTCACCATCTCGCCGACCACTTGCAACCGTTCGAAAACAACGTCGAACCGATCATCGAGGCCTTCGAAGACCACCGTCTTCACTCGCTCTTCGAGGTCCCGGTTCACCTCGATCGTGCGATCGAGGCGCAGGCCAAATTGTTCGAGGTGAGCCTCTACTTCGCGCTGGCGCTCCAACACGGTCTGGAGCGTCTGGCTCACCTGGGCCGTCTGGTTCTGAACCTGGGAGATGTCCGCGAGCACCAGCCCGAGCTGGCTCGCTGCGCTATCGATCCGGCGGATCGCTTCGCTGCGTTCCTGGCGGTCATAATCGGCTTCGGCGCGCAGCAAACGCAGGGCGTTGTCCGTTTCGGACTTGTTCGCGCTGATGGCCTGGCGAACGTGTTCCGATGATTCGTCGAGCGCCCGGATCTTCTCCGGGAATCCCTTGAACGGCGCCAGCTTCGGGTCGATTTCCCTGACGGATCGCTCGGCCCCGGCGACCTCTTCCGAGAGGTCGTGCACCTGGCGGCGCAGCTGGTCGAGTTGCGCCAGCTGCCGAAGCTGCTCTTCGCGGCTCGTGCGAATCTGCTGTTCGAGCCACGTGATGATCTCGCCGAGTGCCTGTGCCTGGGACTCGCCGGCCATGCCTAGCCCTCCACGCGGAGGAACGACGACACCTGGTTCACCACCGGCAGCGCTTCGATGGCGCGCAGCGCAGTCCGCATCGAACCTTCCTTGGCCCGGTGCGTCATGATCACCAGTTCCGCCGTCTGAGCATCCGAATCCGCTTCCTTCTGGCTCACGGCGGCGATGCTCACGGAGTGGTCTCCGAGCGTCTGGGCGATCTGGGCGAGCACTCCGGGCCTGTCGTTCACGGTCACGCGCACATAGTACCGCGTGTGCAGGTGTTCCAGCCCGAGCACGGGGAGGTCGCCTTCCGGGCCCCAGTACTTCCGTTCCCGGTTGCCGAGGACGATCGCATGCGACAGATCGAGCAGGTCGGCGACGACGGCCGAGCTTGTCGGTTCCGCCCCGGCGCCCCGTCCCTGGAAGAGCACCGTCCCCGTCAGGTCGCCTTCGATCTGGACGGCGTTATAAACGCCGTCCACCTTTGCGAGCGGCTCGGTATTCGGAATGAAGGCCGGTGCGACGCGGGCAACGATGCCGCCGTCGATGCGCTCCGCTATAGCCAGCAGCTTGATCACGTATCCGAGTTCCTGGGCGTACTGGAAGTCCCGGGGATGGAGCTTTGTGATGCCCGTAGTGTCGATCTGGCTGGGGCGCACGCGGCTGCGGAAGCCCAGGGTCGCCATGATCGCCAGCTTGTAGGCGGCGTCGTAGCCCTCCACGTCGTTCGTCGGGTCGGACTCCGCGTAGCCCAGGCGCTGGGCGTCGGCGAGGGCCTCGGCGAAACCCGCTCCGCCTGGGGGCTCGATGCCCTGCGCGCGCAGCGCCTGGCCGACGGCTCCGGTCCGGGCCAATCCGGTGAGGATGTAGTTGGTCGTCCCGTTGATGATCGCCCGGATCGACGCGATCCGGTTCGCCAGCAGGTCCCGGCGGAGTGGCGCGATGAGCGGGATCCCGCCCCCCACGCTCGCCTCGAACATGATGTCGAGTCCGCGGCTGTGGGCTTCAGCCAGCAACTCCGGGCCGGATTTCGCCATCAGTTCCTTGTTCGCCGTCACCACATGCTTGCCCGCCTGAAGGGCGGCACGGATAAACGAACCGGCCGGCTCTTCGCCACCGATGACTTCCACGATGATGTCGATCGACGGGTCGCCGAGCACATCGTTGACGTCGGTCGTCAGCAAACCGGCCGGCAAGTCGACTGTCCGGGGCTTCGAAAGGTCACGGACGGCCGCGCGCCGCACGACCAACGACGCCCCACCTGGCGGGCGAAGTAATCCTTCCGCTCGATGAGCGCCTGGGCCACGCCGCCGCCAACGACGCCCAGCCCGATCAGGCCAACGCCGATTTCACGCGCCCCGGCGTCAGTCCCCTGCGTGCTCATTCGCCCATTCGTAGTCGCGGCTGTCCATATCGAGCTTGATGGTGACGCCTGATCGCTTGGCGGCAACTCCATCCTGGAGGGCGAAGTCGGCCAACTGCCCCTTCTGCGTCTCGGTGTAGACCCCCTGGGTATCTCGCTTCTCGATCCGGAACACCCAGAAGCTCCCGGCGACTTCCAGCGGGCCGATGAGATCGGAGCCCGCGGATTTGCCATCGATGGCCGCCCGGACCGCATCGGGCAGCATGCGTGTCGGCGTGGGTTCCATCAGTCCGTCATTCTGCCGGGAAGAGATGTCGGTCGAAGCCGCCTGGGCGACGGACCCAAGGTTTTCGCCGGTGTTCACCCGTGCCAGGACCTTGTCGGCATCCTCTTTCGAAGCGAGGACAACGGCACGGAGGGTCACGACTTCGCCGGTATTTCCGATCTCCTCGGCGAGCTTCGCCTTCAGTTTGTTGATGTAGACCTGGGCCTCGGTGTACCGGCGATAGGCGCCATCGCTCATCTTCACCGTCGTCAGCCGCTGCCGGTAGAGCGTGTCGAACGTGCTACCGGCGCCGCCCGCGGGCACACCCAGTTGGGCCGCGATCTCCGCCGACGTTTCCTCGTCGGAGACGGTGATGCCCTTCTCTTGTGCGAGGATCTTGGCGAGCGCCTCGTCCTCCAGCTCGGTGAGCAACGTCTGCTCGAGGATTGAGACGTTCGTGCCCGTGCCGGCGTTGGATTGCGCCGCGAGGAACAGCCGGTCTGTGTAGTACCTCAGCGAGTACTTCTCTTCCCCAACGCGGAGGATCGTCTTGTCCGGGTGGAGGTAGTTGGCTTCGAACCAGCGATACCCGAAAACCAGGACGAGGACGGCGATAAGCAAGCCACCGACCGCCCAGACAGCACGAAGCTGCTGGCCCTCGTCCATCGAGAACCGGCTCTTCGATTTTGCTTCCTTGCGGGGACGTGGCCGGGGCAGGCCGGTTGTTCGGTCACGACGGGCCATGGGTCTCCTCGGAGGGCGGGGCGCCCGGGGTGGTGCTTAGCCTCGTATTGGGAAGACGCCGGTCTGCCGCACGTGCGCGAGCGTGTAGGGCAGCAAGGCGAGGTGGCGTGCCCGCTTAATCGCCGTGCACACGAGCCGCTGGTGCTTCAGGCAGGTGCCCGTCTTGCGCCGCGGTTCGATCTTGCCACGGTCGCTGATGTACATGCGCAGGCGGCCAACATCTTTGTAGTCGGCGCCCTTGATCTTGTCGACGCAGAAGCGGCAGACCTTGCGACGGCCGCCGTAACGCGGGCGCTGTGGCCGCGCGGGCCGATCGCCCCCTTCGGAGCTTCGTTCAGAACGTTCTTCAGATGCCATGGTGTATTCCTTCCCGATGGGTTCGACCCTCCTCTTGGGAGGGACCGGGTGGGGCGGGCGCAGAGGCGCCCGCGGGAGTCGGTTATTCGAAGGGCAGGTCGTCGACTTCCATGTCGCCGCCGCGACTGAAGCCTCCGGCGCGGGGGCGGGCGGGAGTACCGCTGCCCCACTCGTCGCCGCCACCGCCGCTCGCCTGGCCGCCGCCTTCGCGGCTGCCGAGGAGCTGGACGACGTTGGCGACAACCTCGGTCATGTAGTGCTTCTGGCCGTCATCGCCATCCCAGCTGCGGGTCTGCAGGCGGCCCTCAAGGTAGAGCTGCTTGCCCTTGGTGATGTACTGCGAAACCCGTTCGGCCTGGTCGCCCCAAATGAGAATGTTGAACCACTCAGTGTTGTCTTCCCATTCGTTGGTCTGCTGGTTGCGCCGCCGGTTGTTCACCGCGAGCGAGAACTTGCATTGCGGGGTGCCCGACGCCATGTACCGCAGTTCGGCGTCTTTCCCTGCGTTACCAATGAGCATGACTTTGTTCAGGCCGGCCATGGTTTCGTTTCCTTATTCTTCGGCGGGTGCTTCCGCCTCGGCTGCAGGCGCTTCCGCTTCGGCAACAGCTTCCCCGGGCGCTTCGGCCTTGGCGGGGCGGCTACCTCAGGCTCCGCTGCAGGAGCAGCCTCGGCTGGTGCAGGCGCTTCTTCCGCAACGGCGGGGGCGGCAGCCGGCGCTTCCGCGCTTGCGATGGGCTGACGGGGCTCTCGCGGCGGCGGCGGCGGCGGCAGTTCGTCGGCACGCACCGCCAGGTGGCGGTACACCTTCTCGTCGATCTTCAGCGCAGCCTCCAGGGAGGCCAGGCTCGATGGGTCGAAATCGATCCGGGTAACCACGTAGTCGCCGTCGATCGCGCGGCCAATCGGGTAGGCCATACGGCGACGGCCCCAGTGGTCAACTTTGAGCATCTTCCCGCCTCGGCCTTCAACAAGGCTGGTGAGGCGCTGGGGGCCCGCATCCGGACCACCCGTTTCAGCGACGGCAAGGTCATAGACCACCGTCAGTTCATATTCCCTCATGAATCCTCAAGCCGGGCGATGGGTTTGTCCTCAACAGAAGAGGACCGGGCTCCCGGCGCGAACGCACAAGGTACCACGCGACAATCTTCGGCTCAACGCAGCGGAATACTCGCCAACCGTGTGACCACGCCCCGCGACCCGCTAGACTCCCGTGATGAACCGATACCACCGGAGATTCTGCAGTTCCGTCGAATGGGGCAAGACCCTGAAGTCCACGGTCATCCCGTGGGTCCTTCGCGAGTACGACCTCGGGCAGAATGTCCTCGAAATCGGGCCGGGGCCCGGGCTGGCGACCGACGTCCTTCGCGAACGGTTCGAACACCTTACGAGCATCGAGATCGACGACCGCCTCGCCGAAAGCCTGGCCGCGCGCATGCACGGGACGAACGTTGATGTCCGCCATGGCGATGCCACCGAAATGCCCTTCGCCGACGCCTCGTTCAGCGGCGCAGTCTCGATGACCATGCTGCACCACGTGCCTTCGCGAGAACTACAGGATCGCCTCCTGGCGGAGACGTTCCGGGTCCTCCGGCCGGGCGGCACGTTCGCCGGCTCCGATAGCACCCTGAACTTGAAGTTCCGGTTCTCGCACCTCTTCGACACGATGGTCATCGTGCCGCCCGCAACTTTCGAAGAACGCCTCCGGCGCGCGGGTTTCAGCGAAGTGGCAATCCGCGAAGGCAAGGGCGCCTTCCGGTTCCGGGCGGTCAAACCGTCGGCCTGAGCGCTTCCCCCAGCTTTGGCGGCGGGCCGTGAGTCAGACGGCGATCGCGTCAGTGATCCCCGGCACGGGATAGGCCCGCGCAAACTCCGCCACTTCGGCGTTGACCGCCTCGCGGACGCCTTCACCATCCGGGTCTTTCAGGACGCGGACGATCCACTTGCCCACGCGACGCATCTCGTCTTCCTTCATCCCGCGCGAAGTGAGCGCGGGCGTGCCCATGCGCAGTCCGCTGGTGATGTAGGCCGACCGCTGGTCGTAGGGAATGGTGTTGCGGTTGGTGATGATCCCTGCCCCCTGGAGCGCGTTCTGGGCCTTGAGACCACTGATATCGACCGAGTTGCAGTCGACCAGGAGCAGGTGGTTATCCGAACCGCCGGAGACGAGGCGAACGCCGCCGGAAACAAGTTCTTCGGCGAGTGCGCTGGCGTTGGTCACAATCTGCTTCGCATAGACCGTGAATTCGGGCCTGAGGGCCTCCGCGAAGGCAACCGCTTTGGCCGCGATGCTGTGGAGATGCGGCCCACCCTGGGTGCCCGGAAAGACGCCGCGGTCGAGCGCGTCCGCGTGTTCCAGCTTCGAAAGCGCGAGTGCACCGCGCGGACCGCGAAGGGTCTTGTGGGTGGTGGTGGTCACGACATCGGCGTAGGGGGCAGGCGACATGTGGACGCCACCCGCCACGAGGCCGGCGATGTGCGACATGTCGACCATGAGCAAGGCGCCCGATTCGCGGGCAATCTCGCCAAAGGCCGCGAAATCGATCGCACGGGGATAGGCCGTCGCACCGGCGACGATGATCTTCGGCCGCGATTCGTTCGCGAGGCGGCGGACGACGGCCATGTCGATGGTTTCGCTTTCGCGGTCGACGGTGTAGGGGACGAAGTGGTAGAGGCGGCCGCTGAAGTTGACGGGCGAGCCGTGGGTGAGGTGCCCGCCCTGGCTCAGCTCCATACCCATGATGGTGTCGCCGGGGTTCACGAAGGCCTGGTAGACGGCCATATTGGCCTCGGCGCCGCTGGTGGGCTGCACATTCGCGTGGTCCACGCGGAAGAGCCGCTTCGCGCGGTCGATGGCCAGGTTTTCGAGTTCGTCGCTGAACTGGTTGCCGGCGTAGTAGCGCTTGCCCGGGTAACCCTCGGCGTATTTGTTCGTGAATACCGAACCGGTTGCCTCGAGGACGGCTGCGCTGGCGTAGTTTTCACTCGCGATCATCTCGAGCGACTCGACCTGGCGCGTTCGTTCGTGCTCGATGATCCCGGCTACTTCGGGATCCAGGCGGGAGAGTGCGGACATAGGAGCCTCCGCTGGTTCGGTGGTGGGAGTCCTTCAAGAGTAGAGGCAGATCGGGGGTGGGTGAAGCGACGCCCCCCTACGACCAGCGATCCCAGCGCATGATCTCGCTGACCGGCTTGCGCGTGACTGGACCGAAGTTCCCCATCGGGTAGCCCACCGGGATCACACAGAACGGCACGATCGCTTCGGGCAGCGCCAGGACTTCGCGGGCTTCGGCCCGGTCGGCAATGGCGAAGGTCGTCGGAGTCGCTGCCAGTCCAAGAGCGCGCGCGGCGAGCAGCAGGTTCTGGACCCCGGGCCAGATGGAGCCACCGGCCCCGGCCCCGGCCGCGAACGAATCGCGAAGTGGCAGCGCCACCTGCAGGCAGGCGATCACGATGGCCGGGATGTCGGCGAAGTGCTCAGCCTGCCAGCGCACGGCTTCCAGCATCCGCGCGCGCTTGGCCTCGGACTGGTGGGGAAGCGAGCCTGCGCGGCCGCCGGATGGGCCGGTGTATGCCTCGAAAACGCGGCGGTTCATCTCCGCCAGCTTCTCCTTCTGAGCACGATCCCGGACGACGATCCAGCGCCCGTTTTGCTGGTTCGAACCAGAGGCGGCCTGGTTCGCCGCATCGATCAGCTTGACCAGTGTCTCTTCCGGCACGGGGTTTGGCTTGATCCGGCGCATGGCGCGGCAGTTGTAGAGGACGTCGAAGATTCCCATCTGGTTGGACATTCGGTGCGGCTCCCGGGTTGTAGTGCACTAACTGTAGCGAAGCGACCCGGATGCGCATCGCCTCCGATCCAATACGGGATCTGACCTACACTCGCATGGTGAAGCATGAAATCCCCGGCCTCCGCCTGGGCGAGAACTGGACGAGCGCCGCCGGCGCACTGGAAGGCATCCTCGCCTACCTTGGGCAACCGCTGCCGCGGCATGCACTCATGGGCCTCACAGGACACGCCTGGCACACCTGCCTTGCGACTCGCGGCCAGGTTTCGGTGCTTCCATCCGGGCCCGCGGACCTGGACTGGCGGGCGATGGTCGAACGGTATGCGCGCACGGGTTACCGCTGGGAACGATTCGGCCTCGAACTTCCGGCCGATAGCCCATGGGATGACCTGCGCTCGGCCGCCGTGGAGTGGGGGATCTCTCACCTCGATGCGGGCAGGCCGCTTCTCGGATGGGACTTTCACCTCCACGAACACGGCATCGTGGCCGGCTACGACCGAACGCGCGGCGGCTTCCTGGTGGAAGACATCCTGACGGCGGAGCTCGGCCCCTTCGTGCTCTGGGATGTCTGGCCAACGGCAGCAACCGGGAGAATCGAGCTCTTCGCGCCCGTCGAAGCCGTGGAATCTGACCCGTTGGAGACGATTGCTGGAGCGCTGCAGACGGCACTGGACTGTTTCGAGGGCAAGGACGGGGCGGACGACAGCCAGCCCCGCGGTACGGCCGCAATCGAGGCGTGGGCCGACGCGTTTGACGGCGACACGGAGGTCGACAGGGCCGGAAACGCCTACACGCTCGTCGTGCTCCAGGCAGCCCGGATGGACGGTTCTGCGTTTCTCGCGGATCTCGCCGAGTCGATCCCGGACCTCGCCGCGCCTCTTGGCGCCGCCCGTGATGCCAGCCGCGAGCAGGTCAAAGCAGTGGCGCCACTGATCACCCTCTTCCCGTTCCCATCGGGAGGGCACGGCAACGTGAACAACCCCGGCCTCCGCCGAGCAGCGGCGATGGCGTTGCGCCGTGCGGCGAAACACGAGAGGGAAGCGGCGGCGAGCATCCGCGAGGCATTGGCACTGCTGGAGGGCTGACCCGGGAGCTTCCGGGTTAGAATCGCCCGGTGAAGACCTATCCCGTTTCTCCCAACCTCTCCACCCCACGGGGCTACAGCCACGTCGTTTCCACCAGCGGCGGCCGCACCGTCTATGTCGCCGGACAGATTGCGATGGACAAGGACGGCAGCGTCGTCGGCGTTGGCGACCTGCGCGCGCAGACCACCCAGGTTTTCGAGAACGTGAAGGCCGCGCTCGCCGCCGCCGGAGCCACTCTTTCCGATGTGGTGAAGCAGAACACCTACATCGTGAACCTGAACGCCGAAGCCCTGTCCATCATTCGGGAGGTGCGGGGGCAGTATTTCCCCGCCGAGAACCCGCCTGCCAGCACCCTTGTCGGTGTGACGGCGCTGGCCTTCGCTGACCTGCTGATCGAAGTCGAGGTCATCGCCGTCGTCGACTGACCGGTCCGCTGCTGCGCTGCCGGCGGGGTGGAACGCGGTAAACCCGGAGCCTCGCCGGCGCGCGCTCCCGACACCCGCGCGCTACCATTGTGACGCACGGAACAAGCGACTATGGCCGACCTCAGCATCTACCTCTTCTGGACCGGTATGGTCACCTCGCTCATCGCCGCCGGGCTATACGTGGCCTACGTCGCCAGCGCGTCGCTCGCTGTGCGCCGGATGAGCGCCCAGACGGCCGCCGGCACCCTCACCATCGCCCAGCCCAGCGGAGTCCCGAACGCGGGCATCGGGCGGCTCGCCACCACGTTCTCCTCCTTCACGGTCCTCTTCCTCGGCGGACAGGTGGCAGCACGCTGGTCGGCCACGGGACATGCACCCGTTTCAAACCTGTACGAGTTCACGGCGGCCTTCGCGTTCGGCATAGCCCTTGCCTACCTGGCCTTCGAGACGTACATCGGCAACCGTCGCTTTGGCCTCCTCGGCCTCCCGATCGTCGCCGCGATGCTCGGCATCGCCTCCATGTTCCCGTCTGAGATCACGCCGCTCATCCCGGCGCTCCAGAACGGGCCGCTCCTCACCATCCACGTCAGCGTGATGATGCTCTCCTACGCGATCCTCACGGTGTCGTTCTGCGGCGCGGCGGTCTACCTGGCGCAGGGTGGCGAAGGCCATCGCCGGTTCGCCGCGCTGCCCAGTTCCGAAGCCGCCGGCGACCTCGCCCACAAGGCTGTCATGGTCGGCTTCCCCCTCCTCGGCCTCGGCATCGCCCTCGGCGCTTGGTGGGCGAACAGCGCCTGGGGACGCTACTGGGGCTGGGACCCGAAGGAGACCAGCGCGCTGGTCACGTGGCTCAGCATCGCGGCGTACTTCCATGCTCGCGCCGGCTCCGGCTCGGTGGCCGGGGCCCCGGGCATCCGTCGCATCGTCCCCGCGAAGGTGCGGCGAGGCTGGCGCCCGGACCCGATGTGGTGGCTCGTGATCATGTGGGCGCTCGTCATGTTCACCTATTTTGCGGTGAACCTCTGGGTAAGCGGCCTCCACAGCTACGCGGGGGTATAGCCGGATCGTCGCTCGCGACAAGCTACAATGTGCGCATGACCGTCAGGATAAGTGTCGACCGCCTGCCACCCGAAGTCGTCGAGGCACTCGACCGGGGTGACACGGTAGTGTTCGAACGCCTCGGGAAGGTCACTGCGGTCGCCCGGCCGGAGGAGACCAGCGGTTCACGGCTCTGGCATGAACTCGCGAAGCTTGCTCCCCTCGACTCCGAGTTCGAAGCCGATGTCGCCGCCCTGAGCAACGTCGTGGTGCCTCAGGGGTCGGCATGGGCGTCCTGATCGACACATCGTGGCTGATCGATGTCGAACGACGCCTTGTCCAAGATCCTCGGCTTGCCGCCGAGCTACCCGACGAGCCCTTCGTTAGTTCAATCACGATCGCCGAACTTCGTATGGGTGTAGAACTCTCCGACGCCGCCCATCGGCGGAACCGCGAAGCGTTCGTCGAGGTCCTCGTCCGCGAGGCGACCATCGTCGCGTTTGGCCTTGACGAGGCCGTTGCATACGGGCGGACTGCCGCCGCCCTACGTCAGGCCGGACAGCGTATCGGCGAACGCGATCTCATGATCGCCGCCACGGCCCTCGCGAACGGGCACGAAGTCCTGACACTCAACCGGTCAGAGTTCGAACGAGTGCCTGGCCTTATGCTTCGCGAGTACCCTTCAAGCTGACGTTGGTCGTCGCACAATCGACCCGTGCGGAGAACCTCTGGAAAGGGCGACGATGGACCCGTCTCAAGTCCAGGCGGCGGTGGAAGCCGCCAAATCGGTCGCATCCGCGCTCGGCCTTCGCGCCGAGGACGCGCTCTTGCTGCACAACTCGAACCGGATCGCGGTCCGTTTCTTGCCCTGCGACGTGCTGGCACGGGTAGGCCCTGCCAGGACTCACGGAGCCGACTTTGGGTTCGAACTCGAGGTCTCCCGCCGGCTCGCCGCGTCCGGCGCCCCATGCGGTGAGCCGGACCCTCGTGTAGCGCCGCGCACGTACGAGCGGGATGGATTCGCCATCACGTTCTGGACTTACTACGAGCCCGTTTCGCCTGAAACCTCCCCGCCTGATTTCGCACAGGCGCTTCATCGGCTGCACACCGGCCTGCGCAAGATCACTCTCCCAACGCCGCACTTCACGGATCGTGTCGCGGAAGCTCAGTCGCTGGTCGGAGACCCCGTTCTGACTCACGAACTCAGGGCCGCCGACCGGGAGCTGCTGGCGAACGCACTGCGAACCCTGCTGACCGCTGTCGTCCAGCGCGGGTCGAAGGAGCAGCTCCTCCACGGCGAACCGCACCCGGGCAACCTGCTCAACACCAGGGACGGCCCGCTGTTCATCGACCTCCAGACCGCATGCCGCGGCCCTGTCGAATTCGACGTCGCCCACGCGCCCGAAGCGGTCAGCGCGCACTATCCGAATCTGGATACCGAGCTGGTCGACCAGTGCCGACTCCTGAAGCTCGCCATGGTCGCCGCCTGGCGTTGGGACCGGAACGACCAGTTCCCAGGACGGCCGCCGGATGGGGGAGGACTTGCTCCGGCAGTTGCGGGCCGCCTCGGATCGTCTCCGCCTCTGAACCAACCGCTGACGGCTGGTCGGCGGATCCCCCTGCCCTAACCCCCTAACCCTCGCCCCGGCGTACAATGGCTTGCGTGGATGGATTTACCGTTAGCGAAGTCAGCGGGCTTCGTTCCCCCGTGGTGATCATGGCCTTCACCGGCTGGAGCGATACCGGCACCGTCACCACCGATGTCGCTGACCACCTCATCGATGCCTACAACGCCGAACGCTTCCTCACCGTGGACCCCGAGGACTACTACGTCTTCACCGAGACCCGCCCACACGTCCGCATCGACGAGGATGGCGTGCGGGCGCTCGATTGGCCCGACAACGAGGGCTTCGCCGCCCGGCTACCGGACAACGACCACGACCTCGTGATCGTCCGCGGCGTGGAGCCGAACCTGCGCTGGCGGACCTTCTCCGAGCGTCTCTCGGACGTGGTCGCGACGTTCGAACCTTCGCTCGTCTGCACGCTGGTGGCGCGCCCGGCGGCAACTCCCCACACACGGCCCATCCCGGTCACGGGGTCATCGGCCGACCCGCGCCTTTCGGCGAAGTACGGCCTGGGCCGTTCGCTCTACCAGGGCCCGACGGGCATCCTCGGGGTGCTGCACGATTCGCTGCGGCGGCGCGGGGCCGGGCTCATCAGCCTCGCCGCGGGCGTGCCCCACTACCTCAATGTTGAAGAGAACCCCGCCGCCACGCTCGCCCTCCTTCGGGCCCTCCAGCCGGTCATCGGCATCGCCCCACCGGAAGGGGACTTCGAGGACGAGATCGAGCGCTTCACCAGCCGTGTCGAGGAAGCTTCGCGCGGCGACACCCAGATCGGCGAGTACGTCCGTACGCTGGAAGAGCACTACGGCGAAGACCGCGAACCGGAAGCCGAATCCGGCGGAGACCTGCCTTCCGCCGACGACATCCTGCGCGATGTCGAGGACTTCCTCCGGGGCAGCAACGACCGTTAGCACGGAGGTCCCGCCATGGGAATCGCAACGCTCCTCTACAAACTGGCTTCGCCCTACGACGCCTATGTCGCCCATGTCTCGGAGTTGAACACCGCCCTTGAGCGGCTTCGTTACCAGAGCGAACGCGCCCTTGGCTACGAGGCCGGCCTTCACGGTTCGGTCCGCCTGATGCCCGGCGGGGCTGCCCGCGCCGAACGGGTCGATCGCTTCCGCGAACGCCTGGGCGATGCCGCCGCGAGCATGAGCGACGAGCAGTTCGAAGACTTCCTCGCGCACCTCGGCGGTGGCGAAGCGGCCAACGTCGAAGCCGACCGCGCCCGCGTGGTCGACCGCATGAGCACTGCCACGCGCGGCATCGAAGAGTACTTCGCCATCGCGGGCAAGGCCCTGGCAACGCTGGAAGAACGGGGGTACAACCCGAACCGTTCCGATATCGCCCGCCAGCTGCGCGAGAATCACCTGCCCATGCACACCGTCGGGGAGTACCGCCGCATCCTCCACGAACTCGGCACGAAGGTCGGTGTGCGGCCGAAGTGAGCCCCCACGCCCTTCCCCCTCTCCCATGCCCGGGCGAGGGGAGCGCCGACAACCGATGACTGACGAACGCAAGGCGAACTCGCGGCTGGTGTAGTCGACCGATGGCGGGCGCGTCCCTCACCCTCCCCCTCTCCCAAGCCTGGGAGCGGGGGGGTCACGATGCCTCCGGCCGGCCTCACCAACCGCAAGCTCCCGTCCGCGCCCCCCGCGGCTAACGGCCAACGGCCAAAGGCCCCTCCGGACGACGGGCTCGTCCGGGTGCAGCGGGACAAGAAGGGCCGGGGCGGCAAGACGGCGACGACGGTGACGGGCCTCCCGGGGAGCGAGCCGGAGCTGGACGCTCTCTTGAAGCAGTTGAAGCAGTTCTGCGCGACAGGCGGCAGCCGCGAGGGCCGCATCCTCGTGTTGCAGGGCGACCAGCGCGAGAAGCTGGTGCCGAAGCTGGTGGCGATGGGGCACAAGGCGAAGCTGGCGGGGGGATAGTTCCTCACCCCCCGACCCCCTCTCCCATGCCGGCGAGGGGGAGGTGAAAGGCGAGACGCGGGCGAAAAACGAAAACACGTCGATTCTGCGTGGATCTGCATCGATTCTGCATTGGATCGCGTGATGCGACTGCATCGGTCCGCATGACGCGGTGGTCCCTCACCCCCCGACCCCCTCTCCCATGGCTGGGCGAGGGGGAGGTCCTTTGGCGTGTACCTGCGCGGGCGGCGTTTTTCCTGGGGGTGCTGGAAGTGGTTGGAAGTGGTCCGGACAGATTCGGATACGTAACTACTTGGGGTACTACTTGAGCGGGTCGAAGTAGTGGGCTGCAGGTGACGTGTCGTGAGGAGCGCGTAGCGGGCGATGAGCGGGGAGGGGACGGTAGCGAGCGAGCGGGCGGCGGGCATTTGGGGGGAGGGTGCGGGATGCCGGGACGGAGGTGGAAGGGGGCGTTGGCGCTGGCAGGGCGCCAGATGACGGACTTACCTTCGACAGAATTACGATTCGCCGACGGAGCAAGGAGCGAGAGCCAATGGCAATCCAAACGCAACCCTTCATCGACCTGATCGCGGAGGCCGAGGAAGGGCTGCTGCAACTGCCGGAGTTTCAGCGTCCGTGGAAGTGGGGACCACAGAGCGTTGTGAAGCTGTTCGACTCAGTGCGGCAGGGCTATCCGATTGGCGCGTTCTTGCTGATGGAGCGGAACGACCACGTTCAGATCACTCCGCGGCCCTTCTTCAAAGGAGACACCACTGAGATTGCCCCTCAGCCGAACGGGAGATTCATACTCGACGGCCAACAACGACTGACAGCCGGGCTGATCCTCTTTAGCGACCGAGGCCGTTCGCGCTACTTCATAGACCTCGACCGGCTCTATCAGCGTTTCTCCCAGACTCATCGCGGGGGCCGCCCTGGCGACCATCGCATCGCCGACCTGCGACCTCTCCCTCCGCGGCAGCCGCCCCGCCGAATTCCTGCTCGATCTTGATGCGGACGATGAGTACTGCGTTAGCGCAATCGCTCCTTGGACGCAATGGCGATGATGAGCAAACACCTCCTTGCTACTGCCTTCTTGCGCGACGCCGAGAAATTGCCGATCGCACTCGCTGCCTACAGGAAACAATTCCCAGATCGGTATCCATTCGTAGAATACGTCGTTCGCGACCACTTCCTGTGCGGAGAACTCCAGATCCAGTCACCGTTGTCGAAAAGGATCGTCCGGTCGAGGCCATTTGCAGAATCTTTTCAACACTAAACACGACAGGTAGGCCCTTAACTCCGTTCGAATTAGTTGTGGCAATACTGTACCCTCATAAAATCTTCCTTCGCGACGAACTAGACGTTCTACGAGAACTTGGGAAGTACTACTCGAATATGGACTTATCAGGGGAGGTACTTCTTCAAACGATCGCCCTCCTTGCTGACACTGATCCAAAGAAGGCCAAGCTGCCGGAGACTATCACGGCGGAACGCTATCGGCAGCATTGCGACACTGCGTTTTCTGCACTCGAAGGAACTCGGAGAGTTTCTTAGCGCCAAGCTCGGGGCGGGGCTCGCCTATACCTCTGGACTAATTCCCTACGATTCCATCTATGCCCCGATGTCTGTCGCTTATCGAGAGATTCGTTCTAGGTTGAGTGGTACGGCCCTAAAGTCGGCGGAACTGAAGCTGGAACGTTGGTTCGTTCTTTCTGCGCTCTCGCGCAGGTATCAAGAAGGCGTGCACAACAAACAGAGGGAAGACGTAAGGGAATTCCGCGCTTGGGCCATCGATGGAAGCACCGAGCCATCTTGGATTAGGGACTTCCGGATGCCATCGCTTAGGAGCGACTCTACAAGCGGCGCGCGCGCGAATCTCATTCGCTGCCTCATCAATCGCGGCGGTCGCGCGACGTGGTTATCCGTGACATCATCGGGTTCCGCGAACAGGGCGTTGCCACTCACATGCATCATTTCTTTCCAATGACGCTTACTGCCGGCAAACGCTGGAAGGTCGACGGAGCGGACCTCGCCATGAACATCGTAATGACGTCACAGACCACTAACACCGCTTGGTCGAGTAGCAATCCTTACGATCCAGATTACGCAGGCCATCGACCAGCGCGGCCTCGCTCCGGTCGAGAGGAACTGAGAAAGCAATTCGTGCACGAGAAAGCGTTCGAGCTCCTCCGGAAGTCCCCTCACGGCGAGCCGATTTTTCGGGAGTTCACGGCACTGCGCGAACAGGCCGTACTCACGGCACTCTCGGAATGGGGAGTTCAGGCTTCGCCTGCAGCGCCGCCAGACGAACCGGAGGAAGAGGGTTAGCCGCTGAAATTCGCTGTTCCCGGGCACCAGCCCCGGACCCACGCCAGCTCCCGGCATAGGTCGTAGTTCGCCCCCATGAGCATGCCTTCCGTCAGGTGCCACTCGCCTTCGGCCCTGCGCGCCATGAAGTCGCGCGCGGCGAGCCGCCAGCGCGCTTCGGCGTCGCTCCACGGCGAACCGTCTTCGTACCCGCCGTTCGTCGTTTCAAACCCCTGCCAATAGCCGTCGTTCAAGTGGCCGTGAGCGATGTCCGCGAGATGTTCGTGCTCTTCTGCGGTCATCGTCGCGAGGTAGGTCAGGCGCGCCGCCTCGGTGTCCTCCGCGCCCCACGCGCTCCCGTCGCCGCTCCGCCAGTGGTGCCCCTGCGAACAAATCCACCGGCCGTCGCGGCATCGCCGGCCTCCGGCACACTCTGCATCCGGTATCCGAGGTTCCATGCCCAGGTATAGTCCGTCTATGGCAAGCGGACAAGCCCTCATCGACCTCTGCAAAACACACCTCATCGAGACGATGAGGGAACTGCCGGAGTGCGCTCCGGGCGGGCCCGGTCTCGGGCAGAAGGCCCTCGAAGATGCTGCCGGGTTCGCGTTGAACTTGCCGGAATACGACGGCTACTTCACGTGGTCGCTGTTGGTCGCGCTGACGGTCGACGCCCGGGTCGAAGCCATCCAGCCGGGAAAGCGCAACAAGAAGTACCGGCTGATCGCATAGCAGCGCCAGCTCCCCTTCGCCCTTCCTCGGCCATCCCCCCCCTCGCCTCAAATGCCCGCCCTACCCGTCCGCCTGTTCATCGTTCGCCCGCGTTTCGGCCTCCGCGGCGCGGGAAGATGCTCCCGAAGACACCCGCAAGATACCGCCTCGCTCGAATCTGGCGACGTTACTTCCGGTTACTTGAAGACACCAAAAAAAACTCGCTCCGCGACGCACCCCGGTTCGCCCGTCGGGCGGGACTGCCCGTCCCTCCTCCGCTCCCAAGCGTCACCGACCAGAGGCGGGACTCGCCAGACTTGCTCCGACAACCCCGCCCCATCTCCCAGGCTTGAGATGAGGCGTTTTGTTTGCCGGCTCGGCTCCCGGCGGACCGCTCCCCCCTCTCCCAAGCATGGAAGAGCGGGCCGGGGGCAAGCGCCCCCTCCCGTTCCCCCATCGGCTGTTGCGGCTGCTATAGTTCGCGGCACACAAAACAACGGGAGCCACACCCCCATGCGTTACACCTACGAGCCCGAAGTCGAAGCCTTCCGCGAGGAGGTGCGCCAGTTCATCAAGGAGAATCTGCCGCCGGAAGAGGTACGGCTGGCGCGCGGTTATGAGGGCGGTTTCAAGACTTACCAGGAAGAGTACGACTACACGATGGGCTTCCAGAAGAAGCTCTCGGAAAAGGGCTGGCTGGCGATGGCCTGGCCAAAGGAATACGGCGGCGGCGGGGCAAGCCACATGCGCCAGCTCGTCTACAACGAGGAGATGGCCTACAACCAGGCGCCGGCCGGCAACATGGGCATCGCGTGGGTCGGCCCCAGCCTGATGCTCTACGGCACCGACGAGCAGAAGACGAAGTTCATCCCCCGGATCACGGGCGCCGATGACTGGTGGTGCACGCTCTATTCCGAGCCCGGCGCCGGTTCCGACCTGGCGGCCCTCCAGACCCGGGCGACGCGCGATGGCGACGAGTACGTGGTCAACGGCCAGAAGATCTGGACCTCCGGCGGCCACCTCTCGGACTGGGGCTGGCTGGCCGCGCGGACGGACCCGGACGCGCCGAAGCACAAGGGCATCACGATGTTCATGGTCAACATGAAGTCGCCCGGGGTGACGGTGCGGCCGCTGATCAACATGAGCGACCGGCACGGCTTCAACGAGGTGTTCTTCGAAGATGTCCGCGTGCCGGCCAACCAGGTCGTCGGCGAGGTGAACCGGGGCTGGTATCACATGGCCGTGGCGCTGGACTTCGAACGGTCGGGCATCCAGTCGTACGCCGGCGGGCGCCGCAGCGTCGAACGGCTCACGCGGCTGGCGAAGGAACACCCGGAGCTGGTCGAACGGCGGCCGTCGGTCCGCTACGAACTGGCGGACCGCGCGGTCGATATCGCGGTGGGTACGAACCTGGCGTACAGGGTGGCGACGATGCAGGCTCGGGGGCTGGTGCCGAACCACGAGGCGAGTGCTTCGAAGTTGTTCGGGAGCGAAATGGGCCAGCGGATCTCGCTCACGGGCATGCACCTGCTCGGGACGCTCGGGCAGCTCAAGGACGGGACGAAGCACCAGATCATCGACCAGGCGACGGCCTACACGAGTTCCGTCAGCGGGACGGTGGCGGCGGGCACGAGCGAGATCCAGCGGGGCATCATCGCCACGCGAGGCCTGGGCCTGCCGCGGGGGTAGGGGAGGCGATAGAGGATAGGCGTTAGGCGATAGGCGATGGACGAGAGGGTGTTCGCCTAACGCCCAACGCCTACTCTGGGGTAACCTTCGGGGATGAGTGACCGAATCTCCTGGTTCCCAATTGCCGACCGCGAGACCTGCGCGCCCGAGACGCGGGCGTTGTTCGACCTGCTCGAAGAGAAGCTGGGGTTCGTGCCAAACGTGTTCCGGGCGTTCGCCTGGCGCGAAGAGCGGATGACGAAGTGGCGGGCGCACTTCGATGACCTGATGACGCCTTCGGAGGGGCTGACGAAGGTCGACCGGGAGATGATCTCGGTGGTGGTCTCGATGCAGAACCAGTGCCTCTACTGCCTGACGAGCCACGGCTTCGCGCTCCGGGCGTTGCTGAAGGACCCGGTCAAGGGCGAACGCATCGTGCTGGACTACCGGCGCGCCGGGTTGAGCGAGAAGCAGATGGCCATGCTGGACTTCGCGGTCAAGCTCACGCTGGACCCCGTGACGGTCGCCGAAGAGGACATCGACGAGCTGCGGGCAGTCGGCTTCAGCGACGAGGACGCATGGGACATCGTGGAGGTGACGGCCATGTTCAACTTCACGAACCGGCTGATGAGCGGGACGGGCGTCATGCCGAACGCGGAGTACCACGGGATGGCGCGGTAGGCATCTTCGGAGGCAGCGCGCGCCCTGGAGCGGGACCGCCAGCCTAGAGGATGGACTCGAGGTAGGCGGCCACGCCGTCTTCATCGGCGGCGAGGGTTTGGGTGCGGGCGGCGGCCCGGGCTTCGGGGGTGCCATCGGCCATGGCGATCGATGCACCGGCGACCTCGAACATGGGGATGTCGACCTCGCTGTCGCCGATCGCGGCAGCTTCGGATGGATCGATCGCGAGGTGGGCGCAGAGAGCCCGGAGGCCGCTGCCCTTGTCGACGCCGGGGGCGGTGATCGTGATGAGGGCATCGCCGTTGAAGGCGACGGCAGGATAGAGGCTGACGCGGCCGGCCCAGGCCTGGAGTTCGGGCATGTGGTGGTCGCCGGGGGCGGCTTCGGCGAGGACGGAGAGCGCGTTCTGGAGGTGTTCGCCTTCGAAGCGCGTCACCGGCTTGAGCCACTCCGGGGCCATCGCCGCCCAGGGCGGGAGCTCGTTGGCGCGGCGGTAGGCACGCTCGGGAGTCGAGAGCGTGGCGGTCCAGCCCGCGCGGTCACAGAGGGCGGCGAGGAAGAGGGCGAAGTCGCCATCGAGCGGGCGCTGTTCGACGACGACGCCATCGGCCGTGCGGACATCGGCGCCAGCGGAGGCGATGGCGGCGACGGCGATGCCGACAGCCTGGAAGGGGCGGATGGCGGCCTGGTACCAGCGGGCGGTTGCGGGAGCGAGGACAATGCCGGCCTCGTGGGCCGCCTTGAGGGCGGCGGCTGTGCGGGTGGAGACGCTGCCCTGGGAGTTCAGGAGGGTGCCGTCGAGGTCGATCGCGATGAGCTTCGGCCTCAACCCCAGGCTCCCTGGCCGGCCGGGGAGTTCCAGGTCTCGGTGATCTTGCCGCCCTCGACCTTGAAGATCTCGATGCCGGAGAGGGTTTGCTCTCTGCCATCCTGTTCGAAGGAAAACTGGTAGGCGCTGGCGTAGAGGTTGCCCTGGGCGAGGGCGGCGATGTACTCGAAGCGCGGGTTGCGGGCCGTCGCCAGGAACCCGGCGATGCGCGCCTTGTTCTCGGCGAGAGACATCACGACTCGGTGGCCGTGCTCGTGGCGAATGCACGGGTCGGCGATGAAGCGGGCGGCGGCCTCGGGGTTGGCGGCGTGGTAGACCACGTCGGTGTACTCCTGGATGAAGGCGTGGAGGTCCATCGGCGGAATGGTAGCGGATGGCGCCGGAACGGGGTGCGGCGCTTGTGGCGCGCATCCCGCGTGAGGCCCCTGCGCAAGCGCACTTCCCGACCCTGCAAAGCGAGTTCACGCGACCCCGGAGTGCCGCTCCCACCAGTCCGCAAGTTCCACACGGTTCGTCGTCCGGGTCTTCTGGCGGGCGCTCTTCAGGTATCCCCTGACGGTTGATTCAGCCAGGCCAGTCGCGGCGGCTATCTCTCCGCCCGTCTTGCCCTGAGCAAGCAAGCGGACGACGCCGCGCTCCCTCGGGCTGAGCTGATCCAGTCCCTGTTGCACTTCGCTCACCTCCGCGCTCTCCCCACCGAACGGCGGGTATGCTCGGTATACCACGCCGGGGTAAGTCGTGCCATGGCGAACCTTCGGGGGGAGGGCCCCGGCAGGAGACGCCGTGAAGCCGGTGCCGCAGGGTTCGAAACGGGCTAGACTCGCCGCCACATACACGGCTTTTGGAGACTGGCGATGAAGGTTGGCATTTCGTTTGGGGGGCAAGAGTGGGAGCGCGGGGCGGCGTTCGTGCAGGAGGCGGAGAAGCTCGGGGTAGATTCGGTCTGGACCGCGGAAACATGGGGATTCGATGCGGCCACGCCGATCGGCTACCTGGCGGCGAAGACGGAGAAGATCCGGCTCGGAACTGGCATCCTCCAACTCGGCTCGCGTTCTCCGGCGATGCTGGCGATGACGGCAATGACGCTGAACTCCATGTCGAAGGGCCGTTTCACCCTGGGCCTGGGAGCGAGCGGGCCGCAGGTGGTGGAGGGATGGCATGGGGTGCCGTTCGCGCGCACGCTGCCTCGTATCCGGGACGCGGTGAACATCGTTCGCATGGCTTCGCGGGGGGAACGGGTCGCCTACAAAGGCGAGTACTACGAGCTGCCACGGCCGGGCGGCGAAGGGAAGGCACTGAAGACATCGGCGCCGCCGATGCAGTTCCCCATCTACCTGGCAACGCTCAGCCCGAAGTCGCTGGAGCTGACCGGGGAGATCGCCGACGGATGGATCGGGACTTCGTTCATGCCCGAACACGCTGACGTGTTCTTCGACCACATGCGGCGTGGCGCGGAAAAGGCGGGACGGACGCTGGCCGACCTGGACATCCAGGCCGCGGCGGGGGTCGTCGCGTTCGGCGACGACGTCGACAAGTTAGTGGCTCCGCGGCGGCCGGGACTGGCGTTCACACTGGGCGCGATGGGTTCGCGCCAGCACAACTTCTACAACGCCGCCTACCGGCGTGCCGGTTACGCCGACGAGGCCGTGGCGGTCCAGAAACTCTGGCTCGACGGCAAGCGCGAGGAGGCGGCGGCGCTGGTACCGGACGAGATGGTGCTCCAGACGAACCTCATCGGGACGGAGGCGATGGTGCGCGAACGGGTGCGCCAGCACCGGGCGGCGGGGGTAAACACGCTGCGCGTGCAGCCGGAGGGGGCGACGCTGGAACAGCGGTTGGAGAACCTCGGCCGGATCGTGAAGATCGTGAACGAGGAGTCGTAGGAAAGCGCTTGAGAAGCCAAGAGGAGAACGCATGACGACGGTACTGATCAATGGGAGAGCAGCGGCGTTGCCAACGGGGGCGCCCGGTGAGGGGCCGTGGGCTCCCGTCGGGCAGCTTCTGCAACTTACCGGCTGGGAACTGAAACCGGAGGGGGCATGCCTGGGCGACCTTTGCGTGCCGCTGCCGGCGGGCGACGGATTCGTCCGGGATGGCTGGTTCAGCCTCGCCGCGCTTGCGGAATACCTCTCACAGCCGGTGGCGCACGACCCGGAAACCCAAACGTGGTGCATCGGTGAGGCTGTTCGAGACCGAACGAGCGCCTTGGACCCTGCAGAAGCGCCGGACTTCCGGCTGACTGACTACCTGGGCATGGAGCACCAGCTCACGGACTACCGGGGGAGGAAGGTCTTCCTTGTTTCGTGGGCGTCCTGGTGAGGATGCCGGCATGACCTGCCCGTGTGGCAGGCGCTCCAGACGGAACTCTCCGGCACGAACTTCCAGGTTGTCTCTGTCGCCTTTGAGAGCCGCGGCATCGAGGCGGCGCTGCCGTACATCGAGGCAGCGAAGCCGACGTACCCGTGCCTGATCGACCGCGAGCACGCGGTCGCCGCGCTGTACGGCATGCTGAACGTCCCGATGGCGGTGTGGATCGACGAGGATGGCCAGATCGTCCGGCCGCCGGAACCGGCAGGTTCGAGCGATGCATTCCGAAGGATGGATCGGGCGACGGGGCGGATGGCCGCTGAGGATATAACGGAGCTCCGGGCGACGAAGGCGGCCTACCTGGATGGTCTGCGCGAATGGGCCCACATCGGCAGCCGCTCCTCGTGGGCACTCAGCCCGGAGGAGGTGCGCCGCCGGACGGCCGGCCCGACGGCGGAGCAGGCCCTCGCTCGTGCGCACTTCCAGCTGGGCGAGTACCTGTGGGAGCACGGCGCTCCAATCCGGGCACGAGCGCACTTCGACGAGGCGATCCTCCTCCACCCGGAGAACTGGGCGTACCGCCGGCAGGCCTGGGACCTGGAGGAACAGGGAAAGTCGATGGGCCCCGAGTTCTGGAAAGCGGTCGAAGCGCTTGGGGAACGGCGCTATTACCCGGAAATCCAGACGCCGTAGGCATCGACCTTCGGGGCCTCAAATCTCACACCTCCAGGCGAGGGCGCTACGCCCCGGTCGCGCCCGTGAGGAAGTGCCTGGGGACATCGCGGAACATGAGGTCGATGGTCTCCTGGGGGACGCCCTGGGCGACCAGCGCCGGGGCCGCGACGGTGGTGCAGAAGAGGTACCGAGTCGGGCCTGAGGCTGATGGACGTTCGGCGCCCCGGACGACCGGGGCGGGGGCGTAGTCGTGACCGAGCATGAGCTTGTGCGCCCAGCCGCGGTCGATGAGGACTTTCAGGGTGGTGTTGCGTTGTTCCCAGTTGGGGCGGCCGGGAGCTCCCGGGTAGCGGTCCATCGAGAGGTAGACGCCGGTGCGGAGGAGTTCCTCGAGGTAGTCAGCGTCGGTGCTATCGGCAGAGTGGCCGATGGCGATGCGGTCCATAGGCGCACCTTCTTCGAGGAAGACTTCGACCTGCCGGCGGCCGACCTCTTCGGGCGCCCACTGGTGGGTCGAGATTGGGCAGCCGGTCCTCCTGCAGGCACGCGCAGCCCCGCGAAGAATGCGCTCGGCTTCGGGCGTGACGCCGCCCATGTCGCTGGCGACTTTTATGCAACCGGCCTTGATGGTGGTCTCTCCGATGCCGACTTCGATCTCGCGGACAAAGATGTCGGCGATCTCGTCGATATCGCGCATCCAGAAGGAGCGGGGGACATCGCGCCAGATGCCGGTCGCGACGATGACGTTGACCCCGGAAGCGGCGGAGACATCCCGGATGAATTCGACATCGCGGCCGAGGTCCGGCGTTGTGAGGTCGATCAGCGAATCGATACCCCCGGCCTTCGCTTCGGAGAGCTCCTTGATCGATTGGAGACGGGTCGCCGTCATGTCGTAGCGCCAGGGGTAGTGGGCGATGTCTTCGCCCATGCCGACTAGGACATGTTCGTGGCTGAGAGTGGCGCCGAGATTGGCTGCGTCGATGGGTCCGAGGGCGGTTTCGATGGTTGGCATGGCTCTCCTCCCGGGGGAGGAGCATTGTGGGACGAATCGCGGCCGGGCGTCGAGCGGCAGGCGGCAACGGCTGCCACGGCCGAGCAAACGACTGAGCAGGCGCTAGTTGCAGAAACAAATACCGAGGATCGGCACGGCGGGTAAGGCCGATTTCGGCCCGCCCTCAGGGGTTCCCCGAGGGTGGGGATAGAACGAAATTACGAACCTATTGGCAGGAAGGGCCCCTGCCAGAACGGGAAAGGCGAGGGAGCTGTATCGGGTAAGTTTGACCGTGAAAGTGAATCTACGAGAGAAGCTCATCGGAGGTTTCGCAGTCGTCGTCCTCCTCCTGGTCGCGGTAGCGGCCGTGAGCCTGATCCGGCTCAACGAGGCGATCAACCGGACGGACGACATGTACGCAAGGAACGTCCAGGGGATCCAGCAGGTGCTCCTCTCCAACCGGTTCTTCATCTCGTTCGCCCGAGACCTGCGCACCGCCGTCATCACGCAGGACGCGGCAGCGCGAACGAAGGCAGTTGACCAGGCGCGGAGCGAGCTCGAGGAGGGCACCAAGGCGTTCGTCGCATACGGTGCGGTCCTCACGAGCGAGGCCGAGAAGCAGGCGTTCGCGGAACTCAAGCAGCGGGTCGACCAGACCACGGCCACTCGCGTCAAGGCGATCGACCTCGTTGGGGCCGGTGACGTGCAGGGCGGCTGGGCGCTGGAATCCGGGCATATGCCGCTGGTCGTGGAACAAAACACGATGCTCGACAAAGCCGGGCAGGAGCAGTCGGACCTGGCGCTGGCCGCCGCGATGCCTCGGCGAGTGCGGGAGCAACAGCGCAGAAGCTGGTCATCGCCCTCACAGTGGTCGCCGCGATCCTCGGGCTGGGAATTGCCCTGTTCATGGCGAACTCGATTTCTTCGGGCGTGAACGGTGTGGCGAAGCGGCTGAAGAACATCCAGGAGAAGGACTTCCCCAGCCTGGGCCGCGCACTGGCTGCTGTGGCAGGTGGCGACCTGACGGTTTCCGTGACGGCCTCGACCGAGCGTGTCGGCCGGTACGGTGGCGACGAAGTTGGAGAGGCGAGCCGGGCGATCGACGGGCTGATCGACGGCTTCGAAACGACCACGGGAAGCTACAACAAGATGCGGGCCGAACTCGCTGAACTGATCGGGAGCGTGAAGACGAACGCGAGCAGCATCCTCAACGCGAGCGACCAGCTGCGGGAAGCCTCGGACCAGATGGCTGGAGCGACCGGCCAGATCGCATCGGCGATCAACGAGGTCACGCGGTCGGCGGTCTCGCTTTCGGGGATCTCCCAGGAGTCCGCGCGAGAAGTCGAGCGGGTCTCCGCCGGGTCCCAGGGAGTGGCGACGGCAGCGCGCTCCAATGCCGATTCGGCGCTGGCCTCGAGGGCGGAAGCGACGGAGATGAACGAACGCATCCTCGCGGTGGCCGCGGCTTCAGAAGAGGTCGCCCGCTCGGCGGAAGACAGCCGCGGGGCGGCGATCGCCGGCCAGCAGGCAGTCGGGCAGGCCGTTGCCTCGATGGAAGCGATCGCCGGCGCGGTGGAACGGGCTTCGCGGACGGTTGACCTCCTCGGCGAGTACGGCCAGCAGATCGGCGACATCGTGAAGGTGATCGACGACATCGCGAGCCAGACCAACTTGCTGGCCCTCAACGCCGCCATTGAAGCGGCCCGGGCGGGCGAACAGGGCCGTGGCTTCGCGGTTGTCGCCGAGAACGTCCGATCTCTCGCTGAGCGATCGTCTGGTTCGACGAGGGAGATCGCGGACCTCATCGCTCGCGTGCAGCAGGGGACGCGCGAAGCGGTAGAGGCGATGGCGAGCGGCGTGAAGGATGTCGGCGAAGGGCGGGAGATCACTTTTGAAGCCGGCAAGGCGCTGGATTCGATCATCGTCTCGGTGCAGCAGTCGGCGGTGCAGATGCAGCGGATCGCGGGCGACGTCCAGGACCTTGCTTCGGGAGCGCAACGCATCGTCGCGGCTTCGGAGGAGATGGCGGGCCTGGCGGAGGAATCGGCGCGGGGCGCCGGCGAGATGGCACAGGGGACATCACGCGTGACGGACGCGATCATCCAGGTCTCGGCGACATCGGAGGAGACATCGGCTTCGGCGGAGCAAGTCTCGGCTTCGACGGAGGAGCTTTCGGCGCAATCCGAGGAGTTCGCAGCCACGGCCGGGCAGATGCGCGACCTCGCGGAAGCGCTGAACCAGGCGGCGAGCCGGTTCCGGACCGCCTGAGCGAAGCCGGACGCAGAACGAAGGCGCGCGGTTCCCCCGAGCCGCGCGCCTTTGTTGTCCCGGGAGTGGGACGGCGGCTCAGCCGGCCGAGATTGCCGCGACGCCTGCGAGCGCGAGCGCCGAGCCGGTGATTCGCATCGCGGTAAACCGCTCCTGGGTGAACAGGCGCGAAAGGACGAGGGTTTGGACTGAGTAGAGCGACGCGAGGACGGAGGCGACGGCAAGGTTCCCGCGGTTGCTCGCCAGGGCGTAGGCGCCGTTCGCGGTGACATCGATGAGGCCGACTGCGGCGAGTTTCGGCAGGTCTCGCCCGGGCCAGACGAGTGACGAGGTAAGGAGCCCGGAGGCTCCGACGAAGACGGTCCCCCCGAAGCGCGCGGCCGCGATGACGACGATCGCGTCGCCGTCGGTTTGCGTCCCGCGGTCAACGAGGATGAAGAACACACCGAAGCCGATGGCGGCGCCCAGGCCGAAGAGCACCGGCCGAAGATGGTGGCTGGAAGTGAAGCGGGCCCCTTCCGGGGGGAGCGAGACGAGTACGGTCCCGGCGAGGGCGAGGGCGATGCCTGCATCCTGGAGGCCGGAGGGAGCATGACCAGTGGCGAAGGCGAAGGCGACGGGTACGACGGCGCCGCATGCCGAGAGCGGGGCGACGACGGCGGACTCGCCGGTCGCGAGGCCCTGGTAGAGGGCCATCCCTCCGAAGCTGGTGAAGACGCCGGCGGCGAGCCCCCAGGCGATGGCTTCGGCGCGGACTTCGGGGCGAACGATGGCTGCGACGAGGAGGAGGGCGAGCAGGCTGGACGACTGGGAGACGAGGCCGACGGTGAAAGCGGGGTACTTCCGGGTGAACCGCCCGCCGAGGAAGTCGGACGTGCCCCACGAAAACGCGGCGCCGAGCCCGAAGAGGATGCCCATCGGGTTGTCAGGCTACGGGAGCGGCGGGATAGGGTCAGGCGGGGCCGGGAGTCTCCCAGTGGCGGGGGAGGCCCATCCGGTCGTAGAGGTATCCCCAGGTGGATGGATGGTTCGTGCCCACTTTGACGAAGCGATCGACCCGATGCGGCGAGAGCGAGACTGCTCCGCGGGCGGCTTCACTCGTTTCGGCAGCGAAGATGCAACGGCTGGTTGCGCGTTCGGGATCCCAGTACGACCGGAGCCAGAGGGCGCAAGCAACTCCCTCGGCGTGGGGCGCGTTCGCGTGGAGCACATCCGCGCTGCTCGAGCCCTGTGGGAAGGTTCGTTCCGCGAGGAACAGAGACCAGCCATCCGGAGCGCGGTCGATCCCCGGTCCGCTGGAGGCACCAGGCACCTCCTCGACTTCGCGGACCTCGTCGTAGTCGAGGCGGCAGAGCCGATGCTGGATGCCGAGTTCGAGCGCACTTGGCCCCCGGTAAACGCAGAAACCAAAGCTGGGCCTGCCGAACGAACGGACCCAGTCGTATCGAGGTTCGTTCCACGACATGGCGAGGAAATGGACCATCCCGAACTCCGGGTCTTCGTCCATGGCGGTCTCTTTTTGCGTACGCGTGACTACGAAGAGCGGCATGCGGACCTTCCTCCTTTCCTAGTCCTCGGCGGAGCTGGGATCGATGGGTTCGAGGACGGCTTCGAGATCCGCTTCACGAATCCGAATCGACTTCATCCCGGCCAGCCGGGAGGCGGGAAGCTTACCAGAGCGAATCCATGCGCGAATAGTCTGCACGTGGACACCTAGATACTCAGCGGCCTCGTCGGTGCTGAAGAGCCTGCCCGAGGCGGGGCGGGCTCCGCGAGACCCCGATGAAAGCTCAGAGATGTACTGCTCGACGTCCTGAGGGGTGACGCCTAGCTCTCCGAACACTCGAGCGGGCAGGTCCTTGCCCCAATGCATGAAGGTCAGGAGGGTTTCGCGTTGGCCGGGGGAAACTTCCGAACTCCGGAAGAGGTCCCACCCCAACTTCCCGAGGGCGATGGACTCCTCTGAGGCCAGAGGGTACTCCGGCCCTCCATCTCCGCGGGGGTGGGTACGGAGAAGGATGTCCTCGAGGACGTCGACATCGAGGGTAATGGGACCGAAGCGGAAGAAACCGAACTGGCTGCACGCCTTGAGGAAAGCGACAAACGCGATGTCGGGAGTGAGAGCGGCGAAGTCGAGCGCTTCCGTGAGCTGACGCTCGATGCGTTTCGCTTCGACCCGCCAGGGCGCGCTGCCCTTGATGGCGGCGGCGGCGGCGTCTTCTGAGGCCATGCCCAGAGTGTGCGCCTATCATGAGGACAACGCAACACGCATGATTCCGCAGTTGATCCTCTTGACATCGGGGAATTTCACCGCGTAGAAAGGGCGCCAACCAGGGGTTTGCCACGTTTCTGCGCAGCAAACCGAGAAAGGAAATCCCGGCATGACAACGGCAACAGCGATGGACCAGGACAAGGCGGCGGCGTTCGGCGGGCGGATGATGGAGATGATCTCGAGCGGGACGCTGATGATGATGACGAGCGTGGGCCACGAGGTTGGCCTTTTCGAGACGATGGCCGGCATGCGCCCGGCCACCAGCCAGGAGATCGCGACGGCCGCGGGCCTGAACGAGCGGTACGTGCGCGAATGGCTGGGAGCGATGACGACGGGGCGCATCGTCGACTACGACCCGGTGGGCGCGCGGTTCTCGCTGCCGGCTGAGCACGCTGCGTCGCTCACGACAGCCGCTGGACCGGTGAACATGGGCCTGTGGGCGTGGTCATTCATTGGGTTTGGCGAGACCCTGGACAGCCTGGCCGACTGCTTCCGGAACGGCGGCGGCATCCCTTACTCGAAGTTCACGAAGTTCCCCATGGTAATGGCGGCAATCAGCGCGGCGAACTACGACGCGTCACTCATTTCCACCACGCTGCCCCTGGTGCCCGGACTGGTCGAGCGTCTGAAGGCCGGGATTGATGTGGCAGACGTTGGCTGTGGCAGCGGACATGCGATCAACCTGATGGCGAAGCAGTTCCCAAACAGCCGTTTCACCGGCTTCGACTTCTCGGAAGTGAGCGTCAACGCCGCCCGGGAAGAGGCCCAGGGGCTGCGGCTGAAAAACGCGCGGTTCGAGGTCAAGGATGTGGCGACGCTTTCCGGGCCGCCGGCCTACGACTTCATCACCGCGTTCGATGCGATCCACGACCAGGCGCACCCGCGGAAGGTGCTCAGGGGTATCGCCGATTCGCTTCGCCCTGGCGGGACCTTCCTCTGCGTGGATATCGCCGGTTCGAGCAACCTGCACGAGAACATGGACAACCCGATGGCGCCGATGATGTATTCGGCATCGACGATGCACTGCATGACTGTCTCGCTCGCCCTCGGCGGCGAAGGTCTCGGGAACATGTGGGGCGAGCAAAAGGCCCACGAGCTCTTCCGCGAGGCAGGCTTCACGAACATCGAGACGAAGCGGATCGACAGCGACCCGAGCAACAACTACTACATCTGCCGCAAGTAGCCACAGGGTATCGGACGAGGCAAAGAAAGGAACGAAAACACCATGGCAACAACCTATATCGGGTACTGGCGGCCGGCGGCCGACTCCCCGGCGAACGAGGCACGGCGCAAGACCGGGGCCAATCCCCCGGAGCTGGACAAGAAGCGCCGCGAACTCCCAGCAAGCCTCCCGCCGACGTGCAAGATCCTGGACTCCTGGTTTGTCCTGGGGACCGCCCCCAGCGCGCTGGTGGTAGAGGCGGAGAGCATCGCCGACATCGGCCACATCACCACCTACTACGCCGGCTGGCTCGAGTTCGATTGGCACCCATGCATGGCGATGCCTCGAGACTAGCGGCAGCGGCGGCCAGCGGCAGCCCGCCGAATTCGACCAGCACCCCCTGCGGGTCGATATTTCGGCGCCGGCAGCGGCGGGGCAGTTGCGAAGGCAGATGTTGGCGCCTTCGCGCTGCCTGGCCGCCTTGCACCCACGACTCAAGCATTCCTGGAACAGCGGAGGTAGAGCATGACTGCACCAGCAACAGACCGCGCGATGGCGCTCCAGGGGGTGTCCCTTGGAGCGCTGTTAGCGGCTTCGTCACGGGATTGTGCATCACGCTGGGCACACAGCTCGGCCTGTACCAGGCGATGGCGCAACGGGGCCCCATGACCGCAGCCGACGTCGCCGCTGCGCCGGGCTCAGCGAGCGCTTCGTGCTGGAGTGGCTGCGCCAGCAGGCTTCCGCGGGCGTCCTCGTTTACAGCGAAGACGGCCGGTTCGAACTCGACGAGCCCGCGCGCGGGATGTTGGCCGACACCAACAGCCCCTCCTTCGTCGCGGGGTTCTGGGACAACCCGCAAGGGTTCGTCGACATGTTCGAGAGCGCCGAAGGAGCGTTCCGGACCGGAATCGGCAGGCCGTTCGGTGAGATCAACGACACCCCGGTGCGAGAGGTGGCAATGCGTAAACCGCTACAAGTGTGGGCAAGGAATGCTCTCGTCTCCCAGGCACTCCCGCAGCTCCCCGGAGTCATCGAGAAACTCAGGGACGGTGGTGCTGCTTGCGATATCGGCTGCGGTGCGGGGGCGGCACCGCTGGCGATTGCGGCGGCGTTCCCGCGCAGCCGAGTCGCCGGGTACGACACCTGGAGCGCCGTGCTGGAGCTGGCGGAGGAATTCCGTAACGAAGCGGGGCTCACCAACGTGGCCTTCTACAACCCTGAGCGCACACCGCTCCCGGAGACGCCGGAGTTCGACCTGGTGATCACCTCCGACATGCTCCACGACCTGCCCCGGCCAGACGTGATGGCCGCATCGGTCAGAAAGCTGATCAAGCCGGGGGGAAGCTGGTTCATCATCGATCCGGACTCGCACACCGACTTCAACGAGGACCGGCGCCAGCCACAGGCAGCTATGCTGTATGGGTACTCGTTGGCCCTCTGCCTGCAGTCGAGTACCTCAACGCCCGATGGGTGGGGACTCGGGCTGAGGGGCCTCCCGGAACCGGCAATGAGGGAGCTGGTGATGAACGCCGGGTTCAGCGAGTTCGATCGAGTGCAGGGAATCAGCCATCCGATGAACGCCTACTACGTGGCGCGGCCGTGAAGCTGGCCGTGCCCCTAACGGGTAGGTACGACGGGGCTGGCGACATGGCTCCGTGGCCAAGAACGACCGGGGTGACTATTCCTCTTCGTCGAGTTCGAGGGGGATCGTCTCGTTCAGGACCTGCTCGTCGTCGTCGTGGGCGCCGTTGGCGTTGGCGCTGACGTCGGTCACATCGCGTCCCTCGACCGGGTCGGACATGGTGAAGGCGGCGATGCTGGCGACCTGGTCGCCTTCGTTGACTTTCATGACGGTGACGCCCTGGGTGTTGCGGCCGATGAGGCTGATCGAATCGACGCGGGTGCGGACGACGATGCCGTCGCGGGTAACAAGCATCAGGTCCTGGCCGGGCTCGACAACGCGGCAGGCGGCGACGTTGCCGGTGCGGTCGGTGATGTTGAGCGTCTTCACGCCCTGGCCGCCGCGGCCCTGGACCGGGTATTCGCTGAGGCGCGTGCGCTTGCCGAAGCCTTTTTCGGAGATGATGAGGAGCTGTTCGCCATCGTCGAGGGTCTCGACGCCGACGACGTAGCCGCCTTTAGCGAGCTTCATGCCGCGGACGCCGCCGCTGGTTCGGCTGGCCTGGCGGAGGTCATCGATCTTGAACACGATTGCCTGACCTTCGCTGGAGACGAGGATGACCTGGGTGCTTTCGGCGGCCATGCGAGCGGCGATGAGCTGGTCGGTTGGTTCGAGGTCCATGGCGATCTTGCCGTTGCGGCGGACCTCTTCGAACTCCTTGAGGAGGGTCTTCTTGATTTCGCCTTCGCGGGTGGCGAGGAGGATGAAGTCGCGGCTGTAGTCCTTGACGACGAGGATGGCGGTAACGCGGTCGCCGTTCTCGATTTCGATGAGGTTGACGATGGGGAGGCCCTTGGCCTGCTTTTTCGTATCCGGAACGTCGTAGCCGCGGAGGTGGTAGACCTTGCCCTTGTCGGTGAAGAAGAGGAGGTTGTCGTGCGTGTCGCAGACGACGAGCTTCATGACGGCGTCTTCTTCGCGGGTGGGGGCGCCCTTGGCGCCACGGCCTCCGCGGCGCTGCTGGCGGAACTCTTCGAGGGGCATGCGCTTGATGTAGTTGCGGATGCTGAGGGTGATGACGCTGTCCTGGTGGGCGATCAGGTCTTCTTCGCGGAAGTCTTCGGGGTCGGCTTCGACGATTTCGGTGCGGCGGGCGTCGCCGTACTTCTTCTTGAGGTCGATGATGTCGTCGCGGACGACGAAGTCGATCTTGCGAGGGTTGGCGAGAAGATCCTCGAGTTCGGCGATCTTCTTGATGAGTTCTTCGTATTCGGAGAGGAGAGCGTTCCGTTCGAGGGCGGCGAGGCGGCGGAGCTGCATATCGAGGATTGCGCGGGCCTGCAGCTCAGTGAAATCGAAGGGGTTGGCGCGTGCGAGTTCGCGGGCGGCGGCCGGGGCGTTCGCGGGGAGCCGTTCGGCGAGCACGGTGCCGGTACCCTGGAGGAGTTCGAGGGCGTTGTTGGCGGATTCTGAAGCGCGGATCGTGATGATCACGGCGTCGAGCATTTCGATGGCTTTGAGGAGGCCCTGGAGGATGTGTTCGCGTTCGCGGGCCTTCGCCAGCTGGTGTTCGGCGCGCCGGCGGATGACTTCGCGGCGGTGGTTGATGAAGAGTTCGAGGGCGCGTTTGAGGCCGAGCCGGCGGGGTGCGCCATCGACGATCGCCATCATGTTCATGGAGAAGCTGGAGCGCATCGCGGTGTGCTTGAAGAGCAGGTTCTTGACCTGGGCGACGGAGCCTTCCTTCTTCAGTTCGATGACGATGCGCATGCCGGTGCGATCGGACTCATCGCGCAGGTCGGCGATGCCTTCGATCTTCTTGTCGCGCACGAGGTCGGCGATTTTTTCGACGAGGAGGGCCTTGTTCACCTGGTAGGGCAGTTCGGTGACGATGATGGCGGTTCGGCCGCGAGTCGATTCCTCGATGGTGGTGCGGGCGTGCATGACGACGCGGCCGTGGCCTTCGCCGTAGGCCATGCGGACCTGGGAGCTGTCCTTGCCGACGAGGGCGATGCCGTGAGTCGGGAAATCGGGGCCTTTGACGATCTGGAGGAGGTCGTCGAGGGTCGATTCCGGCTTATCTATAAGGAGGGCGATGGCGTCGGCGAGTTCGTTGAAGTTGTGGGGTGGGATGTTGGTGGCCATGCCGACGGCGATGCCGCTGGAGCCGTTGAGGAGCAGGTTGGGGACGCGGGCGGGGAGGACGCTCGGCTGCTCGTGGCGGCCGTCGTAGTTGGGTTCGAAGTCGACGGTGTCCTGGTCGATATCGGCGAGGAGTTCTTCGGCGATGGTGGAGAGGCGCGACTCGGTGTAGCGCATGGCGGCGGGGGGGTCGCCATCGACGGAGCCGAAGTTGCCCTGGCCATCGATGAGGGGGTAGCGGAGGGAGAATTCCTGGGCCATGCGGACGAGCGTGTCGTAGACGGCCTGGTCGCCATGGGGGTGGTACTTGCCCATGACCTCGCCGACGGTCGCGGCGGACTTCTTATAGGCGGTGGTGGCGCGCGAGCCGCCTTCGAACATGCCCCAGAGGATGCGGCGCTGGACGGGCTTGAGGCCGTCGCGCACATCGGGGAGGGCGCGCGAGACGATGACGCTCATGGCGTAATCGAGGTAGCTCGTGCGCATCTCGTTTTCTATCTGGACGGGGCGGACGTTCGAGGTGGGCTCGATGGTCAACGGGCTGCTCCGAATCTGGGGCGGGGGAAACCGCTAGTCAAAGTATACCGTTTTGGGGGGCTAAGGGCCAAAGACCGGTGTAAAAGGAAAGGCGGGCGATCGCAGCGGGCCACGCGGATGTGCTATACATGGCATAACCCCCCCGGAGCGGGAGGTTGTGGAGGCGAGCGATGCACCAAGATCTCAGCCCGCAGGAGCGGCGAGTAGTAGCTGCAGTGGCCGAGGGCAAGACGAACAAGCAGAAGAACTACGTGGCGAACGCGATGCATAAGGCCGACGTTGACAACCGAACTTTGCTTGCGCTGTGGTGGCGGCAGCATGAGCAGGCCGCGAACGGGTAGGGCCGATCGATTGAAGGCGATGGGATAGATTCGAAGAGACGAAGTGCCTTTCTTACTACCGTTCATTATCTTGCCGGACGTGGGTAGAAAGGAGAATCGCAATGTTGACAACCAAGTGGAGGCTGGGCCTTGCAATTAGCCTTCTGCTCGCCCCGGCCGCGGCAATCATCCAGGGTGATCGAGCGACCGCTGTGGAGCAGAATGGTACCTATGTGGTCATCTCCCCAAGATCGTCAAGCGCCTGGATTACTAGCCCAGGTAGATTTCACGACGGCGTGAGTTGCTCTGACTGGGAGAAATATGACTCCCCGCAGTTCGATGACGGGACATGCATCAAGGCCGGCCTTATTAGCGGCGATTGGGCGATGGATATCAACGGGTCAGATAATAACTCGGTCTGGATCGACATAAATCCGGCCGGAATCGACGGACAAGGGGGCTGGCGGATACTACCGGGTAATCGCCGGGCCTACAGGTACTTGGGATAGTAACTGTACCAACGGTGGTTTCAGACATTCTACGTTCAGACGAAGACGTCTCAGGGACAGTGGGAACTGAACGCCGAGATCACTCTTGGGCACATCGATACGCTACAGTACTCTGAGACTTCTACTGTGATATCTGAGACAAATGGGCGAGATAACGCAGTAATTGGCTACGTAGCTCCCACAGAAGCCGGCTGCTGGGGAGAACATGTGCACATACAGGTGTACAACTACGAAGATTATGCCCGAGTGTTCGACTGGGATGGACCAAGTAATGCTGCAGACACATCCCTGAGTGGACCCTGCAGTCGCAGCGGAGGAAACTCCAGTGATTGCAATACAGATGTCGCCGCCAATGAAGGCGTGGGATACTTAGGTGGCGCCAATACAAGCACGACGGAACTGAACAATCCGTATTTCCCCGACTTTTAGGCAGGTGATTGGGATGAAGATCTACTTGTGGCTCGCCACTATGGCCTGGATGATTCTCCTTTCTGCGAGCTGTGTAAACGAAACCTCTTCCAAAGGTTCTCCGGCCACGTTGAGCCCTGACGACAAGAAGGCCACCGCTGCTGCGACCGAGGCTCCGACTGTTCTGCCGGTTTCACGAGTTGCCCAACATTGCGGGCAGTGTGCGACTTTTCCCTGGGTTTCGCTCAATCCTTGCAGGCCGGGGAAATTGAGTCCTCGTCCGGGATGCCGTGCCGACCACTGTGACTTGTCCGGCCAACGGCACCGCACGGCCTCAGACGGGCGTGTGCTCACTCCATCCGCAGGAAACAATCACCGCTTACGCCGTCGGTGAGAAGTCCTCGCGCTATGAAGATCTCGCTGGCTTCCAGGAGTTCTTGTCAACGTTCGTCGCCTCCGGCACACAACGGACAGCGGCGGCCCGGGCGATTGGGTGCCCCGTGGTGGGTAGCGCCAACGGCGACTGCGGGTCCTTCGCCGCAGCGACGCTCGAGCTCATGGAAGGTGGCAAGCTCGTTGATGTTTTGATCATAGGCATTCTGTTCGACGCCACATCGGGCCCACATCTCGCAGCGGCCGGCCGTTGGACGCCAGCCGACAGCCCCGCGCCCATTGGCGGCGGGACGGTCAACTTCAACTTCATGGGCGATGGTCATCCTTCTCGGTTCGAGTTTGTGCCCTGGACTCCGTGAACCGAATGGGCTTTCACGCCACTTTTGCGCGGCGTCAAGGGCCAACCCTTTCGTAGCGTGGAACCCGGCTTCGCGATGGATATCAACAACGGTTGGGTGTCCAGGTCCCAGTACTCGTTTGGCGACCTATCCGTCCAGCCAGGTGGAAGAGGGGAAGGCTTCACCTTTCTTTGCGAAAACTCGAACGATTGTGCGGTCAATACAACGGCGTGGTACGGTGCTTATATAGGAGGCGCGATGGGCTACCAGGCAACGTCCGGATACTTCAATGGAGCGGCTCACTGATGCGCCGCGGACGCCAGGTTGGCGCCGTCACCGCCATCGTTGCCGTGCTGGCAGTCTCCGTCGTCCTCGCCCTGCCCAGCGACGACCGGCAGGGCGGCAGCGCCCCAGCGCTGACCTCCCCGCAGGACGTGATGGCGGAATCCGGCGGCGTCACCCTCGCCATATCAGGTGCGGAGTTCAGCGGGACGGCGACGTTCATCGAGCTGGCAGCACGCGTCGCAGGCGCAGCCCCGGACAGGTGACTCGGGTTAGCATCCCGGCCATGGGGTTCGTGTCCGGGAACATGGCGCCGGCCGACCTCACCGCAAGCATCATGCTCATCGCCAAGGCCCGCGACCATCCAGCGGCTGCGTCCCGTGAGCGCTGTTGGCCCTGTCAAGATGGTCGTCCTTCGTCGATGTGGATGACGGCCGGGGGACACGCCGAATCGCGGGTGACTGGGTGCTCGAACTCAAGCCGCCCGCCGACCTGACCAAAGCGCTGCGTGTTGAGACGCTCTCGCCCGGCGCCGTGGCCGCCGCCCAGGGCATCACCGTCCGGCCGCTCAGCGCCACGCGCTCCACAACCGAAACGCTGGTGACCGTGGCCCTGGAAGGCCCTCCGGGGATCGAGCAACTCGCGCCCCATCACTGGTCGGCGCCAGCGTCAATGGGGGCCCCGTGTTCGGCCCACGGATAGCCGGCGGCCCGGGCGAACCGTTGACATTCTCCTTCCCGCCGACCGATTTTGCTGCACCCCTTGAGATCCAGTTCACGGAGTTCATCGCCTCGCCCGCGGCTGGCGGTGGCGCCGCGCGCTGGGTCGAGATCCGCCTCGACTCTCTGCTCGCTCGCCAGGGGGTCACCGGAAAGGGCGGCGAGCAGGCTGCGGTAGACGCGAGCGATATCGTTAGGCATCGGACGACGAGCCGTTGATCGTTACCGGCATTGGATTCGAGCCCATCGGTGAAACTGATCGCGTTCACCCTGGCCGGGTACTTCCCGGGTGCGGATGGCGCGACCTCACCATCGCTGACGGTCTGAAGCTCCCGCCGTCCGGCCCGGTTCCCAGACAGGCAGCCTCCGACGGGCGACATCGGCCAGGAGCGAGTTCCTTCGTGACTTTCCGGTTCACCGACTTCGCCCAACTGCTCGGCACCGTGCGGCTGACGTTCGCTGGAGCCAGGGTCGATACTCCACGACCGATGGAAGGTCGGCTTCACCCGTAAGGTCTGTTCGACAATCGCAGATCGGCAATCGACAATCGCGGGATGCCGCAATCCGGAGATCGCTAGTTCACAATCGGGCTTCGCCGCCCATCGAGCCGATGCTCGCGAAGCTCACGCCAGAGTTCGTTCTGGTGACAGCGCTGGTTCTTCGCGGCGCCTCTCGTCGAAGGGCAGGCTGAATGCCGACGCTGCGAAGATTGGTCGGACCGGTCAACCTGCTTGCCGCCTGCGCAGCCCTCCTCGCTCTGGATTCGTGGGACTTTTTTGGCCACGAGTGGATTTCGTTCTTGGTTCCTGCGATGGCCCTACCGAACCGGGTGCTTGGGCGCCAGGCGCTCTACGTGGGTGCGTTGGCTGCCTGGCTGGGTGCTGGCGCAACCTTCGGGCTGCTCTCGGCATTTGAGCCAGGGAAGGAGAGCCCGCGATGGGTGATCTTCGGGTTGTCGGCGGCCGCATACTCGCTCGTTTCGCTGGTGCCGCCAGTCGTTTCAGTCGCCATTACGGCCCTGCCGCATCGGAACGGCGCGCCGGAACAGCCGGACTAGCTTCGAACGAATCGACAACCCCCACTCCCCCAACCGACAATCCCCCCGTGCCTGAATCCTAAATCCGAAATCCGAAATCGTTCGCATCGATCCGATGCTCGCCAAACTCACGCCGGAGTTCGTTCTGGTGACTGGCCAAAGAGGGTCGCCCGGCCCGTTCCGCCCGCTCGGAGAATCGCCACAAGCCGCAGCCGCCTGGGGCGAGTGGTGGCAGCGGGCCACGCGGATGTGCTATACATGGCATACCCCCCCCCGGAGCGGGAGGTTGTGGAGGCGAGCGATGCACCAGGACACGGACTCAGCCCGCGGGAGCGGAAAGTGGTGGCGCTGGTTGCGGAGGGCAAGTCGAACGCTCAGATCGCGATGGCGACCGGGCTTAGCCCGAGCACGGTGAAGGACTACGTCGCGAACGCCTGTCACAAGTTGGGCGTGGAGGGGCGAGTTGGGCTGGCGGTCTGGTGGATCGAGAGAGGGCACGGGACCGGGTGACCCCCGCCGATCGGGCGTGGCCGTTTGGGGGTGGCCGAAGAGAGGGATTGTGAGCCTGGAGAAGCCGGGACTACTCTCGGACGGTGCCGCACGAATCGAAGGCCAAGGATTGAAAGACCATGAAAAAGCAGCTCACAGCACCCGTGTTCGTCGCAGCGTTAGCCGCCGGGATTGTTCTTCTCCTGATTGCGGGCCTCTACACCGGACAGCGAGCTTACGCCGCCAGCCCCTGGGTGGTTCAGGTGATGCCGAGCAACTCCGCCGGTGGCTCGCAGGCCGGGCTTCACTTCAATGACGGGGGGAGGGCGGCGAGAGATTTCGCCCATAGCAATTCCGCCTGGATCAGAGGGTGGTTGCTGAGCCCCGGGAGCCATAGTTACACTTTCCGCTTTCAATATTGGGCGGAGGGGTCCTGTCGTACGCGCGCCCGCCTTCAGCGGTTAGACGGCGGAGTCTGGTACGACGACTACAACGTCACGGTCGATATCTTGCATCTGAACGACCTGCCGTCTGGGAGTCAGTATACGCAAGAAGTGGATACGTCTGGAGAGTGGTTCTACAAAACGGTTGGAACTGCGTCGACCTGCGGCACGCCCGGCGCGCACTCTCATCTGGCAGCGGTTCTTTCGTATTACATGACCTATTCCAACGGAGGTTCGTCCGATACTTGTTGGGCGAACGGGATGGAGTGTTACAACGTGTTCTATCCCAACCCAAGGAAGCACTTCAATAATAACTACGCTCCGTTCGCCGAGTGTCCTGGTTATTGGGACGGGTCAACGTATGCCAGTTCAGGATCGCCCGACTACAAACGAAGCGGTGGGACCGGGACCTCTCCAGACTACAGCCCATACGCGTGCCAATCGTGGTCCGCGATGTCATGGGGCTCCGATTCATCCGTGTACAACGGCTCAGGAGGGTACTAGGAGTGAAGAAGATGAGGAATTGGGCTAATTCATCAGGACGGCGCGGCCTCGCGCTGGGGCTCGTGGCAGTGGCGGCCGTGGGCGTCGTTGCCTGGGCTACGACTATGGCGGACTTCGAACCGAGTTCTGAGCCCCCGACCCCCACCCCAGCCGCCCTACGCGACGCTCCGATGATCGAAGAGGGTAGGCGCGCGGTGGCGGCGCACGACTCCAATCTCCAGCGATTCGTCGACGCCGTCGAGCAAGCGAACATCGATGGAGTGCTGAGTTTCTTCGCCTGGAACCCAGCGACTTGTGAATCAATCATCGTCCGAAGCGTCGACGAGTGTGCAAGGCGCGAAATCCCCAAGGGGACGGTCCTTGAGTTCTTCGCACCCAACTTCTACGAGGGAGCAGGCCTCACGCGCGAGGAGCTTCGCGAGGCCATTGGCTACGACCTCAGGGGCCGCAATCCTCGTCTCTCGATGGTCGCGGACCGGACGGACGGTCGTCTCGTGCTCCTCTTCATGCTCGACCCGCAGCCGGGCCGGACATTCCCTGGAGGCGAACCCGCTGGCGGGCCACCCACTGTGGCAATCTGGTTCGCCACGACTGACGCAAAACCAGCTCAGATTGCGACATATGACCACCGCCACCAGGGCTCACCCCCGTTGGAGTTCCTACGGTACGAACAATACGTCGGTACGTTCGACTACACGGTCGTGGGCGTGACACTCGAGTTCGCCGCGCTTGAATCCACGTTCCACGAAAAGAACGAGGCCGAACGGCGCACTCCTTGACCCGTCGGCGTACCGTCAAGTCGGATAATGTGGCCGCCCGCGCACGCGTGATTATGGTGGCCCCTCGGAGCACCGCGGGGTCACTCCCTTCCCGGACGACGCCGGGAGAGGTAGCAGCAAGTCGACATCCCTGAGTGGGCGCTCGACAATTCCGTCGTGGCCGAATCCAAAATCCAAATCCCCGACCCTAAGTCCCCGCCCCCATCGAGCCGATGATGGCGAAGCCCAACCCGAATGTTCGAGCTAAACTGCCACCATGAAGCGGACCCTGGCACTCTCAGCTGTCGGAGCGTTCTTTATCAGCACGCTCGTCGCCTGTGATCCCAAAACCAGCATCGGGCATCACTCCAATCGATTGGCGCCTGGAGAACGACTCGGGCGTGCGCGTCCTGTCCGTCACGCGCCAGGAGCGGACGGTCGATGACAGCACGAACCAGTTCGCCACGATTCGGGTCCTCGTCGATGGCACGTGGAACACCGGCCCGGCGGCGAAGCCCCGAGTCTTCGGCGACGGCGTCGAACTCGTCGTGGGGGGCGCGGGTAATTACGCCACCGTGGACGGTCCGCAAACCTCCGTCGAGGCGAACATCCCGAACGGGAAAACGCCAAAGACGTTGCTCGTGCAGTTCGTAACCGCCGGCTCACCGGCGGAAATCCGTCTCAGGCTGTCGCCATAAAACGACATCCGTCTATCGGACTTCGCCCTCCCGATGCCGCACGCTCCGGCCATGTCCGCGCTTCTCCCTCGTCCGTGGCCATTGCTTGCCGCTGCGCTCTGTGCCGGCACCCGCGGAGCCGCCAGCATCGCCTCAGGTCTGCTCGCGCGCTTCATCGCCCCGGCACGCTCGCTGAACGAGTTGACAACTTCCGAACAACTTCCGCCCACAAGTAGTTCACCCTTCAGGTTCGGGCGAACGACTTGCAACAACTTCTGCGCCCCGGAAAAAGTGTTGTGGAAGAGGCCGGAAAGGTCGGCTCACCACCCTGCATCGACAATCCCAAACCTCCATTCGACAATCCCCACGTGCCTGAATCCAAAATCCAAAATCCCGACTCCAAAATCCCCCGCCCATCCCGCCCATGCTGGCGAAGCTCACCGAGGCCATCCCCGATGGGCCGGGCTGGCTGTACGAGCCGAAGTGGGACGGGTTCCGCTGCATCGTCTTCTTCGATGGCGAGGGCGCGCCCTACCTGCAGTCGCGGGACCTGAAGCCGCTGGGACGATACTTCCCGAGCTGGTCGAAGGGCTCCGGGCAGGTCTGCCGGGGCCAGCAGTGCTCGATGGCGAAGTCGTCATCATGGGTGCGAAGGGGCTGGAGTTCGAGACGCTGCAGTTGCGGCTGCACCCGGCTGAATCGCGGGTGAAGATGCTTTCGCAGCAGACGCCGGCGGCGTTCGTGGCCTTCGACATGCTTTCGGAGGGCGGCGATGACCTGATGAAGACGCCGTTCGGAGAGCGGCGGGCGCGTTTGGAGCGCGCCTTCTGAACGGGCGAAGCCGCCGGCCTACCTGACGCCGTGCACCGATAGCGCAGAGACCGCGCGCGACTGGTTCGAACGGTTCGAGGGCGCCGGGTTCGATGGGGTGATCGCGAAGCGGACGAGCGATGCGTACCAGCCGGGCAAGCGCGCGATGGCGAAGATCAAGCACCTGCGGACGGCGGACTGCGTGGTCGGCGGGTTCCGCTGGAACAAGGGCGAAGAGGGCAAATCGGTCGGGTCGCTGCTGCTCGGGCTGTACGGCGAGGACGGAGTGTTCCACCACGTCGGGCACACGAGCAGCTTCAGCGCGCAGGAGAAGCGGGACCTGGTGGCGTTCCTCGCACCGTACCTGACGGAAGACGAGGGAGAGAGCTTCGGGACGGGCCGGACGCCGGGCGCGCCAAGCCGCTGGACGAGCGGGAAGGACGTGAGCTGGATGCGGATCCGGCCGGAGCTGGTGTGCGAGGTGAGCTTCGACTACCTGCAGGGGCTGCGGTTCCGCCATGCGGCGACGTTCAAGCGGTGGCGGCACGACAAGCCGCCGGAGGATTGCCGGTTCGACCAGTTCGAGGCGGCGGTACCGTACGAGCTGATGCGGGTGTTCGAAGAGGATTGACCGCGGATGCGGGGATCGCGGATAGTGGCGGCAACAAACCGGGAGGGTGTCTGACAGATGAGTGCGACGACTGTTTCCACGGCAACCACGCGCCTCCCGCACGGCTTCCGCTAGCTTCGCTTTCCGCGTCCGCACCATCGGAACCAGCCGCCTGATCGAGGCGGCTTTCCTGTGTCCCTTTGCGGAGGGATGCGCTTTCCCGATGGAGTCCCGCTTGTCCCAACCTGAATCTGAGGCGCGGTTCGCCAGCCGCGAAACCGATGCCGCCGACATGCGCGCGATCCAGGAGTTCCTGGATGAGGCGCTGGTCAGTGAGGTCCTGAACGTCATCAAGAGCGGGAAGGAGGCGACGGTGTACCGGTGCCGGGCAGACCCGTCGCTGGGGGTGGAGTTCGCGGCGGCGAAGGTCTACCACTCCGCCAATCACCGCTCGTTCCAGCGCTCCCGGTCTATGAAGAGGGCCGCCAGTTCGGTCCCGGCCAGGTGCAGCGTGCGATAAAGAACCGCTCTGGAGTTCGGCCGGGAGGCGCAGCTCGCGTTCTGGGTCGAGCACGAGTTCGAGGTGCTGAGCGCGCTGCATTACGCGGGCGCCGATGTGCCTGCGCCGTTCGCCTGCACGGAGAAAGCGATCCTCATGGAGTTCGTGGGCGACGAGGACGGTGACTCTCCACAATTGCAATACGCGAGGTTCGCGACGGCGAGGCGGAGAAGGTGCTCGAACGCATCCTGTGGAACATCGAGCTGATGGTCCGGGAGAACGTGGTGCATGGCGACCTTTCGGCGTTCAACATGCTCTACCACGAAGGGCAGGTGCGGATCATCGACTTCCCGCAGGCGGTCGACCCGCGCAAGAACAGCAGCGCGAGGGACCTGCTCCAGCGGGACATCTCCAATGTGGTGGAGTTCTTCCAGCGGCGGCGGGCGGGGCTGGAGAGAGAGCCCGAACGGATGGCGAGGAATCTGTGGAACCTCTGGAAATACGGGGAGGTGTGAGCGATGCCGTTCCCCGAGGGCTGAAGATCACACCTGCGCTAGGAAGGTGAGGACGCGCTGGATCAGCAGGCCTGATGCCGCCGGGTCGTAGGCTTTGAGACTGGAATCGGTGAAGAGGTGCTGGTCGCCGGGGTAGAGGAAGAGCTCGGCGTTGGCGGCGGAGGCGACGAGCTCGCGGGCGGCATCGATGTCGCCGCCTTCTTCGGCGAAGAATGGGTCAGCTTCCATGGCGTGGATTTGGACGGGGACGCCCGCGGGCCATTCGCCGAACTCCGCGACGGGGATGCAAGCGTGGAAGAAGAGTGCGCCTCGCGCACCGGGCCGCGTTTGGGCCAGTTTCTGGGCCGGCATGACGCCCATCGAAAAGCCTGCGTAGACGACGCTCGCCGGGAACGCCTCGGCGGCGCGGGTGCCGCGTTCGAGGATTTCGCCGAATCCGACCTCGCGAGCGAAAGCCATGCCATCGTCGATGGAGGGAAAGGTGCGGCCTTCAAAGAGGTCCGGAGTGTGGACGGTGTGTCCGGCCCGGCGGAGTTCGTCAGCGAACGCCGCGACGCCCGGCGTGAGGCCCTGGACGTGGTGGAAGAGGATGATTTCGGCCATGGGGGACTCCGGGGAGTTGAGGTGTGAGGTGTGAGGTCGAGAGTGTGACGGTATGGGCCGAGACGACCAAGTGCAGTTGGCACACGTGTAGACTCGGATCTCAGTCCTTATGGTCGGATCTTCACGATGATGTACATCCTCTTCTACGACTACGGCGAGAACGCGCTCGAACGGAGGGCGCCGTATCGCGACGAGCACCTGGGGCTGCTCCAGGAAAGCCTGAAGGAAGGCTATCTGGTGATGGCCGGGGCGTACACTGACCCGCTCGACGGCGCAGCGATTGTCTTTCGGACGCGGGAAGCAGCGGAGGCGTTCGTGACGGTGGACCCGTACGTCAGCAGTGGGCTGGTGACGGGTTGGCGGGTGCGGGAGTGGAACGTGGTGGTGGGCGGCTGAGGGAACAGGCCGGGGTAGAGTCGGGGCGCTCGTTGGAGCCTCGATCGCAAGCAGCCGGCTATCCTCCCTTACGGTTCGGAGGACGGCGCCTTGAGCCGTGCCGTAGACTCTGGGCGTGTTACCCGTCAGCGGTGGCCCCTGTTCGGCAATGTGTAGAGGATGGCTCCGGCGACCGCCGAATCCGGTTTCGTCAACACCGCGATCTCCCGTGATGGGACCAGCGGCGACGCCAACTGGTCGGCGAAGGCCCGCCGTCTCGTAGGGCACGGGGGGTTGAGCAGGCATCGCCAAGGTCGCTCAGCACCTGGGCCTCCGGGGTCGGCGGCGGCCACGAACGTGCACGTGGTTGGCGTAACAAGAGGGCGGGTGTAGCCGACCTCAAGGCCTGGCAACACGTGGCCGCCGCCTCGCGGATCAATAGAGGTGTCTGGCCTCATCAGGTTCGCACGCGTGTGGACGAGGCGGCAGTGGAAGGAGCCATTCGTTCACGCTGACGAGCAAGGACGACCTCGGAGTGAGGCCGGCGCCTGGCTTGACGGCCTCGGGGCTTGCTGAGGGGCGGGGCCGGTCGCTTGCGCTCAACGGAGCCTGGGGGATCGCCGGGGCTTGCCGGCCCCGTACGCTGCGCTGGAGGGTGAGGGGCCGGCGCTCGCGCCTCGCGGTTCCTGCAGGGTGGCTGGGCACAGCCCCTCGGCGCTTCGCTGGAGGGGTGGGTGGCCGGTCGCTTGCGCTCGCGGTTCCTGGCTCGGGTGGCTGGGGCTTCACGGCGTTTCGCCTTTTCCTGGGCGGCGGTAGCGGCTGCCCTGCGCGCCGTCGGTGCCGGCGCGTTTGGCGCGCGCTTTGCTGGGCTGGACGCGCATCGGTTCGCCTTCGGCCTTGGGGTAGTGGGGCGGGTAGGGAGCATCGCCGAGTCCTTCGGCTTCGTGTTTCTCGATGAGCTGGAGAAGTGGCTCCAGTGAATGCGCCCTGGCGTCGATGTTCGCGCCGGGGTCGCCGATTTCGGCGTAGCGCTTCGGCACCGTCTCGATGGTGAAATCGGCGAGCTCCACGCGCGGCACTTCGTCCCATTCGAGCGGGCAGCTGACCTGGGCGTTTGGCGTGGGGCGGACGGAGTAGGCGGAGGCGACGGTTCGGTCGCGGGCATTCTGGTTGTAATCGATGAACACACCGTGGCGCTCTTCCTTCCACCAGGCGGTGGTGGCGAGGGAGGGCACCCGCCGCTCGACCTCCCGGCCGAAGGCGAGAGCGCAGCGGCGGACCTCGGTGAACGTCCACTTCGGTTCGATGCGGATGTTGATGTGGATTCCGCGGCTGCCGCTGGTCTTCGGGTAGCCCGTGTATCCCAACTCTTCGAGCACATCTTTGCAGTGCATGGCGAGCGTCCGGACATCGTGGAAGGTCGCTTCTGGCGTGGGGTCGAGGTCGATACGCCACTCATCCGGGTGGTCGACATCGTTCGCTCGGACGTGCCATGGATTCAGGTCGAGGCAGCCCAGATTGATGACCCAGGCGAGGTCGGCAACGTCGTCGATGACGCACAGGTCAGCGGAGCGGCCGCTGGGGAAAGTCACGTGGGCGGTCTCGATGCCGGGTGGGAGGTTCGCAGGGGCGCGCTTCTGAAAGAACGGCGCTTCTCCGGCGCCATTGACGAAGCGCTTGAGGACCATCGGCCGATTGCGGACGCCGACGAGGGCACCTTCGGCGACGGCGAGGAAGTAGTTCACGATATCGAGCTTGGTGTACCCGGCCGCAGGGAAGAACACCTTGCCGGGGTTGGTGACCTGGACTTCGCGTCCGAGAAGTTCCAGCACGACGGGTCTTTCCGGCATGCAGGGATTGTATACCGCGGGTGGGGGCACCGGACGGCGCGGTGGAGGGAACGGCCGGTGGGTGGCCCGATGTGCCGGAGCCTGGCGAGGACTTGCTAGGCGACGCCGGCCGGGTAGGTGGTCTTCAGTTTCGCAGTGAGGTCGAAGTAGTCCTGGAACGTCTGGTTGAAGCGGTAGAAGGCGTCGCGCCTGTTGTAGTCCTTGCCGAGGGCGAACTCGGTATCGGAGCGGAGGTCGAGCGAGTTGAGCGTGTACTCGTGTGTGGCGAGGCCGTTCGCCCTGATGTCGTCGAGCATCGCGCGCCAGGCATCGGGCGACTGGACGAGGTAGAAGTCGAGCTCGTCCATGCGGGCGGCATCGACTTCCGTGACGTGGGCGAGTTCGAACGCTTCGAAATCGAGTTCGAAGTAGCGGTCGCCAACCTGGATGCCCATCTGGGTATCGCAGGTGCCAAGACGCTTGAAGCTATCGGACTTGTTTAGGAGGTCGGCGGCTTGCTTGAACCACTCGACAGAAGGGAAATCGGGCATGGTGGTCACTCCGGGGCAATTCTTCGTGATGCCGCGCAGTCTACCGAAGTCACTGGCGGATTACCACGAAGAGGGGTCTTACGAGAAGCAGGATGGTCCGGGAGTGAACGAGAGTGTCGCCTGGAGGCCTGCGTTGTCGATGGCGATGGCGCGGTAGTCGGTGCCGTTCTTTCCATTGTTGGCGATGGTCCCGTGCCAGGCGTTGCCGCCGGCATTGTCCATGAAGACGGTTCGCGGCGTCCCATCGCTGTCGTTGTAGCGCACTTCGACTGAAACGACAGAACCATCGTCGCTGGCGGTGACGCTCCAGGAACTGGTGCCGGTCCCACACGTACCCGTGGCGCTGCTGATCACCGGCGCGGTGCCGGTGCGCTCCGTGGTCACCGTCACGGTGAAGGAGTTGCTGCCCCAGACGACGAGGACGGTCCCGGAGTAGCTGCCCGGTTGGGCCGGGACCAGGGCGTTGTTCACCGAGACGGTGACCGAAGCCGAAGCGTTCGGCCCGATTGTGCCGGCGCCGGAGACCGTCAGCCAGGCGGCTCCGAAGCCCGTCTTCGTGGCCGAGAATGTCGCAGAGCAGGGCGTTTCGTTCACCACCTGGAAGGAACCCGTACCACCCGGGGCGACGGAGACCGAGGTGGCACCTGGAACGAGAAGCGGCACGCAGACGGTGGCCGTTGGCGTGACGGTAGGGACGGTTGTGGGTGTCGCCGATGGCGAGGGCGTGAAGGTCGGAGTGCCGGGACCCGGGGTGGGGGCCGGAGTGTTCGTCCGGGTCGGCGTGGCGGTGGGGACTGTGGTGCCCTGGCCGGCGACCGTGCCCGTGGGGGATGGCGTGGCAGAGGACGGCGTCTCCGTAGCGGACGGCGCGGGCGTGGGTGTGACCGGGCCGGCAGAAGGGCTCTCAGTGGGCTGTCCCGGGGTTTCGGACGGGACGAACAATGCCTGTTGTGACCCATGATCGTCCTTGAGCAGGGCGAGCGGGCTTTGCGGGATGACGAGAAGGGCGACGAGGACGGCGGCGCTCGCCGCAAGCGCCGAAACGAGGAGCTTCGTCCTTCCTCCGAGCCCGGCGTCTGCCGGCCAGCCGTCGGCGGGCCCTGCGGGGCGCAGGCGGTCGTTCGGGCGGGACGTCCCGCCACCGGCCCCGGCGGGGGCGAGCGAGCCGGGCCACTGCTGCATGAGGCCCTCAAGGATGTGGGCCTTCGCGCCGGTGGGCGCACCGATCGCGCCGAATGCGGCGAACGCAGCGAGCGGAGCCAGCTTCTTCTTGCGTTCTTCGCAGTTCGGGCACAGCGCCACGTGCCGTTCGACGACCTTCCGGGTTTCGGGCGACATGCCCTGGATGTCCGCCTTCTTAAGGACGGAATCCAGTTCGCCACAGTATTGACGGCCGTCTTTGAACATCACGAAGGCTCCAATCGATTCTTCGACGGCCTTCTTCAGACGGTTGAGCATCACGTATCCGTTGTTCCTGGTGACACCCATGACGTCTGCGATCTCACCGCTATCGAGACCCTGGCGCAGATGCAGGTCGAGCAGTGAGAGTTGCTTGGGGTCCAACCCGGCGGAGGCTTCCCAGACAAGCGAAGCGACCGCGCTCGCCTGGGCGGCTTCTTCGGGGTCGGAGAAGCGGTCGGTATCGACGACGTCGAATCCGACTTCTTCGCCATCCTCGCCTTCGAAGGTGAGGGGCCCGGTGCGGGAGTTCTTCTCGATCCGGTTGAGGGCGGTGTTGCGCGCGATGGTGAAGATCCAGCTTTTAAAGCTGGTGCCCTTCTGGAGACCACCGAGCGCGTTCATCGCCTTGAGGAACGAGTCCTGGGCAACGTCCGCGGCTTCGTCGCGATTCCGCATCATGCGGGCGACGAAGTCATAGACCGGGTCGAAGTAGCGGGAGTAGAGCTCGGCGAAGGCATGCTGATCCCCACCTTGAGCGAGCTCAATGAGGCTGGAATCGGCGAGCTGTTCCATGCCACTCCTCTACCGCGAACGCGGCGCCAGGCGGGGAAACCCCGAGCCTGCCCGCAGGCCGTCGAGCCGCGGGCTTCGACGGTTAGACCGAACAGGTGGGGAAATCTTACACAGGGGACGATTCACACCCTCGTGCGGCCCGATCCGTCCAGGGTTGCGGGAAAGCCGGTCGGGTCCCGTCCGCAGGAACCTCCGTGGACGGGGCCCGGTGGGAACGCGTCCTCGCGACGGTCAGCGAGACCAAGCGGGGACGCTCGCGGCGGGCGCCGGTATCTGCCACGATGCGCCTGTGACGGGACCGGCGATACTCGAAATCGGCGACGTCCGGCTGACGGCACTGCCAGACGGCGCTGCGGACATCCCTACGTGGCCTTCGCCAGAACCGACGGCGGGTGCAGCCCCGATCGACTGGGCCGCGTATCACCGCGCGTTCCCAGAGGGGTTCCACGGGAAGCACACCTCTGGCGAATCCATAACAACTGCTACTGCCTTGACACCGGCGGCTTGCGCATCCTTGTGGACTGCGGAGTGGGGGTAGGGCCGTACCCCCGGTACGGCAACCTTCGTGGCGAGTTACCGGTCGCCATGGGACTCGCGGGGATTGATGCGGGGAGCTTCGACATCGTGTTTCTCACGCACGCCCACCCGGACCACGCCGGCTGGACGTTCGACGAGGAGTTGCAGCGGCCGCGTTTCGGCAACGCGCGCTACCTCCTCCACCGGCGGGACTGGGAACACTTCGGCGGCAGGGAGACCGTACCGCCGTACTTCCGGCGGTTCATCCAGCCGCTCCAAGAGGCGGGCGTGCTGGAGCTCATCGACGGCGAGACAGAGTTCGCGCCTGGGATCACGGCCATGGAGACGCCGGGGCATACGCCGGGGCATATGAGCCTGCTGGTCCAATCGCGCGGACAGGGCCTGGTGATCGCCGGGGACGTGCTGAACAGCCCGATGTTCGTCACGGAGCCGGAACGTCCGTTTGGCTCCGATGCCGACATCGCGCGAGGGGTAGCGACCCGGGTCGCGCTGGTGGACCGCATCGAAGCCGAAGGCTGGCGGGTGGCTGCTGAGCACTTCCCGGCACCGGGCTGGGGCGACGTGGTGCGGGTGGAAGGGCGCAGGTGGTTCCGGGCGCTGTGAGGCGGAGTGCCCGGCCATAGGAAACGTGCGCTGGCGCGCAGGCGCGGAGTGTCCATCGAGCCCGGGCGTGCCGCTACCGCTTGAGGCTGGGGATGGGGCCGGAGGCACGGCCGAGTTCCGCGGCGCCTTCGGCGGCGAGGGAAAACCAGTCGTTGGGGCGGCCGGGGAGGTCCATCCTGCGGAGGAGTTGTTTCGTGGCGCTGATGCCGTGGGGCGGGAGTTCGGCCAGTTCCTCGGAGAGGGCACGGGCGGTGGTGAGGACGAGGTCGTCGTGCACGACGTCGTGGGCGATGCCCAGGCGGAGCAGTTCGTCGCCGACGATGCGGTGTCCGAGGAGCATGATTCGGCGGGCGAGAGCATCGCCGTAGCGCATGCTGAGCCAGGCGAGGTTCATCGGGGCCGGGCGACCCTGACGCACTTCGCCGACCTGGAGGAAGGCGCCTTCGCCGGCGACGATGAAGTCGGCGGAGAGGGCGAGGGCGGAGCCGGCGTTGATGGCGTATCCCTCGAGGGCGCAGACGACGGCCTTGTCGGTGGCATAGATGCGCTCGTGGACGCCGCGCCAGGTGGCCTGGAACGCGGGCAGCCAATCGGGGCGCGGGTCGGCGTTGAACTCCTTGAGGTCGAGGCCCGAGGAGAAAACGCCGGAAGCCCCGCGAAGGAGGATGACGCGGACCTCTCCATCGGCCGAACAGGCTTCGATTGCGTCCTGGAGTGCACGCGCGAGGGGCCCGGTGATGGCGTTCTTGCGTTCGGGGCGGTTGAGGATGATCTCGGCGACATGTCCGGAGCGTTCGACCAGTACCTGTTCAGTTGCCATCGGCGTAACCTCTCCAGTTGGCGGGAACGGCGGCCGCGGCGGAACGTTCGTCCCGGAGCGAGCCTGCCAGAAGAACCCGAGGGAGTGAACCCCCAATGCACCTGATCCTAACGGACGCGGCACCGATTCACTGGGCTTTCGGTGGTGCGGCGATCAGCGCGATCACGCTGGCGCTGCTGTACATCGGCAACCGGCGGCTCGGCGTTTCGACCGGCTTCGAGAACATCTGCTCGCTCGTCGTGCATACGTCGTACTTCACGCGCGAGAGCCTGGTCTCCTCGCACAGCTGGCGGTTGCCGCTGCTGACGGGGCTGTTGCTCGGCGGGGTGCTCTCGGCGCTGCTCGCGGGCGGGTGGGAAACCACGTGGGCGCTGGGCATGTTCGATGCCGAGTTCGGCTGGGGGAACGGCGGGAAACTCGCGTGGATGTTCGGGGGAGGATTGCTCATCGGCTTCGGCACGCGGCTGGCGGGCGGCTGCACGAGCGGTCACGGCATTTTCGGGATGTCGAACCTGGAGCTGCCGAGCGTCATTTCGACGGTGAGCTTCATGGCCGCCGGGGTGGTCACGACGAACCTCATCTACCGAGTGATCCTGTGAAGACCTCGCCGATCATGATGCTGTTCTACGTGGGGCTGGGGACGGTCTTCGGCCTGGTGCTTTCGCGGTCCGGGGCGGCCGACTACAACTACATCCAGGGCATGTTCTTGCTGGAAGAGTTCCAGCTCTACGGGATCATCGGGACGGCAGTGGCGGTGACTGCGCCGGGGTTGTACCTGCTGAAGCGGTACGGGAAGACGGTGACGGGAGCGCCGATCCAGTTCGAACGAAAGCCCGGCCACCGGGGGAACGTCTTCGGGGGTTTGTTGTTCGGAGCGGGCTGGTCGATCACGGGGATGTGCCCGGGGCCGATCCTGGTGAACATCGGCGAAGGGAAGCTCTACGCGATCGCGGCGCTCGCCGGGACGCTCGTGGGCGCCGGCGCGTTCGGTGTGCTGTACCCGAAGCTGCAGGGCATCCTCAGGCTGCCGCCTCTCCAGGTGGGCACGGGCGAAGGATAGGCGTCCCTGCGTAACGGCGGGAGAGACCAGATCGGCTACGATGGTAGGAAAGCAACAGATCCGAGGGCGAAAGCGTGGCGAAGACGAAGCCAACCAGTAAGAAAGCGGCGGCTCCCGGGTTCAAAGGGGCGGGCGGGCCTCCGCCGATGAAGGGCGCACCGAAATCCGGCGGACCTGTGCCGCAGAAGATCTCGAAGCCGAAGGCAAAGTAGCTAGGCCTTCGCGGACTCTTTGAGTTCGCGAAGTTCGCGGCGCATTTCGCGGTCACGGTTGAAGCGCTCGGTGCAATCGCGGGCAGTGGCCATGGCGCCAGTGGCCTTGCCGTCGGCGCCGAGGACGATGGAAAAGCCGAGATCGACGTAGATCGTCTCGCCGGCCTTGTTGTTGGCGCGGGTGGTGAGGGCCTGGCCCTCGTATTTTGTTTTCCCGGCTTCGAGGGCGCGGTCGTAGCCGGTCCAATGGGCACTGCGAAACTGCTCGGGAACGATGATGTCGAGTCTCTGGCCGATTGCCTCGGCGGGGGCGAAACCGAAGACTCGCTGAGCCGCGGGGTTCCAGACCGTTATCAGGCCATCGATCCCGGCGAAGATGACAGCGTCGGGTGATTGTTCGAGCAGCACGGCCGCGGTAGTGGGGTCCATAGGTTTCGCCTCCTGCAGGAGGCAGTGTACGCAAAATCCATCTGGTCCATCCCCTATGACCCTGCAGCCCGAAGTCGATAGAATGAGCGAATCGACACTATCGATCCTGCAGATCCGCGGCCGTACCCTGCCGCGCGAGGCTTCGTATTCGCGAGGCAGGGGAAGCGCGGCCCGTGAGAGACGTCCACCACCTTCTCACCCCGGCTGACGGCCGGCCCTTCGGCTACAAGGGCGGAGACCTCGATGTGCCCCAGGCGGTGGAAGTCTTCAAGGCGGCGCTCCTGGATGTGGCGGACCTGGTGCCGGGGCGGATGGCGCTGCTCCAGCAGACGGCACTGGCGCTGCTATCGCGGCGGCACCAGCTCCTCATCTCGCGGGCCGGGACGGGCAAGTCGCTCTACGGCGACACGGTGTTCAGCCACTTCGAGGGGGTCACGTTCAAGGCGCAGTTCACCCAGGGGACGCGCGTAGAGACGATCCTCGGGGGGGCTGGACCTGAAGCTTTCCACGAAGGGAAGCTCTGGCACGACACCTCGCATTCGCTGGTGACGGCGGACTTCGCCTACCTCGACGAGTTCATGAATGCCAATGACCTGGTGCTGGAGGCACTGCTCGGGATCCTGAACGAGCGGCGGTTCACGCAAGGCGAGCAGCAGGAAACGGCGAAGCTGCACACGGCGCTGGCGATGACGAACCACCTCAAGTACTCGGCGATTTCGGAACCGATCCTGGACCGGTTCATGTTCAAGGCATCGATCGACCCGCACGGGGACACGCTGAACGATATCCGGATCGACCTGGCGTACGCGCGCCACCATGGTCATCCGGCGCCGCCAGAACACCCGATACCGCTGCACGTGCTGCGGGAGCTCTCGGATATCGTGCAGGGAGAGCATCCGTCACGGGGGATCGACTCATCGCACGACATCCTGTTCTTGAAGAACGAGCTCATCGAGACGTTCATGCGGCTGCACGATTCGCGAGTCCGTTCGCAGGCGTTGAGCGGCAGCGGGCATCACCCGGCCGATTCGTATGTGAGCCCGCGGACGAAAGCTGCCTGCCGGGACGTGCTGAACGCATCGGCGATGCTGCACCACCGGGGCCACGTCACAAAAGACGACCTCTACGCGCTGCGCTATGTGCTGACGACCATCCCCGGGAACGACCGCTCGATCCCGGATTCATCGCAGGACACGTTCACGGAGGCGATCCACACGACGCTGGCATCGTTCACTGAGAGCGACCTGGAGACCGTGAACGAGTTGACGACGATCGCGCAGACGTTCGGGTGGTTCGCCCACGGGACGCCACTGGAATCGCAGCCGGCGCACGGCCGAATCGCCCGCCTGTTCCTCTCGCTCATCGGGAAGGGGAGCTGGCACGATGTGAGTTATGACACGTTCGTAGAGGCATTGCGGAGCCGTGAGATCACGAACGGGCGGGTGAATGAGCTTCGGGAGGAGATCCTCGAAGAGATCCTGGAGCACAGCGGCAGTGGTTGAGATAGCGGCGCCGACGACACCGGGGACACTGAAGGCCGAACTGGAAGGACTGTACCGGTCGTGGCGGATGCTGGATGTGCTCAACGAGACGATAGCGACGATGCCGCCGGAGTGGCTGCGAATCCTGGAGATCGCGCGGAACATCATGCTGCGGCGGCCGTTGCCGGGGTTGGAGGTGCCCGACGAGATCGCGCGGCTGGTGACGCCGGCCGAGCCGATCTTCACGACGCAGGTGCGAGTCGAACGGAAGAAGCGGGTGGTTTACCCCGTGACCGGAGACGTGGAAATCCAGCCGCTGCGGAACATGACGGACTTCGCGCAGGTGACACTGCCGGACATGATGTTGCGGTCGATCGGGCAGGAACTGTTCGACTTCCGGCTGATTAGCGGCGGGATCAACGGGCTGTACAACATCGACACCGGGCCGGCCGAACAGGAGTACGACGACATCATCGAGGTGAGCGTGCCGACGGGCGGGATGTCGCGGAAGAAGCGGCAGAAGGTGTATGCGCTGCTCGATGTCTCGAATTCGATGCGCGACGCGAACAAGGAGACGTTCGCGAAAGCGCTGCTCCTGGCGTACCTGCTCATCGCCATCGAAGAAGGAGCGGAGGTGTACCTGCGGACGTTCGGGAACACGGTCCACCAGCGGAGCGACTGCACGACGAAGGAGCGATTCGGGGAGCTGGCAGGACGCATCCTAAGGGTGACTCCGGACGGTTCGACGGACATCAAGGTGGCGCTGGACACGGCGGTCGGCGACATCCGGGCGCTGGACAGCTACAACACGCTGGCACACCTGGGCGAGGCGCCCCCGACGGAGATCCTGCTGATCTCGGACTGCGAATCGTACGAAGTGCCGTACCTGCCGAAGGGCATCCGGCTGCATACGGTGCACCTGAAGGGCGGACGGATGATGAAGGCGTACCGGGAGGGATTCGAGCGAATCCGGGCGGAAAGCAAGACGTTCACGGAGATCGACACGACGAACCTGGCATTACCGGATTCGACGCGCGACCGGTGGCTGTTGGAACAAGACGGGCGCTCGTTGGAGCGGGAACTGGCGCTGCGTGCCTTCGAACGGGGGACGAACCCCGAGGAAGAGCGACGACAGGGGCTGGTGCAGGCTTATTCGCGCATGAACGAGGCGAAGAGCCGCCGGACAAAGGGTGCGCAGAAGGTGAACTCGATGGCGGCGAAGCCAGTACTGGGACTGGCAGAGCTGTTCCGGCGGATCGGGGCGGCCATCAGAAGGGTCTTCTTACGGCCGCCATCGGAGTCATGGGATGACGCCGAAGACGAGGCGCCGGCGAGCCCGATGGGCCTGCGGTTCCGCGAGCGGCGATAGCCCGGGCGGCTACGCGGGCTTTCTGGCGCGGAGGGCATAGAGCTGGGGCAGGTTGGGCTGGCCTTCCGGTACGTAGAAGCGGCGGCCGGCGCCCTCGACGGAGTCCACCATCCTCGGGGTGCCGTTCGAGTACGGGTACTCGCGGAGAGTTTCGAGAACGAGACCGGCGTCGATCAGCGCCGTGACGACATCGCCGATACCCCAGAGAATTCGCTCGTAGGGATCGGATTGACGAAGCCGGTGACTCCTTCTTCGTAGCCCCAGGGGACGAGGCCATCCCCGGAGAAGGCGACGTAGTCGCCGATCCCCTCGCCATCGGACTGGGGCTCGCCGTGGCTGAAGTAGGGCCAGTCGCGTTCGCCCTTTTCGTTGTACATGAGCCCAACGGGATGGAACTCGACGAGGCCGATCGCCCCTCCCGGGGCGAGGACACCGGCGACGCCCTCGGCCCAGCCGCGGATATCAGAAAGCCAGATGAGCGCACCGTAGCTGACGAAGACGCGATCGAATTGGTCGCCCCGGGCGATGGCTTCGTCGAACCAGTCGTACACGTCGCTGCGGACGAATTCGGCCGGGATACGGGAATCGGCGGAGAGCCTGCGGGCGTAGTCGATTGCTTCATCGCTGATATCAACGCCGGTGACGATGGCGCCGAGCGCAGCGAGGGAGAGGGAATCGGGCCCGGCATTGCACTGGAGGTGGACGACGCGCTTGCCGACGATATCGCCGAGCATCTCGAGGTCTTCGGGGAAGAGTGTCGAGCCGCCTTCGCGCAGGAACTTCGCCTGGTCGCCTTTGTGGCTGTTGTGGGCGGCGGTGGCGAGATTCCAGGAGAGGCGGTTCGTTTCGTGGATGTCCTTGCGCATCGATCCAGTGAAGCAGGCGGTGGGGCGGGAGCCAAGGCGAAGATCCGCGGGGGCCGGCCTACACGGCGGCGACCCGGCCTACGGGCGGCCCGCTGACCCTTCGGGACTGCGGAGGCCCACCCGTTCGAAGTTGTCGATGAGCAGTTCGGGGATGGGGCTGCGAGCAGAACCGCGGGAGTTGATGGCTCGCGACATTGTGACTGTGCGGACCCGGTAGCCGAGGCCGCCATAGAGTCCGCGGACGTACTCATGGTCCGAGTTGGAGAGCATTGCGGCGACGCCGCGGGCAGTGAGCGACTCGAAGGCATCGCGCAGGCGGAGCTGGTCGGCGCGGCCGAAATCGGCGCGTGTGTAGCCAGTGAAGTTGGCCGTTGCCGTGAGGGGGTGGTAGGGCGGGTCCAGGTAGACGAAGTCGCCAGGGCGGGCGGCGGCGCAGGTCTCGGGGAAATCCTCGGAGCGGAGTTCGGCGTGCTGGAGTGCCCGGGAGCAGGCCAGGAGGAGGTCCTCATCGAGGATGCGGGGGTTCTTGTAGCGGCCGTGAGGGACGTTGAAACCGCCGCTCGAGTTGACCCGGAAGAGACCGTTGTAGCACGTCTTGTTCAGGAAGATGAAGCGCGCGGCGCGTTCGAGTGGAGTGGCACCCGGGTTGGAACGGGCCTCGTAGTAGAAGTCACGGCGGGCGACGGGATCCCGCGCGTAGTAGGCCGACGAGAGGAGTGCGAGAGCCGAGGAGAGCGAGCCGGGCTGGTCGCGGAGGACAGTGAATGTCTCGATGAGTTCGTGATTCGCGTCGTTGAGGAGAGAGGAGAGGCCGGGGCGGGCTTCGGCGAAGGCGAAGAAGACGGCCGCGGCGCCAGCGAAAGGCTCGACGTAGCGAGAGAGACCGGGAGGCGCGGCGGCGAGGATCGCGGGGGCGAGTTTCGCCTTGCCGCCTGCCCACTTCAGGAACGGCCGTGCCATTGCACGAATTGTGGAGGACTGCATCCTCCTGCGCGAGAAGGTGGGGGCGGACTTCCCATGCTCGCACAGATGTTCTAAGCTCCGGCAGTGCCCGGTCCGTCAGCACCTGTCGTCGAGCCAACGTCTTCGCCTGCGCTGGACGCGGCGCGGAAGGTGTTGCGCGACGTGTTCGGGTACGGAGAATTCCGTCCGGGACAGGCCGAGGTGATCTCGGCGGTCCTGGCGAAGCGGGACACGCTGGCCGTGATGCCGACGGGTGGAGGCAAGAGCGTGTGCTACCAGGTGCCGGCGCTCCTGAGGACGGATGGCCTGACGCTGGTGGTTTCGCCATTGCTGGCGTTGATGAAGGACCAGGTGGACGCGATGCGGGCCATGGGAGTGCCCGCCGCCGCGATCAACTCGACGGTTGCCATCGAGGAGCAACGGGAGGTGCTGGCGGCGGCCGGGAGCGGGGAGCTTCGCCTGCTTTATGTGGCGCCAGAACGATTCGGAGCGGCGGGATTCATGGCGGCGCTGCGCAGCCTGCCAGTGGCGCTGCTGGCGATCGACGAGGCGCACTGCATCTCGCAGTGGGGGCACGACTTCCGCCCGAGCTATCGCGACCTTGGCGCGGTGCGCGACCGGATCGGGTCGCCGCCGATCGTGGCGCTGACAGCGACGGCGGACCCACGGGTGCGGGACGACATCGTGCAGCGGCTGGGCCTGCACGATCCGGCGATCCACGTCGCCGGGTTCGACCGGCCGAACCTGCGGTTCGAGGTGGCGAAGGTCTCTTCGTTGAAGGAGAAGTTCGAGGGTATTTCGGCCCAGCTCCGGGCGTTGAAGGACGAATCGGCAATCGTCTACTGCGGCACACGGAAGCGGGTGGAAGAAGTCACGGACTCGCTGCAGCGGGCGGGGATCCGGTGCGCGCGTTACCACGCGGGGATGCAGGACGACGACCGCAAGCGCATCCAGGATGCATTCGCGCGGGACACGCTGCGCGTGATCGTGGCGACGAATGCGTTTGGTATGGGGATCGACAAGCCGGACGTGCGGGCAGTGATCCACCACGACATGCCGGATTCGCTGGAGTCGTATTACCAGGAGGCGGGCCGCGCGGGGCGCGACGGTGGGGCCGCAACCTGCACGCTTTACTACGCGACGCGCGACCGGGGGCTCCGGGAGTTCTTCATCGAAATGGCCCACCCGGAGGCCTCACGCGTGGTGGAGGTGTACCAGCAGCTGGTTTCGTTCGGCGGGAACCGGGTCCACGTGCGCGAGGTGATGCGGGAGAACGACGAGCCGGGCATCAATGCGGCGGTCCAGTCGCTGGTCGAATCGGGGCTCGTGGGGCGCGCGGGCTACTCGGTATGGGCGACCCGGCTCGACGGCGAAGCGGACATCGACACAGCCGGGCTGGAGGCGCACCGGGAGCATTCGTTCCAGAAGCTCGACGCTATGGAAAACTACGCGCGTTCGCGGACATGCCTGCGAGCGCGGATACTCGAGTACTTCGGCGACGCGACCCACGAGCTGGCATGCGGGAACTGCGGGCCGTGCATCTCGGGCGGCGAAACCCACGAGGAAGCGACGACAGGCGCCGAAGACTCGCTCTTCCGGGACTTGCGGGAGACGCGAAAAGCGATCGCGGACCGGGATGGGGTGCCCCCGTTCGTGGTCTTCAGCGACGCGACGCTGCGGGATATGGCGAAGAAGCGGCCGCGCAACGGCATGGAGATGCTCTCGGTGAGCGGCGTCGGGCAGGTGAAGTTCGAGCGTTATGGCGAGGCGTTTCTCTCGGTGATGCGGGCGGCCACGGCGCCACTGCCGGAACGGAAGACCCTGTACTCCAGGGCGACGAAGGCGGCCGACGGCTCGAAACTGACACCATCACTGCGGGAGACCCTGTCGCTTTACGAAGACGGCATCCGCGACGTGCGGACGATGGCGCGGGCGCGGGCACTTTCGCCTTCGACGATTGCGAACCACCTGGGGCAGCTGCTCATGTACGGAGCAATCCCGGACCTGGACGGGATGGTGGACGAGGAGAAGGTGGCGCTGGTGCGGACGGCAGCGAAGGGGCAGCCGATCACCTCGATTGGCGCGCTGAAGCAGCAACTGGGCGAACAGGTGACCTATGAGGACCTGCACCTGATCCGCGCGTGGCTGGCGCGGAAGTAGGGTTCAGGTCTCAGGCGTCCGGTCCCGGGCCGGCCAGCAGAGGCACCAGCTCTTCGAGCGAGTCGATTTCGTGGTACGGGACGGGTGCCCCGGGCGGGGTGGGCCTGCCGCGACGGAGGACTGCGGTCATACCGAGGGCGAGGGCTGGGGCGATGTCGTTTTCGTAGGAGTCGCCGACGTGGGCGGTTTCGTGGGGCTCGACGCCGAGTGCTCTGAGGGCGGTCCGGAACGGGATCGGGTGTGGCTTGCGCCATCCCAGTTCCCATGACGAGACGATGACATCGAAAACATCTGGCAGACCGAGATGCTGCACCTGGGCAGCGAGGATGTGGGCAGGCTTCGCGTTGTTGGTGACCGCGCCGATCTTCAGGCCGGAGGCTTTGAGTGCTTCGAGCGCGGGGGCCGCATCGGAAAAGGCGAAGATGCCCATTTCCGTGAACGGGACGGCGTTGATTTCGTCGAGGATGAGGCCGGCATCGCTCCGATCGCAGGAGTGCCCGTACGAGGCGAGGACACGTTCGAGGCACGGGTACCAGGACGGCTCACTGTGGTCTGTAGTCGGAGGATTGAGCGTCGCGCCGACATCGGCGACCAGCCGGACGACAAAGTCTGCCGGATCGAACGAGAAACCCAGGCGGTCGAAGTGCGGCTTGAGTGCGCTAGCCTGGATGGCGGTTATCGGATCCCAGTTGTGGTCCGACGGCAGCATGGTCCAGAGCGTGCCATCGAGGTCGAAGAGCACAGCGCGGATGGCCACGGCTAACGCTCAATCCAGCCCGAAGAGGGCGTCGAGGCCGAGGACGAGGCGGTCGAGCTTCATGACTTCGCGGGTGGCTGCGATGACGCCGGGCATGAAGGAATCGCGTCCGGTGGTGTCGTGGCGGATGGTGAGTGTCTGGCCGAGGCCACCGAAGAGGACTTCCTGGTGGGCGACGAGGCCGGGGAGACGGACGGAGTGGATGGCGACCCCCCCGTATTCCGCGCCGCGGGCACCGGGCAGCGGCTCCTTCTCAGACTCGGGGTGGATGAAGTCGCGGTCGCGGGCGGCGCGCATCAGCTCGGCGGTGGTCTTGGCGGTGCCGCTGGGTGAATCGACCTTCTTGTCGTGATGGAGCTCGATGATCTCGGCGTTATCGAAGAAGCGGGCGGCCTGGGCGGCGAAGTGCATCATGAGGACGGCGCCGATGGCGAAGTTCGCGGCGACGACGGCGCCGGTCTTTCGAGCGACGGATTCGGATTCGAGCCACGCCATGAAGGCTGCGCTCAGCCCGGTGGTGCCGATGACCATGCGCACGCCGCGGGGGATGCAGGCTTCGGCGAGTGCGGGCGTCCAGGCCGCGTTGGTGAAATCGATGACGACATCTGGCTTGAGCTGGTCGCAGGCCGCGGCGGCGTCCTTGAAGAGCGGGATGCCCTGGAGGACGCCGGGCTCGGCGAGCCCGTCGACGTAGCCGATGGGTGACATGCCCGGCTCGGCGAGGACTGCCGCGGCAACCTCGCGACCCATGCGGCCGGAACCAGAGACCAGGACGCGGGTATCAGTCATAGGCGTTGATTGTACTCGCTGCGCACGCTGCCCTGGACCCGGGGCGCGCACGAAGCCGACCGGAGACATGCCCGGGGTAGCGCGGACGGCGGCGGCGACCTCCCGGGACATGCGGCCGGAGCCTGCGACGAGCACTCGAATCTCCGTCATGGTGTCACGAGTGTACGTTGCCGCGTTCAGCCTTCGATGGTTACGGTGCCGGCGGCACCATCGACGGTGACGATGGCGCCCTCGGGGATCCTGCGGGTGGCGTCGCGGGTGCCCACGACGGCCGGGATGCCGTATTCACGGGCCTCGATGGCGGCGTGGGAGAGAACTCCACCGGAATCCGTGACGACGGCGGAGACAACGGCAAAGTAGGGAGTCCAGGGCGGCGACGTCGTGATACAGACAAGAACGTCGCCATCCTGCAGGTCTTCTGCTTCCCCGAGAGACCGGACGACACGCGCCGGACCGCGAGCGAGTCCCTTGCTGGCGGCGATGCCGGTGACAACAGCCTGGCTCGGTGCGGCGACGCGGACGGCGCCAAAGATCCGCTTCAGCATGGGATCCAGGGCGCCGAGCATCTCCCATGGGACGGGGACGCCGAGCAAGAGGGGCGGATCGAGTGCGAGGTCTTCCTGCCACCGAGCGCGGCGGCCGGCGACGCGAGAGCGCATATCCTCGCCAGCGGCGGCGGGCTCGAGTTCCCCGGGATTAAGGAAGAAAACATCGTCCGGGACGGCGACAACGCCGAGGGCGACGAGCTTTTCGCCGAGGGCGAGCAGGGGACGGCGGAAGGAGCCAAGCAACTTGAGCTGCCAGCGCGCGCGGTGCTCGATGACGGGGACGTAGTCGCGGCTGAGGGCGAGGTCGGCTTCGAATTCGGGAAGGTCCTCGGGGGCGAGCCTGGCGCGGACGGTCGCAACCGCATCCTCGGCGCTGGTGGAAGCGTCCCGTTCGGGAGAGTTGAGGGTGGCAGCGACGAGACGGAGGAGTGGGACGGGATCTTCGTTCCAGGCGGGGAGATGGATCTCGCTCCAGAGGGCGATTTCGTCGGTGTGGTCGCTGAGGAAGCTCCTGAGGGCTCCTGCCCAGGGCTCGGCGGTGGAGGCAAGGGCCGCTTCGAAGCGGGACTCGGCGAGGAGCGCGGGGACGCCGGCAGAATCCCGGGCGGCATCGGCGAGCTGGCGGACGCCGCGGCCGAGCGAAGCCGTTTCCGAGTCACCGCCGTGGAGGATGGTGGCACTGAGGAGCGGACCTTCATCGCCGAGGCGGGATTCGAGGAGATTGGCCAGGCGCTCTGCGTCGGGTGAGAGTTCTACGGCTGCGACGATGGTGTTGGCCATCGCCGGGACGGCCTGCGCCAACTGGTCGGCGAAGAGAGTGACGAGTTCGAGCGCGGTGAGGGCGGCGTAGTCCGGGGCGAGGATTGCCTCGTAGGCGCGTTCGACGGCAGGGAGGTAGAGCGTGCGCCAATTCTCGGCCGCCTGGCCGTGCGGCAGTGGCGGCGGGGCAGTCCGCGGGACTGAGAGCGGCGAGAAGTAGACGAACCCGTGGATGGTCCTGGGTTCGAGCCGGTTGGCCAGGCCGGAGAAGCGACCCCAGAAAGCGGCATTGAGGGGCGGCAGGGCACGGGGAGCGTGAAGCGGATCGCGGAACCAGAGCCGCTGAGCGTCGGCCGGATCATCGAATGCGAAGATGGACGAGTCGGACATGTGAGCACCCCCGAGGCGCGGGGATGCTCACACTTTTGTTAACAAACGACAAGTCCAACGGGAGACGCCGCAAACGAAACGGTCCTCGGCCAGCGTAGCGGCGGCTGTCAGTCGTTCCAGTCGTGCTTCTGGATCTGGCTGCGTTCGCGGCGGACCATCATCTGGGCGAAATCCTCGTTGGTCTTGTCGACGAGTTCCTGCATGCCATCGCTGCCGAGCTTCATCCTGGCGGTGCGCCAGCGCTTGAGCATCGCGCGGTCTTTGTCGGGCAAGCCGGCTTCATCGGCCATGCGGTTCACGAGGACGGTCAGGGCCTCGGCGATTTCGTCGTCGGTAAATCGGACATCCATTACTTCTTCACCGTCTCGTACCAGCCCTTGCTCTTCACGCGGCGAAGGAACTTCGCATCGAGGTGGGCGTTGATGGCCTTGTTGAGGTCGTCGGTTAGTTTGGCGAGAGCGGGCGAGCCCTCGGGGCGGTCGCTGCGCCAGCGTCGAATGGCTTCCTTTCCATCGTCGGAAAGATCGGCATTGTCCACGGCCACGGCGCTGACGAGCATCATCAGCGACCAGGCCTCTGGCTCCTCCAGCATCACAATCATTTGTCACTCACCTGTAAAAATCGGGGCTCTCTTCTCTAAGAACGCTCGAACCCCTTCCGCGCGATCTTTCGTCGTCTGCAACAGCAAGGTCAAATCGGTCTCGAAACGGAGCGCCTGATCGAGGGGCTGCGCCAACCCGCGCCAGATGGCTTCCTTGCCGAGGCGAGTTGCGATTGGGCCGCGGGAAGCGACGACCGCGGCGACACGGCGGCCTTCGGCGAGAGACTGGCCGGCGGGCGCCAACGAGCTCACCAGGCCCGCCGCGAGGAGCGCATCCGCGCTGAGTGCCTCCCGGCCAAGGAAGAGGGCCAGCGCGGTGCCTTCATCGGCGAGGGTGCGGACGCGGGCACTGGAAGCGAGCGGACCGCGCAGGGAGGCGCTTTCCGAGCAGACGCGGATGTCTGCGGCGAGCGCTATCTCCGCGAGGCCACCCGCAAGGGCACCTTCGAAGGCGAAGACGACCGGGAGTTCGAAGAGCAGGAGGGACCGCAGGCACGCGGCCGAAAGAACGGCGTCCGGCGGGGCGCCAGCGGCATCGATCAACACGACGCGGGCGGTGGCGGCAGCGAGGATGGACTCAAGCCGTGCGGGCAGCCACTCATCGAGTGGGCCTGGCGGGAGGAGAGAGAGTTCGGCGACTGCTGCGGTCATCTGCGGAGAAGCCTAGCGCTCCGGGCCTCGCCCGGGTACTCCCGGGGAAGCGACAAGCAACCTATGGATTGCCTGTGGCGGCCCCGCACTCCACAATTCGCGGGTTATGGCGAACTTGAGCATCCCAGCCCCCGTCGAGACCGAGAAGGCCGCTTTCCTGCACGACCGCAGCAACCGCCCGGCAGCGCCGGCGACGCCGCGTAGCGACCTGCTGAAGCACTGGGCCGGCACGATCACCGGCATCGCCCTGGCGATCGGGTTCACCGCGTTGTTGTTCTCCGTTCGGGACAGCTGGGAGAACCACCGCGAGTGGCTCGTGACAGTCATCCCCATCCTCGTGATTGGCGCGATCGCCGCCGGGCACCTGCTGGCACGAAAGCAAGGCGAGCCTCTTGCGGCAGGCATCGGGTTCCTGCTGCTGGCGGCGATTTTCGCCGCGGCCGACATCATGGTGGACCGCGAGGCGGAGCCCAGCGCGACCACCCAAGATGTGCTCTCAGTACTCGGAGGCGTCTGCCTCGGGCTGGCCGCACTCTCGCTCGTGGTTGCGCTCTTCTGGGTGGAACTGCGGAACCCGACGAAGGCACCAGAGCCCGAGTTGTAAATCGAAAAACCGCATCGCGCCGGAGGCCACTATGAGCGCACCCGCAGTCCCCGTGACCATGGACGACATCACGCCTGAGTGGCTCACGGCCGCGCTGAGGGCCGGGGGCAAGGCCGGCGAGTGCACGGTAACGGCGATCGAGAAGGTAACGATCGGCCAGGGCGTCGGGATCCTGGGCGAGCTGGCGCGGCTGACGCCGGCCTACAGCACCGGCGGATCGACTGCGCCAAAGACCCTGATCGCCAAGATCCCGACTGCCGACCCGGGAGGACGCGGCATCGCGGAGATGCTGGGGTTCTACGAAAAGGAAGTGCGGTTCTACGACGAAGTCGGCGACCGGATCGGGGTCCGGACGGCGCACAGTTACTTCACGGGCCGGGACCCCGAGAACGTCCGGTACGTGATCCTGATGGAGGACCTGGGCGGGCTCCAACTGGGGGACCAGGTGGCGGGGGCGAGCGCGGAGGAGTGCCTGGTGCTGATGCACCAGATGGCGAAGCTCCATGCGCGGTGGTGGGGCTCGCCGGACCTCGAGACGCTGGAGTGGCTGCCGTACGGCAACGCCCCGATGCTCAAGCTGTCGGCGCTTGCGTACGCACAGTCGCTCGAACCGGCAGTGGAGAAGTTCGGCGACCGGATGACCGGCGCCCAGATCGAGATGGCGGGGAAGTTCCTGCCGCGCATGAACCCCATCCAGGACAACTTCGCCGCGGCGCCGGTGACGCTCTGCCACGGCGACCTGCGCCTCGACAACGTGTTCTGGGGAAGCCCGGACAACTCGAGCCCGGTAACGCTGGTGGACTGGCAGATCGCGATCAAGGCGCGGGGTCCGTACGACATCGGGTACTTCATGAGCCAGAGCGTTGACCCGGCGATCCGGGCGGCGAACGAAGAATCGCTGGTGCGGGAGTACCACCGCGCGCTCGCTGCGAACGGTGTGCAGGACTACACGTTTGACCGGTGCTGGGACGACTACCGGATAGCGACGATGTACTGCCTGACGTACCCGGTGACCTCCGCCGGCAGCATCGACCTGGCGAACGAGCGCGGCGCGGCCCTGGTGTCGAAGATGCTGTACCGCTCGTTGAGCGCGATCACGGACCTGAAAGCGTACGAGGTCCTGGACCGGTTCGAGGCGGCGCCGTTGCCCGAGCCGCCTGGGGCGTGACTACCCCCCGCCCCGGGCACTCTCCCAGGCCTGCCGACCGCCGCCGGGGCCTCGCAGGCGTGACCGTGGGGTAGACTCTGGGCGATGGACCTGGTGTTGCTCGATATCGATTCGCGCGGCGTGGCGACGATCACGTTGAACCGGCCGGAGCGGCTCAACGCGATCAACATGGAGATGCGCGACCTGTTGTGGCAGCACCTGGGCGCGTGCCGGGATATCCCCGAAGTGCAGGTGATCGTGTTCAAGGGCGAAGGGCGGTGTTTCAGCGCCGGGGCCGACATCTCGGAGTTTGGGACGGCCCCTTCGGTGATGGCCGCGCGGCAAGCCCGGCATGAACGGGATGTCTGGGATGCGCTGTTGCACCACCGGTGCACGACGGTTGCGGCGATGCACGGGTACTGCTTCGGAGCGGGCCTGGAACTCCCCCTGCTCTGTGACGTGCGAATCGCGGCCGACGGAGCGACGTTCGCGGTGCCGGAAGTATCGCTCGGGTACATCCCAAGTGCGGGGGCGACGCAGACACTGCCTCGACGGGTCCCGCCGGGAGTGGCCGCGGCGATGATCCTCACGGGCGAACCGATTGATGCGCCGGCGGGCCTGCGCTGGGGGCTCGTGGACTTGGTGGCCGCGCCCGGGGGGCTCGATTCGGCGGTGGAACAAGTGGTCGCGCAGGCGTTGAACGGCGGCGAGGCGGCAATCCAGGCGCGCAGGCAGCGGATGATCGCCGGGCCGGGCGGGGCAGCAGCCGCTTCGATGACGCTGGGCCGGTGAGCTTCGACGGCCCAGCGACAACCCGCCCGCCGGTAGCGCTGGGATGCTTCCTGGCCGCGGCCGTCGCGGTGGCAATCGCCGGTGTCCTCACGTTCGTCGTGGTCTTCCTGGATTCCGGCGCCAACAGCGGAAGACTGACACTCGAGCCGGCCGAAGCGTATGACGTGGGTTACGTCGAATATCTGAGCGATGACAACATCTTCCTCGTGCGGCTCCGGAACGGGGAGTTTGTGGCCCTGTCGGACATGGATGCGGCCAACCGAAGCGCGCGATCGCGGCGGTGCAGGGTGGCGCTGGTGGCGATCAACGAGGCTGCCACGGGCATCCCCGCGGAAACGCTCAGGAGCCGCCTGAGCGCCGGCGCCGAAGGAACGACGTCGGTGTTCCGCGAGGCGTGTTTCGGGGCGGTCTACGATCTCGCCGGGACGCGGCTGGACGCGGACGGGAGGAACCTCGACCGGCACCCGGTTGGAGTGAATTCTGCCGGGCGAGTGGTAGTGGACACGAGCAAGCGGGAGTGCAGCGAACGGACGGGGACGGTTTCATCCGTCGCGGTTAGCTGCTCGCCGTAAGGCGCCGGCGGCGTCCGCGGCCTGGCGATGGCTACTGAGGAGGCCAGAGCGGACCGAGAAGCCGCTCGAGGGAAGGGGCGACCGCCCATTCGTCCGCGAGGGCACGATACCGCGCGTAGGCGTCACGCCGGCGGGAGGCGGCAGCCGTGGTGGCGACCGCGCGAATCATGAGGTTGCGGGCGGTGGCTTCGGGCGAGACAAACTCCAGCACGTCGGCCTGGTAGCCCAGGGACTCGAGGGCGGCGGCGCGGAGGGAATCGGTGATGACATCCGCCAGCCGATGCTGGAGGAGACCCTTCGCCAATGCGGGCTGCCAATGCGCGGAAGCGGGGAGGGCGCCGGCCTTGGCGCCCGCAGCGATCTGGTCGGAGAGTTCCTGGTGGCAGCAGGGAACGAGGACAATCGCCTTCGCGCCAAGCCGCACGCCGGCCGCGAGGGCTTCGTCGGTGGCCGTATCACAGGCGTGGAGGCTGAGGAGGAGGTCGACGGGACCGGCAGGCGAGGCTGCGTACTGCTCGATGGAGGCGGCCTCGAAGGACGCGTTGGCGAACCCGACACGATTGGCGATGCCCTGGACGGTCGCGATCACCTCCGGGGAACTATCGACGCCGGTGAGGCGCACCGGGAGACGATTGAGCTCGGCCCAGAGACAAAGGGCGAGGCTAAGGTAGGCCTTGCCGCAACCTGCATCGACGACGTGGACTTCGCCGGGCCGATCCCAAACCGGGAGGTGGCGGAGAAGTTCAATGTAGTGCTGGACCTGGCGGTGCTTGGCCGCAGCTTCGCCGAGGAGTTGCCCGTTCTTGCCGTACAGGCCGGTTTCGATGAAGAGGTCGCGGACGCGCTCGTTGTTCGAGGAGAGGGGATGGCGGCGGACGCGGTCGTGGCCCGGGGGCTCGGCCGCCGCCGGCGTGGCCGGTGCGGGCAGCGAGGGGCGAGCACGCGTGACCAGCCAGCGGCCATCACGGGTGCGGCGGGCGTGCCAGTCGTATTCGATGGTGAGGACGTCCAGGTTGCAGGGGCCTGCTTCCAGGGCCTCTTCGAGACGGCCAGGCCACTGTTCCGGCGTGATGGTGGCGGTGGACTCACGCGCACCTTCGCGGGTGACGACCTTCACGGCGGGTCCGCGGGAGAGGCGAATCGGTTGGGCGACAAGCCTGTCCCAGGGCACGTACTTCGCGGCCTGGCGCGATGGGGTGACGACGCACTTGCGCCAGGAGCCGTCGGCGGCGCCTTCGAAGAGGAGCTTGAGGACGGGATCGAGCTGGGACCGGAGGTTCTGCGAGGCTGCCACTGATCCATTGTTGGCGAGCGGGAGGCGGGGGTCTATCGGCCGGGAGAGCGGTAGTGCAGGGCTCCCCGTTTGCAAACGAAAGCCCGGCCGTTTCGGGGCCGGGCTTCGAGAGTGAATGCCAGAGCGACGTTACCAGCCGCGGCTGGCGAGGAGTTCCTTTTCGGGGAGGGAAGCGACGCTGATGCCGGGCATGGCCTTGCCGAGGCCGGTGCTGACGCGGGCGATGACCTCGGCGTCGTTGAAGTGGGTGGTTGCTTCGACGATCGCCCTGGCGACGAGCGGAGGGTTTTCGGACTTGAAGATGCCCGAGCCGACGAAAACGCCATCGGCGCCGAGACGCATCATGAGGGCGGCATCAGCCGGAGTAGCGACGCCGCCGGCCGCGAAGTTCACGACCGGAAGGCGGCCTTCGCGCTTGACCTGGAGGACGAGTTCGAGCGGGGCGCCGAGTTCTTTCGCCGTGGTGTAGATCTCGTCGTCGGCCATGTTGCGGATGCGGCGGATCTCGTCCTGGACGGTACGCATGTGGCGGACCGCTTCGACGATGTCGCCGGTGCCGGCTTCGCCCTTGGTGCGGATCATCGCGGCGCCTTCGCCGATGCGGCGGAGGGCTTCGCCGAGGTTCCGGCAGCCGCAGACGAAGGGGACCTTGTACTGGTGCTTGTCGATGTGGTGCGTCTCGTCGGCGGGGGTGAGGACTTCGGACTCGTCGATGTAGTCGATGCCAAGGGACTGGAGGACATCGGCTTCGACGAAGTGGCCGATGCGGGCTTTCGCCATGACGGGGATGGTCACGGCATCGATGATGCCGAGGATCATCTCCGGGTCGCTCATGCGGGCGACTCCGCCGTCCTTGCGGATGTCGGAGGGGACGCGCTCGAGGGCCATGACGGCACAGGCGCCGGCCTCTTCGGCGATGCGGGCGTGTTCTGGTGTGACGACGTCCATGATGACGCCGCCTTTGAGCATTTGGGCAAGGCCGACCTTGACCGCCCAGGTACCGGTTTGAGACATGGGGGACGAACTCCTTGTCGCGCGCTTTGGGCGGCAGACTACTCGGTGAGTGGTTGGAGTTTATGTCCGGAACGCGCGAGGGAATAGGGCCACTTCGGCGGTTCGAAGGCGCATGGGCGAGGTGCCAGCTTCAGAAAGGGCGACGGCAGGCGTGTTTACCGGGGGAGCGGGATTCACGCGCCGTTCATCGGGCGGCCACACGACGTTTACACGGGGGAGCGACGCTCGAAGTGACCCCCAGAAGGAGGAACCGACCAGATGTTGACCGAGTACATCGCAAGCATCCTGCTCGCCGAACGGCGGGCGGAGATACTCCAGCTCCAGCTGGCGGCCGAAGCAGAGCGCCTGAACGGCCGCCAGGGATGGCTTTCGCGGCTCACGCGGAGGCCGGATTCGACTCAGGCGAGGCGCGCGCGCAGCGCGGCATCGGCGGCGGGCCATTCGCTCTCGATGATGGAGTAGGTGGCGGTATCACGGACTGCGCCATCGGAGGCGGCGCGGTTGGCCCGGATGACGCCATCGAGCCTGCCTCCGATGCGCTCGATGGCTGCCCGGGAACGAACATTGCGGCGATCCGTGTTGAGGCGGACGACACGGACGCCCCAGGACGCGAAGGCGTGACGGAGCATGAGCCACTTGGCCTCGGTGTTCACCGGGGTGCGCTGGACGGAAGCGGCGAGCCACGTCCAGCCGATCTCAACCCCATCGGGGACGCCTTCGCCCCGGTAGTGGGGACTGGAGGGCGGCCAGCCGAGGAACTCGAAGTTCGCGAAGCGAGTAGAACCAACCACCCGGCCGGTGGCGCGGTGGACCGTGGCGAAGGGCACAGCGGCGGAGCGCGCGGCGAGTTCAAGGGCGGCGGATACGTACTCGCAGGTCGCGTCCTCGCCCTCGGGCACGAAGGTCCACTGGTAGTTCGACCGGTCTTCGGAAGAGGCGGCAACGAGCGCATCGACGTGGGCCATCGAGAGCGGTTCGAGGCGGACGTGTTCGCCCTCGAGGGTGACGGGCTGGACGGGCTGGAGGGTGGCGGGTGCGGTCATGAGCCGCAGGGTAGACGTGCAAGTGGCTCTTTCGAGAGGGCCACTTCGGGCACGGACGACCGGACCACCTCGCCGGAAGCACGCGGACAAGCTCCAACGGCGAAGAAGCCTAGAAGATGGGGTTGACGATGACGGCCTGTTCTCGGCTGGGTCCGACGGAGATCAGGTCGACGGGGCATTCGAGGAGTTCTTCCACGCGCTTGATGAAGGCACGGGCCTGGGGAGGAAGGTCATCGAAGGTGCGGACTTCGGTCGTCGGCGTCATCCAGCCGGGGAGCTCTTCGTAAATCGGCTTGATTCGTTCGAGGGTGGACTCGCGCGACGGGAACGAACTGATGATCTTCCCGTCGAGTTCGTAACCTGTGCAGATCTTGATGGTGGGCATGTTGTCCAGCACATCGAGGCGGGTGAGGGCGAGCGCGGAGAGGCCGTTGAAGCGGACGCTGTAGCGAGCCGCGACGGCATCGAGCCAGCCGATGCGCCGAGGGCGGCCAGTCGTGGTGCCGTATTCGCCGCGGCCGAACTCCTTGCCGTGGTCGCGCAGGGTGGCGGCGACATCGTCGAAGAGTTCGGTGGGGAAGGGACCATTGCCGACGCGTGTGCAGTAGCTCTTGAAGACGCCGACGACACGCTGGATATCGGTGGGGCCGATGCCCACGCCGATAGCCGCGCCGCCGCTGGAGCTGCTGGGAACGCTTGAGGTGACGTAGGGGTAGGTCCCGTGGTCGAGGTCGAGGAGGGAGCCCTGGGCGCCTTCGAGGAGGACGTACTCGCCGCGCCGGTGAGCATCGAAGACGACGCCCTGGACATCGGCGATGTAGGGCGAGAGCCGCAGGCCGTAGTCGTGGTAGGCCTGGTAGCAGGAGTCGAAATCGATGGGCTCGCCGCCGTAGACGCCGGTGATGACGCGGTTGGCGTAGTCGAGCGAGTTCTTCATCCGGGGGATGAGGTCTTCGGGACGAAGGAGGTCGGCGACGCGGATGCCGCGGCGTGCCACCTTATCGACGAAGCAGGGGCCGATGCCCTTGCCCGTGGTGCCGATCGCGGTGGCGCCGCGGGAAGCCTCATCGAGCTTGTCCAGCGCGATGTGCCAGGGCATGACCAGCTGGGCCCGGTCGCTGAGGACGAGCTTGCTGGTATCGATGCCCTTGGCCTGCAGGCCCTCGATCTCACCGAGGAGGACGCCGGGATCGACGGCCACACCGTTGCCAATGACGCAGGTTTTCTCCGGGTAGAAGATACCGGCGGGCACGAGGTTCAGTTTGAACTCGCCGCGCTCATTGACGATGGTGTGGCCGGCGTTGTTTCCGGCGCTGTAACGGGCAACGACTTTGGCTTTGCGGGCGAGGAGATCAACGATACGGCCTTTGCCTTCGTCGCCCCATTGCCCGCCGACGACGACGACGATAGGCATGGCAGACACACTCCGGGCCCCTTGCCGGGGCCCGTTGATTGAGTTTACGTATAACTGGCGCTGACTGCGAGCGTTTCGGCGAGCAATCCGCGGTTTTTGCAATTAGCGAGAACCCCTGAGGCGCGGGTCGAGCACGTCGCGCAGGGCGTCGCCAAGCATGTTGAAGCTGTAGACGGCGAGGAAGATGGCGGCGCCGGGGAAGACCGCCAGGTGCGGGTGGCGGGTGAGTTGCTCGCGCGCCTCGTTGAGCATGCGGCCCCAGCTGGGAGTTGGGGGCTGGACGCCGTAGCCGAGGAAGGAGAGCGACGATTCCGTGAGGATGGCGCCGCCAACCTGGATGGAGGCGGAGACGAGGACGACGGCAAACACGTTCGGGAAGATGTGCTTGACCATGATCCGGAAGTCGGTTGCGCCAACGACACGGGCTGCTTCGACGTAGACATTCTGCTTCGCCGAGATAGCGGACCCGCGGATGACGCGCGATGAACCGAGTGAGACCAGCACACCGAGGGCCACGGCTATCCGGAAGACGACTTCACCCGATGGGTTCAGGTGCAAGATGTCTGAGATGAACTGTGGTGGGAACTGGGTGAGCGTGGTTACCACGAGGATGATGAAGATGAGACCGGGGAGGGCGATTCCCACGTCGACGACGCGCTGGGCGATGATATCGAACCAGCCTCCGAAATAGCCGGAGGCGGTGCCGATGACTGAGGCGAGCGAGGCGCTGACGAAGACGACGAGGAAGCCGATGACCATCGAGGTGCGGGCACCGTAGATGATGCGGCTGTAGACATCGCGTCCGAACTGGTCGGTGCCGAACCAGTGTTCGGCCGAAGGGCCCTGGAGACGCTCCAGGATCGGCGGGGGACTGGGGTTCGGGTCGTGTGTCGCGAAGATCGCCGGGGCGATCGCCATCAGGAGGAACATGATGACGATGAACCCGCCGAAGGCACCGAGTGGTTTCTTGGTGATGAATCGCCAGAGGCCGGCGCGAATGCGTTCATGGAACGGTTTTTCGCGGCGAAGGGCGTACTGTTCGAGGACGAGGGCGTCAGTGCTGCTGGCCATTAGCTGTACCTGATCCGTGGGTCGAGGACCGAGTAGATGAGGTCGACGCCGAGGTTGGCGAAGACGACTACAAGGGCAACGATGACGTTAATCGCCTGGATGACCGGGTAGTCCAGCTGGTTGACCGAGGCGACGTAGTAGCGGCCCATCCCGGGGATGGAGTAGACGGTCTCGATGATGACGGTGCCACCAACGAGGATAGGGAGCTGGAGGCCGACGACGGTGACCACCGGGATGAGTGCGTTCCGCATGACGTGGCGGGTGATGATGACGCGCTCGCGGAGGCCCTTCGACCAGGCCGTGCGGACGTAATCCTGGCGGAGCACTTCGAGCATGGTGGAGCGGGTGAAGCGCATCACGCCTCCGGAGAGGCCGGCGCCGAGGATGATTGCCGGCATGGCAAGCATCCTCAGGTTGCCTATCGGGTCGGCCGTGAACTCGATGTAGTTCTTGGGAGGGACACCCCAGGTGAAGTACTTGCCGGCCATGGTGATGAGCATGAGCCCGACCCAGAAACCGGGGACGGCAAGCAGGGAGATGGCAAAACTCCGGCAGACGTAGTCGATGATGGTGTCCTGGCGGATGGCCGAGACGATGCCGACGGGGAGGGCGATTGCCAGTGAACAGAAGATGGCGAGGAGGCTCAGCTCGAGTGTGACGGGCAGGCGATTCTGGAGTTCACTGAGGACCGACCGATTGCTGATAATGGACTTGCCGAAATCGAAGGTGGCGAGGTCTCCAAGCCACCTGACGTACTGGACGGCGATGTTTCCATCGAGGCTGTACTCCTTGAGGAGGGCCTCCTTGGTCTCGCGGTCACCGGCGCCGAAGTCGCCCAGGATCTGGTCGATGACGTCACCCGGGACGGCGCGGACCATGACAAAGACGACGAAAGTCACGCCGAGGAGCGTCGGGATCATCAGGAGGAGGCGGCGCGCGATATAGCGTTGCATGAAAGGCTCCCGAGTTTCGTTTGGACGCAAACCCGGGGGCGCGGATGCGCCCCCGGGTTTGTTATGAGCGCCTGGGCTGGAGGCTTAGCCCTTCCAGCGGAATGGGACGGTCTCGGCGTAGCCGCCGTAGGCCTTCGTGACGAATTCGGTGGCGTTGCGGATGTTGGCCTGGTTGGCGGTCCAGCCGGTGCCGGCGCCGGCGACGTTCGGGATGTAAAACATCTTCTCGGCGTTGAGCTTCTGGGCCTGGACGAAGAGGGCCTTGCGCTTCTCTTCGCTGACTTCGGAGGCCGCATCCTGGGCGATCTTGAGCATGGCCGGGTCGTTGATCCGGCTGTGGTTGGTCGGGTTGTCGGTGAAGAAGCGGGTGAGGTACGAACCAGCTTCGGGGAAGGGGGTCTCATAGCCGAAGGCGATGCCCTTGAAGTTCCCGAGGAAGGTCTGGGTGATGTACTTGGAGCTGTAGTCCTGGACGTCGGTGGTGGACTTGACTCCGACGGCGGTCTGGTAGGCGATCATTGCTTCGGCGATGTCGTTGAAGAGCTTGCCGTAGCGGTTTGCGGTGTACTGGAAGGTGGTCTCGAGGCCGCTCGGGAAGCCGGCGGCGCTGAGGAGGGCCTTGGCCTCGGTCGGGTTGTACTTGAAGTACTTCCCGGCATCGCCCATCTCGGGGCCGGTCGGGTCGACCCACCAGGCGGTTTCGCCGGCGGGGATGAGGTTGTGCCACTTGGTCTCGACCTTGAGGCCGGCGTCGCGGAGCTTCTTGACGTTGTAGCCGAGCTCCATCAGGGCATCGCGGTCGTAGGACATGGAGATGGCCTGGCGGACGCGCGGGTCCTTGGCGAAGCCGGAGGCGATCGCCTCGGGATCGAAGAAGGTGAAGCTGAGCGTTGGGCCAGTTCGGGCTTCGATGCGAGCGTTGGGCAACTGCTTGATGAGCGAAGGAAGGTCGTCGGCGTTGACGTCCGAAGAGTCGGTGTTACCGGCAAGGAACTGGGCGAGGCGGTTGGCGTATTCCGGGATGATCGAGGTCTCGACCTGATCAAAGAACGGGGCGCCGGCGGTGCCGCCGTTGTGCCAGGCGGGGTTGCGGTCGCGGAGCCACTTCACGGATGGTTCGTACTTGTTCCACACCCACGGGCCGCTGCCGATCATCATCTTGGCAGGATCGAACCCGCCGGAAGTCGCGAAGGCTTCCTTGGGCATGATGTAGAAGATGTTGGAGTCGGCGAGGACATCGAGGAACACGGCGGACGGCTTGGACATGGTGAAGACCATGGTGGAGGCGTCCGGGAACTCGACCTTATCGACGGGCATTGCGGCCGAAGGCTTGTTGGTCGAGGTCGCGGAGTTGGCGCGCTCCCAGCTGACCTTGAGGTCTTCGGTGGTCATCGCGCGGCCGTTGACCGGTGCGAGGTTGTGGAACTTAACGTTCGGCTTGAGCTTGACGGTCCACTTCATGCCGTCCGGGGATGCTTCCGCGGACTGGGCGGCATCGGGCGTGGGACGGACGGAGCCGTAGGCGATGCCGGGGCCGGCCTTGTACATATAGAGCCGACTGTAGTGAGCGGCCGCAGCGCCCTTGGTGAGGAAGCTGATGTTGCCGTAAGGATCAAGGGTTGGCGGGTCGCCGGCTACGTCGATCTTGTAGACGCCACCCTTTTTGGCGCCGGCGAGCGGGTCGACGGGAGTCGCGGTCGCCTGGGCGCCCGCGGTCGGGGTGGCGAGGCTATCGCCACCGTCATCGTCGTCGTCACCGCAACCCACGAGCGCGAGAGCGCTCGCACCGGCGCCAGTTGCGAGAGCGCCGCCGAGGAAGCGGCGGCGGCTCTTGCGCTCGCGCCAGTAGTTATCCCAGTAATTATCAGCCATGAATTCCCCCTGCTTTCTTGTGTGCTACGGACTGTACGTCGCAGCACGGCGATAGGATTGGCCTATCTTCGCTATACGCAGGTATAGCCTTAAGCACATGTCTACCTGCCGTACGGGGCAGTGTCAACCGTTTCGATGTCGTGAACGACCGGCGGAAGGGGGACATACACGACACGTCATCAACGGTCCGGCGCTGGCTGGTTGGCCAGCCAGGAGCCCGAGAAAGGCGGATGGAGCCTCGACACGGATTCGAACCGTGGACCTAGCGATTACGAATCGCTCGCTCTACCAACTGAGCTATCGAGGCCTGCGGAGATGCATGGTAGCGCCCGCGGTGCTCTCAGTGAACTGGGGGAGGGGAGGGGAAGCGGGGGCGCGAGGAGGCTCGGGGCAGGAGAATCCCGTCCGTTGCTGCTCTCAGGCGGCGCGGCGCTGTTCCTGGGTGCGCATGCGGTCGCGGAGGTCGGTGGCGGAGCGAAGGGCTTCGCGGGCGGCCCGCTTGCGGCGCTGCTTGCTGAGCGACCTGCGGCCGATGCGGTTGCCGGCTTCGGCGACGAGGGCGAGGGCGAGCATGACGACGAGGGTGATCGACCAATCGGCGACACCCTTGTAGCCCGCGAAGGCGACAGCACCCGCGAGTACGACGAAGAGGTTGCGAACCCCCCAGAGCCAGAACATTGCCATGTATTCGTTATCGGCAGTGGGTGGGGCGGAGGACAGCGGGCGACCGGGAGAAGAGGCGAGGAAGTTCACGGACGACAGCCGATGAAGGTTCAGGCCGAGGCGACGGCTGATCTCAAGCTTTCGTAGTGCGCGATCAGCGCGTGGACGGCAGGGACGAGTTCTTCCGGGACCTGAAGCGTGGAGTAACCACGTTCCCAGCCGGCCTTCAGCTCGGCGAGTTCGTCGGCGGCGTTTTGGCTGTCGTAATGACGTGCCAAGGCCGCGATCCGGTGTTCGTCCCAGCCATCGGGCATTCGTTGCTTGGTCATCACCGGTTTTTGCGCCGTCGCCTAATTGCCCGAATTGCTGGCGGGCGTGGCGGATATGCTGTCACTACAAAGTACGAATTTGGCGCGGAATCCACAACTACGATGATCTTGAGCCATCGCCCTGCCGCCGTTCGCCCCACAACAATTAGCGATCCGCTTTCGGCGGCGGTGCGTTCATGAACCCCCGTCATGACCTCCCAGACTTCATGCTCCGTGACGCCGTGATCGAGGACATGAGGCTCGCCGGTTTCCGGATTCAGATAGAAACGCAGATTCACGCGGGAGACCTGGCGGCAGCGTGGGCGCCGGCGATTTTGCCGAAGACGGCGCCACGGATGACGGAACTGGCGCCGGGGTAGTTGTAGTAAAAGATTTCGCCCATGGGCTCGCCGGCGGCGTAGAGGCCTTCCATCACCTGGCCGCGCGTATCGATGACGCGGGCGGAGGTATCGCAGCGGATGCCCCCGAAGGTGAAGGTGATGCCGCCAGTGACGGGGATGGCGAGGTAGGGCGGAGAATCGAGCGGGAGGGCCCAGTTGCTCTTCGGGGGAGTGATGCCGAGGGTGCGCTTGCCATCGAGACGGTCGAGGTCGTACTCGCCGGGCTGGATGGCTGCGTTGAAGTTGGCGACGGTATCCATGAGGTTCTCGGCGGGCAGTTCCATGCCGTCGGCGAGTTCTTTAAGGGTGTTCGCTTCGACCGGCGGGCCGACGGGGCGCCAGGCGCGGGCGAACTCCTCGCGCTGGTAGGCCTTCTGGTCGAAGAGGCACCATGCCTCGCCGCCTGCCTGTTCGACGATAAACTTGGAGAACTTCACGTAGGTGTGGTCGCGGAAGTCTTCGCCCTCATCGAGGAAGCGACGGCCCTGGCGGTCGACGAAGATGCCCATCTGGTAGTTGTAGAGGGCGGTGACGCCGCACTCGATTTTCGGGGAGCGGGCATCGAGGACGGCGGAGTGATAGTCGCCCCACTGGCCGGCCGGCTGGGCGCCGGCATCGATGGCCATGCGCAGGCCCTCGCCGGTGTTGTAGCGGCTGCCGCGCAAGATGAGCGAGTCCGCGAAGCGTCCGAGATAGCGGACGCGCATCTCGACGTTGGCCTGGAAGCCGCCGCAGGCGAGGACGACACCGCCGCTGGCGTAGATATCGGTGATGCCTTCGGGGCCGCGTGCGCGGACGCCGGCGACGGAGCCATCGGTGCGGACGATGAGGTCGATGGCGCCGGTAAGGTAGGCGACTGCTCCACCGAGACCTTCGAGGCGACGGTAGAGGAGGTCGACAAGGCCCTGGCCGCCGGACCTGGGGCTGCGGCGGTAGCCGGCGGTGTGGGGGTAGCCCTTTTCCCATTCGAGGCCCATGCCGGTGAGCCATTCGGCGGTCTGGCGGGCGTTTTCGCAGAGGGTGCGGATGAGGTCCGGGTTGGCGCGGCCGCGAGAGATACGCATGAGGTCTTCGAACATGTCGTCGACCGAGTAGTCACGCGGGCCGAATTCATCGGCTTCGTGGGGAAGCGCATCTGGGCATCGGCGAAGCGGGTGTTGCCGCCGCGGCCCTCGATGGGGGCCTTTTCGATGAGGATGGTTTCGGCGCCCGACTGGCGCGCGGAGATGGCTGTGGAGAGGCCGGCTATCCCGCCGCCAACGACGAGGACGCCGGTTTCGTAGGTAGCGGCGGCGCCGCCGGAACCAGATGGAATTGGCATGAGCGAATTAAGCAACGAGTGCTGAGCAACGAGCAATGACGTGTCGTTCGAGCGCGGAGGCTACTTCGGCTTGGGTTCCCAGAGGCCGCAGGTTGTCTCGGTGTCATCGAGGAAGGGGCCGACGCACTCGCGGCCATCGCGGACGATGTGGCGGCAGATGTTGATGAGGCCCTGGCCGAGGCGGTGGCTGCCCATGGTCATCTGGAGGTAGGCGCACTTCGCGGCGAACCGGGTGGGCACGTATGCATCCTGGAGGTGCATGCAGGGAAGAAGTTCACCACAGAGCGACTCTTCGTGGAACCGGGAGGACGCCGCCGTAGCGGCGTTCGGCGAAGCAGGGGATCGAGAGGCTCGGCTCTCCGGTGGCGAGGGCACGGCCCCAGGAGTCGGCGCAGGAAGACTCGCCGACGACGCTCCAATCGAACTTCTTGTAGCCGGACCACTGGAGGCCGTTGATGAGGATGATCATCTGGCCGGGGGTGGCATAGATGAGGCAGATGTCGGGCGGGTTGAGTCGGCCGGAGGTGAGCGGCGAGACAGCCATGGCCTGGTACTTGCCGAAGGGGACGGTATCCATCGCGGCCTGGTGCTGTGCGGAGTCTTCGATAGTTTCGAACCAGACACCGGCCATGTTCTTACCGGAGAGCCAGCGGTCATCGCGTGGGCTGAGGCCGATGACGGTGCTGCACTGGGCGCCCACCAGGTCCGCGGCGGTGATGCCGACCGTCCAGCCGAGGCGAGCGGCCTGGGCCACGATCTGGTCGGTGGTGTGGATATCCTTTGGGCGGCGGAGCCTGGGGACGGCTGCCATTTCCTCGACGGTTGCGAACATCTTCATGCCGATGGGCGTGGTCTTGAGGCGGAGGAGGCCGTTGAGGTCGTCGACGAGTTTGGGCCAGTCGTAGGACTGGGGGTCTTCGAGCGCGATGTCGTCGCTGGAGATAACAGACACGTTGGGGCCTCCGGGAGGGCGATGGCAGGATGGTACGCCTTTCGCAGGTGGCCGGGAGGAAGTGGTGGCGCCGGGCGGGGCAGGCGTGGGAGACTGCCGAACTACTTTCGCAATGGAGCCGCGCCATGCCAGAGATCACTCACCGCACCATCCAAACCAACGGGATCAACATGCACATCGCTGAAGCGGGAAGCGGCCCGCTGGTGGTGCTGTGCCACGGCTGGCCGGAATCGTGGTATTCGTGGAGACACCAGCTGGGGGCGCTGGCCGAGGCGGGGTATCACGCGGTGGCGCCGGACCAGCGGGGCTATGGGAAGACGGACAAACCAGCAGCTATCGACCAGTACACGCAGCTTCACCTGGTGGGCGATATCGTGGGGCTGCTGGACGCGCTGGGCGAAGAGACGGCGGTCATCGTCGGGCACGACTGGGGCGCGCCGGTGGCGTGGAACTCCGCGCTCCTGCGCCCGGACCGGTTCCCGGCCGTCGTCGGGATGAGCGTGCCCTATGGCCCTCGCGGCGACTTCAAGCCGACCGATGGGATGAAGATGGTTTTCGGCGAGAACTTCTTCTACATCCTCTACTTCCAGGAACCGGGGGTTGCAGAGGCCGAACTGGAAGCGGACGTAACCGCCACGATCCGCAAGCTGTATTTCTCGGCCTCCGGGGACCTGGTCCGCACAGAAGAGATGGCAGCGCCGCGGCCGGCAGCGACGACGAAATTCATGGACGGTATGGTCGACCCGGAGGAACTACCGGCGTGGCTGAAGCAGCGGGACCTCGAGTACTTCGTGGGCGAGTTCGAGGCGGCGGGATTCCGAGGCGGGCTGAACTGGTACCGGAATATGGACCGGAACTGGGACCTGATGGGGGCGTGGCGGAACGCGAAAGTGACGGTTCCGGCGCTGTTCATCACGGGGGAGAAGGACCCGGTGAGGGGGTTTGCGCCGGAAGCGACGATCCGGCAGAACGTGCCGAACCTGAAGGACCTTGTGCTGGTGCCGGGGGCGGGGCACTGGGTGCAGCAAGAGCGGCCGGACGAGGTGAACGCGGCACTGATCGGGTTCCTGAAGGGTCTGTGACGCCGTGAGTTGCTCCGAGATGCCGTTGGGGTTCGACGGCCGCGTAGGCTAGTGGCATGGCGCGCGCGGTTGTGCTGCTTGGGCCGGCCGGGAGCGGCAAATCGACCGTTGGTACGGAGCTGGGCCGCCTCGGCCTGGCGTGGCGAGACTGGGAACCGCGGCTCCTGGAAGCCTGGGGCGACCGGCAGCAGTTCCTCGCGAACAAGGAAGCAGCGCTTGCCGGACTCCACGCCGAAATACGGACATTCATCGATTCGGCGGAATCGGCGGCGGTCCTCGAGTCGACCGGGCTTTCGGACCGGGAGTTCCTCGACGAACTGCAGCGGGAGCAACCGGGCACCCTCTTTGTGAGGCTCGACGTCTCCGAGGTCGAGGCGCTCAGGCGCGCCGCGGGACGCCCGCAGGGCGGCCACCTCGCCGACGACCTCGAGGCGAACCGGGCAGTCTGGCGCGCCTTCGCGACACATGTGGCGCCAAACCGGCGGGTGGACCTGGTCATCGACACGGAGAGCGTCGGGCCGGCGGAAGCCGCGCTGACGATCCTTGGCCGACTTCGCGAACCTGTATGAGCCGCGGGGAGCCGCATCGACATCCAGCGGTGCGCGCTCGAAAATCCCCTCGTGGCTGACGCGCCCCTGATCACCTCGGAGGAATTCGACACCCTGGAAGCGGAGTGGGCCGCGCTCTGGGCGACGGTGGGCGACGCGACGCCGTTTCAGCACCCGGCCTGGTACCGGGTGTGGCTTCGCCACTTTGGGAGTGGGACTTCGCCGGTGTTCCTGTCGATCAGGCGGGGGGAGCACCTTGTCGGCGTTGCGGCGCTGGATATGGACCGGGAGGAAGCGCGGCAGCTCGGAGACCACAATGTCCAGGACTATGCCGGTCCGCTGGCTCTCGGCGGCGAAGAGGCAGCGGTGGCGGCCGGGGTGCTGGAATGGCTTCGGGAGGACCTCACGCCGGGAGCGGTGTTCTGGGGGCTGGCGAAGGACTCGCCGATGCGCGACGCACTGGCGGAGGCGGCCGAGGCGGGAGGTTGGGAATCAAGTGAAAGCCACGAAGCCGTCTGCCCGGGAGTGGACCTGCCGGGGGACTTCGAAGCGTTTGTTGGGGGACTTTCGAAGCATGACCGGCACGAGCTGCGGCGGAAGATGCGGAATTTCGAAGCCGCGGGCGCTGTCGAGTTCACGAGCCCGGCACAGGCGAGCGCGGTTGCCGGCGAGATGGACACGCTGTTCCGGCTGATGCGGGCGAGCCGCGGCGACAAGGACGAGTTCCTGACGCCGGTAATGGAGGCGTTCTTCCGGGACCTGGCCACGACCTTCGCGGGACTCGGGATGTTGCGGCTGGCGAAGCTGACGCTGGATGGTGTGACGGTGGCGATGACGCTCTCGTTCGAGCACGCCGGCACCACGTTCCTTTACAACAGCGGATACGACCCGGAGTTTTCGCGGCTGGCCGTAGGGCTGGTGAGCAAGGCCTCGGCAATACGCGAAAGCATCGAGCGGGGAGGCAAGCGATTCGACTTCCTGCGTGGGGACGAGGAGTACAAGCGGCGGCTGGGTGGAGTCGACCGGGAAGTTGTGACGATGCGCTTGCGCGCGGGGTGAGGCCGTCCCGGCCCCTTCTCCCGCGAGTCTGTTGGGGGGCGCGCGACCCTCATCCCCCGGCCCCTTCTCCCGGACCTGGGAGAAGGGGGGCTGTGGTGCCATGGGGAGCTTTCGGGGTTTGGGGGCGCACGCGGGCCATTACTGGCCCGCGTCGGGCGTGGTGGAGTAGTTGGGCCCTCATCCCCCGGCCCCTTCTCCCAGGCCTGGGAGAAGGGGAGTTGGGGCGCGGTGGGGGGGCTTTCGGGGTTGGGGAGCGCACGCGGGCCATGACTGGCCCGCCTCGGGCGTGGTGGAGCACGCGGGCCATGGCTGGCCCGCTTCGGGGAGGGGTAACGTGGGGGTTGGGTGGCTGGTTACTGGCGCCAGACGCGGGATGGTTTGCCCTGCATCATCTCGCGGAGTGACCAGACTTCGACGCGCCAGGGTTCGAGGCGGAGTGCTCCGAACGCGGGGTCGGTGGGGCCGCCCTGCCAGAACAGGGCAGGGTCGTAGCCGATCGGCGGCGGAGCGTTCTTAACGAGGTCCCAGACGCGGGAGCGGGTCTCCTGGTCATCGGCCCAGCTGGCTTTGCACTCGGCATAGACCTGTTCGTGTTCCTGATCCCAGTAGCTGAGGGAGACGAAGGGGTTGCGCTTGATGTGCCTGGCCTTGAAGGAATCCCGGCCGGTGGCGATCCAGCCGGTGGCGCCGTCCCAGACCGGGTGGAGGATGCGGGAGCGTGGACGGCCCTTGCCATCGACGGTGGTGACGCTGCACCAGACGACGCGGCCGGTGATGCGATGGAAATCGGGGGCCAGTTCTTGCCAGGAAACGTCCATGGTCTTTCCTCGGGGCGATGGGGTGCGCGGACTCTACCAAAGGCGCGTGCAACCTGCCGGGCGGGCGAGGGACTATCGCAAGAGGCCGCGGAGGCGTTCATCGAGTTCGCGGAGGGGGCGGCCTTTGCCGAAACGTTCGAGGGCGGCGCGACGCCCGCTCGTGTTGAGCTTCAGGACGCCGTCATCGTGTTTCTTGAGCAGGCTGCCGAGTGCCTTCGTCACCGCATCGAAACCCTCGGCCTTGATGCAGCCGGGCATGGGGTGGGTCCAGATGACGTAACGGCCGCGGGAGAGGGCCTCGGCGGCCATGAACGACTGGCCGTCGTGGCTGGTGAGGCGGACGACGACGGTTGTCTCTCGATAGAGGGCTTCCATGTCATCGACCCAGGCGCGGGCTTCGAGGTTCCGGGGCAGGGGAGCCGGCAGCGTCTCCGGCGGCGAGGGGATGAGGACGAAACGGGCGGCGGGAAACTCGAGGGCAGGCGCAGCATGGTTTCGATGTCGAACACTTCGCGGTCGAAGGCATCGACGGGATAGTAGAGGAGGACGGAGAAGGTTTCCGGGAGCGGCGGCGCGGGAGCGGTTTCGATGGGGATGGGGAGGGGGACGTACTCGCTGACGACGCCGATGGTGCGCAATTCATCGACCAGCCAGGGGGCATCGCACCAGTGGATGGGGCGTTCGGCGACGCGGAGCGAGACGTTGTGGCGGCGGTGCTCGTCGACGGCTATCTGGACATCGGTGCCGACCCAGTGGATGACGACCGGGCGGCGGCGCAGGCGGAGGAGGCGGTCCTGGGGGGATGCGCGGTCGATGCGGGAACCGATGAGGTAGACGATATCGGCGCGGGCGGCGGCCTTCGCGACACGCGCCCAACCGGCTGCGCTGCGGCCGGGATGGGAAAGGAACTCGGCTCGCCAGCCGAGACCGGCAAGGGCATCCGCGAGGAGAGCACCGAAGTAGGGGAGCCCGAGGATGAGGATGCGGCCGCGGCGCTCGTCCTCGGGAGTCACTCGGCGCCGGCCTGGGAGAGGCGGGCGCGAGGGGCGAGCATGGTGGCGCCGGGGGCGACATCGCGGTCGACGAGGGCGTGGGCGCCGATCGTTGCCGCTTCGCCGACGGTGACGCCGTGGAGGACCGTGGCGCCGATGCCCAGGTAGGCGCCGGCGCCGATGCGCACCGGGCCCTGCTGGCGCGGGCGCCGGTCTCGAAGCGGGCCTGGTCCGACATCCATGTGGGTGACGAGGTTGCAGCGCATGGAGAGTGTGGCGCCGGATTCGATGGTGACATCGCCGGCGAGGTCGATGAGGACATCAGTGCCGAGGTGGACGCGGTCGCCGATGGAGAGCCGGGAGAAGTCACTGCCGGCGTTGACGATGTGGATGGGGCCGTGGATTGAAACGTCCTTGCCGACGGAGGCGCCGAACTCGCGGAGGATCTCAACGTGGGCGTTTGGGGTGAGGCGGAGTTCCATGGCGATCCCCTCGATGCCGTCGCGGAGGTAGCGTGCCCGGCGGCGGGAACGCCCGACGAAGGCGAATGCGCGCCGCAGGGGGCGGGCGGCTGGAGCGATGGTTTTTCGGAAGGAAACAATTGCCGGCACGGACACTCCCGGTTCACATCGGCTGTAAACTGTCAGTAAACAGTTGGAGAGGTTGGCGGGCAACAGCGCGCGCGCACCTTGCCTGCATAAGAAGGCACTCCTACGCTGCAAGCAATGGGGGCCTTCGAGCCCCACGAGTGAGGCACCATGAAACGAGCGATTCTTCTCGGGTTCGGCGCCATTGCCGTTGCCGCGGCGGCAGTGCCGGCCCTGGTCTCGGCGGCCGACTTCCCGCCTCCGCCACCGACGACCTACTACGGCAAGGTGCCGACAGGCATCGGCCCGGGCGATACGGTGATTGCGATTGTGCTCGACGGTTCTTCCGCGACGGTCTGTGGCGACGGCGTAACCGCCAACGACACGAGCGGGATTGTCTACGTCGTCGATGTCGTGGCAGACGCCCAGAAGGCAGGCTGCGGCAAGGCTGGCCGGACGGTCCAGTTCTACTTCGTCGGCCCGAAGCGACTTTCGACCGACACCGCAAACTGGAGCGGACCGGGGCCGGCGCAGAAGGACCTGACGGGGCTCGGTGCGGCCCTGACGCCGAAGAACCGGGCGCCTGCGGTGGCGAAGGACGGCCTCAACTAGGGGTCTGCCTCCCCGGCGCAGTTCGTTTCACCACCGCGCGAACCGGGCGTGAGCCCACAGTTCAACTTCCTGACGAGCACCCACGGGTGCTCGTTTTGGCGTGCGGCGGCCGGGGCGAGGCGCACTGTGGCGACGTTCACGAAACCTTCACCATCGGGGGGTTGACTTCGCCGGCAAAGTGAACGACTATTCATTCAGTGAATGGTCATTCATTCACTCAGGAGGACAAGACCATGTACGAAGAACTGCTCAGGGCACGGCAGTCGGACCTCGCGCTGGCGACGCGCACGATCGAACGGCGGATCGAGTGGGAGCAGCTCCTGCGGATCGACCGGCTTGAGCGTGCGCTCAAGGTAGCCCGGGGTAGACTCCACCTCCAGCCGACGTTTTCGGTAGGGGCGAAGTAGAAGCATGGCCCGGGTATCCGACGCGCATCTCGAGGCTCGCCGCCAGAGCATCCTGGCGGCGGCCACAAAGGTCTTTTCGCAGAAGGGAATCGCTTCCGCGACGATGGCCGAGATCGCTTCGGTTGCGGGCTGTTCACCTGGAGCCATCTACCGCTATTTCGAGAACAAAGAGCAGCTCGCCCAGGGCTGCATGAACGAATCAGCCGAGGCGATCAAGCACGCCTGGGAGAACCCGGGCGCGCTGGAACTCTCCTTCGACGAACTCGCGGGCATCACGTTCGCCGCGATCAATACAGCGGAAGAAGCGATCGACACGCAGATGTTCCTTGAGCAGATGCTCATCGCGGTCCGCGATGGCGACCTCGCCGCGGCAGAGGAGTACCGGGAGCACCAGGAGCAGGTGCGAAGCGGCATTGCCTACCTCTTGCAACGACAGTATGGCGAGGACGTGGCCGGGTTCGACCCAGAGCAGCTCGGAGAGGCGCTCCTGGCGTTCTACTGGGGGGCGCGACTGCTGAAGCTGATGTACCCGGGATCGGACCCGATTGGGCAGTTCAACCAACTTCAGCAACTCATGAAGCGGGCGCTTGGCCCCGCGCCTACGGGCTGAAGCCCGAGGTCCATCGACAGCGGCGGCCCTCGCGCAAGACAATCGGCGGCATGGAACTGTACGACGCCATGCGCACGGCCTTTGCCGCGCGCGAATTCACGCCTGACCCGGTAACGGACGAAGTCCTCACGCGGATCCTCGAGAACGCGCGGTTCGCGCCGAGCGGCGGGAACCGGCAGGGCGGCCACGTCATCGTGGTGCGGGAGCAGAGCACGAAGGACGCGCTCTCGGAACTCGCGAGGCCGGCGGCACAGCGGTATGCCGCGCAGACGGCGGCGGGCGAGAACCCATGGAACACGTTTGTGCCGAGCCAGGTGACGGCCGAGACCATCGCGGCGACGGCGATCCCCCCGGGGTTGACCGAGCCGGTGCGGAGAGCGCCCGTGGTGCTCGTTGTTTGCGTGGACCTGCGCGTGGTCGCTTCGATCGACCAGCACCTGCCGCGGGTGGGGATCGCGAGCGGCGCCTCGATCTACCCACTTGCCTGGAACATCCTCCTGGCGGCGCGGAACGAGGGCCTCGGGGGCGTGCTGACGACCATGCCAATCGCCGAAGAGGCGCGCGTGAAGGCGCTGCTCCACCTGCCGGACTACATGGCGGTCTGTGCCGTCATGCCGATCGGAAAGCCGGTGAAGCAGCTGCGGAAGTTGAAGCGCAGGCCCGTCTCCGCGTTCGCTCACCGGGAGCGATGGGATGGGGAAGCATTCGGCGGCTAACGCAGACCAGACTGTGCGAGCCGTACACTTGAGCGCACCACACGGCTGGAGATACCACGAATGTTGCTCACTACCACCACGACTGTCGAAGGGCGCCCGGTGCGCGAATACCTCGGGATTGTCACTGGCGAAAGCATCCTGGGCGCGAACATCGGCCGGGATATCGGTGCGGCGTTCCGGAATATCACGGGCGGGCGCGTTTCCGGGTATGAGAAAGAGCTGCGCAACGCCCGCGACATCGCGATGCAGGAGCTGACGAGCGCGGCCGAGGCGCTGGGAGCGGAAGCGGTGATCGCGATCGATATCGATTACGAGACAGTCGGCGGGCAGATGCTGATGGTGACTGCTTCCGGGACCGCGGTGAAGTTCGGGTAGGCGAGGCCTTCCCGGTGGTTAGCGGGTGCTGCTGCGTTCGCGCCACCAACCGGCGGCGAAGCCGGCGCCGTAGCTGGCATGCATGGTGGCCATCGCGGCGAAGGTGAGGACCGGGTTGGCGCCGTTCCTGGAGGCTGCGCGGGCGGCCATGACCGAGCCACCGGCGATGTAGACGCCGGCGAACAGCCAAAGGAGGCGGCGGGCGCGCTTCGAGAACCTGCCGAGCAGCCAGAGCCCGGGGCCGCCGAGGACCATGCCGGTTGGAGCGAAGTGGCGGGGCTGGAGCGGGCGCCCGCGCTGGAAGAGAGTGCCCTTGGCGGCGCCGTACTCCCAGTACTGTTTCGCGAGGGCCTTGAAGGTGCGGCGGGGATAGTACGAGCTGCGGATGGCCGGGGTGAGCCAGATCTTGCCGCCGGCATCGATGAGCCGCTGGTTGTAGCTGTCTTCATCGGCGCCATCGACGGTTTCATCGAACTGGCCGACGACATCCCAGACCTTGCGGTGATAGCAGCCGAAGGGGACGGTATCGACTTCGCCTTCTTCTTCGGCGTAGCGAAACTTCGCGTTGCCGACGCCGAAGGGGGAGGACATCGCGGCGGCGATGGCGAGGCCGGCAGTGCCTTCGCCGATAGTTTCGATGGGGCCGCCGACACATGCGGCGCCGGTGCGGCGGAGGGCATCGACGGATTCGCGGACGAAATCGGCGCGGACCTTGCTGTGTGCGCCGATGATGATCCAGCAATCGCCGCGGGAGGCAGCCATGCCCTCGTTCAGCCCGGCGACGGTGATACGGCGGGGATTATCGACGAGTTCGAGGCGGGCGAAGCGGGAGGGGTACTCGCGGACGAGTTCGCGGGTGCGGTCGGTGCTGCCGCCATCGGAGACGAGGACTTCGATGCCATCGGCGCCATAGTCCTGGGCTGCGAGCGAATCGAGGAGGGCGGTGATGTAGTGCTCTTCGTTGAGGCAGGGGATGACAATCGAGACCAGCGGGCGGGCGGGGAGCTCGAGTGGGGAAGCATCGAGGCGGCCGTGCGCGGCCGGAGGAGTCGTCATCGCTCCACCCTAGGCAGGGGCGGCTATGCGGTCAACGCGAGAGACGGATGGCGAGGGCCTCGATGCGCCCGGCGATGGTGACGGCGTTGTGCTGGCGTTCGACCCAGGCGCGGCTTTCGGCGCCGATGCGGGCAGCCTCCGCGGGGTCTTCGAGGAGGCGGGTGACGGCGGCAGCGATGGCCTCGCCAGTGAGCGCCTGCACGAACGGCGGGGGCTCCTCGTAGGCCTCCGGGTAGGTGAACCAGGCGACGACAGGGCGGGCGCAGGCAAGCGATTCGAGTTCAACCATGCCGACGGCGCCCTGGTAAACCTGGCCGACGATGACGCGGTGGCGGGCCATAAGGGAGGGGAGCTTGGCCCGCGGCTGGTGCATGAGGAGGAGGACGTTGGGGAGGGACTCGGCTTCGGCAGTCCCGGAGCCGCCGGCGACGGCGGTGACGCGGACCTCCGGACGGGCGCCGGCGAGGATGCGGCAGGCGGCGAGGATGTTGGACACGCCCTTGTTTTCCGCGAGGGCGCAGGCGACGAGGACATCCTCGGCATCCGGCGGCAGCGGGCACGGGTGGAACTGTTCGATGTCGATCGGGTTGGGGAGGAACTCGGCATCGGGGCGGATGCGCATGAGCGCTTCGCGGAGGTCCGGGGTGGAGTAGTAGACGTGGCGGGCGCGCTTCAGGGCGAGGCGGATGAGCGGGGCCCAGACGCGGCGGTCGACATCGCGGACGTCGTCTCCGTGGCAGTGGAGGACATAGGGCACTCGGGCGAGGAGGCCGACGATGCCGAGGTAGGCATAGTGGATATGGACGGCGTCGTAGTTGCCCCGGCGGAGGCGCCAGGCGAGCCGCATCCAATCGACGAATCGGAGCGGGGAGACGGCGAGCTTGCCGAGCGGCGGGAGGCCGGCGCCGTGGAGCTTCGGGTAGAGCAGATCGACGTGGTGGCCGCGCTTGCGGAGGGCGACTGCCAACTCGCTGGCGACGGAGGCGATGTCGTTGACCTGGACGAACCGCATCAGGCGGCCGCGACCGCTGCGGGGATAGGCTCCCCATCGACTATGGCGCGGGCGACGGCCTCCACCCGGTCGACGACGGGGTCGAGGCCGTGGTGGCGCGCGACCCAATCGCGGCCGCGGGCGCCGAGCAGATCGCGCATCTCGGGCTGGTCGACGAGGTTCTTGATCGCGCTGGCGACCTCGACTCCATCGACGGCGGTGACGTAGGGCGGGACTTCGCTGTAGGCGTGGAGTTCGTTGAACCAGGTGATGACGGGGCGGCCGCAGGCCATGGCTTCGAGTTCGGCCATACCGGCGCTGCCGAGGCGGACCTGGCCGACGGCCACGCCGTGCTGATTGATGAGGCCGGGGAGCTTCCAGCGCGGCTGGTGGGCGACGACGGTGACGTTGGGGAGCGCCTGGAAGGCGGCGGTGTACTCGCCGCCGCCGATGGCGGTGATGCGGATATCGGGGCGTTCTTCGGCGAGCTGCCGGCAGGCGGCTAGCAAGCGCCCGGCGCCCTTCACCTCAGTGAGGCCGCAGCAGATCAGCACGCCGGGCCGTTCGCGCGCGGGGACGATTGGGCGGAAGTGGGTTGTGTCTATCGGGTTCGGGAGGAACTCACCGTCGTCACGGACGCGGGCGACGTAGGACTCCAGGTCCGGCGTGGAGTAGAAGACGTGGCGGGCGTCGCGCAGGGCTTTGCGGATGATCGGCCGCGTGACAGGGGTGGCGCCGCGGAGGTCCGTCCCGTGGCAGTGGAGGATGTAGGGGAAGCCGCCGAGCGAACCGATGTTGCCAAGGTAGGCGTAATGGATGTGGACGAGTTCGAAGTTGCCGGCGCGGATCCGGCGGATGAGGTCCATCCAATCGAGGGCGCGGATGGGAGCGGTGATCGGCTTGACCTGGGGGTGGAGGGAAGCGCCAACGAGGCGCGGATGGAAAAGCGTAACCTCGTGGCCGCGCGCGCGCAGGCCGGCCCCGATTTCGGAGGCGACGGAGGCGATGTCGTTGATCTCAGCGATGCGCATGGGCGAAGCCGGCAGGACCCGGCTCACTTGCTGGTGCGCGCCGGGCTCAGCCACTCAAGAGTGTAAATCGCAACGAGTCCAAAGACGATCGTGACGGCGAGAGCGACGGCGATGCGGCCGAGGAGGGAGCCGGCAAGGCCGCCGGAGAAGCTGTAGGAGGCATCGACGTGGCTCTCGGCACTCTGGACGGCGACCTGCGCGTTCGCGAGCCGGATGTAGGACTCTTCCTTCACCTGGCGGAGGCCGCGGGCGGTATCGAGGAGCCGCAACTGCTCGGCATTGAGCTGGGATTCGGCAATCGTGGTGGCGCTTTTCGAGAAGGAGGCAGTGGCGGCGGCGAGGGCCGCGCGCTTCAGGGTGAGGGCGGCCTGCGCATCGGCGGCGGCGACCGGCTGCCCGAGGAGGGAGGAGGCGGCAGCGGCGAGTGCGGCGGGCGAAGCGCCGGCGGCGGCGGCGAGAGTCGCATCGACCTGCGCGAGTTCGACCTGGAGGCGGGCGAGTGCCTCGTTCGAAGCGGTGGACGGGGTGGAGTTGCCGCGGGTTTCGAGGTAGGCATCGACGGCGATGCTGGCGGGGACGGAGGCCTTCAGGGCGCTGTAGGCCTTGAGGTATTCGACCTGGTTATCCTCGGCGACCTTGACGCGGCGTTCGAGGAACTTCTGACGGTAGAGGCCTTCCTCGTTTACGTATTCGGACTGGAACACATCGACGAAGGCCTGGCGGTACTTCTCGGCACTGGCCTTATCCGGATCGGTGATGGAGACGGTGAGGATGCCTCGGGAGATGCCGTCGGCGACGCTGATGGGGCTGAGGCTGATGGCGAAGCGGCCGAAATCGAAGTCCTGGTCGCCGATGGCGTCTTTCACCTTCTGGCGGAAGCGCTCGTCGCTGGTCATTTCCTGGGCCTCGAAGATGCGGAGGCCGCGGTCCCCCCCGGCGACGAGGTCGTGGACGGTGGTATCGAGTGTGAGGGAGGCGACGGCATTGGAATCGCCGGTGGCGCGGCCCACGAAGAGGGCGGCGAGGATGCCGAGGATGGCGAAGGGGATGAACAACCACGCCCGTCGCCGGACCAGGTTGAGATCGCGTTCCAGTCCGCTGGTTCCGGGAGGCATCGGGCCGTATGGTATGGGCGTGGCCGAGGGTGGTCAATGCTTGTGAAACACGTCACGAGAGGGAGCCGGTGATCGAGTTCGGCGTCATCGTCTTCGTACAGCTCGCGCTCCTGGTCGCTGTTGTCATCCTGAGGGAACCGAAACTCCTCATCCCCTGCGTTGTCCTGGGGTTGCCGCTCGAGTACGCATCGACGCAGGCGCTGGACACGCTGGGCGAGAGCGGGACGGGCGGGATCATCCGCACCCTCCTGAACCCGGGGAAGGCCGCGATGATCGCCACGATTGTAGTGGCGACGGTCCGCGCGCGGCACAACCCGCGGGCGCTGTTCCCGGATTCCGCCATCGTGCTGCCGCTGACCGCATTGCTGCTGGTGGTGGTCATCGGGGTTGCGTGGTCTGACTCGGGACTGACGAACGCGGTGATGATCATGCCGATGTACGTGGCATTCGTATTCGTCGCGCCATCGCTGATTGAGGACCGGCAGGACCTGGAACGGATCGTGATCGCTTTCCTGGTGGCCGCTTCAGTCCTCTCGGTGGTGGCGATCGCCCAGCGGATCCTCGGCGTGTTCCAGTGGCGCTCGATCCTGATCCAGTCGGACGACTACAGCTACCGTTCGAACGCGTTCTTCGCGGACCCGAACAACCTCGCCCGCTTCCTGGCGATCTCGATGGCGCTGGCGGCGGGGATGATCCTGGTGACCGGGCCGAGGCGGCTGACGGTGCACCTGGCCGCGCCGATGCTGGCCGTTTCGACGCTTGCGATTGTGCTGACGGCATCCCGTTCCGGATGGCTGGGGATGTTGCTGGCTTCGTTCCTGGTGGTGGTGATGGCGCCGATCCGTCCATATACGAAGTTGCGGTTGACGTCCGTGGCTTTCGGAGGGCTGGGATTCGTCCTGATCCTCCTATTCATGCAGGGCGGCACCAACGCGGAGCGAGTGAAGTCGCTCGGCGCGGGAGTGGAGCTGGTCGGCCAGCGCGAGTTCCTGATCAAGGGCGGCTGGGAGATGTGGAAAGACAACCCACTCTTCGGGGTCGGCTCGGGAAACTACCAGCACACGCTGGTCACGAGCTACCTGTGGACACTCCCGTGGTGGGCGAAGACCACGCTTTCGCACACATCGCTGATCAGCGTGCTGGCGGAGCTCGGGATCGTTGGCGTTTCGATCATCGGGCTGTTCGTGGCGCGGGTGGTGGTGGCCTGCAAGTCGGCCTACCGGCTGTCGACGGGGCGCTATTCGCGGCTGATGGCGGTGTGGTGCGCCGCCGCGATGATCGAGATCCTGTTCCAGAGCCAATCCGGAGGGGCGGCTGCTCGAGGAGCCGTTCCTCTACCTGATCCTGGCGATCGTGGTCTCTCTCGAGCTTGGGGCGGGCACGCGCGGTGTGGACCCGGTAGTCGAGCCCGAGGCTGCCAGGGCCGCCCCTGGCGAGGACGCGCTCCCGCCGAACCGGGCGGCTTCGCCCGCCGTGCCGTGAGGTGTCCTTCGGCCGCGCACGCACCCGGGAAGCCGGGTAGGATCGGGCGGTGATAACGGTTCTGGCCGGAGGGGTTGGCGCATCCCGCTTCCTCCAGGGACTCCAGCAGGTCGTCGACCCCGCCGCGATCGGCGTGATTTCGAACACGGGCGACGACGTGGAGATGTTCGGGCTGCACATTTCGCCGGATACGGACATCGTCCTTTACGCGCTCGCCGGGGCGGTGAACCCGGAGACGGGATGGGGGCTCACGGGGGACACGTTCGCGGTTGTGGACCAGCTGCAGCGGTTCGGCTACGAGCGCTGGTTCAACCTCGGCGACCGCGACCTGGCGATGGCTATCCACCGGACACGGTTGTTGCGGACAGGTGTGCCGATGCACGAGGTGGTTGCCGGACTGGCGCGGGACTGGGGGCTGACCTGCACGGTGCTGCCGATGACGAACGAACCGGTGCAGACGATGATCACCGGCCCGGATGGAGAGCTCGCCTTCCAGGAGTACATGGTGAAGCTCCGGACGGAGCTGGATGTCCGCTCGATCCGGTTCGCGGGCATCGAAGCAGCGAAGCCGGGGCCGGGGGTTATCGAGTCGCTGGCGGACGCCGAGATGGTCATCCTCGCGCCGAGCAACCCGTTCGTCAGCATCGGCCCGATCCTGGGAGTCCCGGGGGTGCGCGCGGCCCTCGAGACGACGAAGGCGGTGCGCGTGGCAATCAGCCCGATCATCGCGGGGCAGGTGGTGAAGGGGCCGGCGGCGAAGATGATGACGACGCTGGGTTATGAGGTCTCGGCGCTCGGCGTGGCGAAGATTTACAGCGGGCTGGTCGACCTGTTCGTGCTGGACGAGCAGGACCGGGACCTGGCGCCGACGGTTGAGGCGTTGGGCATGCGGACGCTGGTGACGGACACGATGATGACGAGCATGGAACGCAAAGCGGAGCTGGCGCGCGAGGTCGTGGCGGCGGCGCGAGGCGCCCGGTGAGCGGGGTCCCGGTACTCATCCCAGTGAACCGGCTGAGCAAGGCGAAGGGCCGGCTGGCCGGGCTGCTCACGCCCGAGGAACGGAAGACGCTCGCGTTGATCACGCTGGAGTCGGTGTTGCACGCGGCCGGACCGGGCGCCATCGTCCTGACACCGGACCCGGAGGTGGCGCGGCGCGTGCGGGGACGGGCGCGGGTGCTCGATGAAGACCCGCAGAGACAGGGGTTGAACGCACAGCTGGAGGCCGCGGTCGCGGCGCTGGTGGCGGACGGGACGGCACGGGAAGCGCTCCTGGTGCTCCACGCGGACCTGCCACTTGCAAGCGCGGAAGCGCTGGAGACGCTGGTCGAAGAAGGCGCGGCGAACACCGCAGTGCTGGTGGAGAGCCTGGACGGCGGGACCAACGCGATGTTCGTGCGGCCGCCGGGACGGTTCCCGCTGTCCTACGGGCCGGGGTCGTTCGCCCTGCACCGGGATGCGGCGAAGGCGGCGGGGATGGCGGTGGTGATGAACACCAACCGCGAGCTGCGGCTGGACCTGGACACGCCGAACGACCTGCGGGAGTTGCTGCGGGCGCCGCGAGGCCGCCAGGGCGCCGCGGGCGTTTACCTGCTTTCCATCGGGATCGAAGCCCGGCTCGAGCCGCTCGCATGAGACGGGCCGCGGGCCTGCTCCTCCTGGCAACGGCGATCGCCGGTCTTTCGGCGTGCGGCCAGGCGGAGGAGCCGGTGCCGGAGCGGCCTTCACCGACAGCCGGCGCCAGCGGCAGCCGCGCCGCCGGGGCGCGGACCGTGGTCGACATGACGGGGCGGAGCATCCAGGTGGGGGAGACGGTGCGGACGGTTGCGGCATTGAGCCCGGCGGCGGCGGACTTCGCCGTGGCCCTGGGACTGCAGGTTGTGGGGCGACCGACGGATACGCCCGAAGCCTCAGCACCGGGAGCGAAGGCGACGGGGCCGACGATTTCGCCGGACTTCAACGCCATCGCGGCCCTGGCTCCGGACCTGGTGCTGGCGGACGCGGCCTTTCATGCCGGGCGGACACGGGACTTCGACCGGTTCACGTACCCGGTGTTCGTGCTGAAGGCGAACAGCTATGCGGAGGTGCTGGCGGCCCTGACGGCGCTCGGAGGGGCGACCGGGAGGGATGAGGCGGCGGCGGCCGCCCGCGAGGCCCTATCCAGGCGCGTGGAGCGGGTTGTCGCGGCGGCCCGGGTGAAGGCCGCGGGGAAGCCGGCCCCGAAGGTCCTCATCGTGACGGGTGGCGGGCGCGACATCTTCGCGGGCGGTGCGGGGAGCTACCTGGGCGACCTGGTGGGGCTCCTCGGCGGCGCGAACGTACTCGCCGCGGCAGCGGAGGGCGGGCCTGTGGCCGGATTCGGCGTGGTCGATGTGGCGCAGGCGGCCGGGCTCAACCCGGAGGTGGTGCTGGCGCTTTCGTCGGGACAGGGAGGGCTGGCCAGCCAGGTAAGGCAGAACCCGGCCTGGGCGAACTCGGCAGCGGTGAAGGCGGGGCGGGTGTTCGAAGTGGACACGGTGCTGTACCTGCGCGCGCCGGGCCCGCGGGTGGCCGAAGCGCTGGAGGGGTTGCTGCCGCTCCTCTGGCCGGACTGACGGGCAGCGGCGAGATGCGGCCGTCTCGGACAGCCAGGATTGGGCGGACGGAGCGACGATGGCCGGACGGGGGCGCGCTCATGGGGCTGGGGGAAGGATGGCCGGGTTTCTCATGCCACATAAATTACTGGCCAGAACCTTGACGAAACGGGTAGAGTGGCTCCGCTAGCACACCGGGAACAAACCGGGCGGTCCGGTCGTCGTGGTTCCCAGGGGAGGATGTCAAGGTGCGGATAACGACTGATAACCGGCGGAAGCCGGGACGACTGGCGGCGTTGCTGATGGTGACGTTGCTGGCGGCGATGGTGGCGATCGGGTACCGGGTGCAGACGGCTGAGGCCACTGGTACCGCCTCTCTCAGTGCGACCACATATACCGGGAACGAGGGCGACCCAATCTCGATCGTGGTGAACAAGAGCGGCTCCCATTCCGGGAACGTGGTGTTCCAACTCACCTTTACCGGAGCGCCATCGGGCTCGAATACGGCGGTACCGGGCGGGGACTATGTCGACCCCGGCATCGTCCAGCTGACGTTCCTTCCCGGCGAGAGCCAGGACTCCTACCCATTGTCAACCATCGAGGACTTCGTCAACGACGGCCGAGGACGCTGACGGTCACGCTTTCGCTCGTCAGCGGCGACGGGGACGCTCGGAGCGCCAACGAATGCCATCATGACCATCCTCGACGACGACGGTGCTCCGACGTACTCGTACCAGAGTTCTGCCGTTGCGTTCGCAGAGGGCGCGGCCGCGTAACGGTCACGGTCATCCGTAGCGGGTCGACGACCGGCACGGCGTCGGTGGACTGCTCCGTTAGCGGTGGCAGTGCCACCGGCGGCGGCGATGACTACAGCGTGACGGATGGCACGGCCAACTTCGCCAACGGCGCCGCAACGGCGACGTGCGGGTTCACGATCGACCAGGACGCTTCCAACGAAGGAAACGAAACGATCGCGCTCGCATTCGCCAATCCAGTGAGCTTCGGCGGCGGCGGTGTTGCGCCGCTCACGATGACCATTACTATCACCGACGATGACGGGACCGGCTCGCTCCACTTCACATCGGCGACATACGACACCGGTGAAAGCGTTGGGAGCGCTTCGTTTGGGGTGACAAGGACGGGTGGCACGACCGGCGCCCTCGCCGCGACCTGCGGGACAACCGACCTCTTCTCGGCCGACCCGGATGTCGACTACGACTCCACCCCGGACGTGCCGACGCTCAACTGGAGCAACGGCGAAGGCGGGACGAAGTACTGCGTCATCGACATTCTCGAGGACTCGCTGGTTGAGAGCCCCGAGACGTTCGGCCTGGTCATCACCGGTGATGTTTCCGGCCAGACGACCGCTACCGTCACCATCGTCGACGACGATGGGACCGGCACGCTCCAGTTCTCGGCGACCACCTATACGGATGCGGAGAACGGCGGAGCAATCACGGTGGTGGTGACGCGAACCGGGACTTCGGGGACGGTGACGGTCGACATCTCGACGAGTTCTTCCGGCAGTACGGCCGGCGCGGATGTGGATTATGTAGCTGATTCGGGCCTGCTGACGTTCGTCAACGGGGACAGCAGCGAGACCTGGACGATCATGCCGATCGACGACGCGATCGTGGAGGGGACCGAGCACTTCCATGTCGTCCTGAGCAACCCCTCGGGCGGGGCCGTACTGGGCTTGCCCTCCACGGCGCAGGTCAACATCACGGACAACGAATCGCCGCTACCTTCGATCACCGACATCACGCCGGCATCAGGCACGATCCTCGGCGGGACGGTGGTGACGATTTACGGGGTGAACTTCACGGGGGCGACTTCGGTGACCTTCGGCGGCTACGCCTGCACCTCGCTGAGCGTGCTGACGGCGAACACGATTACGTGCGTGACCCCCGCTCACGTGGCCGGGACCGTGGACGTCGTGGTGACCACGCCTGCCGGTTCCAACAGCACCACGGGGACGGCGAACGACTACACCTATACGGGCGGACCGACGATCACCTCGCTGAGCCCGGATACGGGCCTGGCAAGTGGCACCACAGTCGTGACAATTACGGGGACCGGTTTCACCGCGAGCGGCACGACCGTGCGCTTCGACGGCATCCTCGCGATCCACTCGTTCTTAGATTCGACGACGCTGGTAGAGGTGGCTCCGGCGCACAGCGCGGGCGTCGTCGACGTGAGCGTGACGACACCGGGCGGGACGAGCCCCAACACGATCGCCGATGACTTCACCTACACGGGCGCTTCGGTCCCTGTGGTCACGCTGGTCTCGCCGGCGAGCGGGCCGATTGGGACGACCGTGACGATCGCCGGCTCTGGCCTGACCGGAGCGACGCTGGTGACGTTCGGCGGGGTCGCCGCGACGTTCACCGTGAACAGTGACGCACAGATCACGGCGAGCGTGCCTTCGGCTACGCCGATCGGGACGGTGGACGTGCGGGTGTCTACCCCATCGGGCACAAGCGCGAATACGGCGGCGGACAACTTCAACAACACTTCATCGGCGACGACGGTGACCTACACGCTGTTCTTCCGGTTCACGCTGATCGTGTGGACGGGGCAGAACAACATCGGGGCGCTGGCGGCGCTGAAAGGCCTGGAGAACCCGGACAACCCGAACACGAACAACGTCCTCGCCTTCATCGGCGCGATCTGGCGATTCGATGCGGCGACGCAGACGTTCAAGGCCTACTTCCCCGGCTCGGACGGGGTGCCCGGGGCGAACGACTTTACGACGCTGCAGAGCGGGGTCGGGTACTTCATCGCGCTCTTGAACCCGGGGACGGTGACCTGGACGACGCTGGGGGCGCAGTAGCGAACTCCCCTTGCGCCGCCTGTCCCCTGGGTCCCGGGGCGGGCGGCGAGCCGGGTCAGGCGGGGGAGACCGGACAGCGGCCGCACATGCCGCGGCTGCAGTAGTCGGCATGCAGGAGCAGCCCGCCCTGCAGCCGCGCGGCGCTGGTGAACGGCCGGGATTCGCCGGTTGCCAGCCAGCCTTCGAGGCGTCTCAGGCGGCCGTACGTCCCGGACGAGGCGAGCCGGACGAGGAGCGCTTCGCAGCCTGCCTCCGGCCATGAACCCGAGGCGAGGGCGACAGGCAGGACGGCGTTCACGAGACATTCCAGTGCGAGCGCCCGGCCAACGCCGGGGACCTGCAGCGACCGGGGAGTGGCCTCGACGCCCAGCGTCAGCGGGAATCCGGGGGCGGCGCCTTCGGGCCACAACTTCGCAAGCAGGGCGCCGGCCGCTTCCAGCCGGCGCGCGGGGAGGCCATCGGCCGCAGCCCGGCCCGGATCAGCCCGAACTCCGGCGCGCCGCCGTCCAGGCAGACGGTGAAGGCGAGCGGGCGAGACTGGGCACCGGCGACGGCTTCCAGCAGGTGCGCGAGCGGCACAGCGCGGGCGAGGGCGGCGAAGGCATCGCGGTTGGCGTTCCCACCGAAGGTTTCCAGGAGCAACCCGTAGAGCGCCTGACCGGGGCCGAAGGCCGCGACCGCCGGGGCAGTCCGCGCGGCCTTGATCCGCAGGCGCCGCAGGCCGAGCCGGTCCAGCGCGGCACCGGGGAGGTAACCCGAGCGGCAGGCGAGGGCACAGGGCGGCGTGAATGGCGGTGGGAACCCCGGCGGCTGCGCGGGAAACACGAGGACGGGGATCAGGCGCCCGGACTGGTGGTGTGTCAGCGGCGCGGTGAGGTCGTTGGCGGCGACGGCATGGAGGACGACAGATGCGTAGGCAGGGTCCTTTTCGTGGCCGTGCGCCCGCCAGCCGCTGGCGCGCAGGTGGATCTCGACATCGCCGCGGAGGAGGTCTCCGCCGGCATCAAGGATGGCGCCCCGGAAATCCGGCCCCGGGCCCGGCCCCGGCACCCCGGGAAAGACCACGCGCAAGACACGCCCGTCCTCGAGGCGCAGGGGGCCTGCCAGCCCGGCGGCCCAACGACTCGCGAGTGCAGCTTCGGAGGCCGGCGCCGGTGCGCCCGCTCGGGCAGCCGCCGTCATTCTTCATCGCCTCCGGAGGCGTCGTAGGGGCTCTTCCGCTCGGCCAGGAGCGAAAGCATCTTCGCGCTCGCGCCGCGGGGGAGGTAGCGGCCCGTCTCCCATTCCGAGACCGTTTGCTGGCGAACACCCAGCTCATCGGCCATGTCCGACTGGGTAAGGCCGAGTTCCGAGCGCAGGGCCGCGATCCGCTCCGCCGTCCATGACTCTCGCCGCCTGCGCGCCATCGTGATGATACTTTACACGGTAACGTGTAGTGGTGTCACCGGCGAAGAGGTGGCGAGGACTGTACCAGGCGAGGGCCTCAGCGATGCTTCTCGAGCTTGCCACGGAGGCGGGCGAGGCGGTGTTCGAGAGCCTCGATCGAGAGTTCGCCGCCGTCCGGGCCGGGCCGGACCAGCCCGCGCCGGGCGAGGGTGAGGGCTTCATCGGTGAGGACGTAGGCCCGCGCACGGTCGCCGAGGCGGTGCTCGGCCAGCTTGGCAAGTTCGACGTAGGGGAGGACACGGCGGCCCCGGGGCTCATCGATGAGGGACTGCCAGTGAGCGGCGGCCGCTTCCCATTCGCCGCCGCGGGTGTGGCAGCGGGCGGCGCGCTCGAGCGACTCGAGGCGTTCGGCACGGCCAGGGACGGTCGAGAGAGCCGTCTCGTAGTGGCGAGCGGCGGCGGCGTGCTCGCCGGCGTATTCGGCGGCGCGGGCCGCCTGGAGAGGATGACTTGCGCCGTCATCGCAGACCGCGGCGAGATGGGCGGCGAGGGCGACGAGCGAGAGGATGTCCCAGGCGTTGTGGCGGAGCACGGGGCGAATGTGGGTCGGGTCGCCGCTGCGCTGGAAGCGGAAGTACCGCTCCGGGACCTCTGCGGATGGACAGTCATCCTCACGTTCGAATCCGAGCAGTTCGCGTTCGACCATGGGCAGGCGGTGGGATTCGATGACGCCTTTGAAGAGCCGCCGGTTGGGATGGAGCAGGTCCAGGTGGGGGAGCGCGCGGAGGGTGGGCCGCTGGCGCGAGAGTATGTAGCGGGATTCGAGCGCGGGGACATCGAACGACTTGCCGTTGTAGCTCACCAGGGCGCGCGCGCCGGCGAGCTCACGCGAGATGCCGCCGAGGAGGCCGTTTTCGTACTGGGGGCCGGGAAGGAGGAACTGGCGGAGGTGAAGCGCGGCACCTTCGAAGCGGGCGGCCCCGGCAAGGAAGACCATCGTCCCGGCCCCGCCGAGGCCGGTGGTCTCGGTATCGACATAGAGGAAGTCGCGGGGTTCTGTTTCGCCGAGGCGGGGGTCGCGGACCTGGCCGGCGAGCCGCGCGGGATCGATCGCGAGGGCGCGGTGGAGAGCGATATCGCCGTGACAGTGGCCCGCTTCGTAGACGCTTTCGACGACATAGCCAGGGCCGTCGCCGGATTCGAACCAGCGGCCACCAAGGGTTGAGAGGTCGAGAAGCTCGGTGACGCTCTCGCGGCGCAGCGCGGGCTCGGCGCGCAACGGCTGGTTGAGGGCGGCGCGGAGCCGGTCACGCGGGGCGGGGGCGCGGGCCGGAGAAGCGAACATTTGTGCGAACTGTAGGGGGAAAGAGGAAAGAGGAAAGAGGAAAGAGGAAAGAGGAACTTTGATCACCGGTGCGGCGTCTGGGCGTTGTGTGCCGATGGCTTGCCGTTGGGTTGAGCGTGGCGGTGGCGGTCGCGCTGGCGGGGTGTGGCCCGGGGCGGGAACCAGAGCCCGGGGACGGTCGAGGCTCCGCTGCGGTGATTCGCGAAGCGACACCACCACCGCCGTTGAGCACCGGGGAGAGCCCTGCGCCGGCGGGGGTGGGGGCCGCCCTCCGGGCAGACCTGGCCGCACGCCGAGGAGTCGACCCGGCGGCAATCTCCAGCGTGGAGTTCGCCGAACAGACCTGGCCGAATGGCTGCCTGGGGCTGCAGCAGGCGGGCGAAGTGTGCAGCCAGGCGATGGTGCCCGGCTGGCTGGCGACGCTGACGACCGCGGATGGGCGGCAGTTTCGCTACCGGGGCACGGGCGAGCGATTCGTCCCTGAGCCCTGACTCAGCGGGAACGGCCGCGAAGGGCCAGCCCCGTGAGGGTGAAGGTGAGCGCCGCGATGCCCGCGATCGCGGCTGCACCCTTCGCCAGTGCGGCGGGTTCCCATCCGGCAGTGATGAGCGAGCGCTGGCCTTCGATGAGGTAGGTAACCGGATTCGCCCGCGCGATCACTTCGAGCCAGGTGGCGAAGACTTCGATCGGCGCGAAAGTGGGCGCCAGGAAGAGCAGCGGGAAGAAGATGAGGAATCCCGCCTGGGCGGCCTGGGGGCTGCCGGTCTTGAGGGCGATGGCGACGCCGATGCCGGAGTAGGCGAGGGCGAAGGCAGCGGTCCCGACGAGGAGGACGAGCATCCCCACGGGGCCTGTTTCGAACCCGGAACCGACGGCGAGGGCCATGGCGATAATCAGGATGGAGAGACCGAATGCCTTGACGGCATCGGCGAGCATGCGGCCGAGGACGATGGCGAAGCGGGGAGTCGAAGTGAGCATGAGCTTTTCGAAGTAGCCGGACTGGATGTCCTGGGTGAGTGCCAGGCCGGCGCCGCCGGCGATGCCGGCTGCGCCCTGGAGCAGGGCGACGGGCAGCTGGAAGCCCTTGTAGTCATCGACGCCGAAGGCCTCGCGTGCGACTCCGCCAACTGCGCCGACGGTGACGGCGTAGAAGAAGAGCGGGATGAAGGCGTTGCCCAGGTCGTTCGCGGGCTGTCGGCGGGCTTCGCGGAGGGCACGGGCCATCAGGAGCCAGGTGGTGGTGATGAAGCGGGTCACGCCGCACCTCCGGCGACGGCCGCCACTTCGACACGCTTGTCGACTTCGAGGTGGTGGCCGGTTGCGCGCAGGAAGACATCGTCGAGGGTGGCCTGGGCGAGCCGGAGTTCGCTGACGGTGAGCCCGGCATCGTTGAGGGCGAGGACGATGCCGGCGACGGCCGAGGCTCCGTTGCGGAGGTAGGCGACGACCTCCCTCCCGGCGAGTGCGGTGGAGTCGATCCCGGGGAGCTGGCGGATGCGAGAGTCGGCCCGTTGGGCGTCATCGTCGCTGGCGAACAAGACGGTGATGGCGTCGGTGCCGATAGATGACTTCAGTTCGGCGGGCGACCCCTTCGCGACGATCTTGCCGCGATCCATGATGGCGATGTCGTGGCAGAGGCGGTCGGCTTCCTCCAGGTACTGGGTGGTAAGGAAGAAGGTGACGCCGTCGCGGTTGAGCTCCTCGACGTAGCGCCAGACCTGGTCGCGCGTGACGGGGTCGAGGCCGGTGGTTGGTTCATCGAGGAAGATGATTCGGGGCTCATGGACGAGGGCGCAGGCGAGGTCCAGTCGCCGTTTCATGCCGCCGGAGTAGCCCTTCACGGGGCGGTCGGCGGCATCGGTGAGGCTGACGATTTCAAGAAGGTGATCGACGCGGCGGCGGGTCTCGCCAGACGAGATGCCGAAGAGGCGGGACTGGAGGGAGAGTTGCTCGCGGCCCGTCTGGAGGTCATCCAGGCCGACTTCCTGGAGGGCGACGCCGACGAGCTTCCGGACGCGGTCGGGGTCGGCGAGGACATCGATGCCGCCGACGCGGGCGGTACCGGCGGTCGGCCTCAGGAGGGTGGTGAGCATGCGGACGGTGGTGGTCTTCCCGGAGCCGTTCTGGCCGAGGAAGCCGAAGACCTGTCCCTCGGGGATGTCGAGGTCGATGCCATCGACGGCGCGGATATCGGGCGAGAAGTGCTTGACGAGACCGTTTGCGGCAACGGCGGACATGGACGCTCCAGGGCGCGAAGAGGCGCGGGGAAGAGAGTATGGGGGCATGGGCGGGCATCGCGACAGGTCGCGGGGAGGTGCCGACGCGGGGACTGCTGTCAGCATCGTGTCAGCTGGCCAAGCCCAAACATCGCTCGCCCAGCTGCCCACGCGATGCAGTTGTAGTCGTCGGTTGAAGGACTGGTCACGGAATAGTCATCGACCGAGTCGGGGCGGACGTATCTGGCTTCGATTAGAGGCCGTAGCGGCATGACTTACGTCACGCCCGTGCTGACGGCCCCAAGCGAGCCATGCCGCCTTCATACGCCGGGGGATGCCGTTTGCATCTTCCGGTACCGGCCACTCTCTCGTTAGAGAAAGTAACGCCGGATACCAGAATCCTCCACGCGTCTCCAGGTCTCGCAGTATGTGCGGAACGGCGGGTCGCCCCAGAGCCACAATATCCAAGTAGCTCTGAGTTCCGGTGATCTGGCTTGGAGAGGAAAGCCCGTCGGTCTCGTCGTGCCATTTGTCCGCGAGTTCGCGGAATCTCCATGCGATGTCGAGTGGCGCGGGCGCTTCACGCCGTACTTGCCGCAACCAGATGCTAATCCCATCTCGAGATAGGCGGGGACCACCCGTTGCTTCGTGGCTCTGCCCTCGATACGGGGTACCGACGGTCAGCGGATGCGAGATCGTCACACGCCACCTCCGGCCAATTGATCGAAATGCCAGCTTCCTTAGCGGCCGCTTCGCTTCCTTGAGTTTCGTGTCCAGCCAATCTCGAAGTGAGGCTGCCGTCTGAAGGTTGAACGCAACCTCAGCCTCGATGTGCCGGACAATTGCCTCTCCGGCCCGTCCGTGCTTTCGATGGGCTGGCTGTTGGCCAAACCCAGGTGATGGACTCCGGTGGCTGGCGAAACTCCGAATAGAAAGCGAGGTGCAGGCCGAGCTGTGCTGTGAGGCCGCCCCAAGCGCCGTCTGCATGGATCACCCGGTACTGAGGGCTCTTCTCAAAGAAGATCTCTACTTCCGACGATTCGTCTTGAGTCATTCCTCGCCTCTCGGCTGAGTATACTCCAGCCCGCGTAAGGGCCATCGAACTTTGGGCGGTCGAGGTGTCAACTCAACCGAGTGGCGAAGGCCGTTGGCCAGCGGTTCAAAGGGCCGCAGGAGTTCGCAACGGCGTTTGCGGCCATCGCCGACGCGGGGACTGCTGGCAGCATCGTGTCAGTAAAACCGCAATTTCGCGCGATGGGCGAAGCGCCATTGCCCGGGAGTGGGGGATGGGCGGATGATGGGCGCAATTGGAAACTGATGTGGGAATGGCGGCGTGGCGGACGTTCCTGACCGCCCATGCGCGGGTAACCGCCCTGCTCGAAGACGAGCTGCAACGCGAGCGGGAGCTCCCGCTGACGTGGTACGACGTGTTGCTCCACCTCCGGGAGTCTCCGGAGCGGCGATTGAGGATGACGGAGCTGGCTGCGGCAGTGCTCCTGAGCAAGAGCGGGCTGACACGGCTTGTGGACCGGATGTACGCGGCCGGGCTGGTGAACCGATCGCCGGACGGCGATGACCGGCGGGGAGGTGGGTGATGCTGACACCGCAAGGGAAGAAGCGCCTGCGGGAAGCGGGGCCGGTACACGTCAGGGGCATCAGCCGGCACTTCATCGATTACCTCACGCCTGAAGCGGCGCAGGGGATGACGGAAGCACTGGCGAGGATCGTGGAGGCAGCGGAGAGCGAGCGGTAGCGTCTGCGCGAGGGCCGGGCTGCTCGAGGTGCCCATCGCCGGCAGATTCGTTGAGGACACCGGGCGCGCGCTCAGTCGCGGGCGTAACCGGCTTCGCGGAGGCGGCGCCAGACTTCGCCGCTGGCGGAGTAGCGCTCCATGAGGAAGGGGTAGACCTGCCGGATGTTGAAGAGGACTTCCATGCAGAGCTGCGAGAGGTAGCGGTCGAGGACGGCCGGTTGTTCATCCGGTTCGACGAGGTCGAGGAGGAGGCCGGCTTCGTAGCCTCCGGCGGCCGCCGGCATGCCGGCGACGGGCATGGTTACGAGGCCCTTCTCTTCGAGGCCGGCGATGGCGGCGCGAAGGCGGCTTCGAAACCCGGGGATGACGCGGCCAGGTAGGCGCCTGCGTCGCCCGTCTCCTGCATGGCGGCAATGACGGCGGTGACGTGGTCGACGCGGAAGGTGTCGCTGCCGGCAGCCTTCGAAGGCGGAAGCCCGACCGAGAGCACGCCGAGGAGTGTTACTCGAGCAGATCGAGGTCTCCGGGTTGTACACCATCGGTTCGCTGATCCTCCCGGCCGGGCGTGCCCCAGCGCTTCTTCCAAGCTTGAGAGAGCGGCAGTGCTGTCGCAACCGGCGAAGGGCGGCGGGGTCTCCAGGGGCCGGAAGCGGCGAGAACCGGGATCGTACAATAGCCGCCAACCTGGCGAGGGAGGCCGCGACTTGGCCGACATTCGACATCACACGATCGAGACAAACGGGATCAGGATGCACGTGGCGGAGGCGGGAAGCGGGCCGGCGGTGGTGTTCTGCCACGGCTGGCCGGAGCTCTGGTATTCGTGGCGGCACCAGGTGCATGCGCTGGCGGACGCGGGATTCCGGGCGATCGCCCCGGATATGCGCGGGTACGGTGGGACCGATGCGCCTGCGGACCCGGCGGAGTACACGATGAAGACGCTCTGCGCCGACATGGCGGGACTGCTGGATGCGCTGGGGATCGAGCAGGCCGCCTTCGTCGGGCACGACTGGGGCGGCGCGGTCATCTGGCAAATGGGTTTGCGCTACCCGGAGCGGGTGACGGCGCTCGTGGGGCTGAACACGCCGTATGGGCCACCTTCGAACGCGCGCCCGACCGAGTCGCTCCGGGACTTCCACGGACAGACCGACCGGACGTTCTACATGCGCTACTTCCTCGCGCCCGGCGTCGCGGAAGCGGAGCTCGAAGCCGACGTGGCGACGACCTTCAAGAAGATCTTCCTCCCCTACACGCGGGCGGCGGACTTCACGACGTTCATGACGGTGGGCGGGGACGGGAGCGGCGTTGTTGCGAGGATCACGAACACGGACACGTTCCTCACCGATGAAGAGCTGGCGGAGTACGTGAAGGAGTACTCGCGGACGGGGTTCCGCGGCGGGTTGAACTGGTACCGGGCAGCGGACAGGAACGCGGATGAGGCGGGCGCACCAAAGGGGCCGCAGCTGAACATCAGGTCGATGATGGTGACCGCCGGGAAGGACACGATCCTGAAGCCGGAGATGGCGGCGGCGATGCCGATGCTCATCCCCGGGATCCGGATGGAGCACATCGAGGATTGCGCGCACTGGACACAACAGGAGCGGCCGGCAGAGGTAAACGCACTGTTGTTGGACTTCCTGGGGTAGGGCGCTCGTCCCGGCTCACCAGGTGGGTTTGCCGGGGAGGGCTCGCCGAGGTCAACCTGCATGTAGGTGGTGTTGAGCCACTGGCCGAACTTGTAGCCGGCATTCTTCATCTCGCCCATCACTTCGAAGCCGTATTTGGCGTGGAGGCGGATGCTGGCGGTGTTGGTTGAGGTGACGGAGGCGATGACGAGGCGGACACCGAGCTCCCGCAGGAGGGGCAAGGAGGGCGCCGAGGAGCAGGTCGCCGACACCCTGGCCGCGGAACCGTTCATCGATGTAGATGGTGTCTTCGCGGGTGAAGCGCCAGCCGGTCTTCTGGCTGACGAGGGTGACGTACGCGAAGCCGACGACCTCTCCCTGGTGTTCGGCAACGAGGACGGGGTTCATCGCATCGTGGTGGGAGAACCATTCACGGCGCTGGTCCAGGGTCCATGGTTCGGTGTCCCAGGTGGCGGTGCCGTGGAGGACTTCGGGGCCATGGATGCTGTTGATGGCTTCGGAGATCGGCCCCAGTGGCGGGCCGGACGCTGAGTTCGAGTTGGGCCATGGGCGCACTTTGACTGAGACCGGTTTCGGGCGTGTTACAGCGGCGGTGGAGGGAATCCTTCCGGGGAAGGAAGCGCGGCCGTAGCATTGGGCTTCGCATGCGAGAAAAAGTCATCATGGTGGCCGCCCTGGCGGCGGGGTTGGCGGCGGGCGCGGGCACCTACGCCCTGTTTCACTCGAAGTCGGTCGCCGGGGGACTGGCGGTGATCACCGCCTACCTCGTCTGGGGAGAACTGGGCGACCTCTTCAGGTCGGGCGCGGTGGAAGCGCCGCGCGCTCCGAGAGCGGTGGAACAGCCGCTGCTGGCGAACCCGAAGGTACGACGGCGGTTGATCAGCCTGCTGGCACTGGCTGGGGCGACAGTGCTCATCCTGCTCGAGTTCGTGACAGGCGACCTGGACGTGGAGGACGTGCGCGAATGGATCCGCGACCTCGGCGCGTGGGGGCCGATCCTGCTGATCACGGTGCTGGCGGTGGCGATGGTGATCGCGCCGATCCCGGAACCTGCCGTTCGCGATCGCGGCGGGGATCGCGGGGTACGGTGCTCGGGGTGGTGTACTCGGTGATCGGCCAGCTCATCGGTTCGATGATCATTTTCTGGGTATCGCGGAAATTTGGGCGGCGGTTCATCCCGAGGCTGATCGGGCATGAGGGCGCGGGACCGGGTAGACCGCCTGGCGCTGCAGATGGGGCCGCAGCTGGTTTTCTGGTGGCGGATGATGCCGGTCTCGTTCGACTTCGCGGCGTATGCGGCGGGGCTGACGAAGATGGGGTTCAAGCAGTTCATCACGCTGGTAGCGCTCGGCTCGATCGTCCCGACGACGGTTGTCGTGGGTTTCGGGGATTCGTTCGGAAAGAGCCTGGCGGCGTTGCTGGTGACCGGTGGATTGATCGTGCTGGCGATGGGCGTGCTCGGTTTCATGTTCTACCGGCAGTTCAAAGACGAGATAGGCCCCCCGCGCGAGGCACTGCGGAAGCTGCTAGGCGGGGAAGAGTAGGGCCTGGGCTGGGCGACAGTTCACACCACAGGGAAGCGGCCCGGGGCGCGGATCAATCGAGGGAAGCGAGCCAGGCGATGAGCAGGCTGTTGAATTCGCCGGGGCGCTCCTGGTGGAGCCAGTGGCCGGTGCCCTCCCAGCCGATTGCCTTCGACTCCGGGTGCTGGAACTGGGCGCGCTCCCAGGCGGCCATGCTTGCAGGGTCGTTCCTGGCGGCGCGAAGGCGAGGGCCGGGCGGCGACGCGGCGAAGGTACGCTTGAGCGGGGCTTTTCGCCGAACTGATCCGGGGGAAGGATGAGGCCCTCGAGCGCGGCTGCCATGACTTCTTGATCGAAGGCGGCGATGCGCCGGGCATGGAGCGGAGGGAGGTGGGCAGGGGTCGCGGGGCCGTAGAAGGCGGCACTGGCGAACTGGAGGGCCACGTCGTGGCCCCGGGCCGCGGAAGGCCTGGTCATCTGGGGAGGGTGACGGCGGTTTCACTTTCGAAGCCGTAGGCGGAATCGACCGGGACGACGGCCCGGACGACCTCCGGGTGTTCGACGGCGAGGGCGACGACAGTGGCTCCGCCCATGGAATGCCCGATGGCGACGACGGGGCCGCATCCAAGCTGGCCGATGAGGCCGGCAAGGTCGGCAGCGTACTGGCGGGGGGTGTAGCCGCCTGCGGGGACGGAAGAGCGGCCGTGGCCACGGAGGTCGGGCGTGATGCAGCGGTAACCAGCGGCCTTGAGTGCCGGGATCTGCCAGGCCCAGTCGGAGCCATCGCAGCTCCAGCCGTGGACCATGAGGACCGGGCTGCCTTCGCCCTCGTCGGTGTAGAACATCCGGGCGTCGTTCACCTGGGCGAAGGGCATGGCGGGGACTCCAGTGGTTGGTGAGGGGACTGTACGCCGGGGACGGCGGAATTCACAGGCGCGGGGTATACTCGCGGCCATGACACAACCTGGCATCGCCGACCTCATGGACCAGTGGAAACTGATGAGCGACCAGTTCTTGAAGAGCTGGGGCGAGAGCTACGAAGCCTATTCGGGCTCGGAGCAGGGACAGACGCTCGCAGGCGAGATGGAAAAGAACTACGTAGCGGCGCGGGCGACGATGGCGAAGGCGGCCCGCGACGCATATGGACCTATCGTCGAGGCGGTGGGAGCGGTCCCGCTGACGGAGTTCCAGCGACTGGCGGACCAGGTGCACACGGTCCTTTTGCGGCTGGACAAGATTGACGATGCGCTGGCGGCTTTGCTCGGTGGGCAGGCGCCAGCGCCGGTGCGGGCTCCCGCCGCCGCCGCGAAGAAGAAGGCTGTCAAGAAGAAGTAGGTGTTGCCCGGAGGCGGGCGCCGAGTCGTCCCGGGTGTGCGCGGTGCGCGAGATGGCGCGGGGTCTGCCGGGGAAGTTCCGGGTCTGCGCGGCACGCGAGGCATGACTGCCTCGCCTCGGGGGCTGTCGTTGCTTCGGGGTTGGTTGGCGTGATCCTTGAGCCATGGGAGAGGTTTGCCGGGGATGTTCCGGGTCTGCGGCACGCGAGGCATGACTGCCTCGCCTCGGGGTCGTTGCTTCGGGGTTGGTTGGCGTGATCCTGAGCGAGTCTGCCGGGATGTTCGGTCTCGCGGCACGCGAAGGCGACTGCCTCGCCTCGGGGGTTGCTCCGGGGTTGGTTGGCGTGGATCCTGAGCCACGGGGAGAGGTCTGCCGGGGATGTTCCGGGTCTGCGCGGCACGCGAGGCATGACTGCCTCGCCTCGGGGTTGTCGTTGCTCCGGGGTTGGTCGGCGTGATCCTTGAGCCATGGGAGGGGTCTGCCGGGGATGTTCCGGGTCTGCGCGGCACGCGAGGCATGACTGCCTCGCCTCGGGGGCTGTCGTTGCTTCGGGGTTAGTCGTCGTGATCCTTGAGCCACTGGAGGAGCGCGGGCCAGACCTGTTGCTGAGCGCGGCGGCCGGCGATGACGGAGATGTGGCCGCCTTCGAGCTCGAGGAACTGCTTGTCGGTGCTGCCAACGGAGTCGATGAGGGCACGGGCGCTGCCGGGCGGGACGATGTCATCACGCGAGGCGCCGACTGCCAGGATCGGCATAGTGATGTCGCGGAGGTTCACTGTTTCGCCAAGGACGCGGAACTTACCCTGGAAGAGCTCGTTGCCCTGGTAGAAGTGGCGGACCCAGCCGCGGAAGAACTGCTTGGGCAGGGGAGCCATTCGCTGGCCCAGCGGTTCGTGGCCTTGTAGCCAACGAGCCAGCCTGGGTTGGAGACGTTCTGGAGGAGGGACTGCGCCTGGGAGACGTCTCCCATGGGGTTCAGCATTTTGAAGCCGGAGCGGATGAACTCGGCCGGCATCATGTCGAAGGTTTCGAGGATGGCGTCGACATCGAACTTGTCGTCATCGGTCATGCGGGGGAATTCGCCGATGGTGAAGTCGATCGGGCCGACCATGCCGAGGAAGTTCTTGACGGGCAGTCCCGGCTGGGCGGCGATAGCGGAGGTAGTCATGGGGACGCCCATGCAGTATCCGAAGGCGGTCACGCCTTCCGCGCCGGAGTGGCGCACGGCCTGGCGTATAAGCGACGGGATCATGTCGCCGATGACGTCGTCCATGCCCATGTCGCGGTCCTCGGGACCGAAGATGCCCCCAGTCGCAGAGGTAGAAGGATGCCCTGCTCGTAGGAACTCAGCGAACGACTCGCCGGGGCGAAGGTCGAAAATGTAGGGCGGCTGATGCCGAGGTAAGGGAAGAGGACGAGGGGTGTCTTGAAGCGGCCCCCGTCTTTGGGGGGGTAGTAGTAGAGCTTTGCCTTGCCACGGAAGCCAACGACGGTGCGCCGGGAGAGGGCAACCGGCGCAGGAGCGCCGAAGGCATCGCGGAGGCCCTGGGCAAGCTTGAGGAGTTCCTGGTCGGATTCGAAAGCCGGCGCCTGGGTCATCAGCGGGATACCTCCGGGTTTGGCGGGGAGTGTAGCACCGAAGCGGGCAGAGCGGGGGTTCGTTCAGGCGGCACGTTCCCAGACGGCGGGCCAACGGTCGCTGCCTTTGATCGCCTCGATTATCGCGCCGCGTTCGAGTTCGGCGGCGGTCGCGAGGGCGACATCCAGGTCGCGCCGAGCTTCGGAGGTCAGGCGAGCCTTGAGTGGCGCGAGGGCATCGCGCTCGATCAAGCCGCGGACGGTCTGGGGCCAAACGAAGAAGGCGAAGCCTTCGGGCGCGCCGAAGCTGCCGCGATGCTTGCCCAGCCAGACGTACCGTTCCTGGATGTTCGCGACCGGCTCGACCATGTCGGCGAACTGGCGCTCCTGGTCGTTACTGCGCGTGTCGACGAGGAGCCGTTCGGGGAAGAGGTGAAACCGATAGTGATGAGGTCGGCCGTATTGAGGAGCTTGTTGAGCGCCTCGATGTCGATGTCGATGCCGTTCTCGTTGCGCATGGCGGTGCTCCTTCCCTGAGAGATTGCAACGAGGGGGCAGGCCGTGCGGCCTGCCCCCTCGGAGTTGTTGTTCCACCGTTCGGGCTGGCGCCCGAGGGGGTACGGGCCTCGATCCTAGTACATCGGAGGCGCGCCAGCGGGCATGCCCGCGGCGGCTTCCGGCTTCTCGGTGACGAGGCAGTTGGTGGTGAGGACCATGGCCGCGATGGAGACGGCGTTTTCGATGGCGGAGCGGGTGACCTTTGCCGGGTCGATGATGCCCTTGGCAACCATGTCGCCGAACTCACCCTTCTGCGCGTCGTAGCCCTGGCCCTTGCCGAGCTTCTTGACCTCTTCGACGATCACCGAGCCGTCTTTGCCGGCATTGATGGCGATGCGGCGGAGAGGCTCTTCGAGGGCGCGGCGAAGGATGCGGACGCCGGTGGCCTCGTCGCCTTCGAGCTTGACCTTGTCGAGGGCCGGGAGGGCGCCAAGGAGAGCGACACCACCACCGGGGACGATGCCTTCTTCGACGGCAGCGCGGGTGGCGCTGAGGCGTCTTCCACGCGGTGCTTTTTCCTTGAGCTCGACTTCGGTGGCGGCGCCGACCTTGATGACGGCGACGGAACCGGCGAGCTTGCCGAGGCGCTCCTGGGCCTTTTCACGGTCCCAGTCGCTCTTGGAGTCTTCGAGGATGGCGCGGATCTGGGGAGATCCGGGCGTCGAGCTCCTTCTTCTTGCCCTTGCCTTCGATGATGGTCGTCTCTTCCTTGGTGGAAGCGACGCGGCGGGCGCGACCGAGGTCGCCGACTTCGACGCTATCGAGGGTGCGGCCGATCTCCTCAGAGATGACGGTGGCACCGGTGAGGGTGGCGAGGTCGCCGAGGTTGTCCTTCTGGCGGTCGCCGAAGCCCGGGGCCTTCACGGCGAGGATGTTGATGGTGCCGCGGAGCTTGTTGACGGCGAGCGTGGCGAGGGCTTCGCCTTCGAGGTCGCCGCAGATGATGACTACGTTCTTCGAAACCTGGAGGATCTTCTCGAGGACCGGGGAGGATCTCCTGGACGGAGGAGAGCTTCTTGTCGGTGATGAGGATGAGCGGGTCTCGACGACGGCTTCCATGCGGTCCGGGTTGGTAACGAAGTAGGGGCTGATGTAGCCGCGGTCGAAGGCCATACCGTCGACGTATTCGACTTCGGTCTGGATGCCCTTGGACTCTTCGACGGTGATGACGCCGTCCTTGCCGACCTTCTCCATGCATTCGCCGATGAGCTGGCCGATGGAGGGGTCATTGTTGGCGGAGATGGCGGCAACCTGGGCCATGATGCTCTGGTTGCGCTCGGTGACCTTGATGCTGCCCTTCTTGATGGCTTCGACGATGGCGGTGGAGCCAGCTTCGAGACCACGCTTGAGGCCCATCGGGTTTGCACCGGCGGCGACGTTCTTGAGGCCTTCCTGGACGATGGCCTGGCCGAGAACGGTCGCGGTCCCCGGGGCGGGAGTGCGGCAGCGGGGCCGTGAGTGCGCTCGCGAACGGGCCGGAGTTGCCGAAAACCATGGAATGAGGGTTGGGATCGTGCCGGGCGCCGCCGGCCTCGTGGCAGCGGCCGCCATCGCCCTGGGTGGCGCGGGCGGCGGCCCGTTTCCGCGGGTGGCGATGTTCGCAGGGAGGGAGCGCTGCTGTGGCGATCGCGGGGGCGGCCGCCCGGCATGCGGTGGGGCCGAAGCGGGCGGCCGGTGGTTCGCCGGTGACGTTCGCCCGGGCGCTGCCTGACTGGCGAGACGGGCGGCGAGCGGCCCTCGAGGGGCTGGTGGCGGAGTTCGTGGGAAGGTCGGCGACAGAACACGCCGTGCGATGCGCCGCGCTTGCAGCGATGGTGGCCGAGCAGCTCGGCTTCCGGCCCGAGGAGACTGCTGATGCCACGCTGGCGGCGGTGCTCCACGTACTGCCGGCGGCCTTTCCCGAGCACGAAGACGGGGAAGGAGCGGGATGCGACTTCAGCGGCGGCGCGATTGCGACCGCACGAGCGCTCCTCGAACGGAGCGCCCCGGCGGACGTGGCACAGGGCGCAGCGGAGGTCCGCGAGCGTTGGGACGGGAAAGGGCGCCCGGCGAGTCTCTCGCGAGAGGAGATCTCGGCGCTGGGGCGGGTGACGGCGACGGTTTGTGCCTTCGACCACGCCTCTGCAGCCGGGCTGGCGGCGGGATTGGACGCAATCCGGGCAGGGAGCGGGGAAGCCTTCGACCCGGTGGTGGCGGCGGAGCTGATCCACCTGTTCCGGGAGCCATGGCAGCTCCTGGTGGCGGCCTGATGGACGCCACGACCTGTTGCACCGTCGCTCGCAGACGAAATTGTGAAGGACGAAAGAAACCGGGGCGCAACTCCCGTGTTACCAATTCGACCCGATAAAGGCAGGCGGATGTCGCCGAGAAATCCCACGTACCTTCGCCTGCCACTGTCGCTGGTCAGCGGGCTACTCCTGTTGCCCGCGATCCCGGTCCCGCTGGTGCTGGGCCAAATGTTTCCCGTGGACCCGGATGGTTCGCGGCGGAAGCGGGCGTGGCGGCGGCGCTGGGCTTCGCGGTCGTCGCCGTCATCCATCGGCGCGTAGGGCTACCACTCGAACGGATCGCCTCGACGCTGCGGACGGCCTCGGACGGGGCATTCGAAGGCGCGGCGCCCACAATCGTCGATCCGCGAGGTGGACGAGATCGCCTCGGCGTTCAACCAGATGTCGGGCGCCATCCAGGAATCCACAGACAGCCTCGTCCACCGGGCGTTCCACGATCCGCTCACCGGCCTGCCGAACCGGGCGCTCTTCCTTTCGGGGTTCACGCGCGCGCTCAACCTGCCCCAGCGCGACAACCGGGTGGCCGTCCTGTTCCTGGACGTCGACCGCTTCAAGTACCTGAACGACACGCTGGGGCACGGAGTGGGCGACCAGCTGCTCTCGGTGTTCAGCCAGCGGCTGGTGGGGGCGGCGGAGGGCCAGCTGGTCGCACGTCTCGGCGGCGACGAATTCACGGTGTTGGTCCAATCGACGAACGCCCAGGCGACGGCGCTGCGGATCTCCGAGCGCATCCTCCATTCGCTGTTGCGGCCGTTCTCGCTTTCGGGACACGAGATGTTCGTCTCGTCCAGCATCGGCATCGCGGTCAGCACACAGGCGGACCGGACGAGCACCGACCTGTTGCGAAAAGGCGGACATCGCGCTTTACCGGGCGAAGGCCGAAGGCGCGCGCGCGGCACGTCCTGTTCACGCCGGAACTGGACGCGATCCCCGCGGAGCAGTTCGACCTCTGACAACGCGCTTCGGCGGTCGGTGGAGCGCCGAACTTTTGCTGCACTACCAGCCGATCGTGGACCTGCGCTCGGGGGATATCGTGGGGATGGAGGCGCTGCTGCTGCTGGGACCACCCGCACCGCGGCATCCTCTCGCCGGCCACGTTCATTTCGATTGCCGAAGAGACCGGAGAGATCGTGCGGATCGGGCAGTGGGTGATCGAAGAGGCCTGCCGGAAGACGATCGAGTTCCAGCGTGCGCGACCGCACTTCCCGTTGACCGTCTGCGTGAACATCTCGGCGGCGGAGTTCCGCCAGCGGGACCTTCCGAGGCGGATTGCGAAGGTCCTGGAGACGACCGGGCTGCCGGCGAAGCAGCTCCACCTCGAGCTGACGGAGAGCGTCCTCATCCAGGACATCCCCTCGGCGCTGGAGATGCTGGGCGAATTGCGCGAGCTGGGGTCGGCCTGGCGATCGACGACTCCGGGACGGGTTACTCGTCGCTGAGCTACCTGCAGCGCTTCCGGTGCACACCTTTGAAGGTCGACCAGTCATTCATCGCGCGGCTGGTGGATGCGACGAGCGGGCCCGTACTCCGGGCGATCGTCGAGATGGGCAACGCACTGCGGATGAACGGTGGCGGAAGGCATCGAGAACGCCTGGCAGTGGACTTCCTGTACGGGATCGGGTGCAAGCAGGCCAGGGCATGGACTTCGAAACGACCTCCGTTGAGCAGGAAGCTGCAGGGATCTCCGACGCTCCTGCTCACCCTCTTGCCGGGTCAAAAATCATCATCGCGGACGCTACTACGGCTCTCAATAGCCTCTCGGAGAAGACCTTTCGCACTTGCGTGACCAGCCCACCCTACTGGGGGCTCCGGGACTATTCTGTTGCCCGAGCAGAGCAAATCGGGGCCGAAGATTCTCTCGACACATACATCCAGAACCTTGTCAGAGTGTTCCGGTCCGTCTCCCGCGTACTCTCGGATGACGGGACCCTCTGGTTGAATCTAGGAGACTCCTACACAAGCGGTAACCGAACATGGCGGGCCCCGGATCGTAAGAACCCCGCCAGGAGCATGGAGTACCGGCCCCCGACGCCTGATGGATTGAAACCGAAGGATTTGATCGGTGTCCCATGGCGAGTCGCTTTCGCTTTGCAGGCCGCAGGTTGGTTTCTTCGCTCCGATATCATCTGGCACAAGCCCAACTGCCAGCCTGAATCAGTGAGAGACCGCCCGACTCAGGCTCACGAGTATCTCTTTCTCCAAGTCATTGAAATACCGCTACAACTCGTCGTCGGTGCTGGAGCGCACCGCCGACGGCAAGGGACTCAGAAATCGGCGATCAGTTTGGTCCATTTCGACGGAGCTGATGCCGGAGGCTCATTTCGCGACGTTTCCGGCCGCTTTGGTTGAGCCTTGTATTCTAGCCGGTTCGGATCCCGGAGACCGGGTTCTGGATCCGTTCTTCGGCTCCGGCACCGTTGAGTCGCGGCAAACCGCCTGGGCGGCCCTTCGTCGATCGACATCAACTTGATTACGGGAGAATCGCGTCGCGACGGTCTGGGGCACCGATCGTTCATCTAGACTCCAGCGATGATTGATAGCTTCCACCCGGAACTGCAAATCGCCTTTGCGGTTCGCCTCGAACAGATGGAAGAGCAGCAGCTGGGAGCGGCACTCGCGCGCGTAGTGCAGATCATCGGCGTTTCTGCCATCGACGCCGAACTGGCACGGGCAGTGCCCCCGCTGGCGCTCAACAAGTTAGCCGCCTATGGCCTTCGCGGGGAGACATTCTTCCCCTTGTGTGTCTCCTGCAAGAGTCGCCTCGGCTGCTCGGTTACTACCGGCTCCTCTACGGCCTCTCCCAGAAGGAGTTCTTCCGAGGGAACCTCCAAAGGTTCAAGAGGATGGAGGATACCGGAACACTCACCGCAGACACGACAGCAAAACTCGCTGAAGTGCTCGATGTCCTCGTGGGGACTGGCGTTTCCCTATTGGACAATCTGAGCAACGTTTCGATCCAGCGAATTCGCGACCTGCAACTCCTTACGCCAGGCCCCCAGCTCCGAGGGGAGCCGCCTAAACACCATCGGTCAGGCAGCCACCGAGATGGTCTTTCGCAGAATACGGCAGGCTATCGCCGATACATCTGTGTTGTCCCAGACCGCGACCACAATAACGTTGCTGAATGCAGCCGGCAGGACAGTCTCCGTGTCTTTCTCAAGCGACCCCGACATCGCTGTCACTGAAGCGCTCGATCCAGGAGTTCGCAACACGCTGGCCGTTGAGATCAAGGGGGGAGCCGACCGGAGCAACATTCACAACCGTCTTGGCGAGGCCGAGAAGTCACACGCAAAGGCGAAAGCGAAGGGGTTCGCGGAGTTCTGGACCATTATCAACGCAGCGGTGCCCCTTGCCACCGCCCAAACTGAGTCCCCGACGACGAACTTGTTCTTCAACCTTGATGGAATCACCGACCCATCCGATGAGGGAGTGGCGCGGTTTCGCGAGGCGGTTACCTCGCGACTTGGCGTCCCATCATCAACAAGTTCCGTTAACTTCTGGCGTTCATGGCGTTATTGATTGGCAATGGATACGCACGCTATAGTCGCTGGCATGTTTCGATGGAGGGACGCCCAATGAGCAGCTTCTGCCTCGGCGCCTTCATCCGCGCCATGCGCCAGGCCGTGCCAAACGCCCGCACCGCGCCCCCCGTCTGACGAGTATCGCAAGCCGATAACCAGCCGTGGGCCAGACCGAACGCCCACGGTTTCTTGTTTCCCTTCGAATACCAGGAACCCGCCGGCTCTCCCCGTTTCACAAGGAGTCCATGCATGACGGCGGAAACGCTCGATCCATCCCGGTTCCAGGGGGTGACCATCACGGTCGATCCCGCGGCACGCGCCCTCGAAGTCGACGACGTAAGCAAAGTGTTCCGGCAGGGGCCCGGCATCATCAGCCGGCTGCGCGGGAAGACAGCGGAACGGAAGCGCGTGGTGGCGGTCGACCATGTCTCTCGCCCACGGTGACCGGGGCGAGATCTTCGGTGTGCTCGGGCCTAACGGCACGGGCGAGAGCACGCTCATCCGGCTGATGTCGACGTTGCTGATGCCGGACTCCGGCCGAGTCCGCATCTTCGGCTGATGTCGAGCGGGACGAGTTCAAGGTGAAGCGGCTGATCAACCGCGTCTCGGTGGAAGCGTCGTTCTTCAAGAAGCTGTCACCGATGGAGAACCTGATGTATGGGGCGCGGCTGTACTCGGTGGATGCGGACTTCGCGCGCTCGAAGGCGATCGAAATCCTGACGCGGCTCGGCGTCGAAGAGCGCTCGTTCAGTTCGCCGATGGAAGACATGTCGCGCGGGATGCAGCAGAAGGTGGCGATCGCGCGGGCGTTCCCGACGGGCGCCGGTGCTGCTCTTGCTGGATGAGCCGACGACCGGGCTGGACCCCCATTCGAAGCGGGAGGTGCAGGCGGCCGTGCTCGAAATCCGGGACAAGCACGATGCGACGGTGATGCTGACTACCCACGACATGCAGGAAGCAGACGAGCTCCTGACGACAGCGATGGACAATAAAGGGGGCGGATCGTCGCCCTGAACACCCCCGCAGGCACTGAAAGAACAGGTCCGCCAGCCCGGCGAGGCCCCGCATCGCTGGAGGACGTCTTCCTCCGGTGACCGAAGAAGCTGGAAGACGCGGACAAGGAGGCAGAGACGAAATGAGCCTGGCATACCACGAACTGAAGGCGAGCTACGCGTTCGTCGAACGGAACATCAACCTCGTGAAGCGGTACTGGGGTGGAGGTGGTGTGGAGTGCTGTACACCATCGCGAACAGCTCGCGGTGGTGCTCATCGCCAGGAAGGGAACGAACAGCGCGATCGGGACGGAGGCACTGGCCGATGCGCAGGTCGACGCGTTCATCCCCTTCCTGGCGCGATCTACGCTGTGGTCTGGCACTACCTTGAGGTGTTTCCAGACGGTGAGCGAGATGATCAGCTGGGAGCGCTGGGAGGGCACGATCGAGTACACGTTCATGGCTCCAGTCCGCCGGGGCACGCACATGGTGGGGACGGCGCTGTTTTCACTGGTGTACGGGCTGCTGCACACGGCTGTCGTGCTGGTGGTCATCGTCCTAGTTTTCGACCTGGACATGGGGAACGCGAACTATGTCTCGGCGACGGCGGTGCTCGTGGCGTGGCGGTTCACCTCGTCGGATCAGGATCTGGGTGCGGTGCTCCCGCTGCTCTACCCGGAACGCGGGGCGAGATACCGCATGTGATCCAGGCGGCACTGGTGCTATTTCGGGCATCAGCATCAAGGCGGGCGACATGCCGGAACCGTGGCAACGATGTCCATCTTCAGCCCGGCTCGCTACGCGTCATCGAAGGGATCCGGAGCGCGTTGGATCGACGGCAAGGGGTTCGGCACCTCTGGCTGACGATCGGGGCCTTATCCGCCGCCAGCGGGTTCGTGATGATCCTGCAGGCGTCTGGGTGTTCAGCATGGGTGAGTGTGCCAAGCGGACGGGGAGGTTGAAGCGGAGCGGGTGAACGCGCTGGCATTCGCCGGGCGAGTAGGACGCGCACCTCGCGCCGCCCTATCCGGCGCGTCGACCGCTGCGAGACACCCGGAAAATGGAGCCGGCGGTGTTGGCCCAATCCTCCGGCTCGTCTTTCCCCGGCCCACTACCCCTCCGTCCACGCCTCCAGCAGTCCCCGGTAGTCGTTCTTCGGGCTGTTGAGGAGGGGCGAGACGGGGCGGTAGACCAGGAGGTCATCCGGCGGGGGGACGAGGAACTCTTCAGGTGAGCCGGCTCATTTTCGGCAGGGTTCAACCAGCGTCCGGCAGCGTCTTCGAGGATGACCGGCATCCTGTCGTGGATGGGCCGCATCACGCTTCGTTCGCGCGGGTGGTGACTATCGTGAAGGTGCGCTGCCGCACGCCTGGCTGGGGATACCAGGACTCATAGGGGCCGGCGAACCGGAGGAGCCCCATGTTGGGGGGCGGTGAAACCAGAGTGGCTGGCGGGCCTCTTTCGGCCAGGTCCCTCGGAAGAACCCATCGGCGGGCACGAGTGCGGCGGCGCTCCCGGAAGGCATCGCGAAGGCGGCCCTGAGTATCAGATCCCCCTTCGGCACGGGCGTTGATGAGCCCGGCCACCTCTTACCGACGGGTGTCAGTGTTTGATGAGCCCCCACTTCGCGGGGACGAGCCTCACGGTCTTCGAGGCGCTGCCGGACGATGGGGTGTTCATCAGTTGGGGGCAATGTTGACGGGGCTCGTATCCGGGATTGAGGGAACCGCGGGGAGCCCCATCTCGTCTTAGGCCGGCGCGTTCGCCACGCGAGGTGAAGCGGCCGCACGCCTTCCAGGGTAGCGCAGGGGCGAGCCCCGCGGCGCCTTTTCGGCGGGAGCGCGCGGGCTGTTTCCCCCGCCCAACCGCATGGACGGCGTGTACGCCAGAGTCGGTGTAGACGCGTCTCGCGAGGCCGGAATGCCTCCCAGCCCTGTTCGCGGGAGGTTGAGGTGGGGGTCCGGTTCCGCGGCGGTGTTACCGGGATGCCGGCGATGGTGGGGTCGGCGCGGTAGGCAAGGGCCTGGTGAAATCCGGCGAGTTCGTAGACGCGGTTCACCAGGAGCTTATTCGAGCGGACAGTCTTCTGGGGGAGGGCAGCCATCTTACGGGCCATGTCCTCGGCGGTGGACAGGAGTTCATCGGCCGGGACGACGCGGTTGACGATGCCGAGGCGGAGGGCATCCTGGGCGCTGATGCGTTCGCCCAGCATCAGGATCTCCTTGGCCTGCTTGATGCCGGTGAGGAACGGGTGACCAGGATGGGCGGGCCGAAGCTGTGGCGCGGAATCTGGAGTTCGCCAAGACGGCGGCATCCTCGCTGGCCACGGTCACGTCGCACATGCCGGCGAGTTCGTGGCCTCGCCGACGGCGTAGCCGCCGGACCGCGGCGATGACCGGCTTCTGCATCTCTCCAGATCTTGAGGTTGATCTGCATGCCGGAGGCGTTTGGTCTTTGTCCGGTGGCGAGTCGACTGGATATCGCCGCCGGCGAAGAACGCGCAGCCGTTGCTGGTGAGATGACGGCCTTAACGTCGTCATCCTTTTCGGCATCTCGCCAGGGCCCACCAGAGGCGGCGCTGGATCGTCCAGTTGATGGCGTTCAAGACGACCGGGGCGGTTCTAGCGATGACGGCGAAGGTTTCAGCCTTTCATGAGGACGTCATCGGGCGACGGGCGGGATCTCGATTTGCTGTGGTGATGTCATGGGAAGAGCCTACCCCCGTGGGCGGATTGAACCACAAAGCGCCTTCAGCGAAGACGCGGGTATGGACTCGGCCGCCGCGTAAGGGCACCGCCTACGCAGACCGAGGGCCGCTGCTCATGTGGCCGTGTTCCGTGGTGAGGTTGAACCTACACTGGCGAGGTGGGGCTCAGGCGCGAACAATTCATCGAGGCGTTCCGCGGCAGCGGCCACGAACTGTGGCTGGTCGGGGAGCGCTTCGCGACCGCTTGCTGGGGCTAGGACTCGAAAGACCTGGACTACAGCACCGACGCCGACCCGGACGCGATCGAGGCGATAGCCGGGCGCTCGGCGCACCGGTGACCACCGTCGGCAAGCGGTTCGGGGCGATCGGCGCGCTCGTGGGCGGAAGTGGGCAAATCACGGCATTCCGCGGAGACACCTACCGGACAGTTCCCGCTGGCCGGACGTGACCTTCGGTTCGAGCATCGAGGAGGACCTCGCGCGGCGGGACTTCGCGATCAACGCGTTTAGGAGGACGCGTTCACGGACGAAGCTCGACTTGTACGGCGGCGAAGCCGACCCTGCGCGGCGGGAATCATCCGGGCCGTGGGCGAACCGGGCGGCGGTTCAGGAGGAACCCGCTTCGCATCCTGCGAGGCGTCCGTTTCGCGATCAGCTGGGGTTCGCGATCAGGCCGGCACGTTGGCGGGGATGGAAACGACCGCGGGGCTGATCGCGACGCTTTCCAGGGAACGGGTCGCGGCGGAGCTGGACAAGCTGCTGCGCGGCGCCGCGGACGGCCGAGTCCCTTCGGGCGGCCGCGCGCATGCGTTGCGCTGCCGGACTGTTGATAATTGGCTGTAAACCGAACCGCTTCCACCGGTTCGTAACGTCTGGGCACAATGTGGCGACGCGTGGAGGCGATCACGACGGCGCCGGAGACGCTGCGGGTGCGGCGCTGGGCGGCACTGCTGACGACCTAGGGAAGCCAGCCGTGCGCCACGAAGGCGAATGGCGATTGGGGCTTCTGCCGGCACGAGACCGCCGGGGCGGAACTGGCGGAGTACCTTGTTGGAGCGTGGGATGAAGCTCTTCAGGTGTCACCAGCGATCACGGTGCTGGTGCGCCAGCACGCTGGTTAGGCCGTCCGGGCGACGATCCCGATCGATGCGGCGTTACCTTCCGTCGCCGGGGCGCTGGCGCACATCGCTCCCAAACGCTGCGGATAACGCGAACCACCCCGCATTACAGCGACGCGGAAGTACCTGACCTGCTGGAATCTCACGCCCGCGAGCTGGATCAAAAACCAAGAAGCAAAATCGTTGTGGAAGGCGAACCTGCTCCACTGGAGGGACGACCACGTTTGCAATGACAAACCAGGCCGGGGCCTTGGATCAACGTAGTACAGAAGGAACGACAGCGTTCTGGTTGCTCTGAGGCTGGCGAACTGACGCTGCAGCGTAGGATAGCAGGCGGAAGTGCTGCCTCCCAAGCTGAATCAAACCACTCAAGACCAGCTAGCTCCACCAGGCCACTAGACCCACTTTCAAAAGACAGGCAGCAGCATGTTCCAAGGCTCATGGGCCACCTAAGAAACCACCGACGCAGCCAAGGTGGCCATTCTCCATCCGCACGCCTTCACCAGCGCCAGGCCGGAAAACTACAAGCAGCCGGTCGTGGACTGAAGGGCACCTCCGGCAGGTTCCGACCATCAGGGCGCCCCGTCTGTACCGGTAGAGCAGTCGGGAGTTCGGCGTGCCCAACGCGCGCGCACCTGGACGTTTCGCCGATATGGCGCGCCATCCGCAGAGGCAGAAGAGTGGCGAGGTTGCGAAAACTGAGATTCGCTGGTCTCCGGAAGGAAGGCCCTTTAAGCGTTATTAACGAAGTCAAGATAATTAGTTGCCTTTTTATCGAAGGTGAGTAAGTGGCACCGTGGTGTGGTTGATGGTTCGCCTCAGGGATGTGAAATCTTTGCCCTAGCCAGCGTTCTCCTCGGCAGACAACGAACGGTTGCGAGGATCAGCGCGGGAAGGTGATAGCGACTTAAAGCGCCATGTCGTCAACGATAGGCGGCGGCGCCCGGGGTGTCGGAAGAATCAGGCGCTGAGGTTCGACTGCCACGGCTGGGCATCGATTGTGAAAATGATCTGACGGCGACCGGGGTGACGAAAGCCTTTGCGCCATTCCCAGTCCGGTGTTAAACCTGGCACCACCCAGCCGCGATGGATCAAACCAGCATCACCAATGGATGAAAGGGAGGAACTTTCAGGCGATCGCACTGCCCGGTAACGGCGCGAGATATGGCGCTGTTGTTGATGACGAAGTTATTGTCAGTGCTGGCGTTGCGGAGGCTGGCGTGTTCGGCGGATACACCTCGCGCTCTTCAAGTAAGTAGCGGTTGTTCGCCTTCTGGACGGCTTGCCGTCATGGCCCGAGATCAAGCGGTTCACCAATGTTAACGCGTAAGGGGCCTGTAAACCGTGAAGAAGTTCAAGGCAGCACGCCGTATTCAGCCGCTAACAAAGTTGTCGGGATCGATGATGGGCTGCGAACCAAACTGCGCCTTCGAAAACGAAGTCGGAGTGGGTAACGACGATGTGGTCAAACTGAATTCCGGAGGAAGGCGGCGGGGCTGAAGAAGGCTGATTCGCGCTACGTCCGCGCAACGAACTGTTACCAGAAAGACTAACCGCCGGCTGAAGCCAAGTGCCCGTTCGGCAGCACTCGCGCTAAAGCCCGCCGATATCGATGCCGAGTTCGAGCGCGGTGGTTGGCCATGCCGGATGGTGCCCCCGCGCACCCTTTTCGACTGCCCGGCGCTCGTTCGAGAAATAACCGCCGCGGTAGCCAAACAGACACGCCCAGGTCGCTGAAACTGACTTCTGCGGGCTGTCGCTGGGTGAGTCAGGAGCAGTTCAGCGCGGCGGTTGGCTGGGGCTGAGAACGATGGTCTGGATACAGGGCGGATGACCTCTGCCATGATATCATGAGCGGGTACGAACCAGGATTAACGGATTCCGAGCTCGGTTTACATTCAGAGGTTGTGGGATGACGACGGCTTGAACTCGCCGGGCCTTTGTGGTAGTCGTCGATCAGTTCGACGTCACATCACCGACGAGGAGCAGTGGCGAGCTCGCCGGGGTTCGCGATGGTGGCTGAGCAGAGAGAGGATGGGCAAGGTGGGGTCAGCGCCGTAGAACTGGCAGATTCAGCTTTGAGCGGCGGAGAGGACGTTCGCCAATTGGCTGCCGAAGACGCCGCGGTAGCTGTGGATATCATCATTGACGACGTACTGGAGACTCTCGAAGAATGCATCCACTTAATTGCAGGTGAGAAGAAGGATGGCTGTGTGCAGCATGTCCGGGAGTTGGTGAGGACGATGTGGCCCGCCCTGGCAGACGGCGCGGCAGGCATCCGCAGGAGTGTCGCCGTCGTATTGGAAGTAAAGTGCGGATATCGGCCTGGAGGTCGGTGACGAGGCCGTGCAACTCATGTGAAGGCTGGTGGGCGAGAGCCTTCGTGAGAGGTGGGGAAAACGGTGGTTGGAGTATTCAGATCGCCGAGAGGACGGGCGCATTGTAGCAGAGGAATCTTGCACTGGCAGTGGGAGTGACGACGACGGTGTTCTTCGGCGAGGGCGTTGCCGATAGCGGCTGCGCGCCTGGTGGATGAGCGGCGTTCGATTTCCGCGCTTGGCACGGCCGTCAACCGCTCGTCGGCGCCTGGCCCTCGCCGAGAGACGAGCGGGCGCTCACTCGTTGCGGCGGACGTGCGTCTCGGTTGGCTTTGCCGGAGGTTGCGACGACTTTCTCGGCGATGATGACCGGCGGGATTAGCGAAAACTGCAGGAACAGAAAGGGTAGGCGGAGGAGCGCTTCGTATCGGTCTGCCCTCACTCTTCCCCAGGAAGGGAAGAGGTAATCACACTGATATTCGCATGATGTGGGCGCGACAACTCGCCGGGCAACAGGACAAGCTGACGCGCACCGGGAGGCCGCGTCCGAGCAGAGTGCGGGAAGCACGCGCTTTAATGTTTCGACTCCCAGAGAACCAGGCGCGGTCAGCGCTGGCACGGCGGTAGAGCCGTGCCGGGGGCGACATGACGCGCGCCCTTCCGGCGCACCCTCGGCCTTGCCGGTGACTGTGTGGCAGGAGGTCGGCTGGCGGCGGTGATCCGCGGCAGGGACGGCACGGGCGCGCGCTTCGGACGCGCCTCGGATGGAAACGCCTTACTTGCCCGGAAGCTCACGCGGACACTGTGGCGAGTGCCGACAGGAGCGCGCCTTCGGACGCGCCTCAGGACTGACGGCGTGGCCGTGTGGGCGGGCGGTCCGCTGGCGGCAGTGAGCCGTAGCGGGGACGGCGTAAACGCGCCTTTCGGGCACGCTCGGATGGCCGGTGGCTTTGTCGGCAGGAAGGTCGGCTGGCGTCGAAAGCTCCGGCGAGGACGACACGAACGCGCCCTTCCAGACGCACCCTCGGATGGAAACGCCTTACTACGCAGCGGCTCACGCAGACGCTGTGGCAGTGCCGACGAGAAACGCGCGTGTCCGGAACGCGCCTCAGGATGTAGAGGTTTCCGAGGATTGAGGTTGCTTCAGGTGCTCAGGGTGCAAGTCGCGATGGTGTCCGCAACCATGCGCCGCCGGTCGCTTCCGCCAACAGCACCAGCGCCTCGAAGTCGGAACATCAATGCGGGCGCGCCAGAATTCCAGGTGGCCGAAGTAGGCTCGCTGTCCTTATGGGGGAACCGATGGCCTCCAGGACGAGCGCGGGAAGCTATTAGGAGATTCGCGGACGCAGACGCGACGGGGAGGGCGATCCGCGGATCGCGAGAGAAGACCCATTCCGTACCGCGCGCCAGGTTGACGATGAACTCGGGAAATCGCCGCCGTCAGCCTGGCCTGGGTGTCGGCGTTATGCTTCACCCACTGCATGACCAGGGCGGCGTTCTCCAAACCGTTCGCGAAGCGTGGGGAGATCGCCAGGGAGGACAAGCTGGCCTGCCAGTGCTGGCGCTCGATGGCCTGTGTCGTCCTCATCGTGGACGATGTAGGTTTCCACTCGGCCAGGTGTTCGAGGAGTGCGCGCTGGTCACAGCTCGAGCGCGGCGATGTCGACATCAGCGTGTTCGCGCGTGACGCAGCCAGGCCAGGAGTCGGCCGCCCAGCCGCCGCAAAGCGCGCAGGACGTAGGAAGTAGATAGACGTGACAGCGGCGGCGCGCGCCACCGGTTCAAAGTATTCAGAGCGAAGACAACAGAGATTCTCAACAGGATGCGTGCACGGACGTGTCAAGGTGGTCGCCGTAAGAATTGAAGGGTTGTTGCTCGGGATGCGGGGAACTCTCGGAGCAGTGAAGGATGAGCTGGGCGGCCCAGGCAGGCGGACTGAGGGGACTCATCAGAGGGCGCAAGGGAAGGGAGGACGTGGGGGCCTCCGGTGGGGCGCATGGCCGCGTCCCGGCGGGCGGCAGTACGGAGGAAGCGGCAGACCGTCAGCGAAAAAGCCCGGGCCGGAGCGGAGACTACTCGCCCGCGGCTGGTGTCGCCGTCCTGGAGGGCGTCGCGCGAAGCCGAGTTGGGCACCCATGAGACGCATCTCGCGGCCCAGGCGGGTGGTCTTCTCGGCGATGCCTGCCATGCCGGGTGCGGGCCGTTTGACCTTCACCCAGGGCCGCCGGCGGGAACGTAGAAGGTCATGGTAGGGCCGACCATCGCCATGCCGCGGCCAGCCAGATGGACGTATCGCCGGGGTCGCGGCGGACGCTGACGCCGGACGCCTCGACCTGGCCGCGGAAGGTGTAGAGTGTAGCCGCCGACGGTCTGGCTCAGGCAGTCGCTACCCAGGATCACGTTGTCCCCAGAGATTCCAGCGATGTAGAGGCTAGCGGGGGTGCCATCAGGAGTGGTTGGCATCTGGACGGAAGTGGCGCCGGCGAAGATCGGTGGCCCCGGGCATGTCGAGGACCTGGATTGCCGGGATAGAGGTGGCCGAAGCGAGGGGTGATGCGGCATTGAGCCGGCGACAACGGATTCGCCGGGCGCAATCCGCGCTGGTCCAGTTCAAGGTCCGACGATGAGGAGGGACCATACGCCCATCGGGACGCGCCAAGTGATTTCGTAAGCCAGATAGAGTGGTGGCGCCAGGCGCGAAGGGGAAGACGAAGGGTGGCGGTGGCGCTGTCATCGGGCACGGGAGTCGGTTTCGCCGGGATCAGTGCCCTCTGGGGATCATGTCGCGGAAGGGTTCGCTGGCCTGAGCGCCAAGTGACGACAAACGGGGGCACGGCGGTGGTTTTTCGCTGTTGAAGTCGAGGTTGGTATCTAAGGAATGGCGGCCATCGGCATTGGTGATGCGGAAGTGGGCGATGTCGTTGAACCAGGCGGCCTGAGTGGGTAGCCTTAGCCGAAGGCGTGGCGGGGTCATTCACGCTGGTCTTGCAGGCCTTCACTTCGTCGCCGCAGCGGATATCGATGAGGCTGTAGTAGTCGATGACGTTGTTCTCCGCATCGAGACCGCGATAGGGCCTCGTTCACTTATGATGAAGGCTGGTTGGGTGGGCCTCATCGAAGACAGCCGTTTTCGGAAACCTTCCCGCGAACACGAAGGTGCGGTCGAAGCCGGCCATGGTGATGAGGTGCGCCGACGAGGAGCATGAGCAGCGCGGTGGCTGAGGAAGGTGCCGTAATGGCTCCAGCCGAAGCGGTCGGCGAAGAGGGTAGGCCGTGCCGTCTCGCTCCTCGGCGCGAATTACCTTGTAGCGACGCTTGCGAGCGCATGGCCTCGACAGCGGCAGCGCCGCCCTCGTGGGTGAAAGGCGGCGCGGTGATGGGCGCGTTCGAAGCTAGCCCTCGGCGACGCTGATATAGGGCGCTGGACGCTGCGCCAGGTCGGCCGGAAACAGCTCCTGGTGCAGACGGTGACGGCGACGATGATGAGCCGCCAGGAAGGCCGTTGAACCAGGCTGAATGGAAGACATCGAAGGGCTGCAGGCCATCCATCAGGCGATCAGCGGTGCCCAGATGTCGCGCCAGAGCTCCATCAGGCGGAGCGGGCGGCGAGGTTACCGCGCATCGGCGAGGAATATAGAGATGACCGTGCCGACGGGCCGGCCAGCGAGCGCGAGGCCGACGAGGAAGAGGGCGAACTTCACATTCGTCAGGAGCTGCCAGGCAGTACATGGGCAGCCTGAGGAGCTGAGTTCAAGTTCCGCGGTGCCACTCGAAGGTTGGCCGTCACGGGAGTCTCGCCTCGAGTTCGGCGAACTGGGTTTCGGTGGGGCGGCCGAAGTAGACCTGTTCGATGGCCCGCCAGGGACAAGGAAACTGATGGGCATGCAGGCCGACGCCATATGCGGCGGAAGCTATTCAGAGGCATCGAGGGCAACAGTATAAGGTGACGCCAAACTCGTCGACAAAATCGGCGGCGGCGGCGGCGGTGATCCTGCTGGTTCCGCCGATGATGACGGGCCGTCCTGGGAATGGTGTTCGTGGAAGGACTGGAGGTCGGGCGTCTCATCGCGGCAGGGGCCGCACCGCCCACCCAGAAGTTGAGGAGGACAGAAGCTGCCGCGGTAGTCGACGAGGGTGACGGCTACTCTTCGCCGAGGCGCGGGAGGCGGAAGTTGGGCAAGCGGCGCGGCCTTCGCGGGCAGCAGGCGACTTTGTGGTGAGGGTTGAGCCCGTCTTCGAGTTCGATGATGCCGAAGCCGCTACCCGCTCCCATAGCGGAGGAACTGCCGCCGGAATCGCGGAATTCGAAGTACCAGAGGGCGGCAGCGACGGCGACGACGATTACAGCGAGGCCGGAAGTGGAGCCAGGCCCGGAGTACTCGCGCCGCCGCTGGCAGCGTTCATCGGGGTGGGAATCGATCGCGGTGGAGCGCCGGATCGAAGGTACCAGAGGGCGGGAAAGGGAGACGAAGGCACCGTCACCCGGCTGCGCGGACGGAAGCGCCGCGCGGATATGAAATCAGTGTCCGATCCCCTCCGTCTCGTCGCCCCGGTTGAACGGTCGGACGCGACGATTGCGTACCTCGAAGGGACGCCTTCAGTGATCAGCCTGGTGCGGTTGCCCGGCGCCGCGCAGAAAGCCCAGCGGGGACCTGATCCTGTGTGATGTCGCCCGCGAGATGCGACCCGGTGTTGACGGAGCTGCGATCGTTGCGGCTTCACCACGAGGCACGATCGCGGTCAGTACGTGGACACGGCGATCTCGGATGCGGCGCGCGAGGCGGAGCAGGCGGCCCCGGGGGGCAGTCAGGGATGCGGTCATCTGGAGACGGTGCGGGCGCGGACTTTCGAGGAAGCCGACCTCTCATTCACGTTCGTGGCGTTCATGGCGCTGGCGACCCTGATCGCGGCGATGGGCATCCTGACAGACTCCATTGTGTTGATCATCAGGGCGATGATCGTGGGGCCGGAGTTCGGGCCGCTGGCGGGGATCTCGGTAGCAACGGTAGAGCGGCGCTGGACGCTGGTGCGGCGGTCGGCACAGGCGCTGGCGGTCGGGTTTCCGGTTGGGATTACGGCGGCGTTCGTACTGACGCTGATCCTCGATGCCACGGGAGTCGCGCCGGAGGCTATCCCCAACTCGCGCCAGGCGACTTTGTTCATTTCGCACCCTGACTGGTATTCGTTGCTGGTGGCGCTGGCTGCGGGCGCGGCGGGGACCTTGAGTTTGACGACGATCAAGTCCGGGGCGCTGATCGGCGTGCTGGTCTCGGTGACGACGATCCCTGCGGCCGCATCGCGGTGGCGGCCGCTACGCCGACTGGGGTGAATGGCGGGGCGCGCAGCTGCAGCTTGTCGTGAACCTGGCGGCGATCCTGGCGGCGGGGATCCTGACGCTGATCGGACAGCGGTGGGCCTACGGGCGCCGGACGGCCCGGCGGGGCTGATGCGGGGGCGCTACACTGCCGATGTTCTATCCATGAGCGAGAGGGATGAGGGCGGCACGGCGACCAGCCCGCTACAGACGACGAACGCCCCCTTCAGCCCCGGACGGCGCGATGTGCGGGTCCCCGTCTTCAGCTGCCCGGTCTGCACTTCGGGATCGACATCCTGATTTGCGCGCTTGTACTGGCTTTCGCGCTCGTCCCTGCCTCAGGCGCGGGCGGCATGGACCCGGACGGCCTGGCTGTGTGGGCGGCGCTGTGGGCGGGCGGAACGCTCGTTGGCATTACGTTTCACGAACTCGCGCATGCCTTCTGGGTGGTGGTTTTCCGGCTTGGATTACGCCACATCTTCGTGGGTGTGCAGGGCGGCCACACGGCACTGCTTCGGCCGGATCCGCCGTGGTTCCAGAACTTCATCGTCAGCGTCTCGGGCCCGCTCGCGAACCTCGCGATTTGCGGTGCGTGCTGGTGGTGGGAGCCGCTCGCGCCCGACGCTGGGTGGCAGGCGAACACCATCCACCTCCTGTTCTGGCCGAATCTTTCGCTCGGCGTCTTCAATTTGCTGCCCTACTTCAATATGGACGGCGGACATGCGCTGCGAGCGCTTCTCCTGCCATTTTCGAAGGATCGCCGCAAGGCTGCTGCGAACGCGCGCCTCGTTGGCGCGGTGCTGTTCGCATCAGCCTTCGGCGTCTTTGGCGTGTTGCACCTGATCCACGGCGGCTGGACCGGATTCATCTTCATCGGGATAGGACTCTGGCGCGCGGTGACGGTATGGCAGAGCAGCGGCGGCAGTGAAGAGTTCGCCACGCTCTCGATGTATCCCGTTTCCGAGGCTATGGGACCGGGCATTCGCGTCCGGCCTGAGCACTCGGCGCGGGCGCTTCTCGAAGCTCACATCAAGAAGCGGTACGGCGAGCCTCCGACCGACTTCGTGCAGCGGCCTTACGTGGTGATGGACGACCGGGGCAAGGTCCACGGGGTACTTACGGAGGCGATGATCAGCGAGATTGCGGGCGAAGCCTGGGACTGGGCGCATCTGACGGTCGCACAGGTGATGACACCCGTCGACAAAGTCCCGGTGGTCACCCCGGAGACCTCAACGACAACCGCCCTGGTACTGGCAGCCCAGAGCGAATGCGATTGCGTGTTGGTCATCGAAGACGGTGAGCTGGTGGGCTGCGTGACCTATGCGCACCTGGACGAACTGGTGCGAAGCCGCGCGCCTAGCGGTCTAACTCGGCCCAGATCCGCTCCACGACCTGTTCGCGGCTCAACGTCGCATCCACCACCAGCCAGCGCGCCGGGTCGGCGGCGGCCTGGGCGAGGTAGCCTTCGCGGACCTTCCGGTGGAAATCGATGCCTTCCAAACCGGTGCGGATGGCCTCGGTCTCGCCGAGTTTCCGTTTCAGGCCCGCCTCGGGGGCGATATCCAGATAGACGACGAGGTCCGGTTCGAGGCCTCCGGTCGCGATCGTGTTGGCTGCGCGGACGGACGCATCGTCCAACCCGCGGGCATGCACCTGGTAGGCGAAGGTACTGGGGGGCGAAGCGGTCGCAGATAACGGTCTCGCCGCGCGCGAGGGCGGGGCGGATGACTTCCTCCACGAGCTGGGCACGGGCAACGAGGAAGGCGAAGAGTTCGGCCCATGGCGTGAGCTTCTCGTGGAGCAGGCCGCGGACGAGTTCGCCGGCCCTGGTGCCGCCGGGTTCACGCGTATGGACGACCGCCACGCCCGCCGAACGGAGCCGTCCGGCAACGGCCGCTGAAGCGGTCGACTTGCCGGAACCTTCGCCGCCTTCGAAGACGATGAATCTCGCACCCATGCAAGCGACAGGTTAAACGTAGAGACGCAGCGGCGCTGCAGGCTCGACGGGGGCTATCCGGGGCGGCGCTACCGGCCGGGGAGGATCTTCACTCTGCGCTGCGGTTCCTTGCCGGAGCTGGTGCTATCGAGGTTGTAGCGCGTGGCGAGCTGGTGCTGGACGCGACGGACGTAGCTGTTGGCGGGCGGGAGTTCGACCGGGCGGCCTTCATCCAGGACTTTCGCGATGGCGTCCTCGGTTTCGCGGAAGACGTCGACCATCGGGTCGCGACGGGGTGCGCGAGCGCCGCCGATTTCGCCGCTATCGGGCCTGAACTGGTGGAGGACCTGTTCGAGGTGGAAGGCGCTGTTGCTCTTGATGACGTACATCGGGATGTTGCGCTCTTCGGCATCGCGCAGGGCGGCGGGCTTGGAGCGGTAGTAACTGCGCATCGTCAGCACGGCATCGGCCGCGGCGACATCGTCGACGATCTCGATCGGGAGGCCACTGCTGCGGATGGCGGTCTCCAGGCGGCTGCGGGGGATACCGAAGGGGTAGATATGGATGGCGCGGTGGTTTTCGGTGCGAGCGGGCGCCGGAGCCGGCGCTTCGCGTTCTTCGAACATTGGGGCATCGCGATGGTCGCGGATGTGGCCGCCGCTGCGGCGGCGGGGCGGCTCGCCCCACATGGTCCGCTCGGGGCGGGCGCCACCGGAGAGCAGGCCGGCTGATGCACGGGCTTCTTCGCGCTGGGGTTCATCGACGATCTCGACGCGGCCGGCGGCGCTGAGCTGACGCGTTTCCGGGTTAGCGAGGTAGCCGCGAAGCATGGCATCGACGGTATCGGCGACGTTCTTGTGCGCGCGACGCGCTTCCAGCTCTCGATTTCGATGACGACATCGAAAGTCGGCGGGGCCTTGCGCTCGAGGATGGACTTCTGGGTGCCCCGGCGGCGGGCTTCCTCATCGCCGAGGGTGACTGACTGGATACCGCCGATGAGGTCGGCGAGGGTGGGGTTGAGCATGAGGTTTTCGAGCGAGGTGCCGTGAGCGGTGCCGACGAGCTGGACGCCGCGCTCGGCGATGGTGCGGGCGGCCTGGGCCTCGAGTTCGGTGCCGATTTCATCGATCACGATGACCTCGGGCATGTGGTTCTCGACGGCTTCGATCATGACGGCGTGCTGCGCGAGTGGGGTGGCGACCTGCATGCGGCGGGAGCCGCCGATGGCCGGGTGTGGGACGTCGCCGTCGCCGCCGATTTCGTTGGAGGTATCGACGATGATGACGCGCTTGTTCGCGTCATCGGCGAGGACGCGGGCGACTTCGCGGAGCATGGTTGTCTTGCCGACGCCGGGCTTGCCCAGGAAGAGGATGCTCTTGCCCCCGAGGACGAGGTCTTCGATGACGCGGATGGTGCCGTAGACGGCGCGGCCGACGCGGCAGGTGAGGCCCACGATCTTGCCTCGCCGGTTGCGGATGCAGCTGATGCGGTGGAGTGTGCGCTCGATGCCGGCGCGGTTGTCATCGCCGAAGTCACCGATGTGCTCGATGACTAACTGGAGGTCCTCTTCCGTCACTTCTTCGTGGCTGAGCACGACTTCGCGGCCGGGGTAGCGCGCCTCGGGCAAACGGCCGAGATCCATGACGACCTCGAGCAGGTCGGTCCGGCGTTCGGGCGGGCGCAGAGCTTCGACGATGCGCGGTGGGAGAGCATCGAGCAGGAGGTCGAGGTCGTCGGTGACGATCTGTTCGTTCAGGGAGGACGGCCGGGGCGGCGGGCGGTGTGGCTGAGGTTGCGAGCTGTGTCACGGCTTCTATTGCGGCAGCGCCATGGGTTCGACGGTAACCGCTACGACCTCCTTCAAGGTATTCATTAGTGCGAGCCTTCGCGCGCACATGAGGCGGACGCCCATGGCGGTGTAGCCACGGGCGATTGCCGCTGATTCGACGGGGAACTGGTGTTCGGCGACGACAAGCGTCCCGTGGCGGGGAGAGCGAAGCTCCACGAGGTCGAGGGCTGCCTGGACGACTGCGTCATCCGGGTCATCGATGAGGATGTGGTTTTCGCGTTCGCCGGCGCCGACCCAGGCGGAGAAGCCGGCAGGCCCATCGAGCACGTAGCCGTGCGTGCATTCGAAGGAATCGAGGACGGCGCGCCAGTCCTGCTGGGTCGGGGCTTCGTGGCGGCGCACCATTTCCGGGACGGCCCGGCAGTAGAGCCGGAAGATGCCGTGACGGTCGGCCCGAGTAGCCTGGCGGAACGGGGTTTCCGAACGGACGGCGGTGGGTTGGACGGCGTACAGATGCTCGAGCCGGTAGGCGAAGAAGCCACCCTTGCGGAGCGCATCGGCGTGGGGCGAGCCTTCGGCGTAACGGAGGAAGACGGTGCGGCTTCCGCGCTGGGCGACCTGGGCGGCGACGCCTTCGCAGAGGGCGACGACGGTCTCGTCATCCTTGGGGCGGACGATTCCGCAGGAAACGACTTCCCATCCGGCGCCGCCCGAAAGCTCGCGGGCGACGCAAACACCGCGGTAGCCCAGCCCGCGGCGGACGCCGAGGACCGAAGTGCGCGGCACGTGGGGCAGGTGGGTGAGACCGGTGGCGGCGAGGCCGCTGCTCACGAGGAGGTTTTCGCCTCCGCGCGGCGATGACCTCGGTGTTGAGGCGACCGAGCTGGGGCCAGAGGGTGGCCGCATCGATGGGGCTGAGCGGCTCGGCGCGGAGGTCGCTCATGGAGTCACCGCCGCTGGCGCACCAATCGTGAGGAAGAGTTCGTGGAGGCGAGAATCGCCGGTGAGTTCCGGGTGGAACGAGGTGGCGAGGAGATTGCCCTGACGAGCGGCGACGATGGTGCCGTCTTCCAGGACACAGATGGCCCGCGCGGGCGGGAAGACGCGCTCGATGAGCGGGGCGCGGATAAAGACGGCGCGGAAAGGCGGACCGCTCAAGCCTTCCACGGTGAGGTCGGCCTCGAAGCTATCGACCTGACGGCCGAAGGCGTTCCGCCTGACCTGGATGTTCATGGTCTCGATGCCGGGACGATCGAGGTTGTCGACCTGGCCGGCGAGGAGGATGGCGCCGGCGCAGGTGCCCCAAACGGGGCGGCCGCTGGCGCAGAAATCGCGCAGCGGTTGCTGGAAGCCGTTGCTGAGGATCAGGCGGGCGATGGTGGTGCTTTCGCCGCCGGGGATGATCAGGGCATCGAGGGCATCGAGTTGTGCCGGCTTGCGGATTTCGCGCACGGTGGCCCATCCGCTCGAGCATCTCGCGGTGTTCACGGAAATCTCCCTGGAGGGCGAGCACGCCAACGGTCATGGGCCGCTGGCCGTTCGATGAAGTTGTCATTCTGAGGCTTGGCCCGGGCGCAGGGCGAAGGAAGTCCCCGAGGACTGCGGAGTGGAGCGAACCGTCTTGCAACGACCCGGTTGTAACAGTGGCGGGCCACCCTGTGCGATGTGATCCCAGTGTAGCGCATCGACCGGGGGCTGGAGTGGGCCAGTCGTTAACCTTCTGCGCCGCCGAAGGGGGCCAGTTCTGGCAATGTGCTACCATGTAGCACATGCGAAGGATCGGCATCCGCGAACTGCGCCAGAACGCGAGCCAGTACATCCGCCTGGTGAAGGCGGGCGAGACCATCGAAGTGACGGAGCGAGATGTGCCGGTGGCGCTGCTGACGCCGCTGCCGAAGGGTGGCGAGAAGAAGTCCCGGAGAGACGAACTCATCGAACAGGGACTGCTGTTGCCGGCCACGAAGGATTGGCGAGACTTCAACCCTCTCCCGCCTGTCCCCGGCGAGAAGCTGCCCTCGCAGATCCTTCAGGAGATGCGCGACGAGGAGCGATGGTAGCGACGTACTACGTAGACTCCTCCGCAATCGTGAAGCTAGCGGTTCCAGAAGCGGAGACCAAGGCACTTCGTTCCGCTCTCGGCGCCCAACGCAGTCAGCCGGCATCGAGCGAGATCGCGCTTGTTGAGGTCCGGAGAGCTGTGGCCCGGAGGGCGGGAGGCGCGACTGACGCGGTTGACGAATTGCTCGCCGGATTCGATCTCGTCCCGCTCGCGGGCCCCATCCTCGAAGCGGCGTCGCGTCTGGGTCCGCCGGAACTCCGCACCCTGGACGCCATCCACATCGCGTCCGCGCTCGTGCTTGGCTCGGCTTGTGATGGGGTCATTACGTACGACGCGCGAATGGCCGAGGCTGCGCGCGCAGCCGGGATCGCCGTCTTCGCGCCGGGAGCGGAAGGCTAGATAACCGGCGCTGTCTTCACGCGGCCCGAGGTGATCACGAAAGGGTCGGCCGGGGATTGTCCGGCGTGACAGCGTCAGAGTTGCGAAATCACGGGGAGGAGCGCGGAGAGCAAGACACCCACCTGGAGGCCGCGCGTCATGGGGCCGGAGATGGCCGCTTCGCTGTGCACCAGGTAGTGGTTACGGCGGCCCTGGCGCTCTCGCGAGAGGTAGCCGGAGCCTTCGAGGTCGGCGATGATGCGCTTCACGGCGCGTTCGCTGATGCCGACTTTTACGGCAAGGTCGCGCAGACGGATGTCGGGCTCTTCGGTGACGCACAACAGGACGTTGGCGTGATTTGTCAGGAAGTTCCACTCTGCCATCTTGGCGACGAGACTACCTGTTTCGGGGCAGGACTGCCAGTGTTTTCGGCCGGCGGCTGGTAAGGTGAGCTAACGTTCGACGTGGAAGTCGCCGAGGCTCGGGTCAACGACGAGCGACTCACGTTCGATGCGTTCGACGACGGCCTCGGCGGGCCCGCGTTTGCAGGCGACGATGAACTGCTTGAGCAGGGTTTTCTCTCCCTGGACGATGGCCTCGCAGGCGCCATCCGGCAGCTGACGGCAGCTGCCGACGAGCGAGAGCGAGCTTGCCACGTTGCGCAGCCAAAGCCGGAAGCCCACACCCTGGACCTTGCCGTGGATGACGATCCGATGACGTTCCGGGATGTAGACATCCAGCTTCGCCATGATGAAGGTATCGGCAGGCCTCAGCTCGGGGTGAAGTGGCGGTCCGGGTGACAGTGCCACCCGGACCTTGATGCGAGCCGGCGATCAGGCGAGCAGTTCGGCCGGGGTGAGGCTGAAGTTCTTGAGGACATCGGCCGCGTAGGTGATGTGGCCGGAGTTGACCGACGGGTCGCCGTGGACGAGGTGGAGGCAGGCCTCGGCCATGTGCTCGACGGGGGTGGCCATGTCCTTGTTCGATTCGTTGACGAGCTTGTGGTGGAGGACGCCGGGGGTGGCAACGAGGCCGGGGGAGATGACGTTCACGCCGATCTTGTCGTTGCTGGCTTCGGCGGCGAGGCCGGTGGTGAAGCGCTCGAGGGCGGCCTTACACATGCCATAGACCGTGCCGCCGCGGCCAGGGGCGTTGACCTTCGGATGGAGCGCCGCATGTGAGGAGATGTTGAGGATCCAGCCCGACTTCCGCTCGCGCATCTTGGGGAGGACGAGCTGGGCGAGGTGGAAGGGACCGAAGACCTGGACTTCGAACATCAGCTTCATCCGGCGCTCGGGAAAGTCATCGACGGGGATGAAGTAGGTGATGGCGGCGTTGTTCACGAGGATGTCGACCGGTCCGTAGGCGGCTTCGGTGGCCCTGATCAGTTCGACGCGCTCTTCTTCGTTGGAAAGGTCGCACTTGACGGCGAGGGCTTCGCCACCGGCATCGCGGATGCGCTTGACGACGCCGTTAATGCTGCCGGGGAGCATGTGGTCGCCTTCATCCACGGTGCGGGCGGAAACGACGACTTTCGCGCCCTCCTGGGCGTAGCGATAGGCGATGGCTTCGCCGATGCCGCGCGAGGCGCCGGTAATGACTGCAACCTTTCCGGCGAGGACGCCGTTCTTATTCATAGATGCTGCCATGTGAGTTCTCCTGATGATGAAATACGCTCGCCAATCTTGGGAGCAGAGGCGCCGATTGTCACGAAGAGGAGCCGTGTTCGGGCCGCGAGCACTAAGCTCGACGGCGGGCCGGGGAGCCGCGAGTGCACGGCGGCGAAAGGACGGTTCGATGCTGCGCAGAGCCCTGGTGATAGCCTTCCTTTGCGCCGCCCCTGGCGGACTCACCGCCTGCGGCGGCGACGACGACGGTTCGCTCTCCGGATCGGACTTCGCCTCGGAGCCTCGTGACCCGGCGAAGAACGTGACCGCAGACCAGATTGGCAAGGTCAACGTCATCCCGGCGGGTTCGGACTGGTACGTGGGCGAGAACAACTTCGTGTTCGGGCTGACGAACATCAAGGATGAACCGCAGGGCGGGGCGCGGGCCATCGCCACGTTCTACGACCTGCGGGACCCGGCCAACGCGAAGCCCGTGTTCACGGCTGAGGCAGTCCAGAGCGCGCCGGGCGTGGGGAAGCAAGTGCAGCACACGCATTCAGGCGGCGAGATCCACCTCCACGGCGGCCAGGATGAGAACCGGGTTGGGTACTACGCGACTACAAACTTCACGTATGCGGGCCAGTGGGGCATCGCTGTGGAGGCCGAGTTGAAAGACGGGACAAAGGGCGTGGATAGCATCGGCTTCACGGTGTACGCGAAGCCGAATATGGCAGCCACCGGCCAACCCGCGCCGAAGAGCGACAACCTGACGAAGTACGACGTGAAGGAGATCGGGGAGATCGATTCGGGTTCGCCGCCGAACGACATGCACGAGGTGAAAATCAAGGATGCGATTGCTGCCGGCCGGCCGCTGGTCGTGGTGTTCTCGACACCGGCCTTCTGCACATCGCGGTTCTGCGGGCCGGTGAACGAAGAGGTCGAAGTATTGCGGGAGCGCTACAAGGACCGGGTGGACTTCGTCCACATCGAGATCTGGCGGGACTTCAACAAGCAGCTGATGAACCCGACGGTGAAGGAGTGGTTGCTCTGGCCGGACGGGTCGCTGCGGGAGCCGATTGTCTACCTGGTGGACAAGAAAGGCGTGATCTACGACCGGTGGGAAGGCCCGGTGGCGGCAAACATCATGGAGGAGAGCGCCAAAGCCGTGGCCGGTGGCGCGACGAGGTAAGGACCTGGCAGGTGAGGCGCCGCGCGTGGGCGCGTAGCATCCGCGGCATGCAATACGACTTCGACACCGTCCACGAGCGCCGGGGACGGACAGTTCCAAGTGGGCGCGTTTCCCGGCGGACGTGATCCCGATGCCTGTGGCGGACATGGACTTCCTGTCGCCCGAGCCGGTGCGGCGGGCGCTGAGGGAGCGGGTGGAGCAGGGCTTCTACGGGTATGGGCGGGCGAACGAGGAGTTCCTGGAGGTATTCACGGGGCGGCTGCGGCGGCGTTACGGCTGGGACGTCTCGAAGGACGCCCTGATGACGCTGCCGGGAGTGATCCCGGGGTTCAATATGGGCCTCCGGGCGGTGACAAAGCCGGGCGATAGCATGGTCGTCCAGTTGCCCTCGTACGGGCCGATCCTGAATTCGTGGAAGCACCATGGAATCGTCCGGCACGATGCGATGCTCGTGCGGGAGCCTTCCGGGCGCTACGAGATCGACTGGCCCAGCTTCGAGGCTGCCTTCGACAGGACGACACGGGCGTTTGTGCTTTGCAACCCGCACAACCCGGTGGGGAGGGTCTTTTCGCCGGAGGAATTGCGGCGGATGGCCGAGATCTGCCTTGCCCACGACGCGTGGATCATCTCGGACGAGATCCATTGCGACCTCGTCCTCGATGGGAACCGTCACACGCCTGTTGCGAGCCTCTCGCCCGAGATCGCAGCACGGACGATCACGCTGATGGCGCCGAGCAAGACGTTCAACCTCGCCGGCCTGAAGTCGGCGGTGGCAATCATCCCGGACGCGGACCTGCGGGCGAAGTTCGAGGCAGCAAAGGGCGGGCTGGTGGGCGCTGTGAATGTCCTCGGCTCTGCGGCGATGACTGCCGCCTACCGCGACTGCGACGGCTGGCTGGAGGCGCTGACGGGCTACCTGACGGAGAACCGGGACTACCTGACGGGATTCGTCGGCGAGCGGATGCCGGGCGTTACCGTGTATCCGGCCGAGGCGACGTACCTGGCCTGGCTGGATTGCAACGCGCTGGGGCTCCCGGGAAATGACGCGTTCGCCTGGTTCCTGGACCACGCCCGGGTGGGGCTGGGCGAGGGCTCGAACTTCGGGCCGCCAGGCGAGGGGTTCGTGCGGTTGAACTTCGGATGCCCCCGAGCCCTGCTGCAAGAAGGCCTCGAGCGGATGGCCACGGCACTGGCGGCAAGATAGCACTGGCCGAGGGCCGGCTACTCAGGCTTCGCCGGGGTCCGGGCCAGGGGAGGGCGCCGGCGGCCGCTCCCGGTTGAGGGTCTCGGGCATCAGGACGAGCATGAGGCCGGCGCCGATCGCGCCGATCAACCCCATTGTCACCGATGCTGCCGCGAGGGAGGCGAGGCCGGTGGCGGCGGCGACGACGAGCGGTCCGCCGGCGGTCCCGAGGTCGCCGCAGACGCGCCACGCACCGAGGAACTGGGCGCGCCCGATCTCCGGGGAGAAGTCGGCGCCGAGAGTCATGACGATGCCGCTGCCGAGGCCGTTGCCGAAACCGATAAGCAGGCCGACGACGACCAGGGAAGCGAACCCGGAGGAAAGGGGGATGAGGAACATGCCGGCCGCCATAATCGAGAGGCAGGGGAGGGCGACGGCCTTGCGGCCCCAACGGTCCATGACGCTCCCGGCGGGGTAGAAGAGGAGCATTTCCATGGCCATGGAGATGCCGAAGACGAGGCTGATGGTGCTGCTATCGAGACCGAGGTGGTCTCCCCAGAGGGGGAGGACACCCTGGCGGGAGGCACGGAGCGCCCCGATGGCGGTGACGCCGACGCCGGCAGTCATGAAGACGCCGGCGTTCTCGCGGACGACTTTCGTGAACTGGACGTGTTCGTGCTCGGGAGCGGGGAGAGCACTTTCGCCGCGCATGAGGACGAGGAGCAACCCGGCGGCGAGCACGGCGCTGACGAGGTGGACGACGTAGGCGCCTTCGAGACCGGCGACGACGGCTGCGGCCGCCCCGAGGAATGGTCCGAAGAAGTTCCCTGCGCGGTTGATGCCGCCGAGGGTGCTCAACGCCCGCCCGCGCAGATGGACGGGCATGACATCGGTGACGTAGCTCAGGCGGGCGAGAAGCCAGACCGACCAGCCGCAGCCCATGAGGAAGGTGAACACGGCGAACGGCCAGATGCCGGGGGCGAAGGCGGACCCGGCGAGGGCGACGATGACGAGCCCGGTGCCCGCGATCATGGCGCGCTGTTCGCCGAAGCGGGCGACGAGCCAGCCGGCGGGGATATCGAAGGCGAGGACGCCGATCCCGCGAAGAGCGACGATGAAGCCGGCGAGAGCGACGGATGCGCCTTCATCGCGCGCGGCGAGGGCGACGATGGGGATGACGGCGCCCTGGCCAACGGCGAAAAGGAAGGTCGGGACATAGACCGACAGGCCAAGAGAGCGCAGGGTGGCGCCGTTCGGTTCCGGGGAGGACATGGAAGAGCATCGTACGACGGGCGGGGACGGCGAGCGAAAGGCGCCCGAGACGCGTCTGTTAGGTTCGGCCGCTGTACGATTTGGCCATGCTCGTAGTCCAAAAATACGGCGGCACGTCGGTCGCCGATGCCGACCGGATCCGCCATGTGGCGGGGCGTGTCCTCAAGCGAATCAAGCAGGGCGACCAGGTCATCGTCGTGGTATCGGCGATGGGCAACTCGACCGACGACCTGATCGACCTCGCCCTGCAGGTGGCACCGGACCCGGATCCACGAGAGCTCGACATGCTGCTTTCCACGGGGGAACAGGTCTCTGTGGCGCTGGTGGCGATGGCGCTGAAGACGATGGGCCAGGAAGCGGTGGGCCTCACGGGGCAGCAGGCCGGAATCATCGCCCAGGGGCGGCACTACCAGGGGCGGATTTCGCGGGTCGAAGCGGACCGGGTGAGGGCAGAGCTCGATGCCGGACGCGTCCCCGTTGTCGCCGGGTACTGGGGCGTGAACGAGGACCAGGAAATCCTGACGCTTGGCCGTGGCGCGAGCGATACAACCGCGGTGGCGCTGGCGGTCGCGCTGGGGGCGGACCGGTGCGAGAACTGCAAGGACGTGGAGGGCGTGTATACGGCCGACCCTCGCATTGTGCCGACCGCGCGGAAGCTGAAGGACATCACCTACGAAGAGATGCTGGAGCTCGCGACGCAGGGTTCGACGGTGATGCACAACCGCGCCGTGGAGCTTGCATCGGTGTACAACCTGCCCATTCTCGTAACCTCGAGCATGGTCGACGCCCCCGGGACGATGATTCGCCAGGAGTCTGAATTGGAAGAACGCAACCGCGTGCGCGGAATCGCACACGATACCGATGTCGCCAAGGTCACAGTGCGGCGAGTGCCAGACAAGCCGGGGATCGCGACGAACATTTTCGAGCCGCTGGCGGAAGCGGGCATCAGCGTCGACACGATCGTCCAGAACTCGAGCGAAGGGAACCTGACCGACCTGACGTTCACGCTGTCGCGCGGGGACCTGCGCAAAGCCGAGGCGCTGATGCCGGTGATCTGCGAGAAGGTTGGCGCGCCCGAGTACACGACCGATGGCAACCTGGGCAAGGTCAGCATCGTCGGGGTAGGTATCCAGACAGCGCACGGCTATGCCGCGAAGATGTTCCGCGCGCTCTTTGACGCGGGCATCAACATCGAGCTGATTTCCACCAGCGAGATCCGATTGACCTGCATCATCGATTCGGCGAGGGTGCCGGACGCGGTGCGGGCACTGCACGCCGCATTCGAGCTGGAAACAGCAGAGTAGCGCCGGCCGGTCGCAAGAGGGCGAACCAGGTCTTAGCCGGCGGTCGCGAAGGCGGGGACCGCGACGTTCACGCCGATTTCGAACGAGTCGTTGGCCTCGGCGGCCATCCAGCTCGGGACGACTGCCACGAACTCGGGAATGCCGGGGACCGAGAGGACGAGCCGGGCATGGGCCCCTTCGAAGCGGCGGCGGACGACGGTCGCCGGGACGCCAAGGCCCTTCACTCCGATCCACTCTGGCCGGATGAGGACCTCGCACCCGCCGCGAAGTGGCATCGACAATCGCACCGTACCGAGCGGCGTTTCCGCCGTGTCGCCATTCGCGACACCGGGGAAGAACTGCGCATCGGCGGCGTAGGTGGCGGACTCCTTCGAACTCGGGCGCATGTAGAGGTTCAGGGGCGTGGCCGTTTCGATCACGCGGCCGGCATCCATGACGGCGATGCGGTCGGCGGCGGCCATGGCGTCGGTGCGGTCGTGGGTGACGAGGACGGCAGTCATGCCCTCGGCGCGGAGGATGGTCACCAATTCTTCGCGCATCGCCAGGCGGAGAGCGGCATCGAGGTTCGAGAAGGGCTCATCGAGGAGGAGGATGCGGGGGTGAGGCGCGAGTGAGCGAAGGACGGCGACGCGCTGTTGCTGGCCGCCGGAGAGCTGGTGGGGGTAACGCCCGCCGAGGCCTTCGAGTTCGCCACGCCGGAGGAGTTCGGTGACGCGGGCAGCGGAACCGCGCGGCAAGCCGTAGGCGATGTTGGCGGCGACGGTGCGATTCGGGAAGAGCGCGTAATCCTGGAAGACCAGGCCAACGGAGCGCTTGTGAGCGGGGACGCTGACCGAGGTGCTCTCGACCACGCGGCCACCGATCCGGATCTCGCCGGCTGCGACGCGTTCAAAGCCGGCGATAGCGCGGAGGAGCGTGGTCTTCCCGCTGCCGCTGCGGCCGAGGATGGCGACGATTTCGCCGGCCGCGACCTGGAGGTTGGCGCCGTTGACCGCCTTCAGGCTGCCGAAGCGGACTTCGACACCGGCGCAATCGAGCGGCTCAGGATTCGAGAGCTCCAATATCACCCTTCCATGCCAGGAGGCCGACCGGGATAGCGGCTACCGCGATCAGCGCGAGCGCCGGCAGTGCCGCACCAGCGTAAAGCGCATCGGTGCTTCGGCTCCAGACGAGGCCCGGGAGCGTTTGATAGCCGGGCGGGCTGAGGATGAGCGTGGCGGGGAGTTCTTTCATGATCGTGAGAAAGACGAGGGCGAAGGCGGCGGCGAGACCGGGCCGCGCGAGCGGCGCGGTGACCGTAGCGATGGCCATCAACGGGCCTTTGCCGAGGGAGGCGGCGGCATCCTCCAGGTTGGCAGGCTGGCGGACGAGGGTGCCGCGCAGGGCAGAGAGCGCGTTCGGGACGAAGAGGATCACGTAGGCAAGCAGGAGCATCCAGACGGTCTGGTAGAGGCCGGTGGCATAGCGGATGCCGAAGAAGACGAGCGCAAGCGCGACAACGAGACCGGGGAGGGCATGGGTGACGTAGGCGGCCTGTTCGGCCGCCCGGGCGAGGAGCCCGCCGTAACGGGCGGAGAGGATGGCAACGGGAAACGCGAGGGCGACGGTGATGGCCGCGCCGGCGAGGGCCATTTCGACCGAATGGCGAACTGCCGGGGCGAGCGCCGGGAAGTCGGCGTTGGCCCGCAAGCCGTTGATGAGCCAGTAGATGAGCACTCCGACCGGCAGGACGAGGGCGAGGCTGACGGCGATCGAGAGAAACGCGAGTGCGAGGACTCCCCAGCGGCCGAGGGGGACGAGGCGCACCGCCGCCTGCCGCCGTTTGCGCCCACGTGCTAGCCAGGACCGCACGCCGAGTTCTGAGGTGAGGATGAGAAGCGTGACGAGCCCGAGAATGGCACCGAGGACGGCGGCGCCGGTGCGATCGAACGAGGACTGGTACTCGATGAAGATGTCGCGGGTGAAGGTGGAGTAGTTGAGCAAGGAGACGGCGCCGAAGTCGCTGAGAGTGTAGAGCACCGAGAGGAGAATGCCGGCGGCGAGGGCGGGGACGAGCCCGGGCAGGGTGATCGCGAAGAAGGTGCGCAGGGGCGATACGCCAAGTGAGCGCGAGGCCTCTTCTTCGGCGGTATCGGCGGAGGCGAGGGCGGCGCGTACGACCAGGTAGACGTAGGGATAACCGGCGCAGGTGAGCGTGAAGGCGGCGCCCCAGAAGCCGTAGACCTCGGGGAGACGGTCGACGCCGAGGGGTTCGAGCCAGCCCTGGAGCATACCCTTCGGCCCGAGGAAGGCGACGACGGCGAGGGCCGTGATATACGAAGGGATGGCGAGGGGGACGGTGAGCAGGACAGACCAGACGCGGCGGGCGGGGATATCGGCGCGCGTCGTCAGCCAGGCGGCGGGGACGGCGACCGCGACACAGAACAGGGCCACGACTGCTGCGAGCCAGAGGCTCCGCTGGAGGAGTTGGGGCACGGAAGTGTGGAACGCGCGCGACCAGGGCGACCATCCGTCCTCGGTGGATCGGAGGGCAAGGTAGAAGACCGGGATGAACGTGAGGGCCACGGCGAGGAGCCCCGGGAGCCAGAGGGCCGCCGGGGCTTTGCGAGCGGGCCGGAGCGCGGCCCAGTTCATGGTTACTTGAGGACGCCGGTGGAGCGCAGCAATGCAAGCGTCCCGGCGAGGTCGTCGAGGTCGCTCAGGTCGATAGCCGGGGGTTTGAGCTCGGCAAGGGGCTTAATCCGCGGGTCCGTTGCGATGCCGTTGGCGAGCGGGTATTCGAACGTCTCCTGGGCGAAGAACTCCTGGGCGTGCTTCTGGAGCAGATACTCGACGAACTTCTCGGCGCCGCTCTTGTTCGGGGCCGACTTCAGGACGGCGGCGCCGGCGACGTTGACGAGTGCGCCCGGGTCGCCGGCGGCGAGGTAGTGGTTCTTCGCGTTGATTTCGCCCTGGTCCTTGATGAGGCCCCAGAGGTAGTAGTGATTGACGACGCCGAGCGAGATTTCGCCGCTGGCAACGGCACTGACGATGGCGTTGTTGTTGGCGTAGGTCTTTGCATCATTTTTCGCCATGGCTTCGAGCCAGGCCTTCGCCGCGTCTTCGCCATCGACCTTGCGGACGGCGGTGATGAACGCCTGGAACGAAGCGTTCGCAGGCGCCCAGCCCACTTTCCCCTTCCACTTCGCGCTGGTCAGGTCTTTGTAGGAAGCCGGGAGGTCCGAGGCGTTGATAAGGCCGGGGTTGTAGACGACGACGCGGGAACGCCCGCTGATCCCGACCCAGGAGCCATCGCTCGCCCGGTACTGTTCGGGGACGAGGCCGGTGATCGAACCGGGGAGGGTGGCGAGGAGGCCAGCCTCGCGGACCGCACCGAGGGCCCCGCCATCCTGGGAGAAGAAGACGTCGGCCGGGGACTTGCCACCTTCTTCGAGGAGGAGGGCAGCGGCGGCATCGGTGCCGGCGTATTTCACGTTGACCTTGATCCCGGTCTCCTCGGTGAAGTCCTCGATGATTGGGGCGACGAGCGCCTCGCTGCGGCCGGAATAGACGGTGATGGAGCCGCCGTCATCGTCATCGCCGCCACATGCGGCGGCCATTACCGCGAGGGCGGCGGCAGCGGTGGTAAGGGAGAGGATTCGCAGGCGGTGCATGGGCACTCCGGTCATTCGTAGATGCATTGCCCTAGTATTAGGCATACCTAACTTTCAAACAATACGTGGGTAATATCCCATGCGAATGGCGTCGAAAATGTGACATTAGTTACGGCGCTCCCGAGGCAGCCGACTCGAGGCGGACGCGGGCCCACTCCGCCTCCGGGTCATCGGCGCCGAGGCGGGCGGCCGCGGAACGCCGGGAGCTGATACCCGCTTCGACGAGGGAGCGTTCATCGGACACCTGGCGGGAGCGGTCGATGGGGAGTATCGGCCCCCACTGCATGACCGGGCGGAGGCCTTCGGCGTCGAGCCCGCCGAAGCGCGCGAGAAGGTCGAGCATCAGGGTGGCGCGGCGCTCATAGACGGCGGTGCGGATGCGCTGCTTGCGGAGAACTTTCCGCGCGATGGGGTCCAATTCGGTATTGAGCGCGACACCCGAGAGTCCCTGCGGGTTGTGGCCGAAGGCCGTCCTCGGGGACTCGCCGAGGTCGTGCATCGCCCGGTAGACCAGGTCGATGTAGTCGCGGTGGAGGGCGACGCCGCCGCCCTGGAGCAGGTCGAGGAGGTAGGCACGGGCGCTTTCGGGGACTTCCCAGACGGCGCCGGGTTCGACGGCGATGTCCCGGGAGCCCTGCACGCCTTCGAGGACGGCGATGGGGTTTCCGGAGAGTTCGAGGATCTGGCTGAGCTGGCTGAAGGCGCGGTTCAGCTCGCGGTTCGGCTCGATCAGCGATGGAACGTCGCTCGAACCCCAGTGCTGCTTCGGCTCGCGCACGTTCGGAAAGAGGATGAAAGGGACGAAGCCGTAAGGGTTCGGCTCGCTGGCGACGAGGTCGTTCTCGCGCCAGAGGTCGAAAGTGGCCGCCGTCCAGTGCTCGGTGACCAGGGAATCGGGCGAACTCAAGCGGTACCGGGCGGCGACGGCGGTCAGGCGCGCGGGGTCATCGGGTTCGCGCCAGGCGAAGATGCCCTGGACGTCGGGAGCGGTGACGCGGACGCTGCCGGCTTCGGCGTCCCACGTGACCTTGTAGCAGGCGTCGCCGAGGACGGCGCAATCGAGCTCGGTTTCGTAGTCGAGCTGGGCGAGGCCATTGAGTGCGGCGGCTTCGCGGAGAGCGCGTTCGGCATTGGCGGCGCGGGCGCGGCCTTCGGGCGTTTCGCCGCCTTCGACCTGGATGGAGGAGCCGTTGAGGAGGTAGCTGGTGACCTTATCGACGAAGGCTTTGGCGTAGTTGAAGGTGAGTCGGCGTTCGCCGCGGCGGGCTCGGCCGGGCCACTGGCGGCCCTCATAGAAGGCGAGATTCTCGCGGTAGCGGGAGAGGCGGTCATGGTCGAGCTGCTGGAGCTGGAGCGGGAGGGGTGATTCGGGAAGCGCGAAAGCAGGGGGCACGGGTGGTCGCCTCGGGAGTGGGAGTGCGAACCACGGTTGGGGCGGGGTGGGGAGAGGGCCAAGGGGGTGTTGGCAGCGGGGGGCCCGTTGGCCCGGGGAGTCGGGGGGCGCATAGGTCCCTCACCCCCGGCCCCTCTCCCAGGCTTGGGAGAGGGGAGTGGTGTGGTGGCAGGAGGCGGTGTGGTTGGGGTGCCCACGCGGTGGTGTGTGGCGAGGCGGCTATGCGTCGCGTAGTAGGCGGATGCGGTGGCGGCGCGAGCGGGTGGTGGTGGCAGCCTGGCGTTCCGGGTTGGGGTGCGCACGCGGGCCATGGCTGTGTGGCGAGGCAGTTTTGTCCCGCGTGGTAGGCGGATGCGGTGGCGGCGCGAGCGGGTGGTGGTGGCAGCCTGGCGTTCCGGGTTGGGGTGCGCACGCGGGCCATGGCTGGCCCGCCTCAGGGAGGGGGTTTGGTTCAGGTGATGGCGCCGCGGAGGGCGTAGCTGCTGATTTCGTCTTCGCTGAGGCCGAGAACTTCGCGGAGGACTTGCTCGGTGTGTTCGCCGAGGCAGGGGGCGGCGGTATAGGCCGGCGGGGTTTCGCTGAAGAGGGTGACAGGGCCGTCGTAGGGGGTTGGGCCCATCGCGGTGTGGTTGAGGACCTTGAAGAAGTCGCGGTGGGCGAGCTGGGCGTCGGTGTAGAGCTCGGACGGGCGGAGGACGGCGGCGGCGGGGACGCCGGAGCGCTTCAGGAGGGCGGTCAGGTCGTCGCGGTCGAAGCCGGCGCACCAGGCTTCGAGGGCGGCGTCGATCTCGCGGTCGTGGGCGAGGCGCGCTTCGAGCTGGTCGAACCTGGCATCGGCGAAGGCGGCGAGCGGGGCGACGGCAAGGAGGTTTTGCCACTGCTGCGCCGTTTCGCAAGCGATGGCGACGTAACGCTCAACGCCCTGGCAGCGATAGACGCCGTGGGGGCTGGCGTAGAGCGATTCGTGGCCGGCGGGAGGAGCGAGGCGACCGTTCACGGTGTAATCGAGGACGGCCGGTTCGATGAAGTGGATGGCGGCTTCTACCTGGGCGAGGTCGATGTGCTGGCCCTCGCCGGTCAGGTTGCGGTGGCGGATGGCGGCGGCGATGGCAGCGACGCCGTAGCGGGGCGCGACGAAATCGGTGTAGGCGCCCCAGGGGCCGTGGGGGATGCGGTCCGGCCAGCCGGTGATGCCGTAGATGCCGGCGAGGGCGGCGCCCTGGCCGCCGTAGCCGCCGTAGGAACGTTGCGGGCCGGTCTGTCCGCGGAGACAGGTGCTGAACATCACGAGTTCCGGGCGGTCCTTCGAGACCTCTTCGTAGCTGAGGCCGAGGCGGGCGATGGCGCCGGCCGTGAAGCTTTCCGTTACGACATCCGCCCAGGCGACGAGCTTCCGGGCGAGTTCGAAGCCGGCCTCACTCTGGAGGTTGAGGTTGATACCGAGCTTCGAACTGTTGAAGTTCGCCATGAACTGGGCGTGGTCGAGCCCGGGGACGTTGTCCTTGAACGGCGGGATGGTGCGGAGCAGGTCGGGGCGGCTGAACGACTCGATGTGGACGACGGTCGCACCATGGTCGGCGAGCGCCTTCGAGACGATGGGGCCGACGCCGATCCAGGCGAAATCGGCGACTTTGAGCCCTTCGAATGCGCGGCGCCGCGCGACCTTCGGGGGAGACGGCACCTGCGGCCGGGGGGCGAAGGAAGCGAGGATATCCTGGTGTTCGCCGAGACGCGGCGGGCGCTGGGGCGGCGCCATGGGCGTGCCGGAGAGGCGGACCGGGATACCGGGCTGGGTGCGGCCTTCGACGCTGACCCAGTAGTCGCGGGACCTCAGCTGGGGATCGGAGAGGAGGCCATCGATGCGCAGGATCGGCGCCAGGAGGAGGCCGGCATCGGTGCCCATCTGCATGAGTTCGTGTTGCGTGTGGAGCTTGAAACAGGCGCGGACAGCTTCGAGCGCGAGCTTCGCATCTTCGAGTGTGAGCGTCCCGGCCATGAGATCGGCGGCCCAGGTGGACCAGTTGCGCCCGCGCAGCTCGGCCGGGACGAGACCATCAGCTTCAGCCCACTGGAGGACGGAATGGAGCGGCGTCTTGCCGACGCGCCCGCCGACGAGCTGGACGGTGACGTATCCATCGGCGCACTCCCACTGGCGGGGGAGGGCGATGCCCGGCAGCGGCGAGGGGAGCGGGACGAGCCGGTTCGGCCCGCTGACGGGTGGGTCGTTTCCAGTATTGGGGGGATAGCCAGTGGCGCTCATCAGGGTCCAGACCATTGCGGCCTGCATGGAGACGTCGAGGTGCTGCCCACGCCCGGAGCGTTCACGTTCGTTGAGGGCGACGAGGCAGTCGGCGGCAGCCTGGGCGCCACCGTGGAAGGATGCCTGCGGGTATCCGACGGGCACGGGTGGCCGGTCAGCATCTCCCTGGAGGCCAACGAGGGCGCCGGCAGCTTCGATCGTCAGGTCGGTCGCGGGACTGAGGGCATCCGGGCCTGCCTGGCCATAGGGCGTGACGGAGGCATAGATGACGCGCGGGTTGACGGCGGCGAGTTGTACGTACCCGAGCCCGAGGCCAGCCATGTAACCGGGGTCGAAGCTCTCGATGACGAAGTCGGCCTGCTGGAGGAGGGGATCGAGTTTGCGGCGGTCCTCCGCGTCTTCGATGTCAATGACGACGCTCTTCTTGCCGTTAGCGACGGAGGCCCAATAGAGCGAGGTTTCGGGGCCGCGCGGCTTCGCTTCATCGAACGGGGGGAAGAAGCGCGCCGGCGCGCCGCCGGGCGGTTCGACCTTGATGACGGTGGCCCCGAGTTCGGCCAGCATCCTCCCCGCGAGTTCGGCGCGGGGTGTGGCGAAATCGACGGCAAGGAGACCCGCGAGAGGGCCGGCGGCTTCGGGCATCGCAGGAGTGGACTATACGGGCTCGCCACAGTCGGTGCCGGGCGCGAAGACGCCGGCTGCGCTGCAGCCGGCGTCCGCTGTGGGTGAACTTGGCGGGGACGGTTAGGAAGCGAGGCTTCGGTTGTTGGCGGCGGCGTATTCGCGGCGGGCCTGGCGGCGGCGGGCGCCCTTCCCCGCCCGGATGAGAAGGCCGTCGACGCTGGCAGCCAGCGACCGGCGGCGTACGAGGCCAAGGCGCTGGGCCTCGGCGACGAGGTACAGCGCCCGGTGCTCGCGTTCGAAGTTGTCCAGCCGTTCGCGGGCAAGGTAGGTGTATTCCATGGTGGTCGGCTCCTTTCGTTCCGTTACTGCTATTCGAAGTTAGCCGGTAGCAACGTTACCTGTCAATACCAATTGCTGGTTACGCTTATGGAACCACTTGTGGTATCGTGAAGCGGTGATGGACCCGGCCGACCGCGATCTTTTCCTGCAATTCCTGTGGACCCGTGACGAGACCGACTCTATCGACACTCCCGGCAAGCTGAAGGATTGGCTGACCGGCCTGGGCATGCTCGACGGGGACGAGGCGGTAACCGAAGACGATGTCCGGCTGGCACGGCATTCGCGGGCGGCGGCCCGTGCGATGTGCGTCGCCAACAGCGGCTACCCCCTGGACCCTCGCACCCATTCGGCCATCGAAGAACTCAACGCGCGAGCCCCACTGAAGGTAACGGCCGGGCCGGCGGGCGGGCTCCAGGTCGAGCCCGGGGGGTCCGGTGTGCCGCGGGCCCTCGCCCAGTTCCTGGCCATCGCCTACCGGGCGACGGTGGAAGGCGAGTTCGGCCGCTTCAAGGCGTGCCAGGGGTGCGGCTGGGCCTACTACGACGAATCGAAGAACGGTTCGAAGAAGTGGTGCGCATGGGGCTTGTGCGGGACTCGGGCGAAGATGAAGGCGTATCGCGAACGGAAGAAAGCGGGCGCGTAGGGACCGCCCGGGCGGTGAGCCCGGCGCCGCGAGGCAGGGAGCAGGGAACGAACGAGGCGCTACTCGCCGCCCGGCCCGAGGTGGCGGAGGAAGAACCTTTCGAATTCTTCGCGTTCGTGAGCCGGGATGCCGACGTGACCGCCGGGGTTGATGTGCATGGTCTTTTCTTTGGCGCCGAAGGCGTCAAAGAGTGCGAGCCCGGCCTCGACGTTTACCAGCTCATCGTGGCGCTGGAAGACAAAGAGCAGCGGGATCGTGATGCTGGCTGCCTGCCGGGCGAATTCGTCCGCTCCCGGGCGCAGGCCGTTGAGGCCGAGGACGGCACACTGCACCCGCGGCTCGGCGGCGAGAAATGGCACACCTATGGACGTGCCCATGGAGACGCCCCAATAGCCGACCGGCCCCTCGCCCACCCCGGGGATGGTCGGACGGCGTCGAGGGTGGCCTGCCATTCCGGCACGGCCTGCAGCGTGCGTTTCATCATCTGGCGGGCGGCCTCCGGATCGAAACCTTGCGTGCGCGACCCGATGCGCGCCTGGAGGTTCGTCCGGGCGGCGGCCGCCGCCTCCGGCGTCGTCCTTTCGCCGTGGGCCGGCGCGTCGATGGCGACTACCGCCCAGCGCTGATGCCGGGCGTAGGACCGAGCTCGGGCCAGCAGGGTATCGACCCGCTTGTGCTGCGTGCCGCCATGGCCCATGAGGACCACGGGACGTGGGCCGGCCGCACCTTCAGGCGTCCAGACGATGCCCGGTACGCGTTCGCCGGCGACCTCCAGCGCGAACGCGCGCTCGGTGACTCCCATTTCCGTGACTTCGGAAGTGAACTGCATTTCATGCCCCTGATGGTTTGTTTGGGGCATTGTTGTCATGCGGGACACTCGGATCCACCGGGCGGTGCGAGTTTGGTGGCCGCGGGGGTTCCGGGTTGGGGTACGCACGCGGGCCATGACTGGCCCGCCTCGGGGTGGGGGCAGCGGGCGAGTTTGGTGGCCGCGGGGGTTCCGGGTTGGGGTGCGCACGCGGGCCATGGCTGGCCCGCCTCGGGGTGAGCGCGGCGGGCGAGTTTGGTGGCCGCGGGGGTTCCGGGTTGGGGTGCGCACGCGGGCCATGGCTGGCCCGCCTCGGAGTGGGGGAGGCGGGCGAGTTTGGTGGCCGCCGGGGGGTTCCGGTTGGGGTGCGCACGCTGGCCATGACTGGCCCGCCTCGGGTTGGAGGCGGCGTTCGAGTTCGGTGGCCGCGGGGGGTTCCGGGTTGGGGTGCGCACGCGGGCGACTGGCCCGCCGGGGTGGGGCCGGGCCCGCTGGGGTTCCGGCGCGGGCGCCCTTTCAGTGCCGGAAGTGGCGGGTGCCGGTGAGGACCATGGTTACGCCGTACTGGTTGCAGCAGTCGATGCCATCCTGGTCGCGGAGGGAGCCGCCGGGGTGGACGATGACCTTGATCCCGGCCTGGCAGGCCTTCTCGATGGAGTCGCCCCAGGCGAAGGGGAAGAAGGCATCGCTGGCCAGGACTGCGCCAGCGACTTCATCGCCAGCTTTTTCCATGGCGATCTCCACGCTCTTCACACGGTTTGGCTGGCCGCTGCCCATGCCGAGAAGGCGGCCGTCCCTGGCGACGGTGATGGCGTTGCTCTTCACATGCTTCACACAGCGCCAGGCGAACTTCAGGTCTTCGAGTTCCTGCGGCGTGGGCTGGCGTTCAGTGACGACCTTGAACTCGATCTCCTCCGGGGTGCGGTCGTCGGCGTCCTGGACGAGCCAGCCGCCGCCAACCTGGCGGTACGACTTGCCGCCGGGCGCGTGAGGCTGTGCTTCGAGGATGCGGAGGTCCTTCGACTTGCCCTTCAGGACGGTCAGTCCCTCGGGCGTGTAACCGGGGGCGACGACGATTTCGTAGAACATGCGCGTCTCGCCGTCGTTCGGGCTGCGGAACTCGCGCAGTTCGCGGGCCAGTGCTTCATCGACGATGCGATTGAAGGCGACGATGCCGCCGTAGGCGCTGGTGGCGTCGGCGCGGACGGCGAGGCGGTAGGCTTCCAGCAGGTCACCGCGAGTGGCAACGCCGCAAGGGTTCGTGTGCTTCACGATGACGCAGCTCGGGCCGGTGAAGTCGTTCACGCAGTTCCAGGCGGCGTCGGCATCGAGGTAGTTGTTGTAGGACATCTCTTTGCCGTGGTGCTGGACGGCGGTGGCGATGCCGCCGCGGCCGTGCTCGCGGAGGGACTGGTCGGTGTAGAAGGCAGCCGACTGATGGGGGTTTTCGCCGTAGCGGAGCTCCTGGGCGAGCTTCATGGGCAGCGTCTGTGTCTCCGGCGTTCCGCCCGGGTGGGCCTGTCCGTGGAGCCACTCGGAGACGGCGGAATCGTAGGCGGCGGTGTGGGCGAACGCCTTGTAGGCCAGGTGGAGGCGCGCCTCCTTCGAGACGCCGCCGTCGTCCTTGAGGTGGTTGAGGATTGGCCCGTAGTCGCCGGGGCTGACGACCACGATGACGTCATTGTGGTTCTTGGCGGCGGCGCGAAGCATCGTCGGCCCGCCGATGTCGATGTTCTCGATGCCCTCTTCGAAGCTGACACCGCCGGGCTTGGTGACGGTGGCGACGAACGGGTAGAGGTTGCAGCAGACGAGGTCGATGCCGCCAATGTTGTGTGCGGCGAGGGCGGCCATGTGGGCGGGCAGGTCGCGCCGGGCGAGGATGCCTCCATGGACGACGGGGTGGAGGGTCTTGACGCGGCCGTCGAGCATTTCGGGGAAGCCGGTGATGTCCTCGACTTTGCGGACGGGGATACCGGCCTTTTCCAGGGCGGCAAAGGTGCCTCCGGTGGAGACGATCTCCCAGCCGAGGGCAACGAGGCCACGGGCGAAGTCTTCGATTCCGGTCTTGTCGTAAACGCCGAGGAGTGCGCGCATGGGTCCACCTCCAGTGGGAGCGACGGGGGAGGAGCGAGGGGCAACGAATGCCATCGCACATCCGGGGGAAAGAGAAAGGCCCCGTGCGCAGGGTATGCGACGAGACCTTCGGCCCAGGCGAGCGACCATGCGATAGACCGGGTTCCCTCGCGGTGCTCCGCGAACTCGCCAGTTGCCCGGAGAGTGGATGGTAGCACCGATAAAGAGGAAAGAGGAAAGAGGAAGGAGGAAAGAGGAAGGAGAAAAGAGCGGGGAGAGGCAGGGCAGCCCTGCGCTCTCCCGCGCATCTCATCGGGGCCGGCTCAGGCGGCGATCTTGAAGCGGGCGACTGCCTGATCGAGGCCCTCGGCGACGACCTTCACCTGGCTCGCAGTCGCCGCCAGCTCTTGCGACTGGGCGGAGAGCTGTTCGGTGGAGGCGGAGACTTCTTCGGCAGAAGCCGAGGTCTCCTCGCTGGTCGCCGACACCTGGAGGATGGCTTCAGTCACGCGGCTGGTGCCGGTCGCCATGGAGCTGGCGGCCTCGGCCGATTCGCCTGCGGACCGGGAGATCTGGCCGGCGCTGTTGACGATCCGCGTGGCGGCGCCCGAGAGCTCCTGGACGTCTTTCGCGATCTGTTGCATCTGGACGGCGGACTCGCGGACCGAGGCGATGATGGAATCGAGAGCCCGGCCGGCTTCGGCGGTCACTTCGGTGCCCGCTTCGACATCGCGGACGCCGACCGCCATGACATCGACTGCTTCGCGAGTGGCGGACTGGACCTTGGCGATGAGGTCGGCGATTTCCTTTGTCGAGCCGCTGGACCGTTCGGCCAGCGAGCGGACGTTTTCTGCGACGACGGCGAAGCCGCGGCCCTGTTCGCCGGCACGGGCGGCTTCGATGGCGGCGTTGAGCGCGAGGAGGTTCGTCTGGGCGGCAATCTCGTCGATGGTCTTCACGATGTCGCCGATCTGTTGACCGAACTCTCCCAGCTGGCCGACGGTTTCAGCGGCGCGGACGACAGCCGCGGCGATCGCTTCCATAGAGGTCATGGCACGAGCGACGGCTTCCTGTCCGCTCTGGGCGGCGGTCCGGGACTGTTCGGCAGAGGCGGCGACCATCTCCGAGGAACTCGAAACATACTGGATGCTTTCCTGCATGCGGTTGGCTTCCAGGCTGCTTTCGCCGGCCGAATCCGCGTTGGCGCGGGCGGCGGAGGCGAGCTGGACGGAGCCAGCGGCAACCTGTTCGACTTCCCGGGCGGACTCCTGTGAGAGGCCGGAGAGGTTGACGGCGGAACGGGTGACGTCGGTGATGGCTTCGGCGATCTGGCTGGTGGCGGCCGCCATCTGATCCGACGACTCCTTCAACGAGTCCGATGAATCGAGGAGTGAGCCGGCGCCAGTGCGAACATCGCTGACGATGCGCGAGAGGCTCAAGCGGGCTTCGTTGTAGGTGGCGATGGTAGCGGCGAGCTTGTCGAGCACGACATTGATGGTCGCGCCGGCGCGGCCGACTTCATCCTGGGATGGGCGAGGGATCCTTGGGGTGGTGGGCTGAACTTCGAATGTCAGATCGCCTGCCGCGAAGGCACTCATCCCCTGGGAAAGATCGGTGATGCAGTTCTGCTCGATGGACTGGAGGCGGTCGACGACTCCGGCGACGGCATTGCGGATAGCCTGGCTGATCACGAAGGCGAGTCCCAACCCGACGAGGGCGGCGACGACCCCGAGAATGGCCGAGTTGCGGATTGCGGAACTGGCCGAGGACGCGGAATCATCCTGTACCTGGGCGGCGAGGCCCTGGCTGAGCACGGTGGCTTCGTTGAGGAGGTCCACCACTGCCTGTGCCGTCTTGTCGCCCGAGGGCTTGCCGTTCGCGCCGTTCTCGTTGAGATCGATCCCTTCGGCAGTGCGTCCGGCGACGATGTAGGCGAAGACTTCCTTGCGGATTTCGAGGAGCACATCGGTCGCCGCAAGCGCTTCTTCGATGACCGAGCGAATCTCGGGGTCGGCCTGGGTCGCGGCGTAGTCTGCGAGCGTGGCCCGCGCCTGGGTCTGATGGACCTCGGCCTCGGCGACGACTTCGGCGGCTTCCCCGGGGTCCTCAGCGAGCAGCGCGTCCATCGTGCTGATGTTGCTCATCAGGAACGCCTGCTTCGCTTCATCGAGGGTCATCTGACCCTTGAATTGAACGTTGTACAGGTCGCTGGTGGCGCCGGCGGCGGAGCTGGCCGAGCGGAGGGCGAAGATGGTGGCGATGGCCATCAGGGCGATGGCAAGAGAGAAGCTGCCCAGCAGCTTGACGCGGATAGGAAGATTGCTGAACCAGGTCATCGAGTCACGATCCCGACCCGTGCGGCACCCCTGAGTGTTGGGGAACGGGCTATGTAGAACGAGTATCGAGGCTCTATGCGGCGTCCATCATCGGGGTAACACCGGACGGAGACGTCCGATTTCCCTCAGTGCGGGCGCGTGGGTCGCTGGCTAGGCGGGAGCGGCGACCTTCGACGGGCGACCCCGGAAGGCCCGCCGACGTGTGGTAAGCTGACCCAATGGACGCGTTCATCGTTCAGGATCGGGGCCTCACCTACCGGATCGAGGAGGTTGAGGAGGGCGGCTATTTCGGACAGGTTGTCGAACTACCCGCCTGTGTCACCGAAGGACTCACGCTCGACGAGACCATTACGAACCTCAGAGATGCGCTCGCGCTGTACATCGAAGTCGCCGACGAAGACGGCATCGAGGTCTCTGCGCCGCTGAGGCAGGGCGTGGCAGCGGCGAGCTGAGGTTGCCCGACCTACCCGCGCTCAAACCAACGGAAGTCATTTCCGCGCTTCGGCGCGCTGGCTTCACCGTGCGCCGACAGCGTGGAAGTCACGCGATCCTCGCAAATGCGGCAACCGGCCGAAGGACGGTCATCCCGATCCACAGCAGGGACTTGAGCATGCGCACGCTGCGGGAAGTCATCGTCCAGGCGGGGTTGACCGTCGAGGAGTTTCTGGCGCTTCTCCGTTAGTCCGGAGCGAGACGAACGAGCGCTAGCCCTGGCCGCCGCTGCAAAGGACTCCACCGACCGAGACGGCGTGGGTCGCGGTCAGGGTCTTGCCGTCAGCGAAGTACACGGTCGCGGAGAAGATGTAACAACCGGGCGCAGTGGACGTATACGAGGCGCCGGCCTGGTGGGTGAGCGCCTGGCCGGTAGGGAGCTTGATATCGGTGCGGAGGACGTTCCCGCCGCCGGACTGGGCGTAGACCGTAATTGCCTCGCCGACTGCCGCAGTGGACGGGCCGGAGAGGGCCGCGAACGGCCCGGAAGCGGTTGGGACGGCCGTTGGTGAGGGGACGTCCGTTGGGGTGGCGGTTGGCTGCGGCGCTGCCGTCGCCGGGGCCGACTGGGTCGGAACAACGGTGGCGGCGCGTGTGGGCCCGGGAGTCGCTGTCGCGGCTGCTGGCGGTGACGCGTTCGGCGTGGTGGCAGCAGGCGAGGGCGCGACGGCCGTGCTACCGACGACGCTGGGACGGGTGGGCTGGCCGCTTGCCGATGTGCCGGCGACCTGGGCGACGGGCGACTGGGTGGCCGTGCGCGTGGTTTCTGGCGCTGCGGCGATGGTACCGCCGTTGCCGTCATCGCCGCCGGTGAAGAAGAGCGCGGCGGCGAGCAACCCGAGGCCGCCAAATACGAGGGCGCCACCGAGGGCGGTGAGCACCAAGTTGCCCTGCGCGGCGGGGGCCCGCAGATAGGCGATTTCGCGGGCGAAACCGGTGACGGCCTCTTCGAACTGGCGGGGCTGTTCGATGTTGGCAGCGTGACCGGCTTCCGGCAGCCGGATGACGCGGGCGAGGTCCGGCGGGAAGCGGGAGAGGAAGGCATCGGCGTTCGGGGCGAAATCGGCATCGCGTTCGCCGACGATGAGCAGGAATGGCACCGAGAGGGTGGGGTGGCGTTCCCAGGCGTTCACATCGACGACGAGCGAATCGGCGGTGCCGGCGACACCAGCGGGGGCGAGGCGGTCGAAGTCACGGGTGAGGAGTTCGCGGGAGAGCGGATCGAGGCGGCGGCTGTGTGCGGGATAGAGGCGCGTCTTCTTCATGAAGCCGGTGCCTTCGGCGCGGACGCGGGCGGCCATTTCGGACATGCTCGGGCGGGCAGCGTCGCGCCATTGGGGATCGCCGGCGGCGGAGCTGGAGTTGATCACGATGAGGCCCGCGACCCACTCCGGCGCCTCGAGCGCGAGGCGGAGGGCAAGGGCGCCGCCAAGGGAGTGGCCGCAGAAGAGGGCACGGCCGTAGCCAAGATGTTCGAGGAGCTGGAGGATGCGGCGGACGGCGCGCTCGGGACGGTAGAAGACGGGGTCTTCGGGCGCTTCGGAATCGCCGTGGCCGAGGAGTTCGACGGAGACGACGGTAAAGTGCTCGCGCAGGCCGGCGAGGTTGACCTCGAACGATGCCTTGCTGGCGGTAAATCCATGGATCAGGACGAGCGGCGGGGCACCATCCGGGTGCGAGTACAGCTCGTACCCAATCCGCTCGCCGGGCGCTCCGAATAGCGGCATACGGGCACAATAGAACTCTGGTACCCACCGGGGAAGCCCGTTGGACACCAGATGTTCACCAATTGTTCGGCGGAGAGGCAAAGTAGAAGCGCCCCCCGAACGGGGGGCGCCTCCGCCAGGGACGGCCGGGGGACCGCCGCCGGACTCAGGAATTGGCGAGCCGGAAGCGGCTCGTGACTTCGTTCAGGGTGCGCGCGAAGTCGCGCATCTGGGTGGCGGTCGCGGCGAGTTCTTCCGATTGGGCGCTGAGCTCTTCGGTCGACGCGGAGACCTCTTCGGCGGCGGCCGAAGTTTCTTCGCTGGTGACGGAGACCTGGGAGATCACGTCGCTGACGCGGGTGGTGCCTGCGGCCATTTCGGCGGCGCCGGTGGCAGATTCGGAGGCGAGGCCGGCGATCTGCTCGGTCGCCTGGAGGATGCGGTCGGCGCCAGAAGCGAGTTCCTGGACATCGGCGGCGATGCGTTCCATCTGTTCGGCGGAATCCTGGACGGAGCCGATGATGGCTTCGAGCGAGGTCCCGGCGTGGGCAGTGATTTCGCGGCCGGCTTCGACATCCTTGACGCCCTGGGCCATGGCGGCGACGGCGTCCTGGGTGCCGGACTGGACGCGGGCGATCAGTTCTGCAATCTCGCGAGTGCTGGAGCTTGAGCGTTCAGCGAGGCCGCGGACGCTTTCGGCGACGACGGCGAAACCGCGGCCCTGTTCGCCGGCACGGGCGGCTTCGATGGCGGCGTTGAGTGCGAGGAGGTTCGTCTGGGCGGCGATCTCGTCGATGGTGTTCACGATGTCGCCGATCTGCTGGCCGAGTTCGCCGAGCTGGTCGATGCGCTGGGATGCGCGGCCAACGGCGATGGCGATGGACTCCATGGAGGCGACGGCCTGGGCGACGGCCTGCTGGCCTTCGAGGGCGGACCCACGGCTCTCCTGGGCGCTGCGGGCGACGGCGCGGGAAGCCTCGGAAGCCTTGGCGATGCGTTCGCCCATGCGGGCGGCTTCGTTCTTGCTGGCAAGGGCGGAATCCGCGCTGCTCCCGGCGCTGGCAGCGAGCTGCTCGGAGCCGCTGGCAAGGCGGGAGACTTCGATGGTCGAATCCTGGGCGAGGCTATTGAGGGAGACCGTCGAGGTGGTTACCTCGTTGATGGCGGATGCGATCTGTCCGGTCGCGCTGGCCATCTGGCCGGATGACTCCTCGAGTTGCTGCGAGGCGGAAAGGATGGAGGTGGCGTTGGTCTTCACGGTGCCGACGAGTTCGTTGAGGTTCGTGACCATGCTCTGGAGGGCGTTACCGAGCGCGTCACTGGAGCCGCGGGGATGGACTTCGGCGGCGAGGTTGCCGGAAGCGACTTCAGCCGCGGCGCCGACCATCTCCTTCAGGTAGACGGTCATCTCGTGGAAGGCGCGCCCGAGGTCGCCCATTTCATCGCTCGAACTGGCGTTGACGGACACGTTGAGGTCGCCCTTCGAGAGGCTGATGGCGGCGGCGGCGGCGTGGCTTGCCGAGCCGGAGATCGAACGCGCGAGCCAGATGCCGATTCCGAGGCCCGCGACGGCGGCGACGGCGGAGATTCCGAGCAGGAGGTTGCGACTGGAGCCAGCGGAAGCGCGGGCGGCGTCGCGGGAGCTGGCAGCAAGGTCAACATTGAACTGAGCAGTCTCGGTGAGAACTTCGTCTATCGCGGCGATGTCGGCGGTCATAGCGGCCGCGGCGGTTGCGGCCTGGACGAGATCCCCTTTTTCAAGGAGCTCCATCACCCCGCTACGCGCGGCGATGACCTTGCTGACCATCGCCTCGACGCCGGCCCACTGCTCTTCGTCGGCGGCGCTGGCGAAGGTCTCGTGGTAGGCGGCCATCGCCTCCTCGGCCTTCTTCATCGCTTCTCGAGACTCGGCGACAAGCGCGCTGCGCTGGGCCGGGTCGGCGGCGAGGAAGGCACGCTTCTCGTCGCGGGCGCTGGCCAACATGTGGACCCTGGTTTCGCTTGCAAATTGCACGCCGAGCACGTTCTCCCGGTACATGGCCGCCGAACGGTCGGCCGCCTTGTTGAGCTGGATGATGCCCACGGCGGCGACGACAGCCATGAGGGCGAGCACAATGACGAACCCGCCAAGGATCTTGTGAATCAACCGGATCTTCATGAAACCTTCCCCGATGCAGAGACTTACCGCGGCAACGCCGAGAGTATCGCCTGCATTCGCTTTCCGGGTCGTCGGGAGTTACCCGCAGGAGCGGAGCCTGCAACACCGATGTATCTGGGAGAGCGGGACTGAAGAAAGGTCGGGACCCTTCCGACACTCATGGCGAATGGAACTCGTTTCGATAACCCACAGGGAAGGCAGAGTGCATGGGCGCGCATGCCAGATGTGCCTGCGGTCTGTGGTCGAGGGCACTGCCTCATTTACCACCGAGATCGATGTCGGGCAGAACGTGTGGAAGGATGTGTCGCCACTGCACGAATTCAGCCTCTGTTCGGAGCATTACGACCGCGTCGTTAGTCTCGTTGACCGAGCGGTCAGCCCATTTCGCGAGGGCGAAACGACCCTCGGCATGCCTATGGCGGAGGCGGCGATTTCCCTTGGCACGGGCCATTGCGAGACCTGTCAGTCCCGCCTTCAACAACTCGCAACGTCCCTTGAACTCAGGCCGCTGCGAGTTCAAGTCGTCGCCAGACGACGCAACCGGCGCGTTGGGCCGATCCGGCGATTGCGATTGTGTCGCCCCTGCTTCGCCTGGTGGCTGGGCATCTTCCGGGACTCGTCGTTTGTCAATGGAGTCGGCTACAGGTTTGAGGAAGGGGAGGCGGGCAGCTGGAATGCGCGCCCGCACGGGGACGTGGCGTACTACTCGATTGGCAGTCGAAACGAGTCGATTGTTCGGGCGACCGCCGCAGCCACGGGTCATCGGGCCAGGAGAGTCCTCCCCCACACCATGCTTCAAGAGGGCGAGGTTTGCATCGTGGGGGCCGGTCAGTCCGACAGGGCGACTCGCTTCATGGCGGCTGTGCCCGCCGGACGGCACCGGTACGCCATCCTGTGCCGTCCGGACCAGATCGCGGATGCTCAAGGAGCCTTGCTCCTCGGGGCCGGTGAACTCCTCTCATCCCCCCTGTCGCCTCAACAAGTTGTCGGTGCAGCGATTCGATGCAGCCGCCCAGGGCCAGCGCCGCACGATTCCATCAGCGGTCTCCCTCTGCTAGACGACTCGGAAGCCCCAGGCTCTTTTACGGACATCTTCGCCGCCCCCAAACCCGGAGAGCATCCCATCGAGGCTGCTCTCCTCTTGCGCAAGTTCCTTCGCGGGTGGGACGAAGTCGGGGGGGATGGAAGAGGAGGAGTCCGTGCTCGGCTCGCTGCGGGCCCCGAGGAAGCGGCTCGCGTGGTCGAACGCCTCGGGTGGGTACTCGGTTCCACATTCCGCCTCGAGCCGGCCAGGGAGCACCTGCTATCCCGGCGGCTCGGCTAAGCCTTGGCGTCGCCGCATCGCCGGGCACCGCGCGCGGCCGCTCCACAGGCAGACCGACCGGCCGGAGATGCCGAAGTGGGTCCCTCAGGTAGCATTTGCGCGATGGATATTGACTACCTGATCCTTGCCGAACATGCCGAAGTGACCGGGAGCAAGCTCTACCTGATGGGCGGGGGCTGGGACACGATGAACGTCGCCGATGTGCCGTCGAACGTGCGCATCACGGCGGTGGCGGGAATCAGGGTGGAGTGGGACGAGACGAACGTATCCCTGCCAGTGGTGGTGCGGGTGGATGACGACGACGCGCAGGAGGTGTTCCGGCTGGACGGCCAGATGAACGTGGGGAGGCCGCCGCAGCTGCTCCCGGGCACGAGCCAGCTCTCGCAGATGACGTTCGTGCTGCAGTTGCAGTTGAAGGCGCTCGGGGGATACCGGGTTTCGCTGGCTGTGGGGCCGGAAGATCGCCAGGTCCGGAGGTCTGTGCCGTTCCGGCTGGTGAAGGCGCCGGCGCCGCCTACTCGGTAACTTCGAAGGCCCAGGCGACGAGTTCCCTCGTGCGGGCGGTGATGTTGTTGGGGTCCTGGACGGAGATCGCGGCCTGGTGGACGCCGACGGCGATGCCCTCGGTGGGGGCGTAACACATGGTGCCGCCGGTGGGCGTGGTGTTCGAAGAGACGATCCAGACGAGTTTGGCGGTGACCTCGACGCCATCGACGGCCATGCGGAACCAGCGGCCGGTCTCGGGCAGGCCGGCGAACGAGACTTCGGCGCAGATGCCATTGGGGCGCTGCGGGTTCTTCGTCTGGGTCGCGAGTTGCTTCACCGACTCGGCGTAGCCTGGCGAGAGCTTGACGACGTTCTCGCCGAATTCGGGTGCGGGGCCGAACTTCGCCTGGAGGGCATCGGCAGGGATGGTAGCCGTTGGGGAACCCGCGGATGGCGTCTCTGCGGCTTCATCGGGGCCGTCGCCGCAGGCGGCGAAGGCGAGGACGGCAAGAGGCAGGGCGGAGAGAAAGGCGAGCCGGAAGTTCATGGTCAACACGGAGGGTAGCACCGCCCCGGCGCCAAGGGCCAAGCGCCATCCGCACCTTGGCTTTACCGTGCCGGCGGGCCCACGGTGGGCGGCACCCAGACGCATGAGGTGGACCAGTGGAAGAGAACGAATTCGAGACGGCCGTCGAAGAGACGCCAGGACCGGACGTCGAAACGGAGGAAGTGGAGCAGCTGCGCCAGGAGCTGGAGGCGAGCCGGGAGAATGAACGGGCAGCAGTGGAACGGCTGCGCGCGGCCCTGCTGGTGGGCGAACCGGCGCTCGCACCGGAAATGCTGGCCGGGGAAACGCTGGCGGAAGTGGAGGCGAACTACCGGCGGGCGCTGGCGGTGCTGACGAAGCTCCGGGAGCAGGTGGCGAAGGAGACGGCGGGCCGCATCCCCGCGGGCGCTCCGGGCCGGAGCCGGTACACGCCGCGGACGCCGTTCGACAAGATCAGGGCGGGGCTGGGGGAGCGGTGAGGGGTCGGGAGAAGAAGAAAACGGTTGGTCGGGGTGACAGGATTTGAACCTGTGGCCTCTACGTCCCGAACGTAGCGCTCTGCCAGGCTGAGCTACACCCCGCGCCGAAGAGGCATGGTATCAGCCTCGGGCGATTCGTGGTAACGGGAGTTGTGTAAGAGATCGCGGCGCCGGCGGTCTTACCGGTAGAACACACCGGAGAACCGCCATGATGACGCACGTAACCGCCTTCGAACTCAGCCGCCAGCGCCTCGAACTTGCCCAGCAGCGGGCGACGCTGATGGGGATGCTGGGCAGCCTGCCGAAGCCACAGGCGACCTTCCCGTTCCGTCGCCAGCGGGCGATGCCGCTTGCGGGGCCGGTTGACGTGCGGCACTACCTCCCGGAGACGGAGCGGCGCCAGAGCCACCTGCCGGAGTTGGTGACGAGCCAGCGCCGCGCTTCGTAACGGGGATGCCTGGACTGACCGCCGGGGCTCATGCTTCTTGCGGCGAGGTCCGGAGGCGGGCCCAGAGGCCGATGTGGTCCGACGGCCAGCGGCCCCTCGTTGGTGCATCGAGACAGGTCGCGGCCTCGATGACTTCGACACCCTCGCCGACGAGGATGTAGTCGATGACCCGGTGGCGGTCCCGGGCAGGCGCGGTGCCGACCAGTTCGACGCCTTCGTGGGCCGAACGGAAGGGGCCCGCGAAGGTCTGGAGGGCGGGGCTGCCGGGTACATCGTTCAAGTCGCCGGCGAGCAATGCCGGGACGCGGGCATTTTCCAGCCAGCGGACGAGGGCCTGCGCCTGGCGCTGGCGTGCATCGCCGGACGACGAGTGGTGGTCCAGGTGGGCGTTGCCAACGACAAGAGGGCAACCTTCGACCCGGACGCCGGCACGCAGGGCGACGCGTCCTTCGGCACCGAGGCCGAGGGCACGGTGCTCCACGAGCGGGTGGCGGCTGAGGATGGCGACACCTTCGAGGATGCCGCGCCAGCCGCGCTTGCGGGCCTGGACGGCGTGGTAGCGGTAGCCGGTCGCCCGGGAAAGGCGCCAGCCGAGCCAGCGGGCCTGGAGGCACCAGGTGGCCGCTTCCTGGAGGCAGATGATGTCTGGATGGATTTCGGCGAGGCCGTGGACCACGAGCGGTTCGCGCCGCAACCACGAATCGTGGATACCGCGGAGGTTCAGGCTGACGACGGTGAACTCGGTCACGGGGCGATTCTAATGGTCGTAGATCGGGGGGCTCAGGCAGAGCCGCTTGAAGGCGACATACATGCCCCCGCGGGCGTAGGACTGGAGGCGCCGGCGACCGGCGGGCATGGCATAGCTTTCGCCTGAGACACAGAAATCGACCAGCGGCTGGACGACGGTATCCCATGAGAGTTCCGTCGCCATGGTGGCCATGTTCGCCTTGCAGGTGGCGACGAAGTCGCGGTCATCGAGCAACCGGGTGATGCCGTCGACAACGGCATCGATGTCTCTCTCGGGGACGGTCAGCCCCATCGGTGCATCGTGGACGCGATTGGCGAGCACGTCGCCCTGCGTGCAGAGGAGGGGGACGCGGGCGCGGAAGAGGTCGACGTAGCGTGTACGGAAGGCGAAGCGGCTCTCGATGTTTTCGTAGCCGAGGCAGACGCTTGCGTCGGCCTCGGCGAGGTAGTTGTCGATCTCCTCGTAGGGGACCCAGCCGTTGAGGATGAAGACGTTCCGGTCCTTCAGGCCGAGTTCTTCCGAGAGTTCGTAGGCGAGCTTGTTCACGCCCGAGGTGGGCCCGAAGACCATGTCGGGATGGGATACGCCCATGAAGACGAGTTTCACTTCGAGCCGGATACGGCCGAGACGGGCCATCGCGTGGAGGAGGGTCTCAACGTCGTTCCATTCTGTGATCCCGCCGTTCCAGAGGAGCACCCTGTCGCCTTCTTCGATGCCGGGGACGACACCACGAAGGACGCGGCGGCCAGGCGAGAGGGGCCTCGACGGGACACCGTAGGGGACAACATCGATGACGCGACGCAGCGAAGGGTCCCGTTCGTAGACATCCGGCGGGACGAGCGCGAGGGCCATCATCATGCCGATCCACATGTCGCGCTGGCGTTCATCGGCGCAGAAGATGAAGTCGGCGAGGGTGAGCTGGAAGTTGATGTAGGAGCGGTTGCTGGCCATCCAGGTGCGGCGCCACTTCGGGAGGATGTCGCGCCTGGAGAGTTCCATCCACTCGACGTAGAAGGGGGTGAAGGCATCGAGCGCGAAGCGGGTCTTCCCGAGAACGCGAGCGAGCTGGGGCGGGAAGTTCCGGGCGATGGTGACATCGTGGGCGGCGGCGAGGAAAGCGGCTTCGGCGTTCGAGGACCAGGCTTGCATGCGGACGTTCGGGGCGGGCGGGGCTATTGGCTCGCGGTCGCCGGGGATGCCGAGGGTGATCTCGGCGGCGGGAAGGGCGCGGCCGAGGGCGCCGGCGAGCTGGTAGGCGCGAACACCGGGGCTGGCCATGCGTGGGCCGACGGCGGAACGGGAGAGGACGAGGAGTCTGGTCACGCAGAGATCGAGACCGGGCCACGGGCCGGTTCGGGGATGGAAATGCCAGCTTTCAGCGCCGCTTCGACCCAGGCGGCGATCGCCTCATCCAGGTTTGCGAGGGCCTCGGCCGCAGACTCACCGGCGGTGAGGCAGCCAGGGAGTTCCGGGACCTCACCGAGGTAGCCTTCAGCTTCATCGCCGCTGATGACACGGTGGTACGGCAGGCGAACCCTGCGCTGGACTTCCCGTTCGATCTCAGAAGGCGTCATGCGTCGTCCTCTCCAGTAAGGTCGAGCACCCTGCGGACGTAGGCAGCGAGGATGCGCGGCCTGCGAAAGGGAATCGAGATGAGGTCTTGCCGTCGCGTTTGAAGACGTGATGGCTTCCTCGAATGGTAGCAAGTTCCCAACCGTAAAGGCCCAGCAGCCTTTCAATCTCCTCGAAACGCACGTCTTTCGGGCGGGTGGCGAGCCGCCGGCGGTACTCCCGTCTATCCACCTTCCCCGGCCTTTGCGGCGCGCGCGCGCGGCGGGCGATCATTTGCTGGCGCTGCCGCCGTTCACGCTTGCGGTCGTGGAAGTTGAAGACCGCGCGACGGCCGATGTAGCTGCCTATGCGCTGGCTGAGGCCGGGGATGCGCTCCCACTTGGGCGAAAGGGTGGCGCCGGTTTCGCTGCAGAAGCGGATGAGCGGCTTCATCGTCACGTCCCACTGGAGCGAGGCGCGGGAGGCGGCAAGGTTCGCCCGGCAGCGGGCAAGGAAGTCACGGTCGTCGATCAGCTTCTCGATGGCGAGGGCTAGGGCAGGCGGGTCTTCTTCAGGGACGACGATGCCCCACGTGTTCTGTGCGACTTCTTCCGCGAGGACATCGCCGTGGGTGCAGATGAACGGCAGTTCGGCCCAGATAAGGTCGACGAAGCGGGTGCGGTGGCTGTAACGGGTTTCGAGGTTATCGAAGTAGCAGCAGACTGAGATGTCGGCTTCCTGGACGTAGCGCTTGGCAAGCTCGTGGGAGACCCAGCCTTCTTCGAAGAAAACGGTGTGGTTGAGCTGGCCATTGCGCTCGGCGATGGCTTTCGCATCCTGGAAGCGGACGCCCTTGCCGAGTTCCTTGATGCCGGGGTAGGAAGCGCCGAGGAAGAGGAGCTTGATGTCGTCGCGGCCGAGGATGCGGAGCGCTTCGAGGAGGGTGGCGGGGTCGTACCACTGGATGATGCCGCCGTTCCAGATGATCACCCTGTCGGTCTCGGCGAAGCCCGGGCGGACGCCGCGGAGCACCCGTTGGCCGGTGCCGGGGAGTTCGGGCCGGATGCCGTGCGGGGCGGAATCGATGTAGCGGCGAAGGGTGGGGTCGGCGTCGTAGACGCGCGGCGAGATGAGCCCGAGCGAGATCATCATGCCGACGTAGCTATCCCTCTGGCGCTCGTTACAGGTGAGGAGGAAGTCGGCGAAAGTGAGTTGCATAGCGAGGACGGTTCGGGTGCGCTCGACCCAGGCGCGGCGCTGGGCGCCCTCGTAGTGCTGCATGCCAACCTCCATCCACTCCATGGCGTACTGGGAGAAGAGGTCGACGACGAAGCGCTTGAACGGGAAGAACCCGGCGACGTGGGGAGGGAGCATCGAGCTGATGATGATGTCGTGGGCGGCGACGAGCTGGAGGATGTTGCGGGCGTTCCAGCGGGTGACGGTGTAGGCGCCATCTTCGGGCTGTTCGAAATCAAGGTTCGTACCGGCGAGGGTCACCTTTGCGCCGGGCACATGGCGGGCGAGCACGCTTGCCTGGGCCGTGGCACGGATGCCGGGGGCGGACATGTGGGAGCCCAGGTATCCGCGGCAGATGATGAGGATGCGGGTGCCCATGGCGGGGCATGGTAGAGGGGCGCGGGAGAAGGGAGAAGCGAAAGCTACGTCCGGTGGGTGACTTCCTGGGCAACCGTGGCGAGAAGGTCGCCCTGCTCGTCCCAGATGCGGCAGTGAATGAGTGCACGGTTGGCGGTCGCGACATCGCTCCAGATTTCATGGGCATGCCAGCCGTCCCAGGCGAGCGGGCGGTGGAACCAGACCTGGTGGTCCAGGCTCGCCTGGGCGCCGATCGGCAGGCCGAGGTGGAGCGAGAGCAGGATCGAGATGGGGCCCTCGGTATTCCCCGCAAAGACTGCGGCCCTGATCGCGGGATCATCGGTGAAACCTTCGACGGGCCGCAGTTGCGCCTGCACTGAGGGCCGCCCTGGATCTCCGGCCCGCGACTGGTGGGAGAACCTGGTTTCCACAGGACTCCCAGGGAGGAACGGTCTCCGCCCGGGGATGCCCGCTACCTCCCACATCTCCGGAAACGCCTCCGGGTTGTGAGCCGGGGGAGGAACCGCGTGCTGGTAGGCGAAGCCCTCCCGGCGGGACGAGTAGCCCAGGGTGAGCTGGGCGAGGGTGCCGCTCTCCTGGCTCACTCTCACACTTCGCGTCACGAAGTTCCGCGTATCGCGCAGCGGTGTGACATCGAAGGATACGGGAGCATCGGGGTCCCCCAGCCGCAGGAACTCGGCCTTGAGGGTGTGCAAATCCGTTGGGTCCTGGTCCGGGGAGAGGCCAAGGATGGCGCCGATGATCATCTCCCAGCCGGCGACCCGGTCTCCGGGCAGGTCGACGGACGCACCGCGGGCAGGCAGGGTGAACCGGCCACCGGATGCGGGCAGGATGGCGAACTGGCGCGCGAAAGCCGCGCAGCGTTCCTCTGCTTCTTCAGGCGGGATGCTCATCCGACTCTCCTCCCTCAAGCGCCAGGAAAGGGATCGCGGCAGCGGAGAACGTAGCAGGGATGTCAAGAGCCGGTGGCACGCCCGGCGAGAGGGAAAGCCCTCTGAGCAGTTGAGAGGTAAGGTCCCGTCGGCGGCCTCCTGCCGCGGAGGAGCAGGACCTGGCAGGCAACGGCAGGCCGCAATCATCTCTCGGCGGCTGGTATCACGGGATGTGCAAGAGCTTGTCGGGGTTGCGGACTGCGTAAACCGTCTCGACCCGGCCGTCGACGACTTCGAGGAAGAGGACGCTGTGGACCCCGCTGTTCCGGCGCTTCAGGAGGACGCCCGGAGAGCCGTTGACGTCGACCAACTCGATCGAGGCGGGCGGGTCTTTCCGCGTGACGCCGAGGGTGAACCGCGCCACACGGTCCGCACCGAAGATCGGGTTGATGGCCGAGCTCGTTTTCCCGCCTCCATCCGAGTAGGCGACGACATCGGCGGAGAGGATTTCGAGCAGCCCTGCCATGTTCCCCTCGTTCGCCGCGGCGAGAAACCGGATGGTCAGATCGCGCCGCTGAAGGTAGCCGGCCGGGTGACGATGCTGGCGTTCGGCGAGCCGCTGGCGGGCGCGGTGGAAGACCTGGCGGCAGGCCGCTTCGGACTTCATCACGATGGGCGCGATCTCGGCGTAGTCGTAGTCGAACACTTCGCGGAGGAGAAAGACTGCGCGTTCGACCGGACCAAGCTCTTCGAGCATGACGAGAAAGGCGTAGCTGACGGAATCGGCCGAGGCGACGGCTTCTTCGGGCGAGGGAGCCTCGCCGGCGCGACGGATGAGCGGTTCGGGCAGCCACTGCCCGATGTACTGTTCCCGCTGGACCCGCGCCGATTTCAGAACGTCGAGACAGATACGGGTGACGACGGTGACGAGGTAGGCGCGCGAATTGGCGATGGCGGCCTCGGCCGAGCGGTAGCGGAGGTAGGACTCCTGGACCGCATCTTCTGCCTCGCCGATCGTGCCGAGCATGCGATAGGCGACGCCGAAGAGCAGGGTTCGGTGAGATTCGAAGGCAGTGTCGGCGGCGCTGATCGCGGCGGTCACGCAGACATCCTACGAGACCGCGGCAACGGCCCGGACGGGCGTCCCGGTGAACGAGGCCGAGACCGCCCCCGCGGCCCGGCGGGCGCTGCCAAGGACGGCATCGGCAAGCCATCCGTCCTGCCCGACCCAATCGCCAGCAACGAAGAGGCCGGCGGCACCCGGGACGGCGGGCGCGGGCCTCCCCGCGATACCGCCGTTCGCTGCGAGGGGAAGGGCAGAGTGGACAACCATGTTCGGAAGGAACTGGCGGTGTTCTTCGAACTTGCGCCAGCCCGGCTGGACGAGATCGAGGAATGCTTCGAGTTCGGCCAGATCGCGCGACGGGTCGGGCGAGGCGCCGGCAGGGAGGTACTTCGCGACGGAAGCGAGTACGCGGCCTTCGGGGGCGAGCTTCGCCCACAGCGAGTGCACCGAGAAGTAGAAGGGCCTATCGATGCCAAGGCCGAACTTCCGGCGCGGATTGGGCAACCTGGTTAGACCGATATCGAGGCAGGCGGCGCGAGCGGGCACGGCCTGTTCGGCAAGCGCGGCGAGCGACCGGTGCTGGCCGGCGAGGTCGCGTGCGGCTTCAGGTGGGACGGCGAGGACTACGGCATCGGCGGCAACGGTCTCGCCTCCGGCGAGGCGGAGGCCGGTCGCGCGCTCCGCGGCATAGGTGACTCCTTCCACACGGCAACCGCGGAGCACTTCCGCGCCGGCGGCCAGCGCGCACGCTTCGATGCCGTCGACGAGGGACTGCCAGCCCCCATCGACGTAGAGCACAGGGCCCGAGCTACCGTTCAGCTGGCGCGCGGCATCGCCGACCAGGGTGACGTCCGGCGCATCGGCGTAGGTGGAAAGACGGATGAGCGCGGCGACGTAGTCACGGGCGGCCGGCTCCGCGAAGCCGGCATCGAGCCACTGGCGGACGGTTCGGTGGTCGGAGGGATCGACACGGCGCAGCGCGAGGAGCTGGCGGCCGGCTTCGAGGCGGGCACGGACGCCGAAGAGGCGGGTCGTGAGCATCGATTTCGCGGAGGTGGGCAGGGCGTATGCCCGGCCGTTACGGATAGCCACGCCGGACAAGTCGGGCGACCGGCCGGTGTAACTGACGTCGAGTTCGGCAAGGACCTGGGCGGCGGCGCCCCCGAGATAAAGCGCGTGTGGGCCACGGTTGTGGAAGTACCCGTGATGTTCGGAGGTTGCCGCACGGCCACCGAGCTCGTGACTGCGTTCGAAGAGCGTCACGCGGTTCCCTGAACGTGCGAGGAGCGCCGCGGTGGCGAGGCCAGCAAGGCCGCCTCCGGCGATTGCGATGTGCCTGGGGGAGTCGTTGGTCACGTGAGGTACCCTCTCTGCTTCGACCCGGTGGGGGATTCAGAGAGAAGACGAACGAGGAGCCGGAGTTGTGACAGCTACTCGGCGACTGCGGCCTGGCGAAGAAACTCCTCGTTGTACCAGACGGCGGCGAGGATCCGTTCCCAGGACCAGCCGGCGTGGAGGAGGCGTTCAGTGAGCATCAACTGCGTGCTGGTCTCGTTCGCGACGGTCGCCATGAGGTCGGAGAGGAGACCACCGGCCTCTGCGCCGAGGATGTCGTCCAGCTGAACTTCGCGCTTCTGGGCGATGGCACGGTAGGCGAGGGCGCCGATGGCCATCCGCCGCGTCACCGAATCAGTCGGGAGGGCGTAAGGGTCGTTGGTGCGCGTGCCGTTGCTCTCGTGCATGGCAACCTGCATGGTGTCCCCGGCAAGGGGGCATGTCTCTCGGGGAAATCCCGCAAGAAATTGTGGCGCGCGAAGGTTAACCGATCGCGGCGGATGCCGCTCGGACTTCGAAAGCGGGAGCGGGGGCGTTACATTTGAGGCATGAGCCAGGCCCCCACGCTCCCGGAGACCGTGTTGGATGAAGAGACGCTGCTGCGGCTGCTGCCGCCCTATCGCGTCATCCTCCACAACGACGACGAGAACTCGATGGACCATGTGGTTTTGAGTCTGATGCGCTGCGTGCCATCGCTGGGGTTCGAAGAGGCGGCTGAGATCATGTTCACGGCCCATCACCATGGCCAGGCAAGCGTCATCGAATGCCCGAAGGAGGCCGCCGAGCACTACCGCGACGGCCTGGAATCGTGTGGCCTGACGGCGACCATCGAGCCGGCGTGACGGGAGGGACGGCGGCGCCTGGGCCTCGCCGTGTTATCTTTCGCCTTCCGTTGTTCGGCGTACCCTTTGAACGACGATGGCAGACGATCAGGTCCCGAACTGTCACTACTGCGACAACCCGGCGGAAGCCGAGTGCCCAACTTGCGGGCGGCTGTATTGCAGCGAACACGGCGAGGATGTGTGCCTGCGCTGCATGGCGCCGGAATCCGCCGCACCGAGCGCGGCGGTCTACCGTGGTTCCGTACTGGCCCTGGTGATCGCGACGCTGGTGGTGGTCTTCCTCCTGGTGCGTCCGCCGGAGACGAAGAGCAAGACGAACCTCCTGCGAGACCTGCCGACCAGCACGGCGGCGGTCGCTTCGACCGCGACGCCGACGCGGACAGGCGCCACAACCGAGGCGACGCCGCGGCAGGGGACGCAGGTGCCGACGACGCCGACGCCCACCGCCCCGGTTTCCACCGCATCGGCAGTGGCGAGCCCAACCGCGGCGGGGAAGACGTACACCATGAAGTCAGGAGACACGCTCTCGGTGGTGGCGGCCTCGTACGGAGTCTCGGTGGCGGATATCGTGGCGGCGAACCCGGGGCTGAACCCGGATACCATCGCCGTCGGCACTGAGATCCGCATCCCATGAACTGGCAAGACGACCCCGTACTGGCACGAGAGCGCTACCACGCGGGAGTCCGAGGGCGGTTGCTGCGCTCAACGCTGACCTGGGGCCCGCCGTTCGTCCTCTGCCTCGGGGCGCTACTGTTCTTCGGGTTCGACCGAGCAGTGCAGGGTGGGGACCACGGCGGCACCTGGTTCCTGGTTATCGTGCTCGCGATCCTGACGACGCTCTTCGGCTTCCAGGCGATCGGGTCGTTCCGTGATTACGTTGGAGAACCAGTCGTGGCGCGGGGGCGGGTGACCCGGCGGTGGGCGCGAAGCGATTCGTTCGTCCTCAAGACGCACTACATCCGGCTGGAGAAGCAGATCCTGCGGGGCGACCAGCTCATTCTCGACGGCATCAAGGAAGACGACTACGTCGAGGCGACCTACTACCCGAAGAGCGCGGTCCTCGTGTGGGTAGAGAAGACCGATGCGCCGAAGGGCGACGCGGGTGGAGACGCCTCGACGGGGTGACAACCGCGTCGCGGCATTCTGGCGATTAGCCTCTACAATTCGGCGCGATGTCCGAACCGGGATCCCGAGCCTACCGTTCGATTCGCGATTGGGCGGGCGATGAGCGCCCGCGCGAGCGGCTGCTCGAACACGGCGCCGAAACCCTGAGCGATGCGGAGTTGCTCGCGATCATCCTGCGCTCGGGGCTGGCGGGAGAGAACGTTGTCGACATGGCCCGCGGGCTGATCGATACCTTCGGGGGCATGGATGGCCTGCTGAGGGCCGGCCCGAAGGCGCTGCAGCGGGCGAAGGGGCTGGGGCCCGCGAAGGCAGCGCAGGTTGCAGCCGCGATAGAACTCGGAAAGCGGGCGCAGGCCTTGAGCCCCGCCGAACGCCCCGACCTGCGAACGCCCGAACGGGTGTATGCGCTCCTCGGCCCGAGGCTCATGGGCGCGCGCAAAGAGGAGTTGTACTGCCTGGCGCTGGATACCCGCGGCCGCCTGCTCGGAGGGCTAAACGCGGTGGTGAGCGGCTCGGCGAACATGGTGGGCCTGCGCCCGGCGGAGGTCTTCCGCGAGGCGATCATCCTGGATGCGCCGTCGGTGGTCCTCGCGCACAACCACCCTTCGGGCGACCCGCGGCCAAGCCCGCAGGACATCTCCACGACGAAGGCGTTCATCGCCGCGGGGAAGATCCTCGACCTCGATGTCGAGGACCACGTCGTCATCGGGACGAACAGCTGGGTGAGTATGAAACGCGAGCGGATGGCGTTCAGCTAGGTTCGACCAGGCGGCGTGGCAGGGCCGTGTCTTCTGTGGAGGAGGAGCGGCCCTCGGGCAGGCCCGCAGACCGGTGAAGGCGATCAGGTCCGGCCACGCCAAACGCTGACGTACTGCCACGACGCACTGCTTGCTTCGCTCGCCGGGAGGGATGGTGACCTCACGACGTTTGGAGGTAGTAAGAAATGGCAGTCATTCCGCGCGCGGGCACGTCGCCGTCGCCTGCGTCCCTGCTCGCAGCGAGGACGTTGTTGCGGGCGGCCATTGGCCTTCTCGGGCTGGGGCTGACCGGACTTGGGAAGCGGGCGGCGATCGACCGCCAGAGCGGAAAGGTCCGTGCCTTATGAGCGAGGAAGTGCCGGTCGGCCGGCTCGTATCGATCATCGTGAGCGTGCTGGCGGCGGCCTTGTTGTTATCGCTGGCCGGTCTCGTTGTGCTCGGGGCGCTGGAGGGAAATGCGGAGGTGGCGACGACCCTGACACATGTCATCGAAACGTTGCTCGGGGTGTTCGTGGGTATAGCGGCGGGCAGGCTGGCAAGCGACGAATGACGGTGGTCAGTCGAGGGCGAGGGCGATGCGGAGGGCCTCCTCGACTTCAGCCATCGCGGCAGGATCAAGGGTGCCCCAACGCTCAACCAAACGGGACTTCGCCATGACGCGAACATGTTCCGCCCTCGCGACAGACTCGCTGCGAAGCCCGCCGCTTCCCGCTGGGACCGCGACATGGGTCGGCAGCGGCCGGGGTAACACGGTCCGAGTGAAAGGAACGGCGATCACGTGTTCGCGGGAGGCATTTAGCGAGTTCCGGGAGACGATTACGACGGGGCGGACTCCACCCTGCTCCGAACCCTCAACCGGGTCGTGCCGCGCGAGGTAGACGTCTCCCCGGTTCACCTGGTCCGGCCCCGATCCAGGTCACCCAGCAATTCCCAGGACTCACGGTCCGATGACTCAAACTCCATGGCCAACTCGTTGTCCGAATCGGCGAATGCGGGATCGGTTGCCGCGGCGAGAATCTGGGCATCGATCCCGGCGCGGCGGAGCCGCCGAAGCTCCTGGACGATTGCCTGGTTGATCAGCTCTGTGCGGCTTGTCGCCGCACCGGCAGCGACCTGGGAATCCAAAACAGCAACGAGATCCCCTGGAACGCTGATCGTAATCCGACGAAGCGGGCCTGAAGAAAGGTGCGGGGCGATGCTCATGCTGATGTCTCCAGCGACATCATATCAGACATCAAAGGAGACATCAGCGTCGTAACGGCTACTCCCGGGCGAGTTCCCCCAGCGTCTCCAGCGTGCGCTCCATGGCTCCGGTGTCGCCGGGCGGCAGGATGGGCATGGCGAGGAGTTCGCTGGCGCCGAATTCCGGCAGCGAGCGGAGACGGTCCTTCACTCGCGAAGCGGAGCCGTGGATGACGAGGGCATCGACCATGCGGTCGCTGAGTTCCCCGTCTTTCGCTTCGGGGAAGCCAGCGTCCTGGAGCATCTGGGAGTAAAACGGGACGCGCGGGTAGAAGCCGATCTGCCGGCGAGCTCCTTCGCGGACGGCTGCCTCATCTTCGGAGACGACGACGGGGACATGGGCGACCAGTGGCGGGGCAGGGCGTCCCGCCCTGGCCGCGCCTTCCTTGAGCGCCGGGATGGCAACGTCGCGGAGGTAAGGCAGCGGGCAGTTCCAGGAGATCGCGCCATCGGCGAGTTCGCCCACGAGGCGGAAGCCGTTGATGCGCAGGGCCGAGGCCATGACCGTGACCCGGGTGGGGCCGGCGATCTGGGCACGGGCCGTGAGTCGTTTGCCTTCGAAGTTGACGGCGCCCGTTTCGAGGATGCCCCGGAGGATAGTCAGGTATTCGCGCAGGTGCTGGAGTGGGCGCTCGAACGGGATGCCCCAGGTGCCTTCGATCGCCGGTTTGTGGCTGGGGCCAACACCGAGGCGCATCCGGCCGGGGGCGAGCGAATCGACCGCGAGCGCGCCCTGGGCCATGGCGAGCGGATGGCGGGGGAAGGTCGGCACAATCGAGGTGCCGAACTTGATGGTCCTGGTGTGCTGGGCGGCCGCGCCGAAGATAGCGAACGGGTCTGGGGCGACACCGCCGACCGTGAGCCACGAGCACTGGATGCCGGCCTTTTCGGCGGCGATGATGGCGTCGACGGTCTTCTGGGCGGTGGAGGCGGTGGAGTGGACCCCGATGAGCAGGCCTTTCACCGCTTCAATCCCGGGGTGGGCTTGCGGTACATGCCTTCGCGCCAGTCGAGCGCGCCCTTGAGGCCGGTGCCGGCCTCGTTGCTCTCGCGCATCTTGTCCTGCCACGCGTAGCTGAAGCTGGTCATCTGGGCCATCGCATCCATATCGGTGGAACTGCGGACCGAGCTGTAGATGCCCATGTTCTCGTAGAAACGGTTCATATTGAGCTTGAGGATTGCGAGGTGATCGGCGGTGGCGTTCGCGAGGCGGTCGGCGAGGCCTATGGCGTGGGACTCCAGGTCTTCTTTCGGCCAGGCATAGTTGATCATGCCAATGCGTTCGGCTTCGGCGCCGCTGATGGAGTCGCCGGTGTAGTAGAGCTCCTTCGCTTTACGCATGCCGATGACGAGGGGCCAGATGACACCAGTGCGGCTGGTGCCGAGCCCGCGGAGGCCAGGGTGGCCGAACTGGGCATCTTCGGCGGCAACCACAAGGTCTGCCATCATGGCGAGTTCGCAGCCGCCGGCGAGGGCGTAGCCATGGACCTGGGCGATCGTGACCTTGGCCATGTTCCAGAAGTACATGTGGATGTCGGTGATCTGTTGCATGCCGGTGCGAGTGCCCATGAGGAGGCGCCGGCGCTGGTCATCGACGCCGCGGTAACGCCGGACAACGGCATCGGCGCCGCCGCGGGCAGGCGCGAGGTCGTACCCGGCACTGAAGGTGCGCCCGGCGCCGCGCACGATGATGACGCGGGCGGACTCATCGGCCTCGAGGTCGTGGAGGGCATCGCTGAACTCGAAGAGGAGTTCCTGCGAGAGAGAGTTCATCTTCTCCGGGCGGTTCAGGGTGACGCGCGCGACGCGGCCGTCAGTGCCGACTCGATCGATTTCTATGTGTTCGAAGGTGCTCATGGGCGGGATTATAGGGAGAGGGGGAAGGGAGTAGTTGCCAGCATTTCGGACTGACCGGCCAAGGGGGCAACGGTGTTCACCGACATGGCACTCTCGGGGCAGGCGGGAGCGGCCGATAGCCAAGGCGTGAACATTCCGCCTGTTTCGACGAGTCTGCCCGAAAGCATCCAGAGTCCCGGGGACGCGCTGGCGTTCATCGCCGTCAAGAAGGGGATGGATGCGCAAAAGGCGGCCGCCGTGGCGCTGCTTTCGCTGCTGGACCCCAACATCGGGACGCGCCTGAACGCTTCGGCATAGGCCAGCCCGATCGTCGAGGGGCCCCAGCGCCAGTGCGCGCAGGCACAGAAGACGGCACCATGCTGGACTGATGGAGAACACCGAGCCAATCGCCACTGGCTACGTCGCGCCGATCCACGGGCGCGGGGCGATGGGATTCCTCCTGGTCGGGTTGCTCGGTCTGCTGGTGATGCTGGCGGGCCTGCTCGCGCCCGACATGGCGCTCATCATCGCGGGTGTGGCGACCGGGGCACTTGCCGGGGCGGGATTCGCGCAGTACTGGCGCATGGCTTCGAAGTGGCCGCTTCTCCATGTCTATCCCAACCGGCTCGAATTTGTGCGCGGCCCGCAACGAGGCTCGGTGGCGTTCGAGGATGTTGTTGGTGTGCGGGCTCTGGAGTGGGGGAAGAGCCTCTTCCCGTACCAGAAGGCGATGCGCGTGCTGGTATTGCAGACGGGCGTCTCTGAGTGGCAGATCGGCCCCGAGGTGGCGGAGCATGCGGCGGTCCAGGAGGCGGTGGGCCGGGCATTGGAGGCGTTCGTCGCGGAAGCGAGGCGCTGAAGGGGAGTCAGGCGAGCACCGCACCCTCGTTTCAAGGGTGTTTGTCAGCGGCCGGGCCGCCTGTCACGATGCCGGACATGGTAGTCGCCGTGCTCGTCCTCGGCCGTAGCGTCGTCTTCGGCCACGCGCTCGAGAGCGGCGACCAGGCGTGGCCGTACCACCTGCGGGACGAGTTGGAGCGCGGCTGGGAGAGGAAGTGACGCTCGAAGTGCGGCGGCTCAACCCGGACGGCCGGGACCCCACCGAGTATCTCCGCAGGATGTTCGAGGAGGTTCGGCCGGATGTGGTAAATATCCTGCCGAGCCCGTACGACTTTGCAACCGCCCGCGTGGAGAACCGGATCAACGAGCTGTTCGGCGTGCGCATCGGGAGAATGGCGCGATGGGTCGAGAAGCGGACCACCAGGCCATCGACGGCCGGCAGGGCGGGACGGATAAACCGCTTGTCGCGCAGGATCGCGCACAGGTTCATCGGTGCGCGGCCCGACCTGACACGAGAGCAGGTGGAGCGCACGTTCGAGGCGGTCTACCGGTTCCTGGCACAGCAGGAGGACGTCACCGTCGTGGTGCGCGAGTCGCCGCGGCCTTCATCCCTGGTCCGTCAGCAGAACCCGAGTACGTCCGCATCCTCGATGAGTTCAACTCGGAGTGGAAGCGGAAAAGCCTCGAGCGGCATTTCTTCTGGTCGCCCGCAGCGGAACAATCGGACGATGATTACCTGCGCGATGGCGTTCACACGACCGTGAGCGGGCAGCGGACACGGGCGCTCGTGCTGTTGCCGACGATGCTCGAGGCTATCCGGGAGCACCAGCGCACCAGAGAGCAGGGTTCGCCCGCGATCAGGACCTCTTGATCTCGCGCGCCGGGTTTCCGGCGACGGTGACGCCCTCCGGAACATCGTGGATCACCACCGAACCCGCGCCGACGACCGCGCCAGCGCCAATGTGACGCCCCGGCAAGACGACGGCGCCGGCGCCGATGAATGCGCTATCGCCGATGTGGACGCCGCCAGGGAGGATGACGCCGGGACTGACCTGGACGGCGGTGCCCAGCTGGCAATCGTGGTCGACCGAGCAGAGCGCATTCAGGAAGGTCAGATCACCAATGACCGCCTCGGGCGCGACCACGACGCCGGCGCCGAGGAAGACGCCCGGCCCGACACTGGCCCGGGGACTGACGACGGCCGCGGGGTGGATGGCCGAAGCGAGGCGGCCACCGCCGATGACGATCGCGGCGGCCAGCTCCGCGCGCTGGGTGGGGTTACCCATTGCCGGCATGAATTCGACGCCCGCGGCGAGCTTCGAGCGCCAGGAATCGAGGCCGCCGAGGAGCGGCACGCCCGCCGGGAGCGGTGGGTTGTCGTCATCGAAAGCCCCGGCGACAGTACGACCGGCGGCGATGAGGGCATCGATGACGTCCCGGCCCTGTCCACCGGGCCCGAGGATGACGTAAACGGGACTGGTCACTCCTTGGGGAAGGCCCAGGCGACCTCGCGGGGGGCGCCCCCAACGGTGACGGCGGTAGCGCCGACTTCGTATTCGGGCTCGCGCTTGCGGCTTGCCTTGCGTTCGGCGAGGTAGCTTTCGAGGGCCGAACGGGCGCCGGCGCCGACAAAGTGCACCTTGCCGCAACAGCAGTGCTCGTGCCCGGGCGAGCCATCGGCGGCGGGGAGAGCCGTCGGGACACACGGACAACCGCAGGTGTAGGTGACGCCATCGCCGTCATCGGTCGAGATCACGCGAAAATCGGGCGTTGCCATTAGGATTCCTCCACGAAGTGCCCACAGCTTAGTGGGAGCAAGGCGGAGGCGCAGCGATGGGCGTGCCGGGGTATGGGCTGCGGCCGGCGCGGAGAGAGGAATCCGAGGCGCTGTACGCGATCCACCGGGCGGCAATGGAGCGGTACGTGGCCGCGAAATGGGGCGCCTGGGACGAGGTTTTCCAGCGTCCGTTCTGGGCGGATTCGTGGCCACCGGGACGGCAGGCCATCCTGGTGGACGGCGAGCTCGCAGGCTTCCTGGACCTCGCGGAGCGGCCCGGGAGCATCTGGGTCGGGAACATCGAGATCCATCCCCGTTTCCAGGGTCTCGGCGCCGGTTCGGCTATCCTGCGCGAAGTCCAACGCGATGCCTCGGCGCGCGGGCTCGGAGCGACGCTCCAGGTACTGAAGGTGAACCCGGCGCGACGGCTTTACGAACGGCTCGGCTTTCGGGAAACGGGCCAGAACCGATACGCACTACCAGATGGCATGGGAGGCCCCAATGCAGCAGACCGCTGAACGAACAATCCTGGCGTTCCTCGATGGCGAGGACAGCCCGACGATCTCGAACCCGATCCACTCGACCGAGGTGGCCGGGCAATACGGCTTCCGGGCGGCGCTCGTCGGCGGCGTGACCGTCTACGGGTGGTTTACTCCGCCGCTGCTAGAAGTCTTCGGCGAACGCTGGCTCTCTGATGGTTGGGCCGATGTGCGTTTCCGGCGTCCCGTCTTCCCGGGCGACCTGATGACCGCGCGCGTGGCATGCGACGGTGGCGAGGCGGAGCTGAAGATGCTGAACCCCGAGGGCGCCGCGGCGATTGACGGGACGGCGGGGCTGGGCCGGGCGGCGTGGTTCACCGAACTCACGGAGACAGGTCGCCGCGCAGCCGAGCCGCGCCCCGAAACAGTCGAGATCCTCACCCTGGAGACGGCCCCGGAGATGACGGAACTGCGCCCCATGCCCGTCCCATTCTCGGTCGAGGATGCGGGCGCCTATGCCAGGCAAAAGCAGTTGGACGAGTCGTCCCGGTTCGCCGGGGCATCCTGTCTCGTCCATCCAGGATGGATAGCGGCGCGGATGACCCCGCTGGTGAAGCACTCGTACACCTACGGCCCCGCTATCCACGTGCGCACCCAGGTGCAGCACCTCGCGCCCGCGAGGGCGGGCCAGACGTTCACAGTGGCAGGCACGTTCCTGCGGGCGTACGAGCAGAACGGCCACCACATGGCCGAAGTGGATGGCTCGCTCCTGGCGGAAGACGGGACGGAGTGCGCGCGGCTTCGACACACCACGATCTTCCGGATCCGGCCCCCGAAGTAAGTGCCGGGAGCCCATCCGGACCGTGTTAGAGAGAGAGGTTCAGAGGGCAGGGATGAGCACTTTCAGCCCGGGGAAGCGCGCGAAACCGCGGTCGAAGGTAACGAAGGTGGCATCGTGTTCGATGGCGAAAGCCGCGAGGTAGGCCTCGGTAAGGTCCCCACGGGAGATGCCGGCAGAGTCGGCAATTCGCTGGAAGATGCGCCAGTGGGCTGGCCCTTCTCTCAGCGGCTCGAAGGCGGGCATCGACCGGATCGCGTCACAGACGGCGAACGCTGCCGCGGGAGTCATCGCATTGCCGGTCAGGCGCGGATTCGTCACGATCCTCACGAAGCCGAAAAGCACGATGGAAGGGATTGCCAGGGCCACGCGCCCGTTGCCGGCGGCCTCCAGCCAGTTCAAGGAGGCTTCATGGTGCTGCGAAGCACGGTTCTCCGCGTTGAGGAGGACGGTCGTATCAGGGACGAGCATCGGGCCCTTCGAGGAACTCAACCATCTTCCCCATGCTCCATGACCAGTCGAATCCAGGGATAGGTTCGCCCTCGCGGGTCGGCATCCTCCAGGTCCGGTGGGCGGCTTTCGTCTCCCGCTCCAGGCATTCGTGCCTGAGCGCCCTCTGGATGTACTCCGTGAGGGTGATGCCCTCGCGGATGGCGGCGATCTTCGCCTCCTTCAGGAGTTCGTCGTCGATGTTGAGCGTCGTGCGCATACAGGCAGATTAACATATCGATGCCTCGCGACGCGGGCCTCCGCGGTGGCGAATGGCGGACTCTGGTCCATCCGACCGTTAGGATCGCGGTACTTCGCTCAAGGGGTCCACACGATGTCTCATCTTTTCGATATCTCCGGCAAGGTTGCCGTCGTCACGGGGGGCTCGCGCGGGATCGGCCTGATGATCGCGCGGGGGTTCGTGGAGGCGGGCGCGAAGACGTACATCTCTTCGCGCAAGGCCGATGTCTGCAATGCGGTCGCTGAGGAGCTCTCCGGGTCCGGCCAGTGCATCTCGATCCCGGCCGACCTCGGAAGCGAAGCGGGTTGCCGCTACCTGGCCGATGAGGTCGCCAAGCGCGAGGAGCAGGTACACATCCTGGTGAACAACGCCGGCGCTACCTGGGGTGCGCCAATCGCCGAGTTCCCGGATGACGCGTTCGACAAGGTGATGAACCTGAACGTGAAGGGCATCTTCCACCTGACGCGCTTCCTCCTCCCCCAGCTGCAAAAGGCAGCGACCGAGGCCGATCCGGCGCGGGTTATCAATATCGGTTCGGTCGATGGTCTCCAGGCGCCGGCAATGGAGACCTATGCTTACTCCTCGAGCAAGGCCGCCGTGCACCAGTTGACGCGCCATCTCGCGCACAACCTGGCCAGTCGCAACATCATCGTGAACGCCATCGCCCCCGGCCCGTTTGAAAGCAAGATGATGCACGAGACACTCCAGCGCTTCGGCGACAACATCCGGGCGACGAACCCGCGGAAACGCATCGGAGAGCCGGACGACATGGCAGGGACGGCAATCTTCCTCTCGTCGAAGGCGAGCGCCTACATCACCGGCGTCGTCATCCCGGTTGACGGGGGCCTCTCGACGCGGCACCAGTAGGCCTTCAGCGACGCCGGGCGGGTGCCGAACGGGTACCCCCGGTTCCCCCGTCCCCCCCCCCCCGCCCCGCCCCCCCCCCTGTCCCCCCCCCCCCCCCTCCCCCGCCCCCGCCCCCCCCCCCCCCCGGGGCGGGCGGGGGGGGGGGGGGGGGCGGGGGGGGGGGGGGGGGGGGGGGGGGGGGGGGGGGGGGGGGGGGGGGGGGGGGGGGGGGGGGGGGGGGGGGGGGGGGGGGGGGGGGGGGGGGGGGGGGGGGGGGGGGGCCGGGGGGGGGGGGGGGGGGGGGGGGGGGGGGGGGGGGGGGGGGGGGGGGGGGGGGGGGGGGGGGGGGGGGGGGGGGGGGGGGGGGGGGGGGGGGGGGGGGGGGGGGGGGGGGGGGGGGGGGGGCCGGGGGGGGGGGGGGGGGGGGGGGGGGGGGGGGGGGGGGGGGGGGGGGGGGGGGGGGGGGGGGGGGGGGGGGGGGGGGGGGGGGGGGGGGGGGGGGGGGGGGGGGGGGGGGGGGGGGGGCCGGGGGGGGGGGGGGGGGGGGGGCGGGGGGGGGGGGGGGGGGGGGGGGGGGGGGGGGGGGGGGGGCGGGGGGGGGGGGCGATGGGCTGAACTAGCCTTCCGCGCCCTCGGCCGAATCGGCGGCGAGGCCGATGAGGAAGCGCCGGTAGGGCATGCCGCCCCCGGGGCCAACGGGCGTCGAAAGTGTGACGGCGTTGTTCGCGCTGAACGGGTCGCCGGTCTCGGCCGAGATACCAGCTGTCCCGCTGATTGGGCCGACGGCTCCGGAATCCACCTTAAAGGTGAGGGTGAAGGTCGCGGTGCTGCCGGTTGCGAACGAGGGCCCCATGCAGCGGACGCTTACGGATGGCTTCGAACAGGCCCAGCCAGGCGGGCCACTGACCGATACAAACGTTGTGCCCACCGGCGTCCCCATGGAGAGGAGAAGGCCCGAAGCCGCATCCGGGCCGTTGTTGGTGACGGTCGCGGTGTAGACGAGCTGGCCACCGGCGGCGACCGGCGACGGCTGGGCGTCCATAGCAAGGACGAGGTCTGCGGAGACATGGCGGAGGACGGTGAGGGTGACGTCATTCCCATCGCCGCCCTTGTAACTGATTTGGAACACGAGCCCCCCGAGGTTGAACGTCTCGCCTTCTGGCAGTTCGAGGAACGTGCCCTGGACCGCTCCTGCTTCGTTGCTGATGATGCGGAAGACTTGTCCGAGCGCCGGGTTGAAGCCGAGCTCGACATCGAGGAGTGTGGCGGCCGGGTTCAGCGTGAGCCCTCCCGTGGCGAGCTGGCCGTATTCCGTCCCGGCAGCGGGGCCATCCAGGTCAACCTTGAAGTAGCCGCCGGAATACATCGTGCCGCCGGCCACCGAAAGCACCCCGGGCGAGGCGCCCGAACCCGGCCAGATTGCACCGCCGTGGACCTCAACCGAGGAGACCATGCCAGTCCCACGCAGCAGCCCAAAGTGGCCAACATCGGCGAAGAGCTGAGCGTCGGTGTTCCATGTGAGGTTGCCCGCTTCGATACTGCCGGGCCCGGCGAAGAAGTCGCCCTCGACCTGGAGTTTGCCGCCACCGACCAGCGTGAAGCCCGCACCGGGAGTGCCCTGCGTGAGGAGGTCGACGATGAGTGTGCCGGCGAAGACGCCGATCGTGGTGGCATCCATGAGCCGGAGTTGGCCGAGAGCGCTCGTCCCGCCGAGCGATTGAAGCGCGCCGTCTCCATCGAGTCCGGCGCCAGCCACTTCGATGACTTCGGCCCCGAGGTCGACCCCGGGCGTCAGCTGGAGCGTGGCGCCATCGAGGACCTGGGTGAGGCCAACTGCTGAGCCAAGCGCCGTGTCGCTGCCGGCGGCGAGGACTCCACCAGTGACGACGACGTCGCCGGTGAAGGCATTGTTCCCTGAGAGGATGAGCTTTCCCGTGCCAACCGTGATGCCCCCGGCGCCACCGATATTCAGCGAGATCGCGTTGACTCCCCCCGGGGGAAGGTGCGTGAGGACGGACGTGAGATGGAGCGAGTTCCCGGCGATAGCGTAGCCGGAGCCATCGAACTGGATGGTCGTGAAGGCGGTGTTCGGGGCGAGGTCGTTGGTGTTGGTCTTCCGCGAGGCCGACGCGGGAAAGACGATGTCATCACCGGCGAGGGGGACACCGGTATCCCAGTTGGCGGCATCGGACCAGTTGTTCGAGCCACCCAGACCTGTCCAGGTCCGCGTGGCGGCCGCATGGGCGATTCGGCCGTGCCCGGCCATGGCGGCAATCACCAGCGAAAAAGCGACCAACCCGACCACCGCTCGCGCGCGCATCGTCCGCACCTCCCCACTTCCGTGGAAAGCCATCCTACACAAGCGCGGGAGGCAGCCGGCGAATCTTTATCCTGCCGATTCCTCCGAAGGACGCACGGAGCCGAACTGGCGCAAGAGGAGGATGTCGTAGAGGGCCTTCAGCCCTCCACCAGCGATGAGCGGCCAGCCAATCGTCGAAGCGCCGAGCATGGCGCCGGCGAGGAGTGGCGAAGCGGCGCTGGCCAGGCTCCGGGGGACGTTCGTCACGCTCGCGGCGGCGGCGCGGGCCTCGGGCGGGACGACCGCCATCACATAGGACTGGCGGGCGGGGACATCCATCTGTGAAAGCGCCATGCGAACCAGGAGGAAACCGATTGCCAGCGGCGCAGTCGGCATGAAGGCCGCGGCGATGAGGGCCGCGTTCGCGGGGAGGTGGGTGTAGACCATCGTCCGGACCAGTCCGATACGCCGGGCGAGGACGGGAGACACCAGCTGGGACCCGGCGCTCAACAACCCGGCGACAAAGAAGACCGTGCCGGCAGCTTCGACCGAGAGGTCGAACCGCTGGAAGAGCCAGAGTGCCAGGAGCGACTGGACGACGAAGCCGCCGCCGAACGAGTCGATGCTGAAGAGGGCTGCGAGGCGGAGGACGATGCCGCGAGACTCGCCGAGGCCCTGGACGGCCTGGGGCGGGCGCGGCGCGACCTTCAAGGGCAGGTACATGGCGAGGACGGCAAGCGAAGTAAGGGCGTAGAGCACGAAGACGGAGCGCTGGACATCTCCGAGCTCGGCCCCGAAGGCATCCGCGACCGGGCCCGGCAAGGCGGCGGTGAGGGCCCCGAGGGCCCCGGCGAAGCTGCCGCCGAGGGTGTAGCGGGCGAAGAGCGAGGTCCGTTCGCGGGCGGAGACGCGCTCAGTGAGCAACGACTGCTCGACCGGGAGGAAGAGGCTGACATCGCCTGCGGAGGGGTTGAGCGTGCCGGCGAAGCCGACTGCCATGAGCGGCCAGAAGGCGGTAAAGGCAGAGAATCCCAGGCCCGTCATGGCCATCAGCCCGCTCCCCAGGATCAAGGTGGTCCGGGGGTTGATGCGGCCGCCACGGAGGCCGATCCAGAGCGTCAGCGCCGCGGAGCCGACCATGGTGGCCGTGACGATTGCGCCGATCTGGAGGGCGGAGAAGCCGAGACCGACGAGGTAGCTGGCGAGAGTGACGCTGACAAGCCCATCGGCGAAGCCGCGAATCGTGCGGGCGGCAACGAGGCGGCGAGCTTCGGAAGAGGCCGAGCGTGGGAACAGCATCGTGCAGGAGTCTACGGCAGGCGGCGCGGGCACCCGGAAGTCCCGCTGCGCACGGGCGATGTGACGCCGATATCTACTGTAGGAAGTAACGGCATGGAACGCCTTTCGGGCCCCGTTTTCGAGCATCCAGCGGTCGAGCGTGCGAGCCAGATTGCCCGCCTGATCGGCTTCGGATGCTGGCTGATCGGCCTGGTGATCTTCGCTGCCGCGTGCCTGTCCGGGGAGCCCGTGCTCTTTGCGGCCTTCGGCGCCTTTTACGTCTCCCTCGCGGGGATCGTCGGCGTGACGGCAACGGTGCCACGGAAGCGCCAGGCGGCACTCGACCGCGAATGGGGCCGCCGATTCCAGGAGCTGGCCATCCGGGACGAACTCACCGGCCTTCACAATCGACGTTACTTCAACTCAGAGCTCGAATCGCAATTCCGGCGTTGCCAGTCCGATGGGGCGCCGCTCAGCATCGCGCTTGTCGACCTCAACGACTTCAAGAGCATCAACGACACGTTCGGGCATGCCGCCGGGGATGTGGCGCTGCGAGTCGCGGGCCGGGCGATCCTGGCGGCGGCGCCTGCGGATGCGACCGTGGCGCGGACCGGCGGAGACGAGTTCGCCATCCTCATGCCCGGCAAGTCACGAGACGAAGGCGAAGTGATCGCGAACGCGGTCCGGAACGCCCTTGAGTCCGCGCGATTCATGGCGGACCTCACGCAGCAGCATGGGCAAATCCGGGCGACGGTCGGCATCGCCACGCTGGACGCTCACGCCGAGCCTTCTGCCTTGCTTCACCAGGCCGATGTCGCGTTGTATTCACGGAAGCGTGCGGCGAAGGCCGCGTAGCCGGTCACCGGCGCCGGGCGAGGATGAGCTGGAAGAGGTAGGCCTTCTCGATGTGGCCGCCGTCGGCGGCGGTCGTCAGTCTTTGAACTGGTCCATCACGTCCAATCGGGCCCGAATCTTGCCGTCTGAGCGATCAATGAGATTGTGCGTCTCCAGAAACTCCATGTCGCGCGTGAGCGTCTTGTCGGATACGCCCAGGAACGCCTGTGAGTAGGGGTGGGTGCGGCGGCGGATCGCTGCGAAATCGATGACATCGCGGCCCAGCATTGTGAGGAACTTGGTGAGCCGAGTTCCTGCCGGCGTGCCTGACTTCCCAGTGGCATCGAGCTGTTCGCGGGCGTAGTCCCTGAAGGCAATGAGCGTTGCCTCGGCGAGGACCTCATCGAACGAAGCCCGAAGCTCATCCACCAGGCCCTCGGCGGCGAACGAGACAAACGACGTCAGGCCGCCGGCACCGAACCTGACGTCGTCCAAACGTTCGACATAGCTTGCCCTGTTGCGATAGTAGAAGTTGGCGAGTGAGTAGAATCCAAGCGCGTTCACTTTCGCCTGGTAGAGCAGAAAGCTCTCCAACGAACGCGCGGTGCGACCGTTGCCATCGCCGAATGGGTGGACGCTGATGAAGTAGAAGTGAGCCGCTATGGCGCGGGCGATCGGCGGCCAGTTGGACGCCGGCGGAGTGTTTAGCCATCGGACGAACAACCCCATGAGCCTCCGCACGTCTGAGGCCGACCGAGGCGGCACATAATCACCTGCCGTGACTGCGTGGCTCCGGTACTTACCCGGCTCGTTGTTCGGGTAGTCAATTCCCAGCGTGGTGAGCTCATGAATCCGGCAGATCATTGCCTCATCGAGGGGCCGATCCGGCTCGGCGCGGAGAGTCGCTGAGACAAATTCCAAGACCGACGCTGCGTTTCGCGCCTCCTGCTCCTCCCTGGCTCGCGCCATCGGTAAGACGCGTCCAGCGCTCGCAGAACCCAATATCTGGCCGACCTCTTCTTCTGAAAGCGTCGACCCTTCAATGCCGGTCGTTCCGTGTACTGCCCGAATGATGTTCAGGCGATTCAACCGCGCACGAACGGCCGGGGGCAGCGGGAGTCCGTGAATCGCCCTGGCGAGGGCCGTGGCCTCGATGAGGGCCCGATTCAGCACCGCATCCTGAAGATCGAGATCCAGGTCGAACGTTACTTCCCACTCCGGCATGTCTCCCACCTTGTCCGTCACAATGTCTCAATAAATCGTCAAGTACAAACTCACGTTCTGGGCATGTCTGGATTTTACGTCCGACTATGTGTCCGCCACAATGTCCGTTCGAACCACCGGCGCCGGGCGAGGATGAGCCGGAACAGGTAGGCCTTCTCGATGTGGCCGCCATACTTGTTGTCAATCAGTTCGCGGATGCAGCGATAGAGGCCGTCGGCATTCTCCGGTTCGAGCGCGATGTGGCCTGAATAGGTCTGGAGCACGTCGAGGTAGGTCTCGGTGGTATAAGGGATTTCGACGACGTAGTCGCGAATGACGGGCGCCTCGAACGCGGGGTGGCTCTCGAGCCCGTAGCTCTTGGGTACAATGTCCGCCGCCGGTTCCAACCGGATTCCGGGTTCGGTGCCGGGCATCCAGCGTTCGTAACACTCCTGGGAATCGACGAAGAACTGGCCCGTTCCACCAGCTACGTGGTGCGTATCCCACACCCCCAGGAAGCCGCCGGGGCGGAGCGCCAGGGCGCTCTTATCCACGCGGACCGCCGGGTCGAGCCAGCTGAAAGCGGTCGCGCAGCAGACGAGGTCGAAAGAGGCGGCTTCGAGCGGGTAGTCCTCGAAGCGGCTGACCTCGACGGAGGCGTTGGCGAAAGCGGCGAGGTTACGACGAGCAACGGCGGCGAGGTTGGCCCCCATTTCCACCGCGGTGACTGCGTAGCCGCGTGCGGCGAGCGGGACAGTCGCTACTCCCGTGCCGGGTGCTATTTCGAGGACCCGCGAGCCGTTGGTAAGGCCCGCCAGCGCATGGAGGTCAGCGAACAGGGCGGCCGGATAGCGCGGACGGGCACGGTCGTAGAGTTCGGCGACAGTCTCGAAGGTCTCATTCAGCTGCATGCCGGGAATTGAAACGCGCGGCGGTCCGGGGAGTTACTCGACCGGGTCTTTTTTCGCTTCGGCTACGAGCCGGTAGCCCACGTTCCGGACGGTCTCGATGAAGGCGTGGCCGTGGATCTCGATCTTCGCGCGGATGCGGCGGATGTGGACATCGACGGTGCGGGCGCCCCCGAAGTAGTCGTAACCCCAGACCCGGTTGAGGAGCTGTTCGCGGGTGAAGACGCGGCCGGCGTTCATGGCGAGGAAGCGGAGCAGCTCGTACTCCTTGAACGTCATGACGAGCGCTTCGTTGCCGACGGCAACCCGGTAGTTGGAGAGGTCCAGGGTGAGCGCGCCACACCGGACGAAGTTCTCGCTATCAACCCCGTGTTTGCGCCAGAGAGCCCGTTCGATTCGGCGGCCGAGTTCTTCGGGCGCCGCGGGGAGGACAACGAAGTCATCGACGGGGAGATCGGCGCTGATGCGATCCATCTGCTCGGGGGCGAGGATGACAATGAGGATCACGCCGTTCTCGGCGTAGTTGGCACTCAGGATATTGAAGGCGGCAGCGGGGATATCGCGCAGGTCCAGCACTACGACGTCGGCGGTGGGGCCGAGCTCGTCGTTGGCGAGGCGTTCGGGGGCGATTGCAGGCGCGGAGAAGCCAGCGCGCTCAAGCTCCGGGCCAAGCCGGGCGACGTCCGGGTGGCGGGTAACCAGGAACACGGTTCGCAACGTGCTACCCCCTACCCGAGGCAGTATAGCCGGGTGCTATTCAGGATCTCCGGCGCGGGCATGAAATCCATGTGAAATCTGTCACGAAACGGGCTCGAAGCAATCCCCGGGGCGGGCGCGCTTGCGGCTAGCGACCGCCGGCTGGCGCTCCAGCCTCGGCGGACCTGCTCTCGATCGCGCGGACGCGGGCGCGGCGGTCTTCGACAACGGCTTCGGTCCGGCCGAAGAGCTGGAGGAGGACAACACTCACCACGACGCCGCAACCGAGGAGGACGAGCGTCTCCTGGATGCCGATGTGGTCGGCGAGGATGCCAATCGGGAGGGCCATGAGTCCGAAGAGGCTCCAACTGAGCATCGAAATGGATTGGACGCGCCCCTGGTAGGGGCCATCGGTGCTGGACATGGTGAGCGAGTTGTTCACGCCCTGGAAGCCGCTGGCGAGACCACCGACGGCCGCCATGGCGAGGAGGCCGAACCAGAAGTTCGGTGCGAGGCCGAGGCCGATCAGGGAGCCGCCAAAGGCGAGGGCGAGGAGCGGCTGGGCGGCCCACATGCGCTTGTTTTCGGCGTATGCGGCCACGAAGAGGGTGGCGATGACTGCGCCGATGGCGCCGAACGACTGGAGAATGCCGAGTCCGCCGCCGCCAACGTGGAAGACCTCCTTCGCCACGGAGGGCAAGAACGACTGGTAGGGGAAGCCAACCATGATGACGGCGAACGAAGTGAGGATGAGGAGGGCGATCGACGGCCGGCTCTTCACGTAGCGCACGCCATCGGCGAGGTCGGCCATCGGGGAGACCTTATTCTCGCGAGGTTTCGGGTAGCCGGGCGGCAGGCGGAGCATGGTGATCGTCGCGAGGATGAACCCGAGTGTGGTGACGAAATAGACGCCGGCCACGCCGACGAAGGCGATCCCGATGAAGGCGCCGGCGAGCGAAGGGCCAATGACCCGGGTGCTGTTCATGCTCAACTGTTGGAGGACGACGGCGTTGCCTATCGCGTTCCTATCGACGAGGTCGCCGATGAAGGCCTGGCGGGCCGGCCCAATGAAGGCGAAGCCGGCGCCCTGGACCACCCCGGCGACGATGAGCATCCAGAATTCGATCCGGTCGAGTTCGATCATGACGGCGATCCATGCCGAGTTCGTCGCGATGATCAACTGGCAAATGAGGAGCATGTTGCGCTTCGGGAGGCGGTCGGCGAGGACGCCGCCCCAGAGGCCGAGGAAGAGCTGCGGGACGCCGAAGGCGATCATGACGCCGCCGAGGGCGGTGTTCCTCCCGGTCAGGTCATAGGCGAGGTAGCCGCGAGCGATGACCTGCATTTGCATGCCCAGGAAGGAGAAGAGGGTCCCGATCCAGAGAAGCCGGTACTGCCGGTTTTCAAGCGCATAGAAGGTGCGGGTGAACCAACCGACCGTATCTTTACCCTCACGTCAAGGTGACGTCTGATTAGCCTAGCACACACTATCTTCCCGGGGCTCAGCGCCGGGCGAGCGGCACGGTCGTCGAGGCCAGGAGGGTAGCATCTCGCGTTACCAGGGTCCCGCGTTTTGACCTAAACGCGGGCCCAGTTGTTCGTGGTGAAGATGTCCTCTTCCAGCGGGCTGCGCTCGCCCAGAGCGAGGCGGTGGCCCGCGACTGCGCCGATCATGGCGGCGTTGTCTGTGCAGAATTTCGGGGGCGGGATGCGCACCGGCACCGGGCAGCGGCGCTGGAGTTCTTCGCGGAGCCGGAGATTCGCGGCCACTCCACCGGCGACGAGCACGTTCCTTGCGCCGAGTTCGCGCGCGAGGCGCGATGTCTTCCCCGCAAGAACGTCGACAACCGCCTCCTGGAACTCCCATGCGAGGTCTTCGACGCGGTGCTGTTCTTCGCGTACGGCGTGGAGGGCGGCGGTCTTGAGTCCGCTGAAGCTGAAATCAAAGGTGCCGTGCATCCAGGCGCGAGGCAGATGGAGCTTCGTGGGGCCGCCTTCGAGTGCGGCGCGCGCGACGTGAGGCCCCCCCGGGAAAGGCAGGCCGAGCAGCCGGCCGACCTTGTCGAACGCCTCGCCGGCCGCGTCATCGCGCGTCCCGCCGAGGCGTTCGTATTGGCCGTGGGAGCGCATGAACACCAGGTCGGTGTGCCCACCGGAGACCACCAGGCAGAGGGCCGGGAACTGGGGCTCGGGACCTTCGACGAGCCAGTTGGCATAGATGTGGCCCTCAAGGTGGTTGATGCCGATGAAGGGCAGGTCGCGGCCGAAGGCAATGGCCTTGGCGGCGTTGTAGCCCACGAGGAGGGACCCGGCCAGTCCCGGTCCCTTCGTCCCGGCTACGGCGTCGATTCCGTCGAGGGTGAGGGCGGCGGCGGCGAGGGCCTCCGTGATGACGGGGACGAGGTTGCGCAGGTGCTGGCGGCTGGCGACTTCCGGGACGACGCCGCCGTACTTTGCGTGGAGGTCGACCTGGGAAGCGACGACGGAGGAGCGGGGCACGCGGCCGTCCTCGATGACGGCGGCGGCAGTTTCGTCGCAGGAGGATTCGATGGCGAGGACCTTCATCGGAATTCAGCGTAGCGGGGAGGCACGGGAGTGGCGAGACGAGCGGCATAGGGCCGGAGATGCAAAACGCCGCCGGGGGTCTCCGGCGGCGCTTTGCGAAAGTGCCCTGCGGCAGAAGGGCAGTCTCAGGCGGGCCTTCCCGACCAGGTCGGGTCCTTCTGGTCGAACCAGGCCTGGGTGCCGTACTGGTGGGCGGTCACGAACGGTGCCGATTCAGCAGTGTGGTAGTAGTTGTGGATGAGCGTGGAGCCAACACCGATGAGGTTATAGGGGATGCCGGCGCCGTAGGCTTTCAGCAGCTCCCGGTTGACTTCCTTGTTGCCTTCCTGGCGCTTGGCGATGTCAAACTCGGCCACCAGCTGGGCGGTGAGCGTGTCGACCTTGTCGATCTTCACGCCGTACTGCTGGAACTGTGGCTGCGACGAGTTCCACTGGAGGTAGTTGAGGAGCGTTGGTTCCGGGTCGGAGATTTCCGTGATCCACCCGTACCAGATGTTGTTCTTCCCGTTGCCGTACTGCTGTTTGACGATCTTGGTGGTGATGGTGGAGTAGGGCTCGATCTTCGCCGTGAAGGTGTTGCCGAGGACCTTCTTCAGCTGATTCGTGATCAGCGCGGAGCCGCCGGAGTAGAGGCCCTCCCAGATGTCTGGGATGTCGACGATGATCTCGCCGAGGCCGGGGCCGCCGTTGGCGTCCCACATCTTTTTCGCTTCCGCCTCTTCCTTCGCCCGGTCTTCGAGGTAGCCTGGGAAGGTGATGAGCTCCTTCTCGGTGATGCCGAAGGCCGACTGTGTCGGAGGGATATTCCCGGCAAGGGCGGCCTTGCCCTGGAGAAGCGAGTTGATGATCGCCCGGCGGTCGATGGCCCGGAAGATTGCGCCGATGAGGTTCGGGTTGTTCCACGGGGCGGCGCCACCGTAGTAGGTGCCTGCCTGTGGGTTCGCCGAGAACTGCTTGATCTCCGTGATCTTGCCCTCGTACTGCTTCTTCAGGCTCTCGAGGACCGCGTTCTGCGTCGGCGCGAAGGCATCGACCTGCTTCTGCTCGAACGCCGCCTGCTGGGCCGCCTGGTCGGTGAACAGCGGAACGTACTTGATCCCGTCCCAGTTCACCTGGGTGTGGAACTTATCGTGGCGCGTGAGCGAGCTTGCCTTCGGCGGCGAACTCCGAAAGGACGAAAGCGCCGGTGCCGATGATCTTGTCGGCCTAGAGGTTCGCGTAGTCCTTCTCGAAAGCCTTGACCGCTTCGGGCGCCTGGACCTTGGCGTAGGCGCCGGCGAGCACGTTCAGGAAGAACGGGTCGGGCTTCGAGAACGTTACCTTGACGGTCTTCGTGTCGATCGTCTCGACCTTGTCGACGGTCTGGAAGGCCGATTTCCGGTAGAAGTTCGGGTCTTCGGCGCCGTCGAGCGTCTTCCCGTTCTTGTTGCGCAGGATGAACTGGGCAATGTCGTCGGCGACGGCCTGGCGGCCGTTTACCGGCGGCTTGTTGTGCCAGAAGACGTTCGGCCGGACGGTGAAGACGAAGGTCTGCTTGTCGGGCTGCTCGGCCTTCTCCGCGATCCCACCGCCGATCTTGCCGGAGCCATAACTGTCCCACTGCATGACGCCCATGTTGGTGAAGCCCAAGAGCAACGCGATCGGGCTGAAGCGGCTCCGGTCCACATCGAACGTGTCCTAGGTGTTGTTCGCGCTGATGAAATGGGCGGTGCCGCCCTTCTGCTTCGCCACCGCGCTCGGCGAGGCGGCCGCGCTGGGCGAGGCGGCCGTGGTGCCGCCGGTCGGTGGCGAAGTGGGCTCCGCGTCGTCGTCGTCGTCATCGTCGCCGCAGCCAACGAGGCCGAGTGCGCCGAGACCAATGCCGGCCGCGGCGGAACTCCCCAGGAGACGCCGGCGGCTGATGCGGGACTTACGAAGCCAGTAGTTATCCAGGTCGGACATGAAATAGGTTCCCCCCTCGAAGGTCGTCCGTGGCGATGTCTATACCTGTGATAGACCGGACTGGCGCGCAGTATAAGCCCGGTATCGCAAATGGGAAGGTAGAGAATAACGTTCAGAAATGAATGCCGTTCGGTCTTCGAACGAGAGGGGATCCCGAATCTGTAGCGCGCCAGAGGGCGGCACTCACCGGGCACCCGGCCGACACGAATTGGTCAGCAAGCGGTAAAGCTCTGCCTCCGGGCTCCTGCTTCCGCGGGCGAGGGCAGCGAGTTGGACGGCGGCTACAGGGTTTCGTCGCACTCGCGGGCGACGATGTCATCGAGGGTCTCGCGGCGGGAGATGAGGCTGGCGCGGCCGTCCTGCCAGTACACCTGGGCGGCCCGGCCGAGGGAGACGTAGTTCGAAGACATAGCCGCGCCGTAGGCGCCGGCATCGTGGAGGACGACAAGGTCGCCCGGTTCCGGGCGGGGGAGGTCACGCGGTTCGAGGAGCTCATGCTCATCCCGGGTGAAGACGTCGCCGCTTTCGCAGAGCGGCCCGGCGACCACGAACGGCTCCAGCGGCCGTGAGGCGCCCTTCCCGACGATCGAGATGGCGTGGTAGGAGCCGTACATCGCGGGGCGGATCAGGTCGTTGAAGCCGGCGTCGGTCATGATGAATTCGTGTCCGGGGCCCTTCTGGTTGGTGCGAGTGGCTTTCACATCCTTGACGCGGCCGACGAGTAAGGCCATACCGGCGACGGGGTAGCGGCCGGGTTCGATTTCGACACGGACCTGGCGGCCGGCGGACTCGGAGAGGGCGCGCTGGGCCTCGACGAGGATGACCTGGTAGTTCGCAAGATCGTAGTGGCGCGCGCCGGGCCGGTAGGCATGGGGGATACCGCCGCCGAGATTCACGGCGTCAGCTTCGGGATAGGATGCCATCAGCTCTTCGAAGACCTCGGCGAGGTGGCGCATGTTGCGGTCGAATTCTTCGATCTGGGGCCCGGTGCCAACGTGGGCGTGGAGAGCAACGACGGGAAAGCCCGCATCCTTCGCCATGGCGCCGGCGACAGCGTGGTCTTCGTACCAGATGCCGTGCTTGGAAGATGGGCCGCCGGTATCGCAGGCCTGGACATGGCCATGGCCGAAGCCGGGGTTGATGCGCAAGGCGATCGGCCCGCGATAGCCCGCTTCGGCGAGCTCCCGGATCATGCCCGGGGACCCGACGTTCGGGAGGACGCCGTTTTCGATAACCGCGGCAAGCGCGTTATCGCGGAAGACATCGGCCGTGAACATGACAACCGGCGGCTCGTTGCCCATCGCGAACCCGGCACGCTTCGCCCGAAGCACCTCGTTGCCCGAGACGGCGTCGATCCACATGCCGTGTTCGTTCGCGACTTCGAGGACTTTGCGGGCGGAGTTCGCTTTGACGGCGAAGCGGCACTGGAGGCCGCGCGGCTGTGTCAGCGAGGCCAGCTCGCCGAACTTCTGGCGAAGGATGTTGCCGTCGTAAAGGTAGAACGGAGTGCCGGCCTTTTCGGCGATCTCCATGAGTGGGTACTGCGTCAGGTCCATGCGTTCAGCTTAATTCACCGCCGGGATTGGACCACGAGGCGCCGATCCCGGAGGAGCGTGACCCCCGCGCGCGGGGTGACCTACGCCGGGACGTAGAGGCGGCGCGACCGCACGCGGTTCTTCCGGCCGTAGGTGTGGAGGAGCTGGCGGAAGGCCGTGAGCCGGGCGCGCGCCCAGGCGGCGTAGTGTTCGCTCGCCTCCGGGTCGAGATTGAGTGTCCCGGTCGTGGCCGAAGCAAGTTCGAGAGCGGCATAGGCGCTTGCACCGGTGACGAGGATGTCGACCAGGTGCTCCGGCAGGGTCGAATCTTCCTCATCGAGGGTGTGTGCGGCGGTGTAATGGACCCTGGCCCCGGAGCCGTCCGGCGCTGTATCCAGGTGAAGCGCCAGGGTCGAGCCCCAGACGGAGAAGCCTGCATAGGCGGGCGGGAATTCTCCCACGGGGTATTCCACGGCCTCGACTTCGAGCGTACCCTCGAACTCACCGATGGCGATGTCGCGACTGCCAGCGGTGGTGGCGATGGTCGCGGCCTGTTCCCGCGGGATGGCCAGGCTCAGTTCGCCCAGGGCGTGCGCGATGTGCCGTTCGAGCTGGTCGTCGGGCCAGCGTTGGGAAGCCGTATCGGAAAGGTCCTGCCGCACGCGGTCGCGCACATCACTCAATGTCACCATACGGCCGAAGTTAGCGACGGCGGGAGCAAACACGAACCGTGGATTGTCACTGGCGGGGTACACTCGAGGCTCTACCTCATGAACCCGAACTGGAGCGCGCGACTATGCACCCCTGGCACGACATCCCGGTTGACCCGGCCGTACTGGAGACGCATCTGCCCGTCGTGGTGGAAATCCCGGCGGGGAGCAAGAACAAGTACGAGCTCGACAAGCCGACGGGCATCTTGAAGCTGGACCGCGTGCTCTACAGCTCCGTGCACTATCCGGCGAACTACGGCTTCATCCCGCGGAGCTACTGCGACGACGGCGACCCGCTCGATGTGCTGGTGCTCGGACAGGAGCCGGTGCACCCGCTGACGCTGATCTTCGTGCGGCCCATCGGCGTGATGCACATGCGCGACCAGGGGAAGGCGGACGACAAGATCCTCGCGGTGCACGCAAATGACCCGGCGGTGAACCACATCCTGGAACTCGAGGACGCACCTCCCCACGCGATGACGGAGATCCACCGCTTCTTCCTGGACTACAAGGTGCTGGAGGAGAAGGAGGTCGTGGTCGACCCGTTCGAAGGGCGAACGCGCGCGTTGGCCGTCATCCGGCAGGCCCTGGTCGACTACGAAACGTTGCGGGCGAAGGGGTAGGCGCGACCGGGCGACGGGCGCAAGGGCGATCACGGTGCCGGGATCATGGGATTCCCGGATGGGCGGCGCATGGCCGCCGGGCGATTCTGGAACGGTGACGGCACCAGAACTCGCAGCCAGGCCCCCGGTTCCCCGGGGGCCTTCGCCGGTGCGTGATGCCGTGCCTCAGCGGCGGTGCTTCACTCCTACGATCGTGGCTCCAGCGCAGAGTCCCATGGCGGCCCCCAACAGGAAGACGAGGTTGGCAGTGCCGGATACCGGGCCAACCGCTCCGCCACCCGTGCGCGGGACGATTGGAGTCGGCGCCGCCGGCCCGGGCGTCCGTTCGCCGAAGACGGTGCCGCTCGGGCGGGGCGTGTTCGTCGGGAGGACGGTGGGAGTGGCCGTGGGCACGATCCGGGCGACTGGCGTCGGAGTCGGCTCGATTGTCGGCACCTGGGGCGGGCGAGGCGGCGTGTTCTCCCGGGTCTCGTTCACGAACACGACCTCCGTACCGGCAGTGAGCGCCGGCGTGACGCCGTCGACGGTGGCCGGCGTGACCGGCAAGTAGCCGGGGGCGCCGGGGAGGGCCAGGTCTTCGGCGATGACGTAGTCGGTGCAGAGTGGCAGGCCCGCGAAGGTTGCCGCGCCTTCAGAACCCGTCCTGGCCGTGACATCGACCGCGCAGGCTGCCGAGGTCACGCGGACGGTCCAGCCGTCGTCGTCCTCCAGGTTCCTGGTGGAGACGCCATCGAGGACGTTGTAGGTCTCCTTGCGGACGAAGAGACTTCCCCTCGGCTGGTTGTAGTAGCGGACCAGGCGTGTCTGCCCGCCGATGATAACGACGGCGCTCGCCGGGTTCGTCCCAATGGCGGCGCCATCGAGGGTGACGCGCGTAATGCCGTAGCCCGGCCTCACGCTCTCGGCGACAACGACGACGGTGCCCGCATCGATGCCAGAGGCGTAGTCGGCCACCTGCCCGGAGGCGTTGGTCAGGCGGACCTGGTTCGCCGCGGGGATGCCGTTGCCTGAAGTGGTGAACTCCCAGGCTTCGAGCGGACCTTCGCCGGCATCTCCGGAGTCGCCATCGCCGTTGATGTCGAGGTGCTTCTCGATGATGAGGCCGCCGGTGCCGAGGCTGCCGCAAGGCACGTTCTGAAACGTCCACGTCTGGACTTCCCCGGGCGTATCGATGACGGCATCGGCTGGGGGACTGACCACCGTGTAGTAGGTGTTCTCAGTAGCGCAACTCGATGCATCGCGGGCGAGCAGTTCGGCCACGGCGACGGGCGTCGCGCCGAGCGCAATCGGCCCGGAGACGAATGGGGCACCATGCGATGCCTGCACGGGGTTGGGGTAGGCCACGCCACCGGGTGCGGCGAAGTTGCCGCTGACGGTGAAGTCCCACGCCTGGCCGGCGGCGCCGTTCAAACCGTCGAACTTCTCGATCCGGATCGTCCCGTACGGTTCGTTGCAGAAACGGAACTCGGAGGGCGGCGCAGCGACCATCGCGGCGGGGACGGGTGCGGTGCACTCTCGCCAGCCCGGCTGCGGCGTCTCGCCGACGGTCCCGGCCCACAGGTAGGGGACCGTGCAGGTCACGCTCCAGGTCGAAGGGCCCGTCTTCACGGGCAGCTCGCAGGACGTGCCTTCGGCGGGTGCGAGTGTGAACGCGGGCACGTCGCCCGCCGCCGGGACGTAACCGCCCAAATTCGCGAAGGTCTTGATGATGGTGACATCGCGCCGGGTTACAGCGGCCTTATTGAGGAAGGTGACGGTCACATCGGCGGGCCCGGCGGGGACCAATGCTGTCGTAGCACCTTCGACCTGCGCGCCGCCGTTGAGCGAGTACCGGGGGTAGCCGGCGGCATCGGCCCAGCCGGACGGGCGGCCGGGCGTTTCGACGACATCGAACGCCTGGTCGTTTGGGACCTCGATGGCGGTGCAGCTTTCAGCGCCGGTTGTGCCCTCGGTGTCCGGGGCAGGTTCGGCAGCGGCGTTCGAACCGGAGACGGCCGTTGAGGCGGAGGGCCGAAGCTCGAAGCCGTAAGCGAAAGGACCGGCGGCAACACCATCGCCGTTGCCGACGACGACCTTGCAGACCTTCACGGTGCGGACGGTCCTCGGTGCGTTATACGCGCAGATGTGGAAGAGGCCGGTGCGGTTTCCCTTCGTGGCCCAGTACTCGGCGGGGATGTGGAGGATCGCGCTGCGGTCCATGGTGGAACCATCGAACGGCTGCTGGTTGCACTTGTCGTTGCCGCTGTCGCCGTCCCCGTCGGGTACGAACCAACCGAAGAAGTCCTGGCCGGCAGGCATGGCCGTCTCCTTCACCCACAATTCGGTGAGCGGAAGCGACGGGCTGTTCTTCCCGAGTTCGTCGAAGGTGGCAATCGCGTTCGACCCGGCCTGCGCATCGGCGAGAGACGGGTACACGGTATATGTCCAGGCGCCCTGGCCAACTCCCTGGTTCTGCCACGGGACGCTGGCGTTCGGCGGGTCCTTGGGCAGGTATTTGTGGACCTGGATGGTTCCGGCGGCGACGTGAGCATCGGCGGAGCCGGTATCGCGAACGAGCGCGGCTCCGCTGAAGACGGCAACCACGGCAGCAACAAATGCCACGACGAACGCCGCGTGGCGAAGCGACTTCCAGGGCTTGAATGACAGTGCCAACGAGATACTCCGTTCTTGTGGTCCGGAATGCCGGGGTGGGCCCCTGTATGGAGTGACGGCTGAAGTGGCCCTAGCACTCATGCCCAAACGGGCCGAACAGGCGGATCCAAGGGACATCCCTGATTCGCCGCCGTTGCCACGCCCTGCTACCGTCGGCGCGGGAGTGGAGGGGGCCCGGTGGCTTCCGCCGTCTTCAAAACGGTTGCGCGGCCGCACGAGCGGTCGCGGGTGGGTTCGACTCCCATGCACTCCCGCCAGCAGGCAAGGTGTCAGGTGGGCGGCAGCCCGGGCCGGGCGGGCGTGTTTTCCGGCCCGAACGCACATCGCCGGCGGTGGCCGAAGCGGCGAGGATGATTTCCTGGACATTCTACCGGGGCGGAACCAGGAGGCCCGCATGTTCGAACTCAATGAGGTACTGGTGCCGGTCGATTTCTCCATTGCTTCGCGCGAGACATTTGCGCGGGCGCTCGCGATGGTCGACGGCGAGAGCCCGGCCGTGATCTTGCTGCACGTCATCGACCCGGTGCTTGTCGAGGCGATCAGTTCGGTGACCGGGGAGCTGGCGGCCGCGGTTGTGGGCAGGCTGCGCGCCCGGGCCGAGGACGAGATGGCAGCGATGGCCGATTCCGCCGCAAGCGTCGAGATCGTCCGGATGGTGACCGAAGGCACACCGTTTTACGAAATCGCACGCCACGCCGATGAACTCGCCGTCGACGCTGTAGTCATCGCGAAGACCGGCCAACGCGACGCCCGCGAAGGGCTCTTCTTCGGCTCAACGGCGGAAAAGGTGGTCCGTGCCTGCCGGGAGCCGGTCATCGTGCTGACCCACGACGCCTGATCGCCATGGTCGGACCGGGCGCGCTTCGCGAACGGATCCTCGAACCGATGCGTGCGCGGCCGCGGCCGACCTGCTAGACCTCCTGGAGGCTCCAGCCGACGCTGTTCAGCATGACGCCCATCACCATGATGGCGAGCGCCAGGGCGAGGGCAAGGACACTGGTGATCATGGAGGCGATACGGGCGCGGCGGACTTCGTCCGGGGAGATGCGTTCGCCGTTGGCCTGGGCTTCGAGGCGCTCGAGCTGGCGCGGGCCAAGCCAGAACATGTGGGCCGCGAGAGCCGCCACCATGACCGTGAAGAGCGTCATCTTAATGATGAACACGACGCCGAAGCGGAGGGCGGTGAAGCTGACAGATTCGTCGACTGCGTAGTAGTCGCGCCAATCGATGATGAGATAGGTGCCGGCGCAGACGAGCAGGACGATCCCGGCGCCGCCGACATAGCCAAAGCGGCGGGTAATCGTCCGCATGGCCTTCACGCGTACGCGCAGGTCATCAATATTCCGGGAGGCGGGGATCCATGCATAGGCCATGAAGAACTGGGGACCGACCAGCAGGGCGACCCCCAGGATGTGTACCCAGATGAAAAAGATGTGCCAGAAGTTATCCAAGCGGTTCCCCCGAAGCCGGATAGCCGGTGCGATCAATTAGACAGCATGGGGTTCGAGCGCCCAAGACACCCGGTCGATTGAGGGTTTCGATTGGGCGGATACACAGGCCCGGCCCGTGGATGGCGGACTCAGTCGGCGAAGCGCACGACCGGGCTCGTCCGGCCCCAGAGTTCCTCGAGCCGGTAGTAGGAGCGCTGGTCGGGCGAAAAGACGTGCACAATGAGGTCGCCGAAGTCGAGCAGCATCCAGCCGTTATCGCCGCTGCCCTCGCGATGGCGCAGCTCAACGCCATCGGGGAGGAACTCCTTTTCAAGGTAGTCCTGGAGGGCACTAAACTGGAGAGGCGATTGCGCGGTGGCGATCACGAAGAAGTCGGTGAACGAAGCCGTCCGGGAGATATCGATCAACGCGATATCGAGCGCCTTGTGGTCGGAGAGGACATCGACAGCCCGTTGGGCGAGTAACTCGGATTCCAGAACGCGCGCTCCTTCGACTCGCGAATCTACGAGACGGACAGAATGGTAGCACAAACGAGCCTTCGCCCCCGTGTCGTGGTCGGTATGTCCGGCGGAGTCGATAGCTCCGTCGCGGCAGCGCTGTTGCATGAGCAGGGGTACGAAGTCATCGGCGTGACGATGCGCCTCTGGACTGAAGAGCGTCCGGAAGAGTTCAGCGGCCACCAGCAGTGCTGCAGCGTGGAAGACATCGACGATGCCCGGAGGGTGGCGGGGCAACTCGGCATCCGCCACTACGTGATGAACTTCGAACAGGAGTTCCGCGAGCATGTCGTCGACCCATTCGTGGCCGAGTACGTGGCCGGGCGGACGCCGAACCCCTGCGTCCGCTGCAACGAGCACATCAAGTACCGCGCGTTGCTCGACCGGCTGCCTGCGCTGGATGCGCAGTACGTGGCGACCGGGCACTACGCACGGGTGATTCACGACGGCCCGGGCGTGCAGCACCGGCTGCTGCGCGGCGTGGATGCGAGCAAGGACCAGTCATACGTGCTTTACATGCTCGGGCAAGAGCAGCTCGGAAGACTCCTGTTGCCCGTGGGCGAGCTGACCAAGGACGAGGTACGGGCTCATGCTCGGCGCCTCGGACTCGACACAGCGGCGAAGCCGGATAGCGTGGAGATCTGCTTCGTTCCGGGGAACGACTACCGGGCGTTCGTCGAAGAGCGCGCCACGCTGGCGCCGGGCGAGATGCGCGACGAGACCGGCGCGGCCATCGCGGAGCACCGCGGGGTGGCCGCCTACACCCTCGGTCAACGCAAGGGGCTCGGCATCGCCACCGGCGAACCGCGCTATGTCACGGGCATCGATGCCGCGCGCAACATCGTCACCATCGGGCCGGAAGGCGACCTCTTCGCGGACACTGCGGAGGTGCTGGAAGTGGCCTGGATGGCGGGCGACGCACCGGGCGCGGGTACGAAGCTGGAAGCCAAGGCGCGCTACAAGGCGGAGCCGGCGGCAGCGATGCTCATCGAGGCCGGCCGAGGGCGGGCCGTCCTTCGCTTCGATAGACGCCAGCGGGCGTTGACACCCGGGCAGGCGATTGCCTTTTACTCGGGCGAAGAAGTCCTCGGCGGAGGGACGATCGAGCGGGCATGGCGAACAACGGGGGAGTGAAGTGGTTGAAAATCCACCACTGAGTGGTGGATTTTCAACCAGAAGGATCCATCGGGACGGCCCCCCAACGCCAGAGTCCGTCGATCGGCATTGCCCAGATCCGGTCGCCGAATGGAAGCGTTTGCTCGCCCGTGTAGAGCAGCACTCCACGGACGAAGCGGTCGGGGTAGTTGTCGCGGATGAACTCGAGGCCGCGGAAGTCGCGCCGGTCGGGCGAAGCTGTCGCCTTCACTTCGATGGCCACCACCCGGCCGTCGGTCGATTCGATCACGATGTCGACCTCTGTCCCGGTGTGAGTACGCAGGTAGTACAGCTGGGCGAGCGTATCCGCCCACTCGAGCTGCTTCCGCAATTCCATCATCACGAAACTTTCCAGCAGCGGACCGAAGAGCGACCGCTCCATGCGCAGCCGGCCCGCAGTCACGTTCTGGAGGTCGGCGAGCAGGCCGCTATCGAGCAGTGTGAGCTTCTCGGTCTTCGCGGTGCGCGCCGTCAGCTGACGCGACCAACCCGGTACTGCCTGCACAACGTAAGAAGCACTGAGCAGATTCAGGTAGCGCCGGAGGCTCGTGGCCGGCAGGTCCAGGCTGCGCGCCAGCGAAGCCACGTTTGCGATACCCATCGCCTGGGCCGCGACCCGTTCCAGGAGCCGCGGCAACTCCGCGAGGGCATCGATATCGGAAAGGTCACGCACGTGGCGCTGGAGGACGGTTGTCGAGTAGCTGCGGAACCAGGCGTGGCTCCGGCGCAGGTTGGCGCGGCCGACCACTTCCGGGAACCCGCCTTCGAGCACCCGCAGGATGAGGTCCTGCTGGGTGAGCAGCGACGGCCCGAGCACCGGCGGCGCCGGACCGAATGCGACATCGATGAAGCCTTCGCGCATGCCCGAAAGTTCGCCCTGCGAGAGGGGCCAGAGCGTCAGCACTTCCATCCGTCCCGCGAGCGTATCGGAGAGATTTGGCAGCAGGAGGACGTTCGCCGACCCGGTCAGGATGAAGCTGCCGGGCCGGCGGTCGCGATCCACGTGGTACTTGATCGCCCGGAAGATCTCGGGCACAAGCTGGACCTCGTCGAGGATGGCGGGCCGGCGGAGCGCGCCGATGAACCCCTGGGGATCGGCGCGGGCTGCTGCCGCCGTCACGACATCGTCGAAGGTCAGGTAGTCGCCCTGGACCACGGATTGGACCAGGGTGGACTTACCCGTCTGGCGGGCGCCGCCGACCAGGACAACCGGCGTATCGGTCAGTGCATCGCGCAGTGCCGTGCTGAGCGTTCGCTGGTACATGGCTCCATTCTAGACCACTCAGTGGTGGATTTTCCACCACTGAGTGGTGGATTTTCCACCACATGTCAGCTTGCACACCAGCCCCGGCGGAGAGCGGCGGCGATGCCGCGTATACTCCCGCGCCACCACCCTTTCGAGGCGCCACCGTGACCGACTTCCCCATCGACCAAACTGCAATGCTCGGCGGACTCCGCTTCCACTACCGCGAATGGCCAAACCCGGGCGCCCAGGCGCTCGTCCTCCTCCACGGGTTCACGGGCCACGCACGGTCGTGGGAGTCGTTCGCGCTGGCGATGCAAACGAAGTACCACGTCTACGCACTGGACCAGCGCGGGCACGGCGATTCGGCCTGGGCCGAGGACTACTCGGCGACCGCGATGGTGGAAGACGCCCAACGCCTGGTCACCGCCCTGGGGTTGAAACGGTTCGTACTGCTCGGACTCTCCATGGGTGGGCGCAACGCCTACCAGTTCGCCGCGACGTACCCGGAGGAGGTCGCGCGGCTGGTGATCGTCGACATCGGCCCGGCGATCGCGGCAACGGGCGCGACCCGGATCACGAGCGGCGTGCGCGCGAACGACGTGTTTGCATCGGTGGAGGAAGCGGTCGCCGCGGGCCGGGCCGGGAACCCGCGCGCCGACGAAGCCGAGCTCCAGCACCGGACCCGGAACAACCTGATGCTGCAGGAAGATGGCACCTGGACGTTTCGCTATGACAAAGCGCTTCGCACGAACAACCTGCCTCGTCCCGCCGCCGGCGACGCCTGGGCGATGCTCCCGAAGATCAAAGCGCCGACGCTCCTCATCCGCGGCGAACTGAGCGACGTGCTGGCGCCGGAAGTGGCCGACCGCATGCTCAAGGAGATCCCGGACTGCAAGTTCGCGCTCGTCGCCGGATCGGGCCATTCGATCCCGCTGGAGAGCCCGAAGGGCTTCCTCGAAGCCGTGCGGACGTTCCTTTAGGGGGCCTGGTCATCCGTCGATGCCCGCTTCGCATGGCTCTTCAGCCATTCTTTCGGCGAGGAAGCCCGCCGGGTCGGCGCAGAACGCCCGCCAGAGCGTGAAGTGCTCCGTGTCTTCCAGCCGGGTGGCCTGGAAACCGGCGTTGGTGAGTTGGAGGAGCCGCGCATTTGGGTAGGCCATCAGCATCGGCGAGTGCGTTGCCATGATGACCTGGCAGACACCCGAGCGGTCCATACGCCGAAGGATCTTGAGGAATTCGATCTGCCGCGTGGGCGACAGCGCCGACTCGGGCTCGTCAAGGATGAAGATGCCCTGGCTATCGCAGCGTTCTTCGAAGAAGCGCAGGAAGCCCTCGCCGTGGGAGTGGGAAAGGAAGTCGGGCGGCGGGCCTCCATAGAGGAGCGCCATCTCGTCGAGATAGCGGGCGACGGAGAAGAAACTCTCGGCCCGGAAGAACCACCCCCGGGTGATCTTCGGAAGCCAGCTTGCGCGCAGCGCCCCGGCGAGGCTGCCGCCCATCACCTCCAGCGCATGCGAGTGGTCAACCGGTGCGTAGCCCTTGCCGCCTCCGGCGTCGTCATAGCCGGCGAACGAGGCGATACCCTCGAGGATGGTCGACTTGCCGGTGCCGTTTTCGCCGACGATGACGGTGATTGCCGAGTCAAAGGTGAGGTCGAGCCCATCGCGCAATAGCGGCAGGTTGAACGGGTATCGATCCCGCCGAGCGATAAGCTCTTCATCGAGCCAGACGCGACGGAGGTATGGAGCCGGGAGCCGAATCGGGCGCTGTTTTCGGGCCATCACGTACCGCCATGGGTGGGCTGCCCGGTAGCATACCGGGTGGGCAAACCAACGTACGCCGCGCCTGTCACACCTTCCCGGCGACGAGCACCGGCGCCCATTCGGCGCGGGCGGCGGCATCCAGTCCAAGCCATTCGGCGAGGACCTCTTCGTTGTGCTCGCCTTGCCAGGGCGCGGGACGACGCAGACCGCTTTCGGCTGCCGAGAAGCGATAGGGTGATGGCACGATCGCCCGGGTGCCGCCCGCGCGATCGTCGATCTCGATGATCGCGCCGCGATGGCGCGCTGTCGGCTGTTCACGGATGCCTTCGCTGCGGCGGACGTCGCCCCACGCGATGTTCAGGCGGTCGAGCTGGGCCGTGAGCGTGGTTCGGTCCGGGAGCGAGAGGATGTATCGCTGGACGGCCGCATGCCGGTGGTCGCTCTTGGCGGCCACGCTGGCCCCGGCCTGCGAAGGGTCGGCGATGCCGAAGGCACGGCTGAACTGCTGCCAGATGAGGCGGAAATCGGCAGAGATGAGGATCGGCCCGCCCGGCGCGTCCCAGACCTCGCTCGCGAGCACACGCGTCGACCACGAGTTTTCGAGGGCGTAGTGGAGGAAGTCGTCAGTTGCCAGGGTGGCATCGAACATCGCCATGTCGATGTGCTGGCCGAGGCCAGTGCGTTCGCGCATCCACAGCGCGGAGAGAACAGCCACCATCCCGTGGAGCGCCGCCTGCGTATCCGATGCGGAGAAGGCGAGATCGACCAGGTCGCCCGATTTCGTGTTGCGCGCCTGGCGGTCGATGAGACCGGCTTCCGCGTGGATGACCGGGGCGAAGGCGGCGCGCTGTGCCTCGGGACCTTCCTGGCCGAAGCCGGAGATCGAGAGCATCACGAGGCGAGGGGTGGCCTCGCTCAAAGCGGCGTAACCGACACCCAGGCGGCCAGCCACTCCCGGCCGGAAGTTCTCGATGACGATATCGGACTTTGCCGCCAGCGCCTTGACGAGCTCGGCTGCTCGCGGCTTCGTGAGGTCGATGGAGACATTGCGTTTCCCGGCATTCTGCTGGTGGTAGTAGCCGGGATTGCCGCCGATGTCGGCTCCCCAGAGGCGAGTGGTGTCGCCGTCCGGGGGTTCGAGCTTCACGACGTCGGCGCCGAGGTCGGCGAACATGCGCCCTGCGAAGGGCCCGGCGAGGACGCGGGACATGTCGAGGACGCGCAGCCCTTCGAGTGGGTAGCTCACCGGCGCAATCCTACGCAGCGGTTCCAGCCGGGGCCACGGGCGGTTCAGTCGAGGCGGAGGACGAAGCCTTCAACGAGGATGGCGAAGGGCTGTCGGCCCTCGCCGCCGTCGTCGCTCGCTGGTTCGGCGGCGTTCAGACGGGCGAGCATCTGCTTCGCGCGGTCTTCGTCCTCGTGCATCTCCTTGCGCCAGGTCGAGTTGTCGGTATCGGCGATCTCCATGCGCAGGTCGGAGATGTAGCGTTCGAGGATCTGCTTCAGCAGGACGAAGTCTTTGGACGAGAGCACCAGGTCCATCAAAGGTACCTCCGGGGGAGTCACGACCACAGTAGCGCCCGGCGAGGACGCAGCCGACGGCCGGGCGACCCATTCCTGGCGACCCGAAAGGGCGGTGTTCGACGCGCCCAAGCGGTCTCGGTAGACTCCGAATCCGTTGCACCTTGCAACCCTTCGAGGAGTCCAATGCCACAGACCTTCGACATCGTCTTCCTCGGGACGGGGGAGCCCGCTGCCGAGCATGGACCGATGCGGCGCCGGCCAGGTCGTCATCGCGGGCGATACGCACATCCTCGTCGACTGCGGTTGGGGCGCTGCCCGGCGGATCCTTCCGGCCGGGATCTCGGCCGGGCAGATCGACACCGCGATCTTCACCCACATGCATACCGACCACATCACGGACTTCCCGGACTTCCTCTTCCTGCGCTGGACCTGGGGGGCGACGAAGCCGCTCCGTGTCTACGGGCCGGAGGGCACGCGCGAGATGGTGGAAGGCTTCCTGATGGCGCTTCGGCGCGATATCGGGTTCCGCCTGAAGCACCACGCAGGGAAGCTCCACCCGGACGGTATCAAGGTCGAAGTCACCGAGATCCCGACGACGGCATCTCCGACCCGCTTCCTGGAGATGGGCGGCCTCCAGATCGAAAGCTTCGAGGTCGACCACTTCCCGGTCGTCCCCGCCTTCGGATACCGGGTGTTGTGGGACGGCCGCAACGTGGTCCTTTCGGGGGACACCTCGTTCTGCGAGTCGCTCGTAGCGGCGGCCCACGGTGCCGACGTGCTTGTGTGCGAAGCGATGAACGCCGAAATGCTCCAGGCACGCATTACCGGGCTGCGCGGGATGGGCCGCGAACTGCAGGCGTCGCTCTTTGAAGATGTGCCCAGCTACCACCTGCCCACCGCCGACGTCGCCCGTCTCGCGAAGGAGGCGGGAGTCGGCAGGCTGGTCCTTTCGCACCTCATCCCGCCTATCCCGAACGACGGCCCGATGGTGGGCCAGTTCACCGCGGGTATGGACGCCGTCTACAAGGGCGTGATCCACGTCGCGAAGGACATGGAACGCGTGACGATCGAAAGGAAGGCAACCTCATGAGCACCGAGGAGATGTTCGTCGCCTCGCTCCGGAACCGCATCCGCGCCATGAACATCCTCTGGGAGCGGGCGGCCAGCGACCTCACACTCGCCCAGGTGAACCATCACGAACGCGAGGGCGTGTTGCCCATGGCGTTCAGCTTCAGCCACTACATCAAAGCCCAGGACCAGGCGATCAGCCGGGTCTTCCTCGGCGAAGACCAGCTCTGGATCAGCGGCGGCTGGGCGGAGAAGGTCGGCGTGAATATCGATGTCCTCGGCCGCGAAGAGACGGTGGAGGAGATGCAGCACCTCCGCTTCGGCGACTTCGAGCAGTGGAAGGCGTACCAGTTGCGCGTGATCGCGCGGACAGCGCACGCGCTGGACGGGATAAGCGCGGGTCTCCTGGCGGAGGTGCTCATGCCGCAGCTCCCGCCGAACATGCAGAACATCTTCTGCGCGATCGTCATCGGCCCCGGAGCGCCGCTGCGCAAGCTCGAAGTGCTGGAATGCTTCGTCTACCAGCATGGCCTGCGTCACATGGGCGAGATCGAGCACGGACGCGCGCTGGTGGGCCTGCAGGGGATGACGAGCTAACCCCCGCGCCGCGCTCCGCGCTGTAGACTCCGGCGCATGCCTCTTGAACTGCCCGCCCAGGGCCGCCCCTGGCCCGAACTTCGCGACGAAATGGCCGCAATGCGCGGCAACGACCTGGATTGGAAACACGGCCGCCACGGCGCCTACGTGTGGTATGCCAGCGATGAGCTCGAGGATGTCCTCCGCGAAGCGTTCGGCATGTTCCTGGTGGAAAACGGCCTGGGCATGCGCGCCTTCCCCAGCATCGCCCGGATGGAGAACGAGACGCTGGCGATGGTCCGCAGCCTGCTCCACGGAGACGACGAGACCGCGGGCATCTTCACCAGCGGCGGGACGGAAAGCATCTTCCTGGGAGTACTGGCGATGCGGGAATGGGCACGGCACGAACGGCCGGGCATCGTCCGCCCGGAGATCGTCGCGCCGCATTCCGCCCACCCGGCGCTGAACAAGGCAGCCCACCTGCAGGGGCTGACCGTGAGGCGCGTGCCCGTGGGGCCGGACTTCCGAGCCGACCCGGCAGCCCTCGAAGCAGCAGTCAACCAGAACACCATCGGCATGTACGTTACTCGCTCGGGATGGTGGACCCGATCGAGGCGCTCGGGCCAATCGCAGAGCGCCACGGTCTCTGGCTGCACGTCGATGCCTGCGTCGGCGGCATTCTCTCGCCATTCGTGCGCGACAGCGGGTACGCGGTGCCGGCGTTCGATTTCGCCATCCCCGGCGTGTCCTCGATTTCGGCGGACCTGCACAAGAGCGGCTTCGCGGCGAAACCTGCATCGACCGTGAGCTTCCGGACACGGGAACTGCGGGAGTTCGCGCGCTACACGTTCGACGACTGGCCGAGCGGGGTGTACAGCTCGCTCACGTTCACCGGCACGCGACCGGGCGGGGCGATTGCGGCCGCCTGGGCGGCGATGAACTTCCTGGGTCAGGAGGGTTACCGCGAGATCGCCGCCGCGAGCATGCGGGCGAAGCAGAAGACGATTGACGGCCTGGCGGCGATCGAAGGCGTGAAGGTACATGGGGCGCCACCGCTCTACGCCTTCAGCTGGGCCGCGAGTGGCGTGGACATGGGCGCTGTTGCGGGGGCGATGGCCCGGCGAGGGTTCATGTGCGGCCAGACGACGAGCCCGGCCGGCATCCACTTCATGGCCACGCCGGTGCACGAGGCGGCTGCCGATGCCTATGCGGCCGCCGCGGCGGAATCGATCGCGGAGGCGCGTTCCAGCGGCGCCGTGGGCAAGGCTGCCGCCTACAATTAGGCACGCGCGGATGGCCCGGAGAGGGCCGTCGGCGGGGGCGATGCGGCAATCTGCGCGCGCGCATGACAAGGTGCTCGCGGCGCCCGGAATTTGCTTGACGCCACCGAACAGGAATCCCTAGCATCCGCGCGCCGCAACAAAGGAGAAACGTATGAATCAGGGAATCATCAAGGAGTTCCGCGACTTCCTCTTGCGCGGGGACCTTATCTCGTTGGCCGTCGCGTTCATCATGGCGGGCGCCTTCGGCGCGGTTGTCGCCGTGTTCACCGACGGCATCATCATGGCCTTCATCGCCGCCATCTTCGGGAAGCCGAGCTTCGACAGCATCGGTCTCGATATCGGCGACGGGCGACTCGCAATCGGCTCGTTCCTGACTGCGGTGGTGAACCTGGTGATTGTCGCCGCGGCGGTCTTCTTCTTCATCGTGAAGCCGGTCCAGACGATCAAGGACCGCCAGAAGAAGGAAGGCGAAGTGGTCCCGGACGCGGACGACATCGCGCTCCTGAAGGAGATCCGCGACCTCCTGAAGAACCGCCCCTAACAGCCTCCACCAACGGCGCCGGGAGACAGGGACACTTCAACGGAGCGGGTGTCCCTGTGTCTCCGCGCCCGCTTGGTGAATAATCGGCCTGTGCCAAGGCCCCGCCCGAAGCCCAACTCCACCCCGGACGACCTCGCGTTCGGCATCAACGCCTGTTCGATGGCGCTCGACGCCGGCTATGCGAAGTCGTTGCTGTATTTCGCCGAGACGAAGAACGAGCGCGTCTTCGAACTCGTGGAGAAGGCGAAGGACAACGGCATCGCGGCACAGCCCGTCGATGTCTTCCGGCTGGACCAGCTCTCGGGCGAGGGCGTCCACCAGGGCGTCCTTGTGCGCCTCCGGGATGTCGAGCCGGTGGACCTCCGCCAGGTGGCGCGCGACGCCGGGAAGTCGTCACTCATCATCATCCTGGACCGGGTGACCGACCCCCAGAACCTGGGCGCCGTGTTGCGCACGGCGGTCGCCGTCGGCGTTAGCGCGGTGGTGCTACCGCTGCGGCGAGGGGCGCTGCTGACGCCCGGGGTGCACCGCGCCAGCGCGGGCCTGAGTTTCATTGCGCCGGTAGCTGCGCCCCAGAACCTGGCGATGGCGATCAAGACGCTGAAAGAGGCGAACTTCTGGGTGGTCGCGGCGGCGGCCGGCGAGGGTTCGCAGTCAGCCACGTCATTCGATTGGCCGGGGCGTACGGCCCTGGTGATGGGGAGCGAGGGCGAAGGCGTCGGCCAGCTCCTCATGAAAGAAAGCGACTTCTCGGTGGCGCTGCCGATGGACCCGCGCGTCGAATCGCTCAACGTCGCGGTGGCGACGGGAGCGCTGGCCTACCTGTGGCGGAGGCAGTGGCCGGGGTAGTTCGGGCCCCGGACCGTCCCTTTCGGCGGAAAGTTCGGGCCCATCCGGACGTGTACGCAGTCGCTGCGCGGGCATACGCTCAGCAAATGAGCGAAGCCGCCATCGAAACGCGCGGGCTGACACGGTCGTTCGGCGATCAGGTCGCCTTGGATCACCTGGACCTGCGCATCGAACGCGGCGAGATCTTCGGGTTCCTCGGCCCAAACGGGGCCGGCAAGAGCACGACTATCCGGCTGCTCCTCGACTTCCTGCGGCCCACTTCCGGGAGCGCTTCGGTCCTCGGGTTCGACTGCCGGCGGGAGTCGGTGGAGGTGCGGCGGCGCACCGGCTACCTGCCCGGCGAGTTGCGCCTCTACGGCGGGCTGACCGGCAACCAGACGGTCGCGCTCTTCACCGGGCTGCGAGACGGCAGGGTGGATCCCGCGCGCGCAAAGCGAATGGCGGCCGAACTCGAACTCGACCTGACGAAGAAGGCCTCCAGCCTCTCGAAGGGCAATCGCCAGAAGCTGGGCGTGTTGCTCGCCCTGCTTGGCCAGCCGGAGGTGCTGCTGCTCGACGAGCCGACCTCCGGCCTGGATCCGCTGGTGCAGCGGGTGGTCTGGGAGATGCTCCGGCGCGAGGCCGAGCACGGCACCACCGTCTTCTTCTCGTCCCACGTCATGAGCGAAGTCGAAGTCACCTGCGAGCGGGTGGGCATCCTGCGCGCGGGGAAACTCGTGGCTGTCGAGCCGGTGACGACGCTGAAGGGCCGCTCCGGGCGGCACGTCGAGGTGAGTTTCGCAGGGACGGCACCACCGCCGGCGGTGTTCACCGCCGCCGGGGTGCGCGAAATCCGGCGCGAGGTATCGACGCTTGAGTTCGAGCTCGCCGGCGAGATCGACCCGCTCCTGAAGGCGCTCGCACCCTACCACGTGGTCGACCTGCGGACGGAACAGGCGACCCTCGACGAGATCCTCCTGCACTACTACGAGAAGGAAGCTGTGCGATGAACCGGCTCGTCCTGGCCCGGAAGGCGTTTCGCGATTCGCGGGTGACGGCGATCGGCGGGGGCATCCTGAGCTTCGCCCTGGCGCTGATGTACGTACTGCTCTTTCCTTCGATCCGGGAGAGCTTCGAAGAGATGGACCTCCCGGAATATATGGAAAGCTTCGCCGGGGCGGCCGGCTCCTATTCGACCCCGGCCGGGTATCTCGCGACCGAGTTCTTCTCGGCGGTGCCCATCACGTTGATCATCTTCGCGATCGTCGCCGGGACGGCGGCGACCGCTGGGGAGGAATCGGCGGGGACCATCGACCTGTTGCTCGCCCAGCCGATCCGCAGGTGGCGGATCATCGTGGAGAAGGCGCTGGGCATCGCGGCTGCGGTGAGCGTCGCGCTGCTGGCGGGCCTTCCCGGGATCTTCCTCGGCCAGCGCTTCGTCGACTTCGACATCGGCCCGCTTCGGCTGGTGGCGGCGATGCTGGCGACCCTTCCCCTGCTCTTCCTGTTCGCGGCGCTTGCGATGCTTCTCGGGGCGGCGCTGCCAACGCGGGCGATGGCGGTTGCCGTGGCTACTGCCGGAGCGGTACTCGCGTACGTCGTCCACACGCTCGGCATGCTCGTGGACGAGCTTTCGGAAGTGCGGAAGCTGACCCCGTTCTACTGGTCCGATGCATCGAAAGCGCTCATCGGGGACTTCGAAGTGTGGCGCTCGCTGGTGCTACTCGCGGTAGCTGCCGGACTCGTGGCACTCGCGGCTGTCGCGTTCGAACGGCGGGACATCGCCGGCGGAAGGGAAGGCGGCTGGTGGAAGCAGTTCCGGAGAGGGCGAAAGGGCAGGGAGCACGCGCCTGTTGAGGCGGCGGGGTGAAGTCAGGTCCGGGCGCGAAGACGGCCGGCACTCGAAATCCCGTCGTCACACCGCTTTGCCACAATAGTGCGGGCGAAGGCGCCTCCCACCGCTTCTGGCCGTAGCGGCGCCAAGACCCGTACCATCGGACGTGGCGCCCGACGGGCCGATATGGACAATAAGTGACATGAACATCCTCGTTTGCACCGATGGCTCGACCGGTTCGCTGGCGATCCTTCCCCACGCGGCCCGGCTCGCACGCGCGCTCGGCGCCCGGATCGTGCTGTCGCGCGTCCTCGATCCACGAGTCGACGCAGGCGACACGGTGACCCCACGGCTTGAGGACGCCGTCGCTCGCGTGAAAGACGAGTGGAGCGACTGGCTGCGGCAGACACTCGCCCGGGAAGGCATCGAAGGCGAGGTCCTCATCCCGGAGCGGGAGTGGGGCAAGGAGATTGCGGACGCCATCAGCGATGCGGCCGAGGAGACATCGGCGGCCATCGTTGCGGTTTCCTCCCGCGGGGCCGGCGCCATCCGCCACGCGCTCTTCGGGAGCGTCGCCCTCGGGATCATCTCCCGGGCGGACCTGCCGGTCCTGACACTCGCCGGGTCGCACCCGGCCAAAGCGGGCGCCGGCGCGTACCACATCGTTATCACTTCGGACGGCTCGCCGGATTCGCGCAGCATCTTCGGCGGCCTGGAGAAGCTCCTCGTGCCCGGTAAGACCAGGGTCACGCTGTTGGAAGTCGTGACGATGAAGGCCCAGGAGACCGAGGCCGAGGCACAGACCCGGGCACTGCCCTATCTCGAATCCCTCCGGAGCCGGATCCCCGGCGGTGTGGAAGTCGCGATCGTGGCGAAAGCAGCACCGGCGAGTTCCAGGGTCGATTCGGTGATTGTCCAGGCCGCCAAGGAGTTCGGCGCAGACGCCATCGCCTCATCGACGCATGGGCACAGCGCCCGGCGCCATCTGGTTGCAGGAAGCACCGCACTCGGGATGGTGGAGAAAGCCGGGATGCCGGTCATCCTGGTCAAGAGCCAGCCGGTCGATTAGCGGCGGTGAATCACCAGGGGCGGCGCCACTTGTTCCAGTTGAACGGTTCGATCCCGGTCTCGGTGAGCTGCCAGATCGTGGCGTCAGCCTTGCCCCCGTCGATCTCGAGGAAGCCGATGGTGCCCAGCTGGGTGTCGAGGTTGCGCGGGTAGGTTGGCGAACCGGGATTCACACAGAGGACGCCATCGATCGTGTCGATCGCCTCGACGTGGGTGTCGCCGTAGATGAGGACATCGAGTTCGGTGGTGCCGAAGTAGCGGATCAGGGCCCTTTCCAGGGTCAGGTTCGGCGGGTACTGCGGGATCGGCACATCGTGGGTGAGGCCGACCTTAGGCCGTCGAGGTCCAGCAGCCACGATTCGCGCAGGCGGTGGTGGTCGGGCTGCACCGGGCGCCCGCCGGAACCCTCTTCGCCATTGCCGCGGGCGGCCCAGGTCGGGGCGATGTCGTGCAACTGGTCGATGACGACGAGGTCGTGGATATCGCCAGCGTGAAGGATGCAATCCACACCCCGGAAGGCATCGAAGACCTGGGGCCAGAGTTCGTAGCGGGCTTCGGGGATGTGAGTGTCAGAGATCAGGCCGATGCGCATAGGTGTATTCAGGCATGAGCGAGGAGCAACGAGCAACGGGGAGACGGGAGCTTCTGCCCGGCCCGATGGCCGATGGCTTCCACTTTCACGGCAAGGACCACGCCCTCATCGCCGGGCGCTCGAAGGGGTGCTACGCGGGCGGGCCTGGACCGGGACGAGTTCTGTCGAAGTTCCTACAAAGCGCGTCACCTTTTCTTTCGCCATGCCATTTGTGTGGTAATGGCCACGGAAACTCTTGACACGCGAGCCACGGCGAAACAGCCTTCCCGGACTGGTATGGCCACACCTCACCTCGTCCTCGCCGGATACGGTATCTCCGGCGCCCTCCAGATCAGCGTCGAAGCGCAACGAATCCTCGCGCGTTACGGGGCCGCCTACACACTCGGGCTACCGGCGAACCTCGCCGCGTTCCTCAAGTCGCAACGGGTGAAAGTGACCGACATCACCTCGCGCATCGCTCCCGGGACGGATTACGCCGAGTCGTACCTCGATATCGCGAACTTCCTGATCGGGCGGACAGAGCACGAGCGGCCGGTGGTATTCCTTTCGCCTGGCCATCCGTTGATGTTCAACGCCATCGGGCGGTACCTCGCGATGGAGGGCAGGCGACTCGAGCTCGGGGTCCAGGTGGTACCGGCGGTTTCGCCGCTGGAGACGATCATCGGGGGCATCGGCCTGGACGTTTCGACCTTCGGCCTGCAGGTGTTCGATGCGACGCGGCTGGTGGCCCGGCGCATGCCGATCAGTGCGCTTGTGCCGGCCGTCATCATGCACGCGGGAGCGTTCGGGATGACCGCGGCGCCCGCGGCGGAGGGCACGACGCCGGACCTGGCGCCGCTGGCGAATTACCTTTCGATGTCCTACCCGGCGGACCACGCGGTGAGCGTGATCAGCATTTCGGAGCGCGGCCTGGGCGTCGCCTCGGTGGCGCTCGCGGCCCTGCCCGGCGCCGCCGCCCAACTCCAACCCGGCTCGCACCTCTTCCTCGACCTGGTGCGGCCACAACAACCTATGGGGAACCCGGCCTGAGAAGGGCCGTCCTGACCACGCGAATTCCCGGAGGAGGGAACGGAAATGGCAATCAATCTTTCGAAACTGTTCGGTCGCGGCGGCGACAACGCAGGCGGCATCGCCCGGGACACGAACCAGGACGGGCTACCGGAGGCGCAAAGCGCTATCTCAGTCGACGTCTGGGAGCACGCAGCGACGGGCTCCGGGCCGGGAGCCGAGGCATCTCTTGGGATGAACGTCGTCGATGCAGCCGACTACACGGTCTGGCGCGACAACCTTCGCAGCTCGACCCCTCCTCCCGGCATCCTGGCCAACATCGAGCAATCCAACCTGGTTGGCGACGGGAAGTTTACGGCGTCGGAGGACCAGATCCGGACACTGCTGGGGAACCTGGAGCAGCGCGGGCTCATCGATACGAGCACCGGAGAGATCGTTTGGGCAGACGCGGCGAGCCCGAGCTTCACCGGGTCCGACGAAGAACTCGGGGCGCTCATCGCCTGGCTGCGGACGACGCAGCCACGGGGCGACGGTTCGGGCTTGGGCGCGGGATTCACGATCGCGGACGACCTCATCAACGAGGCGAGTGCTGGACGTGGACACATCGGCGAAACCGAGAAGGACGTGCTGCCGCCGGGCGACGGCGATGACGCCGCTCGCTCGATGCAGCCGGGCGAGCAGGGCTTCACCGCCGCAGAGGGCCGGTCGATGTCTTTCGAGCTGTTTTCCGGCGGTGGGCCGGAGGCCGACCCGGGGGCCTACACCCTCCCGGAAGTCGGCGACCAAGTCATCGTCTCGATGCTGAACAACAAGAATCCGGAGTTGGCGCGGTTCGAGGCCGCCGGCGCGGAAGCGGCCAGCCACGCCAACGCCGACGGCATCTACGCCAGCAATCCGGGCGGAGGACTGCTCGGCGTCCGGGGCGACGAGCCGACGCAGATCTCCGAAGCGAATGCGCTGTGGCAGCTCATTGAGAGCGTGAAGCCCGGGGAGGGCGCTGCGGACGGGGGCGCCGCCGCCCGTTCGATGCAGCCGGGCCACGAGGGCGATGGCTTCATGATGCAGGACGGCGAACTCGGGGGAGCATCGGAGAAAAAAAAAAAAACCCCCCCCGGGGCGCCCGGCGGGGGCTTCATGAGGCCAAGCCGGCGACCCCCCCCCGCGGGGCCTCCTCCTCCCCTACATGGAACAGGACAACCTCTACAAAGGCAGCGACCAGCAGATGACCGAACTCGTCGGCCACCTGCGCGAGCGCGGGCTCATCGACACAAGCACGGGCGAGATCGTCTGGGCCCATGGTGCGGCTGCGGAAGCGAGTTCTGACAGCGAGATGGGAGCCCTCATCAGCTGGCTGCACGGGAACAACCTGATCGACACGAGCACGGGCGAAATCCTGTGGACGAGGCAACCTGCCGGGGCGCGCTGGTTCGTCCCGGATATGGACTCGGACCAGAGCGGGATGGCCACCGGCGGCGGTTCCGCCAACGCGAGGAGCGTGGGAACACACGAATCCCGACCGAGCCCGACGGGGACGGCACTACCGAACACTTCTTCGTTTCCAACAGCCACCAGGGCTACACGGCCACGGATGACCTCTGGAAGCTCCGCGGCGAAGCCCCGGGCGGAGCGGGAACCGACAGCACCAACCGCTCGAAGCAGCCGGGCCGCGAGGGCCAGGGTTTCATGATGCAGGACGGCGAACTCTATCCGCGGGGCATCAACGAACAGACGCCTGCCGACTGGACTGACGTGCAGGTTGCGCGCCGGGCTGACGGGTGGGCCGGCGCCGGGGCCGAGGGCACGGGGCGGAGCGCGGCTCCGAACTCCGGGAAGTGGGAAGGCCCGGACTTCGACGCAGGAAAGAACGAGGTTTCGATCGAAACGCTCGAACTCCGCGGTGGCGGGCTCCACATCGGGGAAGAGACAGGCGAACGCGGGGCAGGAACGAACCTGAAGACCGAGTGGATCACCAGTCTGCGCGGAGCAGACGACGACGGCCCTTCGACGCTGCTGAACGCTCCGCATGCTGGCGACGGCGGGATAACACCGAACGAGTCGCTCTCGTTGAACTTCGAGGAATTCAAGGTCTCGTTCCGCGATGCCCACCCACACGCCGGCAGCCACGACGCTGACGGTCCGGACCTCGACTCGGTGGATGCCGACCTCGACGTGCCGGACTAGTCAGCGGCATCTGTGGAGGCAACGCCACCTCTGGACCAGGTCAGCAGCCAGGCGGTAAGCCGCCTGGCTGCTGAGCGTGGGCTGGCGGCGGCCGTTTCGCCGGCCGGCGAGGAAACGGTCCGCAAACCCGGCCGAGGCTGGAAGCGCTGGCTGCCCTACCTGTTCTTTGGGCTCAGCCTGTTCGCGCTCGGGAGCATGGCACTCGGCTTCTCCGCGTTGGCCGACGACGGCTGGAGCTGGACTGATGCTGTCGAGCTGGCGCTGATGGTGATCCTCGTCGTTGGTGTTGTCTCGCAGGCGAGGACGATGCTACGGCCGACGCGCGCAGGTCGCTGGCTTGCCGCCCGGCGGCGCTCGGTCCCTGAAACGAGCAACCCTTCCCGGCCGCACACAAGCTACGCGCTCGACGCGGTGAGTGCGGAGTACCTCTCCGCCATCGGGCCGGCCAACGCGGCCGCGATGCGCAGGGGCACAGCGCTCAAGCACGCGGGCAGCCGCTGGTTTGACCGCGCTGCCGTGGTCACGGTCGTCGCGCTGGCGACTCTGGCCTTCCTCGGCATGCTGTTCGTCCTGGGCTGGATCGTGTACGCCGCCGGGCCGTCCGACCCGTCGTTGTGGCTGACGGCGCCGTTCACCGGTCTGAGCGGGTTCGCCACCTGGCAGCTTTTCGGCTCGGCCCGGATGATGTCCTTCCGCGGACGCCCCTACGCGCTTGTATCACGCGCTTTCCGGGACACCGTGCGCGTGTGGGGCAGCGGCTCGATAGCGACGAAGGTGGCGCTGACCACGACAGCCACGGCCTCGGTCGCGGGGGCAGCGGTAGCGCCATCGCTCATCGACCGCGACACGAAGTACGACATTTTCGTCGTCGACTCCGCCAGCGCCGCCTTTTACCGCATCGACTTGCAGACGGATGTCTCCGTGCGGGCTCCCCGCGAAACGGAAGCGTTAAGTCCGGTCGCGATCGCAACGACAACGACGCCGGTGACGACGCGGGACGGGAAGAAGCTGCTCAAGGGGAGCATGATCGTCATCGTCGCCGCGAACGGTGGCGGGGTGCAGGGAATCGCCGGTCTTGGGCCGGGCGGCGCCGCACCGGTTTCGATTTCGCGCATCGAGCCAGCGATCCCGGGAGCGTGGTTCACCGGCGGGCCGGGCGTGCTTCACGCCGTGCAGCCGGATGGCGCGTTCTGGCAGGTGGACATCCGCAGCGGTGCGGCGACGAAGGTCGGCCAACTCTCCATCCCGGCAGGCCCACTCACCTATGAGCACGCTTCGAAGTCGCTGGTCATGGTCTCTGGCGCCGGTCTCGCGTGGCTCGAACCGGCGTCCGGGGCGGTGCTGGCCGTCGCCGCCGAAACGGTCCCGGCCGGGAAGCGGGTCTGCGGCATCGCCGATGGGCCGGAGGACCTCCTCTTCTTCTCGATCGAGGGGCAGCCGGACCTCCTGGTTGCGAGGACGAAATCGCGGACAACGGCGCCGCTGGTCCCCCTCGGGGAGCCTCCACCGAGCCCGTGCCAGCTGACTGTCGCCATCCGGAAGTGAGGCCGGCGGCGACACCGCGGGGCAGCGACCGCCCACGATCCACCAAACCGTGGTACGCTCGATCTCGAGCCGCGCGGAAACCGCGCATCGTGCCCTACTCGTTTCTCCCTTCTTGTGCGTTAGTCGTTGTGCGTTTGCGGGGAAGTTCAGCCGAGATCAGGCCACACCCATTCGCTCGCACACTGAGAAACTGGAGTACCTCCTCAACTTGTCACTTACCCTGAATCGTCCTTCGACGAAGGACGCTGATAGCGCCATCGTGCGCGCCACCCCGCCCGAGATCACCGCTCCCGAAGAGTCCCCGGCCGAGGCCGGCCCGAGCTTCCGCGAACTTGGCCTGAACAAGGCGATCGTCGCGACGCTGGATAAGCTGGGGATCGCGACGCCCTTTCCGATCCAGTCCATGACCATCGCCGACGCACTCGCCGGCCGCGATGTCTGCGGCAAGGCGAAGACCGGCTCGGGCAAAACGCTCGCATTCGGGCTTCCCGTCATCCAGCGGACGACGACGGCGAAGAAGCGCCGGCCGCGTTCACTCATCCTGGTGCCCACGCGCGAGCTGGCGAACCAGGTCGCGGATGCGCTGACGCCCTTCGCGGCCGCCACCGAACTGTGGGTCACGGCCATTTACGGCGGCGCCTCCATGGTCCGCCAGATCAAGGCGCTGCATGCCGGCGTGGATATCGTGATTGCTACACCGGGCCGCCTCAACGACCTGCTCGAACGCAAAGAGATGTCTGTCGATGACGTGACCATGGTCGTGCTCGACGAAGCCGACCAGATGGCCGACATGGGCTTCCTCCCGCAGGTGCGGGAAATCCTCGACCGCATCCCCGGCGAACACCAGACACTGCTCTTTTCGGCGACTCTCGATGGTTCGATCGGTGAGCTCGTGAGCCGCTACCAGCACGACCCGGTGACCCATGAAGTCGCTTCCGAAACCAGTTCGGTCGACACCCTGGACCAACGGTTCATCGGTGTTGCGCGCCACGAACGGGTGAAAGTCGCGGCGGCGATCTGCGGCGCCTCGAAGCGGACGATCGTGTTCGTCCGGACGAAGCACGGCGCGGACAACGTGGCCCGCCAGCTGAGCCAGCAGGGCCTGGACGCACAACCGATCCATGGTGGCCTCACGCAGGGCCGCCGGGAACGGACGCTGGCAGCCTTCGCCGCCGGCCGGGCGCCGGTGCTCGTCGCGACGAACGTCGCCGCCCGCGGCATCCACGTCGATGGCATCGATACCGTCCTCCACTTCGACCTTCCTGAAGACGGGAAGACGTACCTCCATCGCTCCGGACGCACGGCACGGGCCGGGACCGACGGACTCGTCGTGACGCTCGTTTCGCCGGACGAGGCGCACGACGCGCGGACCCTGCAGCGCGAAGCTGGCATCAACCTCGCCATCGTGCCGATGGAATCGGACGATGAGCGACTGCGGGACCTGGCGGCCTTCGAACCGCCGGCCGCGCCCTCGCTCGAAGAGCAGCGGAACACGTTCCACAACAACCGTGGGTCGCTGCCCGCCGCCGGTGGACGCCCCAACGCTCGCCGCTCCTTCCGGCCGCGCGAAGTCAGCCCGGCCGAGGGTGGATCGCGCCGCCACAACCGGTCATGGAGTGGCCCGCGCACCCAGTCGGCCAAGCCAGCGCCGAACCGCCGCGGCGACCGCTCCTAGGCGGCAACTCCGAACCAGCGAAGGGCGATGGGGTAAAACACCCATCGCCCTTTTTGGCGCCCCGGCGGCCGGGCACTCCCGGGACGCGGCCTGGGGGCTCCGCCGTCTGGTAGAGTGGCCAGGCGGGTTTCGGTCCGCGAAAACCCCGGGAGCCGTCACGATGGCCCAGGCGCCGAACCTCCAGGATCCCGCATTCCTCGAAAACCCCTTTCCTTTCTACGAGATGGGCCGCCAGATGAGCCCGCTCTTCATCCCGGCCGCGGGGATGTGGATGGCCTTTCGCTATAGCGAATGCGTCGGGATCCTCAAGGACAACGAGTCGTGGCTTTCGGGCATCGGGCCGGCCGAAACGGCCGACGCGGAACCGACGATGCTGAGCTCGAATCCGCCGCGCCACACTCGCCTGCGCGGGCTCGTGAACCAGGCGTTCACTCCCCGGATGATCGAACAACTCGAACCGCGGCTCCGCCAGATCGCGGGGGAGTTGCTGGATGAGGCGGCAAAACGTGGTGAGTGCGACCTCGTGGAGGCGCTCGCCTACCCGCTTCCGGTCATCGCCATCGCCGAGATCCTCGGAGTGGACCCTGCGCGGAGGCAGCAGTTCAAGGACTGGTCGGACCGCATCGTCGCGAGCCTCGGCGGCGGAGGCGCCGGGGGACCGGCCGCATCGGAGGAGATGCGGGAATACTTCGGCGAACTCTGCGCGGAGCGGCGCGCACGGCCGCGCAACGACCTCATCAGCGGGCTGGTGCAGGCAGAGATGGAAGGCGACCGGCTCTCGCTCGAAGAACTCCTCCAGATGCTCGTCCTGCTGCTCGTCGCCGGGAACGAAACGACAACGAACCTGATCGGCAACGCGATGCTCGAATTCATGGCCCACCCGACCGAGCTGGCGAAAGTAGAGGCGGACCGGTCGCTCATCCCCTCCGCCCTCGAAGAGGTCTTGCGCGTCAGCTCGCCGGTACAGGCGACCGTGAGGCGTGCAGCACGGGATATCGACGTCTCCGGTCAGCGGATCGACGAAGGCCAGCGGCTTGTCGTCTGGCTTGCCGCCGCCAACCGCGACCCGGAGCAGTTCCCGGACCCGCTGACCTTTGACGTGGCGCGGACACCGAACCGCCACATCTCCTTCGGGATGGGCATCCACTTCTGCCTGGGCGCACCGCTCGCCAGGCTCGAAGCGAAGATCGCATGGGAAGAACTGCTGAAACGGGCCACGAACTTCCGCCTGGTCACAGACGCGCCACTCCCGCGGGTGCCCACTTTTATCATGCGCGGTGTGACCAGCCTGCCGGTGGCGTTCGACCCGCGGTAGCTACCCGGTCCACGCGATCGCGAACGCCGGCGGGAGCGCCATCACTTTTCGCTATGCTTGTGCCATTGCTGTTCTGAGGGGCGAGAACCGGAGGACAAGCGACATGGCAACAAGCAAACTCGGGAGACTGTTCGGGAGGACCGAGACCGTCGACCACAATGAGAACCGGTCCATCCATGCAGAGAAGAACCAGGACATCGAAGTCGAGAACGACGAGACGCACGTGCTGATCGCGCCGCGGGCGGCCGCGGGGAGGTGGGACGACGCCGACATCGTCCATGTGGTCGGCGACGACGGACCATCCACTCTTCTTGAGGCCAGTCACAGCGGGGGAGGCCTCCACACCATGACGCCGGGTTATGTGAGTGGAATCGTTGGCGACTGGGATGGCGATGGCCGCGACACCGTCGGCTTCAGCGGCGGCGCCGGCGATGCGGATGCGGACGGAGACATCGACGGGACGGACTTTCTCTAAGCGGGGCACAACGAGCGGTCAGGCAGGGGGCTGTTCGCCGCCCGCGCCGCTACCGCGACCGCGCCGGTTTCGCCGCCGTCCCGACCGCTGGCCTCCATCGGCCTGTACGGGCGGGGTCTCGTTCGAAGGCGGCTGAGCCCCGCGCGGCGGGCGTGGTTCGCGGGCCGGGCGCTCGGTTGCCCCCTCGCCCGCCGGGCCGCCGGTGCGCTTGAATACGCGCCCTTCGCCGAGGTTCGCCGGCGCCGGCTGTTGTCCCTGGGGCCGGCGCTCCGGGCGTTCGCCCCGAGGCTGCTGTTCACGTTGTGGCTGTGGTTCCCGGGGGGGCCGGGGTTGGGCGGCGCGTTCCGGCCCGCGCGGCGGGCGGCGATCCTGCTGGCGCCCTTGCGGGCGCTCCGGCTGCTGTTCCCCGCGGGGTGGGCGCGCCGGGACATTCTTGCGGGGCCCGCCTCCGGGGAGGCGGCCGCGGCCCGGGCCGGGCTCGAAGGACGGCCGGGCATCGATCCAGTCAGGCTCGGCAGCGGCGCGGTCTGCCGCCATCCGGTCTTCCTCAGTCTCCTCGATGAGCCCCTGGGCGATGGCGTCCACCCGCGAGATGCTCGGCGGGGGGTCGCCGCTCTTGCTGGCTGTATCCCACCGCACGACCGTGCCAAGGTCCCGGTCGGAAACATCAATGCGCTGACCGTCGGCGAACAGCGTGATCGAACGGCGGAGGATGTTGATGCCGATGACCTTGCCCTCCCCGGTGGGGGTGCTGCAGCGCTGGCCAATCTTGGGCAGCGTCTTGCGCATCTCCTTGTAGCCCTCTTCTTCGTAGCTGAGGCAGCAGAGGAGGCGGCCGCAAAGGCCGCTGATCTTCTGCGGATTGAGCGGGAGCTCCTGCTCCTTGGCCATGCGAATCGAGATGGAAGGGAAGGTTGTCAGCCAGCTGGCGCAACAGAGTTCGCGGCCGCAGATGCCGTATCCGCCGGCCATCTTCGCGCGGTCACGCGCGCCCATCTGGCGCATATCGACACGGGTGCGGAAACGGTCGCCGGCGCGCTTTACGAAGTCGCGGTAATCGAGCCGCTCATCGCTGGTGAAAGCGAAGGTCAGCCGCCTTCCGTCGAGGGTGAATTCGGCCCCGTCGATGTGGGCGGGAAAGCGTAGCTCCTCGCCGAGGCGTCGAGCCTCGGGGAGCAGTTCCTCCGCCTGTTGTCGTAGCTGGTCGGCCTTCCGGATGTCGCTTTCGGTGGCAAGCCGAAGGATGGGCTTCAACTCTTCGCGGCCGAGCTCGTTCACCACCACCTGGTCCGGGGCGATGACGACTTTCGCGACTTCGGGGCCACGGACGGTTTCGACCACGACGAATTCGCCGGGATCGAGTCGCATCCCGGCGGTATGGAAGTAGAAAATCTTCCCGGCGTTTCGAAAGCGTACGCCGGCGACGCGAGGCAGTTCTTCAGGCATGGGCCACCGGTTCTTCCTCGGGGCTAACGGCCAGTGTAACGCGGGGGAAGCTCAGGAGCATGAGTTCGAAGGCGGTGCGCGGGATCACGTTGGTCTGGAGGTCCTCGCGCGCCTGGCGGATTGCCCCGAGCGCTTCGACGTAGCCGGCGAGGTCTGTGCTTCGGCCGCCTTCGGAGGCGCCGTTGCGAAGGCGCTCCTCCCAGAAGCCCTCCCACACATCGATCTCGACGAGGACGGCAGCCCGGTCCTTGCGGAAACGTTCGGCAAGGTCGCTGGCGTAGCGGAAGCGTCCTCCGGTCCCTTCGGCGGCGACGGCGGCACAACGCTGGGCAAGGCGAGCGCGGTCGCCCATCAGGTCGGGCTGGCGGGCGAACTGGATAGCGCGTCCGGGCTTTCCATGGCTGGCCTCGGCGGCGCGCGCTGCCAGTTCCGGCTCGACACCCCGGGCGATGAGGCCGGCCTGGATCTCGGCGCGGGGCACGGGCTGGACGTCGATGCGGCGGCAGCGCGAGATGATGGTCTCGAGAAGTGCTTCGGGCGCGGCGGTGATGAGTGCGAAAACGGTGTGCCCCGGCGGTTCCTCGAGCGTCTTCAGGACGGTGTGGGCCGCCTCGCGCGCGAAGCGGTCCGCCGGGTCGATGATGATCATCCGGTAGCGGGCCTCGAACGGGTAGCGGGAGGCAAGGTCGATGATGCCGCGGACCTGGCAGATGCGGATGTCGCGCGAATCGGGATGCTTCGGATGGCTGCTATCGCCATCGCGCGGCCGGCAGAGCGTATCGCCCGGCCCCAGCGTAATGATGTCGGGGTGCGCCCCTTCGTTGATGAGCCTGCAGGGTCTGCACTCTCCGCACGGAAGGAGGGAGGAGGGAGAGGCCATGAGCGAGGAGTCATCGCCGAAGAGCGAAGCGCCGGCCGTTGCAGGAGCGTGCAGGCGCTCGCAGTTGAGGAGGAGCGCGTATTCGGTGGCGAGGGCGGTGCGGCCCGTGCCCTCCGGTCCGGCCAGGAGGAGCGCGTGCGGCGGCTCGTCGCTCGCGGCGAGCGCCTGCAATTCGCGGAGGATCCCGGCGTGGCCGATAAGCGGAGGCATCGGTCGATTGTCGATTGGCTATCGCCGGTTGTCGATCTGCCGCAGCCAGCGGAGGGCGGCGCCCGTTTTCACAGCCCGTGGCTGGCCGGAGTTAGAATCGCGCGCATCACACCGCGAAGGGAGACCCTTCATGCCGGATTCCGAACCCCACGTCCTCCTCGAAAAGCGCGGGCGGGTGGGCATCATCACGCTCAACCGCCCCGAACGCCTGAACGCCTGGTCACGCGATATGGCCCGGCTCGTCCGCGAACACATCACCGACTGCAACAACGATGAGGGCATCGGCGCCGTCGTCCTTACCGGCGCCGGTCGCGGCTTCTGCAGCGGCGCCGACCTGCAGCGGCCGCAAGCCGAGGGAGGGCAGCGACCGCCGCCAGAACCGGAGCAGGAGTCGTTGCCCGAGTTCCTGCAGCGCTCGAAGCCGTTGATCGCGGCGATCAACGGGGCAGCGGTCGGTGTCGGGTTCACGCTGCCGCTGGCCTGCGACATCCGGATCGCCTCGGAGCACGCTCGAGTCTCGATGCGGTTCGTCCGGATCGGACTGACGCCCGAACTCGGATCGACGCAGATCCTCCCGCAGGTGGCGGGACTCGCAAATGCGGCCGAGATGATGCTCACAGGGCGCATCTACAACGCCCAGGAAGCGCTTCGGCTCGGCGTTGTGAACAAGGTGGTGCCGCACGAGACGCTGCTGGCCGAAGCGGTTGCCCTCGCGGAAGAAATCGCGTTCAACCCGGCCACACACGTGCGCTGGGCGAAGCGGATGCTTCACGCCAACGCGGTGAACGACAACATCCGCGCCGTCCTGCGCATGGAGGATGAGATTTTCGGACAGGCTGCGCGGAGCCCCGCATTCGCCGAGGCGGCCCGGGCGTTCGTCGAGAAGCGCGACCCCGCGTTCAACAGCTGACCCGGAGGCGGGGTCCGTCCGCTCAGGTTTGCCGGTCGTATTCCGCGACCAGCTTCTTCGGAGCGGCCCGCCGCCAGGCCGCTTCGAGCATCTCCGACAGGCGCCGGTCGGTGACGACCGGCAGCCGGACGAGGACCGCCGGCCAGCCGGCGTAGTGCGGCGTCTCGAAGTAGACGCCTGGTTCGGTGGCAATCAGGAATGCCTTCTCATCGACGCTTTCGGTGGGCACAACGAGCGTTTCGCCGTCTTCCTTGAGGCGCGCGACGAGCTTCTTCCGAACCTTCAGCGCGGGCGTGCCGTAGGAGGTTGACTCCTCGACGCCGGGGAGTGCCAGGCCGATGCGGGCAACGCGGGCGAACAGGTCTTCGGACATCGCCGGGAGGATAGCAGGTGCTCGGGGCTGCCAGCCTAATGCTGATTGGGGTAGCGGGCCCTGCGCCGCCGGGAATTGCGCCGCCGGGCCCGCTCGGCAAGGGAAGGACTGCCACACGTTAGACCGTCAGCGCGGCGGAATCTTACACGGCCCCGCCGGCCGATCCCGGGGTGCGTCACGAGCGCCGGGCGCTATACTCCCTCTCCCCGAATGTGGGCGAAGGAGCACGAACATGGCCGACTTTCTCGTGATCTATCACGGTTCCGGCAACCAGGGCGCGACGCACGAAGAGCAGCTCGCCCGGATGGAAGCATGGTTGAAGTGGATGGGAGGAGTTGGGGGCAACGTGAAAGACGCGGGCCACCCCGCGGCCCGCGCGTGGACCGTCAGCAAAGATGGGACCAGCGAAGATGCGGGCGCCAACCCGGTTTCGGGCTACACGGTGCTGACTGCCGGCAGCATGCAGGCAGCGCTCGAAATGGTGACCGGTTGCCCGCACCTCGCTGAAGGCGGAAGCATCGAGCTCGTGGAACTGATGCCGGAAGGGCACGCTTCGATCCGCTGACGAGACTGGTGAGGAGTGGCTGGGGCGTGGTGGGCCTGCTCCCATAGCCGCAGCCTATGACTCTCCCGCCTGCCATCCACTGGCACCGCCTTCTTCCCATCCGTACAATGGCGAGACTGTGCCGCCACCGCGGCCGCCGATCGGCGCCCGGGCATTCACGCACTACAGGATTGAACACATGGAAGATGTCGTCATTACCAGTGGCGTCCGGACTGCCATCGGCAAGTTCCAGGGCTCCTTCGCGGATGTCCCGGCCTCGGACCTCGGCGCCCACGTCATCCGTGAGGCCGTCGCCCGCGCGGGGATCGCCCCCGAGAGCGTAGACCAGGTCATCATGGGCATCGTCGGCCAGGCGGCGGAAGATGCTTACCTTTCGCGCCATTCGACGGTGAAGGCCGGCCTTCCGATTGGCACCCCGGCGATGAACGTCAACCGCATCTGCGGCTCGGGACTGGAAGCGATTAACACGGCTTCGCGCATCATCCAGAGCGGCGACGCCGATGTCGTCGTCGCAGGTGGCGCCGAAAACATGACGCGCATGCCGTTCTACCTGCGCAAGGCCCGGGGCGGCTACCGCCTCGGCCACGACAGCATCGAAGACGGAATCATCCACATGCTCAGCGACCCCTTCAAGGGCTATCACATGGGCATCACCGCGGAAAACCTCGCCGAGCAGTTCGAAGTCAGCCGCGTTGCCCAGGATGAGTTCTCCGCCGAGAGCCAGCGCCGGGCCATCGCCGCCATCGAGGCGGGCCGTTTCGTTGACCAGATCGCCCCGATGACGGTGAAGATCGGCCGCGAAGACAAAGTCTTCGATGTCGACGAATACCCCCGCGCTACGACGCCAGATGCCCTCGGCAAACTGCGCCCGGCGTTCAAAGAGGGCGGTGTGGTCACGGCCGGCAACGCCAGCGGGATCAACGATGGCGCCGCGGCCGTGACGGTCATGAGTGCCTCAAAGGCGAAGGAACTCGGCGCCACGCCGCGCCTGCGCATCGTCGCGCGGGCTGAGGCGGGCGTGGACCCGTCGATCATGGGCAGCGGCCCGATCCCTGCAATCCGGAAAGCACTGGCCAAGGCCAGCATGAACCTCGATCAGATCGACTGCATCGAACTGAACGAGGCCTTCGCCAGCGTCTCCTGCGCCTGCAGCAGCGAACTCTCGCTGGATCCGGCGAAGGTGAACCCGAACGGCGGCGCGATCGCGCTGGGTCACCCCCTCGGCGCGACGGGTGCGATCCTCACCGTGAAGCTCATGTACGAGCTCGAGCGCACGGGTGGCCGCTTCGGCATCGTCAGCCTGTGCATCGGCGGCGGCCAGGGGATCGCGACGATCTTCGAGCGCGTCAGTTAGGTCGTTCGCGCAGACAAACCCAGGGGAAGGGGAGCCGAAAGGCTCCCCTTCTTTGTTGACCCCCAGCCCGGCCCGAACCGCTAGACTGGCCCGGTGACGCGGCCCCCGAACCCCTGGCTCGCGACGCGTTCGCGCGATGGCGACGCCTACGACGAACCCTATGAGCGACGGGCCGCCGCGGGCGAGGACGTCCACGGCGAGGTGAACTTCGTCTCGTCCTACGGCGTCCGTTCGGTGCTCGACGCGGGCTGCGGCACCGGACGGGTTGGACGCGAGCTCGCGAGGCGCGGCATCGACGTCGTCGGCGTGGACCTCGATCCCACGATGCTCGCCACCGCCCGGCGGAAGGCGCCCGGCATCGCGTGGCACAACGAGGACCTGGAAACGATCGACCTCGGCCGGACGTTCGAGGCCGTCGCGATGGCCGGAAACGTGATGATCTTCCTCACGCCGGGGAGCGAGGGCCGGGTAGTCGCGAACATGGCGAACCACCTCGAGCCCGGCGGGTTGCTCATCGCCGGCTTCCAGCTCGCGGCTGGCAAGCTCACGCTCGCGCGGTACGACGAACTGGCGGCGGCGGCGGGATTCGAACTCGCCGAGCGCTTCGCGACCTGGGAGCGGGAACCGCGGGTGGCAGGCGCCAGCTACGCCGTCTCGGTCCACCGGAAAGGCAGGACGAACCAATGACGCGCGTGACGCGGACCGTGAGCACCGAGAGTCTTCGCAGGCTGCTCGACCATCCTCCCAGGGCGACGCTCGCGTTCGTCCGGGACGGCGGAATCGAAGTGCTGCCCGTGGCGTTCCGCCTCGTCGATGGCCGTTACCTGTTCGGGGCCGACACCGCGGGCGGGCCACTCCCGGCGAAGGCGAAGCTGCTGATCGACGATGGCCCATGGTACTTCGACCTTCGCGGCACCTGGATGCGCGGTGCCATCGGCTGCTGCGAGCCCCCGTCCGGTGGAGACCCGGCGCTGGACTGGTACGAACTGGCCCCGGAAAAGACCGTCGCCTGGCACTACGGCGAACTGAGGGACTCATGATCCGGCAGCCAGACGACCGTGCGGTCCAGCTCTTCATCAAGCGATCGATGATCGTCCGGATCGCGTCGCTCTCACCGAAAGGCAACGCGGACGTCATTCCGCTCTGGTTCCTCGCAGATCGCGGACGCATCTACATGGCGACGCGCTCCGAGAACCCGGTGGCGCGCGACATCATGACCAACCCGGCGGCGGTGCTGCTGTTCCACGGCGAGCGCGGACCGCGGAAGGACCGGGTACTGCGCATTCGCGGGAGTGCGGCGTGGCGCACCGATCCGGCGCTCCTTCGCCGCATCCAGATACGGGCTGCGGCGCGCTACTACCTCACGCCCGGCGGGATGTGGGACACGATCAAGAACATCCGCAAGCTCCCGGTCTGGAACCGGTATCACCAGGAACGCGGGGGCGGCGGGCTCATCGAAGTCACTCCCGAGACGGCCGAGTTCCTGCGCGCGCCCTGAAGGCGCCGTCATCCTCTCCGGCGCTTCGCCTGGAAGGCGGCTTTCGCCCGTCTCACCGGCATGCGCTTCCGATACGGTCGCTATCACGGGCGGCGCGTTCACCTGTTCCAGGTAATTGCTGTAGCCGCCCGCGAAGCTGCGGATGCGGCCATCGCGGACCTCGATCACCCGGTCGACGAGCCGGTCCAGCAGGTAACGGTCGTGAGAGACGACGATGACCGTACCGGGGAAGTTCTCGAGCGATTCCTCGAGCACTTCGGCGGCGGGGATATCCAGGTTGTTGGTGGGTTCGTCCAGCACGAGGCAGTTCGCGCCCAGCTGCATCAGGCGGGCCAGCTGCACCCGCGATTTCTCGCCGCCGCTGAGCTTCGCGATGGGCTGGGAGGTGGCCGCGTAAGGGAGGAGGAAGCGCTGCAACTGCGCGACCGCCTCGCCTTCGTACATGGGCTTCACTTCCCGGATAGCTTCCACCGGCGTCTGGCGCATGTTCAGGGTCTCGTGCTCCTGCGCGTAGTAGCCGGTGCGCACACTGGGGCCGACCCAGACCTCGCCAGAATCGGCGGGCAGCTGCCCGAGGATCAGTTTGAGCAGGACCGACTTCCCCGCGCCGTTCGGCCCGACGATGCCGATGCGCTCGCCGTTGAGCACGACTTCGTCGGCATCGCGCAGGATGACTTTCGCGCCAAATGCCTTCGCCAGGTGGCGCAGTTCGAGCGTCTTGGCGCCGCCGCGGTTGGACGGCCGGAACGAAAGCCGCATCTTCCGCCGCTCCAGCACCGGCCGCTCGACCTTGTCCATGGAGTCGATCTGTCGCTGCTTGTTGCGCGCCTGCTTGATGTGACGCTCATCGATGACGATGGATGCCCAGAGTTTGAAGCGCGCGATCGCTGCTTCGAGGCGTTCGATCTCTTTCTGCTGGGCGACGAACTGCTGTTGCTGGCGGAGGAGGGCGAGCTCTTTCTGGCTGACGTAGCTGGTGTAGTTGCCTTCCCAGCGGCGAAGGACGATGCCTTCTTCGCGTGAGTAGTCAAGCTCGCAGATGACGTTCGCCACCTCGTCGAGCAGGTAGCGGTCGTGCGATATGACGACGGCGCAGCCGGGGAACTGGCGGATGACCTTTTCGAGCATCGTCTTGCGTTCGAGGTCCAGGTGGTTATCCGGTTCGTCGAGCAGGAGCAGGTCTGGCTCGGCGAGCAGGCAGCGGGCGATGCCGATGAGCTTGCGCTGCCCGCCGGAGAGCAGCTCCATCGGGCGGCCCCAGGCATCCTCATCGAAGCCGAGCGAACGGAGGAGCGCCTCGGCGCGGTTACGCACGGCGCCGCCGCCGGCCTTCTCGTATCGTTCGAGCAAGTCGGCATGCTCGTGGAGAACGCGGTCGAAGGTGTCGGGATCTTCCAGGGTGGCGGGGTCAGCGAGCTGCTGTTCGGCGGCAGTGCATGCCGCTTCCAGCTCGGCGATGTCGGCCGATGACGCGAGCAGTTCTTCGAATGCGGTGCGCCCGGGTTGCCCGGCGAAGTCCTGGGGAAGGTAGGCGACCCTCGCCCCGCGACGGAGCGTGACGGCGCCGGCGTCGGGTGCATCCTCGCCGGCCAGCAACTTGATAAGCGTGGTCTTGCCCCAGCCACTGGGGCCAACGAGGCCGATCTTCTCACCATCCTGGAGCGACCAGGAGAGGCCCCTGAAGATGGTGCGGCCGCCATGGACACGCGAAACCGAGGCAAGGTCGGCGACGATCATGCCAACGATTGTGCGCGATTGCGGCGTTTCCGTGGATCTGGCGCGGGGGCGCACGACCTACGGCGGTATCGCCGAGGCAGGCCGTGCCCGGGCCGGGGAGCCTACCGGACCGTGATCGCCGCGTTGGAGATGACTGCGGTGCCGCGTTCCTTCGACTTCGACTCGACCAGGATGGTGTTGCCGTCTTTCCAGTACGAGGTGACCATCGTCTCGCCCGGGAAGAACACGCCGGCGAAGCGTGCCTGGTAGCGGGCGACCTTCGAGGTGTCGCCGCCGAGCGCGTTATCGACGACGGCCTTGCAGACAATGCCGAAGGAGCAGAGCCCGTGGAGGATGGGCGTATCGAAGCCGCCCATCTTGGCGAAGCCCGGGTCGGCGTGGAGCGGGTTCTTGTCGCCGCTCAGGCGGTAAAGGAGGGCCTGTTGGGGGATGGTCGGCGACTCGACGACATTGTCGGGGGCACGGTCGGGAGCGGCGTTGCCGGCGGCCGGACCGCTATCGCCGCCGAAGCCGCCTTCGCCGCGAAGGAACAGCGAGAAGCGGTTCACGAAGAGCGGGTCGCTCTCGCCTTTCACCTTCGTCTCCGTCTCGATGACGACGAGGGCTGCTTTGCCCTTGTCGTAGATTCCGGCGACCCGGCCGTTCGTCTCGACTTCGGCCTCGACCGGGATAGCCTTCTTGATCTCGAGGTCCTGCTCGCCGTGCAGAAGCATCATCGGGTTGAAGGAGAGGCCGGGGACAGCGCCGAGGCCGCCCATCGAGGCGAAAGCCGGGATGACGCCGAAGCTGGGGAGGACCTTCAGATCCTTCTCGTAGGTGTAGGCGAGTTCGTTCGGGTCCGTCTGGGGGACGCCGGCGCCGACACCGAGGTGATAGAGGATGACCTTGTCGCGGTCCCATTTCGCGGTCCCGCCGGAGATGGCGGCGCCGAGGGCTTTCGAGGGGTCGATGGGCACGGGAGGGCCTCCTAGTCTTGGCTTTGGGGGTATGGATTGAGCCCGAATGGGGTTCGGAGTTTCGGATGTAGGGTACGGGATTCGCCCTCATCCCCCAACCCCTTCTCCCAGGCTTGGGAGAAGGGGAGTAGCAGGGCCAGGCGCTGTGAAGCCTGACCCGATGTCCGGATCGGTTCGCGACTGAGGGCGAGACATGTCGGGGGCTGGCCAGAGCTTCGCCAGGACGAGCGTCGAGCCGTACTCCCTCATCCCCCAACCCCTTCTCCCAAGTCTGGGAGAAGGGGAGTAGCAGGGCCAGGCGCTGTGAAGCCTGACCCGATGTCCGGATCGGTTCGCGACTGAGGGCGAGACATGTCGGGGGCTGGCCAGAGCTTCGCCAGGACGAGCGTCGGAGCCGTACTCCCTCATCCCCCAACCCCTTCTCCCAAGTCTGGGAGAAGGGGAGTAGCAGGCTCGCTTCGGGTTGATGTGTGGGCGACTGAACGACGAGAATCCGGCGATGAACGGGGACGGACACATTCCATCGCGACAACGTGCCGGCTGCCCGAGAGCTTCGAAAGCGCGAGACCAAGTCCGAAGACACGCTTTGGGAACACCTGCGGAGTCGCCGATTCTATGGGTTGAAGTTCCGCCGCCAACATCCGATTGGGGCGTTCGTGCTGGATTTTTTCTGCCAGGAGATGATGTTCGCGGTCGAAATTGACGGTGGTATCCATCGCGACCCGGAAGTCGCAGTTCGCGACCTCGAACGCCAACGGACGTTGGAGGCACTTCACATCCAGTTCTTTCGCTGGACTGCGGAAGCTGTAGAAACCGACGCCTCGGTCGTCGTCCGGCAGTTGGCCATCGCACTGGGGATCGAGGACCCGTGAAGACAGACTTCCTTCTCCCAGCCGTGGGAGAAGGGTTGGGGATGAGGGACTGGCCTGTGATGTCAGCGACTGATGCGGTGGCGCTTCTCGACGTACTGGCGGTGGCGGGCGTCGGTTTCTGGGTGAACGGCGGGTGGGGAACTGACGCACTTGTCGGGCACGAGACGCGGCCGCATCGCGACATCGACCTGTTCATCGAACGTCGGCACGTCCGCCTTTTGAGGGACGCCCTGGGGACAGCAGGCTTGGCCGAAGTCCCCGGAGGTCGGGCTGCCAACTTCGTGCTTTCCGACGACAAGGGCCGCGAAGTGGATGTCCACCTCTTCGAGCTGGATGCTGCCGGGAACGGTCTCTATCCGATGTCTGACGGGCGGGTTTGGCTGTGCCAGGCGGAGGGGCTGATGGGGTCGGGCGCGATACTGGGGAAGCCCGTTCGATGCTTCACGGCCGCTCTACAACTCCAGTGCTACAGCGGCTACGACCTTGACGCCGACGACCTGCACGATATCGCGGTCATTCGCGAGGCGTTTCCGGGGGCGATGGCGCTACCTGAGTTGTTCCACGAAGCCTGACGCGCCCTGACTTAACCCGGAGTGCGAAGTTCCGAATCCAGCTTCGGTCAGCCGCCCAGCCGCTGGTGCCGCTTCGTCGTTTCCTGCTGCTCTTCGGAGCCGGTGGAGAGGTGCGTAGGGTCGGACGGGCGGATGGTGCGCGCCTGCTCGGCCTGGGCATCGCGTTCTTTGCGCCAGTCATCGAGAGAGTCATCGCGCCAGGTGGGGGTTTCAGGCTTCGTCGAATCGCTTTTCGACATGCGCCATGCGGCGATGCCCCCAATCACCATGAGCAGGGGGAAGGCGACAGCGGAGACGAGCTGGAGGTCCACACCCTCAGTGTTGCCTCCCGCGGGAGAACGGGGAAGATGCGCGTCCTTTCCCTGGCCGCCCCTCTGGGCGAATTCTCAGGATATTCCCGATCCCGATTAACCTTTCCCTTCTGAACCCGTTATCTCTAGTACAGAACGCACATCCGTGCTTATGGTGAAAGGAGGACGGTCGGCCCGCAGGTTCCGGCACGGCCCAGGGGGCTGGTTTGGGGAATACTACGGTAGGCGAGCTGGCGCCGGATTTCGACGAACAAGCTGTCGTCGACGCGGCGCAACAGGGGGATCATACGGCGCTGAGCGCGCTGTACGATCACTACTTCCCTCGCGTCTACCGCTATGTCTCCGTCCGGCTTTCCTCGACGGAAGACGCAGAGGATGTGACCACGGAGATCTTTCTCCGGATCATCGAAAACCTCCGCTCCTTCTCCTGGCGAGGGCTCCCCTTCGGTGCATGGGTCTTCCGCATCGCACGTAACGAGGTTGTCTCGCACGTGCGCCGCCAGAAGGTCCGGACCACTACCGCGCAACTCACGGAATCTATCCAGGACCCGACGCCAGACCACGTGGACACCATCGTGACGGCCTTCACCGTCGCAACCGTCCGCGAGGCCGCGGAGAGGCTCCCCGAAGCGCAACGGCAGGTCATCGCCCTCCGCTTCGGTGCAGGCCTTTCAGTAGCGGAAACGGCACAAGCACTGGGCAAGACCGAAAACAACGTGAAAGTCCTCCAACACAAAGCCATCGCCAAACTCCAGGTCATGGTGCGCCACGAGTGATCACCAGGCTTTTCGAACGTAAGGCAAGCTACCAGGCGGAAGTCCTCGCAGAGGCGCAGGCCCTCGTTGATGACGGCCTCGAGCTGGATTTCGTCCTGGACCTGTTCCCGGATGACGCTGAGTGGCTCACGCCGTTGCTCGATACCACCAGCGGGATCACCGCTGCCCTGGACGGTGAATCCGCCAGCTACTACTTCGAGGCATCGCTGAAATCGAAGTTCCTCGGAGCGACGCGGGAAACGAAACCCGTCGTGCCCGTTGTCATCCCCGCTCCGGCCTTCTCGCCCCTGCGCACGGCTGTGGCAACCATGTCGGTGGCGAGCGTGGCGGCGGCCGTCGGCGTCCTCTCGCTCGGATTCATCACCGCCGGCGATTCGGTCCCCGGCGATTGGAACTACACCTTCAAGCTCGCAAACGAACGCTTCGAGTACTCCATGTCGCGAGGCGACCACCGCATCGACCTCCAGGTCCAGCAGGTCCAGGCACGCGTGGTGGAGCTGAACAAACTGAGCGAGCGGGGAGATGTCTCACAAGCGCAGCTCGAACGCATCCAGCGCGAGTTCGAGGACTTGCGCCAGGTGATCCGCAACCAGGAACTCGATTCCATGCGCAAGGCGCAGATCGATTCGGTTGGCCGGAGCGCAGTCGCCGTGATCAACGACGTGACAACGAGGCAGCCAGACCTGGCGCCACCTGCGGAAGCGGCCGCCGCTACCATCGGCGACACCGTCACCGCACTTGCGCCGCCGCCCGTGACCCCCACGGCTACACCGTCCGCCACGGAGACGGCCACTTCCACTCCGCCAGCGACGCAGACGCCAACGTCCACCGCCACTCCGCCCGCCACACCGACGGGTACCCCGACTCCACCGCCAACCGCGAGCGCCACGCCTGATCCGAGCGCGACCAGCACAGAGCAGCCCGCCCAGGCCGAAACCACCACGCCGAGCGTCACGCCCGCCCCTGAACCACCGGTTAACCCGCCGGTTTGCCCTGTACTACGCCGCTGCCTACCCTCAGATCTGCCCCCTCCCTGGAGAGAACTGATGAGACGACTCTTGTTGGCCGCCGTCCCGCTTGCGATCCTGTTTGGAGCGGCCGCATGCGGCGACGGTGCAGACGAAGACCCTGGCGTGGAGCCAACCGCGACCGTCTTCGCGACGCCGACGACCGGTTCGAACGAACAGCCCCAGGTGCCGGACACTCCAGTCGCGCAACCGACGCCCATCCCGGACCATTTGCCGATCATCCAGGTAGCGTTCGCGGGCAAGGTCTATGCCCCCCTGCGCAGCGAGTTCCTGGCCCTGCCGAAAGAGAAGATCACGGTAGGTGGCAAGACCTATGAAGGCGTGAGCCTGGCAACGCTCGGCGAGAAGGCGGGCGCGAGGGCGGGGGCGATCGCGACGATCAACGGCACCCGGATGGATAACCTCCGGCTGGGCGCAGTGCGCTTCACGCTCACGGAGATCGGCGCTTCGACGGTCTTCGTGATGGATGACACCGGCCGGATCACCCTCGCGAGCAGCACCATCCCCACGGATCAGTGGCTCAAAGACATCACGGGAATCGGCCTGAACTAACTCGTCCGAGGCCGCGCTGGCGCGGCCTCTCCGGCCCGCCAACGGCAACCACAGGCGCAGTATTCGCCGGGCGGATGGCCGAACCATCCCTCGATCGGCGTCCAGTGGCGCAAGTCCTCGAGCGTCTTCTCATCGAAGTGCTGTTCGGCCACGGTCCAACCGGCGCCGTCGCGCGGGGCGATACCGTGGAGGATGCCGCCCAGGACAGCGGATTCAGCGATCGCGGCGGCGCGGTCTCCCGGTTCGTCGCCGAGCGCGAGGATGACCCGCATCATCGATGCCGCCGGGGCGGCGAGCTTGACGAAGTCGGCACTGTGGCGGAGTTCGGAGAGGTATGCCCAGACGGCGCGGCGCAGGTCGTGCTGTTCATAGGCCTGCTCTTCTTCCGGCGAGAGCACGAGCCGCGCGGATGTATCGTCTGGTCCTGGCATCCTTCCACGGTTGCCGGGCGGAACCGCCGCAAGCGAGCCGCCGATGGCACCGCGTCAGGCCCTCGCGCGGGCCCGCGCTGCCGATGGCCAACCGCTGTCGACATTTGCGCGACTGGTTGTTGCGCTGTTGAAACTGTAGAACATTCGTTCTATTCTCCTCGTCACAACAGACCGTGATCGGAGATCCGCCAGATGGAAGTCCTGGAACTGCCCGCCCGCAGCGATGCGCTGCCGGAACACGTCGACTACCGGGATAAGGGCTGCGACCTGTATGCATCCTGCCTGCGCTGTCCGTTGCCGCGCTGCCGTTACGAGATCAACGGCGGCGCGACGACCATGCTTCGCGTTGGGCGCGATGCCAGCATCCTGGCGGCAGCGAAGCGCGACGGCACGACCGTTGACGACCTGGCGAAGATGTTTGGGCTTTCGCGGCGCACGATCTTCCGCGTGCTGGAGCGGCACCGGGGAAAGCGCGGCGGGAGAGGCTGCTGAGAGGTGCTTCAGCCGCCTACTGGTCCCAGTCTTCCGGCAGATGGAGCGGCCCCCATCCAGCGTCGGGACGCCCGTCCGGCCAGGACTCCCCAAAGGGCGCGGCGCCGGAGCGAGCCTGTTCGAGTACGCCAAGGCCGTACGCTTTCATCTGCTCCAGTTGTTCGCCGGTGTACCAGCCGAAGGCGATGCCGTTCTCGAATTCGTCTTCGTCTTTCCATTGCCAGGCCTGACGGTCGGGCGCGATGAGCATGTCGAGGGTGAGGTCCATCGTTTCGAAGCCGCGCGCTGTGCGCCGGAGCGGCTCCTGGAAGTTGATATACCAGCAGCGGAACTCCCACGTGTTTTCGCGCCAGAAGAGCACCGTCGCATGCGCGTCGCCGAAGCGGATGAGCTGGAGCGAGTGGTGCTCAACCCATGTGCTCGGGACCACGCGGGCAGAGGCGAAGAAGTCCCGCGTCGGCCGGCCGTTGGCATCGCCCATGTGGACGTAGGTGTCACCCGGCCGGGTATACAGAGCGACGAAGTCGCCGCGATCCTCGACAACACGCATCGGCGCGGCCCAGCGATAGGCATCCCGGCGGTGCCGCATCAGGACGGGCTCGCCGGGGGAGAAGAGGCGCGGCGGCATCGGGACACTGTAGCGCGCGTATACAACCCTGCCAGGGCATTGCCTTAACCTTCGGAAGTTCTTTACTATCCGCAGCGCCATCGGCAGAGGGGGATTTACCAGTTGGACACGCATGCCGCGCGACCCGTCCTGTGGCCCGAGATCCGGGCACTCTTGTTGGCGGCGATGGCCGTCTTCACTTACACCATCACCATCGGCATCCTGAACGGGATCGACGCTATCGAATTCGACCAGCGCCGAATCCTTGGCCACGTCCACGGCGGAACCCTGGGCTGGCTCACGCTGGCCGTGTTCGCCGCATCGCTCTGGCTGTTCGGCGAAGGCAAACCGCTCACGCAGCGCGAGCGCATGTTCGCCCGCTGGCTGGCCGTAGGGGCAATCGTCGCCTTCGCCGCATATGTGCTCGCGTTCTCGCTCACATATGGCAACTGGCGCCCGGTGCTTGGCACCATCTCCACGATCGTGATCGCCGGCCAGTTCCTCTGGGTGCTTGCACGGGCCCGCGGCGTCGAACTCGGTGTGCCCCACTGGGGGTTCCTGGCGGCCCTGGGAACGTCCATCGTTGGGGGCATTCTTGGCATCCTCTGGGGCCTGCAGCTCGCCACGGGCGATAAGTACCTGCCGACCGATGGCGAAGGAGCTCATCCCGCGACGATGGTCGTCGGCTTCCTGGTCCCGGTCGGGTTAGCGATGAGCGAGTGGGCGTTTTCCTTCCCGCACCCGCCGAGGGCGACCCGCCTGGGGATCATCCAGATGGTGTTCCCTTTCGCCGGCGGGGTGTGCCTGATGCTCTCGATCCTGCTCGACATCGTCCCGCTCGCGCCGATCGCGATCCTTCTCCAGATCGCCGGAATGGGGATCTTCATCAAGCGCATGTGGCCGCACTTCCGAAGCGTCGACTTGATGCAGCCGAGCCCGGGACGGCATGCACTCATGGCCGCCATCGGCCTGCTCTTCGTCATCGGCCTCGCCCAGTACATCGTCATCAAGTACGAAGGCGACTTCGACCTGGCCCCTGAGAACCAGCTGCTCGCCCTGGACCATTCGCAGTTCATCGGCCTCATGACGAACTCGATCTTCGCCATGCTGATGGCGGCCACCATCGGCAAGCGCGGGAACCGGCTGGACCAGGTGATCTTCGTGGCGGTGAACCTCGGAATCATCGGCTTCGCCGCGGGCTTGCTCTCCGACGCTACGTTCCTGAAACGCGTCTCGACGCCGGTGATGGGCGCGGGCCTCTACCTTGGGCTGGCGGTGTATGCGCTTCGGCTGCTCGAAATCCAGGTGGCGGGAGTCCTCGACAGACCGGCAGCGCAGGGCGCACCTGGCAAATAGGCCATCGTAAATTTCCGATGATCTGCTAGACTGCGGCCGTGGCCATCACCGTCTCGCGTAGCCTGGAAGCCGCGTTTTCGCGCCGCTGGCTCCAGGTCTTCGCCGCGGCGATGCTCATCAATACCAGCTACGGCACGCTCTCGTACGCCTTTAGCGTGCTCGTCACGGAATCGGGCCCCGGCGGCGAATTCGGCGCGGGGACGGTATCTCTCGGTGTCGGCCTCGCCCGGCTCGTCTCCGGAGTCGCCGGCATCTTCGCCGGCACCGTGGCGGATATCCTCGGGAGCCGCCGACTGTTGGCGGGCGGCGCCATCCTTGGCTGCGCCGGCCTCTCCCTGCTCGGCGCGGTGCAGTCCGACTGGCAGCTCATCCTGGTGCTGGGATTCGTCTGTGGCCCGGCCATGGCAGCGACCTTCTACGAACCCGTCTACGTCCTCATGAACCGCTGGTTCCCGGCCATCGATCGGCCACACGCCTACGGTGTGCTGACGCTCATGAGCGGGTTCTCGATCACGATCTACACGCCGCTGACGCGCTACCTGGTGGACGAATTCGGATGGCGCCAGGCCGTGGTTATCCTCGGCCTGCTCCTGGCTGCCGTGGGGACGCTCGTGCCGGCGCTCCTGCACGAGCCGTTCGAGGCGCGCGAGGCAGGGCCGCGCCTGACGCCGCGGCGGTTCCTCAGCGAGACGCGCGAGGGCCTCGGCCACGCCGACACGCGCTTCTGGATGTTCACCCTGGCGTTCTTCGGCGCTTCCATGGCGATCAGCGGTTTCTCCTTCCATATGATCTCCCAGCTGGAGACGCGCGGTTTCGATGAAGGGGCAGTCGCCAGCGCCATCGCGGTCACCGGCATCGTCAGCCTCCCGGGGAGGCTCATCCTGCCGATGCTTTCGGGCCGAGCCCCGAGTGCGACGCTGTTGGCGGTGTGCTTCGGCCTCCTCGCGGTGGCGGCGTGGCTCGCCAGCAGCGCGGGCGAGTGGTGGCAGGTCTGGGTGTACATCGCGGTCTTTGGGGCCGTCTTCGGGGCCGTCTTCCCGCTCCGCGCGCTGGTGAACTCCGAGCGATTCGCCGGCCCCTACTTCGGCCGGATCATGGGGTTGCAGGCGCTGTTCCTCGCGCTGGCGGGCGCTTCGGGGCCGATCGTCATCGGCATGATTGGCACGAGCCAGGCGGGATACGAGACGGGTTTCCGCGTGGCCGCCGCTGTCCTCGCGGCGATGGCGGTGCTCACCTGGTGGACGATGCGCGAGCGGCACGCCTACCGGTAGGCATCCAGCACGGCGAGCATCGGCGCGTTGAGGGCCGGGTTCGAGGCGAGGACGTAGCCCTCTTCGAACGTGTACCCGTGGAAGCCGCGAGTGACGGCGCCGGCCTCCCGCGCGATGATCCCGCCCGCGGCGATGTCCCACGCGTTCAGCTGGAACTCCCAGTAGCCATCGAGTTGGCCGGAAGCCACGCGGCAAAGGTCGAGCGCGGCCGAACCCATGCGGCGGACATCGCGGATGTGCGTCATCACGCGGTCGTAGAACTTCGCCTGTTCCCCGCGCCGGTGCGGGTCGTAGGCGAAGCCGATGCCCCAGAGCGAGGCCGAGAGGTCCGCCCTGGCGGAGACATGGATCGGCAGGCCGTTGAGGTGGGCGCCACCGCCAAGCGAAGCCGTGTAGGCCTCTTTCAACGCGACATCGTGGACGACGCCTGCAATCACCTGGCCGTCTCGTTCGACGCCGATGGAGACGCTGTAGGCCGGGATGCCGTAGACGAAGTTCGTTGTGCCGTCGATCGGGTCGATGACCCAGCGGATGCCGGAGGCGCCTTCGCGGCTGGCGCCTTCTTCGCCGAGGAGGCCGTCGTGCGGGCGCGCCGCGAGGATGGCGCGGACGATGAGCGCTTCGGATTCGCGGTCCGCCTCGGTGACAAGGTCGGTGGGCGAGGACTTTGTCTCGATGGCGTAGGTGCGTTCAGCGGCGTACTTGGCGACGATGACCGCGGCCTCGGCGGCAATCTCGACGGCGAGCGCGAGCAGGTCCCGGCCCTGGGGATCGGCGCTCACCGGAGTTGCCGCCCGCCATCGACGACGACGATGCTGCCGGTGACGTAGCGCGCGGCATCCGAGGCGAGCCAGACGGCGGTCCCGCCGATGTCATCCGGGGTGGCGGCACGGCCCATCGGGATATCGGCGAGCAGGCCTTCGCCGTGGCGGCTTTCGAGCAGGCTGCCGGTCAGTTCGGTGTTCACCCAGCCCGGGGCGATGGCGTTGACGCGCACCTTCCTGTCCGCCCATTCGAGGGCCATCACCTTCGTCAGCTGGTGGATGGCCGCCTTCGTCGCCGCGTACACGCCCTGGCGTTCGACCGGGACGATGCCGGTGACGGACGTGACGTTCACGATGCAGCCGCCGCCGGTTTCGAACATCCGCTTCGCCGCTTCGACCGAGGCGAAGTAAGTGCCGCGCATGTTGACATCGACGACCGCATCGAAGTCCTCGACGGTGACGTGTTCGACGCGCTTGAAGTAGGGGCTGATGCCGGCGTTGTTGACGAGGATATCGATGGGCGCGAGGGCGGCGACACGCTCGACCATGGCGGCGATGGCGGCCGGGTCGGCATTGTCGCAGCGTTGGCCGATGCAGTTCGGGCCGAGGCTGCCGGCGGCTTCGTGGAGCTGGGTTTCGCTGCGGGCCGTGATGACGACACGCGCGCCGGCATCGATGTAGGCGCGGGCGATGGCGTAGCCGATGCCGCGCGACCCTCCGGTCACGATCGCGGTCTTGCCAGAGAGGGAAAACGGGTCTGCCACAGTGCGAGCGTAGCGGGAACGGGAAACAGGGAACAGGCGGGCCTCGTGCGCGGGTTTCCGC